>CAWAJB010000020.1:0-324163 GCA_963782185.1 uncultured Actinomycetes bacterium
GGCGTGTCGGGGTCGGGCAAGAGCGGCGGCCTCAATGTGCTCATGGGCAGCCTGGCCGCCTGCGCCGACGTGGTGATCTGGGCCATCGACCTCAAGCGCGGCATGGAGCTAGGCCCGTGGGCCTCGTGCATCGACCGGCTGGCCACCACCCCCGCCGAAGCCCGCGCGCTCATGGCCGAGGCGGTGGCCATCCTCGAAGCCCGCGCCGAGTTCCTCGCCGCCACCGGCCGGCGCGTCTGGAACCCCTCGCCCGGCATGCCCGCGCTGATCATCGTCGTGGACGAGTACGCCGAACTGGCCGAGACCGCACCGGAGGCCACCAGGGACGCGGACTCGATCGCGCGGCGCGGCCGGGCCGTCGCCGTGACCCTCATCGCCGCGACGCAGCGGCCAACACAGAAGGCGATGGGCCAGGGCGCGCTGCGCTCGCAGATGGACGTGCGGATCTGCTTCCGCGTCCGCGAACGCAAAGACGTCAACCTGATCCTCGGCCAGGGCATGCTGTCCGCCGGCTGGCACGCCCACACCCTCAACGCCCCCGGCAAGTTCCTCGTCTCAGCACCCGAGCACGACACCCCACGCCGCGCCCGCGCCTACCTGCTGACCGACCAGGCCGTCACCGACACCGCCACCCAGTACGCCGGCACCGGGCCCGTCCTGGATGACATCTCCCGCCGCGCGGCGGACGAATGCCCAGGAACGCCCACGGGCAGCCCGGCGACCAGGCACGACACCGAACACGGCGACGCTCCCGGGCCTGCCCAGATCGAATCTGGGCGTGCCCCAGACGTGATGCTGTGGGCCGCCCTGTCGCTCGCCCCGGACGAGGGCGTCACCGTGCCCGCCCTGATGGACGAGATCGGCATGAGCCGCCCATGGATCTACCAGCGGTTGCAAGATCTGGCCCGCCGTCGCCAGGTGATACAGGTCAGCCGCGGACGCTGGCGCGCCACCATCACCCACGAGCCCGGTCCGGGACCGGAGGAAGAAGGTGATCTCCACTGATCTACTTCAGCGACCACCACGCGACCCTGCACATCGGTGATGCCCGCGACGTCCTCACCGCCATGGCCACCGGGTCGGCGGACTGCATCGTCACCAGCCCGCCCTACTGGGCCAAACGGGACTACCGCGTCGTCGGCCAGTACGGCCACGAGCCCGACCCCGCCGGGTACGTCGCTACCCTGCAGGCCACCTTCCGGGAGGCGCGCCGTGTGCTGGCCGACGACGGGACCTGCTGGCTCAACCTCGGCGACTCCTACTCAGTCGGCGGCAGTTCTCCGACTGGCCGGCACACCTACCTCGGCCCGAACCTGGCCGGACGGCATGCCCCGGGCATGGGCACCAAGAACCTGCTGGGCCTGCCCTGGCGGGTGACGCTCGCCCTCCAGGACGACGGCTGGATCTTGCGGAACGCGATCATCTGGCACAAGCCCAACGCCATGCCCGAATCGGTCCGCGACCGTCTGTCCTGCCGCTACGAATTGATCTTCCTGCTAGTCAAGTCCCGCCACTACTGGTTCGACCTCGACCCCATCCGCGTACCGCACACCACGCGGCCACCCGGCCGGCCCGCACGCGGACGCCGCCCCGCAGACTCTCGTCCGCCGAAGTACAGCGCGGACACGAGGCAGGTGATCGGGGCACAGCGCTACGGCTCCGGCCGCTGCCGCTCAGTCCACCCACTCGGCCGCAACCCCGGCGACGTGTGGGCCATCCCCACCCGCCCCTACGCCGGCCCCCACTTCGCCGCGTTCCCGATCGATGTCCCGACCCGGTGCATCCAGGCCGGATGCAAGCCCGGCGGACTCGTGCTCGATCCGTTTTGTGGCACCGGCACCACCGGCCTGGCCGCGCTCAGCCTCGGCCGGCGCTTCGCGGGCATCGAACTCAGTCCTGCGTTCGCTGCCCTCGCCGCTGAACGCCTCCGCCAGACCGGCCAGCCCGAACCCAGCGCCGACGCCTCGTGACCAGTCACGAGCGGTGATTGTCTACGTCTACGTCTCCCGCACGTCTGCACGTAAGGGCACATAGCCAACCCGTAGACGAAGACGTAGATGATCACCCACCGTGACCAGCGACCGAGAGGAGCCAGCCACGACACCACGCCCGCAGCGACCTGAGGAGGTGAGCGATGCAGGCATACACAGTCGAGCAAGTCGCGGACATGCTGCACATCGGACGGGACAAGGTGTACTACCTGCTGCGGACCGGCCAGCTCCACAGCATCAAGATCGGCAAGTCGCGCCGGATCACCGACCGCCACCTGGCCGAGTTCATCGCCGCCCTCGAGAACGACCCCGCCGCATGAGCGCCTTGCACTGGATCGCGGTGTGGTGCATCCTGCGCCGGAAAGGGCCTGTGACCAGGCACAAGACGACCCCGGCTGACGGAAGGAGAGTGATCGCTATGGCTGAGGCCGAGAAGAAGCGCCGCGACCGTGGCGACGACGGCATCTCGTGGGACATCACCAACAAGTGCTACGTCGGCACGATCTCGCTAGGTAACGACCCCACCGGCAAACGCCTCCGGCGCACCGTGACCGGCAAGACGAAAGCGCAGGTCAAGAACAAGCTCGACAAGTTACACGACGAGATCAAGGCCGGGATCCGGTCCCCCGCGACCTACACCGTCGAGCAGTGCGTCCGCGACTGGCTCGATTCGCTCACGATCGATGACGAGACGATTGCCCAGTACGGAGGGCAGGCCGAGAAATGGATCTATCCGAAGATCGGAAAGGCCAAGCTCAAGCATCTCAGCGCCGGCGACCTCGAACGGTTCTTCAATGACAGTGGCCGGGTGCTCAGTAAGCGGTCCCTGATCGGGCTCAAGAGCACGCTCCGCCGATCCATCCGCCGCGCGCAACGGCACGACCTGATCGGCCGGAACGTGGCTGACCTCGTGGACCTGCCCGAAGGCCAGCCCGGCCGCCCCTCCCGCGCCATGACCGAGCAGCAGGCCGCCACCGTGCTCACCGCAGCCACCGGCACGCCGATCGGTTACGTGACCGTCGTCAAGATCGGCAACTACCGCCAGGCCGCCACCCACGCCGCCACCGAAGCCGGCCAACTCGCCTGCGGAACCAAGCCCCGCAAGAACGCCACCATCCAGCACATCAGCACCGACCTCGCCGACACAACCTGCCACCACTGCCGGAACCAACTCGGCCTCGACGGCACCCAGGCAAGCGACGGCCGGCTAGAGGCGCTGTTCGTCCTGGCCATCACCCTCGGCCTGCGACCCGGTGAACTCCGGGCCCTGACCTGGGATCACGTTCACCTGGACCAGGGCATCATCCACGTCTGGCGGTCGGCCAGGAAGGGAGGCGACACCAAGACACCCCAGTCCCGGCGCTCGCTCATGCTCCCCAAGCGAGCCATAGACGCCCTCGCAGCGCACAAGAAGCGCCAGGCCGCGGAGCGACTGGTAGCGGGCGAGGCCTGGCAGGACAACAACCTCGTGTTCTGCCACGAGAACGGCACCCAGTACACCCGCGACGCGCTCAACTGGCGATTCAGCCGGACCACCCGCCTGGCCGGCATCGGCCACTGGCACGCCCACGAGGGCCGCCACACCGCCGTGTCCATCATGAGCAGTAACGGAGTGCCGATCCAGGACATCTCCGACACCGTGGGCCACAAGTCCACCCACGTCACCGAGACCGTCTACCGGCACGTAATCGTGCCCGCCATCAGGGGCGGCGCAACGATCATGGATGACGTCTTCGGAACCGCCTCCGGAGCCTAGTCACTTGGTTAGTCACTTTTGCTCGAACAGAGACTCGGAAAACCAGTGGAGCTAAGCGGGCTCGAACCGCTGACCTCTTGCATGCCATGCAAGCGCTCTACCAACTGAGCTATAGCCCCGGCATCGTCCACGTGACCGGCACGCGGACCGGAGCCAGCATACCGGTTCCGCGGACACCCCCGAACATCGTGGACACCAACCCCGGAGGTCAGCGGTCGTCGCTGAGCACCGGCTCCGGCAGGGTTCCCGCGTTGTGCTCAACCAGCCGCCACTGCCGGTGCCGACGGGACACGACTGACCAGGAACAGTTGGCCAACGGGCCGATCACGCCCCAGAGGCCTTCGGGGAGGCCGAGGAGCCGGGCGGCGCCCAGCCTGATTGCCGCGCCGTGGCTGACCACGACGGCGAGGGAGCCCGGCTGGAGGCTGTCCGCGATCCGCTCCATGGCCGACCCGGCCCGGTCCGCGACCGTGGACGAGTGCTCGCCCTCGGGCGGGAACCACTGCGCATGCTCCTGCGGGTACCGGGTCCGGATCTCCACGTCGGTCAGGCCTTCCCAGACCCCGCCGTGGCGTTCCCGCAAGTCCTTGTCCGTGGTCACCGTCAGCCCGGTCAGCCGGGCCAGGGGTGCGGCCGTGGCCAGGGCGCGGCTCAGATCCGAAGAGATGATCATGTCCGGCCGCAGCGCGGCGAGTAGCCGCGCGGCCCGCTCGGCCTGCTCCACGCCGACCTCATCCAGCTGGATGTCGGTCTGGCCCTGGAAGCGGCCCTGGATGTTCCACGGTGTCTGCCCGTGCCTCCACAACACCAGCCGGACCCGGGAGTCCGGGCCCGGTATTGACTCAGAACTCATTCCGCCCTCTCCTGCGCGCGTGTCCGCCATGCCCGGGCAGGCTTCCCGCCGGGCAGGCGCTGCGGCGGACCCGCTGGGCCCCCGTATGTCGCCACGGCCAGCCGCCGGCCGACTGTCCGACCAGCCGCCAGCCAGGGTGTCCTGCCCGCCGCCAGCAGGCTGTCCGGCCAGCCTCCGACCCAGCCGTCCAACAGCGCACCCGGCCAGCTCAGCCAGCCGGGCAGGCCGTGGATCCGCTGAGCGCGCCGGTCAGCGCGCGTCGCCGGCGGATGGGCCGCCGGGCCGCGTCCCGCCGACCGATACCGTCTCGGGCAGCTGGATCTGTGGACAGTCCTTCCACAGCCGTTCCAGAGCGTAGAACGTGCGCTCCTCAGCGTGCTGCACATGGACCACAATGTCCAGATAGTCCAGCAGCACCCAGCGGCCTTCCCGCTCGCCTTCCCGGCGCACCGGGCGGGCCCCGGCCTTGCGCAGGTTCTCCTCGATCGCCTCGACGATCGCCCGTACCTGGCGGTCGTTGGCCGCGGAACAGAGCAGAAACACGTCGGTGATGACGAGCTGCTCACTCACGTCGTAGGCGATGATGTCGCTGGCGAGCTTGTCGGCCGCGGCCGCAGCGGCTATCTCCGCAAGCTCAACGGCCCTGGTGGTGGCAGTCACGTGTGGTATTCGTCCTCCTCAGCCGGGGACCTTCCCCCTAGCCGCACGCCCCAGGCTCGCGGGACAGTGCGGCAATTCACCCTAACCCGGCCCGCCGACAAAGTCCGCACGCCAGGCCCACAGCCCGTGCGCAACCGACCACAAACCGGGCCCCGCGGCGCCGAAACACGCCCCCGCACCCCAGGGCTCACTGCCGCACCATGGCCATCCGCATCTCCCCTTCGCTGCCGCCGATCAGGTCGCCTGGGTTCCCCATGGGTCTCCTCCCGCGGCGCGGCCCGGTCGTGCGGCCCGGCCGCGGCCCAGTCGCGCGGCCATCCGGGCCGGTCCCGGAGCCCTCAGGAGACGCCGCCGCGGGGGAACGGTCATCACCCGCCTGGAGTGACGCCTCCCTGGGGCCCGCAGGCGGTCCCGTCCCCCTCGCAGTACAGGCCGCGCTTGGCGATGTACTGCACCACGCCGTCCGGGACCAGGTACCAGACCGGCTCGCTGGCCGCGACCCGCTGCCGGCACTCGGTGGACGAGATGGACAGGGCCGGGATCTCGATGAGGCTGACCTGGTCACTCGGCAGCCCGGCGCTGGACAGGTGATGCCCGGGACGGGTACAGCCCACGAAGTGGGCCAGCTTGAACAGGTCCGCCGCGTCCTGCCAGGACATCATCCGGGACAGCGCGTCCGCGCCGGTAATGAAGTAGTACTCCGTGTCCTCACCGCGGATCGCCCGCAGCTCGCGCAGCGTGTCGATGGTGTAGGTGGCCCCGGGCCGGTCGATGTCCACCCGGCTGACCGAGAACCGCGGGTTCGACGCGGTAGCGATCACCGTCATCAGGTAGCGGTCCTCGGACGACGAGACCCTCCGGTGGTCCTTCTGCCAGGGCTGGCCGGTGGGCACGAACACGACCTCGTCGAGCTCGAACACGTGGCCCACCTCGCTCGCGGCGACCAGGTGACCGTGGTGGATCGGGTCGAAGGTGCCGCCCATCACCCCCAGCCGCCGGGGCCGGTCCCGGCCGGGTTCACCCGGCCGGGCGGAATCATGGGCCTGCGCAGAACTACGCAAACCGGGCACGTCAGACTCACCATCCCTCATGACGTGACTCTAACCGGCGCCCTGGCGCACCCCGATCCTCCCGTCAGCGCAGCCCCGGGACCGGCGGCTCTCCCCCGGCCCACCGGACCACCCGCACCGCCTTGCCCAGCTCCGGGCGTGGCACGGTCCCCTCGGGCAGCAGCCTGACCGAGACCCGCACGCCCAGCACATTCCGCAGCTTGCCCTCGAGGTCGGTCTCAGCCGGCCCCGCGCCGTCCAGCCGGGGCTCGCACAGCGCCACGAGATCGTGCTGCGCCGCCCGCTCGTCCACCACGAGCAGGTAGTCAGGGCTAAGAGAGGTGTCTTCGAGCAGCACCCGCTCCACCTCGCTGGGGTAGAGGTTCACCCCGCGGATGACCAGCATGTCGTCCCGCCGCCCGGTGACCTGGCTCATCTTCACCAGGGTGCGGCCGCAGGCGCAGGTGCCCCGGCGCAGCGCGGCGATGTCGCCGGTCCGGTAACGCAGCAGCGGCGCGGCTTCGCGGCTGAGGCTGGAGAACACCAGCTCCCCCGCGGTCCCGTCGGGCACCGGCTCGGCCGTCACCGGGTCCACCGCCTCGACCAGGAAGTGGTCCTCGTTGACGTGCAGCCCGTCGGCGGTCTCGGCGCACTCGGCCGCCACGCCGGGCCCGATCACCTCGGACAGCCCGTAGATGTCCAGTGCCCGCAGCCCCAGCAGTTCCTCGATCCGGGCCCGCAGTTGCGTGGACCAGGGCTCGGCCCCGAACAGCCCGGCCCGCAGGGCCAGCCCGCGTCCCGGCCGCAGCCCCGCCCCGGCCAGCGCCTCACCCAGCCGGATCGCGTACGAGGGCGTGCAGGTCAGGATGTCGGGCCGCAGGTCCCGGATGAGCGTGACCTGCCGCGCCGTCATCCCGCCCGACGCGGGCACCACCGCGGCGCCCAGCTCGATCGCGCCCTGGTGAATGCCCAGCCCGCCGGTGAACAGCCCGTACCCGTAGGCGTTGTGGACCACGCTGCCCGGGGCCGCCCCGGCGGCGGCCAGCGCCCGGGCGCACATCCGGGCCCAGAGCCGCAGGTCAGCCCGGGTATAGCCGACCAGTGTGGGACGCCCGCCCGTGCCACTTGAGCCATGGAACGCGACCACCTCGCTGCGGTCCACCCCGAGCATCCCCAACGGGTACGCGTCCCACAAATCCTTCTTCTCGGTCATCGGAAGCCGGGGCAGGTCACGCAGACCGAGATCGCGGCCAGCGGAGACGCCGGCGGACCGGAGTCGTTCCGCCTGAACCCCGTCGAGGGTGAGCAGGCGGTCCGCCAGGGCCCGGAGCCGTTGCTCCTGGAGCACAGCGCGCTGCTCGGCAGGCATGGACTCGGCGTCAGGCTCGAACATCATTGTCCTTCTCCTGAACGGTTCTTTCGTCAGGCCCGGAGTGCAGTGGAGTGCAGCGGCACCACCAGCTTTCCATAAGCCGCACTTCACGACTAAGCCGCGCTTGACGCCGATGAGCGCTACTCACAGTTAGTTTTTGACTACGTTTTGAATTGGCGGGACCAATCCCCTGACCGGGAGGGTCCCGAACATCCATCAACGGACTCACCACGGGGGTGTGTCCAGACTTCCCTGGAGGAAGCTCCATGATCGGTACGAAACGGCTCAGAATGCTGGGCACCCGGAAAGCCGGGATCGGCCTGGCCGGCCTGCTGGCCGCGGGCCTGGCCCTGGCGTCCGGGACGGCCTTCGCCGCTACCTCGTCGTCCGCGTCGAGCATGTCGGGGATGGCCATGGCGAGCTCGTCTGCGCATAACCGGGGGTTCACCAAGGGCTTCTACAACGGTCACACCGTCCACTTCTACTACAGCAAGAACTTCAGGTGTAAGCAGCCGCCGGCCAGCCAGGCCTTCTCCAAGTGCGAGGGCGGGACCAACTACACGCAGACCCCGGCCGACGCCTTCGACCCGCTGTACGTGATCGTGCCGCTCGGCTTCACCCCGCCGAAGCGGACCCTGCAGTGCCAGACCGGCAACTGCATCGACCACCCCCGTTACATCGACCTGTCGGCGGTGCTCGGCAGCGGCGCGGGGAACGTGCTTCTCCCGGCGCACAGCCACATCGTGGCCACCGCGAACGGCCACCAGTCGGAGTGGTGGAACGTGGACATCGTCGGGGTCAAGAGCCTGTGGGCCTGGAACCAGCTCATCCGCCACAAGAGCTCGCGCGAGCTGCAGCGCCTGCAGCGGACTGACTCCGTCAAGGTGACCGGGAACATCCCCAGCAACCTGTTCCTGTACTTCGCCGTGCTCAAGTAACTCCGCTAGCGGCGCTGGCCGCACCCGACCTGGGTGCGGCCAGCGCCACCCGCCGCCGGACCGGCCGGACCGGCCGGCCCGGCTGCCCGTCCACCCGTCCGCACGAGAGGTGCCACACATGGCTAACCAGCCCATGGACGCCGTCCGGCCGCAGGCCCGGACCACGGCCACCCGCGACCGCGTGCTGCGCAGCTGGGGGGTACTGCGCAGCTGGCGCGGGGCCGTCGGGCTCGGCGGCCTGGGCGCCGGGGCCATCATGATCACCGGGGCGTTCCTGCCCTGGGTCTTCACGTTCGCCGGCCTGATCGCCATTCCCGGCGTCCGCGGCAGCAACGGGCGGATCCTCGCCGCCGCGGGGGTGGTCATCGCCCTCGCCGGGCTGGCCCACGCCGTGCGCGGCGGCCGGGTGTCGCGCTGGCTGATCGGCCTGGCCGGCTTCCTGGCCACCGGGTTCTCCGGATTCCTGCTCCTGCAGCTCGCGGCCAGCATGCGGTCGCTGAGCACCGACTCGATGGTGGCCGCGCGCAGCGGTCCCGGCCTGTGGGTCACCGCCGCCGGATCGGCCCTGGCCTTCGCCACGATGTTCCTGCCCGCCTCGTCCCAGCAGACCCTGGTCCGCCGGGACGGCGCCACCCCCGGCCTCCGCGCCTGGGCCGCCGACCTGGAATCCACCGGATTGCGGCGCGGCCTCCAGATCGTCCTCGGCATCGCGTGGCTAGCGGACGGCGCGCTGCAGCTCCAGCCGTTCATGTTCGGCCGGGGCTTCGCGAACCAGATCCTGATGCCCGCCTACATGGGCAGCCCGTCCGGGGTCACCGGGCCGGCCCTGGCGTTCACCCGGCTGGTCCTGCACGCCCCGGCCGCCTGGAACACCGCGTTCGCCGTCACGCAGCTGCTGCTCGGCCTGGGCCTGCTCTGGCGGCCCTCGGTGCGGGCGGCACTGGCGGCCAGCATCGCCTGGGCGCTGGCGGTGTGGTGGTTCGGCGAAGGGCTGGGCGGAGTGCTCAGTGGCTCCGCCAGCCCGCTCACCGGTGCCCCCGGGGCAGTGATCCTCTACGCGCTGCTGGCCGTGGTGGCCTGGCCCGTCCCGGCCCGGAACGCGGCGGCTGTGCGGCAGCCCGGCCAGCCCGTGGCGGCGGGCAGCCCGCTGGGCCTGACCGGGTCGCGGGCCGCGTGGCTGGTGCTCTGGGGCAGTTTCGCCTACCTCGTCCTGCAGCCCGCCTGCCGGGCACCCGGCGCGCTGCGGGACACGCTCACGGGCCTGGCGTCCGGGGAACCGGAGTGGGTCGCGGCCATGGACCGCGGCGTGGCCAGCACCGCCGGCCCGCATGGCCTGGCGATCAGCATCGGCCTCGCGGTGGTCTTCGTTGCGGCGGGTTTTGGCGTGTTCTGGCCGGTCACCGCGCGGGCCGCGCTGGTGCTCAGCGCGATCGCGGGCCTGGCCATCTGGGTGCTCGGCGAGAACTTCGGCGGGCTGCTGACCGGGCAGGGCACCGATCCCAGTTCCGGCCTGCTGCTGGCGGCGCTGGCCGCCGCGTTCTGGCCGCTGAGCCGCCAGCCGGTCGCGGCCGTTTCCCCTGATCAGAGCCAGGCCCGGGCCCTGGTACAGGAGGAAACCGGCTAATCAGGGCACCAGCCGCGGCCGCCGCCCAATTGGTGGAGCTAGGCCGGCGGGGTCCCGGACACGGCCTAGCATGGCAGGCATGACCACTGTGCCGGATCGTGCCCGCGTCCGTCTTCCCGGGATCAGCTCCCGTGCCTACGAGCACCCCGCTGACCGGACGGCGCTGGTAGCGCTGCGTAAACTCACCGGCTTCGACGCGCTCCTCAAGCGTCTGGCCTCGCTGTTCAGCGACCGGAACCTGCGCCTGATGTTCCTGGCGAGCTCGGTGCGGGCCTCGAACGAGCAGTACCCGCACCTGTACCAGCTGCTGCTCGACGGCGCCGCCATTCTGGACCTGCCCGAGGTCCCCGAGCTCTTCATCACCCAGGACCCGCTGCCGAATGCGATGGCCCTGGGCTCCGACAAGCCGTTCATCGTCATCACGACCGGCCTGGTCAACCTGCTGGACGCCGAGGAGCACCGGTGGGTGATCGGGCATGAGCTCGGCCACGTACTGTCCGGCCACGCCGTGTACCGGACCATGCTGTACATCCTCACCTCGCTGGCTGCCCGGCTAGCCTGGTTCGCCATCGGCTACATCGGCCTGAAGGTGATCATCTCCGGGCTGGAGGAGTGGTACCGCAAGTCCGAGCTGTCCTGTGACCGGGCCGGCGTGCTGGCCAGCCAGGACCCGGGGGCGGCGCGCCGGGCCCTGATGAAGATCGCCGGCGGCGCGCGGATCTCCGAGCTCAGCCCCGACGAGTTCCTCAGGCAGGCCCACGAGTATGACGCCGTCCCGGACGTACGGGAAGGCTTCCTCAAGATGCTCCAGATGCTCGGCACCACCCACCCGTTCGCGGTGGTGCGGTTCGCGGAGCTGGACCACTGGGTGGCCGAGGGCGAGTACGAGGCGATCCTGGCCGGCAACTACCCGCGCCGCGAGGACGACGGCAACGCCTCGGTGCAGGAGGAGTTCAAGTCCGCGGCCCGGTCCTACCAGGACTCCTGGAGCCGGTCCGAGGACCCGTTCATCGGGCTGGTCAAGGGGGTCGCGGAGACCGCCGTCGGCACCGGCCAGTCGCTGTTCGGGAACATCTTCGGTCAGCGGGGCGGCGGCGGCAGCGGCGACGGCAACTGAATGGCTGGCTGGCTCGCTGGCTCGCTGGCTCCCTGGCTGGCTGGCTCCCTGGCTGGCTGGCTCGCTGGCTCCCTGGCTGGCTGGCTCACTGGCTGGCTGGCTCACTGGCTGGCTGGCTCACTGGCCGAAACTCAGCGCGGGGTCCTGAGCAGGACGAGGTCGTCCCGGTGCACGATCTCGCGCTCGTACTCGGGGCCCCGCTGGGCGGCGAGTTCGTGGGTGGACCGGCCCATCATGGCCGGGATCTCAGACGCGTCGTAGTTGACCAGGCCCCGGGCGATCACCCGGCCGTCCGGCCCGCACAGGTCCACGGGGTCACCCGCGTCGAATCCGCCCTCCACGCCGGTGATCCCGGCGGGCAGCAGGGAGGCCCGGCCGCCCTCGATCGCCTTCGCGGCCCCCTCGTCCAGCAGCAGCCGGCCGTGGCTGGCGGCCGCGTGGGCCAGCCACAGCTGCCGGGCCCGGGGCGGCCGCCGGCCGCCGGGAGCGAAGTACGTCCCCAGCGGCTGGCCGGCCAGCACCTCCCGGGCCGCGGCCGCGCTGGCCACCACGGTCGGGATGCCCGCTTCGGTCGCGATCATGGCCGCGTCCACCTTGGTCACCATCCCGCCGGTGCCGACCGCGCCCAGGCCGGCCGTCAGGGCGCCCGCCCGTCCCAGCGTGATCCCGTCGAGGTCGGCGCGGCTCTGGACCTGGGTGATCCGCTGGGCGCCGGGCTGCCGCGGGTCCGCGTCGTACAGGGCGTCCACGTCGGACAGAAGGATCAGCGCCCCGGCCCGGACCACGTGCGCGACGAGCGCGGCGAGCCGGTCGTTGTCGCCGAACCGGATCTCGTCCGTGGCCACCGTGTCGTTCTCGTTGACGATCGGCAGGATCCCCAGCTCGAGCAGCCTGCTCAGGGTGCGCTGGGCGTTGCGGTAGTGCGCCCGGCGCATCAGGTCGTCGGCGCTCAGCAGCACCTGGCCGGTGCGGACCCCGTGCCGGCCGAAGGCCGCCGTGTAGCGGGCGATCAGCAGGCCCTGCCCCACGCTCGCCGCGGCTTGCTGGGTGGCCAGGTCACGGGGGCGGCGGGGCAGCCCGAGCGGGGCCAGCCCGGCCGCGATGGCGCCCGAGGAGACCAGGACCACGTGGCGGCCGCCCTGCGCGCAGGCGGCGAGCGCGCCGGCCAGGGCCACGATCCGCCCCTCGTCGATCCCGCCCCGCGCGGTGGTCAGCGACGAGGAGCCCACCTTGACCACCACCGGGCTGGCCGCCGCGATCCCCGGCCACTCCCCCAGCACGGAATCGCCTTCCGCCGCCCCTCCAGCCACACTGCTCACCTGAACCTCACTAGCACCGCGCCCGACGGGCTGAGCGTTCGTGATCATGGGTTTGGTGTTGCTATAACAACACCAAACCCATGATCACGATGTCGTTCACGGGGCGAGGCGGCGGTCGGTGCCGCGCGGGCCGCGGCCGCCCTGGCCGGCCGGGATGTCGGGGTCCCAGTCGAATACCACGGCCTCGTCCCCGTTACCGATCATCACCTCGGCGCCGTCTTCCGCGCCCGCCTCGGCCAGGGCTTCCTCCACCCCGAGCTTGGCCAGGCGGTCAGCGAGGTAGCCGACGGCCTCCTCGTTGGCGAAGTCGGTCTGCTGGACCCAGCGCCACGGCTTGTCCCCCCGGACCAGGAACGTGTTCTCCCCGGCCGGCTCGATCACGAACTCCGGCCCTGCGGCGGGCTGGGGCCGGATCACCCGGCGGGTCGGTTCCTCCACCGGGGCCGCCGCGCGGACCTCGGCTACCACCGCGGCCAGCGCGAACGCCAGTTCGCGTACCCCTTCCCGGGTGGCCGCGGACACCTGGCACACGGTGAGCCCGCGGGCGGCCAGTTCCGGCCCGGCCTTCTCGGCTACCGCCCGTGCGGCAGGCACGTCGATCTTGTTCAGCACCACGATCCGTGGCCGGTCCCGCAGGTCCGCGCCGGTCACGTCGCCGTACGCGGCGAGTTCGGTCTCGATCACATCGAAGTCGGCGACCGGATCCCGGCTGGGGTCCCCGCTGGTCTCCGGTGCCGTGCAGTCCAGCACGTGCACCAGCACCGAGCAGCGCTCCACGTGCCGCAGGAAGTCCAGGCCCAGGCCCTTGCCCTCGCTGGCCCCGGGGATGAGGCCGGGCACGTCCGCCGCCACGAACTGGATATCGCCCGCCTCCACCACGCCCAGGTGCGGGGTCAGCGTGGTGAACGGATAGTCGCCGACCTTCGGCTTAGCCGCGGACAACGCCCCGATCAGCGAGGACTTGCCGGCGTTGGGGAATCCGACCAGCCCCGCGTCGGCCACCGTCTTGAGCTCGAGGACCAGGGAGCGCTCCACGCCCGGCTCGCCGCGCAGCGCGAACCCGGGGGCCTTGCGCTTCATCGAGGACAGGGCCGCGTTGCCGAGCCCGCCGCGGCCGCCCTCGGCGGCCACGAACCTGGTCCCGGCCCCCATCAGGTCGGCCAGGACCTCGCCGTCCCCGGTCGTGACCACGGTCCCGTTGGGCACCCGCACCACCAGGTCCTGACCGGCCGCGCCGTTACGGTTGGAGCCGGATCCCTGGGTGCCGTTACCCGCCTTGCGGACCGGTCGGCGGTGGAAGTCTAGGAGCGTGGCCACGCTGGGATGGACTTCGAGGATCACGTCGCCGCCGCGGCCGCCGTTGCCCCCGTCCGGGCCACCCAGCGGCTTGAACTTCTCACGGTGAACCGAGGCGCAGCCATGCCCGCCGTTACCGGCCTTGATGCGCAGGACTGCCCGGTCCGCGAACTCTGCCACTGCCCCTCCTTCCAAGGGTTCTGCCCTCCCCGGCCGCCTCGCGGGCCGCCGGACTGTACCGCTCACACGCATCAGGGGCGGACCGCCACCGGTCCGCCCCTGATGCCTACGCTCGATGAGATCGCTTTTGGCGGACCTTATTCCGCCGCCGGGGAGTCACCCGGCTCCGCCGCGATCACGCTTACCGCCCGGCGGCGCCGCACGCTGCCGAACGTGACCTTGCCCGCGACCAGGGCGAACAGGGTGTCGTCACCGCCGCGGCCCACGCCGGGGCCGGGGTGGAAGTGCGTACCGCGCTGGCGCACGATGATCTCGCCCGCGTTGACCTGCTGCCCGCCGAAACGCTTCACGCCGAGGCGCTGCGCCGCGGAGTCACGGCCGTTCCGGCTGGACGACGCGCCCTTCTTGTGTGCCACGTCAGCTCAGCTCCTCTTCTTCCCGGCACTGCTCTTCGCGGAACTGATGCCGGTGATCTTCAGCTGGGTGTAGTGCTGCCGGTGTCCCAGGCGCCGCCGGTACCCGGTCTTGTTCCGGTAATGGATCATGTTGATCTTGGGGCCGGCCACCGGGCCCAGGATCTCCGCCGTGACCTCGTAGCGGCCCAGTTCGGCCGCGTCGCTGATGACGTTGCCGTCATCGACGACCAGCAACGCGGACAGCGTCACGGTGGAACCGACGTCACCGGCCAGCGTGTCAACGGTCAGCACGTCGTCCACCGCCGCTTTCTCCTGCCTGCCACCGCAGCGCACGATCGCGTACACCGAGAACTCGCTCTCTGCCTTCGCGGCTAGGCCGCGGCCTCATGCGGCCTGGGCCGCTCTCTCTCGTCAGGGCGGGCCAAGCCACCTGGCCTGGTCCGGGGTTCTGCCTGGCGCGGACCCACCGCTCCGCCCGCTGCAGTGGCTAGCACGGAAGTGACTAGCGCCTGCACTGGACGGGCATCGGACGGGGGCCTGCCTCGCACACCGAGCGTGGGGCCGTAAAGCACCCGATCCGCTATGTGCACCGACCACTCAGGCTATCAGAAACGCGGGTGCTCCTCGTCCGGGGCGGCCGGGCCCCCGTTCGCGGGACGGCTGTCCCCCTCCTGAGGGTCACCGGGCTGTATGTGGCCGGGCTCTTCGTGGCCGGGCTCTTCGTGGCCGGGCTCTTCGTGGCCGGGCTCTGTGGTGGCCGGGCTCCGGCGTGACCAGCCTCAGCGTGACCAGCCTCAGCGTGACCAGCCTCAGCGTGACCAGCCTCGGCGTGACCAGGCTCCGGGTGGGCGGAATCCGCGTCGGAGGCCGGGCGGGCGTCTTCCGCTGGGGCCTCCGCGGCCGTCGGCGGGGCTGCCGGGGGGGCCACGACGGCGGAGGGATCGCCGGCGGGCCACGAGGACACGGCCGACGCTGGCTCCCCGGCGGTCAGGGTCTCCCCGGCGGGACTGACCTGTTCGCCGGGGCCGCCCTCAGCGACGGTCCCGCCCTCCGGGCTGGTCACAGGCTCCGGGCTGGTCACGGCCTCCGGGCCAGCCACGGTGCCGGTGCCGGCACTGACGGCGGGCTCGGTATCCGGGCTGGTCACGGCCCGGGTGCCGGTCATAATCTCGGGATCAGGTGCCCCGGCGGGGCGGGTCGCGGAGCGCCGCCGCCGACGACCGCCCTGGCGCTCCCCCGGCGCACCGACGAGCGCTGCCGCGTCGGCCGGCTCGCTAATATCCGGCTCCCGCGCAGCCGGAGACGCGGCCGCGACTTCGTCCGCGGCCCGGTCCTGCTGGCCGTCGCGGTCCTGGCGGCTGTTCCGGTCGCCCCGCCCGTTCTTGTCGTGGCCGTTCCGGTCGCCCCGGCCGCCGCGGTCCTGCTGCCCGTTCCGGTCCGCCCGGCCGCCGCGGTCCTGGCGGCTTCCGCCACCCTGGCGCCCGTCATCACCACCGGAGCGCCCCCGCTGGGTCGTGCCGGCGGGCTCGGTCAGGTCGAGGGAGATGATCCGCCCGCGGCCGTTGCAGCAGTCGCAGGGCTCGGAGAACGCCTCCAGCAGCCCGGCCCCGACCCGCTTACGGGTCATCTGGACCAGGCCGAGCGACGTCACCTCGGCCACCTGGTGCTTGGTGCGGTCCCGCGCCAGGCATTCCAGCATCCGGCGCAGCACCAGCTCGCGGTTGCTCTCCAGGACCATATCGATGAAGTCGATCACGAGGATGCCGCCGACATCCCGCAGCCGGAGCTGCCGGACGATCTCCTCGGCCGCCTCGAGGTTGTTCCGGGTGACGGTCTCTTCCAGGTTGCCGCCCTGCCCGGTGAACTTCCCGGTGTTGACGTCAACGACCGTCATGGCCTCGGTGTTGTCGATGACGAGGGAACCGCCGCTGGGCAGCCACACCTTGCGCTCCAGCGCCTTGGCCAGCTGCTCGTCGATCCTGTACCGGGCGTACACGTCCTCGTCGTCGTCGGTCCAGTGGGTGAGCCGGTCGGCCAGGTGCGGGGCCACGTACCTGACGTACTCGTAGACCAGATCCCAGCCTTCGTCCCCGGCCACCACCAGCGACGCGAAATCCTCGTTGAAGATGTCCCGGACCACGCGGATGGTCAGGTCCGGCTCGCTGTACAGCAGCTCGGGCGCGTTGGCGGTCTTGGACTTCTGCTCGATGGCCTCCCACTGGGCGGCCAGCCGGGCGACATCCCGGGACAGCTCTTCCTCGGTCGCGCCTTCGGCGGCGGTCCGCACGATCACGCCCGCACCGTCGGGCATGACCTGCTTGAGGATCTGCTTCAGCCGGGTGCGCTCCTTGTCCGGGAGCTTGCGGCTGATGCCCATCATGGAGCCGCCGGGGACATAGACCAGATAACGCCCGGGCAGGCTCACCTGGCTGGTCAGCCGGGCGCCCTTGTGCCCGACCGGATCCTTGGTCACCTGGACCAGGACGGCCTGGCCGGACTTGAGCGCGGACTCGATCCGCTTGGAATCGCCCTCCAGCCCGCTGGCGTCGAAGTTCACCTCGCCCGCGTACAGCACCGCGTTGCGGCCCTTGCCCACGTCCACGAAGGCCGCCTCCATGGACGGCAGCACGTTCTGCACCTTCCCCAGGTACACGTTGCCGACCATGGACTGATGGGTGGCCTTGTCCACGTAGTGCTCGACGAGCACGCCGTCCTCGAGCACGGCGATCTGGGTCCGGTCATTCTGCTGCCGGACGACCATGACCCGGTCCACGGACTCGCGCCGGGCCAGGAACTCGGCCTCGGTGATGACCGGCGGGCGCCGGCGTCCGGACTCGCGGCCCTCGCGCCGCCGCTGCCGCTTGGCCTCCAGGCGGGTCGAGCCGCGGACCGACCGGACGTCGCTGACGGACACGGGCTCGTCGGAGTTCTGCGGGCGCGGCACCCGCACATGCACGACAGTGTTGGGCGGATCGTCGGCGGCGGGCTCCCCGTCAGCGGCGGAGCCGCGGCGCCGGCGCCGCCTGCGGCGCCGGGTGGCGGCGCTATCGTCGCCGTCCTCATCCGCGCCGGCGGCCTCGTCCTCGGGGCCGTTCGGCTGGCCGTCAGCCTGATCACCGTGGGCCTGCTTGCCCTGGGCCTGCTTGCCCTGCCGTCCCTGGCCGGCCTTGCCACCGCCCTGCCTGGCCTCGGCGGACTTGCCGCCGCGCTCGGCAGCCTCGCGCCCGCTCCTGGCCGGGGCGGAGTCCCCGTCCTCGGCATCCTCGCCGGGAGCCTCGCCGTCTGCGTCCTGCCCCCGGGACCGGCCGCCGCCGCGGCGGCGCCGCCGGCGCGTCGATCCCTCGGACGCGCCGTCGGCGGAAGGCTCCTCCGGCCCGGTGTCTTCGCCGGCCGGCTCGCCGGTGACCCGGCCGCGATCGGCGGCAGGCTCACCGGCGGCCGGCGGCTGGAAGATGACGGGCGGCGGCTGGAACGTGGCCTGCGGGACAGAGCCGGACCCGCCGGGGGTCGAGGGCACCTCGGGCGCGACCGGAGTCGCCGCGGGTGACGAGGCCACCGTGGTGGCGGCGGGCGCGCTCACGGCCGGCCCACTGCTGGCTGGCCCACTGCTGGCTGGCCCACTGCTGGCTGGCCCGGTGCTGGCTGGGGCCGCGCTGGCCGGGTCGGGGCTCACCGGAGGGACCGGGGCTGCGGCCACATCCTGCGACGGCGGCCCGGCGGCCCGGGTCGCGGCCCGCCGGGGCCTGCGGGTCCGGCGCTGGGTGGCGGCCGGCTCACCGGTGGCAGCGTCGCTGCCGCCGGTGTCGCCGGCACTAGCCGTCCCGGTCAGACCGGACGACGTTCCGCCTCCGTCAGTGTCACCGTCGTGCGCTGTCTCGTTCTGCTGTGAATCGTTCAGCTCGGTTTCGAGCATCCGGGCTATCTCCCGTCAGGCTCCCGGGCGCGTGGGTTCCCTCGGAACCCTCCGCTCCGCGCGGGAGCTGGTCGCACGCGCTCGCGGGGAGCGGGTCGGCCAGCGTGGCCGACCGCGTTCCCGGGCGCGTTGTCTCTACATGTTCCTGCGCCGCGCTCGGTCCGGCTGGGTGGGGCCCGAGCGGCGTTACCCCGTCCGGCGGGGATGCCGCCCCCGGGGACGCCCAATCCTCGGCCGGCCCGGCGGGCACATGCTGCCCTGCGGACCCGGCCTTGGCTACTGCCTCCAGCGGTCCTTGGACCAGCCGGGTCACCAACGGCGGCGACGAAGGCACTAGCCCAGCCACACGGCGAAGTGCAGTCAGGATGTCATCGGGTCGCACGGCAGGTGTCAGGTGCCGAACAACCATTCGAAGTATTGCATATCCGGCGTTCCGCTCATCAGCGGGCCGCCAGTCGGCCTGCATCGTGACCACCGCGGCGCGAGCGTCCATGCGCCGCATTCCCTTGCTGGTCAGGCGCTCGACCTCCACGCCGTCCTGAGCGAGGAACGCCTCGGCCGCCGCCGCGGCCTCATCTCGCCCGATTCCGGGGAGGTCCACTTCCCACTGGGACGCCTCGAACGTCAGGGCGCCCAGGGAACTGGCTTCCTCGGTCACGTCTATCACATCAATCCCGTCCGGCAGGGCCGCATTGAGCTGGTCCCGCACTTCCGTGACGGCGCATGCCGCCGTCAGCGAAAGCTCCAGGTACTCAGCTTCACTCGCCGTCCCCGTCGGGGCCGCGCCAGCGTAAGAGATCTTCGGATGGGGGGTAAATCCTGCCGAGTACGCGATGGGCAACCGTGCCCGGCGTACCCCGCGCTCCACCGCCCGTGCGATATCTCTGTGACTGGCGAATCGCATCCTGCTTCTTTTAGCGTACCGGACGATAAGCCGCTGGACGACGGGCGGCTGATCAGCGCCGCGTGTCGGGCCGTCGGATGGCCTCCGGGGCCTGCCAGGATGCGGCTGGGCTGGGGAACCGGGGTCTGGCATCTAGCCGACGCCCCCAGCGCCGCCAGGGCCGCCCGCGGAGCTGCCGGCCACGGCACTGGCCGCCGCGGAGCTGCCGGCCACGGCACTGGCCGCCGCGGAGCTGCCGGCCACGGCACTGGCCGCCTCAGGGCTGCCAGCCACGGACAGCGGCAGCAGGGTCCGCCCGGTGGGGCCCGTCTGGATCTCGGTGCCCATGGTGGGGCACACGCCGCAGTCGTAACACGGAGTCCAGCGGCAGTCTTCGACCTCCGCCGCCCCGGCCGGGTCCACCGCGTCCTGCCAGTCCTGCCACAGCCAGTCGCGGTCCAGGCCGGCATCGAGGTGGTCCCAGGGCAGGACCTCGCTGTACTCGCGTTCGCGTGTCGTGTACCAGGCGACGTCGACGGGCTCGTCCGCCAGGGCTTGCTCGGCGCTGCGCATCCAGCGGCCGAAGGAGAAATACTCGGTCCACCCGTCGAACCGGGCGCCGTCCTGCCAGGCCGCCCTGATCACCTTGGCCACGCGGCGGTCACCGCGGGACAGCAGCCCCTCGATGATCGACGGCTCGCCATCGTGGTAGCGGAAGCCCACGGAACGCCCGTAGGCGCGGTCGGCCCGCAGGGCCGCACCCAGCTGCCGCAGCCGGTGATCGACGGTCTCGTGGTCACACTGCGCCGCCCACTGGAACGGGGTGTGCGGCTTGGGCACGAAACCGCCGATGGACACGGTGCACCGGATGTCCTTGCGGCCCGTCGCCTCCCGCCCGGCCTGGATGACCCGGCGGGCCAGGTCGGCGATGGCCAGCACGTCCTCGTCCGTCTCCGTGGGCAGGCCGCACATGAAGTACAGCTTCACCTGGCGCCAGCCGTTGGCGTAGGCGGTGCTGACCGTCCGGATCAGGTCGTCCTCGGTGACCATCTTGTTGATCACTTTGCGGATGCGCTCGGAGCCGCCCTCAGGGGCGAAGGTCAGCCCGGACCGCTTGCCGCCCCGGCTCAGCTCGTTGGCCAGGGTCACGTTGAACGCGTTGACCCGGGTGGAAGGCAGGGACAGCCCCGTCGAGGTGCCCTCGTAGCGGTCGGCCAGCCCGGTGACGATCTCGTTGATCTCACTGTGGTCGGCGCTGGACAGGGAGAGCAGGCCGACCTCGCTAAAACCGCTCTCGGCCAGGCCGCACTCGACCATGTCGCCCACCGTGGTGACGCTGCGCTCACGCACCGGCCGGGTGATCATCCCGGCCTGGCAGAACCGGCAGCCCCGGGTGCAGCCGCGGAAGATCTCCACGCTGAACCGCTCGTGCACGGACTCGGCCACGGGGACCAGCGGCTTGCGCGGGTATGGCCACTCGTCCAGGTCCATCACCGTGTGCTTGGGCACGGTGAACGGGACGCCGCCGCGGTTCGGCGCGACGCGCCTGATCCGCCCGTCCGGCAGGTAGTCCACGTCGTAGAAGCGGGGCACGTAGACGCCGGCCCCGGTGGCCAGGCGCTCCAGCAGGCCGTCCCGGCCGCCGGGCCGCCCGGCGCGCTTCCAGTCCTTGATCAGCCCGGAGATGGCCAGCACGGCCTGCTCGCCGTCGCCGAGCACCGCGCCGTCCAGGAACTCCGCCACCGGTTCCGGGTTGAACGCGGCGTGCCCGCCGGCCAGCACCAGCGGATGCCGCTCCTCCCGGTCGGCGGCCGAGAGCGGGATGCCGGCCAGGTCGAGAGCGGACAGCAGGTTCGTGTAGCACAACTCCGTGGCGAAGCTGACGCCGAGCACGTCGAAGGCGGCGACCGGGCGGTGGCCGTCCACCGTGAACTGGGGGATCCCGTGGCGGCGCATCAGCTTTTCCAGGTCCGGCCAGACGCTGTAGGTGCGCTCGGCCAGCACGCCGTCAGACTCGTTCAGCACCTCGTACAGGATCTGGATGCCCTGGTTGGGCACGCCGATCTCGTAGGCGTCCGGGTACATGAGTGCCCAGCGGACCTCCGCGGCGTCCCAGTCACGAACCACGGAGTTCAGCTCGCCGCCGACGTACTGGATCGGCTTGCGCACCTGGGGCAGCAGGGGCTCCAGGCGGGGGTAGACCGATTCCACAGGCATCCTGACAGCTTAAGTGGTGGGTGGACCCGGGGTGACGACCGGAGCCCAGGCGTCGCCGGCGAGGCGAGGCGCGCCGGAGGCGTGTTCTCGCCGAGCCGGCGACTGACCCGGCTGCTGCGGTAGGTGACCTCCTGCGGAAGCGGGGCCGTGGGGGTTCCGGGGGCTCGGGCCCCGGGCTGGCACAGCTAGCCGAACACGTGGTGCCGCCGGTGCACCGACTGGAGCACGCCTATCGCGATCATGTCGGCGAACATGGCTGATCCGCCGTAGGACACGAACGGCAGCGGGAGCCCGGTCACCGGCATGATCCCGATGGTCATGCCGATGTTGATGAACGACTGCAGGGCGAACCACAGCGCGATGCCGGACGCCACGAGCAGGCCGAACTGGTCGTCGGCCTGGCTGGCGATGTGCAGCGCGCGGAAGATCACGATGCCCAGCAGGAAGATGATCACCGCGCAGCCCACGAAGCCGAGTTCCTCGCCCGCGACGCTCACGATGAAGTCCGTCTGCTGGTTCGGCACGAAGCTGGCGGTAACCAGCGGCCCGTGCAGCCACCCGGTGCCGAGCAGCCCCCCGGAACCGATCATGATCTTGGAATGGATCGTCTCGTACCCCGTCCCCGACGGGTCCGCCGTGGGGTGCAGGAACGCGGTCAGCCGGTCGAGCTGGTAGCTGCGCAGCAGGTGCAGCTTGAACACCGCCACGACGGCGACGACGCCACCCACCGCCAGGCCCGCCACCCAGCGCAGCTTGAGGCCGGACAGCGCGATCATGCCGGCCGTGATCAGCAGCAGCAGGATGATCACGCCGAGGGCCGGCTCGCGCTCCACCAGCACGACCGGGATCAGCGCGAGCGCGAGGACCCCGGCTGCGTTCTTCGGGCCGGGGATCCGGCCGCTGTCCCGCAGTTCGCCGAACACCACGGCGATGATGAGGATGAGCCCGATCTTGGCGAACTCCGAGGGCTCCACCTGGAAACCGGCGGGCAGGTTGATCCAGGCCTTGGCCCCGCTGACGGTGGTCCCCAGCGGGCTGAGCACGGCCGCCAGGCCCAGCACCGAGGCGGCGTAGACGAACGGGGCCAGCAGCCGGATCTGCCGGTAGTCCAGCAGGCTCACCACGACCATGAGGATCACGCCCAGCGCGACATTGATCAGCTGCTTGATCAGGTAGCTGCGCGGGTCCGCGCTGGGCTGGGTGGCCGAGTACACCAGCAGCGTGCCGACCAGGCTGAGCGCGACCACCGCCACCAGCAGCACCCAGTCGTACTTGCGCAGCGGCGAGTCCTTGGCCACCGCCCGGGTCAGCACGGGCCGCCGCTTCTGGCCGAAGCTAGGGGTGCGGGGGGTGGTGAAGTCCCGGGTGCCCAGGTTCATCAGGAGCCCCCGTATCCCGCCGGGGCGGTGATCGCCCCGGTCGCGGAGATAGCCGGCAGCCCGCGGGGCAGCTTCCCGCCGGGCAGCGCCGCCTTGTGGCCCTCCAGCCCGTAGATGTAGTCGTAGATCTGCCGGACCGCGGGCGCCGCCACCTCAGCCCCGAAGTTCGAGTTCGGGATCATGACCACCACCACGTACTTGGGGTTGGTGCACGGCGCGAACGAGGCGAAGACCGAGGTCACCGAGCTGTTGAACACTTCAGCCGTACCCGTCTTGCCCGCCACGCAGACCTTGTCCCGGGGAAAGCCGCCGAACGCGCTGGCCGCGGTGCCCCCGCCCGTGGTCACGTCGGCCAGCGCGCTGCGGATGTAAGCCAGGGTGCTCCCGGCCACCGGCAGCCGCCGGATTAGCGGGGGCTTGATCTTCTGGATCACCTGGCCGGTGGGGCTGATGATGGCCCGGCCGATCCGGGGGCTGTACAGCTTGCCGCCGTTGGCCAGGGCCACGTAGGCGTTGGCGAGCTGGAGCGGGGTCACCGCGACGTAACCCTGGCCGATGGCCGCGATCGCCGCCTCACCGGGTTCCCACACGTTGCCATAATGGCAATCTTGGTACTCGATCTGCTGCACATAAGAGCCAGTGGCCCGGCCGTATTTACACCAGTTCTGCCCAGTATGGGCATTACCCTTCCAGAGGTAGTACAGCCATTCCCGGGTCGGGATGGTGCCGGCGCCCTGCTCGGGAACGTCGATCCCGGGCGCGTGGCCGAATCCCCAGCCCAGTTCCATTTTCTGCATTTCCTGGATCGGGGCCTTCGGGCTGGTGACGACGTTGTCCTTGGGGTGGTCGTGCTGATAGGTACCGTAAGCCAGCTCGTAGAAGACCGTGTCGCAGGAGATGACCAGGGCCTCGTGCAGGCTCATCTGGCCGAGATCCTTCTGGCCGTCGTTGAGGAAGGAGCGGCCGCCGATGTTGTAGGAGGCCGGGCAGTTGTAGGTGCCGGCCAGGCTGTACCCGGCCTTCACGGCGGCGGCCGTGGACGTCACCTTGAACGTGGAGCCGGGCGCGTACTCGCCCTGGGTGACCCGGTTCAGGATCGGCTTGTTCCCGTTGATCAGCTGCCGGTACTGCTTCTCGGAGATGCCGCCGTTCCAGACGCTGGGGTTATACGAGGGCGCGCTGGCCATGGCCACCACCCGGCCGGTGGTGGTCATCACTATCGCCGCGCCGGTCGTGGCCCTCGGGCTGCCCGTCTGCTGAGCCTTGCGCAGCGTGTCGGCCAGGACGGTCTGCACGTCCCCCTGAAGCCGGGCGTTGATGCTGGTGACCAGGTCGTTCCCGGTCTGGGGGGCGGTGTCCTTCACCACGCCGAGCTGCTGGCCGACGCTGTTCACGGACAGCACCTGCTGGCCCGGCGTGCCCTGGAGCTGGCTGTTGTACTGCGCTTCCAGGCCGGCCTGGCCCACCAGGTCCACGCCGGCGAAACCGGTGGTGGGCAGGTGCTGCTGCTTCATCTGCTGGGCGGTGATCGGGCCGAGGTAGCCCAGGACCTGCGCCGGGTTCGCCCCGTTGGGCTGCGGGTACCGGGCTATCGGGTTCACCCCGGCACTCACCCCGGGAAACCTCGCGTGATCTTGCATGATCTGGACCGCGATCGAGTCCGGGACGTGCTCAGCGACCGGGATCGGCTGGTACGGCGAGCCGGGCCAGCACGGCTGGGACACGTGCGCGTTGCAGAGCCGGACCTTCTGGGTGAGCGACTTGTCGGACATGCCGAGCAGGTGGGCCAGCCTGTGGAGCACCGCCGAGCCGCCATCGCTCTGGGTCGCCAGGTTCATGATGTTGACCGTGACCACCAGGGAGCTGGCGTTGTCCACCATGGGCAGGCCCGCGTCGTCGAGGATCTGGCCGCGGACCGCAGGCGTGATCACGGTCTGCGTCTGGTCCAGGGCGGCGAGCTGAACGTAGCTGCGGCCGTTCATGACCTGCAGGTACCACAGCCTCCCCCCGAGGGAGATCAGCAGCGCGGCGACGACCGCGTACAGCACGATGAGGCGCCGCCGTGACGCCGGGATCATCGAGAGAGACCTCCTGACCGTTTGCGGAGAATCCGCCACAGTGACCAGCGCCGGCCGAACGCGCGGCGGCCGCTCAGGGCGCTGGCCGGGGCCCGGCGGCCGCTGAGGGCGCCCGATTTGGCCCCGCGGAACCGGGGGGTACGCAGCTTCGCGGGGCGGGGCGCGGGCACCTTGGTCCCACGGAACCGGGGGGTGTGCACCTTCAGGGCGCGCGGCCCACCGGCCCGGGGCCGCCGGCCGAGGACCGAGCCGCCGATCGCGCCGTCGCGGCGCCGGCCGGCCCCCAGCCGCAGGTGCACCGGCCGGGCCGGGCGGCTGCCGATCCGCACGCCGGCCGCCCGGGCACCGCTGGCCGAGCCGCCCTGCATGACCCCGCCGCGCAGCCGCGGCCCGCGGGAAGGGCGGAGCGCCCGGCCGCCCGCGCCGTCACCCCGGGTGCTGCCGACCCGGCTGAAGGCGCCGGACCGGCTGATCCCACTGGACCGGCTGAAGGCGCCGGACCGGCTGACGGCGCCAGACCGGCTGAAGGCGCCGGACCGGCTGATCCCACTGGACCGGCTGAAGGCACTGGCGGGAATCCCGCCGCCGCGCTGCCAGCTGCCCTGGGCCCGCGCTCCTGCGGGCTTGCTCCCCCGGTTCTGGCCGAACCGCCGCCTGGTGCCCAGGTGCAGGCGCACCGGCCGGGACGCCAGCCCCTGCCTGGCCCCGGCGGCTGCGGCCGCGGCCGGCCCGCCGGGCCGGGCGGAACCTCCTCCGCCGCCGCTGAACTTCAGGTGGACCGGCCGGGACGGGCGGGCGGGGGCGGGCCTCGACCCGCTGGCCGACCCGCCCTGGGTGGACCCGGCCCGCAGGGTGCGGGCTTTCAGCCTCGGCGCCCGCCCGGTGCCGCTGTCGCGCAGCACCGCGCCGGACCCGGCGAACAGGGCTGCCGCGCTGGCCAGGCCAGGCACGGCCAGTGGCTGGCCCGCCTGGCCCACCCCGGCCGACCCGCCGGGGAAGGCGGCCAGGCCCAGGGCGGTCAGGGTCGGGGCGGCCAGCGCCCTGGCCCGGACCACGGCGTAGAGCACGAACGGGCTGAGCAGCACGTCGTAGACGATGGAGGCGGGCAGCACATGGCCGATCGTGGACCAGGTGATATCGAGGTTTCCGAAGATCATCCCGGTGAGCGCGAAGAGCAGTTCCCCGACCGCGGACCCGATGGCCACCACGCCGATCGGCACCCAGGTGGACTCGTCGAGCTTGCTGCCCACCCGCCCGGTGGCGTATCCGACCACGCAGAACACCAGCGCGTACTGGCCCACCAGGTGAGTGGCGGGCGGCGCCACGTCCAGGGCGAGCCCCGCGAAGAAACCGCCCAGCATGCCTTCCACCGGGCCGCCGGTGAGCGCGAGCGCCACCACCACGACCAGCACCAGGTCCGGGCCGGCCCCGCCCGGCAGGCGCACGTTACCGAGCACGGTCAGCTGGATCAGGATCGCGAGCAGCAGCAGAGCGGCCGCGAACGCGGCGCGGCGCACCTCAGGGCCCCGTTCCGGTGGCGCCAGGGGTAGGCGTGACCGTGCTGCCGGGCGACGGCGAGCGGGTGGCGCCCGGGGAGACCGTCGCCGAGGCGGACGGCGCCGGGGACGGGCTCGGGCTGGGCGGCAGCACGGAGAATCTCGGGTCGCGCCGCGGCGGGACGATCACGACGCCGACCACGCCCAGCGCGGTGTCGTCGGCGAACGGGCGGACGAGGGCCTCCTTGGTCAGCGCGCTGCTGGTGCCCTCGAGCCTGGTGATCACGCCGACCGGCACCCCGGGCACGTAGGGCCGCCCGCCCACCGAGCCAAAGGTAACCAGTTCCTGGGCTGGATGCAGGATCGCGTTGACGTCGAACACCTGGAGCCGGAGCAGGCCACTGCCGGTCATGCTCTTGCCGGTCCCGCTGACCACGCCGATCTGGCCGGTGCCGGCCACCCGCACCCCCACGGTCACGCTGGCGTCGGTGACGAGCAGCACGGTCGAGGTGGTCGCGCTCACCGAGGTGACGGTGCCGACCAGGCCCTGCCCGTTCAGCACGGTCTCGTCGGGCCTGATACCGTCCCGGCGCCCGGCATCGATGGTGACCGAGTCGTCGAAGGACGCGCCGGCCGCGATCACGCTGGCGGGCACGACCCGGTACCGTCCCCGGCCGGCCAGCTGGAGCAGCTGGCCGAGCTGGCGCTCGTCGTACTTACTCAGCTGCTGCTGGCTCAGCTGGGCACGGAGATCGACCACCTGCCGTTGGAGAGCATCGATCTTGCCTTGCGAGCCGGAGCCGGTGAGCCCGTCAGCGAACGCAGCGACCGGCCTGGTGACCACGCCGGCCGCACCCTCGACCGAGCCGAACACGCTGCCGCCCAGCGTGCGCAGGCCGCCGAGGGGCCCGCCCGCGCTGCCGCGGTAGTCGATGGTGATCAGCGCGAGCGCGGCCGCCAGCAGCACCCCCAGAACGATGCGGGTTCGCCGGGTGTCGTGCACCAGGTCTCCTCGTCAAGCCGCCGGCCATGCCCGGGTTAGCTGGATATGTCAGCGGCCGCTGCCGCGGCCCCCATACTGCCCGCTGGAGGTCAGCGGCGGGACTCAGGGACAAGAACCTGACGCAGGGTGTCGAAATCTTCCACGCACTTGCCGGTACCCAGCACCACCGAATCGAGCGGGTTGTCCGCCACATGCACCGGCATGCCCGTTTCCTCGCGCAGCCGGTCCGACAGCCCGCGCAGCAGGGCACCCCCGCCGGTGAGCGCGATGCCCCGGTCCATCACGTCGCCGGCCAGCTCGGGCGGGCACTTGTCCAGCGTGGTCTTGACCGTGTCCACGATCAGCGCGACCGGCTCCTCGATGGCCCGGCGGATCTCCTCCGCCGAGATCACGATCGTCTTGGGCAGGCCGCTGACCAGGTCACGGCCGCGGATCTCGGCGTGCGGCTCGTCCGCCGACGGGTAGGCGGACCCGAGCGCCATCTTGATCTCCTCGGCGGTGCGGTCGCCGAGCATGAGCGAGTACTCCTTCTTGCCGAAGGTGATGATCGCCTGGTCCAGCTCGTCACCGGCCACCCGGATCGACTGGGACGTGACGATCCCGCCCAGCGAGATCACCGCGACCTCGGTGGTCCCGCCGCCGATGTCCACCACCATGTTCCCGGTGGGCTCGTTGACCGGGAGGCCTGCCCCGATCGCCGCGGCCATCGGCTCCTCGATGATGTAGACCCGCCGGGCACCGGCCTGGTGACCGGCCTCCTTCACCGCGCTCTGCTCGACCCCGGTGATCCCGCTGGGCACCGCCACGACCACCCGCGGCTTGGCCAGGTGCCTGCGGCGGTGCACCTTCTGGATGAAGTAGCGCAGCATCCGCTCGGTCACGTCGAAGTCGGCGATGACCCCGTCCTTGAGCGGGCGCACGGCCACGATGTTGCCGGGCGTCCGCCCGATCATCCGTTTCGCCTCGACCCCGACGGCGACGATGGCACCCGTGTTGGTATTCAGCGCCACCACGGAAGGCTCGTTGAGCACGATGCCGCGGCCCCGGACGTACACCAGGGTGTTCGCAGTGCCCAGATCGACCGCCATGTCACGGCCCAGAAACGCCAGCGCGTTGCTCATCAGGAACGGGAACCTTCCAAAACGGGTCTGCTGGATGATCTGTGGTCTTTAGCCGCGGCTCACGCCCCGCCGAGCCCGAGCCGCTCTTTGTTCCTTCATCGACCAGCGCCGGCCTGCCTAAACGAGGTCTGGAAAGAAGATCTTGATTTCCCGTTCGGCGGAGTCCGGCGAATCCGATCCGTGCACGATGTTCTGCTGAACATTCAACGCGTGATCACCGCGGATAGTGCCCGCGCCGGCACGCACCGGGTCGGTCGCGCCGGCCAGCCCGCGGAACGCCTCGATGGCCCGGGGACCGGCCACGACCATCGCAACCAGGGGACCGGACGTGATGAACGTGATCAGGGACGGGAAGAAGGGCTTGCCCACGTGCTCGGCGTAGTGAGCCTCCGCCGTTCCGGCCGTGATGACGCGCAAGTCCATCGCCACGATCTGCAGGCCCTTGCCCTCGATGCGGGACAGGACCTCCCCGATCAGCCCCCGGCGGACCGCATCGGGCTTGACTAGGACAAGGGTACGTTCAGTCACTGTTTTGCTCCTCTTGGCCGGTGGCAACGGTGCCGATCCCGGAATGATCGAGGGCAATCCCGCCGCGGCCAGATCCTACCTTCGCCGCAGCATCTGCCTGGGGGTCCGCAGTGCATGCGAACCCGGGCCGAGCCCCCGTCACGCCGGCACGCCCTGGTTAGCGGGGGCGCAGCCGCCGAATCTAACGTAACCGTTCCTCGCCTCGCCGCCTAACCGCGCGGCCTTCCGCGCCACTCCAGCCCGCCATTCCCCTGCTCAGCGTCCGTGACCTGGACATTTGGGGACTATTTGAGGCAAGCTCGGGGGGTGCGTCACCCAGCGACGATAAGCAGATGAACGGTGGAAGAACAGACTGGTGCCGGCGGTGCGTTCAGCATTGCGGGCCTGACGGCGGACGCCCTGGGTCCCGCGGACCCGCTGGCTGACGCGCCCGGCCCGGCCCTGCGGCAGGACGGGATGGCGGCCCGGATCGCGCCGTTCGCGGCCCTGGCCGTCCTGGCCGAGGCGAGCCTGGCGCTGCCGCCCGGCCCGGCCTCGGTCCCGTACGCGATCGCCAGCGCGGCGATCCTGGCGCTCACCGCGGCCCTCGTCGTCCTGCTGCCCTGGGACCGGCTGCCGGCCTGGTGCGACGTGACCGTCCCGCTGCTGTACGTGGCCTCGGTGTTCCCGCTCATCCAGGCGGCGGGCGGGGAGTACGCCGGGATCATGCTCATCCTGCTCAGCCCCATCATCTGGACCGCGCTCTATCACCGCCCGTGGGAATCGGCCTGCGTGAGCGTGGCGGCCCTGGCCGTGGTGCTGGCGGTCTCGCTGGCGGGCGTCCCGGCGACCCCGGCGGCCGCGCTCATCCGCCGGATGATCGCCTGGGCGGGGCTGGCCGTGATGATCGCGGTGGCCGGGCATGGGCTGCGGGCCAGGATCCGCCGGTCCCGCCAGCAGACGGCCCTGGTGCAGGCCCGGCTGCGGGAGATGAGCATCATGGCTGACCGGGACCGCATCGCCAGGAGCCTGCACGACACGGTGGTGCAGCGGCTGTTCTCGTCGGGCCTGTCGCTGCAGGGCGTGATGGGCCTGCTCGGCAGCCGACCTGACGTGGCCAGCCGGATCGACCAGGTGGTCCAGGACCTGGATGACTCCATCACGCTGCTGCGCCGCTCCATCTTCGAGGCGGCGCAGCGGGAGCCGGCCCCGGGCCTGCGCCGCAGCATCCTGGAGGTGTCCTGTGAGCTGACCCCGCGGCTCGGGGTGGTGCCCGAGGTGACGCTGGAAGGCCCGCTGGACACCGCGGTGCCGCTGCCGGCGGCCCGGCAGCTGCTGGGGGTGCTGCGTGACGGGCTGGCCCGCAGCGGCACCTGTGCCCAGGCCACGCAGGTCGCGGTGGCCGTGGCCGCGGATCACGAGGCGGTCACGCTGACGATCACCGATGACGGCACCCAGTGGGCCGCCCGGCCCGATGGTGAGGGGCCCATCCTGCCTGAGCTGTGTGCCCGCGCCCTCCAGGTCGGGGGCTCGGTGGCCACCGAATCCGCGGCGGGCGGCGTGACCCGGCTGATCTGGCGGGCGCCGCTCAGGACGATTCCGCGCGCCGCCCCATCCAGATAGCCAGGGCCCAGAACCCGGCGAAGATGGCGCCGAGCGCGTACATCACCGGGACCAGCGTCCCGGCCGCGATCACCAGGACCTGGAGCACGCTGCCGGCCACCAGCGCCACCTGCAGACCCGGGCGCCCGACCACGCCCGCCAGCAGCACCGCGGCGAGCGCCAGCGCGCCGCCGGCGTACCCGGCCACCCGGGGAGAGGCATGCCCGATCGTGATGGCCACGGGGATGGCCAGGCCGATCACGATGGCCTCCATCACCAGCACGGTGGCGCAGAGCCTCCTCATTACTCCCCCGCCGCCTCCTGCCGATCCTGATGCTCGCGGTCCTCACGCTCCTCGCGCTCCCCGCGGTCGGTGTCCTCGACGTCCCAGTCCTCGCGCTCCACGCGGTCGCGCTCCTCGCGGTCCAGGCGGTCCTGTTCGGCGCGGTGCGCGTCCGCGCGGTCCACCTCGGCGCGGTCCGGGGCGAGCAGGAGGCGGGCGTCCCCGGCGGTGACGACCGACCCGGTGACCAGCACCCCAGTCAGGGTCAGGCCCTCCTCGCCGGACGCGTCGTCGGCCAGCCCGACCGCCATCTCCAGGGCGTCGTCGAGCCGCCGCGCCACATGCACCCGCTCCGCCCCGAACACCGCCGCGGCCAGCTCCTCCAGCTTGTCCGGTTCCAGGGACCGATCGGAGGAGTTACGGGTCACCACCAGCTCGGAGATGACCGGCTCCATCTGGTCCAGGATCCCCGGCACATCCTTGTCGGCGCTGACCGCCAGCACGCCGATCAGGGCGGCGAACGTGAAGGCCTCGGTGACGGCCTCCATGGCGGCTTCCATGCCCGCCGGGTTGTGCGCGGAGTCCAGGATGACCACGGGGCTGCGGCGCACCACCTCAAGCCGTCCCGGCGACGTGACCTGCGCGAACCCCTCCCGCACCAGATCGCGCCCCAGCGCCCCCGCAGGCGCGTCCGGGTCATCCCCCGCCTCGTGCCCGGCCGGCTGCCCCGGCAGCGGCGCCCCGGCGGCGAACGCTTCGACGGCGGCCAGCGCGACCGCGGCGTTGCTGGCCTGGTAGGCGCCGAACAGCGGCAGCACGATGTCCGTGTAGTCGCCGCGCAGCCCGCGCAGGTCCAGCCGCTGGCCGCCGACCGCGAGGTCGCGGTTGAGCACCCCGAACTCCAGCCCTTCGCGGACCACCGAGGCGCCGACCGTGACGCCCCGGCGCAGCAGGGCCTCCGCCGCGGGGAGCGGCTGCTGGGCCAGCACGGCCACCGCCCCGGGCTTGATGATCCCGGCCTTGTCCGCCGCGATCTCCTCCACCGTGCCGCCCAGGTAGGCGGTGTGGTCGAGGGAGACCGGGGTGACCACGGCCACGGTGCCGTCCGCGATGTTCGTCGCGTCCCAGGTGCCGCCGAGCCCGACCTCGACCACCGCCACGTCCACCGGGACGTCGGCGAAGATGGCGAAGGCCATGCCGGTCAGCACCTCGAAGAAGGACAGCTGGCTCTCCTGCTGCCCGTCCACCATGGCCAGGTAGGGCGCCAGCTCGTCGTAGGCGGCCACGAACGCCTCCGCGGAGACCGGCTGGCCGTCCACCACGATCCGCTCCCGGATGGAGGACAGGTGCGGGCTGGTGAACAGGCCGGTGCGCAGCCCCCGCGCGCGCAGCAGGCTCTCGATCATCCGGGCGGTCGAGGTCTTGCCGTTGGTGCCGGTGATGTGGATGACCGGGTAGGAGCGCTGCGGGTCGCCGAGCACCGAGACGAGCGCGGCCATCCGTTCCAGGGTCGGCTCGATGGCGTGCTCAGGACGCCGCGCGAGGATCTCGGCCTCCGCCTCGCGCAGCTCACCGGAGATACTCAAGCGTCCCCCCGGTCAGTGCGGCCCGGTTCCGGCAGCGCGGCGAGCCTGCCGGTGATCCGGCCGACGTCGGCCTGCGCCGCGTCGAGCCGCTGCCGGGTCTTGGCCACCACATCAGCGGGCGCCTTGGCCAGGAACGACTCGTTGGCCAGCTTCCGCCCGGCCTGGTCGGCCTCCTTGCGGGCGGCAGCCAGGTCCTTGTCCAGGCGGCGGCGCTCGGCGGCCACGTCGATCCCGGCGGCGGTGTCCAGCTCCACCATGATGCCCTCGGCCAGCACGGACGCGGTCGCCGCGAAGCTGTCGCCGGGCGCGGTCAGCCGCAACAGGGACCGGATGCTGGCCTCGTGCTGCGCGAGGCGGGTGCCCTCGAGGCCGGCCAGCACGGCAGGCACCTGCTGCCCGGGCCGCAGCCCCTGGTCGGACCGGAACCGGCGGACCTCGGTGACCAGCCGCATCAGCGAGCCGATCTCCGCTTCCGCGACGGCGTCCCGGAAGGCCGCCGGCGCGCCGCCGCCGGTGGCCGGTGCGCCGCCGCGGGTGGCCGGTGCGCCGCCGCGGGTGGCCGGTGCGCCGCCGCGGGTGGCCGGGCGCTGGCCCGGCCAGGGAGCGATCATGATGCTCGCGCCCCCGGTGAGTGCGGTCCACAGCTCCTCGGTGACGAACGGCATGACCGGGTGGATCAGCTTCAGCAGCCGGTCCAGGACGTAGCCGAGCACCTCGCGGGTGACCTGGGCCGTCGCCTCGGTGCCGGCTGATCCGGCTTCGCCGGCAGGTGAGCCGGACAGGGCGGGCTTGGCCAGCTCCAGGTACCAGTCGCACACCTCGTCCCAGGCGAAGTGGTACAGCACCTCGCACACCTTGCCGAACTCGTAACGCTCGAAGAGCCCGTCCGCCTCGTCCGTGACGGCGGCCAGCCGGGACAGGATCCAGCGGGCCGCGGTCGGCATCTGCCCGGGGCCGGGCAGCGCCTGCGGCACGGTCGCCCCGTTGAGCAGCGCGAAACGGGTCGCGTTCCACAGCTTGTTGCAGAAGTTCCTCGAGCCGGTCACCCACTCCTCGCTGACCGCCACGTCGCTGCCCGGGCTGGCCCCGCGGGCCAGGGTGAACCGGGTGGCGTCCGCGCCGAACCGGCCGATCCAGTCCAGCGGGTCCACCGTGTTGCCCAGGGACTTGGACATCTTCTTGCCGTGCTGGTCACGCACCAGCCCGTGCAGGGCGATGTCCCGGAAGGGGACGGCCCGGGCGGGCTCGCGGTCCGACATCACGTACAGGCCGAACATCATCATCCGGGCGACCCAGAAGAACAGGATGTCGTAGGCGGTGACCAGGACGCTGGTGGGGTAGAAGGCGGCCAGGTCCTCGGTGCCGCCGGGCCAGCCGAGCGTGGAGCAGGGCCACAGCGCGGAGGAGAACCAGGTGTCCAGCACGTCCGGGTCCTGCCGCCAGCCGTCGCCGGACGGCGGGTCCTCGCCGGGGCCGACGCAGACGACCTCGCCGGACGGCCCGTACCAGACCGGGATGCGGTGACCCCACCACAGCTGGCGGCTGATGCACCAGTCGTGCATGTCGTCGACCCAGTCGAAGTAGCGCGGCGCCAGCTCCGCCGGGTGGATCCCGACCCGGCCGTCGCGGACCGCGTCACCGGCCGCCTTGGCCAGCGGGCCCACCTTGACGAACCACTGGAGCGAGAGCCGGGGCTCGACCACGGTGCCGCACCGGCTGCAGTGGCCGACCGCGTGCACGTAGGGGCGGACCTCGGCCACGATCCGGCCGTCCTCGCGCAGCGCGGCGACCACGGCGGGCCGGGCCTCGAACCGGTCGAGGCCCTCGAAGGGCCCGTGGGCCGTGACCCGCCCGTGCTCGTCCAGGATCGTGACGGCGGGCAGCCCGTGGCGGCGGCCGATCTCGAAGTCGTCAGGGTCGTGCGCCGGGGTGACCTTGACCGCGCCGGTGCCGAAATCCGGGTCCACGTGCGGGTCCGCGACCACCGGGATGCGCCGGCCCGACAACGGCAGCCGCACCTCGCGGCCGACCAGGTGGGCGTAGCGGGCGTCGTCGGGGTGGACCGCCACCGCGGTGTCGCCCAGCATGGTCTCGGCGCGGGTGGTGGCCACCACGACGCTGTCGTCGCCGTCCCCGTACCGGATCGAGACGAGTTCGCCGTCCTCGTCGCTGTGGTCCACCTCGATGTCAGACAGGGCGGTCAGGCAGCGCGGGCACCAGTTGATAATCCGCTCGGCGCGGTAGATGAGCTTGTCGTCGAAGAGCCGCTTGAACACGGTCTGCACGGCGCGGGAGAGGCCCTCGTCCATCGTGAACCGCTCACGGGACCAGTCCACGCTGTCACCGAGGCGGCGCATCTGGCCGAGGATCTTCCCGCCGGACTCGGCCTTCCACTGCCAGACCCGCTCCACGAACGCCTCGCGGCCGAGGTCGTGGCGGCTCAGGCCTTCCTTGGCCAGTTCCCGCTCCACCACGTTCTGGGTGGCGATGCCCGCATGGTCCATGCCGGGCACCCACAGCGCGGTGTAGCCCTGCATCCGGCGCCGCCGGACCAGCGCGTCGATCAGCGTGTGGTTGAGCGCGTGGCCGATGTGCAGCGAGCCGGTGACGTTCGGCGGGGGGATGACCACGCAGAAGGCCGGATGCTCCGCGCTCACGTCCCGGGCCTCGGCGTGCATCAGGCCGCGGGACTCCCACGACTGGTACAGGCGGTCCTCTACCTCACCCGGCATGTACTGCGGTGGGAGCTCGGTTCGCTGCTGGCTCAGATCTGCACTCACGACAGCCGAGTCTAGTGCCGCCCGCAACGCCGCCCGTGCAGTGCTGACCGGGCTGCGCCGCCGGGCGCTCCGGGCGCCGGGCGGCCGTCCTCAGGCCGACTTTTCCCGGGGGGTGCGGCGCGCGACGTCCCGCGGCACCAGGGTGGGGTTCACGTGCTCCAGCACCACCGGCCCGGTGATGACCACGCGCTCGACGTCCTTGCGGCTCGGCACCTCGTACATCACCGACATCAGGACTTCCTCGAGGATGGCGCGAAGGCCACGGGCCCCGGTGCCGCGCAGGATCGCCTGGTCGGCCACCGCTTCCAGCGCGTCGTCGGTGAACTCCAGGTCCACGCCGTCCAGCTCGAACAGCCGCCGGTACTGCTTGACCAGCGCATTCCGCGGCTCGGTGAGGATCTGGATTAGCGCGTCGCGGTCGAGGTTGTGCACGCTGGTGATGACCGGCAGCCGCCCCACGAACTCCGGGATCATCCCGAACTTGAGCAGGTCCTCCGGCATGACATCGGCGAACGCGTCGCCAGAGGCCCGGTCGTTCTTGACCCGCAGCACCGCACCGAAGCCCATCCCGCTCTTGCCGACCCGCGACTCGATGATCTTCTCGAGCCCGGAGAAGGAGCCACCGCAGATGAACAGCACGTTGGTCGTGTCGATCTGGATGAACTCCTGGTGCGGGTGCTTCCGGCCGCCCTGCGGGGGCACCGAGGCGGTGGTGCCCTCGAGGATCTTCAGCAGCGCCTGCTGCACGCCCTCACCCGAGACGTCCCGGGTGATGGAGGGGTTCTCGCTCTTACGGGCGATCTTGTCGATCTCGTCGATGTAGATGATCCCGGTCTCGGCCTTCTTCACGTCGTACTCGGCCGCCTGGATCAGCTTGAGCAGGATGTTCTCGACATCCTCGCCGACGTAGCCCGCCTCGGTGAGCGCGGTGGCGTCGGCGATCGCGAACGGGACGTTGAGCAGCCGGGCCAGCGTCTGCGCCAGCAGGGTCTTGCCCGAGCCGGTGGGGCCGAGCAGCAGGATGTTCGACTTGGCCAGCTCGACGCCGTCCTCGCCGGGCCGGGTGTCCCCGCCCGACTGGACCCGCTTGTAGTGGTTGTACACCGCCACGGACAGGGCCTTCTTGGCCTTCTCCTGCCCGATCACGTACGCGTCGAGGAACTCGTAGATCTCGCGCGGCTTGGGGAGGCTGTCCCATTTGAGCTCGGACGGCTCCGCGAGTTCCTCTTCGATGATCTCGTTGCAGAGGTCGATGCACTCGTCGCAGATGTACACGCCGGGGCCAGCGATGAGCTTCTTGACTTGCTTTTGACTCTTCCCGCAGAAAGAGCACTTCAGCAGGTCACCACCATCGCCGATGCGAGCCACCCAGCTACTCCTTTACCTGGGGCCGTCAGCCCCAGCCTCGGGCTGACGGCGGCGTTCCGCCGTGCCACCACGCTCATCTTTGCCTGCCGGCCATTTCCGGGCCCGCGGGCTGACCTTCTAGTTCTGACGGTACCGCCTCCGGGGCCCCCGCCGCGAGAGCCAGGCCCGGAGCCGTCCGCCAGGGAGGACGAATCCTCCTGGTTAGGACGACCCTACCTCGGTACGCCGCTTCAGGCTGGACAGAACCTCATCCACCAGACCGTATTCCTTGGCCTCCTCGGCGGTGAAGAACTTGTCCCGCTCGATGTCGCTGCGGACCTGCTCCTCGGACCGGCCCGTGTGGATGGCCACGATGTGCTCCATGGCGGACCGCATCCGGAGGATCTCCTGGGCCTGGATCTCCAGGTCACTGGACTGCCCGTAGCCACCCTCGGTGGCCGGCTGGTGCAGCAGGATGCGGGCGTTGGGCAGCGCCAGCCGCTTGCCCTTCGTGCCCGCTGCGAGCAGCACGGCCGCACCCGAGGCCGCCTGGCCGATGCAGACCGTCTGCAGCTCGGGCTGGACGAACTGCATCGTGTCGTAGATGGCCATCATCGAGGTGACCGACCCGCCGGGCGAGTTGATGTACATCGTGATGTCCCGGTCCGGGTCCAGCGACTCCAGCGCGATCAGCTGCGCGATGACGTCGTTGGCGGAGGCGTCGTCGATCTGCACGCCGAGGAAGATGATCCGCTCCTCGAAAAGCTTGTTGTACGGGTTCATCTCCTTGATGCCGTACGACGTGCGCTCCACGAACGAGGGCAGGACATAGCGGGATTCCGCCGATCCCGGCACCAGGTGCCGCGGCCCGGCCAGCCCGCGGCTGGATGTACTCACTTGCGGCTCCTCCGCTCCATGTCCGGTCGGTCCGGCGTAGTGCTTCATGAGACCGGCCCGACGGTCGGGACCTCGAGGGCGCTGCGGATCACGTGATCCACGAAGCCGTACTCCTTGGCCTGGTCCGCGGTGAACCAGCGGTCCCGGTCGGCGTCCTTCTCGATCTGCTCGACGCTCTGCCCGGTGTGGAAGGCGGTGCGCTCGGCCAGGGTGCGCTTGATATAGATCATCTGCTCGGCCTGGATCCTGATGTCCGAGGCGGTCCCGCCGATGCCGCCGGACGGCTGGTGCATCAGGACGCTGGCGTGCGGCAGCGCGTAGCGCTTGCCAGGGGTCCCCGCGCACAGCAGGAACTGGCCCATGGACGCGGCCATCCCCATCGCGTAGGTGGCGATGTCGTTCGGCACATACTGCATCACGTCGTAGATAGCCAGGCCCGCGTAGACCGAGCCGCCCGGCGAGTTGATGTAGATGCTGATGTCGCGCTTGTCGTCCTCAGACGCGAGCAGCACCATCTCGGCGCACATCCGGTTGGCGATGTCCTCGTCAACCTGCTGGCCGAGGAAGATGATCCGGTGCCGCAGCAGCCGGCTGAATATCTGTTCGGTGATCAGTGGCGGGGCCGCTTCCGCGGTGCGCGCCAGGATCCCTGCCGGATCCCCGAAGGCCGGAGGCGTCACTCTGCTCTCCATTTCCGCTCACGTTTCTGCGTCATTGACATGGACGATAACTCCCGGCCACGGCCAGATCGTCCGCGCCCTCGCCGTGTTCGCTGTCGGCGCAGGCCATCGCCCGGGTCGCAGGCCGGCCAGGACCCGCGAGCGGGCCCTGGTCAGCCACCCTCCCCGGCCGCGTCACGCGGTGGCGCCGCCGGTCTCGGCCTCCGCCGGGCCGCCCTCCGCCGGGCCGTTATCCGCCGTCCCGGTGTCCCCGGCGCTGGCTTTCGCGGCGCCGGCCTTCGCGGCGCTGGACTTCTTCCTGGCTCCCGCCTTCTTGGCGCCGGCCTCCGGAGCACTGACTTCCGGAGCACCGGCTTCCGGAGCACTGGCTTCCGGAGCACTGGCTTCCGGAGCACTGGCTTCCGGAGCACTGGCCTCCGCGGTATCGGCCTCGGCGCCACTGGCCTCAGCCCCGCTGTCCCCGGTCGCGACGTCCCCCGCCGCGCCGTCCCCGGCCAGGCCGGCGTCAGGCGCACTGGCCTCAGCCGGGCCGGCCTCCGCGGCCTCCGCGCTGGCGTCCGCCTCCTCGGCCTGGTCCGGGCGCATCGCCGCTTCGATGTCCACCGGCTGGCCGGCCTCGTCGGTCACGGTCGCGCGCTCGGTGATGAGCGTGAGCGCCTTGCCCCGCAGTACCTCGGTGATGACGGAGCCGATCTGGCCCCGGTCGGCCAGCTCCTGGGCCAGCCGGTCGGGCTGGACCCCCATCCGGTAGGCCTGCTCGATCACGAACGAGTTCAGCTCGTCCTGCTCGATGTTCAGTTCTTCCTGCCGGGCCAGCTGGTCGAGCACGAACCCGGCCTTGACCGAGCGCCGCGCGCCGTCGGTGATGTCGTTGTCGACCTGCTCGGCGCTCTGGCCGGACGAGGCCAGGTAGTCGTCCATGCTGGTGCCGGCCCGCTCCAGCTGCTCGTCGAGCGACTCATGCCGCATCTGGATCTCGCTGTTGACCATGCTGTCCGGCAGCGGGATCTCGATCTTGCTGAGCACCGCGTCGAGCGCGCGTTCCCGGGCCTGGCCGACCTGCTGCATCCGCTTCATGTTCTCCAGCTGGGCCCGGGTCCCGGCGCGGAACTCGCCGAGCGTGTCGTACTCGCTCGCCGACTGGGCGAACTCGTCGTCCAGCTCGGGTAGGTCCTTGACCTTGACGCTGTGCGCGGTCACGGTCACATCGGCCAGCTCGCCGCCGTGTTCCCCGCCGACCAGCTCGGCGCTGAAAGTCTTGGACTCGCCCGCTGACATGCCGGTCAGCGCCTCGTCCAGGCCGTCCAGCAGGGAGCCGCTGCCCACCTGGTAGGAGTAGCCGCTCACCTGGGCGTCATCGACCGGCTCACCGTTCACCGAGGCGGACAGGTCGATCGAGGTGTAGTCACCGTCCTGCACCGGCCGGTCCACGCCCCGCAGCGAGGCGAACCGCTCCCGGAGGCCGCCGATGTACTCCTCGACCTCGTCCGGCGTGACCACGGCCGTGTCCACGGTCACCGGGAGCCCGTGGAGGTCGGGGATCTCGAACCGGGGCCGGACGTCCACCTCGGCGGTGAAGGCCAGCTCCTCGCCGTCCTCCAGCTTGGTGATCTCGACGTCCGGCTGGCCGAGCGCGAACACGTCGTTGTCCTGCAGAGCCTGGCCGTAGAGCTGGGGCACCGCGTCATTGACCGCCTGCTCCAGCACCATCCCGCGGCCGAACCGCTGGTCGATGATGCGCGGCGGCACCCGGCCCGGCCGGAAGCCGGGCACCCGTACCTGCCGGGCGACCTCGCGGTAGGCCTTGTCGAGGCTGCCCTTCAGCTCCTCGAACGGAACTTCGATGGTCAGCTTTACCCTCGTTGGGCCAAGCTCCTCGACGTCGGTCTTCACGTCGCCGTCACTCCCTGATCCATGCGCTCGGTATGTGCTGCGCTGCTGCGCCCTGAAGTCCCCTGCCTGGCCGCTCCCGCCGCGCCTCGTACGCGGTTACGCGCGACCCAGCGCAGCCGCTGACGGCTACGGGCGTTCAGTCTAGTGGCCCGCGCGAGGCCCCCTGGGCGCAGACGACCAGCCGCGTGCCCGCCGTGCCGCCCTTAACCCCGCTTCACCCGGCACGGGTGGCGCCGGCCCAGGTCCGCACTGCGCACGCTGATAGCGGCGGTGGCGCGGAGTTCCACGGAACCCAAGGAGGCGCTATGACAGCTCAGCAATCGGGGCAGCCGGGTCATGCCGCCCGGCCACAGGAGCCGGGCCCCGACGGCGGGGCGTCGCCGTACGGCACCGACGCGGCCAGCGCACGATCGTCCGGCGCGGGTCTGTACGAGCGGGAGACCGCCCTGGCCTGGACATCGGCCTGGCAGGTGATGATGCTCGTCGCCGTGGTGACGTTCGCGGTCGGGCTGATCCTGCTGGTCTGGCCCAAGGCGACGGTCATCGTCGTGGCCGCGCTGCTCGGCGTGGCGCTGCTGGTCAGCGGCCTGTTCCGGCTGGTTCACGGGTTCGCCGGGCGTGACCTCAGCGGCGGCGCCCGGGCCGCCTACGTGATCATCGGCCTGCTGGCCACCCTGGCCGGGCTGTACTGCCTGCGGCACATCTCGGTCACGGTGGTCCTGCTGGCGTTCATCGTCGGGGTGTTCTGGACCCTGCACGGGATCGTGGACCTGAGCGTGGCGGCCACCTCCGGGCCCGGTACCGGCCGCGGGCTGCGTGCGTTCACCGGCGCGGCGAGCCTGGCCGCCGGCCTGATCGTGATGTTCTGGCCCACGATCTCGCTGACGATCCTGCTCTGGGTGATGGGCATCTGGCTGCTGGCTTACGGGGTGATGCTCGCCGTGATGGCCTTCCAGGTCCGCCACGCCGCCAAGACAGCCCAGGCAGCCCTCCCGTAGGCCGCGGCACGTCCGTGATCATGGGCTTGGTGTCGTTCCAGCGACACTGATCCCATGATCACGACGTCTGGATCTGCCCAGGCTCCGCACCACCGGCCCCGGTGGCCGCGCCGTCACGCAGGGGTCACAGGAGCCCCAGGCGGCGCCCCCGGGCGATGGCCTCGCGGCGGGAGCTGACTCCCAGCTTCCGGTAGGCGGAGCGCAGGTGGGTCTTGACCGTATTGATGGACAGGAACAGGGCCTGGGAGATCTCCTCGTTGGTCATGTGCGACGGGAGGAAGCGGAGCACGGCCCGCTCGCTGTCGGTGAGCGGCACGCTCACCGCGTCCGCCGGGCCGGCCGGGTGGGACGCCTGGGCGTCGAAACGCTCCAGGATGCGCCCGGCGAAGCCGGCGTGACGGCTGGTCGGCGGGATCAGCACGGTCATCGCCGAGCGGACCGCGGCTCCCCCGTCCAGGAAGGCCCGGTACGCCCCGTCCGGCTCGGCCAGCGTCAGCGCCTGCTCCAGCAGCCCCGCGGCCTCGTCGCTGGACCCGAGACGGCGCTGCGCCACTGCGGCGATCAGCAGCCCGGAGATCCGCTCCTGCAGCGTCACCCCGTCGGCCGCGCCGTCCAGGCACGGCTCCGCCGCCTCCAGCGCGGTCTTGAAGTCGCCCTCGGCGATCAGCAGGCCGCCGCGCAGCAGCCGCCCGTCGGCCCGGTCGAAATGCTCGCCCTCCTCCACGAGGAGCAGGACCGCGCGGGCCCGGCCGGTGCTGCCGACCCGCAGGGCCACCTCGCCCTCGGCGATGGTCAGCACATCGGCGAGGGCCGGGTGGGCAGGTCCCCACGTCTCGCGCAGCCTGGCCAGCTGCGCGGTGGCCGCGGTGGCGTCGCCGTCCGCGAGCAGGACCCGGGCCCGGATCAGGGCGGCGACCGCGCTCACCGACGGTTCGCCGGGAAACTGGCCGGTCAGCTGGGGGTCGATGCGCTCCAGCAACCGCTGAGCCGTGGACAGGTCGTCCCGGCGCAGGCTGACCAGCGCCTGGGCCAGGGCGGCGAGCTCGGCGGCCTGGGCCTTCCCGGCTCGGTCGGCGCCGATCGCACCCCCCGCGTCGGCGAAGGCCCCGGAGGCTGCCGCACCCCAGGCGCCCAGCTCGGCACGGGCCGCGGCCAGGCCCGGGGCCGCCACCCCCCGCCCGGCCAGCACGTCAGCGGCAGACCGGCGGGCCGCGGTGAGGTCGCCGTACCAGGCCTCGGCCAGCGCCCGCCAGGCCCGGGCCCGGGCCTGCAGCCCGGTCAGGTTGCCCGCGGCGAGCTGCCGGTCGGCGTGCCGCAGCGCGTGCCGGGCCTGCTGGATCTCCCAGCGGCGCAGGCGGGCCACCCCGACCGCGAACCACAGCAGGCCCACGGCGCGGTGCTCGGGCTGGGTGCCGGCGGCCGCCTCGGCCCGCTCGGCCAGCGACCGGGCCCCGGCCAGCAGGGCCGGGTCCGGATCTGTCCGGCCGCCGGCCAGCATGACCCGCAGCGCGGCCAGGGTCGGCTCCATGATCCGCTGCATCGCGGGGACCGCTCGGCGCAGCGCCCGCTCCCCGCTGTCCAGGTAGGCGGACGCTCCGTCGCGGTCGCCGTCCCAGAGCCGGGCGGCGGCCCAGGCCGCGGCGACCGCGGGGTCGTCGGCGGACCGCTCGGCGGGGAACAGGGACAGCACGCCCTCCAGGTCCGCGGTGGATCCGGGGCTGGCCACCCCGGCTCCGGCCTCGGCCAGGGTCTGCGCCGCGTAGTCCCAGTCCTGGGCCTCGGCCGCGCAGCGGACCGAGGCGATCGGCTGGTCATGCCCCGCGTACCAGCGGGCCGCCCGCCGCAGCAGCACCGGGATCTCGTGCGGGATCTCCCGGTGCAGCTCGGCGCTGAGGACCTGGCGGAGCAGCGGGTGGTAGGCGTATTCGCCGCGCTCACGGTCGACCACGTCCACGAAGCTGTTCTCCCGGCTGAGGCGGTCCAGCGTCCGCGCGCTGCCGGACTGCCCGGTCAGCGCGTCGGCCAGGTCGCCGGTCACCTGGGCGGCGATGCAGGTCCGGAGCAGGAACATGCGGGTGGCCGGGGCCTGCTTGACGAGCACCTCGTCCCACAGGTAGTCCGTCACGATCGGCTCGTCCCCGGCCAGGTCCGTGATGGTCGCGCCGGGTTCCGGGTCGGACCGGGCCGCCATGGCGGCCAGCCGCAGGCCGGCCATCCAGCCCTGCGTGCGGCGCAGCAGCGCGTCCCGCGCGGCGGGGTCGGCGTCCAGGCCCAGCATGGAGAAGTAGGCGTCGGCTTCCTCGCTGGTGCAGGCGAGGTCGTGGCCGCCGATGTCGGCCAGCTCGCCGGACACGCGCAGCCGGGCCAGCTGCAGCGCGGGCGGCTGCCGGGCGGACAGGACCAGCCGCAGGGTGGGGGGCGCGTGCCGGATCAGCAGGTCGATCCCGGCCAGCACGGCCTCGTCGGTGAGCTCGTGGATGTCATCCAGGACGAGGATGACCGGCTCGCTGAAGGTCTGCGCCGCTTCGACCAGCCGCAACGGGAAACCGTCCGGTGAGGCGTCCTCCAGTGACCGCAGTGACTCGGCGGGGATGGACCGGAGCCGCGCCAGCCCGGCGCACACGTAGGCCCAGAACCAGGCCTGCTGGTCGTCGGCGTCCAGGCTGAGCCAGACCACCCGGCGGGCCTGCGCGGGGGCGGCGGCCCAGGTGGCGCAGGCCATGGTCTTGCCGGCCCCGGCGGGCCCGGACACCAGCGTCACCCGGTTGCGGGTGGCCTGGTCGAGCAGGCCGCTGATCCGCCGCCGCCGCAGCACCGGGAAACGCGGCTGCGGGATCTGGAGTTTGCCTTCGAGGAACCGCGGGCGCTGCTGGCCCGGCTGCAGAGTCCCGGCGCTGGCGTGGGAGCGGACCGGCCCGCTGGGTTCCCGGACGCCTGCCGCTGTCCCGCCTGCCACCGTGTCACCAGCCCGCACAGGCCTCTCACCAGCCCGCACGGGCGCCTCACCAGCCCGCTCACTGGCCCGTGCAGGCGCCTCTCCAGCCCGCTCACGCGCCCGGATAGGCGCCTGCGACGGCTCCGCGCCGTTCATGGTGCTTGTCATGGAATTCCCCCCCGAGACCCCAGCACCTGCGGCATCCTCGCCGGTCATCCTCATCCCTTGGGGTGAATGCGCAGGTCAGACGCCTTTGGCGGTCATACCCGGGGCCGCCTGGTATCAACCGCGCCGCCTTCAGGCTCCCGGAAACCCATGATTGGGGCAGTCCGGAACCGCGGCCTCACCCGAAACGGGTGAGGCCGCGGTTCGCGCAGGATGAGCTGGGCGGACGGGCCGGGTGAGGGACTCAGCGGTAGCCGGTGGCCGGGGCCCGGCGGACCCGGGCCAGCATCGGCGCCGCGTCCCCTATCCCGTGATCCAGCTGGTAGTCGAGGTTGATCGCGGCGTTGATCAGTGACAGGTGGCTGAACGCCTGCGGGAAGTTGCCGAGCTGCTCGCCGGTCAGGCCGATCTCCTCGGAGTACAGCCCGAGGTGGTTGGCGTAGGTGTGCATCTTCTGGAAGGTCAGCGCGGCGTCTTCCAGGCGCCCCGACCGGGCCAGCGCATCCACGTACAGGAACGTGCACAGCGAGAAGGTGCCCTCGCTGCCGCGCAGCCCGTCGGGCGACGCGGCCGGGTCGTAGCGGTACACCAGGCTGTCGGAGACCAGCTTCCTGTCCATGGCCTCCAGCGTGTCCAGCCACATCGGGTCGAACGGCGACACGAACCCCATCAGCGGCATCAGCAGCAGCGAGGAGTCCAGCACCTCACTGCCGTAATGCTGGACGAAGGCGCGTTCCTTCGGATTCCAGCCGCGTTCCATGACCTGCCGGTAGATGCGGTCCCGCTCGGACCGCCAGCGCATGATGTCCGCGGGCCGGCCGCGGTGCTCGGCGAGCCGGATCGCCCGGTCCAGCGCCACCCAGCACTGGAACCGCCCGTAGGTGAAGTCCTTGCGCCCGCCGCGGGTCTCCCAGATGCCCTCCTCGGGCTGGTCCCAGTGCTCGCAGAGCCAGTCCATCATGTTCACCACCGCCAGCCAGCCCACGTGCGCCGGCTGCAGCCCCTGCACGTCAGCCTGGGCGAAAGCGTCCATGGCCTCGCCGAAGATGTCCAGCTGGAGCTGGCCGGACGCGTTGTTGCCGATCCGGACCGGCCGCGAGCCCCGCCAGCCCTCCCAGTGGTCGAGGGTTTCCTCGGTCAGGTCCGAGGACCCGTCCACCCGGTACATGATCTTCAGCGGGCAGTCGCCGTTGCTGCTCTTGTGCTCGATCAGCCGGTCCCGCACCCAGACGCCGAAGGCCGCCGCCTCCTCCGCGTAGCCCAGCCCGAGCAGCGCGTGCACCGAGAACGACGCGTCCCTGATCCAGGTGTAGCGGTAGTCCCAGTTGCGCTCCCCGCCGGCCTGTTCCGGCAGCCCGGTCGTGGGGGCGGCGACCAGCGCCCCCGACGGGGCGTACGTCATCAGCTTGAGGGTCATCGCCGAGCGGGTCACCATCTCCCGCCAGCGCCCGGTGTAGGTGGACTTGCCCAGCCAGGCGCGCCAGAATTCGGCGGTCTCGGCGGACAGGCGCTCCAGCTCACCGTCCGGCAGGCGCCGCGGGCGGCCGCCCGCGGACTCCAGCACCATGCCGGTGGCTTCGCCTTCCTTCAGGGTGCGGCGGATCCGCAGGTCGTCGCCGATGCGTTCGGTCTCGGCGCCGAGCTCGCGCTGGGAGGTGCCGGGAGCACCGATCGAGTGCAGGGTCAGTTCCAGGTTGTCGGTGTGGAAGATCGCCCCCTCCTCGGTGACTTCGAGGTGGTGCTCCTGGCGGCCGTAGTCGAAGCGCGGCTTGATGTCGACCACGAACCGCATCGACCCGCGGACCACCCGCAGCAGCCGGACCAGCCGGTGGCGGCTGGTCGCCCGGTTGCCGGTGACCGGCATGAAGTCGGTGACCTCGCCGACCCCGTCCGGGGTCATGAACCGGGTGATCAGGATCGCCGTGTCGGGGAAGTAGAGCTGCCGGCTGACGTAGTCGTCCCGGTCGGGGGCGACCCGGAAATACCCGCCCTTGTCGGCGTCCAGCAGCGACCCGAACACGCTCGGAGAGTCGAACCGCGGGCAGCAGAACCAGTCCACCGTGCCGTCGGTGGTGACCAGCGCCGCGGTCTGAAGGTCGCCGATCAGCCCGTGGTCGCTGATGTTCGGGTAGCGCGCCATGGTGCCCCTCCTGAGTACGTCATGGTGATGACCGTGCTGGCGGGGGGCCAGATTTCAGATCATGCCGAGGGGCTGGACGACGCACTGGGGCAGCGGACGCTGGCCTGGCGCAGCAGGTTACTGGCGGCGGTGGTGACCTTGGCCAGGTCGGTGGACACCGCGGCCGCCGCAGCCGTGGCGCTGGGCTGGCTGCCGAGGTTGGAGAGGGTCTTGCCCAGCGTGTTCAGCGCGGTGCTCAGGTCGTTGATCTGGGTCTTCCACTCGGTGCCGGCCGTCGTCCGCAGGTTGTCCAGGTTGGTCTTGACGTTCGCGACGTCGGTCTTGAGCTTGGCCAGCGCATTGGAACCGGCGCCGAGGTGGCCAAGCTCGGTGATGGACTGCCGGAGCGCGGCCACGTCCGGGCAGATCGCTGAGGACGCGGACGAGGACGCGCTGGGTGACGGGCTGCCCGCAGCGGCGCCCCCGCCGGACGAGCAGCCCGTGCCCAGCAGAACGGCCGCCACGACGAGACATGCACCAGCTAGTCCAGTCCTCATGCTGGCCACGCTGCCGCCTGCCCGCAGCCGCGTCGTCACCCCTACGGGGTTATTAAGAGCCGCCAGGTACCACCGTTTATCAGCCGGCGATGCGGGGTTCGCCGAAGGCGGGTGCTCGCCGAAGGCGGGTGCTCGCCGAAGGCGGGTGCTCGCCGAAGGCGGGTGCTCGCTCGAAGGCGGGTGCTCGCCGACCCGGATGGCGTTGGCCATCGCGGTGAGCGCGGGGTTCACCGCCCCGATGCCCGGGAAGAAACTGGTGTCCATCACGCCGAAGTCCGCCGGCCGCAGCCGGTACAGCGCGGCCCCGTACATCTTGGTCGCCCCGCCGACGTAGTAATGGACCTGCGGCCTAGTAATGGGCCTGCGGCTGGAACGGCTTGCCGTCCGCGTCGTACCAGGTGTCGTGAGTAATGTATTTACCGCCCGCGAGCACGGGCTCCGAGGTCCCAATTGTCCATTTTGCGACCATTTCGCTATGACGGGCCGCGGCGCCGGTCACTCGCCTTCCCGGGATGAGCACGGCCCTGCGTCCGGGCGGGCGCTAATCACCCGGGGAGGATGATGTCCCCCGATCTCGCAGCGGCCACTGTGGCGCCCATGACGAACAGCGGAGACCCTGAGCGCGCGTTCCGGCTGAACAGCAGGCCGCTGATCGTCGGCGGCGTGCTCATGGGGCTGGGCGGCGTGCTGAGCCTGGCCGGGGCGGTGGTCAGCGGCTCCTGCCTGGCCGCGGCCGCGCGCGACTGGGCGAACCGCCAGGAGGTGCCGCCGACCGAGCTGGCCCGCCACCACTGGGAGCGGGCCAAGGCCTCGGCCGCCGCCGGGGCCACCGCGTGGCGGAACGGGACCGGGGAGCAGGCCCCGCTTTCCTGAGCTGGGCAGCACTAAGTACGGCAGTACTAAGTAGCACAGCTCTTCGTGGGCACACCAAATAGGACAGCCCGTCATGGGCACACCAAATAGGACCCCCTCCGTGGGCACCGAGCAGCTCCTCATTGAGACGGCCCCCTGACACAGCCCGCGCGTGACGGGACCGGGGGGACCCATGACGCTCGACCTGGCCCGCTGGCAGTTCGCGCTCACGTCGATCAACCATTTCTTTTTCGTGCCGGTGACGATCGGGCTGGCTTTCCTGACCGCCCTGCTGCAGACGAGCTGGCAGCGCAGCAAAGACCCCGGCGGCGTTCATCATGGCGGCCAACTCGTGGATGCAGCACCCGGTCGGCTACGTGATCAACCACCAGACCGGCAAGCCGGAGCTGAACGACATCTGGGCGGTGCTCACCAACCCCGTGTTCCTGTGGGGCTACGGGCACGTGCTGCTGGCGTCGCTGGTCACCGGGGCCGCGGTGATGCTGGCCGTGTCCGCCTGGCAGCTCCGCCACCGTCCGGCGGCCGAGGCCAGCCAGCCGGCAGCTGGCCAGCCGGCAGCCGGCCAGACAGCAGCCGGCCAGACAGCAGCCGGCCAGACAGCCACCAGCCCGACAGCAGCCTTCGCCCGGTCGGCCCAGCTGTCCCTGATCGTGCTGGTCCCGTCGATCATCCTGGCCATGTTCGTCGGCAGCGAACTGGGCGTGATCGAGGCCCGCTACCAGCCCATGAAGATCGCGGCGGCCGAGGCCCAGTGGACCACCTGCCAGCCGTGCTCGTTCTCGCTGTTCCAGATCGGCGGCGGCAACAACGACCACACGCCCACCCAGATCCTGGCCGTCCCGCACCTGCTGTCGCTGCTGGCCACCAACTCCTGGAACGGCAAGGTCACCGGCTCAGCCCGCTGCAGTCGCAGTACCAGAAACAGTTCGGGCCCGGGAACTACGTCCCGGACGTGTTCATCCAGTACTGGTCGATGCGGATCATGGCCTACACGGCCGGCCTGGCGTTCCTGCTCGGGCTCTGGGGACTGTGGCTGATCCGCCGCGGGACGCTGGCCAGCTCCCGGTGGTTCCTCAAGCTGGCCGTCTGGGCGGTGATCCTGCCGTTCGTGATGAACACCGCGGGCTGGCTGCTCACCGAAAGCGGCCGCCAGCCCTGGATCGTCCAGGGGATCATGCTCACGAAGAACGCGGTGTCGCCGTCCGTCGGCCTGGCCAGCGTGATTATCAGCCTGACGGTTTTCGTTGCGGCGTATGTAACCCTCACCATCGTGGACGCGGTACTGATGATCCGCTACGCGCGGAAGGAAGCCGAGCCGCAGCCCGCACCCGGAGACGGGGACGGGGACGGGGACGGGGCGGACGCCCTGGTCACCGCGGTCCGGTATTAGGGGCGGGAGGACACAGGATGACTCTCGCCCAGTTCTGGTTCATCGTGATCGCGCTGCTGTGGACCGGGTTCTTCGTGCTGGAGGGATTCGACTTCGGCGTCGGGATGCTGCACACCGTGGCGGGCCGGGGCGAGGCGGGCAGCCGGGCCGCGGTCAACACGATCGGGCCGCTGTGGGACGGCAACGAGGTGTGGCTGATCGTGGCGGGCGCGGCCATGTTCGCCGCGTTCCCGGACTGGTACGCGACGATGTTCTCGGGCTTCTACCTGGCCCTGGTGGTGCTGCTGCTGGCGCTGATCGTGCGCGGCATCTCGTTCGAGTACCGGGGCAAGTCCGACAGCCCGCGATGGCACGCCACCTGGGACATCCTGATGATCGCGGGCAGCGTCGTGGCGCCGCTGCTGATCGGGGTGGCGCTCGGCGATCCTGGCCCTCAGGACCACCGGCGACCTGCGGGAGCGCGCCGGGATGATCGCCCGCCTGGTCGCCCCGCCGGCCGCGCTGCTGGTGGCGGGCTTCGCGATCTGGACGCACATCACGGGAGGCAAGGGGGTGCTGCCCAACCCGGTCGAGATCGTGGCCATCCTGGCCGCGGCGGCCGCGGTGTGGCTGGTCTCGGCGCACCGGGAAGGCTGGGCGTTCGCGGCGACCACGGTCGCGATGGCGACCTCGGTCCTGTCGATCTTCACCGAGCTGTACCCCCGGGTGATGGTGTCCAGCACCAGCCCCGCGTACAGCCTGACCATCGCCAACGCGGCGTCCGGCTCGTACGCGCTGAAGGTCATGACGATCGTGGTCGTCATCTTCTTCCCGCTGGTGCTGCTGTACCAGGGGTGGACGTATTACGTGTTCCGGCAGCGGCTGAGCCCCGGTGATTTCCGCCCGCCCGCGCGGCTGACCCGCCCGGGCCCGCTGGCCGGCGGGCCCAACGGCCGCGCCGCCGCCGGCCGGGAAGGGCCGGCTGAGACGGGTTAGGGTGGCGCCGGACCTTCACCCCGGCCAGGCGATGCCCGCGGGCGCCGCCTGCGCTGCAGTAGACCCCAGGACCACGAGGAGCCCAGATGGCAGCAGCAGCAGACCAGGTGGACGCCCTGGTGATCTTCGGCGCGACCGGCGACCTCGCGAAACTGGAGACGTTCCCGGCCCTGGTCGGGCTGGTGGACCGCGGGGTTCTCGACGTGCCCGTGATCGGGGTGGCCAGGAACGGCTGGGGCCTGGAGCAGTTCCGCGACTACGCGGTCGCCTCGCTGAAGCGCAACCACATGGACCCGGCCAGCCCGGCCGCGGCCAAGATGCTCGGCCTGCTCCGCTACGTGGACGGCGACCTGGGCGACGACGCCACCTACCACGCGATGTCGGACGCGGTCGGCGACGGCCGGCAGATCCTGTTCTACCTCGAGGTGCCGCCGGTGCTGTTCGGCCGGATCGCGCAGGGCATCGCGACCGCGGGCCGCGCCAAGGGCAACCGGATCATGGTCGAGAAGCCGTTCGGCACCGACTCCGGCAGCGCGATCAAGCTCAACGAGCTGATGCACCAGTACTTCCCCGAGGACTCGATCTACCGGGTGGATCACTGGCTGGGCCTGGACCCGGTCGAGAACGTGCTGTTCGTCCGGTTCGCCAACGCGGTCATCGAGCCGATGCTGAACCGCACCTACGTGGAGAGCATCCAGATCACGATGGCCGAGGCGTTCGACGTCTCCGACCGCGGCGCGTTCTACGACCGCACCGGCGCCACCCGGGACGTGGTGCAGAACCACATGCTGCAGGTGCTGGCGACGGTGATGGCCGACCCGCCGGACGGCCAGGGCCTGTCCACCTGGCGGGACTCGAAGGCCCGGCTGATCTCCTCGATCCGGCCGCTGGCCCCTGAGGAGACGGTCCGCGGCCAGTACGAGGGATACACCGGCGTCCCGGGCGTGGCCCCGCACTCGACCGTGGAGACGTTCACCGCGATCCGGCTGATGGTCGACTCGTGGCGCTGGGCCGGGGTCCCGGTGCTGATCCGCGCGGGCAAGTGCCTGCCGGTCACCGCGACCGAGGTCACGGTGCGGTTCCAGCGGGCCCCGTACGACGTGTTCGGCCTGGAGCCGCTGCCGGACAACAACACGCTGCGCTTCCGGGTCTGGCCGGAGACCGCGGTCGGCATGAGCCTGGCGGGCAAGAAGCCGGGGGCCGGCTGGGAGCCCTGCGTGGAGGAGCTCGAGTTCGCCGAGCGCCCCGGTGAGGACATGCGGCCTTACGACCGGCTGATCGGCGCGGCCCTGGACGGGGACCGGTGGCTGTTCGCCGAGCAGAACACGGTCGAGGCCGCGTGGCGGGTGGTGGACCCGATCCTCGGCGACGCGGTCGGCGTCCACCCGTACGCCAAGGGCACCTGGGGACCCAAGGAGGCCGACCGGCTGCTGCCGGCCCGGGACATGTGGCACGACCCGGCCGGATGACCAGGTCCGGCCGGGCAGCTCACGGCGGACGGGGAAGCGGATGACCGAGGAGGCCCGGCGCAGGGTGGTGGTCGTCGGCGGGGGCTTCGCCGGGCTGTTCGCGGTCCGGGCGCTGCGCCGGGCCCCGGTCGAGGTGACCCTGATCGACCGCGCGGAGCACCACCTCTTCCAGCCGCTGCTCTACCAGTGCGCCACCGGGATCCTGTCCGAGGGCAAGATCGCCGCGCCGCTGCGTGAGGTGCTCCGCAAGCACGCCAACGTCGAGTGCGTGATGGCCGAGGTCACCGGCATCGACCCGGACGCGCGCGAGGTGCACGCCAGGCGGCCGCTGGGCCAGTCCCTGCGGTTCGGCTACGACCACCTGATCGTGGCGGCGGGGGTGCAGCAGTCCTACTTCGGGCACGACGAGTTCGGGCTCTTCGCGCCGGGGATGAAGTCGATCGCGGACGCGCTCACGATCCGCCGCCGGGTGTTCGGCGCGTTCGAGATGGCCGAGAGCGCGACCAGCCACGACGAGACCCGGCACTGGCTCACGTTCGCGCTGGTCGGCGCCGGCCCGACCGGGGTGGAGCTGGCCGGGCAGATCCGCGAGCTGGCTACCCGGACGCTGCGCGCCGAGTTCCGCCGGATCGTGCCGCAGGACGCGCGGGTGCTGCTGTTCGACGGGGGGCAGGCCCCGCTGGCCTCGTTCGGCCCGGCCCTGTCGGCCAAGGCCGCCAGGGCGCTGCGCAAACTGGGCGTCGAGCAGCACATGCACTCGATCGTGACCAAGGTCGACCTGGGCGGCCTGGAGGTGCGCGGCCCGGACGGCCAGGTGACCCGGCACGACGCCGGCACCGTGCTGTGGACGGCCGGGGTCGAGGCCCCGCCGCTGGCCACGGCGGTCGCCACCGCGACCGGGGCACAGCAGGACCGCGCCGGGAGGATCATCGTCCAGCCGGACCTGACCATTCCCGGCCATCCGGAAATCACGGTGGCCGGCGACATGATGAACCGCGACGGGCTGCCCGGCGTGGCCGAGGTGGCCATGCAGGCCGGGCTGTACGCGGCCCGGCGGATCCGCCGCGAGCTGGCCGGCCAGCCGCCGGGCAGCACGCCCGCGGGCAAGCCGTTCCGCTACCGCGACCTGGGCTCGGCCGCCTACGTGTCGCGCGGCAACGCGGTCGTCTCGGTGGGCCGGCTGCACCTGGACGGGTTCGTGGGCTGGTGGGCGTGGCTGGTCATCCACATCGGCTTCATGACCGGTTTTCGCAACCGGTTCGGCGCCCTGGTGTCCTGGTGGTTCGCGTTCACCCGGGACCTGCGCCGGGAACGCACGTTCACCAGCCACGACGTCGGTGTGCTCCGCGACGTCTACGGCGACCAGGCCGAGCGGCTTGTTTCCGCAACGAAAACCGCCGGGCCGCCGGCCCCCCCGGAAGCCGCAGGATCGGCGGAGCCGGGGAAATCGGCGGAGCCGGGGACACCCGCCCCCGGCGCCCCGTGAGCCCCGGCCGGACTGCTGGCTGCGCGGCCGGCCCTCTTCACCGGGCCGGCCTAGGGCAGCTTCGCGTAGTCCTCCCGGCGGGCGACGCCGCTGACCGCGTCGCCGAGCAGGTAGCGGCGCACGTTCCCGGCCGCCTGCCGCGCCGCGTGATACATGATCCCCGGGACGTCCCCGGAGTTGTGCGGGGAGCCGAGCAGGTTGGGCAGCTCGAAGAACGGGTAATTGGTGCGGAACGGCGCGCCGCCGCGCGGCTCGTCCCACCAGGCGTCGATGCCGGCCGAGAACCCCGGGTTAGCCCGCAGGTGCTCATAGAGGGCCTGCTCGTCCACGATCGGGCCGCGGGCCACGTTGACCAGGATCGCGCCGGGCTTCATCAGGCCCAGCTCGCGAGCGCCGATCAGGCCGCGCGTGCCCGCGGTCAGCGGGATGCCGATGACCAGCACGTCCGCGGCGGCCAGCACCCGGTCCAGGTCGTCCACCGTGCCGCAGAACTCGACCGGGTCGTCGGTGTGGCCGCTGCTGTTGATCGCGTGGATCCGCGGCCCGAACGCCCGCATCAGCCGGGCCACGGCCCGGCCGATCCCGCCGTAGCCGAGGATCGCGCACACCGCGCCGTCCAGGGTGGCGTTGGCGGCGGCGCGGTCCCCCTCGCCGCGGTTCCACTCGCCGCGGGCCAGGGCCGCGTTTTCCTGCGGGAGGCGCTTGGCCAGGCTGAGCACCATGGCCATGACGTGCTCGGCGATCGGGTGCGCGTACGCGCCCACGTTCCCCGCCACCATGATGTCCGGGGCGATCGCGTCGAAGTCCACGCTGTCCAGGCCGGCCGACAGCATCTGGATGAACCGCAGTCCCGGCGCACTCTGCAGTGCCCCGGCGGGTACCTCGCGGCTGAGCCGCAGCCCGATCAGCACCTCGGCCTGGCGCAGCACGTCCGCCTGCTCCGCCTCCGTCATCCCGTCGAGATAGCTGAGGGTGGCCAGGTCACCGAGAACGTCCGCGTTGGCGGAGGTGAATTCGCCGTCTACCGGGTAGCTCACGGCTACCAGCCGCTCGTGGGCCATCGAGCCTCTTTCCTTACGTCCTGCCCGTAGGGGGTCTGATGCCTGACCGCAGTACAGCAAACCGCAGTACAGCAAACCGCGGTACTCCTGACCGTGGTACTCCGGACCGCACCGCTCAGCCTGCCATGAGCGAGGCGGACTTCCGTGCACTGTATGACCGGCTGCGGGCCCGGCGGCCCTGGGGGCCGCAGGACCGCCGCGGGGCCCTGAACTACCTGACCCCGGCCGGGGTGCTCGCGGCGATGAGCGAGGTCCGGCTGGGCCGCACGGTGAGCCTGGAGGCCACGGTCGTGGACCAGGTGACCGAGGACAACCCGGATCCGGCCCATCACCCGATGACCGGGACCGCCGACGACGCCAAACCCAGCGGCCTGTCGTTCGCCACGGACCGCCTCGAGATCAACGTGCACGGTAACGCGGACAGCCACATGGACGCGCTGTGCCACGTCATGTACGACGGCACCCTGTACAACGGGGTGCCGGCGGGCACCGTCACCTCGAAGGGAGCCGCGGAGCTGACCATCGAGGTGGCGAAGGACGGGGTGGTCGGCCGGGGCGTGCTGCTGGACATCCCGCGGCTGCGCGGGGTGCCCTGGCTGGAACCGGGTGACTTCGTCACCACCGCCGACCTGGTCGCCGCGGAAGACGCGCAGCAGGTCCGGGTGGGCCAGGGTGACCTGCTGTTCGTCCGGGTCGGGCACCGGCGGCGGCGCCGGGAGCTGGGCCCGTGGGATGCGGCCCGCGCCCGCGCCGGGCTGCACCCGGCCGCGATGGAGTTCGTCGCCGACCGGCGGGTCGCGTTGCTCGGCAGCGACGGCAACAACGACACGGCCGGCGGCGCCGCGCAGCCGGTGGACTTCCCCGTGCACGTGCTGGCCCTCAACGCGCTCGGCGTCCAGTTGCTGGACTACCTGGAGTTCGCGGATCTGGTCGCGGCCTGCGAGCAGGCGGGCCGCTGGTCGTTCCTGTGCGTCGTCGCGCCGCTGCGGCTGCACGCCGGGACCGGATCGCCGGTCAATCCCATCGCCATCCTGTAGCGCCCTCGTCCGGCCCGGCCAGCCGGTGCCAGATGCCCCGCTGGGCGCTGAGCCCAGCCGCGCCGACCGCGATCAGGATCACCACGTTCAGCAGCAGCTGGTGGAGCGACCCGGCCGCGTCATGCCAGCTGCTGAACGCGACCGACAGGCCGATCGACGCGGCCGCCGGGATCGTGGTGATCGAGATGAACACCCCGATCAGCGCGTTGGCCCGGGACTCCGTCAGCGACACCACCCCGACCACCCCGGCCAGGACGGCCACGATCACGGAGTAGATGTTCGGTGAGTTGATCAGCTCCGCCACCGGCCGCGTCCCGTCCCTGAACGCGGCGGGCGCCACCCCGGCGGCCCGGATAATCAGCGCGAACAGGAAAGACGCGAGCACCGCGGCCAGGAAACCCCGGCTCAGGGCGGTGAGCGACACGCGGACCAGCGGCCAGTCCCGTTTGCTGCAGCCGAGCGCGACCGCGATGATCGCGAAGTACTCCGGGCCGACCACCATGGCCCCGACGACCAGGATCTGCGAGTTGGTCAGGATGCCCACGGCCGCGATCAGCCCGGCCGCGACGAGCAGGACGTAGAAGCTGGGCGGGTAGGCGGCGTTGGCCCGGATCGTGCCCTCTACCATGGCCCAGACCGGGATCCGCTCCCGCCGGGCGTAGCGCCGGGTCTCGGCGGCGCCGTGCGGGCCCTCGAGGGCCACGTTCATCTCGCCGACCGTGACCGACCCCCGGCTGCCGGTGTGCAGCCGGCGCAGCTGCCGCAGCACCGGGTTGGCCGACTCGTTGAACAGGTCGAACTGCACCGCGTCGCCGTCCGGGCGGCGGGCCGCGCCGGGGAGCACCACGAGGTTGCGCACGCCCGGCTCGCTGGTCAGCGCGGATACCAGCCGCAGCGTCAGGTCCTGCGGGCTCACCACGCGCACGTGGAGCACCCAGCCTCCCCCATTCCCCCGGAATCCCCGCCGCTATCCTGCCCGCCCTCCCGGGGCGTCACACCCGGGGTCCGGGTGGTCCCGGCCCTTGGTGTCCCGGGCGGGGGCCTGCGGCAGGTCGCGCCATGATCCGGCCATGACGCCGGATTATGCCAGAAAAGGATCATGCGATTATCTAGACCATTCTCTTTCGCCGCCGGCATGCTTAAATTCTCCTCCCGATGACCACCCCAGCCTGCTACAAAAGAAATCCGCGGCGCGGGCAGGGAGCCGCCCGTGCGGTTTACCTCGCGCCCATGGAGCGACGACGATTCATGAACGGCAGATTCATCTGGGCCACCGCCGGGGCCGCGGCAGCCGGCCTCCTGGCCACCGCGCCAGGAGGGGCCCAGAGCGCCCTGGCCGCCCCGCGCGGCGTCGTTGACGTTCCGTGCAGTGCCTGCTCAATGGCGCCGTCTCCGTGAATGGCGGCCGGTTCTCCGGCAACGCCACGGCCATAGAAAGTACCTTTTGCACGACACTCCGCGTGAGCGGGGCCACGTTCACCGATAACACCGGCCCAGACGGCGGGGCCATCTACGGCACCGGCAGCGTGAACGTGACGGACAGCACCTTCACCCGGAACAGCGCGGAGCTAGGCGGCGCGGTGTATCTCCAGTTCGGCAAGCAGGACATAACGCGCTGCCAGTTCTCCGGCAATACCGCCATAGACGCGGGTGGCAGCCTGTATGACGACGGTAACGTCACGATGACCAGCAGCACGTTCTACAGCAACCACGCTCGGGGCGGCACTGGCCGGGCGGGGACCGAGAGCCGCCGGGTGCCGTGGCGCCCGGAGCCGTGGCGGCCGGGCCCGGCGCGATCCGTGCCGGGACACCACGGCGGTCATCTGCCCCCGCTCCTGCTGCGGGAACTGACCGGCGGTTAACCAGGGCCGCCGCTGACCGCGACCGCCGTCCGCGGCCGCCGTGACGGCACCACGAGCAGCCGCCCTGTGATCCGTTCCCCGGTCCCCCAGCTCAGGGGCCGGGCTCCCCGCCGGGAGCCCGGCCCCTGACCGCTACACGCCACGCTCGGCGATCAGGCGGCCGGACGCGATGGCCGCCGTGAAGGCCTCGAAGTCGGCCTCGTTCTGGTCCGCGTACGCGGCGGCGAAGTCCGCGATCGCGTTCTCGAACACGTCCGAGTTGCCCAGGTAGGACGCGATGGCGATCTCGTCGCCGGACCGCGCGTGCGCCCGGGCCAGGGTCCCTCCGCAGAGCTCGCCGTACATCCGCAGGCCGCGCGGGATCAGCGTGGCGATGTCGAGCGAGAACTTCCAGTCCCGCAGCTGTCGGACGTAGAAGTCGCGGAGCTTGTTATCCATCCCGGTGACCCGCTGCCAGCCCAGGAAGATGTCGCTGGCCGCCTGCATGAGCCGCTGGCCGTTCACCACCCGCTCGCCTTCGTTGGCATACTTGCTGGACCCGGCGAACCGGGCGAGCACTGATTCCTCGGCCTCCTTGACCTGGAGGAAGAGCGGGTCGGACTCGTCACGGCCGAGCATCAGGATGATCCAGCAGCGGGTGCCCACGCTGCCCACGCCGACCACCTTGCGGGCCATGTCGGTGAAGTCGTACTGCTCGAGCAGGACGCGGCGGTCGGCCTGCAGCGTCCGCCGGTACTTGGCGACGAGGTCTTTCAGTTCCTTCTCGACGTCGACCGCCCTGCCCAGCTCACTCAGCAGGTCACGGATCGGGACGATGATTGGCGGGTCGGAAATGATCCGTGGCTGTCCGTCCTCGATCTGGGTCAGCTTTTGCAGCTCCTGCATGCTGTCCCGGGTCCGGGCCTTGGCCAGCCCCTTGTCCAGCTTCCTGCGCTGGCTCTCCTTGAGCATCCCGCCGAACCGGGCCCGGAATTCGTCGATGTCCACCTGGGTGTACCAGACCCCCAGGTTGCCCTCCCCGGACAGCTGCCGCATGGTCTGCCGGTAGCGCGCGGCCGAGGAGAGCGCGATCTTCCTGCGCTCCTTGTCGCTGAACCCGTTCTCCCGCGCGGCCACCTCCAGGCTGGCCGCCAGCCGCTTCACGTCCCACTCCCAGGGCGCGGGCAGGGTCTCGTCGAAGTCGTTGACGTCGAAAAGCAGCTTGCGCTCGGGAGAGCCGAAGAGGCCGAAGTTGGACAGGTGCGCGTCTCCGCACGCCTGCACGATGATCCCGCTGGCCGGGGTGCTGGCCAGGTCGCTGGCCATGGGCAGGGCTGCGCCCCGGTAGTAGGTGAACGGGGTCTCCATCATCCGGCCCCATCGCACTGGGACCAGGTCGGGGACCCGGTTCACGGCCTGCGACTCCAGCAGGGCGACCGGGTCGGGCCGGTCCGCCGACGGCTGCCACTGGGCGTGGCTCTCCCGCGGAACCTCGGCCCGCGCCGCCTTGCCGCGGACCCGGCGCTCATCGGGGGTCAGTTTCCGCCGCGGCGCTTCCAGCCCGGTCGCCGCGCTGCGGGGCAGGACCACGGTCTTGCGGGCCCCCTCGGGTACCCCGGCGGGCACCGTGGTGACGGCACCGTTCTGGGTCGCCGCGGTGCGCGCCGTCGTGCCCCGTGCGGCGGGCCGTGCAGCGGATCGCGAGGTGGAACGCGGCGTCGATCGTGTCGTGGAGCGGGAGGCCGTCGACCGGGCCGCCGACGGGCGAGCGGCGGCCGAGCGCGTGCTGGCGGTACGCGCGGCCGGGGTGCGCGCGGCCGGGGTGCGCGCGGCCGGGGTGCGCGTGGCCGGGGTGCGCGTGGAGCTGCCGCGGCTGGCGGCCGGCTTGCTGGCGGCCGTGGTCTTGCTGGCCGCCGTGGTCCTGCTGGCCGCCGTGGTCTTGCTGGCGGCCGGCTTGCTGGCCGCGCTCCTGGTGGCTCCGGCCCGCGCGGGCTTGCCGTTCGCAGCCTTGCTGGCGGCTGTCTTGCTGGCGGCTGTCTTGCTGGCCGCGGTCTTGGCTCCGGCGGCCCGGGTACCGCTGGTCTTGGCGGCCGATGCCCTGTTCCCTGACGCCCTGCTCTGTGCCTGTGCCATGAGCTCATGTCCTTCCTTGACCGCGAACCGCATGGGCCCGGTGTCATGAACGCGCGAGGCGGGCGGCAGCCGTATCCGATTCAGCCTGGCCGCCCGCACTGTCCGTCGCATCACCCCCCGGGGATGACGACGGCTCACCCGCCGGCCAGTGAACCTGCGTAGCAGGACGCGCCCGCCCGGCCAGCTGACAGCCATCCAATGGGCCGCCCGCGCGGTGGGCGCGGCCTCATCAACGGAGGCCTGCGATGTCCCGACCGATCGAGGATTACGCCCTGATCGGCGATCTGCAGTCCGCCGCGCTGGTGAGCCGGGACGGCTGTATCGACTGGCTGTGCCTCCCGCGATTCGACTCGGAGGCCTGCTTCGCTGCCCTGCTGGGTGACGAGCGGTCCGGTTACTGGCAGATCGCCCCGGCCCGCGAGATCACCCGGGTCCGGCGCCGGTACCGGCCCCACACCCTCGTCCTGGAGACCGAGTTCAGTACCGCGTCCGGAGTGGTCCGCCTCATCGACTGCATGCCACCGCGGGCTGCCGACCCCGTGGTGATCCGGCTGATCGAAGGGGTGGCCGGGCGGGTCAACATGCAGATGACGCTGGCCGCGCGCTTCGAGTACGGGCTGAGCCTCCCGCGAGTCCGGCAGCAGGACGCGGCCCGGCGCATCGTGGGCGGCGGCCAGTCGTTGTGGGTATTCACCCCGCTCGAGGTACGCACCCACGGCGCCGACCTGGCCGCCCGCTTCTCGGTCGGCGAGGGCGACCGGGTGCCGGTAGCGGCGGTCTGGCGGTCATCGCACCGGACGGCGCCGGCGCCGCCACCGGCCAGTGCGCTGGTCGAGCAGACCGACAGCTGGTGGCGGAGCTGGGTGGCGGGCCTGCGCGGCGTGGCCGCGGAGGCAGGCGAATGGCAGGACGCGGTGATCCGGTCACTGATCACGCTCAAGGCGCTCAGCTTCGCGCCGACCGGCGGCCTGGTCTCCGCTCCGACCACCTCGCTCCCCCAGCAAACCTGCGGGATGCGTAACTGGGACTACCGCTACTGCTGGATCCGTGATGCCGCCGACGCCGTGGACGTGTTCCTCGCGGCCGGCGCCGATCAGGAGGCGGCCAGCCTGCTGGACTGGCTCGGCCACGCCGTCGAGGGCCCGGCGGCGCAGGCGCAGCCGGTGTACCGGGTCGCGGGCGAGCGGCGGATGCCGGAGATCGAGGCCCACTGGCTGCCCGGGTACGAGAACGCCCAGCCGGTACGGATCGGGAACGCGGCCGCGGACCTGCCCCAGCTCGGCACGTTCGGGGATGTGCTGCGAGCCCGGCTGACCGTGCGCGCCGCGGGCCTGCCGCCCGCCATGGACGCTCCCGGGCCGGGCGACCGGGATGCGTCCGAGGCCATCCTGTCGTTCCTGGAGTCGCGCTGGCTGGAACCTGACGCGGGGATCTGGGAGACGCGCGGCCTGGCCCGGCAGTTCGTCCACACCAAGACGATGATCTGGACCGCAGCGGACTCGGCCGTCAAGATGATCGAGTCGTTCGGCGATCGGGGACCGGCCAGGCGCTGGCGGCGGCTGCGCGCCGCGGTCCGCGGCGATGTGCTGGAACGCGGCTACGACCCGGACCGGAACACGTTCACCCAGTACTACGGCTCGGCCGCGATGGACGCCAGCCTGCTCCGGCTCCCGCTGCTCGGCTTCCTGGGGGCGGCCGATCCCCGGATGGCCGGGACGATCGAGGCGGTCACCCGGGAACTGGACGACAGCGGCGTGCTGCTGCGGTACCAGGCCCGGCCGCCGGCCGACACCGATGGCCTGCCGCCTGGCGAGGCGGGATACCTGCCCGCCTCGTTCTGGCTGGCGCAGGCGCTCGCGGCGGCGGGCCACATGGAGCAGGCGCACCGCGTCTACACGGCCCTGCTCGGGCTGCGCAACGACGTGGGGTTGCTGGCCGAGGGCTATGACCCGCTGCGCAGGCGGTTCGCGGGCAACCATCCGCTGGCCGGCTCGCACATCGGCCTGATCATGACGGCCCGGGCTCTCGCCGAGAACGGGCACTTCGCCCGGTCTGGGTGATGTGCGGTGAGCCGGCCGCGGCCACTCTGGATGCTGGCCACCCCGAGCCGGCACCGGACACCCGGGCTGGCAGCAGTTGGAGCGCACATGGTCCGGGAGGCCTGGCAGAGATGAGCCGTCCGTTCTTCATGCCGCTTCTCGCACCCGAAGCACCGGGACGCCGGCTCGGCCGATCCGCGGGGAAGTCCCGGTCCCGGGCGGCCGGATGGCTGCGCAGCCGGGCTGCGGCCCGGGCCCGGGCCCGGATCCAGATCCCGTACCTGGGCATGACCACCTCCCTGGAGGGCTGCCGGGGCAGCGACCTGGCGGACGCTGTACTGCGCCGGGTGCTACGCTGCGGCTGCCCGGTGGGGACCGTGGTGCTGGACCTCGGACCCGCCGCCACCCTCGAGCCGGAGACCTGCGCGGCGATCCTGCTTCTGCACCAGCGGCTGACCGCGATCGGCACACGGTTGCGGCTGGCCGCCAGCACGCGCGGGCTGGTCAACTGCCTGGCCGACGCCGGCGTGGTCCAGCAACTTGGCCGGGACACGATTCACCCGAGCTTCCGCTGCGCCGCGCTCGCGGCCTACGCCGCCCAGCCCGGGCCCGGGCTGGCCGTGGGCCGGATACGGACCGAACTGGAGGCGCAGGCCGAGATCATCGACCTGTGACCGCCCGCGAGCAGCGCATCTCGCGGGGCCGGTCCCTATCCGGCCGATTAATCCTGCTTCACCCTCTGCGGGTGGAGCCGTCCTGGTCTGCCTGGCGGTGCACTAGGTTCGCCACAGACGACCTGTGAGAGGAAAGGACACCATGTCTGACCTGATCGCCATCGGTTACCCGGACGAGCAGACCGCGGAACTGGCCGCGGACGAGGCCCGCCGGCTGGCCAAGGACCTCATCATCGAGCCCGACGCCATCGCGGTCATCGTCCGCGACAAAGAGGGCAAGTTCCACGTGCATACCAGCCATCACATGGTCGGGGCCGGGGCGTCCTGGGGAATGTTCTGGGGGCTGCTGTTCGGCCTGCTGTTCTTCATCCCGTTCTTCGGCCTGGCCATCGGCGCCGGAATGGGGGCCCTGATGGGAAAGATCACTAAGTCGGGGATCGACCGCGAGTTCCAGGATCAGGTCCGCGGCCTGCTCACGCCGGGCACCTCCGCCCTGTTCCTGATGGTGGAGAAGGTAACCCCGGACAAGGCCACCGCAGCGCTCGCCCAGTACGGCGGCACCGTGCTCAAGTCGTCCCTGTCCAAGGAGGGCGAAGCCGACCTGCAGGACGCACTGCACGGGCAGTCCGCCCCCGCCAGCTGACCCTGCACCATCGTGATCCTGGCCAGTAACTGCCGGCCCATCGCAGCAGTTACCGGCCAGGATCATGCTTTGCGGCTCAGCTTCGGCCGGCTCACCTTCGGCCGGCTCAGCGTCAGATGCCGAGCAGCTTCCGCTTGGCCGCGGCGAACTCGTCATCGGTCAGTGAGCCATCTTCATGCAGCGCGGTGAGCTGCTTGAGCTGCTCGGAGATTGGTGTATCGGGCTGGCCGCCCTGCGGGGCCGCAGGCGGCGCGCTGGCCTGCTGAGCCCCGCCCTGCTGTTGCTGTTCCAGGTCGCTGATCCGGTCGTCCTGGCTGGCCTCCTGCGCGGACCGCTGCGCCGAGTTCTGGGCCACCTTCTTACCTGCCACATACGCGCCACCGCCGACCACAGCCGCGCGCAGCAGCGGACGCCGCCGTCTGAACATAACTGCCTCCTCTAGCTCTGGCCGCAGCCAGCTCAGATGTCGCCCTCGGGCAGGGCCAGCCCGAGCGCGACCATGATCTCCGGGGCCGCTGCGACGACCCTCGGCCCGCCGACCTGCGGGGCGACCGCCCGCAGCACGCCCAGGATGTGCTCAGGGGTGGCCCCGGCATCCAGCGCGTTCGCGACCTGCCACAGGTACGAGGCAGGCGGGGAGTCCAGCGCCACCAGGGCGGCGATCTTGACGAGGCTGAACGTGCGCGCATCCAGCCCGCTGCTCTCCTGCGCGGCCTCGCGCAGCTCGAGCGCCTCGCCGAGGACCTCGAGGTCACCCAGGGCCAGGCCGTTGAGCGCGTCCTGGGTCGCCGGGTCCACGTCGGCATTGACTGGCATGGTCATGTTCCACTTCCTCTCGGCGGGACGTGGCGGCAGGCCGTCACGTGTCCTCCCGGTCGTCACGTTGGCGGGTTTCCCCGGCTCTGACGTTCCCGCGCATCCGGGCCGCGCGCGCCACCCCGCGAGGGTGAGGCGGAACGCGGCGCGGGCCGCTCAGGCTGGCGGGCATGACGATCCCGGCGGCCGAGGTGAGGCTGCTCCCGCCGAGCCGGGGGTCCGGGGCGCGGCGTTACGGCATCCTGCTGGCGATCCTGGTCGTCACCTACCTGCTGTCCGCGTTCACGGTGGCCAGCCTGGTCAGCTCCGTGCAGGTGCTGCTGTTCCTGGCCGTCGTGCTGATCGCGTTGCGCAACGGCCGGCTCCGCCGCCGGACCTCGCAGCTCGTGGGGGTGGGCCTGCTGCTCGGCTCGGTCATTTCGGCCATTCTCCAGGCGGTCGATAACTCCGGCTACGGCGGCGCGCTGGCGAGCGCATGGACGGCGCTGATCCTGCTGCTGGCCGTTTACATCATCCTGCGGCAGGTCCTGACCCAGCCGGAAATCACCCTGCAGAGCATCTTCGGCGTGCTGAGCGCGTACATGATGATCGGGCTGATCTTCTGCGCCGTTTACATCGCGATGTGGAAGTTCAGCGGCACGCCGTTCTTTACCGAAGTGCCCCGGAACGGCACGAACACGAAGGAGTTCCAGTACTTCAGCTTCACCACGCTGACCACGCTGGGGTACGGGGACTTCACCGCCGTCGGGGACGGGGGCCGGGCGTTCGCCGTGCTGGAGGCCATGATCGGCCAGATGTTCCTGGCCACCCTGGTCGCCCGGCTGGTGGCCGGGCTCCGCTGGTCGGACCGGGCCGCCGCCCGCCGCGGCGCCCGCCCGGCGGCCATGGCCGCGGGCCAGGGCTCAGCGGCCAGCGGCCCGGGCCGGGACGAGTCCCGCGCGGTGGCGGCACCCGCATCGCCTGGTTCCGGCGCCGCAGCCGCCGGCCAGCCCAGCCTCAGCCACCCCGGCCCCGGACCGGCGGGCGCCGGGCGATCCAGCTCCGGCCCTTCCCGGGCTAAGCAGGCGTCGGCGCCGGGCCTGGTCCGGCTGAGCCCGCCGGGCGCGGTGCGCGGGCGGGGAACGGGAGCGCGCCGGGGCGGGCGGAACGGGTCCGGGGGGTCAGGCCCGGCCCCCGCCACCCGCCCGCCCGGGGGGCCCTGAGCCGGGCGGGCGGGGGGCCCTGAGCCGGGCGGGCGGGGGGCCCTGAGCCGGGCGGCCCCGGGCCGCCCGGGTCAGACGACTTCCTTGATCTCCCGGCCGTGCATGGCCAGCGCGTAGATGATCACGATGTCCAGCGCGATGAAGATGACACCCCAGACCGGGTAGGCGGCGATGAACGCCAGGTTGACGATGGCGCTGATCACCGCGAGCGCGATGCCGATCACGCGAGCCCAGGTTTGCCCGGCGAGCACCCCGAAACCGACCAGGACGAACAGCACGCCCAGGGCCAGATGCGTCCAGCCCCACGCCGAGTAGTTGACATGCACCACCAGATGGCTGCTGGTGACCAGGTAGTACCCCTTCTCGAACAGGGCCACCAGCCCGTCGATAATGTGAAAGGCGCCCAGCGTGATCATCGCGACGCCCGCGAAGATGACCCAGCCCACCCATCCGGTGGGCTGGGCTGCGGCGCGCGTCCCCCCGTAGCCGGGCCGATCCGTTCCTGGCGTCCGTTCCGCTTGCGTATCGCTCATCGTGCCCCCACTTTCTCCGGGCGTGTGCCCCGCGACAGTTGCGGCTGTTTCCACGCTGCGCGGGGCGGGAGTGCCGGGCATCATCCCGGGTGGGTGAAAACACCCTCAGGGGCGCCTATCAGGCCAGACAGCTCAGCCCTGACCAGGCGGTTTGTCCTTGGCCAGGAAGCGGAGCCGGGCCGCCCGGGCATCCCAGGCGTAGATCACCGCCGTGCCCGCGATCAGGTCATGCAGGGCCCGGCGGTCCCGTTGCAGCAGGATGCCGACGAAACCAAGCCCGAGGAGCAGAAAGCTCAGCGGAAGCGCCAGCGTCCTGACCACCGCCTGGCGCCTGGTCGCATCGGCGCCGTCGGCCGCGACCACGCGGACCCCCAGCATCGCCATGCCGAATGTCTTGCCGCTGGCTGCCCAGCAGTAGGCGAAATAGATGAACAGCCAGAGGAAATACAGGATCTCGACGATGACGTTGGTGCGGCTCCAGGACACCGAATGACCCATGATGACGCTGGCCACGAAGGTGGCGCCCGCCAGGGCGAGCACGAACACGCCGGAGGCAGCCCCGATATCGATGACGTACGCGGTGAACCGGCTGGCCGCGCCGGCGAAGTGCCCCTGGAAGCCCAGCCGGGCGACGGGTGGCGCGGTCACGGCTGCGCCATGCCGATCGCGGGGCCCGGGGCCGCCTCTGGCCCCGTGATCCGCGGCGGGCCCGCGGCCGCCGGTGCCCCGCTGGGGCGCAGCAGCTCGGGGGGACCTGGCGGGCCACTGTAACGTCGGCGGCGCAGCCGCCCGACCCAGCGCGCGATGAACTCGTCCAGCCCGACGGCCTCACTGCGGACCACGTCCAGGACATCGGCCGCGATGCCGCCCGAGGACTTGGCGATCAGCCCGCCGAGGTCGGTATGAGCAGCCAGCGCGTCGATGTCGAGGCGCTGGGCCACCTCGTTGATGTCCACCTGGTCCACCAGGTGGTTGATGTCCACCCGGTCTACCAGGTGGTTGATGTCCACCCGGTCCAGCAGCTGGTCGATGTCCACCCGGCCGAGGAGTGCGTTCACGTCTATCCGGGCCAGCAGCTTGTTCAGGTCCAGCCGGTCCAGCAGTTTGTCCAGGTCGATCTGGACAATCATGGGTTCGGGATCGATCTGCTGGACCAGGGCGTTCACATCCAGGCTGCGGACCACCAGGTGGACCACCCGCTCGGCGACCTCCTGAGCCCGCGGTTCGACCTGCTCGGTCATCCGCTTGCCCATCGAGCGCACTCGGTTCAGAGGATCCACCCGGTCAGCCTTTCTGGATCAGCCCGGCGATCCCGTTGACCGTCAGGATAGCCCCAGCTGCCACTAGCGCACCAGAGAGGATGGCTGGCCCATGGCGGCGCAGCCAGCCGTTGAAGGCGGCCAGCCGCCGGGTGGTCGGCTCCGGCGCGGCAAGGTACAAGATCAGGGGCAGCCACACGAGCGAGACGTTGATGATGACGATCAGCGCCAGGCCAGCCGCGGTTTCCGAGAGATCAGCGTTAGCGGTCGCGACCACCTGGATCGCGGCGATGAAGGTCACCCCGGGCGCGAATACCAGGATGCCGGCCAGGAAGGCGGTGTACGGGGAGGGGGTGGCGATCAGCCGGGACACGATTCCCTTCTGCGGGCGGTCAGGGTCGGGCGGCTTCGGCTTGCGGCGCAGGAGCACGAATCCGGCGAGCAGGATGAGAACGCCCAGCCCTAGCCGCAGGCCATAGCGGTCCTGCCGGTGCTTGGGCAGGCTGAAGCCGGCCGCGCGCAGCGCGGCCAGGACGACAATGCCCATCACGAGGCTCATCAGCGCGGCCCCGGTCAGGTACAGCAGGACAGTGGTCCGCGGCCGGGCCGAGCCCAGGTAAACGGCGGCCAGCAGGAGAGCCGTCGGGGATATGGCAGCAAGCACCGCCAGGCCGGCCGCCTGGACGAGCATGGAGCTCAGCTGCCTTGGTGACCGGCCGCCTCCGGCAGTGACGTGCCCGGCACCGGAGGACGCCCGAGCAGCTCGATGAGGCCGAGCACGAGGAGCAGCAGGACGGCGAGGACTATCGCCACCGCGGCAGTCGGCCGGCCCCAGAATACGAAGATCAGCCCGAACAGCGCGACCGCCGCGATGCGCAGCGCGTGGCGGTACTGGTAGGTCCACCGGCCGACCGGCCCGGTGGTCACTCCGTGCCGCTCACCGCCGGCCCGCAGCCAGCCCAGGCCGGAACTCACCGCGCCCCGGGCGCGGACGGCGGTCACCGACGGGCCGGTAAAGAAGGCAGCCACCGCGACGATCAGGCCGACCACCAGCAGCACCCGCAGCCCGTCCTTGATGAACCGGACCAGGGTGTCGTACAAGACCGCGGCCGCGTTGGCGGGCAGCACGCTGCTCGGCACGCTGTTCAGGTAGATGCTGCGGGCGATGGCCAGCACAATGCCCAGCACGAGCATCGACGCGGCGAAACCGAGCCCGGCCCCGATCAGCGCCCGCCGGTGACTGCGCGCGATGTAGATCCCGGCGCCGAGCAACAGCAGGGTCAGGATCGGCAGGACGATCTTGAGGTCATTGAGGAGCCGGTAGCCGCTCTGCGCCTTGACCAGGTACTTCGCCGAGAACAGCCCCACCGTGGGATTGATCGCCGGAATGTTGTTGACCAGCGTGAATCCCCTCGCGGCCAGGTCTTTCTTGACGACGTCGATGAACGGGCCCAGGTTCATCACGACCTGGCCGTTGCTGACCGTGATGGAACTGCCGCCCTGGCCGGAGAGGGCCTTGACCAGCTGCGTGTGCACGCTCCGGTTTACCTGGACCCACAGCCTCGCCACCTGCGGGCTCGCGACGATCTTGCCGACCTGGGTGTGGATGAAGCCGCCCACCGCCCCGGCCAGCGACCCGGAGAACGTATGCAGCAGCGTGCCCACCCTGGTCAGGCCCTTGCTGGACAACGCGTCCGCGGCCTGGTTGGTGAGCGCCTGGACGTGGATCTGGGCGTTGATCTGGGTGGTGATCTTGTCCGTCAGCGCGCTCTGCACGGCGGGCTCGTGGATGAGCGGGGCCACGTTCTGCACGTAGCGGTTGGTGTCGGACACCTGGTTGGCGGTCCAGACCGCGAGCACGGAGACCGGGGCGAGGATACAGCCCAGCACGATCAGCAGGGTCGCCACCGGGCCGCGCCAGCTGGGACGGCGCCGCCGCCCGGCGCTCCCCTGGCCTGGCGTGGCCCCTGTCCCGGGCGGGCGGGCGCGCAGGTCCGCGACCTCGGTCCGCAGCCGTTCCAGCTCGGCCCGTTCGTCGGCCCCGAGGGGACCAGCGTCCGGGGTCAGCCGACCCTTCGCCGTACTATCGCCACCGTCAGACACTGGCCACCTCCTGCTCCCATGAGGGAGCGTTGGAAGCCTGCCGCCGCGAGCACCTGTGCCCCCCGGTTGCGGGTGCCCCTCGACGGCAGGCGACATCACAGTCGCTGAGGTAGCCGCCAGGTCGCCTCCCCCGTACCGGGTGAATGAACGCCAGGCCCGCCGGGCCGCTGCGCATGACACCAGGGCAGGCGGTCACTTGGTCCGGCGTGTCCGGCTCTGGGCCTTCGCAGACGCGGCCCACGGAGGTCCGGTAACGGCCGTCTTGCGCCTGCCCCGGCCGCCGGGCGTCCGGGGCGGCTCACCCGCAGAGGGTGAGGCAGCCCAGCCGCGCGGCGGCCATAGTCCATCGAGGAGACTTGAGCGCCCCGGCCCGCAGCATTCCCGCCGGCCAGGACGCGGCGGCCCGGCAAACGGTGGCGTGACTTGGAGGTGGGCGCTCGTGACTATCGGCGGAAGCGTGGCACTGATCATCATTGGCGCGATTCTCCGCTTCGCAGTCACCTGGACGCCCAAGAATGTCAACCTGCAGGTCATCGGCGTGATCTTGATGATCGGCGGGGTGGCGGGCCTGTGCGTCGCCATCGGCCTCATGGTGATGCGGCGGCGCGACCGCGGCGCCGCGGAGGTGACCGAGCAGCGTCACTACATCGAGCCGCCGATGTAATGATCCTCTCGATGAGCTGGCGGTTATCCCGTCGTCTACTAGCGCATGACGGATACCGCCGTCCCCGAGAGGTGACCTGGTGCGGGTGAAAGAGACCGGCCTGGCACTTGGCGGCGGGCGAGCCCGCCCTGACCTGTCAGCCAGGGCGCGTCACCCGGCTGACGTCACGTCGTTGAACTTGCCCTCCTTGACGGCGGCCCCCAGTGGGCGCTCACTGGCTACGGGTTCCGGCAGAGCCTGCGCCCTGCCCGGCCATGGCGCGCTCGGTTGCCTCGTCGAACGCCGAGGGCGCGGCGTGCACTGCCCGCCGCGGCATGAGCAGCAACGCCACCATCGAGATTACCGCGCAGCCGACCAGGTAGACGCTGATGAAGGTGCTGGAGCTGGTCGCGCCCAAGATCGCCGCTGCGATCAGCGGCGCGGGGCCGCCGGCGATGACCGAGGCCCGGCGCCCTGGCTCCCGGGTGATCCCCGGGAGCCAGGGCGTGATGCCACCGGCAGGATGGTTCGCTGGAAGCTGTTAGTTGCGGTGGGCTGCGGGCTGGAAGTCGGCGTGCTGGGGGGCGGGTGTGCCGCGGTGCGCGGTGGCCGCGGGGTCGGGCAGCAGGATCTTGCCGAGCAGCCACGCCGCGGCTGCCATCAGCAGGCCCATGTCGAGGTAGTGGCAGGCCATGGCACCAAAGTACGATGGGCCGCCCCAGGCATTGACCGTCCAGTTCGGGTCCAGGCCCGCGGTGATCTGCTCGCCGATGCGCCATGCGCAGTAGATCAGCAGCACGGCGAACGGCAGTGTCGCGACCGCCCGGGTGAACTCGGATGGGCTGCGGACCGCCTGGTGCATGGTGCGGGCGAATCGCCGGGCGGCCGGCTTGCCGAGCGGCGCGGGCAGCAGCAGGCGGCCCGGCTGCTGGCCGGGGCGCCTCTGGTGCCGCCACCAGGAGTAGCCGTACAGGAGCAGGGCCACAGCGGCGATGGCTGCTTGCTGCCAATAGGCCGAGGAGCCGGGGAGATACCTGCGCCGGACTGGCGACCGGTCCAGGTAGATGAACAGGCCGGTGACCGTCCCGGCCGCCACGCACGCGGTGGCCAGCAGGGTCGTGGGCACGGATAGCTGCCGGGAGATGCGGCGGATCATCGTTGTCGTGGTTCCAGGCCGGGCGGCGGCCGGGCCGCTCGGCCGTACCCGGCTGGCGTCGTCTTCGGGAGGGGGGTCGCGACGCGGCTTGCGGGCCGAAGTGCCGAGCGTGATGCCGGTGCCGGTGATGAAGACCAGCAGCGCCACCCCCGCGGGAGCGGCCAGGATGGCCAGGCTCTGCAGGAGCAGCAGGTAGGCGACGCCGGATGCGGTGATGGCGATGGCGAGCGCGATCCCGGTGTACCGCAGCCACCGGGGCAGCACCCTCGACGCGGCGCCGGCCAGGCCGAGGGCGGCCAGCGCGAGCATCTTGGCCCCGTCCAGCCGGTTCACCGCCTGATAGAGCGTGTGTGCCGTGCCGGGAGCGGACGTGCCGGCACCCATAGATCGTCGCCGCTTCGCCGTGCAGGAAGAAGACCGCGTCGAAGTGCTGCTCGATCAGCCGGGCGGCCCAGGTCAGTTCTCCGGCGGCCACCGCGTGCCGGATCGCGTCGTCGGCCAGCCCCCGCTGCTCATACCAGGCCGCAGCGTTACGGTGCAGCTCCGGAACCCGTCCAGCCTGTTCCTCCCGCAGGCGCGCGCGGAGGAGGTCGGCGAACAGGTGATGGTAGCGCCACCAACCGCGCACCTCATCCAGCGCCACCATGAACAGCCCGGCCCGCTCCACCCGCTCCAGCAGCGCCTGGCTGCCGTCCCGGCCGGTGACCGCGTCGCACAGCGAGCCGGACAGCCGTTCCAGCACCGACGTCTCCAGCAGGAAGCTGCGCACTTCCCCGCTCTGCCGCTCCAGCACCTCCACCGTACCCGACCTACCCGCAACTTTCCGGTAACCGCATGATATACAGGAGCGCACGGAATGTGACTGCGAACGGTCTTACCGCTCCCGAGTGGGCGGCAGCGGCCTGATTCACGTGGCGATTATTCTCACCGCAAGTAGCTTCTGGCTATGACCATGCGCTGCACCTCGGACGTGCCCTCGTAAATCTCGGTTATCTTGGCATCGCGCCAGTGCCGCTCCACGGGGTAGCTTTCCGTGTAACCGTATCCGCCATGGATCTGGATGGCCTTGCCGGCCACCCGGGTGGCGGTTTCCGACGCGAACAGCTTCGCCATCGCCCCTTCCGTGGAATACGGGCGGCCGTTGTCCATGCACGACGCGGCACGGTACACCAGTAGCCGGGCAGCATCCACCTCGGTGGCCATGTCGGCGATCATCCACTGGATAGCCTGCAGAGCCGCGATCGGCTTGCCGAACTGGACCCGCTCCTTCGCGTAGGCGACCGACGCGTCCAGCGCGGCCTGGGCGATACCCAGCGCCTGCGCGGCGACGCCGATCCGCCCGCCGTCGAGGGTCTGCATGGCGACCTTGAAGCCATTGCCCTCCCCGCCCAGCAGCGCATCCTTCGGGATCCGGCAGTCGGCGAAGTACACGGGCGGTGTGCTGGAACCGCGGATCCCCAGCTTGTGCTCGGCCTCGCCCACGGAGAATCCGGGGGTGTCTTTCTCGACGATGAAGGCGCTCATCCCGCGCGTCCCCTGCGCCGGATCGGTCTTCGCGAAGACGATGTAGATCTCGGCGTACGGGGCGTTGCTGATGAAGACCTTCGATCCGTTGAGGATGTACTCGTTCCCGCTCACCACCGCCGTGGCGGTGCCCGCGCCGGCATCGGTTCCCGCGACGGGCTCGGTCAGGGCGAAGGCTCCCAGGCGACGGCCGGAGGCCAAGTCACGGAGGTACTTGTCCTTCTGGGCCTGGGTTCCGAACTTGAAGATCGGCCAGGTGGCAAGCGTGTTCTGGGCTGTCATGATGACGGCGGTGGTCGCGCACGCCCTCGACACTTCCTCAAGCGCGATGACGTAGCTTACGTAGTCCGCCCCCGCGCCACCCACTTCCTCGGGGTAGGGCATGCCCATGAGATTCAGGGCCGCCAACTTCGGGACAACCTCGTAGGGAAAGCGGTGATCACGGTCGATCTCGGCCGCGACCGGCGCCAGCTCGGACTCGGCGAACTCCCGTACCGCCTCCCGGATCAGCTCTTGCTCATCGGTCAGCTCGAAGTCCATGTCTGGGCACCTCCCGAACGTTAACCGTCGCGGCCTGGTTGAATATGTGGGTCCATCCCGGCCGGGTTACCGGGCAGGGCCCGCCTGCCGTGGGGCATCAGCCGGACGGTTTGGCCGGCAGGCCGACGTCGTTAGCCATCTGCCGCAGCTCAACGCGGCGGATCTTGCCGGTGTCCGTGGTCGGATACTCCCTGACGAACACGATCTTGCGCGGTCGTTTGAACGAGGGCAGGCCCTCGCGGCAGAACTCGATCAGCTCGGTCTCGGTAGCGATCTGGCCGGGTCGCAGGACCACGAACGCCAGGGGCTTCTCCAGCCCGTCGGTGTCCCGGGCCGCCACGACGGCCGCGTCCGACACGGCCTGGTGAGCGCGCAGCCGGTCCTCCACTTCGGCCGGTGCCACCCACATTCCGCTCGCCTTGAGCATGTCGCCGGTGCGGCCGAGGCACGTGTAGTAACCGTCGGCGTCCAGAACGTAGGTATCGCCGGTGCGCAGCCACTCCCCCTGGAACACCAGGCGCGAGGCGTCATAGCGCGACCAGTACCCGGTGGCGGCCGATTCCCCTCGCACCAGCAAGGTGCCGGGCATGCCTGCTGGTACCTCGAGCCCGTCATCGTCCACAATCTTGAGGTCGTAGCCGGGAACGGCCACGCCCGTGCTCCCCGGGCGCGCCTGGCCGACCCGGCTGGACAGGAAGATGTGCAGCATCTCGGTCATGCCGAGGCCGTCGAGGATGTCCACGCCGAAGTGCTTCGTCCATCGCGCGTACAGTGCGGTCGGCAGCGCCTCACCGGCGGACGCCGCGAGCCGCACGCCGGCCAGCGCATCCGCGGGCAGGCCGGCGCGCAGCATGTTGGCGAAGAACGTCGGGCCGGCGAAGAACAGCGTGGCGCCGTACTCGCCGGTCCGGTCGGCCATGGCCGCGGGCAGCGACGGTGCCGGTTCGAGCACGGTCGCGGCGCCGGCCGACAGCGGGAACAAGACCGAGTTTCCCAGGCCGTAGGCGAAGAATGCCTTCGCCGCCGACAGGCACCGATCCTCCGGGGTAATGCCGAGCACCTGCGCGCCGTAGGTCTCGCACACCACCCGGATGGAGCCGTGCCGGTGCATCGCGCCCTTCGGCGAGCCCGTGGTGCCCGACGTGTACAACCAGAACGCGGGCGAGTCCGCGGTCGTCAGATAGACGGACTCGTCCGGCTGGGCCGAGGAGAGCAGCGTCCCGAGCCCGTACCACGGCAGCCCGCCCGGTGCCTCGTCGGCGTTGCCCGGCCCGAGCACGCCGCGCAGGTCCGGCGCTCCGACGATCGCCTCGCGGGCCAGCCCGGCGAATTCGCCGGTCACCACGAGCAGCCGGGCCCGCGAGTCGCGCAGCAACTCGCCGAGCCCTGTGGCCTTCGTCATCGTGGACACCGGCACCGGGATCGCTCCGATCCGCATGGCCGCCAGGTACACGATCACGAACTCGGGCGAGTCCGCCATGCACATCATCATCCGCTGCTCGGGCTGCAGGCCGATGCCGCGCAGCGCCCCGGCCGCCCGCAACACCTGCTGGTGCAGCTGCCCGTAGGTCAGCTCGCCGCCCGGGCCGGTGAGCGCGAGCCGGTTCTCGTCGCCTGCGGCCAGACGCCGGTCGAGCAGGTACTCGCAGGCGTTGAAGCACTCGCTCATGACGGGGACCCGGTTCAGGAGAAGTGGACGTGGTCGTAGTGGAACGGTTTCCCGTTGATCCCGTTGCCGGGCCGGATGAGCCAGCTCTTCTCGGTGTAGGCGGCGGTGGTGGTCATGGTCCGACTCGCCTCCTGCTTGTCAATCCGTCACACGGACCACGACCGAGGCCCCGGAGTCTCCGGCGGCGCAGCCGGTGAACAGGCCAAGCCCGCCGCCGCGCTGGCGCAGTTCCTCGATCAGTTCGGCGATCGAGCGCAAACCGGTCGGGCCCTGCGGGTGGCCGAAGATCAGGCTGCAGCCATAGGAGTTCATCCGGTCCAGCGGGAAGCCGGTCTGCCGGGAGAAGTAGATGTCGTTCACGGCGAACGGATTATGCGTGGTCACCGCGTCGACCTGGCGGATCGTCAGCCCCGCGTCGGCCAGGGCCGCGTTGGCCGCCGGGACCGGGGCCTGGGGCATATGACTCGGGGCCACCCGCGCGAAGCCGGATGCGAGGATCTGCGCCACGCCGGCGCCGGCGGCTAGCTCACGGGCCTCGTCGAGCGTGGTAACCAGGGCGCCTGCCGTGCCGTCGGCCGGGTGGGTCTGGGTAGCGAAGGTATGCCGTCCGTCCGGGGACGCTGACGGCAGCCCGCTGATCTCCTCGAGCACGATGGGCCGCACACCCTCGTCGGCGTCGATCACCCGCGGCGGCCTGCGGCGCTGCGGGATCTGCACCTCAACCATGTACCGGCGCTGGAAGGCCCGGTCGTCGGCCAGCGCCTTGGAGTACTGGCTGAACCGTTGGGTCGCCAGCTCATCAAGGTCGCCGCGCGAGATCGAGGCTTCGGCGGCCACGTTCTCCCCCGCGGCGAGCATCGACGTGCCAGCCCACGGGTCACGGGCGAAGCTGTCCAGCACCCAGTGAGTGGAAATCGGCGCGCCGCCCGGCGCCGACGGCGCCGGATACAGCAGTTGCGGCCCGTTGCTGGTGCGGTCGGTGGCGACCACCAGCTGCAAGCCCGCCCCGGTGGTGACCGCGCCGGCCGCCGCGGCCAGGCATGCGACCGACGTGGCGCAGGCCTGGCTGATCATCGGGCCGCTCACCGCCCCGGCGCCCAGCCGCGCTGCCAGCGTGGGAGCGCCGTAGAAGATATCCGGCTGCGGGATCGTCCAGCCCAGCACCAGGCCGGCAATCCGGGCGGGGTCGACCCGCCGTTCAGCAAGGGCCCGGGCGGTGACGTCGGCGGCCAGGTCGAGGCTGGATACCTCGGCCAGGGAGCCCTGCCACTTGGTGAAAGGCGAGCTCCACGCGAACCCGGCCGGGATCGCAACGTTCTCGTACCGCATGACGCAGTCCTTCCTGCCGTCCCAGCGGCTGGTTCACGTATCCCTCGCCGGTGATCTCACCGCCATATAGGTCGGCCGGGGCGGGCCATCACCGCGAGCCGCTCGATGCGGATCGCCGAGCCTGCTAAGGAGATGAGCCTAGGCGCCACCACACCGGCCAGGAAGGGACGAAAGTCCCCTAGCACGGCAAGGTCCTCGACGAGTCGGTCTAAAGGGAATTTCTTCGCCATGCCGATGATCTACATCAACCTGCTCGCGGCCGGGTTCGGAAAACGCGGCCAACCAGTTGGCGACGTCAGCAAAGAGGACTCGCTAGGCACGATTGCGTCCGGTCATTTCGGCGGGCGGAAGGCAGCGCGGAAATGATCATTCTACGGTCCAAGAAGAGGCTCTGCTCAGCGGGAGCGGCACCCCCCCGGTGGCGTGAGCTCCCCGCTGATGCTTCAATGGTGAGCCGGCACGCTCAGCGGACCTTTTCCGGATTCCGGCCTGCCCTGCGGGGTCCCGAGATCCACGATCATGGCCGCGGAATGCCGGGCAGATCCTGGGCGTCGCAGGAGGCGATGACGACGGGAGACCCGCTCCGTGCGCCGCACGACGGCGTGCACGTCGTGAAAGGCGCTGCGGCCGGCGGCGCCGTGGCGCGCCGCGTCATCGGGGGGACCAGGACGTGAGGGCCGGCCTGATGCTGGGCACCACCGGGGATCCGGGTGATATCGCCGGTGAAGCCCGGCGTGCCGAACGGCTCGGCTTTGACCTGGCGGCCGCCGGCGAGCACGTCTTCTTTCACGGCCCAGTGGCCAGCGCATTCGTCACCCTGGCCGCGGCGGCCGCGGTTACCGGACGGATCCGGCTGCTCAGCGCCGTGACCCTGCTGCCGGTGTACCCGATGGTGCTGGCGGCCAAGATGGCCGCGACCCTGGACCTGGTATCGCACGGCCGTTTCGAGCTCGGCATCGGCGTGGGCGGAGAGTACCCACCGGAATTCGCCGCGAGCGGCGTCCCGGTGGCCGGGCGGGGCGCGCGCGCCGACGAGGCGCTCGCGGTCCTGGTGCGGCTGCTGTCCGGCGAGAGGGTGACCGCCGAGGGACAGTTCGGGTCGCTGCGCGACCTGCGGCTGGACCCGCCGCCGGCGCAGCGGCCCCGGCCGCCGCTGTGGGTGGGTGGGCGCAAGATGCCCGCGATGCGGCGGGCGGGCCGGTTCGCCGATGTCTGGATGCCCTACATGGTCAGCCCGGAGTCTTTCGCGCGCAGCCTGGCCGGGGCCAGGGATTTCGCCCGGCAGGCGGGGCGTCCCGGAACGTCGCTGGCCGGGGCCCTGTTCGTCTGGGGCTGCGTCAACCCCGATCCCGGGCGGGCCCGGCGAGAGGCGGTAGAGTCGGTCAGCCGGATCTACGCCCAGGACTTCGATCCGCTGGCCGACCGCTACCTGCTGCACGGCGACCCGGACATGGTGGCAGCCCGGCTCGCGGAATACCACGCGGCCGGAGCAGGCACGGTGATCTTCTCAGCCGCCTGCCCGCCGGAACGGCACCCGGCCGTGACCGAACTGTTCGCCGGGGCCGTGCTTCCCCGCCTGGCCCGGCACATCAGCCAGGGCGTCGCCCCGTAACGGTTACTGACATCGTCTCGGTTAAGCCGCCTGCCACCTTGTGCCTAACGCCGGTGTTCGTCCCAGGCCCAGGAACAGTTCCGTGGTCCTGCGCTGCGCGTAGTTCATTTCTCCCACCACGCTGGCCACGCGCCGCGCGATCCGCGCAATTGCGGTCATTGCCATACTCCTCTCTTCTCACCGGCCGCCTCTGCGGTCGTACCTCAAGCATCGCCGTAAGACCCCTGGCGCCGAATCGAGAGCGGCCTGCGCTGGGGGGAGCTGACCGAACTGCGGGTCCGCGACCTAGATCTGGTCACCCGCATTCTCACCGTCAGCCGCGCCGTCGTCAACGTCCCCCGCGAGGAGCACCCGTCGGGGGGCCGTTTCCTGGTCAAGGACTACCCCAAGAACAAGGAGTATCGGCGGCTCAAGCTCAGCGCCCAGATCACGGTCAAGCTCGTAGCCCACATCCAGGCCCGCGGCCTGGGGCCGGATGACTTGCTGTTCAGCTACCAAGCCCCGGATCGGAAGACGGCCAGGCATCGCCCCGGCGTCATCGAGACAGCAGGCCTGACCGACCCTGACGCCAGCGGCCGACGGTACCGGCACGGGACCCCCACCGCCTACAACGCCGCGAGATGCCGCTGCGAGCACTGCCGGGGTGCTTACGCTGACTACCGGGCCGCTCGCCGAGCGGCAGGTAAGGATTGCCCTTCCGCGCCGCGAACCAGGGAGACGGACGGGCACATCCCGGCCGACTGGTTCCGCCGCCAGGTGTGGTACCCGGCCCGTGACGCGGCCGGGCTCGCCGGGCTGCGGGTGCATGACCTGCGCCACGCGCACGCGTCCTGGCCGGTGGGGCGGACCTGCAGGTGGTCAAGGAACGCCTCGGCCACGCCAGCATCGTCACCACGGAGCGGTACCTGCACAAACTCTCGGGTATTGCATCAGGCGGGAGAGAAACCGCAGGTCAGCAGGTCACGACGGTACCGGAATAGCGTTTCGTGCCTCCGGGCAGCGGCTGTCTGACCAGGCATGACTCTGGGGCGATCCCTTCTGATGCTGGATCCGCCCGCCAGAGGGTCGGGGCAGTCGGAGGGCTCTCTTCAAGCGCATCGAAGAAGGAAAGGGGCTGAGGTGGCCGGCCTCCAGCGCCTAGGCGGGCATTCGGACAGTTCTGATATCCCACTGTGCCGTTAGCCTGCCCGCGGCCGACGAAACCGCACTGGATGCGCTGTCCCGGATCCGGGGCCCGCAGCTCGCCAAGACCGCCTGAGCACCCGAGGGCTTCATCCGCGCCCTTGGGGCGTCGGCTCAGGCCACTCCCATTCGCAGCGCCAGTTCGACGAGGTCGTTCTTGCGGCGCGAGCGGAGCAGATGGCTGACGACTTCTCGGGCGGCCGGGTTGATCCGGGTCTTGTGCGGAGCGATCCGCTCCGCTTCCAGGATCGAGCTGAGCGCGCGGTCCCGGTCGGCGCGGTAGTGGTAGGCGCGCCCGACGTCGATCCAGTGCCGGGACAGCCGCTCCCGTGAGTACCGGCCTGGCGCGATCGTCGCCGCTGGGATCAACGAACCGAGCACCCGATTGACCTGAAGGGCCCGTCTGACCGCCTCGGCGCCATCGAGCATCTCTACCGGCAGCGCGACCGACCAGATAGCCACGTTGCTCGGGCCGAACGCCAGCGGCTCGTTCAGGTCACGGCCGATCTCTTCGCCGATCACCCGCGCTCGCTCCCACCGCTCCCACATCGTCACGGGATCTCCGGCCCTGGCGGCCACGAGCGACGCCTTGAGCTCATAGGCGCCGGTCAGCGCGGCGGCGGTCACATCCTCACGTGCTAGCGGACGCAGCTCCCGCAGGCCACCCTCGATGATGTCCGCCGCGTCACCCAGCTCGCCGACCCGGATGAACTCCCCGGAGTAATGCCACTCCACGGTCAGCGCACGTATTGGGTCGCCGGATCGTTGGGCCGCCCAGCGGGCCCGCTCGATGGCCGCTGTAGCGTCCGCGACGAACCCGGTCTGCTTGAGCATGTCCATCGCCGCCTCGTACGCCTGCGCGAGCAGGCCGTAAACGGTGGCGCGCTGTGCGGCGGGCGCGGTGTGCCGGGCGACTCGCAGGTCATGGAGGAGCGCCGGCAGATCATGGCCCATGCTGGCCAGCGCCGCTGACCGGTGGCGGCCAGACATGTTCCCCACGCGGCCCCGGAGCGCGGGAACCGAGACGGTGGCTGCCTGCGCAGCGTCGATCCTGGGCTCGCGTTGGGCGAGCAGCAGTTCGCGGCGGATTCCTGCGACAGCGCCCTGCCCGGCATCTTGCTCGGGACTGCTGGCCGCGTACGGCTGTCCAGTCAGGTCGGTAACCGGGACTTCCAGGGCACGGGCGAAGGTCAGCAGCTGGCCCATGTTGTCCAGGCTCCGGCGGCCCTGCTCGACGGCCCGGACCGTGGCCAGGCTGAAACCCGACTCCCGCGCCAGCCGATCCTGCGTCCAGCGACGCCGCAGCCGCGCCCGGGCCAGTCGTTGTCCGTTATGGTCAGCGCTTTTGCCCATCAGACCCTGACCTCCCGGTGCTCGATATCACCGTCGTCTGGTCACTGCAAGCATTAGCTGTCCTACAGATTGTCGCACTCGTGCCGGCCACCGATGCCTACTCTCCACCGCGTGGCACGAGCAGGCGCCCCAGGAGCGCTCCCAGTTGAAGGAGGAGCGGCCAGCCCAGAGCACTGGCCGCTCCGCAGCTACCTCGAACTCGCGGCGCTGCCCACTGCCGTGCCATGCGCGCGGCTACACGCCAAGAACATCCTTCATGAGTGGTGGATGGCGCCCCTGGCCGACACCGTCGAACTGCTGGTCTCCGAGATCGCCACAAACGCAGTCCGAGTCTCAGCAGAACACGCCCGCCACCAGCAAATCCTCGGGCAGGCAGTTGACGTCCCCACGGTCAGGCTCTGGCTGTCGTCGAACGGCTACCGTGTTCTGATCCAGGTGTGGGACCCCGATGACCGCGTCCCTGCGCCGGAGACAGCCGGACTAGCCGGGGAGAGCGGACGCGGACTTCTCCTTGTCGATACCCTCAGCAGCCAGTGGGGCTGCTTCGCGCCGGGCGACCAGGACGGCAAGATCGTCTGGGCCTTGTGCGTAGCCGACGCTCAAGATCCATTTTGACGGTGGACCCGCCCACTGAAGTCAACCGAATCTGCCGAATAGCGTGAGTTGGGCGAGTTCAAACTTATGCGCTGAACGGCATCCCTACTCATGTTCCGGGGGTCGAGTCCCCACTCGACGTTTGAGCGGCGTCGTACGTCGCAGCAGGCCTGCCGATTTTGTTTCTCCGAGATCTGCGTCATGCTCGCAGGTCAGCGCATTTCAGATCACCTGTTTATGTAGCACTCGCGTCAGCTGCCGCCTGGACGGCCGGCTTCCCGGATCGTGTCCGTAACGAGCGCCTTTATTGACCGGCGAGGGGCGACGCATGGTTCGGCGGGTCCTGCACGCGGGCATCCCCGGCGTGGCCGTTCCTGCGTGCGTGCAGGAGCGCCGATCCCAGCTCGGTTCGGCGGTAGCGGACTTCGTGGCCATGCCGGGCGGCGCAGACGAGACCTGCGTCGTGGAGTGCGAGCAGGTGACGTGAGACGCCGGCGGGGCTGAGCTCAGTCACCGCGGCGAGCGCGGTCGTTGAAATGGGCTGGTCCAGGGCGGTGAGAACCCGGGCACGTGTGCGGCCGAGCAGCCGGCTGAGCGCGCCGGGCGGTGCCGTGGGCGCCTGCCAGAGCCCGGCGATGCCGGAGGCGGGGTAGATGATCGTCGGGAGCCATGGTTCCTCGACGGTCGCGGCGATGTGCGGCCATAGGTAGGCGCTTGGCATGAGGAGGAATCCGTGCCCGCCGACCTGGACGGTGCGGTCGCTGCGGTCGGCGAGCGACAGGCCCGGCGCGCTCCAGCGGAGCTTGGGGTGGAGTTCGTCGAGAACGCGCCGCAGGCCGTGCCGCGTCATCGCCCGGGATCGTTCCTCGACGTCACGGTCGAGCAGCGCGCGGATGCGCACCCAGTACGGCGCGACCAGGCTGGCCCAGGCATCGTTAAGCCGGGCGGCGAGCAGGTCTCGTGCGCGTTCGGGGTCGGCGAGCAGGGAAGTGAGCAGCCCGTGGTACGGCTCGTCGTCCACGGTGCCGCGACACCGCTCAAGCTCGCGTGCTACCTGCGCCGGCTCAGTCGCGCGGATCTCCGCCAGCTGGCCCCGGAGGCTTGGCCTGGAGGTCCGCGGCGGCGGGGTCAGGAAGTCCGGCACATAACCGCGGCGCGGCAGCGCGGCCAGCAGCGGCGCCAGGTCGAGCCTGGCCGCACGTGGCCGGACAAGCGTCAGCCAGGACTGGTGGTAGGTGCGTCCGCGCTCATCGGCGAGCGCTTGCACCGCTGCCTGCGTCTCCCACACCGGCGAGACCGCGAAGCGGACGTTCAGCAGATCATCGGAGGTCCGCAGCGCAAATAGGGTCATCGGGACTCAAGATACGCCCAGGTGCGAATCAATTGCAGCCGGCGTCATGTCGCTACTTACTGGATGTCATGCCAGGTGCAAGCGAGCAGACGCAGCCAGTGAAGATCGTCAACGCCAACTGGGTGGCCGGGCCGGACGGCGATCATGGCCGGTTCGAGATCATGATCGTGACCGAGGATGACCAGCGCCATGTGGCCGCCCCCAGTCCCGCAGCGATGACCGCCCTGATCGCTTTGACCCAGGCAGACACCGTCCTGCTCTGGGACCCTGCCGGCCGCACGCTGATCGCCGCCAACATCGTCGGCACGATGCCCTGGACCGAGCGCACCCAGCCCAGCCCGCCAGTGCCGTAAGTGCAGAACAACCAATCTGCATTCATCAAAAACCGCCGCAATCAAGCCCTCCAAGTGCACACCGAACGGCGGCTCGGCGCGCGGTTATCAAGAGCTCTCTCCGCCCGTTAGCAATCCCGACCACAGCCGAGCAGGCAGGCGTACCAGGCCGTATGGTTATGCATCGCCAGCGCTTGGCGTGAACGCCCTGTTTTGCCGCCGACCGAGCGTTGGACAGTGGGCCGGTTCTGTCTCGGTGGCGCCGGACGCACAGAGCACATGGTTGCGTGAGCATCATGATCACTTCGCAGAGCAGCCGCCCGTGCCGATGCCCGTGCCGGGTCTACGGACCCCCGGGCGCTGCTGAAAGCCTGTTGCAGCTGTTGAGCGGAACGCGCGACGCTGCGGGTGTGGACATGCATCCCGGCCAGCTGGCCATCTCACCCAAGACGGTGCGCGAGCTGGTGGATGCGCAATTCCCCCAGTGGCGGGCCCTGGCCATCAAGCCGGTGGATTCTCCGGGGACCGTCAACGCCATCTTCCGCGTCGGCAACCACCTCGCAGCCCGTCTCCCCCTGGAACCCGGTGATCCCGGAGCGACGCGGCGGCACCTGGAGTCCGAGGCCGGAGCAGCCAGCGAGCTAGTGAGCTGGTCTTGAGTTCCTCCACCACCACTTGAGTCGTGTTTCGTTTCAGGCCGGTTGTCCGGTGGTGACAGGGCTGCTGATCTGCGGTCCTCTGGGGGAATGGGAGATACCAGGCTGGAGCCGCTGGTGCTGACCGGGGATGAGCGGCGCAGGTTAGAAAACTGGGTCAGGCGCCGCAGCACTGCGCAGGGCCTCGCGCTGCGGGCGCGGATCGTGCTGGCCTGCGCCCAGGGCGGCTATCCGCGTTAGTCGGGTGCACAGGCGCCGCCGGTTCCTCGGGGGCGCCTGGGCCCATGCGGCTCGATGCGGTGGCGGGGCGGTGCGTCAGCGGTTCGATGCAGAACTCTGCGGCCCGTCGACGTTGATGGTCGGCGGCCCGTTTCCCGCCCGGACGACCACGATATGGCTTTCCCGGTCGGCGGGGTTGCCCTCGCGGTGGATCACGCCCTTGGGGACGTGAACAAAGTCGCCCGGGCCGGCCTCGATCACTTCCCGGCCGTCCGGCCCGGACTCCATCCGCAGGCCGCCCTGCACTACATACACGGCAGTGTCATGATCACCGTGGTGATGCCAGCCGGAAGTCATATGAGCCTCGGTCCGCACGAACCCCGCCCACATACCCTCCACCGCGACCGCCTGCTCGCGGACCATGCCCGGGGTCGGGTCACCTTCGCAACGTTCCTTCGCGGTGATCAGCACCACGCGGTCGCTAGCAGCCATGAGTCCTGCCTCGCCCATCATCAGCCGCTCCGGCCTCGGCCTCGGCGTCGGCCCCGGCGTCGCGCGCTGGACCTGGGGTCTCTGGAGTCGGCCCAGCCAAGATCTCCGCCCACCGACGCTACGCGGAAGGCTTCGGCTCTGTCCAGAAGCTGAGTAGTGATCTTCCCCGCGCTGCGGGCACCTCCCTTGGCGCCAGGTGCCGGTGGTGCCGCCCTTGACAGGGGCTTCGGCCGCCTGTTAGGCATATGCCTAAGTCGATTGCCTAAGGCGGGAGTTGGTGAGCACTATGACGGGCAGCACGCCCGCGGCATCGCTGGATCCAGGCAAGCTCGAGGAGTTGCTGGGGCGGTTCGTGAACGACCTCGGTGCCGGGTTTCATGCGGTGAACGCAGTGGTCGGGGACAGGCTGGGGCTGTATGCGGCACTAGCCGAGACCGGCCCGGCCTCCCCCGAGCAGGTGGCCAGGCGCGCCGGGTGCGACTCGCGCTTGGTGGGGGAGTGGCTGCGCGCGCAGGCGGCGGGGGGATACGTCACTTATGATCCGCACAGCGAGCGGTACTCGCTCACCCCCGAGCAGGCCTTCGCGCTGGCTGATCCCCTGGGCATGTCGCTGCCCGGCGCCTTTCTCGGAGTGACCGCGACCGCGAAGACCGAGTCGGCGATCACCGAGTCGTTCCGCACCGGCTCCGGCGTGCCGTGGGGCAAGCAGCACGCGGACCTGTTCCCCGGAGTCGCGCGGTTCTTCGGCGCCGGCTACGCGGCCGAGCTCGTGCCGTCGTGGATTCCGGCGCTCGAAGGCGTGGAGGAGAAGCTGCGCGCGGGCGCGCGCGTCGCCGACGTCGGCTGCGGCTACGGTATCTCGACCATCCTCATGGCGCGGGCCTACCCGAACTCGTCCTTCGCCGGCTTCGACATTCACGAATCGTCGATCGAGGCTGCCCGGAAGCGGGCCGCGGCTGAAGGCGTCGCCAGCCGCGTCTCCTTCGACGTCGCAGCGGCCGATACCTATCCGGCGCATGACCTCGACCTGGTCACGGTCTTTGATGCGTTCCATGACATGGGCGACCCGGCCGGCGCGGCACGCCACGCTCTGGCGTCGCTGCGGCCCGGCGGCACGCTGATGCTGGTGGAGCCGCGGGCGGGCGACCGGGTGGAGGAGAACGTCAACCCGGTCGGGCGGCTCTTTTATAACGCCTCGGCGCTGATCTGCGTGCCGAATGCGGTGTCGCAGGAGGGCGGCGCTGCCCTAGGGGCGCAGGCCGGAGAAGCGCGGTTGCGCGAGGTGCTGACCGGGGCTGGGTTCACGTCCGTGCGCCGGGCGGCGGAGACCCCCTTCAACATGATCCTTGAAGCGCGCTCCTAGCGTGGCGGCTGGCGCGACGGGTGTGCTTGGCTTCCGTTCATGGTGAGCGGTGAGCACGCAGTCACGCGGGCGCGGGCGGATGCGACTGCGGCGATCATGGACGCGGCCGAGCGGCTGCTGGTCGAGGTGGGCTATGCGGGGATCACGACGCGCAAGCTGGCCGATGAGGCGGCGGTCAACGCCGGCCTTATCCACTACTACTTCGGATCGATGGAGGAGGTATTCCTCCGGGTGCTGGAACGCTTCACGGCGCGGCTCACCGAGCGGCAAGCGGCGATGTACGCCGGCGATGCACCCTTCATCGAGAAGTGGCGCACCGCGATGCGCTACCTGTTCGAGGACCGGGCCAGCGGCTACCAGAAGATCGTCTTCGAGCTGTTCGCGATGTCGTGGAACAAGCCCGAGGTCCGCGCGCGGATGGTCCGCATCGACGAGCGCTGGACAAAGATCGTGGCTGACGCGGTCGCCGACGCGATGTGCGAGCTGGGAATCGACACGGCGCGGTTTCCGGTGAAGGCGGTCACGTGCCTGATCATCTCCTTCAACAAGGGGATCATGCTGGACGGGCTGACCGGGTTCGAGTACGGGCACGCCGAACTGCTCGACATGATCGACCAGTTCCTCGTTCGGCTCGGCCGGGAGCAGCAGGGAGAAGATCATGCGGGCCCGTTACCCTGACTACCAAGGACTCATCGAGCGGGACGGGGTGAAGGTCGGCTACGAGGTGTATGGCGACGCCGGGCGCGCGCTGCTGTTCATGCCGACGTGGACGATGGCTACCTCGCGGGTGTGGAAGGCGCAGATCCCCTACTTCGCGCGCCGGTTCCGCGTCCTCACATTCGACGCGCGCGGCAACGGCCGTTCCGACCGGGTCACCGATCCGGTGGCGCATGACGACCGGGAGGTCGCGCGCGACGCGCTCGACCTGCTTGACCTGTTCGGCGTCCCGAGCGCAGCGGTGGCCGGGCTGTCGCGCGGGGGCCGGTACATCCTGCGGCTGTGGGAGATGGCCCCCGAGCGTATCGAGCGAATCGCGCTGATCGGAGCCTCGCTCGGGTCGAGCCGGGTCACCAGCGGCGGAGTGCCACAGGGGGACTTCGGCGCCGTCCGCGATTCCTACCAGGGGTGGCAGAAGCGCAACCGCCACTACTGGAAGGCCGACCCGCAAGGCTGGGCCGAGTTCTTCACCGGCCAGATCTTCCCCGAGCCGCATTCCACCAAGCAGATCGAAGACGGGATCGGCTGGGTGCTCGGCACCACGCCGGAGGTACTGATCGCGTCGGTGACAGCTCCCCCGTTCCCGGCAGACGAACAGCGGCGCATCGCCGAATCCATCACCTGCCCCGTGCTGGTGATCCACGGCGAAAACGACCGGCTTGTATCCGTGGAGGCAGCCGGGGACCTCGCCGCGGCGACCGGCGGGAGGCTGGTCGTGATGGCAGGCTCGGGCCACTGCCCGAACGCGCGCGCGCCAGTCAAGACCAACCTGCTGCTGCATGACTTCCTCGACCCGCAGCCGCGGCCGCGGCACCGGTCACGCCGCAAGCGCGCGCTGTACCTGTCCTCCCCGATCGGCCTCGGCCACGCCCGCCGCGATCTCGCCCTCGCGCGCGCGCTGCGCGAGCGGCACCCGGGCCTGCACATCGACTGGCTGGCGCAGGACCCGGTCACCCGTGTGCTTCAAGCCGAAGGCGAGAGCATCCACCCGGCAAGCGCACGCCTCGCCAGCGAATCTGGGCACATCGAAAGCGAATCGGCCGAGCACGACCTGCACTGCTTTTGGGCGTGGCGGCGGATGGACGAGATCCTAGTGAACAACTTCATGGTCTTCCACGACCTGGCCGAGCGGGAGGACTACGACCTGTGGATCGGGGACGAAGCCTGGGAACTCGACTACTTCCTGCACGAGAACCCCCACCTGAAACGCGCACCATACTGCTGGCTCACCGACTTCGTCGGGTGGGTCCCGATGCCCGACGGCGGCGAACGAGAAGCAGCGCTCACCGCCGACTACAACGCCGAGATGCTCGAGCACATCGCGGCCTCCCCGCGCCTTCGGGACCAGGCGATCTTCGTCGGCGAGCCCGACGATATCGTCCCCCACACGTTCGGCCCCGGACTGCCGGGAATCCGCGAATGGACCGAGCGGCATTACCGGTTCTCCGGATACATCACAGGCTTCAACCCCGGCGAGTTCGCCGACCTGGAGGCAGTCCGCGCCGAGCTTGGCTACCGCCCGGACGAGAAGGTGTGCCTTGTGACCGCCGGCGGGTCCGGCGTCGGAACGCACCTGCTGCGGCACGTGATCGACGCCTTCCCCGACGCCAAGCGCGCCGTGCCCGCACTGCGGATGATCGTGGTGTGCGGGCCGCGGATCGACCCCTCGTCACTGCCGCACCCCGACGGCCTCGAGGTCCGCCCCTACGTGCACAACCTGTACCGGCACCTCGCCGTATGCGACCTCGCCATCGTGCAAGGTGGTCTCACCACGGCGATGGAACTGACCGCCAGCCAGCGGCCTTTCATCTACGTGCCGCTCCGCCACCACTTCGAGCAGAACTTCCACGTGCGGCACCGGCTCGACCGCTACGGTGCCGGCCGGTGCATGCAGTTCGACGAGTGCTCGCGCGAAGGGCTGGCCGAAGCGATCGTGGCGGAAATCGGACGCGATATCGCGTACCTGCCAGTTGCGCCGGGCGGCGCCGGGCGCGCCGCCGCGATGATCGCAGAACTCCTCTAACGTCGTTTCCGACCGCCGGTCCCACGAGCATCACCACGGCAATCAGCCGACTGGCCCCGAACAAGGTCACCTGCCCAAGCTGGTAAACGCGCACTGGTGGTTGATATGCGCTCACGGGCAAGCGCGGCGTTCGCGCCCGCGGCAGCGCTCGTATTCGGCGATATGCGCGTCGTGAACTTATGAAGCGTCACGAGAATTCTCACCGTGGGTGACGGAAATAAATTAGCTGCCATTCGCTGACCCTCTGCTTGAGCGGCAGGAGCCGACCTTGAAGCGGCAGATTCAGCACACTGCCCGCTGGCCCCCGGGCAAGCGGCACTGGGCCTGGCGAAGGCGTTCTTCCTGCTCAGTGGGCCCGGAACTCGGCCCCAAGACCTGGGATCTGTGCGCCTCGCCCGCGAGGGCAAGGCCCAGCTCGAACGCGTGTGCGGGATCGCACGCAGTCCCGGTTGCTGTACTTTGCTGCTGTACTCGCCCAACTGCTTGGGCTCAGGATTTCGAATTATGTCTCTGACCTGTAGCGCTAAGGGACTCGAACCCCTGACCCCTGCTTGCAAACAACAGGCAGCACGTCCACCGGCGTCCATACCCGCAGGTCACCGTCCCCGAGCGTGTATCCGCGTCTGCCTGGGTCCACTCCTGTTGCGGTACTTCCGTGCTGTACTCCTCTACCGTCGCGAGGACTGGTGGGTTCAGAGAATTTGCCGCATACTCGGAAGTATACGAGAGGCGGGGAGGAGGGAACAGGCATGACCATCGCCGTCGAAGAGAAGCGTGTCCGCAGCCTGTTCGACCGAGTCGAAGCTGTCGAAGACGTCGCCAGGACCCTCCCCGAAGACGATGAGCGCCGGGCGAAGCTACTAGCAGTATCGAATGCCGCGCTCGCAGATGAGGGCACCATCCGTCCCGTCATCGCGGCGAGGCTGCTCGGCCTGAGTGAGAAGACCGTTCGCGCGTGGGCTGCGCAGGGTGTACTAACCATCGCCCAACGGGCTCCCCGCCTGCTGCTTGACGTGCAGAGCGTCCACCTGGTCAGCCACATCGTCCGCGAGCTGCACGCTCTCGGTAAGGACCGGGACCTGCTTGATGAGGTGTGGCGCCGTCTCAGCGATGCGGCATTGTTGGAGCGTCCCGACTTTAAGGAGAGCATCGAGCAGATGCGCCGGGGCGAAGGGCGTGTGCTCCGTCCGCTTCACCAAAATGGGCCGCAAGCCGTTCTCTTAGCCGGCCCTCATGACAATCAGGATCCCATCCTGAACGTCTAAGTTCTGATTGGCTCGTGTTCGTTGGTTGCCGGCGGCGCTCGGTGCGCAGATCTGGACGTTCTGCCCAGAGCCGGGCTGTAGCGCCAAAATGGTGATGACTGCTGTCACCTCTCGTGTGGGGTTGCGCGCGCTTGCCGCCCCTCGCCGAAACGGGGAACGGGGCCTTGATGGGTGAAGAGACACACGCCGGGTCGCGGCCGGGCGGCTCTGGTCCTGCCGTGCTGCCTGCCCTGGCCATCGGGCCTGTGCTGGCCATCTCGGTGGTGCTCACCGGCGTGCTGATCGCTTTTTCTGGTCGCTACGGCTACCACCGGGACGAGCTGTATTTCATCGAATGCGGCAGGCATCTGGCCTGGGGTTATCCGGATCAGCCACCGTTCGTACCCCTGGTCGCCAGGCTGATGACCGCTCTGGCGCCGGGATCACTGGTGCTGCTCCGGCTGCCGTCCGCGCTGGCGGGCGGGGCACTGGTGCTGCTGACCGGGCTGCTCACCCGCGAGCTTGGCGGCCGGCGGGTTGCGCAGGCCCTGGCCTGTGTCGTCATTGCGCTGGCACCGGTGGTCACCGGCGCCAGCCACCTGCTCAGCACGACCACTTTTGACCTCCCGGTCTGGGCGCTGCTGCTGTGGCTGCTGGTACGGATCCTGCGCACCGGTGAACAGCGGCTCTGGCTGCCCGCCGGGCTGGCGGCGGGCGCCGGGCTGCTCGATACCGACCTGGTCGCCTTCCTGATCGCCGCGGTCGTCGTCGCGCTGGCCATGGCCGGGCCGCGGGCGCCGCTGCGGTCGGGCTGGTTCTACGCTGGCGGCGGCATCGCACTTGGGTTGTGGGCGCCCTACCTGGCCTGGCAGGGCAGCCACGGATGGCCCGAACTGGCCGTGGCCCGTTCGATCGCGGCTGGCGGATCGGGAACATCGGCGCCCTGGTGGCTGATCCTGCCGGAGCAGTTCGTCCTGGTCGCGTGGTATTTCTCGCCGATCTGGATCGCCGGGCTGGTGCGGTTCTTCCGGGACCCGGAACTGCGCTGGTGCCGGGCGGTCGGCGTGGCCTACCCGGTGCTGGCCGTGGCGTTCATGCTGACCGGCGGCAAGCCCTACTACCTGGCTGCCTATCTCCCCGCCCTGCTGGCCGCCGGCGCGCAGCCCGCCGTGAACTGGGCTGGGCGCGCGCACCGCAGGCGCCGGGCCGGGCTGATCACAGCCGGGCTGGTGCTCAGTGTGCTGCAACTGCCGATCACGTTGCCGGTCTTGCCGGTCTCGGTGGTTCACGACACACCGATCGTGGCGCTGAACTACGACGCGGGAGAGACGATCGGCTGGCCTGCTTTCGTGCGCGAGATCGCCACGGCGTACCGATCACTGCCGCCCGCCGAGCGCCCGGCCACGGTCGTATTGGCCAGCAACTACGGCGAGGCGGGCGCGGTCGATCATTTCGGCCCGGCAGAGGGGTTGCCGGCCGCTTACAGCGGCCACATGTCCTTCTGGTACTGGGGGCCGCCACCCGCCTGGGCGACCACCGCGATCGTCGTCGGCTACCAGCGCAGCCAGCTCACCTTCTGCGGCTCAGCCCGCCTCGCCACACACCTGGACAACCACGCCGGCATCAACGACGACGAGCAAGGCGCCCCGGTCTGGATCTGCCAGCACCTCACCAGAACCTGGCAGGCCATCTGGCCTGCACAAAAAAACCTCAGTTGAGGCGCAACAGCAGCCAGCGGAATGCAGCCCCGCCCCGCTGACCGATGCTTAGACGAGATCCCGCCGATTCCCAAAGCACGGACCGAAGCCACCGTCACACATCGTGATCCTGACAACCAACCAGTTACGCAAGTAGCCACGGCTTATACGCGCCTGCGCTTCAGGATCCCATTGCCGCCGTGGTCACGCGGAATGGACTGATCTGGAAGCGTTCTGGACTTCAGGAATGGCCAGCGACCGCCCGGAATCTTCTATTATTCGGGCGCAGGCCAGGAAACCGGCTGGATGCGGAAGAGGTCCGTGCGGGCGATGGCCGCGTCACGCTCGGCTGCCATGGCGAGACGCCGAGGGTCGTTCAGGTAGGTGTCCAGGCTAGCCTCGGAGGGCATCTCCAGGAACTGGACCTCTGTGGGCGGCTCGCCGTCGCGCCGGGAGCCAGGCGGGACGGTCCCGCGCTCCAGGACACGGCCGCCGTGCTCGGCGACCAGGCGCAGCACCTTGTCCTCGTAGGCGCTGAGCGCGGCTTCCATTCCGGGTCTGGCCCAGAGCAGCACACAGTTCACCACTGGGGTCTCGGGCATCCCGTTAGCATGACGCACCCGGCTTCCGACGGCAATCCGCTCCAGGTCGGTGCCGCGTCCAGAATAGGGCGATCTGCGCTCAGCACGCTCAACACGAGCGGCTCACGGACGACAGCAAATACTCGGCGTAATGCGCGTCGCGAACTTATGCAACGTCACGAGAATTCTCACCGTGGGTGACGAAATAGCTTGCCATTCGCTGACCCCCTGTATGAGCGGCAAGAACCAGCCTTGAAACGGCAGATTCGGCACGTTGCCCGCTGGCCGCCGGGCAAGCGGCATGGGCCCTCCCAAAGGCGTTCTTCCTGCTCAGCGGCCCGGAACTCGGCCCCAAGACTGGGATCTGTGCGCCGCCGCCCGCGAGGGCAAGGCCCAACTCGAACGCGTGTGCGGCATCTCACACGACCCCGGTTGCTGTACTTTACTGCTGTACCCGGCCCATATCCAGGGCTCAGGATTTCGAATTATGCTTCTGACCAGCGGAACTAAGGGGACTCGAACCCCTGACCCCCTGCTTGCAAACAACAGGCAGCACGTCCACCAGTGTCCATACCCGCAGGCCACCGTCCCGGAGCGTGTATCCGCGTCCCTCCAGATCCGCACCTGTTACGGTACTTCCACGCTGTACCCGGACGCAAGATCAGGGGACGGTTCCCCGGGGCACCACCCAGGCCACCGGCTGGCTGGTGACCTGCGCGATGAGCTCATAGTCGCTGTCGTAATGAAGCACCGTGACGCGTTCCCGCTCCGCGACAGCGGCGATCAGCAGGTCCGGGAAACCAACCGCCCTGACCTGGCCGCTGCGCCATAGCGCCGCCTGCGCATCCAGAGCTCGACGCCAGTCCTCGTCATGGGTAGGCAGCCACTCATAACCGGCGTCCCGGTCGGCCCGCAGCTCGTCGAACTCTTTGCCGCTCCTGGTCGCCCAGCCCAGCTCGAATTCGATAACCCCGCAGGTGGCGACCAGCCCAGCCTCGATCATCGGTCCCAGCACCGCAGCGACCGGGCGGTACCGCAGCCGGGCCAGCGCGCTGGTATCCGCGAGATAGCTGGCTACTGCCGCCATGCCCCGCGCATCACCTCCTCGTCCTCCAGGTCCGGCAGGGCGCGGGACTCCAGCCGCTGCAGATCCCGCCGCCGGGCCGCCAGCGCGGCGACTTCACGCAAGGCCGCATTCACGGTGTCCTTCTTCGTCTCCGTGTGCAGCACCTCCTGAGCCGCCGCGAGATACTCCTCATTCACGTCGATCAAGGTCTTCGCCACATTCCACCTCCTCCGGCGCCAGTATATCCACACTAAGGCTGTACGGATATACGTTTGGTTCTGGGTATCGAGACGCCTACAGGCCAGGCCTGGCACGCACCGGCAGGTATACGCCAGAGGTCATGGATCCGCCCAGCGAGGCCAGACCCCAGATGCGGAATGTGGCGGGCCGCCGAAATGTAATGCGCGCCGACCCGCCTACTGCTCGGCGTTCAATGCACGCCTGCGCCGCACGCGGTCCGCGCCAGACCCGGCCGATCTGGGTGGCCTGCAGCTGAAGGCGAACGCTGGGCCGCGTCGTCGGCGTCGTCGGCCTCCTCGAACGCGCCGGGGCGGGCGCGGTCCATCCGGGCCTGCCAGTCCGGCTGGTAGATCGAGTCGTAGAAGCCGTGCACTGCCCCGGGCGCGTCCCCGGCTGCGTAGGGCTGCGCCAGGGGGAGGATCCCGGCCAGCCACTGCGCGCCCGGGGGGCGGCGGAATGCCGTGGGCGGCTCGAGAAGGGCGAGGGACATGACCCGCCCGGGCTGGCGGGCCGCGAGCACCAGGGCGATCAATGCCCCCATCGAGTGGCCGGCGACGTGAGCGGCGCCGATGCCGTGGTGGTCCAGCAGCCCCAGGGCATCCTCGGCGTGTTCGGCGAGTGTCACGGGCCGCACTGGCTCGGTCCGCGGGCTCTGGCCGTATCCCCGCCGGTGGTAGAGGATCCGGCGGAACGGGGAGAGCGCGGGCGCCTCGGCGAGCGGCACCATGGTGCCGGCGACCAGGGCCCCGTGGATCAGCAGCACCGGGTCACCGTCGCCGATTACCCGGTGGGCCAGTGTGATGCCGCCGACCCGGGTGCGTTGCAGCGTCGTGATTGACATCGAACCTTTCCTCTCGTGGGGGGACACTGGACACTGGACAGGCGCTACGTCCGGCGTCGCGTCGCGACGTCATGCGTCGCGAAGTGGCTAGCCGCGGCCTCAGGCCGGCGACGGCGGCGTTTGCCGTGTCCGGGGCGGCAGTCTGGCGCGGGAGCCCAGCGGGAGGTTGCCCTGTCAGGATGAGACGGCGCGGAGAGGGGACGGCGTCATGACGCAGCCGGAGACCCGGTACGCCAGGGCCGCGGAGTACGACATGGACCAGATCTTCCCGGCGGTCCGGGTGCCCGCTCTCGTCCTGCACCGCGCCGGGGACACCATGGTCCCGTCCGGCAGCGCCCGCCGCGTCGCGTCGAGGATCCCGGGCGCCGTGCTGGTCGAGCTGCCCGGCAGCGACCACCTGCCCTACGTCGGCGACTCCGACGCGGTGGTCGTGGCCACCCGCCAGTTCCTGGCAGGCCAGGCCGAGCCCACCCCCGCCGGCCGGCAGCTTGTCACGCTGCTGGCCACGGACGCCCTGGACGCCGAGTCCAAGGCCCTGGTGCGGCGACACGTCCGCCGGCTGAACGGAGCAGAAATCCCCGGCCGCGCAGGAGGGACACTGGCCAGGTTCGGCACGGCGACCACGGCCATCCGCTGCGGTCTGGGCATCGCCGACGCGGCGAGCCGGCAAGGCACCAGCCTTCGTGCCGGCGTGCACACAGGCGAGTGCGAGGTCACCCGCGACGACGTCAGCGGGCCCGCTTCACGCGTGCCGCGCGCCCTCGCCGAACTCGCCGAACCCGGGCAGGTCGCCGTCTCCGGAACCGTCCGCGACGTGGTTCCCGGGTCCGGGATCCGGTTCGGCGGCGAACGCCGGGTCAGCCTCCGCGGCCTGCCCGGGGAGTACTCGGTTCTCACCGTCGTCCACCCGTCAGCGGCCCCGGCAGGTCCGCGGCAGGCTCCCCCGGCCGGCAGCGGCCCGGGCAACGTGTTCCGCCTCGACGGGGAATACTGGACCGCCGCCTTCGAGGGCCGGGTCGTGACCCTGCAGGACTCCAAGGGGATGCACGACCTCCGGGCCCTGCTGGCCGACCCAGGCCGGGAACGGCACGTGCTCGACTTGTGGTCCGATCCCATGGGCCCGGGCACCGGACCCTCGCAGGCCTCCGCCGAGGGGCTACGACAGGAAGCGGGGCCGCAGCCTGTCATCGACGACGTGGCCAGGAACCAGTACCGGCGACGGCTGACCGAACTCGACCAGGAGATCGCGGAGGCCGCCGACCGCGGCGACCCGATGGCGGCAGCCCAGGCCCGCCAGGAGCGCGACCAGCTCACCGACCAGCTCACCGCGGCCTACGGCCTCGGCGGGCAGGCCCGCCGGATCCCCGGCGAGGCCGAGCGCGCCCGGAAGGCGGTCCGGCGCCGGATCTCAGATGCGCTGAACCGGATCGAGAACGCCCACCCTGCCCTCGGCAGGCATCTTCGCCACTCGGTACACACCGGCATCTACTGCAGCTACACCCCCGAACATGACATCCGGTGGGACACTGGGCAGCGCCCGCAAGTGCCCGCTCGCTCGTCGGCGTAGCGGCCAGCCCGCCCTCCAGGAACCACCGCGATCAGCGAGAAGGAGCGGCAAACAACGTTCCCCTCCGCCGCGGCGAGGTGCCGGTCCAGGACCCCGCGTGCGCAGAATCGGATAACCGAATCGGTGCGTACCGGGCCGGTCGCCATCAGAAGACGGCACGGCGGACGTGGACGCCGCTTGCAGGCCTATCCTCAGCCCGTGGGTATCGAGGTGCTGCCGGCCACTGGGCGATGGGATGACTTCGCGTCGTTCATGGTGCCGCGCAAGCCGGGCGGCCGCGGCTGCGTCTGCATCGCGTACCGCAATTCCAGCCTCGACATGCCTGGCCGTATCGCACACATGCGCGCGCTGTGCGAGAGAGAACCGGGCCCCGGCGTCCTGGCCTACGTCGATGGCGAGGTCGCCGCCTGGTGCTCGGTCGCGCCGAAGTCCACCTACCGCGCCCTGGTCAACTCCCGGACGATCCCGCATGTCCAGGACGAGGGCGCGTGGTCGGTGGTCTGCTTCGTGGTGCGGCCCGGGTTCCGGCGCCGCGGGCTCATGCACCAGCTGCTCGATGGCGCGGCCGGGCACGCGTACGCGATGGGCGCGACCGCGCTGGAAGGCTACCCGGTCGACCCCGGAACCGAGCGCATCGACCAGACCAGCGGCTACGTGGGCACCGTCCAGCTCTTCGAGGCACACAGATTCAGGCGCGTCTGCCAGACCGCAGGCCGGCGCGGCGGCAAGCCCCGCTGGCTCGTCCGCCGCGAGCTCCCCTGACCCCGCCCGCTCCCTGCTCCCCGGCTTCGCCGCGGTACCCGCACCAGGCACACCGCCAGCGAGACGCAGATCTCGCCCGGCCCCGAACCAGCCGACGGTCCTGAGCCGCGAAAACAGACCAAACGGAACGACTGGCCACTACTTGCAGCTGACTCTGCCCGTCGCTGGCGCGCGCCGCACCGCCGTTCTGGATGGCCGCAGGTCCATGTCGCCGGGCACAGGGCGGCGTCCCGATCCGGGTGTTCTGGGGTGGCGGCTACGGTGTGAGCTGGTCACCGTCGTCCTTCCTCCGGAGGCATGTTCCCGGCCGGCGGGCCAGCGGGCGCCCCGGCAGGGTGGGGCGCCGAGCCCGCCAGCGGGCTGGTGTCGAGGTACCTGACCTCGTAGACCCGCTCGGTGAACCTCCAGCCGTCGCCGGTGCGCTGGTAGCGGTCGTGGTAGATGGCGTAGTTCAGCCCCTGACGGCCGTCGCGGGTGCGGGCGAGCTCTTGCATGTAGGCGCGTCCGGTCGCGCGTGTCGCCGTCCAGCTGGATCGTGCCCGGGTGCGTGTTCTGCACGAAAAACTCCCACTGGTCCTGCAGCCGCTCGCCCCCGGCACGGATCTCCTCCTGGCCGGCCAGCTCGACGGGAATGCTGGGCATCCGCAACACGCCGCCAGGGGTAACAGCGACGCGAGGCGGGCGCGGTCGCGCATCATCGCCGCGTCGGTGAACTCGCCGCGCAGCGCCTCGATCTCCACGCGATCAGCGATGGCCTGAAAGTCGGTCATCAGTTCCCTCCCTGCACTAACGTTCGCTCTCCGGCAGTCGCGCCAGATCAGACACCGGCCCGATGTGGCCAAGCTTGTCGGGATTGACCACCGCGCGGATTGCCTGGACCATGCCGTCGGCGGCGTCGAGCGCGAACACGCTGACCACGCGCCCTTCGGCGTCGTGCGCGACGGCGCCTGGCTGGCCGTTGACCCAGGCCAGCCGGAGGGAGACGCCGAGCACCCGGCCCCGGCGGAACAGGCCGATGAGGTGCCGCGTCACCTGCTGCCGCCCGGCCAGCGGCTTCCTGGCTACCTGCGCCTTACCGCCGCCGTCCCCGTGGACCGTCACGTCGGGCGCGAGCATGCCGAGCAGCGCGTCCATGTCGCCGCCCGCGGCGGCCTCGAAGAACCGGCGGGCGAACTCCTCACCTTCCGCCCGCCGCGCCGGAGACGGCGCGCTGCCGGGCGCCTGCACCCCGGCGGCGATGCGCTGCCTGGCGCGGGCGAAGATCTGCCGGCAGTTCACTTCGGTCTTGCCGGTGATCCTCGCCACGTCCGGGTAGCCGTACCCGAACACCTCGCGCAGCATGAACACCGCCCGCTCCACCGGCGAGAGCGCCTCCAGCAGCACGAGGAACGCCATCGACAGCGAGTCGGCCAGCTCGGCGTGCTCGGCCGGGCCCGGCTCGCCGGCGAGCACGATGACCGGCTCGGGCAGCCAGTCCCCCACGTACGTCTCCCGCCGCACCCGCGCCGAGCTCAGGTAGTTGATGCCCAGCCGGGTCACTGCCGTCGCCAGGTACGCCTTCGGATCGGCGATCGTGGTTCCCGCCTGGCGCGCCCGGGTCAGGCCAAGAAACGCGTCCTGCACGATGTCCTCGGCGTCGCCCACCGATCCGGTCATCCCGTAGGCGATCGAGAACAGCAGCGGCCGGTGCTCCGCCTCCGCCGCGCCGGCCTCATCCGCTGACCCAGGTACCGAACCCCTCCCGCCAGCTGCCATACCGCGGCTCCCAGCCGAGCTCTTTCCTTGCCCTCTCGTTCGAGTACCCGCGCGAGCTGGTCATCTGGGCCACGACGAACTCGCCGGCGAGCAGCCGCACTAGCCAGGCGGGCACCCGCCGCGGCGGCTTCGCGCCCAGTATCTCCGCCAGGTAGGGCAGCCACTCGGCGACCGGCGCCGGGTCACTGTCCACCACGTTGTATACACCCGGCGCGCCGCGGGTGACCGCGGCGAGCGTCGCGGCCGCGGCGTCAGTGATCTCGATGAACGACCAGACCCCGGTCCCGCCGCCGATCACCGGCACCTGCCGCTTCCGCACCGCCTCCACCAGGAAGTCCCCGGTGCCCGGCCCGTAGAAGCCGCCGTAGCGCAGCACGAGCCCCTCCCGTGCCTGTGCCGGCACCGTCTTCTCCACATGCGCGATCGCCGCCGGCCCTTGCATAGCCGACCGGATGGGCCGCCACTCTGGCGGATCGTCTTCGGTCTTCACCGGGCCGGGACGCTTGTCCGGCCCGGCGCCCGCGTAGCTTTGCGCGATGACCCGGCGGGTGCCCGCCTCAGCGGCGGCCGCCAGCAGGTTGTCGGTGCCCCGGGTCCGGAGCTCGTTCGTGGCGGCGAACAGTTTGTCGGGATTGCGGAAGCTGCGCATGCCCGCCAGCGCGGTCATCTCGTGCACGATCACCTCCGGCGCCGCGGCCTGCACCGCCGCGATCACCGCCTCGCGATCCAGCCCGTCCACCACCACCGGCTTCGCCCCCACCTCGCGCAACCACCCGGCCTTGCCGGGCATCCTCGTGGTGGCGCTGACCTCATGACCCGCCGCGACAGGCACAAAGAATGATCTGCATGCCGCCAGTCACACCGCTGAGCCGACCCGGACGGCGCGCCGAGTCGGCGATATGCGCGACTGCGGATCATCTTGATCCTTCGGCAGGCTCACGTTCAGTGACGAGGGCTGCTGCCGGCCGACTCTGCCTCGGCGGCCATGTACGTCCAGGAGGCCGCCGCAGTGGAGTGAGGACCAGCGACCTGGAGGTGCCACGTCGCCTCGGCCAGAATTGGCCGCGAGGACAATCGGTCGGGCGCAATCCGGGGCGGGTGTTAGCGAGTTGGCTTCGCCCGGGCCGGTGGCTTGGCCACCTGCGGCTTAGATCGCTGTTCAGCAGAGTCTGTCGATGCTGCCGCAGCCAGAACGTCGGCCGGTGGCAGGGGGAATTCAGCAGCAGCTGCGAAGTGCCGGGCAGATCTGGCTGGCGTCTGGCCGGGACGCGTTACGCGTGTCCGGGCAGCGGTGAGGGCCGCGTAAAGCTGCTCCGCGGCCGTACGGGCGGCTGCGGCTTGAGCGGCGTGCGCCTGGGCCTGGCGTAGCCCGGCCACTGCATCGATCAGGGCCACCAGATTGCTGGCCAAGGCACCCGCCTGGCCCATGCCGTCACCCGTCGTCCCACCTGTCATCGCGAGCAACCGTGCCGTAGCCCGGAGCTGGTTTCCCTCCGGAGTGTGGCGCGGGGTCCTGCCGTGCGGTGAGCGGGAGGCCCGGTCGTAGGTGTCCGCGGCACAGCGCACTGCCCGGCTGCCGGTCGCGGTGGCGGCAGTGTGGAGCGCGTCAGCCACGGCCCAGGCAGTGTCCGCTCCGTGGTCCGGGCCGGTGGTGGTGTAGTAGCGCAAGTGTTCTGCCGCGGTGGCGGCTTGCCGGGCCGCGTGACGGTAGATCTCGGCGCGTTCCGGTCCAGTGAACTGGGACGCGCCGGAACGCTCCGCTCCCCCATAGCCGCGTGCCCAGTTCTCGCGCAGCCGGGGCAGGGTCAGTGCGGCGTGCAGGCGTCCGCCGCCGAACCAGCGGGGCTTCCCGTCCGGCTCGGTGCAACCAGGGAGGGTCACCGCGTAGCCGGTCACTTCGCCGGGATTGACCTCGCTGAACCGTTCGCGCACCAGCAGGCCTGATGCGCGCAGGCGGGTGAAGAACTCTGCCTCATTGGTGGCGTGTTCGGCTGTCTGGGCCACGGTGGCCCGGAGCACGGCGCGGATGGCCGCGCGCGGGAGATGGTCTGCACCGGCGAGAGGATCGCGTGCCTGCGGCCCGGCCCACCGGGTGCGCAGCTTGGGCAGCGTCAGGTCGGCCGCGAGCTTCCCGCCGCCGTACCAGATGGGGTGGCCATCCTTACCTGTGTGCTCGGGCAGACCAACGGCGAAGCCGGTTACCTGATTGGGGTTGACGGTGCTGTACCGGCCGCGGACCAGAACTCCGGCCTGGGCCAGGCGGGTGAAGAACTCGTGCTCGGTGCGCGCTCCGGCCGCGGCGGTGCAGACCTCGCGGCGGAGCCTGGCGCGGGGCGGCTCGTCCCAGCCGCGGCAGATCGCCTGCTCCGACTCCGCCCGGGTCGGCCGCCGCGCGGGGGTGCGGTCGGCGGGGGCGGTGCAACGCAGGCCAGCTCAGCTGGATCGCTGAACCCGGCAACCAGGTGCGGATCGGTGTGCTCGTTCGCTTTTCCCGGGCCGTAGAGGTAATAGAGCAGGCGCCGCGCATCGGTGCCGCGGAGCACCTTCCCGATCACGCGGAACACCCTGGCCGCATCACGGAATGCTCCGGCGCACATATTCCGCGGCTTCATCCAGACGGCGGACTACCCGGGCACAGAATTCGGCCGTTGGCAGCAGATCCTCGCCTCGCTGGCCCGTGGCATTCAACCGCGCCACGGCCTGATTGAGATTCGTGCCGACCCGGCGGACCAGCCCAGCAGCGGACATGAGGTCAGCCAGGGCCTCGCGCAGCGGCGAAGCCTCCCGGGACTGAGTACCGCACGCTGCGGCTAACGTCACTTCCGCGGCATACGCCCCACGTGCCAGCCCAGCCTGGGCCGCCGCAAGGCTTACCGCCTCGAACTCTTCCACCGTTAGGGAGAACTGCACGGTCTTGGGCCGCGAGACAGGCTGCCGCGAACGCCGCCGCACGCCCGCACCCGCCACCATGGCCGTCCCGATCCCTTGGTGATGCCCTCCTTGGCCAAGACCGCGCCCGGTCCTGGCCAAGTCCACGATACCATTCTTATGTCTGGATCTGCGCCCAGTCCAGACATATCCATTGGATATAAATAACTTGCTTCGCTGTGCGGGGTTCGCTTCACCAAGGCCGACGCTCAGCAATAGTGCCGAATGCAAATCAGAGATGCTATTAAATATCGGTCGCGGTCGGTCTGTGTCGAACCCGATCGGCTCTTATGCGGCCTCGACTCCGGCCCCCTTGAAGACCTGCCGATGGTGCCAGTCGATGTGATTCACTTCCACGACGGGCTGGCCCGGCCGGGGTGCGAGCAGCGGCTGGCCCGACAGGTCGTCCACGGCCCGCCGCCCAGCATCGCTGCGGGCCACGTACAGGCTGGACACCCGGATATGCAGCTCAGCTGTCAGCCCCAGCACGCCCAAGTCGAACAGCGTATGACGCAGCGCGCACAACGCCAGCCCGTTGGCCACCACGTCCGGGCCGTCCTGGCTGTGCCAGCGCACATGCGCCGCTTCGAGACCGACCGGATTACGGCCCAGCGCCCCATCGAAGCCGCACATGGCGCACTGGTAGGCGTAAGCCCGCAATACCTACTCAGCGAACCCAGGACGCCGGGGGCCCCGTCTGGCCGCTAGGCCTTAGCAACCGGCGGCCCGAAGTCGTTGATCAGCGTGCTGACCGGCTCCTCAGCCTCCGCGTACGCCGCCACAGTGCTGCCAGTAGCGGCGAACCGCCCGAACAGCCACAGCAGTAACAGAGGCTTATGCGGCGCCCGGAGACGCGCCCGGCCGACAGGGTGCACACCGCAGCCGGGCCAGCAGATCCAGGAACTCCTCACGAGTCACGCAGCCCCTCCTGAAACCGGCAGCCCCTCAGGATCGTCATCGTCCAACGGGTCCAGGCCGACCGGACAAGGAACCTGGATTCTGTTCAACGGGAGTCGCCACAACGCCGAACAGCATGTCAGCAGGGCCCAGCCCGTGACGGTCACTGCCACGGGCTGGCGTTCAACACCAACGGTCAAATGACGGTCAAACGATCTTGGAAGCCACTTAGCTGTCCTCAGCAAGCCCTGTGACCTGCACGTTTGGTCGGGATGGCGAGATTCGAACTCGCGGCCTCCTGCTCCCAAAGCAGGCGCGCTAACCAAGCTGCGCCACATCCCGCTAAGCCGACCGTAGCCTACCTGCCCTGGCTGATTCGCGGGCGGTCACGGACGCGAACCAGTGGCCCGGACGACCGGATAAGCCGGTACGCTACCCGTGATGACGTGCTGGCCCCAGCCCACCGGGCTGTGCTGGCGCGGCTCGCGGGCGTAGCTCAATGGTAGAGCCCCAGCCTTCCAAGCTGGTCATGAGGGTTCGATTCCCTTCGCCCGCTCCATGAAGCTCTCACGACCGTTCTGGGTCTCCGCTAGCAAAATTCTGGACAGTAAAAGCAGCGCGCCACTGCTGCCGAATCCGCCGTAAGTTCATGAAGGCGCCGCCGCTGGCCAGGCGTCAGCACCGGGCTCCGCCTCGGCAAGGCCGCCCGGCGCACGCCCTGCCACATCCGTGCGGTTTGTTCATCAAGCAGGCTGACCGCATGCGGGACCAGGGCGGAGCTTGAAGCCGAACATCTGGACCGCGCGCGGCGCTCTGCCCGCCATCACGTCCCGCGCCGCGTGGCTGAGAGAGGCACTTTTCGGTGATTGGTTAGCTGGATCGGGGTACGAGACGGATGACTGGCAGGACGCGGTCGGTCTTCTGCTCGTACTTTGCGAAGCGAGGCGCGGCGGTGGTGATCTGCTGCCACGCCTTATCGCGCTCTGCCCCGTGCAGTTGTTCCGCCGTCACGGCGATCGTGCGGCCTTCCATCTCGACCGTGACTTCGTCGGGGTGCGCGGCCATGTTGTGATACCACGCTGGATTCCGTATCGCTCCGTTCGCTGACGCCACGATCAGCCAGCTGCCGTCCGGGCCGGGAAACCAGCCGACCGGATTGGTTCGCCTGGCCCCACTCCTGGCGCCGGTGGTCGTCAGGATCAGGGCGTTGAAGCCCATCATCTTGCCGCCCTTGCGGCGGAGGCGACGCGACATGACGTTGTTCAGCCACCGGAAGAAAGGCCCTGACGGCTGGCGGGCGCCACGGGTTCCGGCGCGTGTATTGAAGCTCATGTGACCTCCTGGTTGACGCTCAAGGTTCATGCGTCCTTTGGCGTGCCCGGGTCCCGGCTAGGTCCATCAGGCTGGCAGGAGAGCGACGCTGTACTCGCCGAACCGCTTATCTCGCGTCACGATCGTGAACCCTTCCGCGATCGCCTGCGCGATAAGCATGCGGTCGAATGGGTCGTCATGATGGCGGACAAGCTGCCCAGCCGCGACGCCGTGAGCAATTGTTATCGGCAACGATGTAAATCCCCCCACATGCAGTTGATGCTCAAGATCATCTGGCGCCGCGAGCTTGCCTATTGCCTTCTTGATAGAGATCTCCCATGCGCTCACCGCCGACACGACAACCAGGTTGGCCGGATCGGCGATGGCTTCCCGGGCTTGGACAGCTAGCCCTGCGTCGGCCAGCCACCACAGCAGCGCATTGGTGTCCAGCAAGAGCCTCACGGGTGGTCCCCGCGGAAGGCGGCTTCGATCTCGCCTGGTAGCTCGTCGAAGTCCGGGGCAATGCTCACCTTGCCGCGCCACCCGCCCGGCATACGCCGGCCTGCCGCCGGCTCAGCCAAAGCCACCAGACGCGCGACCGGCCGACCTGATCGGGCAATGATGATTTCCTCGCCGGCCGCAGCCCGATCCAGCAGTTGCGACAGATGCGTCTTGGCTTCGTACACGTTCACGCTCTCACTCATACGCGTAACGTTACTAAATCTGGTCTAGTCTAGTCAAGTTGAAGGGTGGGCCTGCTTAGATGCCTCGCGCGGGAGAACGGCGGCCGCCGCCCGGTGTTTGGTTCTCGCACGGTCGTGCCCGTGCCGTGCCCGATGGCCCGGCGTCACCAGGCATGTCCCCCGCTGCGTGAGCCCCGCGTGCTTGCGCGCCGGGTCCCCCATGCGCTCATCGCACGCCGCCGCGTGCCCGATCGAGCGGGGAGTAACGGGGACGGCGGAGTGGACGTCCGCCGACGTCCAGGAGTGGACGTCCGCGGACGCCCAGACCTGGGCCGGTTCTTCGAGGGCTACCACGTCGGCGACGATACAGCCCCGCGTACGGCTGACCATCACTGCTCCCGGCGAGGCGTCGCGGCAGCGCATGTTCAGGTGCTCTAGTCCGAAGTTCGGTCTAGTAGGCGCGGCCGAAGATGAGACGTTTGCCGTAGGCAGACGGCTGGCCGCACCGGATGCAGGACCCCTGCTCCGGCTCGCCGTCTGCGGGGATGACGCGCGGCGTGGCGGACGTGGCGGCCTTGATGTCGTCCTCGCACTCGGGCTGGCCGCAGTGGAATGCCCGGGCCCAGCCGGTCGCGACCGCCGCCACGAACTCGTCCCAGGTGTCTGCCGTGACGGTCCGCTGATCGCGGAACTCGGTCGCCCGCCGCAGCAGCAGCTCCTGGAAGGTGGTCAGCTGAGAGCTGAGCCGGGCCGGAGCGGAGCCCAGCGGGACCGGCGTCTTCTCGCTGCCGAGCCGGGTGGCCATCAGGGCCGCGCCCGCCGCCAGGTCCCGCGGCCCCAGCTCCAGCCGGATCGGGACGCCGCGCATCTCCCAGTCGTTGAACTTGAACCCCGGGGAGAGCTGCAGCCGGTCGTCCACGTGGGTGCGGACCCCGGCGCCACGCAGCCGGGCCGCCAGTTCCCGGGCGGGCGGCAGCACCTGATCGGCCTGCTCGCCACGGCCGATCGGGACGATCACCACCTGATAGGGGGCGAGCAGCGGCGGCAGGATCAGGCCTTTGTCGTCCCCGTGCGTCATGATCACTCCGCCGATCATGCGAGCGCTCATCCCCCACGAGGCGGTGTGGCACAGCTCCAGCTCGCCACTCTCCGCGGCGTACTGGATGTTGAAGGCCTTGGCGAAGTTCGTGCCCATGTAGTGCGACGTGCCGGACTGCAGTGCTCGCCCGTCACGCATCATCGCCTCGACCGTGTAGGTCCGCCTGGCGCCGGGGAACCGCTCGCCTGCCGTCTTCTCGCCCGCGATCACCGGCATGGCGGCCACGTCCCTGGACACCTGCTCGTATAGGTCGAGCGCAAGCAGGGTCTCCCGCATGGCGTCCGCCTCATCGACGTGCGCGGTATGACCCTCTTGCCACAGGAACTCCGTGGTGCGCAGGAACATCCGTGGCCGCAGCTCCCAGCGCACCACGTTCGCCCACTGGTTGAGCAGCAACGGCAGATCCCGGTATGAGCTGATCCACTTGGCCATCATCTCGCCGATGATCGTCTCCGAGGTCGGCCGGACGATGAGCGGTTCCTCGAGCTCCTTGCCGCCGGCGTGGGTGACGACCGCCAGCTCCGGCGCGAAACCCTCGACGTGCTCGGCCTCACGCTGCAGGTAGCTCTCCGGGATCAGCAACGGGAAGTAGGCGTTGACGTGCCCGGTCTCCTTGATCCGCCGGTCGATGTCGGCCTGCAACAGCTCCCACATCCGGTATCCGTAGGGGCGGATCACCATCGTGCCCCGGACCGGGCCGCGGTCCACCAGCTCGGCCTTGAAGACGACCTCGTTGTACCAGGCCGAGAAATCTTCGCTCTGCGGGGTTACTCCGCGTTCATTCTGCGCCACGCCCAGAGGATAGGGGATCCCGCCTGCTGGCACCCCCCGGTTTTCGCCCGCCCAGCGCGTCCCGGAGTTGCCAGCTGGGAGGACGAGCAGGTGGTCTCCGCGAGCATGCGCGGGAACTTTTCTCGTGCGGAAACCGGATCGGTCCCGCCTGCGTCCAAGCGGACGTGAGGCGGACAGTGGGCAGGATCATGACATCGTTCGCCGCGGCATCAATGCTCGCCGGATGCGCTTCCGGGACGGCATCAGGGACAGCACCGGGAACCGTGGTGGGCCAGTTCATCAGGGTGGGCGGCCCGTCACCCGGCTCCCCTGTCCCGTTGCCCGGACTCGTGGTGACCGTTGATTCGGCGGGTACGCGGCACACCGCGGCGGTGGGCAAGAACGGCTGGTTCCGGTTGTCGCTGCCCGCTGGCCATTACCGGCTGACTGGTTATAGCCCGCTGATCGGGAGCGGAAAGGTCGGGTGCCGGGCGGAGCACGCTATCGGGGTTGCTTCGGGCATGACAACGCGGCACGTCACAGTCATCTGTTCGATCTCCTAGCGACATTGAGCCGGGCATCGCTCGGCTATCGTCCACTGGGTGGAACTGCTGCGCACACAGCGCCTGCTACTCCGGCACTGGGAGGAATCCGATCTCCCGGCGTTCTTCGACCTCTACTCACGTGACGACGTGATGCGCTGGCTGGGACCGCATCCACGGCGCGTCCTGGCCACCCCGGACGAAGCACGCGATCGCCTGCAGCGGTGGCACGCCCGCGAACGAGGACTCGACCCGCCCCTCGGGCTCTGGGCGATCATCCCGCTTCTTCCACGAGCCGAGCAGCCGCCCCCGGTCGGAACCATCCTGCTACTCCCGCTCACCGACGCCGGCGGGCCAGCCGGCCTGACCGAGGTGGGCTGGCACCTCCATCCCGACCATCAGGGCCGGGGGCTGGCGACAGAGGCAGCCAGCGCGATTCTCGCGACGGCGGCGAAAGCAGGGATAGGGCAGGTCCTTGCCCTGACCGATCCGGGCAATACCGCTTCTCAGGCGGTAGCCACCCGCCTGGGGATGCACGATGACGGCCTCACCGAACGCTGGTTTGGCCTCACATTGCTCCAGTACCGCAAGGACTCGACCCTCGACCCAACTGGGCCGATCCCGCGATGACGTGGCCGCACGAATCCTGGGCCAGCACGCCAACCAGGCCAGCACGCCAACCAGGCCAGCACGGCAGCTGGGGTAGCACGTCAGCACGGCACCCTGCCTACATGGTCAGTGTGCTGATCGCGTCGCCGATGAGCTTGGCCCCGATGATGAGGCACAGGACAGTCATGATGACCGCGTTGTGCTGGCTCATCCAGTCCTTGAGGCCGGCCAGGAGCTTCTCCGACCTTTCTCCCAGCGCGAAGAAGATGATCACCGGAGTGGCGACGCCGAGGGTCCCGACGAGCGCGAACACCAGGTAGGCAAGAGCCTGCTGGCCGCCGGGGATACCGGTCTGGGCGATCGAGGCCGCGCCGCCGACGCCCAGGAGCAGGTTCTTGGGATTGACGCCGGACAGGAGCGCCGCGAGGCCCAGCGCGGCCAGAGGACTGGTGTTGTCGATCGTGGCCATCCACTTGGGCATGTGCGCTTCCTGGCCGTCGCGGGGCCGGGAGCGGAACTGGCGGGCCGCCACCAGGAGAAGCAGGACACCGAGTGCGATCTTGAGCCACCCCACCCACGCGGCCGGGGAACCGGACTTACTTGCCCCGCCCGGCCCGGCGAGGGCCAGAACGATGGCCCCGACCACGCCCAGGCCGATCAGCCAGCCCAGCACGAACGCCGGGCCGTTGACCCGGGCCTTCTGGCTGGTGAGGATGAGCACTACCGCGATGATCGGAATCGGGCTGAGCGCGATGCCCACCGCCAGCGCCAGTGATCCTCCGATGGCCTGTCCCATCACCCCTCCTTGGCTGGCGTCGGGTGCAGCCGGGCAGTGGCCGCAGCGATTGCCTCTCCGTGCGGTGATATCCCGGGGCCGCGCCGGGACTGCCCACAGCGCCGGGCGACCGCTTCGCTGCATCTGGGCCGCCACAGAGAACTCCGCGACCGTATCAAGAGCCGCGCTTCAACCCGACTCCTGGTCCTGGCCTCACCCAGAGAAAGTGAGGCCGGGTCCTCTGCTGACACGGAAGGCTGTGTGGCAGCGGCGTCCGCACCAGCACGACCCTGCATGGCCACCGTGCCGGGCCCGGGCTGGCCTTCCAGGTCCCCTGGCCGGCGCCGGCGGCCCGGCCAGCACAGCCCTACACTCGAAGACGCCCGGCAACCGGCAGACGGCCGGCTTTGGCAGCAGGCTGCCCTGCGGCCTGGAACCTCCGGGGAGAACACGCGAACCGCCTGATGGGAAGATGCTGACATGCCTGTTACCGGTGAATACGTGCCGAGCGCGGCGTCGTGGGCACGCGACCAGGTCGATATTTACGAGCGCTCCGGGGGCACCCAGGGCACCGACCTGAACGGCCTGCCGGTGATCATCCTGACCTCGCTGGGGGCCAGGACCGGAAGGGTGCGCAAGACCCCCCTGATGCGTGTCGAGCACGATGGCGAGTACGCCGTCGTCGCCTCGCTCGGCGGCGCACCCAAGCACCCCGTCTGGTACTACAACCTGACCGCGAACCCGCACGTGGAACTGCAGGACGGCCCGGTCCGGAAGGACTATCAGGCCAGGGAGGTGCACGGCGCCGAACGGGACACCTGGTGGGAGCGGGCCGTGGCCACATACCCCGACTACGCGGAGTACCAGAAGAACACGGACAGGATCATCCCCGTGTTCGTCCTCGCGCCGGCCGGGGCCTGACCGGCGCCTGACCCGACCGGCCCTGCTGCCGCTCAGGCCGGCGGGACTTCGACTGCGGCGTTTCGCTTCGGGTCATTACCTGATCGGGCAGGCTCGATCACTGATGCGGCGCCGGGGGGTCACTGATGCGGCGCCCGGGGCGCTAACCGGACCGGGGCGAAGAACCTGACCAGGTCGGAGGCCAGCTCGGCGGGCGCCTCCTCAGCGATGTGATGCCCGCAGTCGATCGAGTGGCCGTCCAGGTCATCAGCCCAGTCACGCCAGATGGCCAGCGGGTCGCCGTAGAGGTCTTCCATGTCGTCGCGCCTGGCCCACAGGTACAACACGGGACAGCGGATCCGCCGGCCTGCCTTCCGGTCCGCCTCATCGTGGCCGCGGTCGATGCCCAGGCCCGCGCGGTAGTCCTCGACCATGGCATGAACGGTCGCGGGATCGTGGATCGCCCGCTGGTAGTCCTCGAAGGCTTCCTCGCCCATGTGCTCGGCCGTCGCGGTGTACCAGGCGTCAGGGTCGGCGTTGATGAACCGCTCGGCGGGCTTGCGGGTCTGGCCGAGGAAGAACCAGTGGTACCAGCTGGCCGCGAACGAGGCGTCGCAGCGGGCCAGCGCCTCACCGATGGGGATGCCCTCCATCGGGCAGGCGCGGCTGACCAGATCAGGGTGATCCAGGGCCAGCCGCTGGGCGACATAGGTGCCCCGGTCGTGCCCGGCCACGCAGAACCGCTGGTGCCCGAGGGCCCGCATCAGCACCGCGCAGTCGCCGGCCATGGCCCTCTTGGAGTAGGGGGCATGGTCCGGGGTCGTCGGAGGCTTGGAAGATTCGCCGTACCCGCGCAGGTCCGGGCACACGACCGTGAACCGCTCGGCCAGCACGGGAGCGACCTTGTGCCAGGTCACGTGCGTGCGCGGGTGGCCGTGCAGCAGCAGCACCGCAGGACCCGAACCGCCGTGGCGCACGCGCAGTTCCGCGTCGCCGACATCGATCCGCTCCAGCCTGAATCCCTCGAACATGATCCCCCTCTACCGCACAAGCCTCCCGCTAACCGTGGCAGCCTCGTGTACGCAGCGGGCCCGGGCAGCTCACCGGGCCGGGTCATGCGCGGTCAGGAGGGGTCCAGACCCTCAGGACATCCGCGGGCCCGAATCCGGCGCGCCGGTAGAACGGGACGGACCTCTCGGAGGGGCTCAGCACCGCACGCGCGAAATGATGCTCGCGGGCGTACCCGAGCACCGCGGCGAGGAGTTGCCGGCCGATGCCCTGATTGCGGTACGGGGCGAGGACGAACGCGTTGCCGAGGTAGCCCCAGCGGCTGGGTTCCCGGCCCGGGCGCGGCATTCGCTCGAAGACAGCCAGGTTCACCGTCCCGACTGGATCGTGCTCCACTTCAGCCAGCCAGATGATCCGGCGTGAGGATTCCCGCGCCCACCAGGCCGCGAACCTCCCCTCGAATTCCGGATCGCCACGGTCGCCTTCCTGCTCCAGCGTCAGCTCGCGGCGCAGCCAGGCGATAGCGGGCAGGTCAGCGTCCTTGGCCAGCCTGACCACGGCACGAGTCACGTCGCGCTACCCCTGCGCGCAGCCGGCCGCATGGCCGCGGCAGCCGCGGCAGCCGCGGCGGAAGCGGCGGGCACGCGCATCACAGAATTCTCCTTTACCCGCCACATGCTGATCTCGTCCGCTAACCCGTAGTTCCCCCCGGCGGCGAACCGATATAGGCGCTGACCAGGTGAAACAGCCTCAGCTTATGACTACGTAGACATGTAATTGCCGTGATCAAGGGCTCTACCACCTGGTCAAACGCGTTAACCAATCGGCTTGGGGGGAACTTCGGGCTAACGGTGCGAGGCCAGCATCGCATGATGGTCAGCGCCCGCCTCGGGGCAGGGATCGGCGTGGACCAGGGCCGCGGCCAGCCGCGGCAGGGCGTGCAGCAGGTTGTGCTCGGCGCTGACCGCGACCTGGTGCGCCTCGACCGCGCTGACCCGGGCGTCGACGATGACCTCGCACTCGGCACGCAGCTGATGTCCGATCCACCGCAGGCGGACCTGGCCTGCATCCAGGACGCCGGGGGTGGAGCGGAGGGTCCGCTCGGCCTGGTCGACCAGGGCCGGGTCGACCGCATCCATCAGGCGCCGGTAGATCTCGCGGGCCGCCCCGCGGGCCGCGGCCAGGATCGCCACGGTGATCAGCAGGCCGGCCACCGGATCTGCCCAGTCCCAGCCGACCGCCACGCCGACCGCCCCCAGCAGGACGGCCAGCGACGTGAAGCCGTCCGTCCGGGCGTGCAGCCCGTCCGCGACCAGCGCTGCGGAGCCGATCCTGCGGCCCACCCGGATCCGGTACCGGGCAACCAGTTCGTTGCCGGCGAAACCGGCCAGCGCCGCGGCCGCGACCGCCACCAGGTTCGAGACCGGCCGGGGGTGGGCCAGCCGGGTGACCGCCTCGTAGGCCGCCAGCGCGGAGGATGCCGCGATGACCAGGACGATCACCACCCCGGCCAGGTCCTCGGCGCGGCCGTACCCGTAGGTATAGCGGCGGTTCGGACGCCGCCTTCCGGCCAGGAACGCGATGCCCAGCGGTACCGCGGTCAGCGCGTCCGCCGCGTTGTGCAGGGTGTCCCCGAGCAGCGCCACGGATCCGGAGACCGCTACGACCACCGCCTGGACCAGGGCCGTCACCGCCAGGACCGCCAGCGAGATCCACAGCGCCCGCATGCCCTCCTCGCTGGCCTCCAGGGCCGCGTCCACCCGGTCCGCGGGCTCATGCGAATGGGGCCGGACCCCATGCCGGACCCCATGCCCGGGCCCCTGCCGGATCAGGTGCCGGAGCTGTCCCGGCCAGCCAGGCCCGTGCGAGTGGGCCGATCCAGGCCCGTGGGCATGACCGGGCCCGGCAGGAGGGACGGTGTCATCCAGGACCGGCGGTGTATCAGCCATGGCATCCAGGATGCCCGGAACCCCCGGTTGCAGCACCTCCACAACAGCCACCCCGCCGCGAATGCGAAGTATCCGCAACCCCCCGTCAGCCGGTCGCGTCCAGCTCGCTGAGCAACTGTCGCACCCGCCGCCGGATGTCGTCCCGGATGGGCCGGACCGCGTCCGTACCCAGGCCCGCCGGGTCGGGCAGGTCCCAGTCGAGGTAACGCTTCCCCGGGTAGAACGGGCAGGCATCCCCGCAACCCATCGTGATCACGACGTCGGCGGCCTGGACCTGGTCGCCGGTCAGGGGCTTGGGGAATTCCCGGGAGAGGTCGAGCCCGATTTCCGCCATACCTCCCGGTCCAGGTGGCTGGCTGCATCGCCGGCGCGGTAACCGCGAACCTGATGTTCGGCGACGCGGCCGTGAGCGTGTCGGCTAAGGCACGCAGCTCGCCTGGGCACTTCCTGTCCGAGGTCGTGGCGACCCTCGGCCTGATCCTGGTGATCTTCGCGCTGGCCCGGTCCGGGCGCAGCCGCGCCGCCCCGGCGGCGGTGGGAGCGTACATCGGCGCGGCGTGCTTCTTCACGTCCTCGACCAGCTTCGCCAATCCCGCCATCACCATCGGCCGGATGTTCTCGGACACCTTCGCCGGGATCGCCCCGGCCTCAGTGCCGGGTTTCATCGCGGCCCAGATCATCGGCGCCGGCCTGGCCGTCGTGATCATCCGCATCCTGTATCCGGCCAGGGACGGGTCCTGGTGTCCTCGGCCGGATCCCAGCCCGCGGCCGAACTCAACCCTGCCGTGGTGGCGGCCAAGCCTGGGGGCCCTGATCGGCGCCCCGCCAGCCTGACCGCCCCGCCCTCAGGACGGCTGGGGGCGGGACCGCCGGGGCGCCACGGCCGCGAGCACCGTCCCGCAGGCGAACAGCACGGGCGGGACAAAAAGCGCGCTCAGGTGAGCGGGCGTGGGATTGCCGAGCAGATCGGTGCTGCCGCCCGTCGCGGTGAAGGCCAGCTGGATCGCGTAGGGCCAGGACATTACCGCGAGGAACAGCAGGAAATACCAGTTCAGCTTCCACACTACGGCCAGGACCACCACGGCCACCGCCAGCACGACGCTCCCGGCCAGGTACAGCATCCCCGCTGACGGTGGCACAGCCGCGCGACGCCAGAACGGGGTCATCGCGTGGTACACGACCGTGGATACCTGGACCGCTCCGGCCGCCACGAGCAGAACCGCGCCGTAGCGCCAGTTCACGAGCTGACGCCCGCGCCGGGGGCCGGGGGAGGCGATCAGCGCGGCGGCCTGCAGGAGATAGACGCCCGCAGTCACCAACTGCAACGGATACGGAATCCACGGCATCGACTGCCCCACGGCCACCCAGTAGAGGGCCGAGGCGGCCAGCACGCCCAGCGTCATCCACCGCAACCCCAGCAGAACGAGAACCGCGACGATCACCTCACCACCGACCGTGACGTCGAAGACGGGCACGTGCAGCAGCGACAGGCCGCCGATCTCGGGATACCGGGCGATCAGCCGCGCGAGGAGAGGGCTCCCGGGGACCTGCGGCACCCGGTACGGGAGCGCCACCGCCGCAATGTCCACCGCCAGCAGAAACAACGGCGCCGTCAGGCTGAACAGCGCCAGCGCATCGGTCCAGGGCCGGCTCTCCGACGTGGCAGCCGGCCCCGGAGACGCATCTTCAGCGCACTCCACAGCACGTTGGCGGACTCGGCCAGGCGGGGCCGCCGCTGGCCCTCCCGCGCGCCCGCCATCAGCACGCCGAGGATCTCGTCCGCATGCTCGCGGCGGTACGCGCGGGGATACCAGGCCAGCAGCCGCCGGTAGCCCCGCTCCAGGCCGGAGGACCCGGTCACACCGCGCCCCCCGCCAGCTTCCCCCGGGACACGGCCAGCCGGGACAGCGCCGCCGCGGCGTTGGCCTGCAGCCGGGCGGCCTCGGCCGCCAGCCTCTCCGAGCCCGTGGGCGTGAGCCGGTAGTAACGGCACAGCCGGTTGTCCACGACCTCTTCGTGGTCCACCGCGATCAGGTCGTCCGAGCGGAGCCGGTCCAGCGCCGTATAGAGAGTCCCCGCACGAAGCCGGACCCGGCCGCCCGAGATCTGCGTGACATCGGTGATGATCCCGTACCCGTGCTGGCTGCCCGTCGCCAGCGCGGTGAGGATCAGGAAGGTCGCTTCCTGCATCGCCCGTTCGGCCATGCCATCGTTATATATCGTTGAACTACACATAGCAAGCCCGGGCGGCCGCCTCGCCACCCCCGAGGCTCCCCACACTGCCGGGGGCACCCTCCCGGATTCCTGACCAGAATCCGGATGCTCTCAAAAGACGCTTACTTCTCTTTTTTCTCAAACTTACCGGCGTCATCCCCAGAGGGCAGCGCAACCCATCTGGCCTGCCCTTCCCTGCGACTCCGGCGTAACCACGGAAGGAACCGGCCGTCCCCGGAGGGGAATTCACGGGCTGGTGAGGCCTATGTTCTACTTGAAATGTGGAGCATAAACGGCACGGGCTCACGGCCGCCCGCCATCATGGGCGGCGCAGTCCCGGCCAGCGCAGTGCCGGCCAGCGCAGCGGCGGGCGGCACAGCAAGTCGGGCGTGAAGCCCCTGAGTGCCCGGCGGACCGAGGAGGTCCGCAACCGGGTCCGGCTGATGATCGAGATCACCGCCCGGGCCGGCGCCTACCGCAAGGGCCTGCTGGCCGCGGCCGCGCATCTCAGCCCGGAGGAAGCGGCGATCATCGCCGACCTGGAGCGGCACGGCTTGCAGGTCCCGCAGCTGCACGACGTGCTGTGCGGCGGCCACGTGCTCGTCGATGACCCCCAGCTGTACGAGGACTGGCGATTCGCCAACGTCAGCCACCTGCGCATGTCCAGTCACCACAAGGACATCGACAAGGAGCGCTACCCCGATATCGGGATGCGGGGCCCGGTGGTGCGGGAGAAGCTGCACGGCCGGACGGCCCAGGGGACCTGGGTGCAGCTGGAGAAGACGCCTGCCGCATTCGGCCAGCGCAAGCTGCCCAGCCTGACCGACCTGCGGCACCTCATGGACTACGTGGTCTACCGCGTGACCCGCAGCAACGTCGGGCCCTGGGGGCTGTCCCGGCTCACCGAGCGGCGGCCGATGTACCTGTCGCCGGACCTGGCCCTCCCCACATCGCTGGCCCCGCCGGTGGCGGAGTCGATGGCCACGGCCCTGCGCCGGATCGAGCAGGACGACGACGTCACGGCGGCGTCGCAGGATCTCGCGGCCCGCTTCCCGCCGCCAGACCGGCCGGACCCGGCGAACGAGCTGGGCCAGGCCCTCCCGGGCCGGGCCGGGCGGGGGCTGTTCGGCAACTCCGACGTGTGGGTGACCGAGGCACCGTCCCGGACCGCGGCCGCGATCTTGAACCAGAGCCGCCAGCAGCCGCGCCGGCCCGCTCTGGGTGAAAGCGGGGGCATCAGAAGCGGGGGCATCAGAAGCGGGGGCATTATGAGCGAGGCAGGCACCAAGGTCCCGGGCGGGGCGTCGGTCCCGGAAGGGCTGGTCACCTCCGTCGTGAGCCTGGTCGGCACCGGGCCGGTGCTGCTCGGCGCGTACACCATCGCCGAGCTCACCGCGGTCAACGCGATCGTGGACTTCCTCGAGGCGCGGCCGTCGGACGAGGTGCTGGCCGAGGCGGTCCGCTCACTGGCGGCCCGCCAGCTCCTCGTGGCCGGGCCGCCCGGCGAGCAGGTCCAGGTCCGCGGTGACCTGGGCATCGCGGTGGCGTTCCAGCAGCGGGCCCGCCTGGTCCTGGACGCCCGGGCCACCGGCACGCAGCCCGGTGAGCCGTGGCGGATCCTGCTCCTGCCCCAGCCCGAGCGGATCAGCCTGGTCATCCGGATCGACGCGCTCGGCATCCACGAACTCGGCCTGTACACGGCCGACGAGGCCCTCGGCCTGCTCGACGCGCTGCTGCCGCGCGGGCCCCGGGCCGAGGCCGGCGCGGACAGCGACATCGACCGGGTGCTGGCCGCGGCGGAGCGGTCCGCACTGGTCACCGTCACCCCGTACACGACGCAGGGATCGGCGGAGATCGCCGGGGACAGCACCGACCTGGTCCTGGCCCGCCACGAGGGGCGGCTGCACGTCTTCCACCGGGATCCGGATGACCAGGGCACGCTGGTCCCCGGCACGCCCGAGGGCAAGGACGTGCACGACACCCTGGCGGATCTGCTGGCCTAGCTGGCACACCTAGCCCTGGGCCAGGCCGGACCACAGGTAGCGGCACGCGATGGCGACGACCAGGACCCCGACCAGCCGCCGGATCAGCCCCTCGGGGAGCCGGGACTGGATGCGCGGACTCGCCCCGGCCGGTTAATCACCCGCGCGCCGGCCGTCAAAGTGTCAGGCGGCCGTGATAGTCCGGTAACGGCGCGAGAGCCAGGCCAGTACCCTGCCGGAGATGACTCCGCAGGTCACGGCGCCTGGCCCGGGCAGGGAAGGAGTGCCATGAGCAGCGTGCGGGTACTGGTCGGGACCCGTAAGGGTGCCTTTGTCCTCACCTCGGACGGCAAGCGGGAGGACTGGGCGGTCAGCGGGCCGCATTTCCCGGGCTGGGAGATCTACCACGTCAAGGGGTCACCCGCCGACCCGGACCGGGTGTTCGCGTCCCAGTGCAGCGGATGGTTCGGGCAGGTCATCCAGCGGTCCGACGACGGCGGCCAGACCTGGTCCCCGGCGGGCAGCGAGTTCGGTTACGCCGGCCCCACCGGGACGCATCAGTGGTACGACGGGACGCCGCACCCCTGGGAGTTCGCGCGGGTCTGGCATCTCGAGCCGTCGCTCGACGACCCGGGCACGGTCTACGCCGGGGTGGAAGACGCCGCCCTGTTCCGGTCCACCGACGCGGGGCAAACCTGGCAGGAGCTGCCCGGTCTGCGCGGCCACCAGACCGGCCCGTCATGGCAGCCGGGGGCCGGCGGCATGTGCCTGCACACGATCATCCTCGACGCCTCCACGCCGGGACGCATGTTCACCGCGATCTCGGCGGCGGGAGCGTTCCGGTCCGACGACGCGGGCCAGACCTGGCGGCCGGTGAACCAGGGCCTGCGCTCGGAGGGCATCCCGGATCCCCACGCCGAGGTCGGCCACTGCGTGCACCGGCTGGCCATGCATCCCGCGCGCCCCTCCGTGCTGTACATGCAGAAGCACTGGGACGTCATGCGCAGCGACGACGGCGGCGATTCCTGGCACGAGGTCAGCGGCAACCTGCCCACCGACTTCGGCTTCCCCATCGACGTGCACGCGCACGAGCCCGAGACCGTCTACGTGGTCCCCATCACCAGCGATTCCCATCACTTCCCGCCCGAGGGGAAGCTCCGCGTATACCGCAGCCGCACCGGCGGGGACGACTGGGAACCGCTGACCCGGGGGCTGCCGCAGGAGCACTGCTACGTGAACGTGCTGCGGGACGCGATGGCGGTCGACTCCCTCGACGCCTGCGGCGTCTACTTCGGCACGACCGGCGGGCAGGTGTACGGGTCGGCGGACGCCGGTGACACGTGGGCACCGATCGTCCGTGACCTCCCGGCCGTGCTCTCCGTGGAAGTGCAGACGCTGCCGTGATCCGCGTGGTGCTGCCCGCGCACCTGCGGGCCCTGGCCCGCGTCGGCGGCGAGGTTCACCTCGACGTCGCGCCCCCGGTCACGCAGCGCTCCGTACTCGATGCGCTGGAGGTCAGCTACCCGGTCCTGCGCGGCACGATCCGCGACCGCGGGAATGGGCGCCGCCGGGCCATGGTCCGGTTCTTCGCCTGCCAGGAGGACCTGTCCCACGAGTCGCCAGACGACCCCCTGCCGGAGGCGGTCACCACCGGCGAGGAGCCCTACCTGATCGTGGGGGCGATGGCCGGCGGCTGAGCGCAGTAGCCGGCTGCAGCCGGCCAGCTGCCTGCCGCGTGAGTCCGGGACCGCGCCCCGCCGCGGGAGGGCGCCGGCGCCCTGGCCCGGGAAGGCACCGGAGTTCTGCCCGCCGAGTGCGGCGGAATCCTGCCCACCGGAACCCTGGCCCCCGAGGGCCGCGGGGCTCTGCCCCACATTGGGCCCCCCATTGGGCCCCCCGTTGGCACCGTGGCCCGGCCCTCCGGTGGCACTAGGGCTGCGTCCCCCGGTGGCACTGTAGCTCGGCGCGGCCAGCGCACCGCGGCTGTGAGCCGCGTGGCTGTAGTCTGCGCCTATCCCTGGCGACCAGTGCGAAGTCCAGCGTTCCGTGCATCGCCGGGTGTCCGCGCAGTACCAGCGCAGATCGGCGCACGCCGACCCGCCGTCGGCCACCATCTCGCGAGCCGGCAACCTCGTCCCGCACAACCAGCAGGACTGCACGGCCGGATTCGCGAGGGAAACGATCGAGTGATCTTCACCAGCCATGTTCGGCCCCCCTCCGGGATCGATTAGGCCGTGTTCCCGGGCTCTGGACCCGCGAACAGCCAGCCCCGGTGCGCGGCCGACTCAACAACCGTTCCCGAAGTCTGGCACGACGGGGGCCCTCCGTCCACGCACTCTGAAGGATGCGGTCAGCCGAAATTAGGCCGAGGGCGCGTCACCTCCCGTGCGCCTTCCGCCCTCCGGCGGCTCACCCTCGGCCCGGTCCCGGGGCGCCCGGCGCCCGGAGCACCGGCAACGTACCGTTTGCAGCCCCCTCCGGCCCCGCGCCACGCCGGGCGCGGCCGCTGCTACGCGTTCCTTAACCAGATCTTGGACGGCGGCCCGCACTGCGGGCCGCCGTTATGGGTAGTTGCGCGCCAGCAGCCCCCGCGAAGCGGGCCGGGAAGGAGACACGCGCCATGCTGTCCCAGGGTGCCACGCACCTCGTGGGTGCGCTCAACCCGCTGAGCTCGACGTCGGTGCTGGCCAGCCTGGGTGCGCTCGGCGTCTTCCTGGCTCTGTTCGCCGAGACGGGGCTGCTCATCGGCTTTTTCCTGCCGGGTGACTCGCTGCTGTTCACCGCCGGGCTGCTGTGCACCGCCGGCGCGCATTCTGTGCACCTGTCGCTGCCGGTGGTCATCCTGGCCGCGATCGGCGGCGCCCTGCTCGGCGCGCAGACGGGGTACTACATCGGGCGCGGCGGGCGCCCCCTGATCGGCCGGACCAGCAACCGGTTCCTGCGCCAGGGCTCCGAACGCGCCCGCCATCTGCTGTCCCGCTACGGGTACGGCAAGGCCATCGTGCTGGCCCGGTTCATCCCGGTGGTCCGGACCGTGCTCAACCCGATGGCCGGCGCGCTGGACGTGCCGGTCCGGACGTTCACCCTGTGGCAGGTCGTCGGCGGCGTGATCTGGTCGGTCGGCGTGACGCTGGCTGGCTACGCCCTGGGCAGCACGATCCCCAGCATCGACACCTACCTGCTGCCGATCATCGCCGTGATCATCATCGTGTCGCTCATCCCGGTCGGCCTCGAACTGCTCCGCACCCGGCGAGCCGCGCGCCGCCCCCACCCGGCCAGCGGCCGGGGCGGCAGCGATGGCCCCACGGGCAGCACGCCCCGGCCGCCGGCCCACGGGGAAACCGGGCTCGCCGGACGGCCCCGCGCGGCCGCTGAGAAGTCTGACTGACCGGCCCCGCGTCCCAGGCCGAAGCGTGGGAGGCAGGGGCCCGCAGCCGCAATCAGGCAGCCGCCAGCCGGGGCCGGGCAGAAGAGTGGCCCGGGCCGGCGAGCCGGCCCGGGCCACCACCTTGATGATGCCGGGACTAGCGAGCCCAGACGCCGAAGGCGTCGTTCGCCCGCACCGCGTTGTTCGCCACCAGGCCGTCCGACCAGAGGTTGGATGGCGAGACCCGGACGGCCCCGGTCGGAGGCAGGAAGCCGTTGCTGGTCGCCAGCACCTCGACTCGTCGTCCACGGGCCCACGAAGGAGCCCCTGGCGCCGCTGTAGGTGGTCAGCGCGCCCTGCAGGAACTGGTTGATCCGGAACGCGTGCAGGAAGAACGGCAGCGGGATCGGCGTCCCGGTGCTGTCGGTGAAGTCGTCCAGCGCGGCCGCGTGGTCGAAGATCGGGCCGTAGGCCCGGGTCTTGTAGTATCGCGGCGTGCCGGACGTCAACGGTGGGGTGATCACGAAGCTCAGCTCGTTGCCACCCTGGTTGTAGTAGATGCTGAAGTTGACCCCGTCGCCCTGGTTCACGCCGGCCAGGTTGTAGAAGTGGTTGAAGTACGGGCCGCCCAGCGAGTTGTTGAACGCCTCGACGAACGCCACCCAGGTGCCGGTGGCGCAGGTCGTGTCCCCGAACGACGAGGCCACGACACACGACTCGATGCCGGCCCGCACGTACTGGTTACCCGTCGGCATTCCGCTCTGGTTCAGCGACCCGTTGGAGAGCTGGATGTACTCCGACGGATAGATACCGGTCACGAACGAGGTGTCCGGGACCGTGATGGTCGAGGTGATGTAGCGGAAGTCCCGCCCGCTCGCCTCGTACCCCGCCGAGCTGGTCGAGCCGATCGTTGGCCCGATCATGCCCGGCCGGGCCGTGGTGCTCACGGCCGCGCTGGCGGCGCCCGCGGCGGTAAAGCCGAGGGTAGCTGCAGTAGCACCCGCCGCCACGGTGGCGGCGAGCGCGCTCAGGATGCGGCTTCGCATCGGTAGGTTCCCTCCTGTGACGCCCGGGAGCAAGGTCCGGTTTGGTCTGGGCGGGTAACAGGACCGATGCCCGGCTTGCCCCCGTAACTGGTTTTCAGGTTGGCCCTGCCGCCCCTCAGGTATCACTTCCCTACTCTGCGTACTCTAATGATTACTCCATGACACGGATTTCGATCCCCAACGACGCGTGCTGCCCGGGCCGGAGAACCGGCCCGGGCAGCAGCTGTGAGATGAGCCCCGGTCAGGACCCGCAGGCCCCGACCGGGCAGGGCTCAGCGAACCCAGACTCCGAAGGCGTCGTTCGCCCGCACCGCGTTGTTCGCCACCAGGCCATCCGACCAGAGGCGGGATGGCGAGACCCGGGTGGTCCCGGATGGGGGCAGCAGGCCGTTGCTGGTCGCCACCACCTTGCTCGTCGTCCAGGGGCCCACGAAGGAGCCGCGGACACCGTTCTCGGTGGTGATCGCGCCCTGCAGGAACTGGTTGATCCGGAACGCGTGCAGGAAGAACGGCAGCGGGATCGGCGTCCCGGTGCTGTTGGTGAAGTCATCCAGCGCGGCCGCGTGATCGAAGATCGCCCCGTAGGCCCGGGTCTTGTAGAACTGCGGCGTGCCGGACGTCGAGGGCGGCGTGATCACGAAGTGCAGCTCGTTGCCGGCCTCGTTGTAGTAGATGCTGAAGTTGACCCCGTCGCCCTGGTTCACCCCGGCCAGGTTGTAGTAGTGGTTGAAGTACGGCCCGTTCAGCGAGTTGTTGAACGCCTCGACGAACGCCACCCAGGTACCGGTCGGGCAGATGTCGCCGAACGACCGGGCCACCACACACGGCTCGATCCCGGCCCGTGTGTAGGAGTCACCGCCGCCGGTGGGCTGGGTGAGCGACCCGTTGGAGAGCTGGATGTACTCCGACGGGTAGATACCGGTCAGGAAACTGGTGTCCGGGACCGTGATGGTCGAGGAGATGTAGCGGTAGTCCCGCCCGCCCGCCTCGTATCCCGCCGAGCTCGTCGAGCCGATCGTGGTCCCGATGGTGGCCGGCTGGGCCTTGGTGGCAACAGCCGCGCTGGCACCGCCCGCGGCGGCGAAGCCGAGGGTGCTGACCGTGACGCCCGCCGCCGCGGCGGCGAAGAGCGTCCGGGTGATGCGTCTGCGCATCGATTACTCCCTTTCCCCTTTGATGATGATTGGGCCGGATAAGGAATTTCGGAGGTTGAGGCGGTAATGCTGGGACCGGCCCGGACTTGCCTTGTGGTGGTTTGCGATAAACGCTGACTGCCCGCCCCGCCGAGTCCAGCAGTGACCTTACCACGAGTAGCGCACCTATTACTGCGTGCGACATAAAGCATGTCACAGGTTTGCCGAGGTCACACGGGGGATGACCCATGAGTGGCCGGGAAGCCCATTCCTATCTGCCAGTTATGCCTTCTAGGGGCATCGATCAGCAGGTTTAGAATGGTTAGGGTGATTGAATTATCACCGGTTACGGGCGGTTTGCCGCGCTCCGCCCGCCGCGATGGGATACGGTCCGCCCTTTCCATTCACCGCCGCGCCCGGCGTAGTGCCGCCGGGCGGAGTCCGCGGTCATCAGGGCGTAGAGCACCGCCACGAAGGGCAGCAGCGGGGCCCGCCACGAGCCCAGGCGGTACAGCCGCAGCGCGGGCAGGAAGCTGGCCGCCATCGCGGCCCAGCCGGCCAGCCCGGCCACCCCGGCCCAGGCCGCCGCGGCCCCTCCCCCCGCCGCCGCGCCGGCCAGCCCGGCCACGGCGGCCGAGGGCGGCAGCGCGTACAGCCACAGCAGGCCGGCCAGGGTCAGCGCGAGCAGCCCGGGCGAGTACCGCAGCTGCGTGTAGGCGCTGCGCGCGATCATGTCCCAGAGGGTGGCCAGCCGGGGATAGGGCCGCAGGCTGCGCACCCCGGTCGTGAATCCGAGCCAGATGCGCGCCGCGGACGGCCGGCGCTTCAGCAGCCGGCCGAGAGCCACGTCGTCGATGCGTGCGCCGCGGATCGGGTCCAAGCCCCCCGCCGCGGTCAGCGCGTCCCGGCGGACCAGCATGCAGCCGCCCGCCGCGGCCGCGGTCCGTGCGGACGGCCGGTTCACCTGCCGGAACGGGTACAGCTGCGCGAAGAAGTAGACGAACGCCGGGACGACGACGCGCTCCCACCGCGACTCCGCGCGCAGCAGCGCCATCTGGGAGACCATCGCCCGGTCGTCCGCGACGGCGCCGCGGACCAGCGCCGCCAGCGCATCCGGCGGGTACCCGATATCCGCGTCGGTGAACAGGATGTAGTCACACGTTCCGGCGGCGCGCACGCCCTGGGACATCGCGTGGACCTTGCCCGCCCAGCCGGGCGGCGGCTCCCCGGCCTCGGTGACACCGAGCGTGCGGCCCGTGCCGGCGGCGAGCGCCGCGGCGAGGCCGGCCGTGCCGTCCGTGCTGGCGTCGTCCACCAGCACCACCGAGAATTCTCCCGGGTAGACCTGGGCGAGCAGCCCCGGCAGCGTTATGGGCAGGATGGCGGCCTCATCGCGGGCCGGCACCACCGCCACCACGCTCGGCCACCGCGCCGGGTCGCAGGACGGGTCGCGCGACCCGGGCGGCAGGCGCTGGTCCGTGCGCCAGTACCCGCCGTGCGCGGCCAGCAGGTACACCCATGCGAGAGCGGCCGCCGCAGCGGCGCCGGCCAGGATCAGCACCCGCCAAGCCTGGCATACCGCCCGGCGGCCGGCCCGCTCTCCCCGGGCGGCGGGTCAGTTCCGGGTGCGGCCGTCCTGCGGGCCGTCCGGCACCCGGACGACCTGCCCGGTGGCCTGCGCCGCGGTGGCGTCGGGACCGGTGGCGAGGTTCTTCTTGATCGAGTCGAGGATGGTCAGCCCCTGGCCGACCAGGCCCGCCGCGATCTCGCTGAGCCCATCCGCGCCGTTGAGCACGTTGACGTTGGCGCCGGCCAGGCCGCCCGCCGCTTCCTTGACGATCTGGGGCAGCTGGTCGATGAGCATCCGGTCCAGCGCCACGCGATCGTTCGAGGCCGCCGCCTCGGCCAGGATCCGCATCCGCTCGGCGTCGGCCTTGGCCAGGATGCGCGTCTTCTCCGCTTCCGCCTCGGCCGGCCTGACCACCTCGGCTACCAGCTCGCGCTGGCGCAGCTCCGCCCGGCGCTGCGCCAGTTCCGCCTGGGCGTTGATGACCCCGATCTGGGTCTGCGCCTGGCTGAGCGGTCCCGCCTGGGACGCCTCGGCCTGCGCTTTATCGATTTCGGCCTTGTACTGGGCCTGGACCACGGCGGTCTGCCGCGCGTACTCGGCCTGCTTGCGCTGCGACTCCTGCTCGGCCTGGGCGGCGGCCTGATTGGCCTGGGCCTGGGCGATCTGCGCCTGGCGCTGGATCGCCGCGGTGTGCGGGGCGGCCATCGCGTCGATGTAGCCGGAGTTCAGGTCATCGATGGACTGGATCTGCAGCGAGTCCACGGTCAGGCCGATCTTGACCATCTCCGCCTTCGAGCCGTCGAGCACCTCACTGGCCAGCTTCTGGCGCTCAGTGACGATCTCCTCGACGGTCATGGATCCGATGATGGAGCGCAGGTGCCCGGCGAAGATGCGCCCGGTGAGCGTGGACATCTGGTCCTGGTCGGACAGGAACCGCTGGCCGGCGTTAATGATGCTCTCCTCGTCGTTGCCGACCTTGAACGCGATCACCGAGCGCACGTTGAGCGTGATGCCCTGCCTCGTGACACACTGCTCGGCCACCTCGGCCTCGTTCATGGCCAGGGTCAGGTACCGGACCTTCCGGAAGAAGGGGGCGATGAACGCGCCGTGCCCGGTCACCACCCGGAACGGGGCGCCGTTGCGGCCACTCCTGCCTCCGGAAATGAGCATGGCCTCATCGGGCGCGGGAACGCGGTAGCCAAGCATGATCGAACTCCTTCAGACAGCACTGTTTGGTAAGGGTTGCGGGAAGAGGTTGAGCGGCTCAGCCCACTCGCCGTCTGGCAAAAAGTTTCCCCAGGTCAAAGTGGTGCGCTTTCCGGTCCCCTGCTGGACAAAGTTACGCCTACCGGATTCACTGGCGCGACGGGGTTGCCCGTCACATTGTCATACCGCCCGGCCTCCCCCCGCCCGGCCTCGGGACTGCGCAAGCTGAGGAGCTCCTGATGTGTGACTCGCCACCGGACAGCGGACAGGTCGCCAGGGCCGTCCCGCGCGCCGCCACCGGGGCCGCCGTCGATCCGATAGCGCTGGAGCCGGTCGACGAGATCGTGATCACCACCCTGGTCAACAACGTGTACGACGGCCTGCTGGCGGGCGACGAACGCTGCACGCGAGCGCCCCTCAGCGCCGGCGTGGCCGAGGCCCCGCAGTTCGAGAACGGGCTGACGGCGGTCGGGCTGCTGGCCGAGCACGGATTTTCCGCGCTGGTCACCGTGCGCCGCGGCACCACGGCGACCACGCTGCTTTTCGACACCGGGCTCTCCCCGGACGCGATGATCACCAACGCCGGGCGGCTGGGCACCGACCTGTCCCAGATCCAGGCGGTGGTCCTCAGCCACGGGCACTTCGACCACGCCGGGGGCCTGGCCGGGCTGGCGGCCCGGCGCGGGCCGCGGTCACTGCCGATGGTGATCCACCCGAAGGTCTGGACGCGCCGGCGCCTGGCGGTTCCCGGCCGCGAGCCCCAGGAGCTGCCCACGCTGAGCAAGCGGGCCCTGGAGGGCGAAGGCTTCGCGGTGATCGAGCGCCGGGACCCCTCCCTGCTCGTGGACGGCTGCGTCCTGATCACCGGAGAGGTCAACCGGACCACGGAGTTCGAACGCGGCATGCCGCCCGCCCACCAGGAGTGGGCCGGCTCGACGTGGCGGCACGACCCTCTGGTCATCGACGATCAAGCCCTCGTCGCCCACGTGCGGGGACGCGGCCTCGTCGTGCTGACCGGCTGCGGGCATGCCGGCGCGGTCAACATCGTGCGGCACGCGCAGCGGCTCACCGCCGTGCCGGCCCTGCACGCCCTGGTCGGCGGACTGCATCTCAGCGGCCCCGCGTTCGAGCCCATCATCGGCCAGACCGTCGACGCGCTCACCCAGATGACTCCCGGGCTGGTCGTGCCGGGGCACTGCACGGGCTGGCGGGCCCAGCACGCCCTGGCCGCCGCCATGCCCGGCGCCTGGGCGGCGGGCAGCAGCGGCTCGTCGTTCCGGCTCGCCGCGGCCTGAGCCCCGCCTGCTGGACCATCGGCTCATGATCGCTAAGCGCACCAATTCGAGCACTATCAGTAACGGAGCGGTGCTGACTTATTCGAAATGACCAACGGGCCCGTCTGAATTCAGCCTCGGGCAGTTGGCTATCCGAGCGTCCACGACCAAGCCGAGAGCGCGGTTGAGCTGACTATTGGCCGGATCTAAGGAGTTCCGGAGCCCTGCGCGTGTCGTGATGTGTCGGATGTATCAGGACAACTACGCTCACCGTCGTGATCATGACAGCCGCATCAGGTATTGACCAGAGCCACTCATGCTGCGCACTCCGGGATAGCTCCGTTCCCGTTCGGCACGTCCCCCCCAGATATAGGCCGGGGCGCTGACTCACAGGCAAGAAAGCCACTCATCACGGACGCGGGGGACTAAACGTGTTTTCGAGCCGCAGGAGCGACCCGACGAACTCAGCCAGAGGTCCAGCCAGCAGGCTGGCGGAGGCAGCGGACCGGCGGCCAGCCGAGCCCGCCCGCGTGCGGCCTGGCTTCCCGAGAGCGAGGCACCCCGTCGCGGTGGGGATGGCGATTGCAGGCTCTGCTGGCCTGGTCATGGCGGGGCTGCTGCCGACAATTGCCCCGGGGGCTGCAGCGGCGGCCGTGGCGCATCGCGGGCACCAGCGGGTGGCGTATCTCGGGTATTCGTTCGAGGTTCCCCGCGGCTGGGCGGTGATCGACCTCGATCATCACCGGGGGACCTGCGTCCGTTTCGACCGCCACGCGGTCTACCTGGGCACTGTCCCGCGTAATCAGGGGTGTCCCAGTCTGGTGGTCGGGACCACCGAAGCAATGCTCGTCCAGCCTGCCTCCCGCCATGCGGCGCCGGTCTCCGTCAAGAACGAAGTGACCAGGCGGGTCACGGTCATCGCGAGGGGGGTCCACGTGACGGCCACCTTCGATTCCCACCCGGCCGAGATCGACCAGATCCTGGCCAGCGCGGGGCTGCCGCCTCCGGTGACGGTCCCGTCCGGCGCGGCTGCAGCCCGCCCCGATCGCCCGGCGGCAGCCGCGCAGACCGCAGGAACTGGGCAGGAACCGCTTGACGTTCAGCGGGCGGCCAGGGCGCAGCTACCAGCGAGCGTCACGGACTACCAAGGGCGCGGCTTCGACACCTGCGCTGCGCCCAGCGAAGCCGCGATGCAGGCCTGGCGCCATTCGCGCTACCGGGCGGTCGGGATCTACATCGGCGGCTCGGATCTAGCGTGCGCGCAGCCCAACGTGACCCCGTCCTGGCTCAGCGACGAGGCTGCGGCGGGCTGGCATTTCATTCCGATGTACGTCGGACCGCAGGCAGCCTTTCGTGAATTGAGTGCGTCAGCTGCTCGCCAGGGAGCCAGCGCGGCAGCAGATGCGGTGCTGCAGGCCAGGCGGCTCGGCTTCGGGCCAGGAACGCCGCTCTACTACGACATGGAGGCTTATAAACCCAGGCAGACCGGGCGTGCCCTGCAATTCCTTTCGGCCTGGACCACGACGCTGCATGCGCAGGGCTACACGTCCGGGGTCTACAGCAGCTCGTCATCCGGAGTCACCGACCTGGCTCACCAGTTCGGCAGCGGCAAGTATGCCCTGCCAGACGTCATCTTCGATGCGCTGTGGAACGGTGAGGCCAGCACGTACGATCCTGTGCTTCGCCATGGCAAATGGTCCCATCACCATCGGGTACGTCAATACAACGGCAATGTCACGCAGACCCATGGCGGTGCCACGATCCAGATCGACCAGGATTACCTGGATGTCTTGCAACCTGGGAGCCCGTCGCCGTCGCCGGTCACGGCCACCTACCCCGCCGGGGCGACCGCGACATGGTACAAGGGGCAGGCGTTCGATGCCTGTTCCGCACCGTCACTGAAAGCGGTCAAGGCGTGGGGCAAGTCGCCGTACCACGCCATCGGCGTGTACATCGGCGGGGTCAATCTCGCCTGCGGCCAGCCCGGTCTGACCGCGAACTGGGTCACCGCGGTGGCAGCACAGAAATGGCGGCTGCTGCCAATCTATGTGGGCAGGCAGCCTCGGTGCTTCCGAAAGAACGGGCAGATCAGGGGGGTCAAGACCGCTCCTCAGGAGATCACGCGTTCCCTGGCGGCGAGTGAGGGCACGGCTGCTGCGGATGGGGCAGCCGCGAAGGGCAAAGCCCTCGGCATGCGTCACGGTAGCGCCTTCTACGACTACATCGGGAACTACTCGACAGCCAATGCCTCCTGCAGCAAAGCCGTCTTCACGTTCATGTCCGCGTGGACCAGGGAGCTGCACCGGCTCGGATTCCTGGCCGGGATTTATGTGAATCGCAGCTCTGGCGCTCAGGAACTGTCGCGTGCCTACACCTGGAAGTCCGTTACCCGTCCAGACGCGCTATGGGTCAGCGGAGGCAGGAATCCATCGCTGACGGGGTGGGCGGGCATTTCCGGCAGCAAGTGGGCGGTTCGCCAGCGGGCCACGCAATACCGCGGCCCGCACCGGGAGACCTACGGCGGCGCCACGATCAACATTGACAGCGACAACGTCAACGCGCCTGCTGCCACCGTTGCCTATGGCTACAAGGTAACCAGCCGGGCCGGGCTCAACGCACGCACCGGCCCATCCACCTCGCACGCGATCGCCAGGACCCACGGCCCCGGCTCCACGATGCCGGTCGTCTGCCAGGCGGCCGGCTCTGCGGTCGCGGGTTCCAGCGTGTGGGACAAACTCGCGGACGGGACCTACGTCACCGACGCCTACGTCAGCACCCCGTCCAAGACTGGTTATAGCGCGCCCCTCCCCCGCTGCGGCTATCCCTACCAGGTGACCGCCTCCCCCAGCGCTAATGAGCGAGACGGGGCAGGCCAGTCGTACCCGGTCGCAGGCCAACTGCCGGACGGTGCCCTCGCCTGGGTGGTTTGCCAGAAGGCGGGATCGGCGGTCAAGAAGACCCGGGTATGGGACAAGCTCTCGGACAACCACTGGGTGACTGACTATTACCTGACCACCCCGAGCAAGACTACGTATAGCGGGCCCGCACCACGCTGCTGAGGAATTGACCCGACAGCGTGCGCGCCGGACGACCGCCGATATCGCACGCTCGGTCCGGCTCCAGCCCGCCGCATGATTATCGCGGCCAGCGCGCGCAGCGCGGCGAGGCTGACCGGCCAAGGGATCTGATTGCCCTGCTAACGCAGCAAGAACACAGCTGTCTGACTGTGGACGCCACCATAGGTGACGGTGGCCGTGTAGGTCCCTGGCAGCGCGGCCTGCCCTGCGGACGGGCAGCCCGGGGCAGAACGTACGCGATTCCATGAAACATGCTTCGTAAACGGCACGCCCTGCGCCAGCCGGATGATGTCCGAATTGGAGTGGTGCACGCAGTCCGCCGGGCTCCATTCGTGCACCGGGCCGGACTCGACTACCAGCCTGAGGGATCGAGGGCCGGCATCAAAGGGGCATGTCCGCCCGCCCGTGTTAACCACATAGATCGTGAACCGTGGCTCCGCCGGCTGCTGGTAGGACTGCTGGCTCTCAAGGAGGGTGATGACCACGTCGCCGGGCGCGCAGCCGCTGCCATGCGAATGTGCGCGCACGCCCGCACGCTTTCTCCCGGTCTGCCGTGGCTTGGACGTCTGCCGTGGCTTAGACGTCTGCCGTGGCTTGGAGGTCTGCTCCGGCGAAGCCCCTGAGCGCACCGGCGCCGGCGCCGCCCCGGACGCGGTCGGCTGAGCCGCGCTCGACGTCGCGGCGGCCGCCGCCTGCCGGGGCGGCTTCTGGGCAGGATCTTGCGGTGAGCAACTCCACACAAATATGCCGATAACGGCAATGACACCCCCGAGCAGGAGAACCCGTCGCCGCCAGTAAGGCTCCGCCCTAGCCTGCCCACCACGATTCACAGTGGAATTATGGCGAGTATTGCCCAGATTCGCCCCCCGGCACGCCGATAGCCCGGATCACGGCTATCGAGCTCATCCACAATTTCAGCCACCGGGCACTCGCGCTGCGCGGCCACCTGCCTGCACGCCGACGCAGTGGCGCCATCCGGGCGAAATCGGTCCAGGGCATCAGGCGTTGAAACCCGGGCAATTACCTCAGCTTGTCGAATTCCAGGTCAAACGGGTCGTTCCACGCGCTGACGTCAACGTTGCGGTGGCCGCGCGATTCGATGACGAGAACGGTCTCGCCCCTGGCGATCGGCTCGGCCGACCAGGCGATGTAGGCCTCCGTCCCGCCCCGGATCTTGAGCAGCACCTCACCCGGCCCTGCCTGCCCGCGCGTCGCGATCACCAGGACGCCGATACTGCCGATCAGGGAGGCGTCCCCAGGCACCCGCAGCTCCTCAAATCACCCCGGTTGATGGACTTCACACACTAGACCTGCAGACGGCTCGTGCCGGCCAGCGGTGTCACGTGAACAGCGGGACGCGGTCCGCCAGCGGGCCCAGCCAGGCCCGGTCCTCGTCCGTGAGCGGGACCCGTCCGGTGCCCTTGACCGCGGCAGCGACGTCGTCCCAGCTGGCGGGCAGCGGGCCGCCGGCCAGGCCGTCCAGCACCCGCCGGACCAGGGCCAGCGGAGCCGGGGCGGGCGGCGGGGCGGACGCCAGGTTTGCCGTGAGGTCGAGGTAGTGCACCGCGGTCTCCACGGCGAGGGTGGCGGTGAAGTCCATCGGCCGCAGCACGTATCCCTGCGTGGCGACCGCCGCGGCGCCGCAGGCCCGCGCCGCCCGGCAGACCGCCGCCGCCGTCTCGGACCACACCTGGGGGAGGGTCCCCGGGGGGTAGGCGGAGGCTGCCACGCGGACGAAACGGGCGTGCGCCGCCGCCTCGGCCCGGTCCCGGGCCCCGGCCTCCCCGGACCGCGGCGCGAACGCGGTCCAGTACGTCACGTCGTCCCGGTCGGGCGGCTCCGTGACCGGGGTCGCAAACGCCACGAGCGCCCGCTGGGCGTCGAGCAGCTGGTGGTACAGGACATCGGTCACGGCCCAGCCGGCGCAGCCGCTCGGCCGCATCAGCTCAGCCTCACCCAGGCCGGTCACGAGGTTAGTGACCTGCCGGTATCCGGTCTCCAGAGCGTCCAGCACGCCAGCATGATCAAGCTCAGTCACTGGTCCATCCTGCCAGCGGGAGGTGCGCGCGGCGGGGAAAGTGCCCGGGTGGCGGGGCGACGACGGCTAGGGGGTGCTGTGGGCCGGGACCGCGCGACACGGGACCGCGCGACACGGGACCGCGGGACTCGGGACCGCGGCGGCGCCGGACTCGGGACCGCGGGGCCGCGGGGCCGCGGACGGAGAATCGGTCCGGCAGAAAATCCTGGGCGCGGTGGAATAGCCGGCCGGGGGGCCGCGTTCATAACCATCGCTGGTGTGTTCGTGTCCCCCGGGCCGCAACTCATCCGCCTTCGCGGAATACCGTCCGGCTGGAGCCGCGTTGTGCCACTCGCCGAGAGGCGACCGGCACACCAGCGCCTAAGCGCTGAGGCCCGCGGAGACACTCCACGGGCCTCAGCGCTGTCATCGGGCTCCGGCCGGTCAGCCGAGAGGCCAGCGCACGCCCGTGGCGGCCAGCACATCCGCACCGATGGGCAACCCGTCCTGGGCTCCTGGCCTGGTCACCGCCGTGGCGGCGACCGCGCAGGCGAGCCGCACCGCCTCAGGCGGCAGCACTCCCGACGCCACCGCCACCCCCAGGGCGGCCACGAAGGCGTCACCGGCGCCCACGCTGTCCAAGCTGGGCACGCTGAAGCCGGGCACGGCGAGCTTGGCGTCCGGTCCGGCCAGGACCGCCCCGTCCCGCCCCAGGGTGATGACCACATGACCCGCGCCCCCCCGGGCCAGGTCGGCCGCTGCGGCCTGGGCGCTGGCCGGGCCGGTCACGGTCCGGTGCAGGATCGCCCCCGCTTCCGGGGCGTTGACGATCAGCCAGTCCACCCCCGCCGCCAGCAGCGCGGAGGCGTCCGCCGGGGCCGGCGCCAGGTTCAGCACCGTCATGACGTGCGCGGTGCGCGCCCGGTCGAGGGCGGCGGCCAGGACCGGAAGCGGGATCTCCGCCGACAGGATGAGGGCGTCGCAGGGCATGGCCGCTGACGCTGCGGCCTCCGGCGGGCCGGCCAGGCCGTTCGCCCCCGGCGCGACCGTGATCGAGTTCTCGCCGTCCGCGTCCACGGTGATCAGGGCGAGCCCGGAAGCCACCCCGGCCAGGACACGCACCGCGCTGACGTCCACCCCCGCGTCCTCCAGAGCCAACCGGAGCGTGCGGCCGAAGTCATCGTCGCCGCAGCACCCGGCCATGCGGACCGAGGCGCCCAGCCGGGCGGCGGCCACGGCCTGGTTGGCACCTTTACCGCCTGGCTGCAGCCGGGCGGCCGAGCCGAGCACCGTTTCCCCGGGTCCGGCCAGCCGGGGCACCGTGACCGAGATATCCATGTTGAGGCTGCCGAGCACGGTGATCCTCGGGGGCTGCGGCATGGGGTTCTCCTCACGGTGGCCGCTGCGATGAATGAGCCGGGCGCGATGATACGGCGCGGGCCCACCGGCTGGCCCACCCCGCTGGCCCAGTCAGCCACACCAGCCCCCACGCCTCCCGGACCCATGATCGTGATCTAACGATTGGTGTCGTGATAGCGACACCAATCGTTAGATCATCAGCGGGGTGAGTGACTGGCGGGGCTGGCGGGGCTGGCGGGCTAGAGGAGCCGCCGGCTGGAACCACTCAGGCGGGACCGCACCACCAGCGGGCCGCGGCGTGGGCGGCCCGGGCCCGGGACCGGGCGTCCCGATCGTCGGAGGCCCAGGCCACGTAGCCGTCCGGCCTCACTAAAGTGGCGGCTGGCAGGCGGGTCCCGTCGCAATGGGTGTACCGGACCCGGCGGACCTGGTCCGGCAGTCCGTCCCCCGCCCCGGCCTGCCCCGCGGTGCCCGGCCCCGCAGTGCCCGCTCCAGCGGTGCCCGGCCCCGCAGTACCACCTTGCCCCGCTGCGCCTCTCCCAGCGGCGCCCGGCACCGCGGTGACCTGCTGCGCCGCACCGTTCCAGGCTGAATCCTCTCCTGCCTCCACGCTCCCCTCCGCACCATCAGCCTCGAGCAGCACGAAGCGCCCCTCGTGGAACAGCTCGTACAGGCGGGTGGTGCTCCCGTCCGTTCCGGTCAGCCGGCCGCGCGGCAGCCGCGCCCCCGCCAGCGGGTGGGAAGTACCCAGGCCGGCCGGGGGGCTGGCCGCGGCGGGGGGCGCGTACCGGACCGCCAGCCCCGAATACTCCCGGGCGAGCCGGGCCTGGACCGGGGGCAGCGGGGCGACCATCCGGTGCGCGGCCCAGCGCAGCACCCGCCGGGGCGCGGTGCGCGCCGTGTTCAGCCTGAACTGCCGGCCGGTCAGGGCCAGCACGGCGGCGCCTACCGGATGACGCTCCGCCTGGTAGGTGTCCAGCAGCCAGCCAGGCGCCCAGCCGTCCACGGCCGCAGCCAGTTTCCAGCCCAGGTTGACCGCGTCCTGGAGGCCGGTGTTCATCCCCTGCGCACCCGCGGGCGAGTGCGTGTGCGCGGCGTCGCCGGCCAGGAAGATCCGCCCGTCCCGGTACGTCGGGACCTGGCGGCTCTCGCTGCGGTAACGCGCGGTCCAGCCGATATCGCGGGGCCCGAAGTCCTGGCCCGTGATCCGGACCAGGCTGCTCCGCACCTCGTCCAGGGTGACAGGCTCGGTCACCGGCACGTCCGCGCGTGCGTAGTCGTACAGCACCACCCGGCACGAGCCGTCCCGGAACGGGAACACCAGCAGCATGCCGCGATCGGACAGGTCGCCGTAGGCGTCCGTCATGGGCAGTCCGTCGAGGAACAAATCGGCCAGGACAACTGAGCCCGGGTTCGGGGCACCCGGGAAGGGCAGGCCGGCGGCCTGGCGGGTGAAGCTGCGGGTCCCGTCGCAGCCAACCAGGTACGAGGCCCGCTCGACCCCGCCGTCCGCCAGCGTCACCCGCACCTCCTCATCGTCCTGCCTGATGCCGGTGACATGCGCGGACCACCGGATTTCGGCGCCGAGCCCGGCCGCCCGGGCGGCGAGCAGGGTCTCGATCTGGCTCTGCGGCAAGTCCAGCAGGTAGGGGAAGTCGGAATCCAGCCTGCCGAAGCTGATCATGGCACCCTTGGGCCCGAGCGGGAACGACGGGACGGCCAGCCCGGCCTCGGCGAACCGGCCCGCCTGGCCGCGCAGGTCGAGAACCTCCATACTCCGGGCGTGCAGGCAGATGGCCCGCGATTCCGCGCGCAGCCCCGTGCGTCGCTCCAGGACCAGGCTCGGTACCCCGGCGAGAGCCAGTTCGGCCGCCAGTGCCAGCCCCGTGGGTCCCGCTCCGACCACGATCACCCTGCCTGGCCGCGCACCCCGCACGTGTCCTCCCTCCCGGTGGCGGTTCAGCGGGCCTCCTGGCACGACTGCGGGCAAATAGGTGGTCCGCACGCCTTCAATGGGGCATAACTTAAGCGATTAGTGCACTGAACGGAACGAGCACGCCAGCCAGGGACATAAAGCGCGATATCGGGTACGGTGGGAAAGATCACGGCACTCCTGTCAAACGTCTCCGTGCGGACGCTCATCCTGGGTCTAGATGAGTCCGGACGGGTCATTCAGCATGACCGCAATGCCCCGGATATCCTGCCCCTTGATTCGGGTTCGCTGGTCGGCTCGTACCTGGGTGATCTGGTCGCCACCCCCTCCACGGCGGAGTCGGCTCTGGCCACCCTGCTGGATGCCGTCCGGGCTGGCCGGGAGGCTACCGCGGTGCTCCCGATCGGCACCCGCGAAGGACGCCGGGTGGAGACGGTCGCCAGCGTGCAGCCCATGCACGGGGAGACCCCGGGCCTGGCGGCGCTGGCCGTCCTGAAGATGCCGCCCATCCAGCAGGAGCGGTTCGTCGACCCGGCCCTGATGCGGCACTCGCTGCTGGACGACACGTTCCGGCAGATCGGGGCGACGCTCGACCTCGACCAGGTGGCGCGCGGCCTGATCAACATCCTGGTGCCGCACTTCTGCACCTCAGCGGGCCTGCTCGTACTGGAGAACGTGGCGGCCGGGGACGAGTTCCCGGTTCATCCCCCGGATGGCTCGCAGCTGCTTCGCCGGCTCGCGGTGGCCACCGACGACGGGTCACCCCGGTGGGATGCCGCGTTCCCCACCGGGGAAGTGCTGCTGTACCCGCCCGGCACCCCGTACGTGGAGTGCATGGAGACCGGGAAGCCCGTCCGGGTGGCCACGCTGGACCACGACGCCGCCGCCGGTATCGCCGAGTCGTGGCTGCGGCGGCCCGTCGCCGGCCTGCTTTCCGATTCCTCCATGCTGCTGCTCCCGCTAGCCACTAAGGACGCTTCGCTCGGCTTTTTCGTGTGCACGCGCAAGTCGGGGTACCGGCCATTTGACGACTACGACTCCGAGATCGGGATGGAGTTCGCCTCCCGGGCCGGGATCTTCATCGACAACGCCCGCCAGTACAACCGGGAGCGCACGACGGCGCTGACCCTGCAGCGGAGCCTGCTGCCGACCGGGCTGTCGGCGCCCTCGTCGGTGGACGTCAAGCACCGCTACCTGCCGGGCAGCAAGCTCATCGAGGTCGGCGGCGACTGGTATGAGTCGATCTCGCTGCCGGGTGCGCGGGTCGCCCTCGTGGTCGGCGACGTGGCCGGGCACGGCGTCCGCGCGGCCGTGACCATGGGCCGGCTGCGTACCGCGATCCACACCCTGGCCACCCTGGAACTGGCGCCGGCTGATTCCCTGCAGCAGCTCAACGAGCTGATGACGTCCCTCGGCGAACGTGAACCGCACTTCGCGACGTGCGCGTACGCACTGTACGACGCGGTGACCGGCAGCTGTGAGATCGCGTCCGCGGGCCACCTGCCGCCGCTGCTGGTCCGGCCGGACGGCACCGCTGAGTTCCTCGACACCAGCCCGGCCCCGCCGCTCGGCGTGGGCGAGATCCCCATCGAGAGCCGCACGTTCCGGATCGAGGACGGGAGCCTGCTTGTCCTCTACACCGACGGCCTGGTCGAGGACCGGCAGCGGGACATCGACGACGGGCTGAACTTCCTGCGCGGCGTGTTCGACGGGCAGGCCGCCACGACCTCGCTCGACGACCTGTGCCGGGCCGCGCTGGCTGGCGTATACGCGCATCAGCAGCGTGACGACATCGCGATCCTCATCGCCCGCCTGGGCCGGATTCCCGCTGATCATCATGTCACCTGGACCCTGACCGCCGAGCTCACGTCGGCGGCCCGGGCCCGGAGCCTGATCCGCGCGCCGCTGGAACGCTGGAAGCTGGACGAGCTCATTCCCACCACCGAGCTACTGGTGTCCGAACTGGTCACGAACGCGATCCGGCACGCCACCGGCGACGTCACCCTGCGGATGGTGCTGGAGGGGTCGCTGGTCTGCGAGGTGCTCGACGGGTCGGCCGCGCTCCCCCGGCTGCGGCACGCCGGACGGGACGAGGAGTGCGGCCGCGGCCTGGAGGTGGTGAGCCAGTTCGCGCAGCGCTGGGGGGCCCGCCGGACCCCCCAGGGCAAGATCGTCTGGTGCGAGCAGGCGATCCCGGACACCAGGACGGGCCGCCCGGACCGGCCGCCCGGACCGGCCGGCTGACGGAACGCGGACCCGGCCAGGCAGGGGGCTCAGTCCTCGATAACCAGGTCCACGCCGGCCAGCGCATCGACCGTGGCCCGGCCCTATCCTCGATACCTCTCTCGGTGGACGCCCGTCAGCTTGGTACATAGTCTTCCTCTCTGTCTCGCTCGGCTGGATTCACTCGACCCGGGACAGTGCCACGGCCGGCCGGAGCCGGGCGGCGCGCCAGCCGCCGAAGCCACCGGCGATGAGGCCGCCAGCGATGGCCAGGACCACCGCGAGGACGACCGCGCCGATGGTCACCGGCGCCGGCGAACCAGCTGACCTGGGGCAGGAACGTGAAGGTCAGCCCGGCGGCCAGCCCGGCCCGGAGGAAACCAGCCGCCGGCCGAGGAGGGTGATCATGGCCGCGGCGATGGCCGTGGCGATCGCGGACGGCAGCCGCAGCGCCGAATTCGCGGTCACCTATCGCTTTGGTGATACCACTGGAGAAATAGGGCTGAGCCGTGAGCTAAACCCGCGCTGGCTTACCTGCGGCTAGCTCCCGCGCGCGGCGCGCAGCGTCTCGCGGAGCGACCCCATGGTGGCCAGCACCGCCGACGGCTCGTACCCGCAGTGCGCCATGCAGTTCGCGCAGCGCGGGTCCTTACCGCGGCCGTAGGCCTCCCAGTCGGTGGTCTCGATCAGCTCCTTGTACGTTTTCACGTACCCGTCGGCCATCAGGTAGCAGGGCTTCTGCCAGCCCAGCAGGGAATAGGACGGGATACCCCAGGCGGTGCAGCCGAAGTCTGTCTTGCCCTCCAGGAAGTCCAGGAACAGCGGCGTGTGGTTGAGCCGCCAGCGCTTCCGGTTCCCGTTGTCGAAGGCCTTGCGGAACAGTTCCCTGGTCTCGTTAACGCCGAGGAAATGGTCCTGGTCAGGTGCCTTCTCGTAGGCGTAGGCCGGGGAGATCTGCATCAGGTCCACGCCGAGGTCATCGTTGAGGTAGTTGAGCACGTCGATGACGGTCTGCGGGGTGTCGGTGTTGAAGACGGTGGTGTTCGTGTTGACCGTGAACCCCCGCTTCTTCGCCTCCCTGATCGCCGCGACGGCGTCGTCGAACACGCCATCCTTGTTCACCGACTCGTCGTGCCGCTCGCGCAGGCCGTCGATGTGCACCACGAACGCGAAGTACGGCGACGGCTTGAACTTGTCCAGCTTCTTCGGCAGGAGCAGCGCGTTGGTGCACAGGAACACGAACTTCTTGCGCCTGACGAGTTCGGCGACGATCACGTCGATCTGCGGGTGCATGAGGGGCTCGCCGCCCGCGATGGACACCATCGGGGCCCCGGACTCCTCGACCGCGGCGAGCGCCTGCTCGACGGGCATCCGCTGCTTCAGCAGGGTGTGCGGCTGCTGGATCTTCCCGCAGCCCGCGCACTTCAGGTTGCACGCGAACAGCGGTTCCAGCTCTACGATCAGCGGGAACTTCTTGTTTCCGCTCAGCTTCTGGCGCATCAGGTACGAGCCGATGCGCATGCTCTGGCGTAGGGACACGCTCATGACTGCCTAACCTCCTTGGGCAGGCTGAATCGGATGTTCTCAGTGGTGATCACACGCTCGCTGACCTCGACGGCGCCAAGGCCCCCCAGAGCGGTGATGATGTCCTGGACGACCGCCGGGGGCGCGGACGCGCCCGCGGTCAGGCCGATCGTGGACACCCCGGCCAGCCAGCCCAGCTCGATGTCGGACGGGCCGTCGATCAGGTAGGCGGTACTGCCCGCCCGCTGCGCGGTCTCCACCAGCCGCACAGAGTTCGATGAGTTCGCCGACCCGGCCACCAGCACCAGGTCGGAGTCGGCCGCTACAGCCCGGGCCGCCCGCTGCCGGTTCGTGGTCGCGTAGCAGATGTCATCGCTGCCCGGCGCGCGGGCCGCCGGGAACCGCTCGCGCAGCGCGTCGGCGATGTCCGCGGCCTCATCGGCGGCCAGCGTGGTCTGCATGAGATAGGCCACCTTGCCCGGGTCGGGCGGCCGGAGGGTGCTGACGTCCCCGGCCGTCTGGACCAGGGCCACGGAGTCCGGAGCCTCACCGAGGGTGCCCTCGACCTCCTCGTGCCCCTCGTGCCCGATCAGCGCGACCAGGTAGCCGTCCGAGGCGAACCGGCGGGCCTCGGCGTGCACCTTAGCCACCAGCGGGCAGGTGGCGTCCACCGTGGTGAGGGCCCGGCGGTCCGCCTCGGCGCGGACCGCCGGGGACACGCCGTGCGCCGAGAACACCACGCAGGCGCCATCGGGCACCTCGCTGAGCTCGTCCACGAAGACTGCCCCGCGTTCCTCGAGCCCGGCCACCACGTGGGAGTTGTGCACGATCTGCTTGCGCACGTAGACAGGCGGCCCCTGCTGATCGAGGGCCCGCTCGACGATCTCGATGGCCCGCTCCACGCCGGCGCAGAACGAGCGGGGCCCGGCCAGCAGCACCTGCCGTTGGCCGGCCGCCGCGGCCCACCGGGCCAGCGCGGGCGCGGCGGCCCGGAGCGACCGCAGCGCGGCGAGCCCGCCGCCCAGCGCCCCCGGACTGGCCAGGGGACGTTCCGGGGTATCCGAGACGGCCCGGACCACGGCCAGCGGCCTGCCGCCCGCCGCGCGGGCCAGCACGGCCGATTCCATGTCCGCAACGAGGGCCCCGGTCGCGGCCAGCCGCTCGCGCTCGGTCCCGCGGACCAGGTGGTCCACGGTCACGACCCGGCCCACCCGGACCCGCAGGCCCGCCCGGCGCAGTTCGCCCGCCAGCAACGCGGCCGACGGGCAGGGGATGACACTGCGCCCGTCGCTCACCTCGCTAGCCACCACGAGGTCACCCGGCCGCAGCTCGGCGGACAGGCCGCCGCCCGTGCCCGCCACCGCCAGGGCGCCGAACGGCTCCTGGCGCAGCGCGTCCGCACGGGCAGCCGCCCGGCGCGGCCCATACCCGGTCACCACGACCCGGCCCGCGCCGGCCTGGCCCGCACCGAACTGGCTGGCACCGAACTGGCTGGCACCGAACTGGCTCGCACCGGCCTGGCCGGCCCCGGCCCGGCTAGCACTGCGCAGCCCGCGACGGACCGCCCTGGCCTCCAGCCGCAGCGGAGCGCAGACCAGGAGCCCGGCCCCGGTCACCGGGCTGCGCCGGACCCGTGGGGTGCCCACCTGGAGCCGGGTCATGGCCGGGCCGCCAGGTATCGGCCCAGCGCGCTCACCGGGAAGACCAGCCGGTACAGGTGGTAGTTGATGTAGAAGTCCCGGGGGAAGCCGGTGCCGGTGTACTGCGGCTCATCCCAGGTGCCGTCGTCACGCTGGTGCTCGACGAGCCAGCGGATCCCGGCCTCGGCGGCCGGCCCCGGCGGCCCCGCCGCGAGCAGGGCCAGCAGCGCCCAAGCGGTCTGGGAGGCGGTGGACGTGCCGTGCCCGGCCAGCTGCTGGTCGTCATAGGAACGCATGTCCTCGCCCCAGCCGCCGTCCGGGTTCTGGTGGCATTCCAGCCAGTGGACGGCGCGGCGGATGACCGGCTTGGACGGCGGCACCCCGGCCGCGACGAGCGCAGGCACGACGGCACCGGTGCCGTACACGTAGTTGGCTCCCCAGCGGCCGAACCAGGAGCCGTCCTTCTCCTGCGCCCGGAGCAGCCACACCACGCCCCGGCGGGCGGCCCGGCTGCCGGCCAGGCCCTCCGCGGCCAGCGCCTCGACGACGTGGGCGGTCACATCGGCCGACGGCGGATCAACCACCGCACCGAAGTCGCAGAACGGCAGCTTGGTCACCAGTGTCGAGGTGTTGTCCGCGTCGAACGCCCCCCACCCGCCGTCAGAGGACTGCATGCCGGTGATCCAGCGCAGCCCGCGCCCGATCGCGGGGTGACGCGGCTTCCCGCCCGGTGCTGGCTGGCCCGGTGCTGGCTGGCCCGGTGCCGGCTGACCCGGTGCCGGCCGACCCGGTCCGGCTGACCCTGGGCGGTGCGGCGGAGCGCGAGCACGGCTTCTGCGGTGTCATCGATGTCGGGGTAGCCGTCGTTGTCGAACTCGAAGGCCCATCCGCCCGGCTCCAGCCAGGGACGGCGCACCTGCCAGTCGCCCGGGCCGGGTATTTCCTCGTCGAGCAGCCAGCCGGCTGCCCGGGTCAGCGCCGGGTGCTCCGGCGGCAGCCCGGCGTCGGCCAGCGCCACGACCGCCAGCACCGTGTCCCACACCGGGGACTGGCAGGCCTCGAGCCTGCGCACCGGGCCGTCCGGGGAGTCCTCGACGATCGTGAACCGGTCCAGCCCGGCCAGCCCGCGCTTGATCACCGGATGGCCGAGACCGTAGCCGAGCAGGTGCAGGGCGATCAGGGAGTAGACCCAGGGCGGCTGGATCCCGCCCCAGCAGCCATCCTGCTCCTGACGGGCGATGATCCAGTCGGCGCAGCGGCGCCGTGCGGCGCGGCGCATCGCCCGCACCGGCCGGGTTCGCTGGCCGTGCCGCTCGAGCACGTGCAGGACGCGGTCCAGCCCGCCGAAAGCGAGATCCCAGCCGGTCCGGTCCGCGGCCTGAGCCGACTTGCGGGCCCGGTCGCCCGGCTCATCCTGGCCGGGGGGCCGGATCTCGTCCAGGCCGAAGGGGAGGGACCGGACCGGCCGGAACGAGCCCACCACGGTCAGCGGCACGATCGTCTGCCTCGCCCAGCAGGCCCAGTCGTACACATTAAGGGGGAACCAGGCGGGCAGGTACACCATTTCGGGAGGCATGACCGGCAGGTCGTCCCACGGCCACTGGCCGAAGAGGGCGAGCCAGATCCTGGTGAACACCCGCGTGGCGGCGATGCCGCCGCGCGAGCTGATCCACTCGGCTGCCCTGGCCATGTGGGGTGCGCCGGGCAGATGCCCCGCCAGCCGCAGGGCAACGTAGGCCTCGACGGTCGTGGACAGGTCACCGGGTCCGCCGAAATAGTTGGCCCAGGTTCCGTCGGCCCGCTGCTGGGAGGCGATCCACCGGCCGGCGGCGGCGGTCTCCTCCTCCGTCCGGATGCCGAGGAACTCACGCAGGAGCAGATCCTCAGCGTCCATCGTGACGTTGGTTTCCAGCTCCCCCTGCCACCAGCCCTGGTCATGCTGGAGGCCGAGCAGGTGGTCACGGGCGCGGGCCAGCGCGGCCTCCGCGCCGGAGAGCGCTGAGGGACCGCCGGATCGCGCGTGCGTCACTGTCATCGTCTCACCTCGCCTTCACCACACTGCCCCGCACCATCACCTGGCTCAGCGGTCACACCAGGCCCGGACTCTTCCCGGCACTGCACTTCGTCAGCACCGCCGGGCCTCTCAGCACTGATGGCCCACACCAGCGGTCAACCGGTCAATCTCCTGATCACCGCTACCTCACCTCTCACCCGTGAGCGCGCAGCTGTGCCCACGGCCCGCTCACCATTGGCGCGCCGTGATGAACTCGGCGATCCCCGCGAACTCGGCACGCACGTCATCGGGCATGTCGGTCTCGGTCAGGCACGTCTCCGCGGCGGCGAGCTGCGCCGCAGCCTCGTTCTCTGTCCAGTCCTTACCACCCGCCTCTTCCACGAGGCCGGCCGCGCGGACCAGGTCGTCCTCGCTCAGCGGCTCGGTCCCGGCCAGCAGGCCGGCCAGCTCGTCCGCGGCCGGCGATCCGCTGGTCAGGGCGGCCACCACGGGAAGCGACTTCTTCCTCGCCCGCAGGTCAGCACGCACCGGCTTGCCGGTCACCTCGGGCGCACCCCAGATGCCGAGCAGGTCGTCGGTCAGCTGGAAGGCCAGCCCGGCGTGGGCGCCGAATCCGGCCAGGCCCATGGCCAGCCCGGGCGGCGCGCCGACGTGGATCGCCCCGATGCTGCACGCGCAGGCCATCAGCGCCGCGGTCTTGTCCCCGGCCATGGTCAGGCACTCGGGCAGGTTCACGTCGTTGCGCTGCTCGAACGCCAGATCGGCCCCCTGTCCCGCGATCAGCCTGAGGACCGCGGCGGACAGGCAGCGCGCGGCCCAGGTTCCCTGGGCCGCGGTGTCCTCGAGCAGGATGTCCTGCGCCAGGGCGAGCAGCGCGTCGCCGGCCAGGATGGCCGCCCCGACGCCGTGCACGGTCCAGGCGGTTGGCCGGTGCCTGCGCTCGGTGTCGCCGTCCATGATGTCGTCGTGCAGCAGCGAGAAGTTGTGCACGAGCTCCACCGCGACCGCGGCGGGAACGCCGCGCTCCGGCGACGCCCCGGCCGCCCTCGCCGACAGCAGGGCCAGCGCGGGGCGCAGGGCCTTGCCTGCCCCGCTGCCGTCCAGCCCCAGGTGATAGGCGGCGACGGTGCGGACTTCCTGGCTGAGCCGGTCCACCGCGGCGGCGATCGCCGGGCCGACGAGATCACGGGCGGTCTCCACGCCCGCGGGCATCACGGCGGTCACGACGTGGCCCCGGCGACCTCGGCCGCCTGAGTGGCCACGGGAGTACCGCGCCGTGATTGGGTCAGATCGCGTCGCAGCTCCCGCGCTGCGTTGAGTCCGCTTCGCACGGCACCCTCCATCGTGTCGGGCCACCCGGTATCGGTCCACGCGCCCGCGAGCACCAGGCCAGCCAGCCTGGTCGTCGCTCCCGGCCGCTTCTCGCCACAACCGGGCTCCTGCCGGAACGTGGCCCGGCGTTCCCTGGTGACGAAGAAGTCAGTGATCCGCGCATCGCGCGCGGCGGGGAAGATCTCCTGCAGCGCGGGGACGAACTGTTCCCGCAGCTGGGCAGCAGGCGTGTCCACGACATCATCCGCGGCCGACACGGAGACGGCCAGGTACTGCCCGGCGTCCAGCCCTGAGGGCCCGGTGCGGTCGAAGACCCACTGCACCGGCGAGTCCACGGCGGCCGCGAACGGCAGCTGGGTCACCCGGCGGTCGTAGATGACGTGCACATTGACGATCGGTGAGGCGCCCAGCTCGCGCCAGCGCTCCGGGCCCGGGCCTGCCGCGGCGGCGCCCTCGGGCAGCAGCCGGGCCGCGGTCTCCGGCGGCACCGCCAGGACCACCCCGTCCGCCACCGGGATGTCCGCGCTGAGCGGGGCGTCACTCACCCCGCGATCGGCCAGCTGCACCCGGAAACCCCCGCCGGCCAGCGGCTGGACCGCGGTCACCTTGGCGCCGAGCCGCACGGTGGCGCCGAGCTCGTCCAGCCGCCGCGCGGCGGCCGAGCCGTGCAGCTCACCGAGCGGGATGGCCGGCGTGCCGATGTCCGCCGCGTCCCGGGCGCCGAGCAGCGCGGTGCGCACCACCGTGGCCGCCAGGGACAGGTTGGCGTCGTCCCCGGCCACGTTCAGGGCGGAGACGGTGAACAGGTCCCAGAGCACGCGCCGCGCCCGTTCGCTCTGCCCCCGCGCCGCCAGCCAGTCGCCCAGCCGCTGGGCGTCGAGGCCGGGACGGGCCGGGTCGAGGAAGCGCATCGCCAGGGCGGCCCGGGTGACCCGCAGCCGCTCGGCGGGCGAGAGCAGCGGGTAGGTCACCAGCGCCTGGCCCATGTGCAGCGGGCCGGGGAGCCGGGTCCGGCGCAGCCGGGCCCGGCCGTGCGGGCCGAGCACGGCGACGTCGAAGCGGTCCTGCAGGTGCACAGACCCGGACATCCCGAGCCGGGTGATCAGCTCCCGGTAGGCGGTGCAACAGCCGAGGAACACGTGCTGGCCGTTGTCGACCACCAGCCCATCCCGGGTGAAGGAGCAGGTCGCACCGCCCAGCCTGGGCCTGGACTCCAGCAGCGTGACCCGGTTGCCCGCCTCGCGCAGGGCGATCGCGGCGGTGATCCCGGCCAGGCCGCCGCCGGCCACCACCACGTGGCGGCCCGGGCTGCCTGCCGCCGGAGCCGGGCTGACCGGACCCGGGCTGACCGGGCCCGCGCTGACCGGGCCCGCGCTGACCGGGCCCGCGCTGACCGGGTCGGGGGTCATCGCGGGGCTCCCGCCGTGCTCGTGGACGGTGGCGGCCCGGAGCGCCCGGACCGGAGTGCGGAGCCCGCCAGCGACTTCACCGCCACCATCGCCTTCTGGCCGGGTGAGAGGGAGACCCGGCGCTGCAGCACGAGTTCGGGGGCGTCGGCGATGTTCTGCAGCAGGCGGAAGTAGATCCCGGCCATCGCGCCGGTGCACGCCGCGCTGCGCCGGTCGAGCATCGGCATCAGCCGCAGCCCGCGCGAGTACCAGTCCCGCGCCCGCTCCGCCTCGAACGTCACGAGATCCACCAGCTTCGGGTCGGGGGCAGGCCAGCCTGACCCGTTGGGGCGCAACTCGGTGCCGAACCGTTTGAAGTCCTCGGCGGGCAGGTACACGCGCCCGTCACGGTAGTCCTCGCGGATGTCCCGCAGGATGTTGGTCAGCTGGAGCGCGACCCCCAGCGCGTCGGCCAGCGGGGCGGCGGTCTCGACGTCCCGGGTGCCGAAGACGCCGAGCGAGAGCCGCCCGATGGAGCCCGCCACGCAGCGGCAGTAGTGCCGCAGGTCATCGAAGGTCACGTAGCTCGTGCCCCGCACGTCAGCCTCGCACCCGTCGATCAGCTCGCCGAACGCCTCCAGCGGGATGGGAAACCGGCGGCCGGCGTCGGCGAGGGCCACGAGCACGGGGTCGGCGTCCCTGGCCGCCGGGCCGTTCCCGGCGGCCAGCGCGGTCACGCTGGCCCGGGCCCCGGCCAGCGCCGCAAGCTTGTCGGCTGGCGGCAGCGCGCCGTCACCGATGTCGTCGATCCGGCGGGCGAACGCGTACACCGCGGCCAGGGCCCGCCGCTTGCCCGGGGGCAGCAGCCGGATGCCGTACGAGAAGTTGCGGGCCTGAGACCAGGTTATTTCCTCACAGTGCCGGTAGGCGGCCGCCACGTCCATCGCATCACCTCCCAGCTGCATAAGCCCTCAGCATCTCTGCGGCCAGCCGGCTGCGGCGCGGCTTGTGGGTCGCGCGCAGCACATCATGTCCGGCCTCGGTGATCGCGGCCAGGGCGGCTCGCCCGCCGGCCACGTAACCGGCCACGGCAACCCGCGCGTATCCGCGCAAATTCCCCACCAGGGGGGCGCCTTCGTCGAGAAGCTGGCTCGCCCGCTCCACCTCGAACGCCATGAGGGCGCGGAGCTGCGGCCCGGCGGCCGGGGCCGCCAGGTCACTCTCGGCGACCCCGAACCGCTCCATGTCCTCAGCCGGCAGGTAGATGCGGCCCGCCCGGAAGTCCTCCGCGACGTCCTGCCAGTGCTCGGCGAGCTGGAGCGCGGTGCAGACCCGGTCGGAGAGGACCATCCGCTCGGATGTGGCCGCGCCGAAGACGTGCAGCACGATCCGGCCCACCGGGTTGGCCGAGAGCCGGCAGTAGCCGACCAGGTCACTGAAGGCCGGGTAACGGCTGACCACCTGGTCCTGCCGGTTGGCCCTGATCAGGTCCGCGAACGCTTCCTGGGGGATGGCGCACTCCCCGGCCACCGTGGCCAGCGCCCGGACCACCCCGATCTGCGGGGCGCCCCCCGCCGGCGCGTGCGTCGCCGGCCCGGCCTGGCCCGGCCTTTGGCGCAGCGCCGGGTCCTGGAACTGGTAAAGCCGACCGAGGTCGGCTTCCAGTGCGTCCAGGAGTGCGCCCCGTTCACCCGGTGGTGCCTCATCGCCCATGTCATCCACGGCCCGGGCGAAGCCGTAGACCGCTTCCAGGCGCTGCCGGTACCGGCCCGGCAGCATCCGCAGGGCCACCGGGAAGTTCTCGCCCGATGCCTGGGCAGCCGCAGCACAACCGATGGCGTCCGCCGACGGGGAAACCACCGCCGTGCCGCGCGGTTCACCCAATCGAGTTACCCCCTGGCTCACAGCACCTATCACCGCACACTCGCCATACAAATGCAAACAATGACATGGGCGTCAGCTGACACCGGTGTCGCTGAACGTCCCGATGAGGCTCGGCTCGTTCAACCCGGCCTTCAGCTGAACTGCGCGGTCTCATTATGCCCGGCCTCGTCGCCGGCACGCGCCCGGGCCGGCACGAACGCTGCGCATCACATTGCGTATGCCATTAGCGACGCGCGGTCCAACTACGTTTCCCGGGTTATCTCTTTGGTTCCGGCCAGCCCTCATCCAGCGCATCGCCGCAGGTCAAAGGCTCGTCTACGGTATTGTAACGGCGGCCCGCATATGTTTCAAATGAGTTACAAATTGGCTTCATCTCAGCGGTATCAGCAGGTCCGCGAGAGACCGCCCACCCTCTTGGCTGGCGAGGTTACCGAACGCAATCTATACGCGACGCTGCAGTGCTGCCGGAGGACCTCCTTATGCTGCGGCCCCGGCTCCGGGACTGGCCCATTCACTGACATGAATGTCATATTCGGGGGCGGGCGGGGTCCGGCGGGGCGGGGTCAGACAGGCCGCCAAGCCGCCCTCCCGCTCGTCGCCCGGCGCAGCCCGGCAGATGAAATCCCGGGCCGGCCACCTGGCCCGCCCCGGCCCGGGGCCGGCCAGGGCGGGACGGCCGGGGCGGGACGGCCGGGCAGGCCAGCGGCCCATCCAGGCGGGACGGCCGGGCGGCAGCAGGAAGGCGGACAGCGAGATGACCAGATGACGAGATGGCGGAACCAGCTACCGGGCCTGTCCCGCGGCCCGGCGGAACGCCCCGAACCGCCGCCCGCACCAGCCTGGGAGCAGCCACCAGGAGAGCCGCGGGAGCCCACCGGAGCCGCCAGGCGCTGCCCCACCAGACTCACTAGCACATTGCGTTTACCCCGAATAGGGACAAATGCCTTCAACCTGGGCCGATCCTACATTTTCCCAGAAAGAAACATTACTGACTGCTACGCTCAGGTCCCTCGGGGGGGCTTCCGAATCTCCTTCGTAGCCACACGGTCACAATCCGTTCCACTCACACCTTTTGAGGCCTGAGCCATGGGGTTGCGTCTCCGGTCCATACGCCAGCGGATCTTCCTGCTCGTCCTTCTCCCGGTCCTGTCGCTGATCGGGTTGTACGCGTTCGCCACGTTCGTCACCGCCCGGGGGGCCCTCACCCTCTCCCAGGCCAGCACGATCAAGACCGCCACCGGTGAGCCCACCGGCGCACTCTTGAGCCAGCTCGACGCCGAGCGCCCGCTGGCGATGGTCTACCTGTCCAGCCCCACCGGGGCCAACCTGGCCGTGCTCCAGGTCCAGCAGAACAAGACCGACGCCACCGCCGCAGCCGCGGCCGCGGCGCTTAATTCGTCCAGCACCATGAACAACGCGACCGCGCCAGAGAAGCTGGCCATCGCCACCCTGCTCAAGGACATCAAGGCCCTGCCCGCGCTGCGCGCCCAGGTGCACTCGCAGATCATCAGCAAGTCACGGGCCCTCGACGAGTACAACTCGATCGTCGCGGACGGCTACGCGGTCATCGACCAGGCAATTCTCGAGCAGACCAACGCCAATCTGGTCACCCAGGCCCTGGCTTTCGTCCGGATGGGCCGCTCCGAGGACCTGATGCTGCAGGAGAGCGCGATCCTCACGGGCGACCTGGCCGCGCGGTCCTTCCCCGCGGCCGACCGCCTGCAATTCACCCAGCTGGCGGGGGCCCGCCGGGCGCTCTACGCCCAGACCCTCCCTGACCTGAAGCCTCAGTACCGCGCGTACTACATCCGCGACGTCAGCCCGCAGGCTTCTGCCGCCCTGGCCTCGCTGGAAAACCAGCTCATGACCGACACGCACGCCAGCGCCCCCCCGCCCGTGCTGCCGCAGCAGTGGCAGGCGGCCGTCGGGGGCGTGGCTGCGGGGCTGTCCAAGGCCGGGACCCAGGCGTCGAACGCGATCACCGCGCAGGCTTCGGCCAACTCCGGCGGGACCTACCTGGAGCTCCTCCTGGCAGGCGGGCTGGGCCTGCTCGCGGTGATCCTGTCCATCCTGGTGTCGTTCGTGATCGGCCGCGGCCTGATCCGTGAGCTGGCCGACCTGCGCCAGTCGGCACTGGAGCTGGCCAACAAGCGGCTGCCCGACGTGGTGAAACGGCTGGCCGACGGCCAGGACGTGGACGTCTCCGCCGAGGCTCCCGAGCTGCCTGCCAGCTCTGACGAGATCGGCCAGGTCCGGCAGGCCTTCGCCGCGGTCCAGCAGACCGCGGTGGAAGCGGCCGTGGGCCAGGCCCGGCTGCGCCAGGGCATCAGCGACATCTTCCGGAACCTGGCCCGGCGCAGCCAGTCGCTGCTGCACCGCCAGCTCGCCCTGCTCGACGCGATGGAGCGGCGGGCCAGGGAGCCGGAGGAGCTCGAGGACCTGTTCCGCATCGACCACCTCACCACGCGCATGCGGCGGCACGCGGAGAGCCTGATCATCCTGTCCGGCGACGCGCCCGCCCGGGCCTGGCGCCGGCCCGTCCCGTTCGTGGACGTGCTCCGCGCGGCCGTGGCCGAGGTGGAGGACTACACCCGGATCAAGGTCACCGCGAACACCCGGGCCGCCATCAGCGGCCAGGCGGTCGCGGACGTCATTCACATGATCGCGGAGCTCGCGGAGAACGCGGTCGTCTTCTCCCCGCCGAACACCCCGGTGCTGATCAGCGGCGATGTGGTCGGCCGCGGGTTCGCGGTGGAGATCGAGGACCGCGGGCTCGGGCTGGGCGAGGAGCGCCGGGCCGAGCTCAACGACCTCCTGGAGAACCCGCCCCCGTTCGACCTGTCCGGCAGTGACCAGCTCGGCCTGTTCGTCGCCAGCCAGCTGGCCCGCAAGCACAACATCCGGATCTCCCTGCGCGGCTCCCCCTACGGCGGGACGACGGCCATCGTGCTGATCCCCAATACCCTGGTCGTCTCCGAGGAGAGCTACCAGCAGGACGGGACGGGCCCGGGCACGGGCACGGGCACGGGCGTGCAGCTCAGCGGCCGGCACGCGGCCCGCGATGACACGAGCAGTATCGCGGCCGTCACCGACGACCGGGCCAGCGGCGGCGGGAGGCGGGCCGCCAGCGCGGTGCCCGCCGCCGCGGTGGACGACACAGCCGAGCGGTGGCCGGCCGACAGCGGGACCGATCCGTGGGCCAGCTACGCCGCGACGGGCGGCGGGACCGCCGGTGACGCCCTGGGTGACTGGCCGGGCCACGGCACGAACCCGGCCGCGGAGAACGGCAACGGGTTCACCCGGTTCCCGGACTACGGCGGCGAGGGCATCTGGCCACCACCGGCCGAGCCGGTCCATGCGGGCACCCCGGAGCACCATGACCTGGATCACGCGGACGCGGAGATCGCCGATCCGGACTCGCTGCCCCGCCGGGTCCGCCAGGCCAGCCTCGCCCCGCAGCTGCGGGAGAACACGCTGTACGCGCAACCCTCCGCGAACGGCGATTCCACCCACGCGGCGGAGACCTCGGACGAGCGCTCACCCGAAGAGGCGAGGAGCACGATCACCGCCATCCAGCGCGGCTGGGAGCGCGGGCGCTCGCTGTTCGACCCGCCGGAGAAGACCACGGAGACGATGACCGGCACCCAGCCAGCGGCGGAGCCCAGTCCCCCGGAGGCTGGGGAGGCCGGCGTCCGGGGCGACGAGTGACGGCAAGGGGGAGCAGATGAGTGCGGCAGAGCAGGAAAACGGCGTGGGCACTGGTTCGCCGAGCGACCTGGACTGGCTGCTTGATGATCTGGTGGTGCGGGTCCCCGACGTAGACAAGGCGGTCATCCTGTCCCGGGACGGCCTGGCGATCGCTGCGTCCAGCGCGCTGAGCCGGGAAGACTCCGAGCACCTGGCGGCCGTGGCCTCCGGGTTCCAGAGCCTGGCCCGGGGAGCCGGCCGTCACTTCGGCGGGGGGCACGTCCGGCAGACGATCGTGGAGATGGACACGGCCTTCCTGTTCGTAACCTCGGCCGGCGAGGGCAGCTGCCTCGCGGTGCTGAGCCCGGCCAGCGCGGACGCCGGCCTGGTCGCCTACGAGATGGCGATCCTGGTGAAGCGGGTGGGCCAGCACCTGTCGGTGAACCCCCGGCCGGGCACGGCCGGGGAGGTCACGGACTGACTCCGGGATGCCGTCGCATGACGATCACTGGCTGGACGAGGAGGCCGGCCCGGTCGTCCGGCCTTACGCGGTCATCCGCGGCCGCACCCGGCCCAGCGGGGAGAAACTCGACCTGATCGCGATCATCACGGCGGTGCGCGGCGCCCTTCTGGACCCGTCGTCCCTGGACCCGGAGCACCTCGAGGTGCTCCGGCTGTGCCGGCTGCCCGCCTCGGTCGCGGACCTCGCGGCCGATCTCGACCTGCCACTGGGGGTGGTCCGGATCCTGCTGGGCGATCTGCAGGAACGCTCCCTCGTCTCGGTTCATCACCCCATCCCGCCGGCCCGGCTGCCCGACATGCAGGTCCTGAAGGAGGTCGTCGATGGACTACGCCGCCTCTAACCAGGCCGGCAGCCGCGGGCGGATGCCGGTCACGATCAAGATCCTCATCGCCGGCGGGTTCGGCGTCGGCAAGACCACGCTGGTCGGGTCGCTGACCGAGATCCGCCCCCTGCGCACCGAGGAACCGCTGAGTGAGCAGGGCGCCGCCGTGGACCGGCTCGACGGGGTGGAGCGGAAGACCACCACCACCGTGGCCCTGGACTTCGGCCGGATCACGATCCGCGAGAACCTGGTCATCTACCTGTTCGGCACTCCCGGCCAGGAACGGTTCTGGTTCATGTGGGACGAGCTGGCCCGCGGCGCCCTCGGGGCGATCGTCATGGCCGACACCCGGCGGCTGGCTGACTGCTTCCCGTCCGTGGACTATTTCGAGCAGCGCGGCATCCCGTTCGTGGTGGGGGTCAACTGCTTCGACGGCGCGCGGCGGTACCGGACCGAGGCGGTCCGGTCGGCGCTGGACCTGGATCCTCACGTGCCGGTGATCCTGTGCGACGCCCGGCAGCGGCCGTCCTGCCGGGATGCCCTGATCGCCCTGGTCGAGCACGCCCTCCAGGTGTTCCGCGACCGTCCGGGGTATGCATCCGCCGCCGCCGGGGCACCCGCGGCCGGCCCGGCACCCGCCGCCCCGCAGCACGCCCCGGCCGGCAAGCCGGCACCATAGATAACGGCCTGACCGTGGACGCCCGGCCCGGCCGGCTGGCTCAGGTCCGCCAGATCAGCACCAGCGCGCAGTCGTCGGACCCGCCGCCGCCTGCCTTGACCACCCGGACCAGCTCGGTGGCGGCGTTCCGGAACCCGGAGGCCACCAGCCGGTTGGCCTCGCCCAGCAGCCGGTCCGTGCCGGCGTCGATGTCCCGGCCCGGCGCCTCGACCAGCCCGTCGGTGTAGAGCATGAGCGCGTCCCCGGACCGCAGCGCGCCATGCACCGGCGTGGCCCGCGGGTCCGGGACCACGCCCAGCACGATGCCGCGGGCCTGGGTCACCTTCCAGGTACCGCTGCCCGCGTCGAAGTGGGCGGGTGGCGGATGCCCGGCCGAGGCCAGCATGTACTCGCCGGTGGCCAGGTCGAGCGCCAGGTGCACCGCGGTGACGAAACCCTCGACGGCCGGCCCGCGGCGCAGGTAGGAGTTGCACGCGCCGAGGAACTCCTCCCGGGGCATCGACCCCAGCAGGCCGCCGAATGCCCCGGAGAGCAGCAGCGCCCGGGTCCCGGCGTCCACGCCCTTGCCGGACACGTCGACGAGCGCGACCTCCAGGGTCTTCCCGTCACACGACGACACCAGGAAGTCACCGCCGAAGGACGAGCCCCCGGCCGGCCGGAGCACGGCGGCGGACTGCCAGCCGGCGGGCAGCTCAGGCAGCCTGGCCTGGGCCCGGATCCGGTCCCGCAGCTCGATGAGCATCCGGTCCCCGCGGAGCCCCTGCACACCCAGCTTCCAGCGGGTCCGGGCCAGCGCGTCCGCGAACAGCGCGGTGACCGCGACGGTCGCGATGATGCCCGCCCCGGCCCGCCCGTACAGCGCGTCGTACGCCAGCATGAGCGCGACCAGGCCGAAGAGGATCCGCAGGGCCCGGGGCCAGAGCAGCAGCCCGCCCGCCAGCACCGGCAAGATCATCAGTCCCGGCGAGAACCACCACTCCGACAGGTGCACCGCGGCCAGCCCGATGGCCAGCGTGGCGACGGTGAGGACGAAGGCCATCCGCCGGTTCCGGGTGATGAACTGGCGCCGGATCTGGCCGGCCACCCGGGCTGCCACCGAGCGGGCAAGCCGGGCAGAGCGGGTGACTGGCCGGGAAACCATGATGGGCGAACTCTACTTCCCTGGACGTAGCGAGCAGCCAGAACGCGCCTTCCTGCCTGGACAACTGCCCTCTGACCAGCCTCTGCGCATCCCGGCTCATCCAGCCCCGGCCGGGTTGCCCGGGTCGCGGGATAGGCACCCAGCTGCACTACCCGACAGACGCGGGCACCAGGTCCCCGTCCACCGCTGGGTCATCGAGCAGTGACGAGGGGGACGAAGATGTCATCGACGATCTGGCGCAGCACGTGGTCGGGAACGGGCTTGAGCGTCATCATCATCTCGTTGCGGAAGAGGTCGAAGGGGAGATCGATGATCCGGGGGGTGAGCCGGGCCGGGTCAACCTCCCCGCGCCCGACGGCCCGGCTGACGACCTGCTCGACGGCGGAGCCGCGTGGTCGCAGAAACGCGTCGCGCAGCTCGGCCGGTTCGTGATCATGGGTTTGCTGTTGCCCCAGCAACACCAAACCCATGATCACCAGCGTAAGAGGGTGGGATCGTGACGACCGTTAGCAACTGCTCCGCTCGTGGGATGTCCGGGTTGACGAGCCCGCCCGAGTTCCCGAAGTGAGCGATCGGGTTGTCGAGCGCCGCGACGAGGGCCGCGCCAACGGCGACGACGACCGTTAAGGGTAGGGGGTCAAGACCGGCCTCCGACCTCCCAAACTGATTGGCGCAGGCATGGGGGGACCAGGTAGGAATGCGGCATGGCAGCGCACTACCCAGTCAGGGCGGTCGGAGAGAGCGAGTTCGACGCCTTCCACCGCACGAACGAGCACGCGTTCCACGATGGGCCGCCCTCCCAGCGGCACCGGGCCGAGATGCTGGACCGCCTCGAATTCGACCGCACCCTGGCCGCGTTCGACGGCGCTACCCCGGTGGCCAGCGCCGGCGCCTGGAGCTTCCAGATGACCGTGCCGGGCGCGATGGCGGCGGCCGCCGGGGTGACCTGGATCGCGGTCATGCCCACGCACCGGCGACGCCGCATCCTCACCAGCCTGATGCGGCGGCAGATCGACGACATCCATGAGCGGGGTGAGCCGATCGCGGTGCTCTGGGCCTCGGACGCCCGGATCTACGGCCGCTTCGGCTACGGCCGGGCGTCCTGGCACGCGAGCTTCACCGTCCGGGACGGCGAGGGCGCGCTCAGCTCCCAGGCTCCTGCGGACGAGGGACTGCGGCTGCGGATCACCGAGCCGCAGGCGGCCCTGGCCGAGCTGGCCAAGGTTTACGACACGCTGCTGCCCGCCCAGCCGGGCTTCTTCATCAGGAGCGAATCCTGGTGGAACCGCATCGTGGAGGACCCGGACGAGGGACGGCCCGGGTCCGCGCCGCTGCGCTGCGTACTCGCCGAAGACGACACCGGCCCCCGCGGTTACGCGCTCTACACGAGCCGCGGCCGATGGGACGAGGACACGTTTCTCGCGGATTCCTCGCTGGACGTCCGGGAACTGGTCGCGACCGATCCTGCGGCCACCGCCGTGCTGTGGTCGGACCTGCTCAGCCGTGACCTGGTCAGTGAGGTGACGGCCCGGCTCCGGCCGGCGGACGACCCGCTGCTGCACCTGCTGGCCGACCCCCGGCGCGCCCGGCCTCAGATCAGCGACGGGCTCTGGGTGAGAATCATCGACATGCCGGCGGCTATGGCCGCGCGGCGGTACGCGGCCCCGCTCGACGTGGTCATCGAGGTCACCGACGAGATGTGCCCGTGGAACGCGGGCCGGTGGAGGGTGCGCGGGTCCGGGCCGGTGCTGGCGGGACCCGGGATCACCGCGGGGCCCGGCACGGCCGAATGCGAGCGGACCTCGGCGGACCCGGATGTCATCCTGCCCGCAGCCACGCTGGGCGCGGCGTATCTCGGCGGGACGTCGCTCGGGACCCTGGCCCGGGCCGGGCTGGCCACTGAGGTGCGCGTCGGCGCGATCCCGGCACTGTCGGCGGCGCTGTCCTGGGATCCCGCGCCCTGGTGCCCGACCATCTTCTGACCGGGGCGGGGCACGGCCTGCGGCCACGACTTGCCCGCCGGGCGGTGGCGGGCCGGACATCTCCCGCGGCACAACAAAACGCCGCGGCGAGATGCCTCGGCCCGCCACCTGCAGGTTTGCCCGGACCGCAGGCTTGTGCCCGCGCACCGCAGGCTTGTGCGCCCGATTTGGCATCCCTCGCGGGACTGATTCACCGCTGGGTGGAAAGAGTAGCGGTGGAGGGTGCCGATGCCCGGGATGAAGATCACGCTCAATGCGGCCATGCGGGCCAGGGACGTGTCGCGTCCGCGGCCTGAGCACGAGGCCGCCGCCGAGCAGTCCGCCGACGCCGCGGCCCCCGCCCGCCCGCGCCCTCCGTACCAGCCGGTTCCCAGGACGCCCAGCGCCGACCCCGTGCCGGGCCGGGCACCCCGGACGGATCAATCACAGTCACCACAACCACGGTCGTCTCAAGCACAGCCGGCTCAAGCACGGTCGTCTCAAGCACAGCCGGCTCAAGCACGGTCGTCTCAAGCACAGCCGGCCAAGCACAGCCGGCTCAAGCACGGTCGTCTCAAGCACGGCCGGCCCAAGCACAGCCGGCTGAAGCACGGCCGGCCCGCTCGCAGGCGGCACCTGCTCCGCTTGCGGCCGCCGAGAGCAAGGCCAAGGCGCGGCCGCCGAAGTCTGCGAGCCAGGGCGGGGACGCACCCCGGGGGCGTGGCGGGGGGCGGGGCAAGCGGCGCCGGACGCGGCGGCGGACCGGGCGTTAGCCCGCTGGGGGCATGGGAGGGAGTTCGCCGGTGGCCTCGTAGTCGGCGATCATCTGGAGGCGGCGGGCGTGGCGGGGTTCGCCGGAGAACGCGGTCTCGACGAAGACCTGCGCGAAGCCGACCGCATCCGGGACGGGGTACATGCGGGCGCCGAGGCTCAGGACGTTGGCGTCGTTGTGGAGGCGCGCGAGCCGGGCGGTCTCCTGGGTCCAGGCGATGGCGGCCCGGATCCCGCGTACCTTGTTGGCCGCGATCTGCTCCCCGTTTCCCGAACCGCCGATCACGATGCCCAGGCTGCCGGAGTCCGCGGCGACCGCGCTGGCCGCGCGCATCACGTAGACGGGGTAGTCGTCCTGCGCGTCGTAGCTGGCAGGACCGCAATCGACAGCCTGGTGGCCAGCTTCGCCCAGCCAGGTGATCAGGGCCGCCTTGAGCTCGTAGCCGGCGTGGTCAGATCCCAAGTAGACGCGCACGGAGCCAGTCTGTCAGAACCCGGGCCGCCTGCCCGCACCCGGCCGGGAACACCGGGGCGGGCAGGCCCGGCCCCGGCTAGTCGAAGATCGGGTCGCGGGTCCGGCTGCGCTTGAGCTCGAAGAAGCCGTCGGTCTGGGTCACCAGCATCATGCCGTCCCAGAGCTTCGCGGCCGCTTCCCCGCGGGGGATGGGCGACACCACCGGGCCGAAGATGGACGCGCCATTGACCGAGATGATCGGGGTGCCCACGTCGTAACCCACCCGGTCGATGCCCTCGGCGTGCGAGGCCCGGAGCGCCTCGTCGTATTCGGTGGAGTCCATCGCGGCGGCCAGCTCGACGGGCAGCCCCGCCTCGCTGAGCGCGGCCTCGATCGTGGCCCGGTCCTTGGGCGCCTTCTCGTGGTGGAAGCGGTTGCCGAGCGCGGTGTAGAGCGGGCCGAGCACGCCGGGCCCGTACTTCTGCTCGGCGGCGATCGCGACCCGCACCGGGCCCCACGCCTGCTTCATCAGCTCCTGGTACCGCTCGGGCATGCCTTCCTTGCCCTCGTTCAGCACCGCGAGGCTCATCACGTGCCAGTGGACCTCAACCGGCCGGACCTGCTCCACCTCGAGCATCCAGCGGGACGTGATCCACGCCCACGGGCACAGCGGGTCAAACCAGAAATCGACCGGGGTAGGCTCCTGCTCGGGCATGGGGCTCCTTCTCATCGCGGCGTGGCCCGACCATGGCTGGCCATGATCAGGCTTCGGGGGGACCGCGGGCCGGGCATCCGGGTGCCGGCCACTCCTCACTCAGCCTGCAACCGGCGCAGGGCCAACCGCATTCCGCCGTCGGCCGTGGGAAAATGCCCGAACAGCCACCCGCATGAACTGCAGGCGGCGGGTACGTGGACACCCACATCGTGGACATGGAAAGGTGCCAGGCACGTGGCGAACAATCTCACCCGCGAGGAAGCGCGCGACCGGCGGCAGCTTCTCGACGTGAGCTCATACCGGGTGGAACTGGACCTGACGGACGGTGCCGGCACCTTCCTGTCCACCAGCACCGTCCACTTCCAGTGCGCCGTCCCGGAGGCGGCCAGCTTCGTCGAGCTGACCGCCCCGGCCGTCCGGGAGATCATCCTGAACGGGGTGCCAGTGAGCCGCACCGCGTTCGACGGCAACCGGATCGCCCTCCGCGGGCTCCAGGCCGCCAACGAACTGCGGGTGGTGGCCGAGTGCGCTTACTCGCGGAGCGGCGAGGGTCTGCACCGCTTCACCGACCCCACCGACGGCAGCGTCTACTTGTATTCCGACCTGGAAACCTTCGACGCGCACCGGGTCTACGCCTGCTTCGACCAGCCTGACCTGAAGGCCGCCTTCGAGTTCTCGGTGATCGCCCCCGAGGACTGGCTGGTCCTGTCGAACATGGCCGCTGATGGCCCCGGCGAGCCCGTGGCCGGGGGCGCGAGGCGCTGGCACTTCCCCCCCTCGCCGGTGATGTCCACCTACATCACGGCCATCGTGGCCGGCCCTTACTTTCAGGTCACAAGCGAGCACGATGGCATCCCGCTGGGCATCTACTGCCGCCGCTCGCTGGCCGGTTACCTGGATCCCGAGGAGATCTTCGAGGTGACCAGGCAGGGCTTCGACTTCTTCCACGACGCGTTCGGGGTGCGCTACGCGTTCGGCAAGTACGACCAGGTCTTCGTGCCGGAGTTCAAGGCCGGCGCGATGGAGAACGCTGGCTGCGTGACCTTCCTCGAGGACTACGTGTTCCGGTCCCGGGTCACCGATTTCGCCCGCGAACTGCGCGGGGACACGATCCTGCACGAGATGGCGCACATGTGGTTCGGTGACCTGGTCACCATGCGCTGGTGGGACGACCTGTGGCTGAACGAGTCGTTCGCCACCTGGGCCTCGGCGCTGGCCCAGGCCGAGGCCACCCGGTGGCCCGCGGCCTGGACCACGTTCTGCCAGCTGCACAAGGCCTGGGCCTACCAGCAGGATCAGCTGCCCTCCACGCACCCGATCGCCGCGGACATCCCGGACATCGCCGCGGTCGAGGTCAACTTCGACGGGATCACCTACGCCAAGGGCGCCTCGGTGCTCAAGCAGCTCGTCGCCTACGTGGGCCGGGATCACTTCCTGGCCGGGGTGCGGCGCTACTTCGCCGAGGATGCCTGGGGGAACGCCACCCTGGCCGACCTGCTGGGCGCCCTGCAGGAGTCGTCCGGGCGGGAACTGTCCGGCTGGTCCAAGGAGTGGCTCGAAACGGCCGGGGTGAACACCCTGCGGCCGGAGTACGACCTGGGCGGGGACGGCCGGATCACGGAGTTCGCGGTGGTGCAGACCGCGCCCGCGAGCCATCCGGTGCTCCGGGCGCACCGCGTCGCGGTCGGCCTCTACGACCGGACCGACGCCGGCCTGATCCGGCGCCGCCGGGTCGAGGCGGACATCGCGGGCGAGCGCACCGTCCTGGACGTGCTGGCCGGTGAGGACCAGCCCGATCTGGTGCTGGTCAACGACGACGACCTGACCTACGCGAAGATGCGGCTGGACAGCCGTTCGCTGGCCACGCTCATCACCGGCATCGGGGAGTTCACCGAGTCGCTGCCCGCCGCACTGTGCTGGGCGGCCGCGTGGGACATGTGCCGGGACGCGGAGCTCGCGGCCCGGGACTACGTGCAGCTCGTGTGGTCCGGGGTGGACCGCACCGAGGAGATCTCCGTCGCGCAGACCCTGCTCCGCCAGGCGAGCGCCGCGCTGCGCCGGTTCACCGACCCGGCCTGGCGGGAGCACGGCACCGATGAGGCGGCAGGCACCCTGCTCAGCCTGGCCGAGCGGGCCGCGCCCGGCTCGGACCGCCAGCTCGCCTACCTGCAGGCGTTCGCGAGCCTGGCCACGTCACCGAGCGACCTGGCCCTGCTGGGCGGCCTGCTGGACGGATCGGCGTACATGGACGGCCTGGTGGTCGACACCGAACTGCGCTGGCGGCTGCTGCACCGGCTGTGCAGCCGCGGCGCCGCCGGCCCGGCCGAGATCGACGCTGAGCTGCGCCGCGACGCCACGGACGCGGGCGAGCGGCGTGCCGCCACCTGCCGGGCCGCGATCCCGGAGGCTGCGGCCAAGGAAGCGGCGTGGCAGGCGATCGTCAGCGGCACGCTCCCGAACGCCACGTTCCGCGCCACGCTGACCGGCTTCGCCGACCCTGACCAGGCCGGGCTCCTGGCGCCGTACGCCACCCGGTACTTCGACGTGGTCGGCGACGTGTGGCGGGACTGGGGCAGTGACATGGCCCAGTGGTTCACCTCGAACGCCTACCCGCTGACCCAGATCTCGGAGCACACAGTGGAGCTCACCGACGCCTACATCGCCGAGGCCGATCCGCCGGCCGCGCTGCTCCGGCTGCTCCTCGAGTGCCGGGACGGCGTCCAGCGGGCCCTCCGCTGCCAGGCCCGCGACCGCGAGGAACACACGGCCTGACGGCGCCGGCGCGACACCCCGGTCAGATCTCGGGGACCGGCCGGACCAGGCTGCGTGACGAGTGACGTATGGGAGTGACCAGGGCCGCTGCGCCTATGACCAGGCACGCGGCGCCGCTGGCCAGGCAGGCCGCCATGACGCCGAAGTGGCCGGCCGCCCAGGTGAGCAGGGCCGCGCCGAGTGGGCCTAGGGAGAAGTGAATGGTCCAGAACGCGGCGGTGACGCGGCCGAGGAGACGGTCGGGGGTTACTTCCTGGCGCAGCGACATGGAGGAGATGCCGGCCACGCTGATGCAGCCGAGGTAGACGGCGGCCAGCACGGCCACGCCCGGGACACTCCCCGACGCGCCCAGCCCGGCGACGGCCAGCCCGCACAGCACCACCGCGCCAGTCCAGCACCGGCCGAACCCGAGCCTGCGCCGCAAGGGTGCCACGGTCAGGGCGCCGGCCACGGTGCCGAGCGCAGCGATGGCCAGGACCAGCCCGACCACGCCGTCACCCTGGCCCAGGCCGTGCTTGAGGTAGTAGATGAGCACGTCCGGCAGGCCGTAGGTGGCGAAGATGAAGAACGTCAGCAGGACAGTCAGCGCCCGCAGTGTCGGGTGCTGCCACAGGAACCGGGCTCCGGCCAGCAACTCCCGCCAGGCCCCGGCCGCATCCGGGCGGCCGGACCCCGGCCCGTCGGAGGACCCAGCGCCGGAGGCGCCCGGGGTGGCCGTCCCGGATGGCGTTGCGGAGCAGCCAGCCGGGACCGGCCCCGCGGGCGCAACGGAGTCTGCGCGTTCCTTCCGGCGCGAGGACACTTCGTGGCGTACGACGAGCACGCCCACGGCGGAGACGGCGAAGCTGGCCGCGTCAACGCCGATAGCGCCGGCGGGACCGAGCAGCGCGGAGACCAGGCCGGCCAGCAGCGGGCCCGCAACCCCCGCTGCCGACTGCGCCCCGTACAGCAGGCCATTGGCTTCGGTGATCCGGCTGGGACCGGACAGGGCCGGGACCACGGTCACGTAGCCGACCTGGAAGATCATGCCGATCGCGGCGCACACCGGCAGGATCACGTACAGCAGCCACACCTGCGGGTGGAAGGCCCAGGCCAGCGGGATGAGGCCGTAGAGGATCATCCGGGACACGTCGCAGGCGGCCATCAGGTTCCAGCGGTCGAGCCGGTCGGCCAGGATCCCGGCGAAGATGCCCGCGACCACCGCCGCCGCGCCGGCCGCCCCGGTCAGCAGGCCCATCTGCGCGACCGAGCCGGTCGCCCGCAGCACCAGCAGCGGGACCGCGATGAGGGCGAACGAGTCCCCGGCCACGGAGAGGGTCTGTGACGTGAGGAAGACCGCGAAGACCCGGTCCCGCCACAGCTGCGGCGGGCTGCTGCGCGGGATCGGCGTCACGGGTGGCTGGCGACCGCCCGGGCCACCGCGCGGACCATGCGGGAGTCCGCCAGGTCATCCAGGGACACCGCCCGGCCCTCCCCGTCGCACAGCGGGACCCGCCAGTTCGGGTACTCATCCGTGGTCCCGGGAATGTTCTGCGGCCGCCGGTCCCCCACCGCGTCGGCCAGTGACACCCCGATGAGCAGGGCCGGGGTCCGGGCCAGGAACGCGTAGCAGGCCACGGTGAACTCGGCCGGGCTGGGCCGGCCACCGGCCGCCAGCAGGCCTTCGGCCTCCAGCACTTCCTGCCAGGCCCGCACCACGGCGTCGGACTCCTCGCTTTCTTCCCGGTAGGAGCGGGTGAGCAGGCCGAGCCGGGAACGCAGCTCCACCTGCTCCCCGGTCACGAACGCCGCGATCGGCGGCACGTCGTGCGTGCCCACCATGGCCAGGCAGTTACGCCGCCACTTGCCGGGCGGGAGCGGCGCCCCGTCCGGTCCGCGCTCGAACCAGAGCATCGCGGTCCCGAGCACCCCGCGTTCGGCCAGGTACTCGCGGATCCACGGGGCCACGGTGCCGAGATCCTCGCCGATGGCCAGCGCATCGGCCGAGACCGCCTGGCCAGCCAGCACGCCGACCATGGCGTGATGGTCGTACCGCACGTAGGTGCCCTGGTCCGGGCTCATCCCGGACGGCACCCACCAGAGCCGGAACAGCCCCATCACGTGATCGATGCGCAGGCCGCCGGCGTGCCGCAGGGCGGCATGTATCAGGTTCGCCAGCGGCGCGTACCCCTCGCCGGCCAGCCGCAGCGGGTGCCACGGTGACTGGTTCCAGGCCTGGCCGCGCTGGTTGAACTCGTCCGGCGGCGCCCCTACGCTGACCCCGGAGACCATCACGTCCTGCCAGGCCCACGCGTCGGCGCCGCCCGGATGACAGCCGACCGCCAGGTCCCGGATGATGCCGACGCGCATCCCGGCCGCCCGCGCCGCGTCCTGGGCGGCGGCCAGCTGGCCGTCCGCCAGCCACTGCAGCCAGGCGTGGAACAGGGCCTGGCCGGACAGCCGGGCCCGCTCGGCCGCCACCTCGGCCGAGCCCACCACGCGCAGCGGCTCCGGCCAGGACCGCCAGTCCGGCCCGTGGATCTCGGCCAGCGCGCACCACAGGCCCCAGTCCTCCAGCGGCTGCCCTTCCTGGTGCCGGTAGGCGTCGAACTCGGCGCGGCGCTGCGCGGTCATCGGCTGCCGGTAGATGATCTGCAGGGCGGTCCGCTTGGCCCGCCAGACCCCGTCCCGGTCGAGCAGCTCGCTGGTGGCGTTGCGGGCCCGCAACGGCGCGGCCAGGGAGTCGATCCGCACCCGGTCCCCCGCCGTGAGCCGCGCGTACTCGGGGATGTCCTCGATCCGCAGGTACAGCGGGCTGGTGAAGCGCCGGCTCATCGGCAGGTAGGGGGACTGGCTCAGTGGGGGCAGTGGCTCACCCGCGTGCAGCGGGTTGATCAGGATGAACCCCGCCCCCAGGTCAGTGGCGCTCCACACGGCCAGGTCGGCCAGATCGCCCAGGTCCCCGAACCCCCAGGACTGGCGGGACCGCACCGAGTAGAGCTGGACCGCAAAGCCCCAGGACCGCTCCTGCGGGCCGGCGACCACCGGTCCGTCGTCCACGGGTTCTTCCGCCAGCAGTTCTCCGGCCACGGCCACCCCCCAGCCATGGGCCCCCCGGCCGCGGGCCCCTCAGCCATGGGCCCCCCGGCCGCGGGCCCCTCAGCCATGGGCCCCCCGGCCGCGGGCCTCTCGGTCAGGACCCGTTCAATTCCCGGCCCGGCCGCCGCGGGGAGCCCGTCCGGGGCGGCCGGAACCGCCGGGGCCTGGCCCGGGGGCTCGCCCAGCGCGGCCAGGATGGCGTCGAGCGTCCGCTGGCTCACCTCGACCCGCCGTTCGTGCCAGTCCCGGTAGCCGGTCGCAACCCCCTGGGCCTCGGCCCGCCGCCTGGTGTCGTCGCTCGTCACCCTTCAATGATCGGGCCATCGGGCGGTGCCGCGCACAACCCTTACGCCCGCAGTTACCACCTTGTGTGCTGAGTTTGGCGTACATCGGGCATGCTGGCGGGCCCGCGGCGCCGGGCCCGCGGGCGTCATCCGGCCCCCAGCAGGCGGTCCAGGAACTCGGCGAACGCGCTCTCACCGGCGCCGAGCGCGGCGGCAGGGTCGCCAGCGCGCGCGATCATCAGGGCCACCTCGTTGCTGGCGGCCAGCACGATGTGCGCGAACGTGTCCACGTGACGCCGCTCGATACGGCCAGCCTCGGCGGCCCACGCCAGCGCATCCCTGATCGGTCCCAGGCTGCGCTGTTCGTCGAGTTCGCGCCACCGCTGCCAGCCGAACACCGCCGGCGCGTCGATCAGCACGGTCTGCTGGATCACCGGGTCGCCGGCCAGCCGTATCCACGCCAGGCATTCGGCCCGCAGCGCGGCGACCGGGTCCTTCGCATCGCGCGCCGCATCCTCCATCTGGCCGCTGACCCGGACGGCGATCCCCTCCAGGACCGCCCAGAACAACGCGGCCTTGCCCGGGAAGTGGTGGTAAAGCGAGCCGCGGCTGGCTCCCGAGTCCGCCAGCACGGCCTCGATCGACGTGCCCTCGTAGCCGTGCGCCACGAACAGCCGGGTCGCGACCTCGACCAGCTGCGCCCGCGTGGCCTGGCCGCGCTCGACGTTCTTGTTCATCTGCCTCTCCGGCGCAATTGACAGACCGACCGTCGGTTTGTAAGAGTTAGACCGCCGGTCGGTCTTTCGGCCAACTGTACTCCGGCGACCCTCCGGCGATCCGGCAACGAGGGGAGAAAACATGCCCGCCGTGCTGGAACACCTCGAGAGCCACCGGGGCCAGGTGCACACCCGGTCTGGTCCGGCCAGCTACATCGACACCGGCGGCCCGGGCCGGGCGGCGCTGTTCGTCCACGGCGCCGGCACCAGCAGCTACCTGTGGCGGCACGTGATCGGCCAGCTCGGCGGCCAGCGCCGCTGCGTGGCCGTCGACCTGCCGCTGCACGGGCGGACTCCCGCAGCGGCCGACCAGGACTTCTCGCTGCCGGGCCTGGCCCGCTTCGTCGCCGGCTTCTGCGACGCGCTCGGGCTGACCGGCGTGGACCTCGTCGCGAACGACACCGGCGGCGCCATCGCCCAGGTGTTCGCGGCCGGGCACCCCGGCCTGCTGAACACCTGACCCTGACCAACTGCGAGGCCCACAACAACGTCCCCCCCAAGGCGCTGCTGCCCGGGTACCTGCTCGCCCGTCTGGGCCTGTTCGCCCGCCTCGCGCCGCCGATGGTGCGCGACGTACGCCGGGCCCGCAAGCGCGTCTTCGGCAGCGGCTATCAGGACGTCGCCGCCAGCCTGCCTGAGGAACTCGCGCGCGCCTGGCTGGAACCCGTGTTCGGCACCGGGGAATCGGCCCGCCAGTTCCAGCGCCTGATCACGTCCGTGCGCGCCCGCGACCTGCTGGCGGCCGAGCCTGATCTGGCCCGGCTGCAGGTCCCGACCCTCATCGTGTGGGGCACCGGGGACCGGTTCTTCCGGCCCAAGTGGGCCTACTGGCTGCGCGACACCATCCCCGGCGCCACCGGCGTCGTCGGGATCGACGGTGCCCGCCTGTTCTTCCCCGACGAGCGGGCCGCCGAACTCACGGCCGCACTGCGCCGCCACTGGGACGCCCACCCGTGACCTCCGCGCCGTGCGCGGAGGTCACCCACAGCGCCGCTACGGCCTGGGGATCAGCGCCCAGGTGAGCCACAGGCCGGCCAGCGCCTGCGCGGCCGCGACGACCAGGGTGGCGGCGATCGCGACCGGGGCGTGCGGCGGCAGCCCGGCCAGCGCCGCGACCACGCGCGCGGTCGCGCCGACCGGGGCGCCGTGGATGGCCTGCCAGCCCAGCGGGATGGCCCAGCCGGCCGCGGCCACCAGCGCCGCCGCGGGCAGGGCGACCCGCAGCCGCCAGCGCCCGTAACGGGCCGCGGCCCCGCCCGCCAGGCCCGCCACGAACGGCAGGAACCACCAGCCCGCTGCGGCCCCCAGCGCGATCGCGGCCGCCGCGGCCGCGCAGCCCAGCAGCCACAACGCCGCCGGGCCCCGGTGCCCGGGCACCCACGACGGATAGTGCGGCGCAGGCGGCCCGGCCGGGGCGGGCGCCGGGGAGCCCAGCCGCCCCAGCCGGTACGCGCCGCGCCTGCCCAGGCGGTTCAGGTCAGACACGATGGCCTGCCTGGGCCGGCCGCAGCAGGCCGCGGCGCGACGGTGTCCGGGGATCCGGCGTCACCGGCCTCACGGGCGCAGCGTCCACCGGATCACCCCCGGCGCCGATCCGGCCGGCGGCATCGGCAGGTAGCGCCCATTCCACCAGTCAGCCACCTGATCCTCATACCACGGTGAGGCCGGGTTCTCACTCTGGCCGCCGGGGTAGATGCCCTGCGCTGTCCCCGAGCCGCGGCCGGTCCACGCCGTGATCATCCGCCAGCTGGGCCCCTGGGTGGCCACCAGCCCGCCGTCGGCGGCGTCCACGGTCCACGGATCCCCGCCCGCCGCGCGGGGGCCGTAGCCGAGGGCGTCCGTCTCGGTCAGGGACGGGAACTGCCTGCTGTGCAGCCGACCCCAGGACCAGCGGGACGGATCGGCGCCCAGCCGCGCCGACAGGTGGGCCACCGCGGCCGCGAACGCGGCCCGCATCACCTGCGGCGCGGTGCGCCGCGGCCCGCCGGGCGCCGTGAACGCGGCGTTACCCGGGTCGCTCAGGGTCCAGGTCTCCAGCACCTCGTCCAGGCTGGCCTGGCCGGGCGAGACCTTCAGCCCGGCCGCGTCCCGGTGCACCGGGACCGCCGCGGTGTGCCACCACGGCTGGAAGACCGCGGCCAGGTAGTTGCCCCAGAACGCCCACCACACCGAGGCGGCCGCGGACCTGGCCGTCATCACGCCGTCCCAGCCCCGCAGCAGCCGCGCGGCCTGCTGCTGCCGCGCGGTCAGTCCCGCCCCGGAACCGCGCAGCGCCGCCAGCAGCCTGGGCAGGATGCGCGGGGCCAGCGGGTCGGCCAGGCTGGTCTGCACGGCCGCGAACGAGGCCGGGGTCATCGCATGGCGGCCCATCCCCTGACGATCCTGCAGCGAGGCGTAGATCTGGCTGGCCCGGTAGCCCGGGTCGAAGAAGTCGGCGGTGGTCCCGATGTAGTACGGGTACGACGGGCCGACCGGGCGCTGGTTCGAGGTGGCCAGCACGTGCCCGGGCGGGTCATAGGCCTGCGGGATGGCGGAGTACGGGATGACCCCGGCCACGTCGTCGGGCCCGGTCCCTGTCAGCGGCAGCCAGGGCTGGCCGCGGCGCACCACCGGGTAGTACCCGGCCGAGATCGCGCCGATGTGGCCCCGGTCGTCGGCGTAAACGAAGTTCTGTGAAGGCGCCCGCCAGTTCGCCAGCGCCGCGTGGAACTGGGCCCAGTCACTGGCCTGGTTCACCGCCAGTATCACGGCCAGGTCGGGTGAGGGAACGTTGCCCATCCAGTCCACCGAGGTGGTCTGCCCGGCCTGGGTCATGACCGGCCCGTGCACGGTCAGGTCCACCGTCAGCCGCTGCGCGGCGCCGCCCCGGACCGCGATCGTGTAGTGCACCTGGCGCATCCGCCGCCACGCGCCGTCCCAGAAGTACTGCCCGGGCCGGGACCGGCTGGTCCGCTCGGTGTAGAACAGCGTCGCCTGGTTCTGGGTGTCGGTGAGGGACCAGGCGATGTGCTGGTTGTGGCCGAGGAGGATACCGGGCAGCCCGGGCACGCTGACCCCGCTCACCTGGTACCCGGGGGCCGCCAGGGCGACCTGGTACCAGATGGACGGGATGGTCTGCGGCAGGTGCGGGTCCCCGGCCAGCATCGACCGGCCGCCCGCCACCGCCGGGCCGTTCGCCGCCCAGGCGTTACTGTCCGGGTAGGCGTGCACCTGCCCGGCGGGCAGCGCGTTCACGGCCGAGAGCAGCGCGGACGCCGCGGCGGCCTCGGCCGCGGGGACGCGGCCGGCCCGGCTGGCTGGGCCGCTGGCGGCCGTGACCGCGGCGGCGGCGCGGGTGGGTGAGGGAGTACGGCGGGCGGTTTTCGTTGCGGAAGAATTTGACGTTGACATGCCGGACTCGAGCGGGACCAGGCCGGCCTTCCGGTAGGGGCCGGGATCGTAGGGGTGCTGCTCGTTCGGCGGCAGGACGGGGAACCAGGCCATGGTCCGCTTCGCGCCGAGCGCGCGTTCCAGCAGCGCGTAGTCGAGCGGCGCGGTGGTGAAGTCCAGCTGCTCGGTCAGGTCGCCCTGGATGGCCAGGGTGTCCACCGGTGTCCAGTCGCCCGGGTAGACGCCGGCCAGGGAGAACAGGGCGGGCCACTGCCGGTGGCGCCGGAGCTGGGCCAGGTCGTCGTTCACCCCCCGGCTGAAGGCCACGAGGTCCTGCGCGGTGGGGCTGGACCGCGGCATCTGGGCCCATTCCCGCTCCGCCGTGCGGACCAGGCCCAGGCGCAGCTCGAACTTGTCCGAGCTCACCGCCGACGGCCCCGCGAGCTGGGCCAGCCGCCCCTCGCCGAGCCGCCGTTCCAGGTCCATCTGGGCCAGCCGGAACCGGGCCTGCAGGTAGCCCTCGGCCAGGAACACGTCGTGCGGGCTGGCCGCCCGGACCGAGGGCACACCGTGGCTGGTGAACGACACCCGCACCGGGTGGCCCAGGCCCGGCAGGCTCAGCACCTGTGACTGCGGCAGCTCACCGCCGCTGGCCGAGGTCCACACCCCGCGGCCGGGGTCCAGGGCCGGGCCCAGCGCGGGCACCGTGGCGTACCCGAACGCCAGCACGCCGAGCAGCGCGGCGCAGGCCAGCAGCGGGATCGCCACGCGGAGCACCCGCCACGCGATCCTGGAGCCCCGTCGTCCCCCGGTCATCTGATCACCGCTACCGGACTCTATCGGGCCGCGGCGCCGCGGTGCCCGCTACCACGGTCCCGCAACCACGGTGCCTGCTACCACAGCGCCGGATGGCGGTCCCGCCACGGGCGGGCCTCCTCCAGCTGGGCCGACAGCGAGATCAGCGTGCCTTCCTCCCCCATCCGCCCGGCCAGCATCACGCCGATCGGCAGCCCGGCGCCGTTCCAGGACAGCGGCAGGCTCACGGCCGGCTGCCCGGACACGTTGAACAACGCGGTGAACGGGGTGAACGCCTTCTGCCGCTCGAAGTTCTCCGGCGGCGGCACCTCCTCGAAGTAGCCGACCGGCACCGGCGGGGACGCGAGCGTCGGCATCAGCAGCGCGTCGTAGCTGTTCAGGACGGCCAGCGCCTGGCGCACCACGAGCTGCAGGTAGGCCTGGGCGAAGACCAGGTCACTGGCCGGGGTTTCCCGGCCGTGCTGGCGCATGTACGCGGTGAACGGCAGCAGCCGGTCCTCACGGGCCGGGGCGACCGGGGCCAGCGTGGCCATCGCGTACCAGACCGTCTCGAAGGCCGGCACCGCGTCCGGGCCGAACGGCATGGCCACGTCATCGACCTCATGCCCCAGGCTGGCCAGCAGCGCGCTCGCATCCTCGTAGGCCGCCACGCAGTCCGGGTGCACCGCCGCGCCCTCGATCGGGTGCTGCAGCGTCCGGCCGATCCGCAGCCGTCCCGGCGGGCGGGAGGCGCAGGCCAGGAAGGACTCCCCGGCCGGGAGGGGTGGCTGGGTGTACATGTCCCCGGGCAGGTTGCCGGTCATGACGTCCAGCAGCAGGGCCGCGTCGGCCACCGACCGGGCCAGCGGGCCCTCGGTACCCAGCCCGGACAGGTCCGGGACCAGCGGCGCGTTGGAGATCCGGCCCCGGGACGGTTTCAGCCCGAACAGGCCGCAGACGCTGGACGGGATCCGGATCGAGCCCCCGCCGTCGCTGCCCTGGGCGGCCGGGGCCAGGCCCGCCGCCACGGCGGCCGCCGCGCCGCCGCTCGACCCGCCCGCGGACCGGCTCAGGTCCCACGGTGTCCGGGCCGGCGGCCCCACCGCGGTCTCGGTGTAGCAGGGCAGGCCGAACTCGGGGGTGGCTGTCTTGCCCGTGATCACCGCCCCGGCCGCCCGCAACGCCGCGGTGACGTGATCGTCGGTGGCCGGGACGTTGTCGGCGTAGACGGCCGAGCCGAGCGTCTGGCGGACCCCCGCCACCATGTTCAGGTCCTTGATGGGGATGGGGATCCCGGTCAGCGGGGGGAGCCCGCCGGGGTCGCGGGCGGCGATCACGGCTTTCTCGGCTTCCGCGGCCCGGCTTTGGGCCAGCTCGGCGGTGACCGTGAAGAAGGCCCCCACATCGGCGTTCATCCGCTCGGTGCGCTCGAGGTAGTGAGCGGTCACCTGCACCGGGGACAGCTCGCGCTGGCGGATCGCGGCGGCCAGCTCGGTCACGGTCAGATCATGGATGTCAGTCACGATTTCGCACCGTAGTCTCCTGTTTTGTGCGGGTCCAGACGCCGGGTTCGGCGCATTCACGGTGTGTCACGTGATGTTCCCAGACAGCTACGCATTGCATCGGTTACGCTCTGACGCGTGGATCGCATGACGCGGCCGGGCACGTCCGGGGCTGCGCCGGGCTTTTCTGGGGCTGCGACGGGGCCCGCGGGCCCCGGTGACCCCGCGCGCACCGCTGCCGGTCAGCCGTCCGGCGCCGCCGGTCAGCCGTCCGGCGGCCGCCGGTGGCCAGTCCGGTGACGCCGGTCAGGGCGAGCGGGGGCCGATGGACCTCCCGGAAGACGCGGAGTTCCCGGAAGACGCGGAGTTCCCGGAAGACGCGGAGTTCCCGGAAGACGCGGAGTTCCCGGAAGACGCGGACTCACCTGAGGACGCGGACCCGCCGGAGGACCTGGACCCGCCGGAGGACCTGGACCCGCCGGAGGACCTGGTCGCGGGGGACTCCCCCGATGTCTCCGACGACGGCCTCGTCACCGCAGGTGATCGCCACCCGGGTGACGAGCATCCGCTGGCCAGCTTTGCGGCGGATCCCCGGGTGCCGATCTGGATCCGCCGCGCGGTCCTGGCCGCGGCGGCCGGCATCGTGGCCGGCATCCTGCTGGACTGGCGCTTCGGCCTGACCGCGGCGGCAGTGGTCGCGATCCTGGACACGGTCCACCGGTCACGGACGACCGCGGTGATCCCGGCCGCGGTCCGGGTCACCTCCGCGCAGCGGCGCACCCGGCGGCGGCTGCTGTGGGCGCGCCGGTCCGGGTACCTGACCCTGAACGGCCGGGCCATCCCGGGCACCAACTGCATCATCGATCATCTCGTCGTCGGGCCGGCCGGGGTGTTCGCGGTGGACTCCGAGCGCTGGGACCGCCGGCTGCCGTTGCGGGCCACCCAGGGCGGCCACCTGTACCACGGCCCGTACAGCCAGACCGGCCGCCTCAAGCACGCTCAGCTGGAAGCGGCCCTGGCCGCCCAGTTGATCAGCCAGAGCCTGGGGCGCAAACAGCGGATCCGGCCGGCCATGGTGATCTACGGGCCGATCGTGCCGTGGACGGTGGCCCGGATCAGCGGCGTGGATGTCTTCAGCGGACGGCGGCTCCGCAAGTACCTGCGTGCCCAGGCGCGGGCCCGGCGCGAGCAGCGGCTGACCCACGAGGAGATCGAGCGTATCCACGCGGCCGCCGAGACGGCCCTGCCGCCCCGCTGAGGCCCGATCATGGCCCGTCCCGCTGACCGGCGCGCGCCGCACGGAGATCCCGCCGCCGGTACGCTGGGGGGCTAAGCAGCCCTTGAGGGGAGCAGGTCATGCCACCGCTTCGGTCCCGGACGGTCACCCACGGCAGGAACATGGTCGGGGCGCGCGCGCTGATGCGCGCGAGCGGGGTGGCCGGCGAGGACATCGGCAAGCCGATCGTGGCCGTGGCCAACAGCTTCACCGAGTTCGTCCCGGGCCATGTGCACCTGCGCGAGGTCGGCCAGGTGGTCTCCGACGCCGTCAAGGCGGCGGGTGCGGTCCCCCGGGAGTTCAACACGATCGCGGTGGACGACGGGATCGCCATGGGCCACGGCGGGATGCTGTACTCCCTGCCCAGCCGGGAGCTCATCGCCGACTCGGTCGAGTACATGGTGAACGCGCACTGCGCCGACGCCCTGGTCTGCATCTCCAACTGCGACAAGATCACGCCCGGGATGCTGATGGCCGCGCTGCGGCTGAACATCCCCGCCGTGTTCGTGTCCGGCGGCCCGATGGAGGCCGGCCGGGTCCGGCCCGGCGAGGTCACCGCCTCCGGCGACCCGGACAAGCTGGACCTGATCAACCCCATGGTCGCCGCGGCCGACCCCAGCGTGTCCGACGAGCGGCTGGCCGAGATGGAAGAGGCCGCGTGCCCGACCTGCGGCTCCTGCTCCGGGATGTTCACCGCGAACTCGATGAACTGCCTGACCGAGGCGATCGGCCTGGCCCTGCCGGGTAACGGCACCACGCTGGCCACGCACGCCGCCCGGCGGGCGCTGTTCGAGCGGGCCGGTGCGCTGGTGGTCAACCTGGCCAGCCGGTATTACACCGAGGACGACGAGTCCGTGCTGCCCCGGTCCATCGCCAGCCGGGACGCGTTCGAGAACGCGATGGCGCTGGACGTGGCCATGGGCGGGTCGACGAACACGATCCTGCACCTGCTGGCGGCGGCCCATGAGGCACGCGTCGGCTTCGGCCTCAAGGAGATCGACGAGCTGTCCCGCCGCGTGCCGTGCCTGTGCAAGGTCGCGCCCAGCAGCGAGCGCTACCACGTCGAGGACGTCCACCGGGCCGGCGGCATCCCGGCCATCCTCGGTGAGCTGAACCGGGCCGGCCTGCTGAGCACCGGCGTGCACACGGTGCACAGCTCCTCGCTCGGGGAATTCCTCGACGCGTGGGACCTGCGGTCGCCGGCCGTCACCGGGGAAGCGGTCGAGCTGTTCCACGCGGCGCCCGGAGGCGTCCGCACGATCAAGCCGTTTTCCCAGGATTCACGCTGGACCAGCCTGGACGAGGACCGGGCCGGGGGCTGCATCCGGGACCTGCCGCACGCCTACACCCGTGACGGCGGCCTGGCCGTGCTCTACGGCAACCTGGCCCCGGAGGGTGCGATCGTGAAGACCGCCGGGGTGCCCGAGGAACTCTGGCGCTTCTCCGGGCCGGCCAAGGTGTTCGAGAGCCAGGAGGCCGCGGTCGAGGGCATCCTCGGCGGCAAGGTCGAGGCCGGCGACGTGGTCCTCATCCGGTATGAGGGGCCCAGCGGCGGCCCCGGGATGCAGGAAATGCTGTACCCGACCAGCTTCCTCAAGGGCAAGGGCCTCGGCCGGGCCTGCGCCCTGGTCACCGACGGCCGGTTCTCCGGCGGCACGTCGGGGCTGTCCATCTGCCACGCGGCGCCGGAAGCCGCGGCGGGCGGGGCGATCGCGCTGGCCGAGGACGGCGACACCGTCGAGATCGACATCCCGGCCCGGTCGCTGGAACTCGCCGTCCCCGAGGCGGAGCTGGCGGCGCGCCGGGAGCGGCTGCTGAGCGAGCGGGGCGGCTACCGGGCCGTCGGCCGGGACCGGCCGGTGAGCGAGGCGCTGCGGGTCTACGCGGCGCTGGCCACCTCCGCCTCCACCGGCGCGGTGCGGGACATCAGCCGCCTCGGTTCTGCTCCTGGCACGGCCCAGTGACCGCACGGATCTGGCCCTAGTGGCCGCAGCACGGGACTGGGTCGGCGGGGCGCGGCCGCGGACCCTCCCCGCGGCGGTCGTCCCGGTCGCGGTGGGGTCCGGCGTGGCGTTCGGGTACGGCCACTTCTCGCTGTGGCGGGCCGTGCTGGCCCTGATCGTCGCGCTGGCCCTGCAGGTCGGGGTGAATTACGCCAACGACTACAGCGACGGGATCCGGGGCACCGACGAGGCGCGGGTCGGCCCGGTCCGGCTCGTGGCCGCGGGGGTGGCCCCGCCCCGGCAGGTCCGGGACGCTGCCCTCGGCTGTTTCGTGGTGGCCTGCGTGGCCGGCCTGGTCCTGGCCGCGGTGACCTCGTGGTGGCTGATCCTGCTCGGCGCGGCGGCCGTCGCGGCGGCCTGGACCTACACCGGGGGCCGTCACCCGTACGGCTACCATGGCCTGGGCGAGATCGCGGTGTTCGTGTTCTTCGGGCTGGCCGCGGTGACCGGGACCGCATTCGTGGAGATGGACTCGCTGCCCTGGCTGGCGCTGGCCGCGGCCCTGCCGGTGGGATTGCTGGCCTGCGCGCTCCTGGTGATCAACAACCTGCGTGACATCCCCTCCGACACCGTGTCGGGCAAGCACACACTGGCCGTGATCCTGGGCGATACCCGGACCCGCATCCTGTACGCGGCGTGCGTGCTGACCCCGTTCATCGTCGCCGCGGCCCTGGCCCTGGCCCGGCCGCTGACGCTGCTGACCTTCGCGGCGCTCCCCCTGGCCCTCGCCCCGGTCCGCACGGTCCGGCACTGGGCGACCGGGCCGGCCCTGATCGGCGCGCTGGGCATGACCGGCCGGCTCCAGCTCGCCTTCGGCGCCCTGCTCACCATCGGCCTGGCCATCCACCTCTGAGCTGAGGGACCGGCCCGCACCTCCCGGGCTGGCCAGCCCAGCCTGGCCAGCCCGGCCTGGCCAGCCCGGCTACTGATCACGGCCTAGGCCAGTTCCCGCGCGCCCTGGAGTACCCATCGCCCGCCGCGGTCCTGGATTCAGCCCCATGGATGAGCGCGCCTACCCCAAAGGCATGACGCGGCCCGTCGCCGCCGGGGAATTCAGCACAACGGACGAGGCGGGTTACCACAAACACACGACAGCCGTTTCTACCGCGCGGCCTAATCTCAAGGAGAAGCCACAGAGAACCGGAGGTAATTACCGCGATGACCGGCAGGAACGCCCAGGGAAAACACTGGGATGGGCAGATCGTCGCGCTGATACCTGCGCACAACGAGGAAGAATCCATCGAGCGCACCATCGCCGCGCTGAATGCCCAGACCCGGCCGGCGGACCGCATTATCGTCGTCGCGGACAACTGCACGGATGAAACGCCCGCGCTGGCCCGGGCATCGGGCGCGGAAGTAATCGTCACGCAGGGCAATACGCATAAGAAGGCGGGCGCCCTGAACTATGCGCTGGAGCGCGTCCTCCCCTCGCTGACCGATCAGGACGCGGTGCTGGTCCAGGACGCTGACACGTTCCTGGATCCCGGGTTCCTCGCCGCGACGACCCGCAAGCTGAGCGAGGGATTCGGCGCGGCGGGCGGTAATTTCCGCGGCCGGGCCGGCGGCGGAATGTGCGGGGCACTGCAGCGGAACGAGTACGCGCGCTACGCCCGGGACACCGCCCGCAAGCAGGGCCGTGTGCTGTGCATCACCGGCGTCGGGACGCTGCTGAAGGTGACGGCACTGCGGGATGTGGTGGCCGGCATTAAGGACGGCCGCCTGCCGGACTCCGGCGGTGGCTACGCCTACAGCTACGCGACGCTGACCGAAGACAACTGGATGACTCTGGCGCTGACCCACCTGGGCTACCGGGTCGTCTCCCCGAAGGACGCGACCATGTCCACCGAGGTGATGCTGACCTGGCGGGAACTCGCCAGGCAGCGGCTGCGCTGGAAGCGCGGCGCGTTCGAGGACCTGCTGAGCTTCGGCTTCAGCAGGAAGACGCTGAAGGGCTGGGCCCTGCAGTTCGTGTCCATCATCGGCGTGCTGGCCTCCATGGCCTACATCGGCACGCTGCTGGCGTCGCCGTGGCTGGGCTTTCACCCACATCTCATCTTCGCCTCGATCACCGTCGTCTATGCCGTGGAACGGCTGGTGACGGTCCGGTCGCGGGGGTGGAAGGTCGCCCTGGGCTCGGCCACCGTGGTCGTGGAGTGGGGATACGACCTCTACCTGCAGATCGTCCAGGTGCGGGCGCTGTGGGGCGTGGTGTGGCGCACCCAGAAGGCCTGGTGACATCCGGGCTACTGCGCCCGGACCAGGAACAGGAAAAGAAAGGAGAAAACAATGTATGACAAAGTCGCCGGCGCGGCTCTGCCCACGACCGGACTAGCCGCCCATTTCGCGGGTGGTCTGAACTACCTGTACGCGGCCCTGATCGCCTTCGCGGTTGTGGGTGTGTTTTTCGCGGTGAAGCGGATGCTGCCGAAACGGCACACCGCCTGACGTCCAATCAGCGGGCGGGACACCGCACGCAGAACAGGAAGGAGATGCCGGGATGCGTTGGAGGCGGGCGATCGCGCCGCTGGCCTGGACCGTGGCGGCCTGCATCCTGCTGACCGCAGGATGGGTTGTCTACAAGGTCACGGACCCGTTCGCCGGCCAACGGCAGCGGGCGGTGCAGGAGCAGCTCTTCCAGCAGTGGCGGACCGCACCGCAGCACACCAGCCATCCGGGTGCAGGCACCGGCTCACGGACGGGTACCGGGCCAGGCGCGATGGGCATCCCGGCCACGGCCACCAAGCCGGGCCCGACCGCTGGATCGAGCGCCGCCCGCCCCCCGCGTCCGGCCGGGACCACCCCGGCCCGGCTCACGCGGCACAACCTGCGCCCCGACCGGATCCGCCCGGTGACCGGCAAGCCGTTCGCGCTGATCCGGATACCTGCCTTCGGGCGGCACTGGCAGTTCGCCATCGTCGAGGGAACCACGCTCAGCCAGCTGGCGCTCGGGCCGGGTCATGTGCGGGGCACCGCGCTCCCCGGGCAGCGGGGCAACTTCGTGGTAGCGGCGCACGACGTGACGGCCGGAAATCCGTTCCTCCATCTGCGCACGCTGCGCAATCCGGACAAGATCTACGCCTACACCAGGACCCGGGTGTACGAGTACGTGGTCCATTCCGAGCGTGTCGTGCGGTACACCGACACCCGGGTGGAGGCTCCGGTTCCCGGTCATCCGGGTGCAGCGCCCCGCCGGGGCCGGATCACGCTGATCACCTGCACCCCGGTGACGCTCGCGTTCACCCCCTGGCGGATCGTGGTGACGGGGGACCTGACCCGGGTGTCCGCGCGCCATTGACGCGCCACTGAGGAGAGCTGCGCCATGACCGCTTACACGTTCCAGGACGAGTTCGACGGGCCGGCCGGCTCGCCGCCGGACCCCGCCAGATGGTCCTACGACCTCGGCGCCGGCGGATGGGGAAACAACGAGCTGCAGTCCTACACGGATGACCCCCGCAACGCGTTCACCGACGGCCGGTCGCATCTGGTGATCCGGGCCACCAGGCAGGTGATCGCGGGGAACGGGGACGGCCCGCCCGGTACTCGCTACCACAGCGCGCGGATCACGACCCGGGGCAGCTTCGCCCAGTCCGGCGGGTCCTTCGAGGCCCGGATCAAAGTGGCGTCCCGGCGCGGACTGTGGCCGGCCTTCTGGCTGATGGGGCAGGACATCGGCACGGCCGGCTGGCCCAACTGCGGTGAGGTGGATGTGCTGGAGGACTTCGGTTACTCGACGGTGCAGTCGTCGGTGCATGCCCCGGCGGGAGGGGACGCGGTACATAGCGCCCACCGGGACCTGCCCTCGGACAGCGGCTGGCACGTGTACCGGCTCGACTGGTCGGCCAGCGGCATGTCGTTCAGCCGGGACGGGGAACGCTACCTGACCGTCGACCGCGAATTCTGTCCCGCGTCCGCCTGGGTGTACGGGCCCCGGGCACCGGACAACGGCGGCATGTTCCTGCTGCTGAATCTCGCGGTGGGCGGCAGCGTGGGCAACCCGCCTGCCGATGTCAGCTTCCCGGTCAACCTGATGGTTGACTACGTCCGGGTCCGCGCGGGCGCCGACGGCCGGTGATCGCCCGCACGGACCCCGGCGTCCGGTGCCGGACGCCGAGGGCGGCTATCCCGCACCGCCGGACCCGGCCCGGCTGATCGGCGGGTTCTCCAGCGCACCGTTCGGGGCGGCATCCGGGTGGGCGGCATCCGGGTGGGCGGCACCGGCGGCCCCGTCCGCCCCGTCCGCAACGCCGGCCGCCCCGTCCGCGGCCCTGGTCCCCCCGTCCGCGGGACCGAGGGCACGGCCGCCCGAGTCCGGCCCGCGCAGCTCCGCACTGCCCTGCGCTCCCGCCGGCTCGCGCGCATCCCCGCCGAACGCACCGCTGAGCGTCTTGAGCGCGGTGGTCACCTCGCTGGGGATGACCCAGAACGTGTTCCCCTGGGCCTGCGCGAGCTGCGGCAGCGTCTGGAGGTACTGGTACGCGAGCACCTTGGGGTCCGCGTCCCCGTCGTGCACGGCCTTGAACACGGTGCCGATCGCCTGGGACTGGCCCTCGGCCCGGAGGATCTGGCCCTGCCGCTCCCCCTCGGCCCGCAGGATGCTGCTCTGCTTCTCACCTTCGGCGGTGAGGATCTTGGACTGGCGGACGCCCTCCGCGGTGAGCACGGCGGCCCGCTTCTCCCGCTCGGCCCGCATCTGCTTCTCCATCGCGTCGATGACGCTCTTCGGCGGGTCGATGGCCTTGATCTCCACCCGGGTGACCCGGAGCCCCCACTTGCCCGACGCGTCGTCGAGCACGCCGCGCAGCCGCATGTTGATCTGGTCGCGGGAGGTGAGCGTCTGCTCCAGGTCCATGTTCCCGATCACGCTGCGCAGCATGGTCGCGGTGATCTGCTCGATGGCCTGGATGTAGTTGACGATCTCGTAGTCGGCCGCCCGGGGGTCGGTGACCTGGAAGAACAGCACCGTGTCGATGCTGACCACCAGGTTGTCCTCGGTGATCACCGGCTGGCCCCTGAAGGCCACCACCTGCTCGCGCAGGTCGATGAGGGGCTTGACCCGGTCCACGAACGGGAGGATGAAGTTCATCCCGGGTTCCAGGGTCTTGCGGTACCGGCCGAACCGCTCGACGTTGCGCGCCCGGGCCTGCGGCACGATCCGGACGGTCTTGCCGACCGTGAGCACGATGAGGATGACGACGATCAGGGCGCCGACGAGCGCGGCAATTTCCATATCTACTCCCGCGGGTGCACGAGTGCGGTGGCGCCCTCGATCGCGAAGACGTCGACAGTCGAGCCCACGGGAATGACCTGGGACTCGTCATAGGGGCGGGCGGACCATAGTTCGCCGCCGATGCGGACCCGCCCGCCATCGTCGGTGATTTCCTCAACGACCTTGGCGGAGCGGCCGACGAGGGCCGAAGTTCCGGTGCGCAGCAACGGCGGCTGCTTGATGTGCCGCATCGCGATGGGCCGGACCACGATGAGGCCGCCCGCGGCGGCCAGGGCGAACGCGCCCAGCTGGAAGGGCAGCCCCGCGCCGGCCGCGCCGACCACGGCGGCGACGACGGCACCGACCGCGATCAGCCCGAAAGCCAGCGTGGTCGTCATGACCTCGGCGACCCCCAGCACCGCGGCGAGGACCAGCCAGATAATCCACGAGCCCATGGCTACTCCCGGGAGCGGGAGCGGCGCCGTACGCGGCCTGCGCACGCACCAGCCGCCCAGCCCTCTAACTCGACAGTAACCCCACCGGGCGCCTGCCGCGACCGGCCGTAAGTCCCCTCCGGCCCGAAAACCCGGTAAAGACCGCCGCAACGAAAACCGTACCCCCCACCCGCCGCCGCCCACCGGGGCCGCAGGCCATCCGGCGTCCCCGGAGGGGGTGATCGTTCCCATCGGGACCGGGACCGGGAATTATGGTGCCATCCAACGTCGGAGGAAGTCATGACCAGTCCAGCACCGCTGTCCTACAGTCACGGGACTTCGCCCCAACCGCTCCTCGGCGAGACCATCGGCGCGAACACCAGGCGTATCGCGGCCGCGCACGGCGGCCGGGAAGCGCTGGTCGATATGCCCTCCGGACGGCGCTGGACGTACGCGGAGTTCGACGCGGACACCGACACGCTGGCCCGGGGCCTGATCGCGGCCGGGATGAAGGCCGGTGACCGGGTGGGCATCTGGGCGCCGAACTGCCCGGAGTGGGTTCTGCTGCAGTACGCGACGGCCAAGGCGGGCGTGATCCTGGTCAACATCAACCCTGCCTACCGCAGCCACGAGCTGGGCTATGTGCTGCGCCAGTCCGGGGTGCGGCTGCTGGTCAGCGCGGAGTCGTTCAAGAGCAGCGACTACCGGGCCATGATCGAAGAGGTCAGCGGGGATCTCCCTGATCTCCACCGGGTGATCTACCTGGGCTCGATCGACTGGGACGAGCTGTTCACGGTCGGCGCCATGCCCGTGGCCGGCGGGGAGGACCAGCTGGCCGAGCGGGAAGCCGTGCTGGGCTTCGACGACCCGATCAACATCCAGTACACGAGCGGCACGACGGGGTTCCCGAAGGGCGCCACACTGTCCCACCACAACATCCTGAACAACGGGTTCTTCATCGGGGAGGGCTGCCGCTACACGGAGGCGGACCGGGTCTGCATCCCGGTGCCCTTTTATCACTGCTTCGGCATGGTGCTGGGCAACCTGGCCTGCACGACGCACGGCTCGGCGATCATCATCCCTTCCCCCGGGTTCGATCCCACTGCGAGCCTGCGGGCCGTCGTGGACGAGCGGTGCACATCGCTGTATGGGGTGCCGACCATGTTCATCGCCGAGCTGGCGCTGCCCGATTTCGCCGCCTATGACCTGTCCACCCTCCGGACCGGCATCATGGCCGGCTCGCCGTGCCCGGTCGAGGTGATGAAGCGGGTGGTCAGCGAGATGCACATGACCGAGGTGACGATCTGCTACGGCATGACCGAGACATCCCCCGTGTCCGCGCAGACCACGGCCGACGACGACATGGAGCGGCGGGTGTCCACGGTGGGCCGGGTGCACCCGCACGTCGAGGTCAAGATCGTCGACCCGGAAACCGGGCTGGCCGTGCCCCGGGGCGTCACCGGGGAGATGTGCACCCGGGGCTACTCGGTGATGCTGGGGTACTGGGACGATCCGGGGCAGACCGCGGGGGTCATCGACCAGGCGCGCTGGATGCACACCGGCGACCTGGCCGTGATGGATGAGGCCGGGTACCTGAACATCGTCGGCCGGATCAAGGACATGATCATCCGGGGTGGCGAGAACGTGTACCCGCGGGAGATCGAGGAGTTCCTGTATGGCCACCCGGCGATCGAGGACGTCCAGGTGATCGGGGTGCCTGACCTCCGGTACGGCGAGGAGATCTGCGCCTGGGTCAGGCTGCGGCCCGGCGAGGCCCTGACCGAGGACGAGTTGCGGGAATACTGCCAGGGCCAGATCGCGCACTATAAGATCCCCCGGTACCTGCGCTACACGAGCGAGTTCCCGATGACGGTGACGGGCAAGATCCAGAAGTTCAAGATGCGCGAGACGTCCATCACCGAGCTGGGCCTGGAGGACGCCGCCAGCACCACCACCGCCTGACCCCGGCCCGGGCGGCCCTCACCCGCTGCGTCGGCCGCCAGGAACGCCTGGCCCGGCGGGGCGGGGTGGCCGGCCGGGCGGGGTGGCCGGCCGGGCGGGGTGGCCGGCCGGGCGGGGTGGCCGGCCGGGCGGGGTGGCCGGCCGGGCGCGGGCGGGGCGGGCGGCGGGCAGAGGGAGCATCGCCTGAGGCAGGCGACGACTTTCCGGCCCCGGCCCCGCACGCCGGGCCAGCGATGCAAGGGTTGGGGGCGAAGCCCTGCCGCCTCATTCCGACCGGGAGGATGATGCCGTGTCCTGTGCAACGCCGCCCGGCGGGACCGGGGCCAGTCCCGGCCGCCAGCGGGCCGCCCCGCGGGTCCTCCCGCCGGTCCTCCCGCCGGTCCTCCCGCCGGTCCTCCCGCCGGGCCGCTCCCGCGGGTCCTCCTGCGGGTCCTCCCGCGGCGGGCCGGCGCCGCGGCGATTGGCCTGGCCTTGCTCCTGGCGGCCTGCTCGGCGCACGGCCCGGGCCAAGGCACGGGCCAGGCCGGGCCCTCCGGCGGGTCCCACACCGGACCCGCCGCCGGGGACCGGGCGGCTGGACCCCAGGCGGCTGGCTCCCGGGCGGCCCACCCGGCCACGGCGGCAGGCTCCGCGGCCGCGTCGCCGCGGGCGCGGTCCGCGGGACCGCTCACCCTGCAGGTGTCCCCGGCCCCTTACCAGCTGCCGTCCGGGCTGGCCCGCGAGGTCGTGCTTCCGGCCGGGCCGGACCTGCTGCTGGCGGGCGGCCTCACCCGCGGCTCCACCTCCACCGCCGCGGTGCGCCGGCTCAACCCGTCGACGGGCGGCACTGTCCGGCTGGGGCGTCTGACCGTCCCCACGCATGATGCGGCCGGCGCCACGCTGGGCGGCCGGGCCTACGTGTTCGGCGGCGGGGAGCAGAGCAGCACGGCCACGGTCCAGGAGATCACGGCGAACCGGATCACGGCGGCACACGGAACCGCCACGGTGGCCGGCGGCTGCCCCGCCCGCGCTCGGACCTGGTGGCGGTGACTCGCGGCGGCACCGCGTACCTGCTCGGCGGGTACGACGGGGCCGGCTACGACGCGACGGTCCTGGCGACCAGGGACGGCCGGCGGTTCACCGTCGTGGCCCGGCTGCCCATCCCGGTCCGGTACCCGGCAGTTGCCGCGGCGGGCAGCCAGATCTGGGTCTTCGGCGGGCAGACCAGCCACGGGATCACGAACGACATCCAGCGGATCCCGCTGCCCGGTGCCAGCCGCACCGGCGGCGATCAGACCGTTAGGGGGCGGAGAATCATGTCCGGTGTGGTGGCCGGGCACCTGCCCAGGCCGTCGACCGCGGCGACGGCGTTCACGCTTGGCGGGACGATCTACATCGCGGGCGGGCAGTCCGCCCCGGCCCGGCCGGGGCAGGCCACGGCCAGCCCGTCCGCCCCGCTGACGACCAGCGATGCCGTGCTCCGCTATCAGCCGGGGCACCCGGCGGTCCTGGCGGGCAGGCTGCCGGTCCCGGTGGCGAACGCCGGCGTGGGCGTGCTGGGCGGCACCGCGTACCTGGTGGGCGGGGACGACGGGGTGCGCCCGGTGCCCACGGTCACCGAACTCCGGCTGGTCCCGGCGGCCGGGGCCATCCCGTCGGTGACTCCCGGCAGCCCGCTGGACGTCCGGGCGGACCGGACATCCGGCAGCGGCTCCGGCGGTCCGGTGCCGTCCAGCGAGCCGTGGCTGAGCCCGCCCCGCGGGCGTGGCCACCTGGCGCGCCACTCCGACCCGGCCGCGCTGCCGGGCGACGTCCTGATCGCCGACAACCACAATAACCGGCTGCTGGTGGTGGACCCGCAGGGCCGCATCCGGTGGCGCTTCCCGGCCCCCGGCGACCTGGCCCGGGGGCAGACGTTCCGGGTTCCGGACGATGCGTTCTTCTCCCCGGACGGCAAGGACATCATCGCCACCGAAGAAGACGACTCCGTCATCAGCGTGATCAACATCGCGTCGCACCGGATCACCTACCGGTACGGCACGCCAGGCCGGCCCGGCTCGTCTGCCAACCACGTATCCAACCCGGACGACGCGATGCTGCTGCCCGGCGGGGACATGCTGTCCGCCGACATCAAGAACTGCCGGATCCTGCTGGTCAGGCCGCCTGCGCACCGGCCGGCGCGGATTATCGGCCACTCCAGCAGCGGGTGCTGGCACGACCCGCCGCGGCGGTTCGGCAGCCCCAACGGCGCGTTCCCGATGACCAACGGCAAGTACCTGGTCACCGAGATCAACGGGAGCTGGGTGGACGCGGTCAGCCTGTCCGGCCACGTCTCCTGGTCGGCGCATCCGCCGGGGGTCAGCTACCCGTCGGACACCAACGAGGTGTACCCCGGGCTGTACCTGACCGCGGATTACTCGACCCCGGGGCAGGTGGTGGAGTTCACCGGGAGCGGGCAGCTGCGGTGGCGGTTCGGCGGGCTCGACCACCCGTCACTGGCGCTGCCCCTGCCCAACGGGGACATCCTGGTCAACGACGACTACAACGACCGGGTCATCGTGATCGACCCGGTCAGCAACCGGATCGTCTGGCAGTACGGGCACACCGGGGTCGCGCGCAGCAGGCCCGGCTACCTCAATGATCCGGACGGCGTGGACGTGACCCCGCCTGATTCCATGCTGATCGCGCACGCGGCCACGATGGGCCAGCCCTGACTCCGGTCAGCTGCTGTAGCCCGGGTAGAGCTGGCCGGAAGGAACGATCTGGACGCCCAGCGGCACCAGCGAGATCGGGATGATCTTGAAGTTGGCCAGGCCCAGCGGGATGCCGATGATGGTAATGCACAGCGCGATGCCGGTCGTCAGGTGCCCCAGGGCCAGCCACCAGCCGAAGAGCACGATCCAGATGATGTTGCCGATCACGGAGCCCAGCCCGGCGTCCCGGCGCACCTCGATCGACCGGCCGAACGGCCACAGCACGTAGCCCGCGATGCGGAAGGCGGCGATCCCGAGGGGAATCGTGACCACGAGGAAGAACAGGACGAAGCACACCAGCCCGGCCAGCGCGTAGAGGATAGCCATCCAGAAGCCGCACAGGACCAGCCAGATCACGTTCAGGATCGTTCTCAGCATGTCCGCCCCCCGATGGACTGTCCTGCGCGCTCTGTCACGGTTAGCCTACTTTCAGCGTATCTCAAGCTGGGCGAGCAGCGTCTCGGTCGCGCTGGCCACCGCCTGCACGGCGTGCTCGAACGCCTCCTCGTTGTGCTTGGCGGGGCGCTGGAACCCGCTGATCTTCTTGACATACTGGCGCGCTGCGGCCCGCACGTCCTCGTCCGTCACGTGCTCGGCGTAGGGCGGGCGCAGGGTCTTGATGCTCCGGCACATACTGTCAGGTTATAGGCCGAGCAGGGGTTCGAGCCCGAACGTCAGGCCCGGCGGCAGGGAGCCCAGCCCGCGCACGGCGAGCAGCACGCCCGGCATGAACGAGGCCCGGTCGAGCGAGTCGTGCCGGATGGTCAGCGTCTCGCCGTGCCCGCCCAGCAGGACCTCCTGGTGGGCCACCAGCCCGGCCAGCCGCACCGAATGAACATGCACGCCGTCCAGCTCGGCCCCGCGGGCCCCCGGCGCGGCGGTCGTGGTCGCGTCGGGCGGCGGGCCCAGCCCGGCGGCCGAGCGGGCCGAGGCGATCAGGGACGCGGTCCGGGATGCCGTCCCGGACGGGGCGTCCATCTTGCCCGCGTGGTGCAACTCGATGATCTCGGCCGATTCGAAGAACCGGGCGGCCTGGGCCGCGAACCGCATCATCAGCACCGCGCCGACCGAGAAGTTGGCCGCGATCAGCACACGCACCGAGGGAGCATCGGCCAGCCAGGACCGGACCTGGGCCAGCCGGTCCTCGCCGAACCCGGAGGTGCCGACGACCACGTCCAGGCCGTGGCCGATGCACCAGCGCAGGTTGTCCATGACCACGCCCGGGTGGGTGAAGTCGACGACGACGCCGCAGCCGGTCAGGGCCTCGAGGGCGTCACCGGCGTCCACCCCGGCCGCGAGTTCGAGATCGTCCGTGGCCGCCAGGGCCCGGCCGACCTCGCCGCCCATCCGGCCCCGCGCGCCCAGCACACCGACCTTGATCATTCCGCCCGTTCCTAGGCCAGCGCGTTGACGAACGGCGCGTCATCGTCGTAGGGACCGACCACGGCCAGGACCTTGGGCCGGGTCAGGACTGCTTCGGCCACGCTGCGCACCGCGTCGTGCGAGACCGCCTCGATCGAGGCGAGGATCTCGTCGACCGGCTCCAGCCGCGGGTACACGAGCTCGGACTTGCCCAGCCTGCTCATCCGCGAGGACGGGTCCTCCAGGCTGAGCACCATGGAGCCCCGCACCTGGCCCTTGCCCCGCTCGAGCTCGGCGTCGGACAGGCCACCCGAGACCACCTTGGCGATCTCGTCCCGGCAGATCGACAGCACCTCGTCGGCCTTGGACGGCAGGCAGCCGACATAGATGCCCCACATCCCGGTGTCGGCGTGCTGGGCAGTGAAGCTGTAGACCGAGTAGGCGAGCCCGCGCTTCTCGCGCACCTCCTGGAACAGCCGCGACGACATGCCGCCGCCGAAGGCCGCGTTGAGCACGCCCAGCGCGAACCGCCGGTCGTCGGTCCGGCCCAGCCCGTCGCAGCCGAGGATCAGGTTGGCCTGCTCGATCGCGCGCGACACCAGCCGCACGCCGCGGCCCGGATCGCCCGGTACGGCGCCGCCGACGGGCGGCGGCCCGCCCGGCGTGGCCATTCGCGGCCCGGCCGGCCCCGCGTCCCCGGTGAGCACGTCACCGAACGCGCGCCGCGCCTGCTCCACCACGGTGTCGTGGTCGAGGCTGCCCGCCGCGGCCACGACCAGGTGGTCCGGAGTGTACCGGGTCCGGTAGTGCTCGGCGATCTGCTCCCGGTTGATCGTGTTAATCGAGTTGACCGTGCCGAGGATGGGCCGGCCGAGGGGCGTGTCACCGAACAGTTTGCCGACGAACGCCTCGTGCACCGTGTCGGAGGGATCGTCGTCGTTCATGGCGATCTCTTCGAGGATCACGCCGCGCTCGGCGTTGACGTCCTTCGGCTCGATGAGCGAACTGGTCACCATGTCGGACAGCACGTCGATGGCCAGCGGCAGGTCCGCGTCCAGTACCCGCGCGTAGTAGCAGGTGTACTCCTTGCCGGTGAACGCGTTCAGCTCACCGCCGACCGCGTCCATCTCGGCCGAGATCTCCAGCGCGGTCCGCCGCCTGGTGCCCTTGAACAGCAGGTGCTCCAGGTAGTGGGTGGCCCCGGCGTGGGCGAGGTCCTCGTCACAGGACCCCACCCCCGCCCAGATGCCGAACGCGACCGAGCGGACCGACGGCAGCGCTTCGGTGATGACCCGGAGCCCGCCGGGCAGCACGCTGCGCCGGATGGTGCTCAGGCCGTCGGCCACCTGCTGGGTGTGCACGTCCGGGGTGCTCACGAGTTGTCGCTGTGCCGGCGCTCGCGGTGCCGGGTCCGGTGGCTGTCGCCGCCCTGCCCGGCGGAAGCCCGGTCGTCCCGGCCACTGCCCGAGCCGGGGCCGCCGGAGTCGGACGAGCCGCCGTCGCCGTTCCCGGCGGCGGCCTCACGCTCGACGACCTCGACCGGCACCAGGGACAGCTTGCCGCGGTCGTCGATCTCGCGGATCTCCACCTGGATCTTGTCGCCGACCTTGACCACGTCGTCGACGTTGTCGATCCGCGCCCCGCCGTGCAGCTTGCGCAGCTGGGTGATGTGGAGCAGGCCGTCCTTGCCCGGCAGCAGCGAGATGAACGCGCCGAACGTGGTGGTCTTGACCACGGTCCCGAGGAACCGCTCGCCCACCTCGGGCATGTGCGGGTTGGCGATCGCGTTGATCGTGGTCCGCGCGGCCTCGGCCGAGGGGCCATCGGTGGCACCGATGTAGATGGTGCCGTCGTCCTCGATGGTGATCTCGGCGCCGGTGTCCTCCTGGATCGAGTTGATCATCTTGCCCTTGGGGCCGATCACCTCGCCGATCTTGTCCACCGGGACCTTGATCGTGATGATCCGGGGCGCCTGCGGGCTCATCTCGCCCGGGGCATCGATCGCCTCGCGCATGACCTCGAGGATCGTGAGCCGGGCCCCGCGGGCCTGGCGCAGCGCGGCGCCGAGCACGGCCGCCGGGATCCCGTCCAGCTTGGTGTCCAGCTGGAGCGCGGTGATGATCTCCGTGGTGCCGGCCACCTTGAAGTCCATGTCGCCGAACGCGTCCTCGGCGCCCAGGATGTCGGTGAGCGTGACGTACTCGCCGCCCTCGTGGATCAGGCCCATCGCGATGCCGGACACCATGTCCCGCAGCGGGACACCGGCGTCGAGCAGCGACATGGTGGACGCGCAGACCGAGCCCATCGAGGTCGAGCCGTTCGACCCGATGGCCTCGGAGACCTGGCGGATCGCGTAGGGGAACTCCTCGCGGCTGGGCAGCACGGGCAGGATGGCCCGCTCGGCCAGCGCGCCGTGGCCGATCTCGCGCCGCTTCGGCGAGCCGACCCGGCCGGTCTCCCCGGTGGAGTACGGCGGCATGTTGTAGTTGTGCATGTACCGCTTGGTGCGCTCCGGGTTGAGCGTGTCGATCATCTGCTCCATCCGGAGCATGTTCAGCGTGGTCACGCCCAGGATCTGGGTCTCACCACGCTCGAACAGGGCCGAGCCGTGCACCCGGGGCAGCAGGTGCGCCTCGGCGGAGAGCTGGCGGATGTCGGTCAGCCCGCGGCCGTCGATCCGGACGCCGTCGCGGATGATGCGCTCGCGGACGAGCTTCTTGGTCAGCGCGCGGAACGCGGCGCTGATCTCCTTCTCGCGGCCCTCGAACTGGCTGGACAGCTTCTCCTGGGCGAGCGCCTTGACCCGGTCGGTCTCGGTATCGCGCTGCTGCTTGCCCGCGATCGTGAGCGCCCGGGCCAGCTCCTCGGAGACGCCCTGGGCCACGGCGTCGTAGACGTCTGGCCGGTAGTCCGCGAACACGGGGAACTCGGCCGTCGGCTTGGCCGCCTGGTCGGCGATGCGCTGCTGCGCCTCGCAGAGCAGCTTGAGGAACGGCTTCGCCGCCTCCAGCCCCTCCGGCACCGTCTCCTCGGTGGGCGCGACCGCGCCACTGGAGCCATCGGCGAGCAGGCCGATCGTGCCGGTGGTGGACTCCGCCTCGACCATCATGATCGCCACGTCGCCGTCGGGCAGCATCCGGCCCGCGACCACCATGTCGAAGGTGGCGTCGCTGAGCTGCTCGTGGGTGGGGAACGCGACCCACTGGCCCTTGATCAGGGCGACCCGCACGCCGGCGATCGGCCCCGAGAACGGCAGCCCGGCCAGCATGGTGGACAGCGACGCGGCGTTGATGGCGACCACGTCGTAGAGGTGCTCGGGGTTCAGCGCGAGGATGGTCTCGACGACCTGGACCTCGTTGCGCAGGCCCTTGACGAACGAGGGGCGCAGCGGCCGGTCGATCAGCCGGCAGGTGAGGATCGCGTCCTCGGACGGGCGGCCTTCCCGGCGGAAGAACGAGCCAGGGATGCGGCCGATCGCGTACATCCGCTCCTCGACGTCCACGGTGAGCGGGAAGAAGTCCAGCCCCTCCTTGGGGTGCTTGCCTGCCGTCGTGGCGGACAGCACGACCGTCTCCTCGTCGAGGGTAGCGACGGCGGACCCGGCGGCCAGCCTGGCCAGCCTGCCGGTCTCGAACTTGATCGTATGGGTGCCGAAGGCTCCGTTGTCGATAACGGCTTCGGCGGTATACACACCCTCCATGGGTGAGACCTCCTTCTGAGGTCCCGCTCCGCCCGCCGCCGGTGGCACGTGGCTGGTACCGTCCGGCCGGTACTGCCGGGCCCCGACGCCGCGTGGCGTGGTGCCGTCGAGTCCGTTCCATCTGGCCCGGCCAGCGGCCGGCCCGGTCTTCGATCGAAGCCCTCGGCCCGCCTGTGGCACGCCCGTGAGCGCGCACACGCGACCCGAGAACCACTACCGAGGACCGGTCCTGGCGCCCTGAGCGCTCCGGGATCGGGGGCCGCGGGAAGTCGTTCTTGAGTTGTCCCGGACCTACCTGCGCAGGCCGAGCTTGCTGATGAGCGCACGGTAGCGCTCGATGTCCGTGCTAGCCAGGTACTTCAGCAGGCGCCGACGGCGCCCGACCAGCAGTAGCAGGCCGCGGCGGCTGTGGTGATCGTGCTTGTGCACCTTGAGGTGCTCGGTCAGGTCGTTGATCCGTCGCGTGAGCAGTGCGACCTGGACTTCCGGCGAGCCGGTGTCACCCTCATTGGTCGCGTTGTCCGCGATGATCTCCTTCTTCACGGAAGTGTCCAGCGGCACGTGGCTTTCCTATCTTTGTGTCAGGTTCCGGGGTGAGGCTCCGCGCGTCCTGGGAAGAAAACCAGGCGGCGGGGAAGCCCCTTGGCCAGCCGCTTGAGGGTGCAGCTGACCCGGGCCGGTACATGCCGACCGTTACCTAAAGGTATCACGCGGGCCGGTCTGTAAACGCCGGGTCGCCGCGCCGCCCGGCGCATGCCCGCCCGGGCGTGCTGAGCATGCCCGCCCGGGCGTGCCCAGCCTGTGCCGCCGGGGCGTGCTACGAGGCCCCGGCGACCAGATCGCGGGCCTGGTCAACGTCCCGGCGCATCTGCTCGCTGAGGGCTCCGGCGGAGTCGAACCGCACCATGCCCCGCAGCCGGACCGCGAAGTCGACCGCCACATGCGTGCCGTAGAGGTCCAGGTCATCCCGGTCCAGCGCGTAGGCCTCGACGGTCCGCTCCCGGCCGTCGAACGTGGGGTTGGTGCCCACGGAGATCGCGGCGGGCCAGCGCTGCTCCTCGTGACCCTCGGGGTCCAGGCTGGCCAGCCAGCCCGCGTACACGCCGTCGGCGGGAATCGCCGTGTAGGGGGCCGTCTCGAGGTTGGCGGTCGGGAAGCCGAGTGCCCGGCCGCGCTGCTGGCCGCGCACCACGACCCCCTCCACCCGGTGCGGGCGGCCCAGGTCCCCGGCAGCGCCGGCCACGTCCCCCTGGTTCAGCAGGTCGCGGATCCTGCTGGAGGAGATCGTTTCCCCGTCCTGGTCCTCGCTGAGCAGCGGCACGCCCTCCGCCCCGAACTCGTATTTCTCACCCAGCTCGGCGAGCAGCGGCACGTCGCCGGCGGCCTTGTGGCCGAACCGGAAGTTTTCCCCCACCACGACCCAGCGGGCGTGCAGCCGGTCGGCCAGCACGGCCCGGATGAACTCATCCGGGCCCAGCCGGGAGAAATCGAGCGTGAACGGCAGCACGCAGACCGCGTCGCAGCCCTCGGCCCCCAGCAACTGCACCCGCCGGCGGACACTGCACAGCAGCGGGGGGTGCGAGCCGGGCCGGACCACCTCGGCCGGGTGCGGGTCGAAGGTGATGACGACGACGGGCAGGCCCAGCCGGGCGGCGACCTCGGCGGCCCGGCGCACGATGCGCTGGTGACCGAGGTGCACGCCGTCGAACACCCCGATGGTGACGACCGAGGAGCCCCAGTCTCCGGGCACGTCATCCAGGCCCTGCCAGCGCTGCACGGTGCTGCTCCTTCGATGCTCGACGCGTGTGGCCGCGGCGGGTCCCCGCAAGACCTGCACCCTCACGACCCGGCACCCTCAAGACTAGGGTGCCGGCGCGGCGGCGGACCCGGCGACCGCCCGGGGCGGCGTGATGTCGCGGCGGCGCCGGACCGCGGCGGCCAGCCCGCGCAGCACCTCCGCGGTGGCCTCGACGTCGATGCACGCGTCCGTGACGCTCTGCCCGTAGGCCAGTGTCGCGGGGTCCCCCGGCTCCTGCCGCCCGGCCTGCAGGAAGCTTTCCAGCATGATGCCGACGATGCCGGGCTCACCCGCGCCGATCTGGTCGGCGAGCACCCCGGCCACGACCGGCTGGCGCCGGAAGTCCTTGCCGCTGTTGCCGTGGCTGGCGTCCACCATCACCCGCCGGGCCAGCCCGGCCTTGGTCACCATGTCCAGCGTGTCGAGCACGGGCCCGGGCTCGTAGTTGGGGCCGGGCCGGCCGCCCCGCAGGATCACGTGGCAGTCCGGGTTCCCTGCGGTGGTGACCACCGCCGCCGCGCCCGCCCGGGTCACGCCGAAGAACGTGTGCCCCGCCGCCGCGGCCCGGCAGGCGTCCACGGCCACCCGCACGTCGCCGTCGGTGCCGTTCTTGAACCCGATCGGCATGGACAGGCCCGAGGCGAGCTGGCGGTGCACCTGGCTCTCCGTGGTCCGCGCGCCGATCGCACCCCACGCCACTGCGTCGGCGATGTACTGCGGCGTGATCGGGTCCAGCCACTCACAGCCCACCGGGAGCCCGAGGGAGATGACGTCGAGCAGGAACCGCCGGGCCATCCGCAGGCCCCGGTGCACGTCGTGGCTGCCGTCCATGCCAGGGTCGTTGATGAGGCCCTTCCAGCCCGTCACCGTGCGCGGCTTCTCGAAGTAGACGCGCATGACGACCAGGAGCTCATCGGCCAGCGACCCGCGCAGCGCGGCCAGCTGGCCCGCGTAGTCCAGCCCGGCGGCCGGATCGTGCACCGAGCAGGGACCGGCGACCACGAGGAGGCGGTCGTCCTCGCCGTCCAGCACCGCGCGCACCTCCGCGCGGGACCGTTCGACCATGTCCGCCTCGGCGTGCCTGAGCGGCAGTTCATCCAGCAGCGCCGCGGGCGAGAGCAACGGCTCATAGCCCAGAATCCGGGTATCGCTGGTGTGCGGCATTGAAGCTCTCCTCCCGCGAGCCGGCTGCCCGCATCTGCCATTCTGCCGGACGGCGGTGCATGATCAGGGACCAGAGCGGGCCGGCCGGCCCGCGCCCGGCCTGACCCATGCGGCCCGATGCCGGTTTAAATTCGCCGCAACGAAAACCATCCCCGGCCGCTCCCGCCCCGTTCCGCGAGACGGCCGGCCGGTCAGGGAACGAACACGGCGAGCGGCCGGGTCACGCCATCTTTCTCCTGTACCAGGGCGATAAGGGTGCCGTCCGGCCCGAACGCGGCCACCGGGCCGGCCACCCCGCCGGCCTCCTCCCCGCCGGTGACCGAGCGGGCCTCCGGGCCGGGCGGCCGGCCCAGGCCGGGCGGCCGGCCCAGGCCGGGCAGCCGCCCGCCGTGCGAGAGGGACCGGGCCTGCTCCGCGGTGAGCTCCAGGATCGGGAAGGCGGCCGCCGCGGCCTCGGCCAGCGGCAGGATGGTCAGCCGCTCCGCCAGCTCGTCCAGCCCGTGCGCGGCGCTCAGGTCGTACGGGCCGACCCGGGTCCGGCGCAGCCGGGTGAGGTGGCCGCCCACGCCCAGGGCCTCCCCTATGTCACGGGCCAGGGCGCGGATGTAGGTGCCGCTGGAGCAGCCCACCTCGACGTCGACGTCGAGCAGGTCACCCGGCCCGGTGCCGGGCGCAGTGCCGGGCGTGCCCGCTGACGCGTCGGCCGGGACGGGCCGGACAGCCTGGACGGTGAAGGACCACACGGTCACCGGCCGCGGCTTGAGCACCGGGGGGGCACCCTCGCGGGCCAGCTGGTAGGCCCGCCGGCCCGCCACCTTGATCGCGCTGACCGCCGGGGGCACCTGCTGGATCTCCCCGGTCAGCGCGGTTGCGGCCGCCTCCACCTGGCCCAGGGTCAGGCGGCCCGCCGGGTGGCCCGAGGTCACCGTGCCCTCGGCATCGCCGGTCTCGGTGGCCTGGCCCAGCCGGATCGTGGCCAGGTATTCCTTGTCGGTGAGCGTGAGGTGGCCGAGCAGCCGCGTCGCCTTCTCCACGCCGACGACGAGCACCCCGGTCGCCATCGGATCCAGGGTGCCGGCGTGCCCGACCCGGCGGGTGCCCGCCAGCCGGCGGATCCGCGCCACCACGTCATGAGAGGTCAGGCCGCCGGGCTTGTCCACCACGATCAGCCCGCTCGGGGCGTTCCCCCGGGCGTCCCGGGCCATCGCGCTAGCTGCTTTCCGCCAGCCGCCCGCGCAGCCGTGCGATAGCGTCCCCGGCACTGCCGTCCAGCGTCACGCCGGCCGCGTTGCGGTGCCCGCCGCCGCCCAGCTGGGAGCAGGCCCGGCCCACGTCCACCTTGCCCTTGGACCGGGCAGAGGCCTGCCACAGCCCGTCGTCGGACTGCTTGAGCACGATGGCCACCTCCGCCCCGTCGGTGCGGCGCACCACGTCGATGACGGACTCGACCGCGTCGAGGGGCAGGCCGTGCGCGGCCCGGTCGGCACGGGTCACCGTCGTCCAGACCAGGCCGTGGCCACCGGCCGCGTCGGGCTCGAGCACGGCCCGGCCGAGGACCGCCGAGAGCAGCCCCAGGTAGCCGAAGGGGGCCCGGTCCCACAGCTCGCGGGCCACCATGCCCGGCTCGATCCCGGTGCACAGCAGCCGGGCCGCCGCCTGGTGCACCCCCGGCGTGGTCGCGGGGAATTTGAAGGACCCGGTGTCGGCGACCAGGCCGGAGTAGAGGCCGAACCCGATATCCCGGGTCAGCTCCAGGCCGGCCGCGTCGATCAGGTCCAGGACGAGCATCGCCGTGGCCGCCGCTCCCGGGTCGATCAGGTTGACGGTGCCGAACCGGGTGTTGGAGGCGTGGTGATCGATGACGATCAGCTGGTCGGCGCGGGACGCGTGCCCGGCCAGCAGGCCCAGCCGGTCGATGCTGCCCGCGTCGAACGTGACCATCACCTCGGGGCGGTGCGGGTAGGCGTCCGGCGGGCTGAGCAGGCTGAGCCCGGGCAGGAAGCGGAGGATCTCCGGGACCTCGAACGGCTCGTCGCCGAACGAGGCGACGACGCGCTGCGGCCGGCGACCCGGGGCGCGCAGCGCGTGCGCGACCGCCAGCATGGACCCGAGCGCGTCGGCGTCCGGCCGCACGTGGCAGGCCAGGCACACCTCATCCGCCTTGTCCAGCAGCGCCAGCGCCGTCGCCCGCTGGGTCGTCAGGTCAGCCTGGCTTGGCGCGGCAGTCACGGTGGTGAGTATCCCGCGCCGTGGTCGCGAGCGCCGTCCAGATCGTCGAGGTCGTCCAGGTCGTCCAGGTCGTCTTCGGCGTCGGGGCCGTCTTCGGCTTCGGGGCCGGCCGCGCCCGGCGGCTCGCGGTACGGATCCGGGTCCCCGGCCGGGACCGCCCCCTCACGCGCCGCGGCCAGCCTGGCGTCCGCCTCGCGGGCCTGGGCCACGAGATCTTCCATGTGCCGGGCGCCTTCCGGGAGCGTGTCGGCCACGAACGTGAGGGAGGGCGTGTGCTTCAGCCCGGTCTGGTGGCCGACCTCGGAGCGGATCAGCCCGGTCGCGCTGGCCAGCGCGACCGCGGTGGCCGTCCGTTCCTCGGGTGATCCGTAGACCGTGTAGAAGACGGTGGCCTCCCGCAGGTCACCGGTGAGCCGGGCCTCGGTCACCGTGACAAAGCCGAGCCGCGGATCCTTGATCCGCCACTCCAGCATCTCCGCCACGATCTGGGCGATCCGGTCGGCGAGCTTCCGGGCCCGGGCATGGTCCACCATGGCTAGCTCACTCCTCCTCAGTCAGCAGCCGTTGCCGCGCGGACAGCAGTTCGATGTCGGGGCGCGCCGCCACCAGGCGCTCGCACGCGTCGAGAACCTCGGCGGCGTGAGCGGGCGTGGAGGACACTACCGCGACCCCGATCTCCGCCCGGCGGTGCAGGTCGGTATGGCCGCTCTCGGCCACCGCCACGCCGGGGTAGCGGCGGCGGACCTCGGCCACGACCGAGGCCACCACCGACCTCTTCTGCTTGAGCGAACGCACGTCACCCAGCAGCACATCCAGCGTCAGGGCACCCAGGTACACGACGCCCTTCCTGGCCGCGGCCCCCCGGTCCCGGCGGGAGCCGGGACCAGGGGCGCCTGTCCTAGGCCCGCGGCTTCTCCCGCATCTCGAAGGTCTCGATCACGTCCTCGACCCGGATGTCGCTGTAGCCGATGCCAATTCCGCACTCGTAGCCCTCGCGGACCTCGGTCGCGTCGTCCTTGAACCGGCGCAGCGATTCGACGGTCAGGTTGTCCGAGATCACGACGCCGTCGCGGATCAGCCGGGCCTTGCTGCCCCGGGTGATGGTGCCGGAACGGACCAGGGAGCCCGCCACGTTGCCCACCTTGGGCACCCGGAAGACCTCCCGGATCTCGGCGGTGCCGAGCTGGGCTTCCTCGAACTCGGGCTTGAGCATGCCCTTGAGGGCCGCCTCGATCTCCTCGATCGCCTGGTAGATGACCGAGTAGTAGCGGATGTCCACGCCCTCGCGCTGGGCCAGTTCCCCGGCCCGGCCCGCGGGCCGGACGTTGAAGCCGACGATCACCGCTTCGGACGCGATCGCCAGGTTCACGTCGTCCTGGGTGATGGCGCCGACGCCCCGGCCGATGACCCGCAGGCTCACTTCCTCGCCGACATCGATCTTGAGCAGCGCGTCCTCGAGGGCCTCGACCGACCCGGACACGTCACCCTTGATGATGAGCAGGAGCTCTTCCCGCTCGCCGGACTTGAGCGCGGACTCCAGGTCCTCCAGCGTGACCCTCGGCCGCCGCTGGGCGAACATGGCGTTTCGCTCGCGTGCCTCCCGGCGTTCCGCGATCTGCCTGGCCACCCGGTCGTCGCTGACCACCAGGAAGCTGTCGCCCGCGTCGGGCACCGCGGTGAGGCCGAGCACCTGCACCGGGCGCGAAGGCGGCGCCTCCGGCACCGGGGTGCCGTTGTCGTCGAGCAGCGCCCGGACCCGCCCGAACGCCTCGCCCGCGACGATGGAGTCGCCGACGTGCAGCGTGCCGCGCTGGACCAGCACCGTGGCCACCGGGCCGCGGCCGCGGTCCAGGTGGGCCTCGATGGCGACGCCCTGGCCGAGCTGCTCGGGGTTGGCCCGCAGGTCCAGCTCGGCGTCCGCGGTCAGGATGATGGCCTCGAGCAGCTCCTCGATATTGCGGCCTTCGCGGGCGGACACGTCCACGAACAGGGTCGTGCCGCCGAACTCCTCAGCGACCAGGTTGTACTCGGTGAGCTGGGAACGCACCCGCTGCGGGTCCGCCCCTTCCTTGTCGATCTTGTTGACCGCAACCACGATCGGCACCCGGGCCGCCTGGGCGTGGTTCAGCGCCTCCGTCGTCTGCGGCTTCACGCCGTCGTCGGCCGCGACCACGAGCACCACGAGGTCGGTGGTTTCCGCCCCGCGGGCCCGCATGGCGGTGAACGCCTCGTGACCCGGGGTGTCGATGAACGTGATCTTCCGCTCCTGGCCGTCCACTTCCGTGGTGACCTGGTAGGCACCGATGTGCTGGGTGATGCCGCCCGCTTCGCGGGCCGTCACGTTGGTGTGCCGGATCGCGTCGAGGAGCTTGGTCTTGCCGTGGTCGACGTGGCCCATCACGGTCACCACCGGCGGCCGGGCGACCAGGGCTTCCTCGCCGCCCTCGTCCTCACCGAACTCGATGTCGAACGACTCCAGCAGCTCCCGGTCCTCTTCCTCCGGGGAGACGACCTGGACGTTGTAGTTGAGCTCCACCCCGAGCAGCTGCAGCGTCTCGTCGTTCACCGACTGGGTGGCGGTGACCATCTCGCCCAGGTGGAACATGACCTGCACCAGCGAGGCCGGGTTGACCCCGATCTTGTCGGCGAAGTCGCTCAGTGACGCGCCACGGGACAGCCGGATGGCCTGGCCGTTGCCACGGGGGATCGACACGCCGCCGATCGCCGGCGCCTGCATGTTGTCGAATTCCTGGCGGCGCGCCTTGCGCGACTTCCGGGCGCGCGAGGGCCGGCCACCGGGCCGCCCGAAGGCACCCTGGGTGCCGCTGCGGCCGCGGCCGCCACCGCCGGGACGCCCACCGGTCATCCCCGGGCGCGGTCCGGCGCCGCCACCGCCACCGCCACCGCCACCGGGACGGGGCGCGCCCGTGCCGGGACCGCCACGACCGCCGCCGCCCGGGCGTCCGCCCGCGCCGGCGCCGCCGCCGGGACCACCACGGCCGGGTCCACCGGGACCGCCGCCGGGGCCACCGCGGGCTGGCCGCGGCGGCATGCTGCTGGGGCTGGGACGCGGCCCGCCGGGGCGGGCCATGTTCGCCGGGCTGGGCCGTCCCGGATCGCGCGGGCCCGCCGGACGCGGGCCACCGGGACGCGGGCCACCCTGGCCGGGTGACGCCGGGCCGGCGCTGCCGGGGCCGGTCTGACCGGGCCGGGTCGGCGCGCCACGCGGCGCCGAGCCCATCCCCGACGCGACGGGCGCGTAAGGGTTGTTACCGGGACGCGGGCCGGGCCGCGGGCCACCGCGGGTGCCGGGCCGCGGAGCGCCCGGGCGGGGCGCGCCCTGTCCCTGGCCACCCTGACCCGGGCCGGCCTGGCCTGCACCGGTACCGCTCTGCCCCGGGCTGCCGGGACGCGGGACACTGGGCCGGGGCCCCGGCACCGGGCCACGCTGGGCCGGGCGGTCCGGCGCGCCGCCGTCGGAGGGCACCGGGGGAACCGGGGCCCGTGGCTCGGCCGGGGCGGGGCCGCCGGGACCCGCGCTGGCAGGCGGCGCGGTGTCGCCGGCCGCGGGCGCCGCCGGGCTGGTCGCAGCCGGGCTCGCGGCCGGTGCGCTGGATTCGGCCTGCGGACGGTCACTGACCTCGGGGCCGGCCGTCGCGGCGGGTGCCTGCTGACGGGCCGGGCCGGGGCGGGGCACCGGGCGACCGCCGTTGCCATTGCCGTCGGACGGCCGGCCAGGAGCCGGCGCGCCCTGGCCCTGGGACCTTCTGCCCTGGGCCTTGGGTCCGGAGGACCCAAACTCGTCTTTAAGCCTGCGGACTACTGGCGCCTCGATGGTGGATGACGCCGAACGGACGAACTCGCCCATTTCCTGGAGCTTGGCCATCACGGCCTTGCTCTCTACTCCGAACTCCTTCGCGAGCTCGTATACCCGGACCTTCGCCACTACGCTCCCTCTTCGGCCCGGCTCTACCGGGCCATCGTGGCCGATCCGGGGCAGCGCGTGCTCCGGACGGCCTCAGCTTCTGGTTCTCATCGCCGAGTTCTCATCGCGCGCTCATCACAACTGATCCCGCTTTCCCGGCACTGCTGCCGTTTTAGCTTCGACCGTCTCACCCAGCCGGGTAAGCCCGCAGGGCTCACCCACTCGCCCGGTGAGAGCCCGTACTGTACCGCCCGGCCAGGTAATCCTCGAGTGAGCCGGCGCCGAGCGGCGCCGGCTGGCGCAGCGCCCGCGGTAGTGCCCTGCGGCGCTGAGCCAGCTCGAAGCATTCCTGGCTGGGATGCAGATACGCGCCCCGGCCGGGCAGCCGCGCCTGCGGATCAGGGACGATGTCGCCCCCGGCCGCCACCAGGCGCAGCAGGTCAGACTTGGCCTGACGGACCCTGCAGCCTACGCAGGTGCGAATCGCAGGCGCGGAACGCACCGGCCGAGGGGACCGTCTGGCCATTGTCGGTGCAAGCTTACCTCGCCGGCGCGTCGGCGCCACCGCGCACGGTCCCCGGTGCATCCGGCGCCGAACCGGTTTCCTCCCCGGATCCGCCGCCTGGCTCGCCGTCACGTGGCTGGCCTGCGGCGGCGTCCGCCGGTCCCGGCGTGGCCACGGGTGGCGCCGCGGCGGCCGGGGTCGCCGACTGCGCGGCGGGCGTGGCCGCGGGGGAAGCCCCGCTGGCCACGCCCGCCGGCTCGCCCGGGCTGTCCGGCTGGATGTCGATTTTCCACCCGGTCAGCCGGGCGGCCAGGCGCGCGTTCTGCCCCTCTTTGCCGATGGCCAGCGACAGCTGGTAGTCCGGGACGATCACCTGCGCCACCCTGGCCTGCGCGTCGACCACGATGACCCGCAGCACCCGGGCCGGGGACAGCGCATTGGCCACGAACTGGGGCGGATCATCGGAATAGTCGACGATGTCGATCTTCTCCCCGTGCAGCTCGGTCATGACGTTGCGGACCCGGCTGCCCATCGGGCCGATGCAGGCCCCCTTCGCGTTCACCCCTGGCTGGTGCGAGCTCACCGCGATCTTCGTCCGGTGGCCGGCCTCACGCGCGATGGCCACGATGTCGACCGCTCCCGAGGCGATCTCCGGGACCTCCAGCGCGAACAGCTTCTTCACCAGGTTCGGGTGGGTGCGTGACAGGGTGATCGAGGGCCCGCGGTAGCCCTTGCGCACGTGCAGCACGTAACAGCGCAGCCGTTCCCCGTGGGCGTACCGCTCCCCGGGGACCTGCTCCGTCGGGGGCAGGATCGCCTCGATCTTGCCCAGGTCGACGAGCACGGCCCGTGGGTCCTTGCCCTGCTGGATGACACCCGCGACGATGTCGCCCTCGCGGCCGGCGTACTCGCCGAACGTGAGCTCGTCCTCGGCGTCCCGCAGCCGCTGCAGGATCACCTGGCGCGCGGTGGTCGCGGCGATGCGGCCGAAGCCATCGGGGGTGTCGTCGTACTCGCGGGCCACCCCGCCGTCCTCGGCAGGCTCAGCGGCCCAGACGGTGACGTGGCCGCTGCCGCGGTCGACCTCCACGCGGGCCGTGGGCGCGGCGCCCTCGGTGCGGTGGTAGGCGACCAGCAGCGCATCTTCGATGGCCTTGAGGGCCAGGTCCATCGAGATGTCCTTCTCGCTCTCCAGGCTGCGCAGGACGCTCAAGTCAATGTCCATCAGGCTCCCCCTCGTCCCCCGGATCGTCGTCGTGGGCGGCGCCCCCGCCGCCGAACTCGACCTGTACCTGGCCGGGTCCCAGTTCCTGGTAGCCGAGCTCGCGCTGGTGGCCGGCGACATCCAGGATCACCCCGTCCGGCCCCGCGGTGATCACTCTGCCCTCGATGGTGCCCGGGTGCCCCGGCGCCCCGGGGGCCAGCGGGACACGCACCAGCCGGCCCCGGGCGCGGCGCCAGTGCCGTGGCTCCGTGAGCGGGCGGTCCACCCCCGGCGAGCTGACCTCCAGGGTGTAGGCGGCCTCGCCCATCACTCCCGAGTCGTCCAGTTCCTTGGACAGCGAGCGGCTGAGCTCGGCGATATCGTCCAGGCTGGGGCGGCGGTCGGCGTCCACCACGACGCGGAGCAGGCGGCGCCGCCCGGCCGCCACGACCTTCACCGACTCCAGGTCGAGGCCCGCGGACCGGACGGCCGGCCCGAGTACACGAATCAGCCGGGCCGTATCGGCGGCACCGTCCGCGCGGCTGGCTGTACGTGGGCGTGACGGTACGTGACGGGATTCACCACGCATCACGACCTCCTCGTCCGCGACCTGTGCTGTTGTCTGGCGCGATCTAGCCTAACCGTCCCGCGCGGGGGACTCGCCCCGTCCGCGCCCTGGCTCGCCCGGCAGTTGAGATTTGCCCCGCCCAGATCGCCCGGCGGCCATCGGAAACCACCCGGCGGCCATCCGGGGTGGCGCCCCGCGGGCACTGCCCGGCTGCCCCTACGCTCAGCGAGAGCACCCGGGACAGGGACTGGAGGAGCGGTGCGGGCAGACGTGAGACGGCGCAGCATGCTCGCCGCGGCCGTGACGGTGGTGCCCCTAGTGGCGGCGGGCTGCAAAGGCGTGGGGGCGCTCGGCACGCGGCCGACAGCCGGCCCGGACGTGGCGGTGCTGAAGGCCGCCATCCGCACGGAGCAGGCGCTGATCGCCCGGTACCGGGCGGCTATGGCCGGGTCGCCAGCACTGGCCGGCACGCTCAGCCCGCTGCTCGCCCAGCACCGCGAGCACCTGGCCCGGCTGACGTCGATGCTCATCGAGCCGTCCAGCCCCGGGGCCACCCCGCGGGCCTCCCCCTCGGTCTCCGCCCCCGGGGGCACCGGAGCGCCGCCCGCGGCCACGCTCGCCGGCCTGGAGGCGGACGAGAGGGCGGCGGCCAGCTCGCAAACTGGCCGCCTGGCCGTGGCCCCCCCGGCCCTGGCCCAGCTGCTGGCCAGCATCGCGGCCTCCGAAGCCAGCCACGCACTGCTGCTGCGCACGCACCAGGCGGCCCGGTGACGGCCACCACGGGCCCAGCCACCACGGGCCCAGCCACCACGGGCCCAGCCACCACGGGCCCAGCCACCACGGGCCCAGCCACCACGGATGCCGCCCTCGCGGGACGCACCGCCGCCGCGCTGCAGTCCGCGCTCGCCGCGGTGAACGCGGCCATCTACGGCTACGGGGTAGCCGGAGCGCAACTGGGCACCGCGGCCCGGGACCTGGCCCTGCGCGACTGGACCCAGCACGAGATCGCCCGGGACAAGCTGGAAGCCATGCTGACCTCGCTGGGCGTCAGGCCCGGCGCCGCGCAGCCCGCCTATCAGCTGCCGTTCCCGGTGCATGGCACCCGCGCCGCGATCTCGCTCGCGGGCTACCTGGAGAACCGGGTCGCCGCGGCCTACCTGGGCATCGTCGCGCTGGACGACCCCCGGCTGCGGGCCTGGGGTGCCGCGCAGGCCCGGGCCTGCGCGCTGCGCGCGACGACCTGGCTCGGCCGGACGACGGCCTTCCCCGGCCTGCCCTCCGCCCCGGGCCGGGCTGCGCCCCGGCCTTCAGCCTCGCCGTGATTCCGCCGGGCGAGCCCGCGACGTCTTTCCCCGTGCATCCCCCGGCCGGCCCGTGCATCCCCGGCCGGTCCTCAGCTGCCGTGTTGCGCGGCCAGCACGTGAGCGACCCGCTCGGCTGCCCGCTCCAGCTCGGTGGCGGCCGCGATCCGCTCCGCCCAGGACCACCAGAACCACCAGCTGCCGTCCTCGCAGTAGGCCGCGTACACGTCCTCGGCCAGTGCCGGTGCGGCGGGGTTGACCACGCGCAGACTCGGCACCCGGCCGGCCGGCGCCACCAGGTTCGTGCTCATCCCGTGCCTGGCCAGCACGGGGGCCAACCTGTCCAGCTGGTCCAGGTAGGCCTGGTCCGGCGACGACAGGGAACTCACCTCAGGAGCTCCCATGACCATCAAAATCACCTCTAGTAATCAGACGACAGCGAAGGGTTGCCCTAGACCAGGATGGCGCGCGTGTTTGCTATTTGCAACATGCATTCAGGACTTCGCACGTCCGCGGGGCATGTGAGCCGGTTCAGCCGGCGGACGAGGACAATCCGCGGCCCGGAACCCCACGAAATGCCCGGTAACGGGCCAACCATGACCTCCGTCCCGATCGGTTGTGCCCAGGTGAGGACTTATCTGGCCGGGAAGGTGGCCCTGCTCAGGCTTAAGCGCCCCGGCCGGCCAGCCGCAGGTGCCACACTGATGGCACGGGCCATTCTGGACAGAAGGAGATCCCCACGGCCACTCAGCACAGTCCCACGGTGCGGCGCCGCCGGCTCGCGCTGGAGCTGCGCCGGTTCCGCGATGCGGCGGGCCTGACCTGTGAGGAAGTCGCCGAGCATCTGGAGTGCTCGACGTCCAAGATCAGCCGCATCGAGACGGGCCGGGTATCGGTCTCACCCCGGGACGTCCGCGACATGCTCCAGCTTTACGGCGTGCCCGGGCCACAGCAGGACAACCTGGTCCAGCTCGCCCGGGAGTCGCGGCAGAAGGGCTGGTGGCACGCGTACAGCGACGCCATCGCACCCCGGTTCGCCACCTACATCGGGCTGGAGAGCGCAGCCTCGGAGATCCGGATCTACGAGGTCACGCTGATCCCGGGGCTCCTCCAGACCGAGGACTACGCTCGCGCGGTGATCGCCGCAGGCGCGGTGGACGGTGCCCGGGAGGCGGTGGAGCGCAACGTCGCGGTCCGGATGGCCCGCCAGCCCACCCTGCTCACCGAGGAGCCGCCCCAGCTATGGGCGGTGCTCGATGAAGCCGCGCTGCGCCGCCGCGTCGGCGGGTCGGGGCTGATGCGCCTGCAGCTGGAGCACCTGCTGGAGGTGAGCGCCCTGCCGAACGTCGCGATCCAGGTGCTGCCGTTCGGGGCCGGGGCCCACCCGGCCATGGGACGGCCGTTCGTGATCTTGGCCTTCCCGGAGCGGGCTGACCCGGACGTCGTCTACCTCGAGGACCTGACCAGCGCGCTGTATGTGGAGAACGTCGAGGAAGTGGACCGCTACAACATGTTCTTCAACCACCTGCGTGCCACCGCGCTGTCGTTCGCCGACTCAACTCGGCTGATCACCTCGGTCATCAAGGACCAGTAGCTCACCCCAACAGCTCGGGGAGTGGCTCGGTGTGCAGCACGGTGAGGCGGGACACGGCCCGGGTCAGCGCCACGTAGAGCCGGCCCAGGCCGCGGGTCTCGGCCGCGGCGATCCGGCCCGGCTCCACCACGATGACGTGGTCGAACTCCAGCCCCTTGGCCAGGGTGACCGGCACCACCACGAGGCCGCCGCCGGCCAGCCCGTCCACGGATCCGTCGAGCACGCTGTGCCGGACCCCGGCCGCGCCGAGCGTCCCGGCCAGCGACGGCACCTGGTCGTCGGCCGCGATCACGGCGGTGGATCCGGGATCTCCCTGAGCGGCAGCGCAGGCGGAGGCCAGGACGGCGGGCAGCGCCCCGGCCGGCGCCTGCCGGACGGTCAGCGCGCCCGGATCCTGGCGCAGCGACCGGGCCGGCGCCAGGCCGGGAGCAAGCGCGCCGAGCAGCTGGTTCGCGTAGTCGAGGATCTGCCGCGGCACCCGGTACCCCATCTCCAGCACGCGGACCTCGGCGCCGGGCTTGCCCAGGTGGGCCAGCATTTCGGGCCAGCTGCCGGCCGCGGCTGAGGCGGTGGCCTGGGCCAGGTCGCCCAGCACGGTGGCCGACCCGGTCGTGCACCGCCGGCCGATCGCGCGGCACTCCATCGGCGACAGGTCCTGGGCCTCGTCCAGCACCACGTGGGCCAGGCTGGGGGTCCGCTCGATCAGGTCGCCGGCCTCGTCGACCAGGACCGCGTCCGCCGGGCTCCAGCGGGCCGAGGCCGGCCCGCGGGGCGCCGGGTTCCAGCGGACCGCTTCCTGCTCGGCGTCGTCCAGCAGCCCCTCCGCGGCCTGGGCCAGCAGCGCCTGGTCGGACAGCAGCCGCAGCACCAGCCGGACCGGGTCGGCCTTGGGCCAGATGGCGTCCACCGCGGCCCGTACCGGCCGGGTCCGCCGCACCGCCTCATGGGTCCGGTCGTCGCAGGTTTCCCCGGCAGCCTCCATCCGGGTCAGGATGACGTGCGCGATCCGGTGACCGAGCATCTCCCGGCCGGCGGCGTAGCGGACTCCCCGGTCACGCAGTTCCGCGACGAGCCCGCCCAGCTCGCCGGGGCTGACCCGCCAGCGCCGGGAGCCGCGGACGACCACGACCGGCTCGGCAGGCTCGCGCAGCCCGGCCCAGAGCGCCCGGTGCAGCACCGCGGCCATCCGCGGATCGCCCTTGACCTGCGCGGCCGCCGCGGTGTCGCGGGCCCGGACCGGGACCCGGGCCAGCAGGTCAGCCAGGGTCGTCTGGGTGACGTCCACCTCGCCGAGGGCGGGCAACACGTTGCGGATGTAGGACAGGAAGGCGCGGTTCGGCCCGATGACCAGGACCCCGCCCCGGATCATCCGGCCCGGGTAGGCGTAGAGCAGGTAGGCGGTCCGGTGCAGGCCGACCGCGGTCTTGCCGGTTCCTGGTGCGCCCTGCACGCACAGCGTGTGGTCCGGCCCCGCCCGGACGATGTCGTCCTGGTCCGGCGCGATGGTGGCCACGATGTCACGCATGGGCCCGGAGCGGGGCCGCTCGATCTCCTCGATGAGGATGCGGCTGACCCCGGCCGGAGCGGCCCCCGCGCCGGGGCCGGTGAGGACCTCGTCCTCGTGCGCGGTGAGCTCGCCACCGGAAAAGCCGAACCGGCGGCGCAGATCCAGCCCCATCGGGTCGGCCGGGCTGGCCCGGTAGAACGGGCGGGACACGGGCGCCCGCCAGTTGACCACGACCGGGTGGCCCTCCTGGTCGTGCACGTGCCGCCGGCCGACGTGGAACCGCTCACCCGCGAACTCGCCGCTATCCGGGCCCGGCGCGTAGTCCAGCCGGCCGAAGAACAGTGGCGTGTCCGGCAGGTCGCTGAGTGCTTCGGCGCGCCGGTAGAGGTCGGCTTTCAGGTATTCCTCGGAGACGGGGTCGCCGCCCAGGGCCCGCAGCGAGAGCACGTCCTCGCGCATCAGCCGCAGGAACCGCCGCGACTGGCTGAGATATTCACGTTCCGCAACGAGGACCGGATCGGGGCCGGGCCGGCGGCCGCGCTGGCGGCCGCCGGGGCGGGGGGTTCGTGATCAGGGGCCGGGGAATCGGGCGGCGGGTTGTGCTGCGTCCCGCTGGCCGCGGGCATGGGTCATCACCTCGATGGCGTGGGTGTGGCATAAGAGCCAGGAATCCTAGCAACGCTGCGGCCAGCCGGTCACGTCGTTTTCCGCGGCGGCCCCGCGGAGGCACTCTGCCCGGCCTCGGTGCTGAACCGCCGGGCCGGGTCAGGCCCGGCGGCTGGCCTGGCCCCGGCGGGCCAGCACGTCCGCGCTCACCGCGGCCAGCAGCACCAGGGCGAAGATCAGGTCCTGCGCCGCGGCGCTCATCCCGAGCAGGTAGATGCCGTTGTAGATGGCCGCGATGACGATGCCGCCGAGCCGAGGATCCAGATCATCACCCCCTGGCAGGCGAGCAGGCCGGCCAGGGTGACCACGAACGAGGGCAGCCGGAGCCGGGCGATCAGGGTCCCCTGCAGCGCGCCGATGGCCGTAGTGACCAGCAGGGCGACGATCACCGCCGCCCACCAGGGCCAGTCACGGGACCCGATGAGCAGTTCCCCGGTGATCACCCCGCCGATCGCGGAGACGAACCCGGCCGACAGGTCGATGTCGCCGAGCAGCAGCGCGAACACCTCGCTCATGCCCAGCAGCATGAACACCGCGCCCTGGACCAGCAGGTTTGGTCAGGTTCACGGGGGACAGGAAGCGCCACCGCGGGCCACGGCGACCAGCTGCCGCTGGCCGCGGGACAGGACCCGCAGCGGAACGTCCAGGCGGAGGTCGCGCGCCCCGACCCGGCGCAGCAGCACGGCGGCCTGCTCGCGCAGGGCCGACTCGGGGACCACCCAGCGCCCGGGACGGCCGAGGAAGATGTTGGCCACAGCGTCCAGGTCGTCGCAGAGCCCGTGCTCCTGCCACACGGTCTCAACGCCGGCCCGGCGGACCTGGCCGGGCCGGGACGGCATGGGCCGCCCGCCGAACCGCACCTCGCCCGCCTCGGCGTCGAGCACCCCGGCGATGGTCCCGATCAGGGTGGACTTGCCCGCCCCGTTCCCGCCCGCCACGGCGACGATTTCGCCGCGGGAGACCTGGAGGCTGACCTCGCGGAGCACGGTGAGCGGGCCGAAGCTCTTGGTGAGCCCGCTGACTTCGAGCAGGGCGGGCCGGTCGCGGGGCTCCGCCGACCGGCTGCACCAGCTCACCAGCGTCTCCGTCATGACAAACGGCAGATCCGGCTCCGGCGCCGGGTTCAGGCCGTGTCCCTAGCGCACCACCTGCCGCGGCCGAAGGCCGACTGGCCTGTGGCCGATGGCCCGGTCAGGATAACCGCCGCCGGGCCGGGAGGCTACTGCCCAGAAATCCGCTGCAGGTCGGGGGATCAGGGCCCTCGGTCAGGCCCGGAGGTGCGGCCCAGCGGGGTGCGGCCCAGCGGGGTGCGGCCCAGCCGGCTGAGGCCGGCACGACGACGTACTGCCGGAGGCACAGATCCTGGAACGTGACCGGGCCCCGGGGGCCGGGTACATGGTCCACGTTGATGCCGGTCTCCGGCACACCCCGGAGCTTGAACCCGTCGAGCAGCCGGGTGGTGGCGTTCCAGAACGCGCCGGTCCCCCGGTAGGCGTCCAGGAACTCACCGGCAGCGGCGGGGTCGGCGGTGACGATCCCGGCTGCGAGGCCGGACGTGCAGTCGTTGGCCAGTGCGGCCGCGGCCGCCGGGCCGTCCGCCGGCGCGATGGTCAGGGTGGCCTCGTGGCCGCTGTCCAGAGCCCACTCGTGGCCCAGCGGGTGGGCGTGCGGCGGCAGTGACGGCGTGATGCCCAGCGCCCGGACCGGGCCGAGGACCACGTCGAGTAGTTCGTCCCACGCCTGCGTGGCGATCAGCAGGAGGTTCAGCCGGTTGCAGACGCCCAGCCGGTCGAGGCTCGCGGTGACGATCTCGGTGGCCAGCGCCGGATCGGCCGCGCGGTCCAGGTAGAGCACGCCTCCGCCGTCGGCGTGCGCCATCGTGCGCACCCCCGACCGGGCCGCCTCGGCGGCCAGGCTGCGCGTGGTCTCCCCGCTGCCGCGCAGGATGACCAGCGGGATCAGTCCCGGCCGGCGGACCAGCTCGACCGCGGCCTCCCGGTCCGCCGACCGGACCAGCTGCACCACCCGCGGGTCCAGCCCGGCGGCCTCCGCGGCGGGGGCGATCACATGGTCCGCGAGGGCCGACGCGGACCGCAGCGCGGCGCCCCCGGTGCGCAGCACCCCGGCATTGCGGGACTTGAGCAGCTGCGAGGCGATGTCGACGGTCACGTTGGGCCGGGCCTCGAAATTCGCGCCGATCACTCCCACCGGAACCCGCCTCTCGGCCAGCCGCAGCCTGCCGCCGGACGGGCCGCCGGGCAGCTCGCCCAGCGGGGTGAGCCCGGGCGGGAACGGCGAGTCGGCCAGCAGCCCGATCTGGCGGGACATCTCCTGCATCCGGCCCGGGTCGAGGCGCAGGCGGTCCAGCAGACCCTGGCCCAGGCCCGCAGCCTCGCCGCCGGCCATGTCCTCGGCGTTGGCCGCGAGGATGTCCGGGGCCCGCTCGGCGAGCCGGGTGGCCATCCCCCGCAGCGCCTGGTTGATCATGTTGTCGGGAGCGTGGGCAAGGCTTGCGGCGCTGTCGCGGGCGGCCTCGCCGCCGGCGATCACCGCCTTCTGCGCATCAGACACCCTGCCGATGCTAGGCCATGGCGCCGGGCTGTTCCCAGCTCCAGTGGAAGCCCACCACCGACCGTTCCAGGGACCGCAGGTAGCGGTGCACCGAGTGCTGGTTGTCCGGGATGACCCGCTCCTGGTCCAGCACCTGGCCTTCCAGCCCGTCCCAGACCGCCCACCACACCGTGCCCGGCAGCTGGTCGGGGTGGAACTCGATGCGCATGTCGAAGTTCTCCAGCGTGCTCATCACCGCGCGGCGGTACTGCTGCTCCGCGGGATCAGTGGGATCCGCGTCGTAGTGGTACGAAGTCCAGTACTCGAGGGTGATGGTCTCGCCCAGGCCGAGCGAGCGGGCCAGCCGGATGTCAGTGCCGTACAGATCGCCGATCCGGCGGACCGGCCCGGGCGCGCCCGCGCACCCCTGCCCGAGTTCCAGCGTGACCGCGTTCGTGTCGTACAGGTACGGGATCCGGTCAAGCCCCTCGACCAGGGCCTCGACGACCTGCATCGTCCGGGTCCGGGCCAGCCGGCGGTCCGCGCCCGCGTAGACGTGATCATGCAGGGAGACCGTCTGATGCCGCCGTGGCCCCAGCACCCCGGCGACCTCGGCGGCCGCGCCGGAGCGCATCGCCCGCGGCCCGGCCAGGACAGTGATCCGGCCGGTTCCCCGCCAGAGCCGCCAGAGCCGTTCCTCCTCCTGGCCCGACAGGCCGAACGCGGCCACGAACAGCTCCAGCGTGGATCGGCTCAGCAGCCGGCCGGACAGCGCCCGGCCCACGGTGTCCTTGAGCTGATGCGGCAGGACATCGGAATGGCCGGTCGCGCGGGGTGACTCCCACAGGTACTGCGCGAGCACCTCCGCCACGGCGAGGTGATTGATCGCCCCGGGCCGTGATCGCTGTGCGTGAGATTCCCAGAGCTGGCGGTACCGGCCCGGGCGCAGCAGTAATTCGCGCAGATAACGCCCGGCGGCTTCACGGCCCGCCGCTTGCTGCGGCTCTGTCACGTCACGGCTCTATCTGTTCTGTGCGAACTTAGTGCGAAGTACGCGGACTAGCGTACGTCGCAGATCTCGCCGGGGAAGGGATGTTCGGGCTACGGGCGAGACGGCGACAGGGGGCCGGGGGGACGGGCCGCCGTCGCGGTATGCCCGTCCCTTCCCGGGCTCTATTCTGTCCGGGGGGATGACCCCCCTGGACCCCCCACCATTCGCCGACCTCGGCGAGACACGCCTGCGGCGCGCCTCCCCTCCTCGGCAAATCAGCGGTGGCTGAGCAGGACACGCCTTTGGCACGCCGCTCTTCTGGCTCAGGAAGCTGCATCCGCCAAACCCGCCTTCCCCACGGCCGGGCTCGCCGCCCTGGCCGCGCCCCGGCGACCGCACCCCTGGCTGCGTCCCGCCGGAGCGGACCGGTCAGAAGAGGATCGAGGTCAGGGTGGCGAGTTCGGCGAAGCCGACTTTGCGGTAGACCGCGCGGGCCGGCACGTTGAAGTCGTTGACGTAGAGCGATACGACGGGCGCGATGGCCCGCAGGGCCTCCTGCACCACGGCGGCCATCCCGGCCACGGCCAGCCCCTGGCCCCGCAGCTCCGGGCGCACCCATACCCCCTGGACCTGGCAGGCGTGCGGGGTGACGGCCCCGATCTCCGCCTTGAACATTACCCGGCCGTCCTCGATCCGGGCGAACGCCCGCCCGAGCGCGATCAGCTCGGCCACCCGGGCCCGGTAGGCCGCCCCGCCGTCCGGCCCGAGCGGCGATACCCCCACTTCCTCGGTGAACATGGCCACCGAGGCCGGCAGCAGCACGTCGAGCTCGGTGGGCCGGACCCGGCGCAGCTGCGGGTCCGGGGCCACCCGGGGCGGCCCGGAGATCGCCATGACCGGCTGGGCTTCCCGGATCTCCCGGGGCCTCCCCCAGTAGGGGCGCAGCAGTTCCCACATCTGGCCGACAGCTTCCGCCGGACCCACGATGGATGAGCAGCGCCTGCCCTGAAGCCGGGCCCGGCCGGCGAACGCGGTCACGGCGGCCGGGGTCGCCCCGACCGGGACCAGGTTGGCTCCGGCGTAACACGCCGAGGTCAGCCTGCCGCCCGGTACGAAGCCCCACATCTGCCCGCCGAGCCGGACCGGATCCAGACCTGCCTCATTGACCCGGGAGCTGACGAAGACGTTCACCACCGGGTCGCGGTCGCACAACTCGAGCATGTCGTCGCGATCGCGGTCGTTCAGCAGGCGCAGCGACGAAGACCGCGACGCCTTGGTGCGCAGCACCCTCCCAGAGTAACGGTCCCTCATCAGGAACACCCGCCAAGGCCGGTCAGCCGCCCGGCGGGGGCGGCGGCAGGGCCGGGCAGGTGGCGTTGACGAGGCCGGGGCGGTTGGGCAGCGCGCCGGTGGCCAGGTAACGGTTCAGGTAGCCGTTGACGCAGGTGTTGGGCGGCTGGGCGAGGGACTGGCCGTGGTTCCCGCCGCCTTCGACGACCACCATCCTGGCGCTGGGCAGCCGCCGGTGTGCGGCCTGCGCGCCCGCGTACGGGGTGGCCGCGTCCAGGGTGCCCTGGATCATCAGGATCCCCGGCAGCCCCGCCCCCTTGATCTGCAGCGGGTGCGCCGGCCCGCGCACCGGCCAGAACGCGCAGGCGGCGTTGAACCAGGCGTTGTCCCAGGCCTGGAACGGCGCGGTCCGGTACACCCGGCGGGTGTCGGAGTTCCACCTGGCCCAGTTCCGCGGCCAGTTGACGTCACTGCACTCCACCGCGTTGTAGACCGCGAACTCGTTCTCGCCCTGCACGCCCTCCTCCTGGTACTGGCTGACCAGCTGGCTGGTGACGCCGCCCCGCAGGTAGGCGGCCAGTGCCGCGGCCAGGCCCGGCCACAGCGCGTTGCTCGTACCCGCCCACCAGGAACGTGTCGTCGAAATCGTCGGCGCCGATCCGGCCGTTCACGGGGTGGGCCTGGAGCCGCGCCCGGGCCCGGTACCAGGCCTGATCCACTGCGTTCGGGGTCCTGCCCAGCCCGTAGCTGGCATTGTGCGCCGCCACCCAGGCGAAGAACGCCTCCATCCGGCCCTCGAACGCGTAGTCCTGGGCGATGTTGTCGGCGTACCACGCCCCCGTGGGGTCCACCGTGCTGTCCAGGACCATGCGCCGCAGATGGTGCGGGAACAGCGTGGCGTACACCTGGCCCAGGTATGTCCCGTAGGAGTAGCCGAAGTAACTGATCTTCGGGACACCGAGCGCGGCCCGGATCGAGTCCATGTCCCGGGCAGCGTCCCGCGACGTCATGTACGGCAGCAGCCAGCCGTAGCGCTTCTCGCAGTCCGCCGCGTAGCTCCTGGCCCGGCTGATGAGGGTCTGCTCCGCCGCGGCACCGGACGGGATGTAGTCCGGGCGTACCCCGGAGAAGAAGGAGGGATCGCAGGACAGGGCGGGAACACTGGACCCCACCCCGCGCGGGTCGAAGCCGATGATGTTGTAGTCGGCGGCGACCCCCGGGCTGAGCCCGTCCGCGACGGACGCCGCGAGGCCGAGACCGCTGCCGCCAGGCCCGCCCGGGTTGACCAGCAGGTCGCCCTGCTGCTGGCTGGCGGGCGCGGTCGCCGCCACCCGGGACAGCGCGAGGGTGATGGTGCGGCCGCCTGGCCGGGCGTAGTCGAGGGGCACCCTGAGGCTGGCGCACTGCAGGCTCGCGCCCCCGGCGGAGCAGGAGCTGCCAGTGCAGCGCCGCCGCCGCGGTACCGGAGGAGCCGGCGGCTGATGCCGCCGGAGACGAACCCGTCATGGCCCCGCCCGAGGTGCAGCCCGCCGCGGCCAGGAGGACCGCGCCCGCCAGGGCCGCGGTTCCCGCCGCGGCCCGGCGGGCGCGCCGCGGCACTGTCATCCGGCGGTTCCGGTTCACCCGGCGGCGCATTGGCATGACAGTCATCTTGCCCGAAGTGCCGACCCGTCCTGGCCGGGCTGGGGCCGCCGCAGTGAGGCCCGTTCGGCCCGGCCGCGACGGGCGGATCACGTGGGTCAGGCCGACTTCTGCCGCTGCTGCTCCGCGAGGGCCCGCCGGTACTCCTCGATGACGATGTCGTTCAGTTCCTGGACCGAGGTGTCCTTGACCAGCTTGTCGAAGGTGATCTCGCCGTGCTGCAGCAGGTTGATCCGGTCGCAGATCTCCAGGGCCTGGCCGTAGTTGTGCATGATCATGATGATCGAGACCTGGCCCTGGCGCTTCAGGTCCTTGACCAGTTCCAGGATCATCGCCCCTTCCTTGGCGCCCATCGCCGCCAGCGGCTCGTCCAGCAGCAGCACCTTGGCGTTCGAGGTCACCGCCCGGGCGACCGCGATGGCCTGCCGCTGCCCACCGGACAGCTGGGCCACCTGGGCATCCACGGACGGGAGGCTCACCCCGATCCGGTCGAGCTCCTCCCGGGCAGCTTTCCGCATGCTCCGGTTGGACAGCAGCGTGAAGCGGGTCCGCTCCCGGTTCAGGAACATGTTGTGGTAGACGGTGAGCTCGTTGATCAGCGCCAGGTCCTGGTACACGGTGTCGATGCCCGCGGCGCGGGCCTGGTCCACCGACTTGAAGCTGACCTCCTGGCCGTCCAGGAGGATCCGGCCCGAGGTCGGCGGCTGGAAGCCACAGATGATCTTGATGAGGGTGGACTTGCCGGCTCCGTTGTCACCCAGCAGCCCCAGCACCTCGCCCTTGACCAGGTGCAGGTTCACGTCGTGCAGCGCGCGGACCGCGCCGAACTGCTTGCTGATGTGCTCGACCGAGAGCGCGTCGCCGCTGGCGTCAGCCACCGGGCCGGCCGGTGCCGGGCTCGGTGTTGGTTCTGAGGTCATTAGTTCCTCCCCCCTCCGGCCCGCAGCCGGGCGAGCCGGACGTTGGCGATCATGGACAGCAGGATGGCCAGCCCGAACACGATGTTCAGCGGGTTGGCGCTGATCCCGGCGACGTTGAGGCCGTTGATCAGCGTGGCCAGCACGATCCCGCCGAGGAACGCGCCGAGGATGGTGCCCTGGCCGCCCAGCATCGCGGTGCCGCCGATGACCGCCGCCGTCACCGCGTAGAACATCGGCTGGTACCCGCCGGCGCTCGGGTCGATCGTGTGGACGTACCAGGCCGTCTGCAGGCCGACCAGCGCGCCCAGCGTCGCAGTGATCATGAAGTTGCCGTACTTGATCCGGCCGGTCTTGATCCCCGCCTCCCGGGCGCCGAGCTGGTTCCCGCCGGTGGCGATCGTGTACAGGCCCCACTTGGTCCGGGTCAGCACGATGTAGAAGATCGCGGTGAGGACGACCGCAATGATGAACTGCGACCACGGCGCCGTGCCGATCCAGCGCCCGATGCCTATCGTGGACGCGGGGATGGTGGCCGGGTACGCGTGCGAGGTGGTCAGCGTGAGGCCGAGCAGGATGAAGCCGGTGCCCAGCGTGGTGATGAACGAGGGCAACCCCATGCTGACGGTGAGGAAGCCGTTGAACCAGCCGACCACCACGCCGAACAGCAGCGCCGCGATGATCGCGGGCCAGGCCGGCCAGCCGTAGAAGTCGATCAGGTAGTGCATCAGGAACGGCGCGAACGTGAAGACGAAGCCGACCGACAGGTCGATCTCGCCGCAGATCAGCAGGAACACCTCGCCGATCGCGATAACGATGATCGGCGCCGCGGTGCTCGAGAGCAGGTTGGCCAGGTTCGTCTGGCTGATGAACGTCGAGTTGTACCTGATGCCGAAGTAGAGCAGTAGCACCACCGCCACCACGAAGACCGTCGCCTCGCGCTGCCGGCTCAGCAGGCCCAGCGCGCTGCGGAGCGGTCTCGGTGCACCCCCGGTCGGCCCCCCGGCTGGCGACACGGCCTGCGGGCTACGCTCGGTGATCTCGCTCATGTCAACTCCAGTTTCCCCTTCGCTCACCACGTCAACCGGCGGCGGGACAGGCTGGCAGTTACTAGCCAGTCTGCCCCACCGCCGGTCATGCCTGCCAGTACCCCGGATATCCGGATATCAGGTGCTGGTGGTGGCCAGCGGGTTACTGATCGCTCCGGACGGGCGCGCGATGTACTTCTGCGAAGCGGTGGAGCCCTGGAACCGGCTGCTCTTCGTGTACGGCCCCGCGTTGGACTTGGTGATGAAGGTCAGGCCGGTGTCGGTGTTCGGCGGGGCGATCGTGCCGCCCGAGATGTTGTACAGGTAGAGGTACAGCGTCGGCAGGAAGCCCTGCAGGTAAGGGTCCTGGTAGATGGTGAAGTCGGTCTTCCCCGCCTGGATGTTGCTCAGCGTGGTCGGCGTGGTGTCGAACCCGCCGTTCGGGATCTTCAGGCCGGTCGAGGTCAGTGCCTGGCCGAGCAGCTCGGTCGAGCCCGCGTCCACCGCGAACGCGCCCTTGACCGTCTTGTGCCCGGTCAGGAACGCCTTCTCCGCGGACAGTTCCTGGCCGGTCGCCGCCCCGGTGGCCACCTCGTGCACGGTGTAGGACTTGCCGAGCACGGACACCGCGCCGTCGTAGCGGGGCTGGATGTTGCCGGAGCCGGGCGTGGCGATGAAGATGGCGATATCCCCGCCGCCCGGGATCAGCGACTTGATCCGCTGGCCCAGCTGCTGGCCGGAGATGTACAGCGCCTGCCCGACGTACGCCAGCCGGTTGGTGCCGATGTCCGCGACGCCCTTCTTGACCAGGCCGTCGGCGTTATAGCTGAGCACCGGGATGCCCGCGTTCATCGCGTTCTTCACCGGGGTGGTGAACGAGGTGGCGTCGATCCCGGCGTAGGCGATCCCGGCCGCCTTGGCGGAGATCGCGGTGTTGAAGTAGCTCACCATCTCCGAGACCAGCGAGTTCTGCGAGCCGCCCCACTTCGGGGTGGGCAGGCCGAGCAGCGCGGCCGCGTCCTGGAAGCCGTACTGGGTGGGCACGAAGAACGGGTTCGTGGTGACGTGGTTCACGTACCAGAACTCCCACGCGGGCGTCTTCGGGAAGTTACCGGCGGCACCACTGGCGCCCGAGGCCGGGGCGCTCGATGAGCAGGCGGCGAGCAGGCCAGCCGCGGCCGCCGATGCGCTCACCAGCCCGGCGCCGCTGAGCAGCCGACGGCGGGTCGGGCCGTCCTTCATGTTCAAGGTCTCGACAGCCTCGTCGACCTTGGGGTCGATCTTCATCTATCTACCTCCAGGAGTATTACCTCGGTACTCGGCGTGACGCCACGGCGCGGCGCGCCAGAAAAACTCGCGAGGGACCCGGCCCCTGGGCCGGGCCGCCCATGCTGCGCCATCATGGGTCAGCCCGCAAGGACCGCTGGGGCGGCAAGGCTGCATCTGCCCACGCTGAGCGCCGGGATCGCCGCCGCCACCGCTTAGGCCGTGCCGGGGAACGGGGCCAGCAGCAGACGCCGACCGCACTCGCTGCATCGCCTGTCCTCGAATCCGTTGTCGCATTCCGAGGCTGGGCGGCCGCAGAGCTCCGGTGCTCAGCCATACTCGGGGCACCCAGGCGGCGACTGGCTGTGCCCCCCAGGTTAGCGCTCTCATTTCGGGTTCAAGATCGAGAACGGTGTGCCCCTTGTTGGAGCCTTAAGCTAAAACACACAGAGTCGCTCGTCAACGCACAAGATATAAAGATCCGGTTCCGGCGTCATCACAGGTTGGCTGCGCCCGCCGTCGATCCCGCTCCGGGGGGTAAGGAAGGTCCAGGATGCTCGCCAGACACCGACAGTCGCTGATCCTGGAAGACATCCGGCGAGCCGGAAGCGCGCGGGTCAGCGATCTGACGCAGCGTCTCGGCGTGTCGGACATGACCATCCGCCGCGACCTGGAAGCCCTTGCCCAGGCCGGGTTGATCGAGAAGGTGCATGGCGGGGCGGTGCTGCCTGGCTCGCCGAGCAGCCATGAGCCCGGCTTCGAGGCCAAGTCGGTGCTGGAACAGCCGCAGAAGGAGGCCATCGCCCGGGCCGCGGCGGAGCTGGTCACGCCCGGCACCGCGATCGCGCTGTCCGCGGGGACCACCACCTTCGCCCTGGCCCAGCAACTGCTGGACATGCCGGGGCTGACGATCGTGACCAATTCAGTCCGGGTGGCGAGCATCTTCGGTGCGCCGCGGGCCGCCGGCCAGTTCGGCGCCACTCCCCAGGTCGTGCTCACCGGGGGGGTCCGCACCCCCTCAGACGCGCTGGTCGGCCCGATCGCGGACATCGCGATCCGCTCCCTGCACGTGGACCTGCTTTTCCTGGGCTGTCATGGTATCGACCCGGTCGCGGGCCTCACCACGCCGAACCTCGCGGAAGCGGAGACCAACCGGGCCTTCGTGCAGGCGGCCCGGCGGATCACGGTCGTCGCGGATCACACAAAGTGGGGCATCGTCGGGCTGAGTTCGTTCGCGGGGCTGGACGAGGTGGACACGTTCATCACCGACGGCCGGCTTCACGAGGAGGCCCGGACCCTGCTGCGCGAGCGCGTGGGCGAGCTCGTCCTCGCCGACGGTGAGCCCGACGGCCAGGTCGGCTAGGAGGAGCCGGGCGGCAGCTGGCCAGCGGCGCAGCAGCCCTCAGGAAACGCTGACCTCGGGCGCGGCCGGGGGCAGGCCGCCCGGCATGGCCTCGGCCAGCTTCATGGCCTCCTCGATGAGGGTCTCCACGATCTGCGACTCCGGCACGGTCTTGATGACCTCGCCCTTGACGAAGATCTGCCCCTTGCCGTTGCCGGAGGCGACCCCCAGGTCCGCTTCGCGGGCCTCGCCGGGGCCGTTGACGACACAGCCCATCACCGCCACCCGCAGCGGCACCTCGAGGCCCTCGAGTCCCGCGGTGACCTGGTCCGCCAGCGTGTACACGTCAACCTGGGCCCGGCCGCAGGACGGGCAGGACACGATCTCCAGGCCGCGCTCCCGCAGGCCGAGTGACTCGAGGATCGCCGTGCCGACCTTGACCTCCTCGACCGGGGGCGCGGACAGCGACACCCGGATCGTGTCGCCGATCCCCTCGGCGAGCAGCGCGCCGAACGCGGCCGCGGACTTGACCGTGCCCTGGAAGGCGGGGCCGGCCTCGGTCACCCCGAGGTGCAGCGGGTAGTCACAGGCCTGGGCGAGCTGGCGGTACGCCGCGATCATCACGACCGGGTCGTGGTGCTTCACGGAGATCTTGATGTCGGTGAAGCCGTGCTCCTCGAACAGGGAGCACTCCCACAGCGCCGACTCCACCAGGGCCGCGGCGGTGGCCCGTCCATACTTGGCCAGCAGGCGCTTGTCGAGTGAGCCCGCGTTCACGCCGATCCTGATCGGGGTCCCGGCCGCGGACGCCGCGCGGGCGATCTCCGCGACCTTGTCATCGAACGCCTTGATGTTGCCGGGGTTGACACGGACCGCGCCGCAGCCGGCGTCGATGGCGGCGAACACGTACTTCGGCTGGAAGTGAATGTCCGCGATCACCGGGATCTGCGACTTGCGGGCAATTTCCGGCAGCGCGTCGGCATCGTCCTGCGACGGCACCGCGACCCGGACGATCTGGCAGCCTGACGCGGTCAGCTCGGCGATCTGCTGCAGCGTGGCGTTCACGTCCGCGGTCACCGTGGTCGTCATCGACTGCACCGACACCGGCGCCCCGCCGCCCACCGGGACAGCGTGCTTCCCCTTGCCCACCATGATCTGGCGCGACTTCCGCCGCGGCGCCAGGGGCTCGACCGCGGGCTCTGGCATGCCTAGATCAATCGTCATGATCCTTCATCCCTCACTGTGTCCGGTCAAAGGCTGTCTTAGCCGAAGGGTCACGTTATCCGGATATCTGCGTTCGTCTCGTCCGCAACACTTGCACCAACCACCGCCCAGGGCCGGAACATCCCTGGCTGGCCCGCCTGTCCGCACTGCTCTCACTGGGGTATGTGGACCGGGTTCACGAGGTCCGCCATGATCAGCAGCAGCCCGAAGCCGACCAGCAGCGCAAACACCCCGACGCTGAGCGGGAGAAGCTTGCGCATGTCGACCAGGCCCGGGTCCGGCCGCCGCCGGAGCCGGGCGATCCACGTCCGGATCTGCTCGTAGATGACCACGGCCAGATGGCCACCGTCCAGCGGGAGCAGAGGCAGCAGGTTGAACAGGCCGACGAAGATGTTCAGCGAGATGACGATGAGCAGCACGATCGAGACCTTGGTCTGCCAGCCGACCTTGGCCGCGAAGGCCTGGCCGGTGTACTCCCCGGCACCGACCACGCTGGTCACGTTGCCGCCCGCGGTGCTGCTCCGGTTCTTCGCGAACAGCTCGGGAATGGCCTTCGGGATGCTGCCGAGGGCCTGCACCGAGCCGACGACGATCTGGCCGAATTCCGAGCCCGCGTAAGTGACCCCGCGGAACGGGTTCACCGTCGCGTACAGCACCGCCGGGGATATGCCGAGGTAGGAACCCTTGCGCCCGCTGACCACGGCCAGCGACGGACGCAGGGTCAGGCGGTGGCCGCCGCGGAGCACGACGACCGTGACCGGGGTGCCCGGCTTCTGCGCGCGGATCGCCGCACCCAGCTGGTCCCAGTTGTGCACGCGCCTGCCGCCGAGAACGATGATCTTGTCCCCGCTGCGGAGTCCCGCCTTGGCCGCAGGGGACGCGGGATCGGACTTGGCGCAGCTGGTGGCGGTGATGCTCGTGGGCACGCAGGGGTCGATGGCCCCGACCGTGGAGGAGTTGGTGTTGGACAGGCCGATCCCCACGGCCAGGATGAACAACAGCACGAAGGCCAGCGCGAAGTGCATGAAGGACCCGGCGGCCAGCACAATCATCCGCTGCCAGGCCGGCTGCCTGCGGAAGGACCGCGCTTCGTCCTCGGGATCCACGTCCTCCAGCGCGGTCATGCCGACGATCTTGACGAAACCGCCTGCCGGGATGGCCTTGACGCCGTACTCGGTCTCCCCCCGCACGCGGGACCACAAGGTCTGGCCGAAACCCACGAAGAACTGGGTGACTTTCATCCGGAATTTCTTCGCCGTGGCGAAGTGCCCCGCCTCGTGCAGCATGATCGAGAAGAGCAGGGCGAAGATGAAGATGATCCAGCCGAGCAGGGTCATCCGGCCGACTCCCTCTCTCCGCGCGTCCCGCCGTGGGCCTCGCGCACGCCGCCTCGTCCTCCGGCTGTCAGTTCCAGCGCGCGGATCCGCGCCCAGCGGTCCGCGGCGAGCACCTCGTCAAGGGTCACCGCGTCCCCCGCCGCGCTCTCATGCTCAGAGACTACCTTCGCCACCGTGTTGACGATTCGGGGGAACGCGATCCGGCCTGACCGGAAGGCCTCCACGCAGATCTCGTTGGCCGCATTGTAGACGGCCGGGGCGGTGCCACCAGTCTGGCCGGCCTCGCGGGCCAGCCCCACGGCCGGGAAGGCCTCGTGGTCCAGGGGCTGGAAGGACCAGGTGTGCGCGCGGCTCCAGTCGAGCGCCGGGCCCGCGCCCGGGACCCGGTCCGGCCAGGCCAGCCCGAGCGCGATCGGGATCCGCATGTCCGGCGGGCTGGCCTGGGCGATCGTCGCGCCGTCGGTGAACTCGACCATGGAGTGAATCACCGACTGCGGGTGCACGACCACCTCGATCCGGTCGAACCCGATGCCGAACAGCAGGTGCGCCTCGATGAGCTCCAGGCCCTTGTTGACCAGCGTCGCCGAGTTGATCGTGACGACCGGCCCCATGTCCCAGTTCGGGTGAGCCAGGGCCTGGGCCGGGGTGACGTGCTCCAGCGCGTCCTTGCCACGGCCGAGGAAGGGGCCGCCGCTCGCGGTCAGCACCAGGCGGCCCACCTCGCTGGCGCGGCCGCCCCGCAGGCATTGCGCGATGGCTGAGTGCTCGGAGTCGACCGGGACGATCTGGCCCGGGGCCGCCTTGCCCGCGACCAGCGGGCCGCCGACGATCAGGGACTCCTTGTTGGCCAGCGCCAGCGTCCGGCCCGCGTCCAGGGCGGCCAGCGTGGCGGCCAGGCCGACGGATCCGGTGACCGCGTTGAGCACCACGTCACAGGGCCACGTCGCGGCCTCTGCCACCGCGTCCGGGCCGGCCAGGACCTTGGGCAGCGGCCGGGTGTGGCCGGTCCCGGAGGCCTGGGCGCGCAGCATCTCGCGCACCTCGCCCGCGGCGTCCTCGCGGGCCACGGCGACCACCTCGGCCCCGAACTCCAGGGCCTGGGCCGCGAGCAGGCCGGGATTGCCTCCGCCCGCGGCCAGCCCGGCCAGCCGGAACCGGCCGGGATTGCGCCGCACGATGTCCGCGGCCTGGGTCCCGATTGAGCCGGTCGAGCCGAGCAGGACGATGTCACGGACCGGGCCGCCGGGCCCGGGCTGCGCTGTTTCCATGCGGCCATTGTCCGCCATCCGGGCGCGGCCGGCCGCCGGACCCGGCCCGGTCACCGGGGACGCCCGGGCCGCCGGACCCGCCCGGCGGCCAGGGGGGCCCATCACCGGCGCCGCTCCCGCAGCCCTAGCCAGCGGCCCTAGCCAGCCGTCCTAGCGGCCGCGGAGACCTGGGCCAGCGGCTCCCAGTCAGGCCGCAGCGCCATGCCCGACTGGCCCCCGCTGCCCAGCCGGACGCCGAGTATCTGGTGCAACTCGACGACGTTGCGCTCGAACCCGAGCCGCGAGCCGGCCATGTAGAGCCGCCACACCCGGGCCGTGCCCTCGCCGACCTCGGCCACCGCCTCGTCCCAGTGCGCGTCGAGGTTGGCGCACCAGCCGGCCAGGGTCATGGCGTAGTGCTCGCGCAGGTTCTCCTCGTGCCGCACCTCGAACCCGGTGTCGTGGATGAGCGAGAGCAGGTAGCCCGGGCCTTCCAGCTCGCCGTCGGGGAACACGTAGCGGTTGATGAAACCGCCGACCACCCGGCCCGGGCGCTGGTTGTCCGGCCGGGTGATGCAGTGGTTCAGCAGCCGTCCCTCGGGCCGCAGCTTGCCGTAGAGGAAGGCGAAGTACGCCGGCAGCTGGGCCCGGCCGATGTGCTCGGTCAGCCCGATCGAGCTGACCGCGTCGAACTCCCCCTCGGGCACATCGCGGTAGTCGAGGTGGCGGACCTCGGCCAGCCCGCCGAGGCCCTCCTTCTCGATGGCCTGCTGGGCCCAGGCGGCCTGCTGCGCGGACAGGGTCACGCCGAGCGCCTTGACGCCGTATTCCCGGGCGGCGTGCCGGACCATGCCGCCCCAGCCGCAGCCCACGTCGAGCAGCCGCATCCCCGGGCGCAGGCCCAGCTTCCGGGCCACCAGGTCGTGCTTGTAGGCCTGCGCCTCTTCCAGGGTCGCATCGGCATGCGGGTAACAGGCGCACGTGTAGGCCATCGACGGGCCGAGCACCCACTCGTAGAACGTGTTGGACACGTCGTAGTGGTGCGAGATGGCCGTGGCGTCGCGCTTCTTGGAATGCAGCCGCCCCGCGAGCCAGCGGCGGTTCACCCTGACCTCCTGCGGCGGGGGCGCGATCCGGGGCAGCAGCAGCCTGGGGCCGCCGAGGTCCTGCAGCAGCCTGAGCCGCTCGGGCAGGCCGATGTGCACCTGCTGGGCCTGGACCATCCGGGACAGCACGTCGTACATGTCGCCCTCGACGTCGAGGTGGCCCGACACGTAGGCCCGGGCCAGGCCCAGCGCGCCCGGCGCCTGGGCCAGGTAGGACACCGCCACCGGCGACCGCACGGTGATCCGTACCGGGGCGTCCTCGGCACCCGCCCGGCTCCCGTCGTAGGCACGGAACTCCACCGGGGCGTCGGGGCCCGCCACCTTCTCGAACACGTCCGCTAGCGCCATCCCTGCCATCCCTCCTGCTGCCCTGCCATGCCGCGTCCGGCTTCACTGAGTGCTGCTTGCCGCGTCCGGTTCCTGCTGCGGGCTTACTGGCCCCGCACGCACTTCTCATACAGGCCGGCCAGCCGGCCCCCGCCGTCGTACCGCTGCTTGAGCGCGGCATAGGCGGGCCCGTTGTAGCTCGCCCAGAACTGCTCCTCGGGATAGAACGACGTCGAGTACAGGCCCTTGTGCCCGCCGAGCGCCGCCACCTCGTCTTCCACCAGCCGGTTGTGGTAGCCGTCCGCGCGGCCCGGCGGGAGCGGGACCATCCCCCAGAAGCCGAAGTTCACGTACACCTCGCCGGGCGCCAGCGGGTAGAGCGGCCAGGCCTGATCGCTGCGCAGCCGGAGCGGGCACAGCCAGACCGGGCTCATGCCCACGTCGGCGGCGAAGAACCGGAGGAAGCCGGCGCCGCGGCCGACCGGGATCTCGACGTCCTGGATGACGTCCTCCCGCGGCGGCTGCCCCCGGCGCCGGGCCAGCTTGCCGGACAGGCCGTGCCGCCGGTCGAAGGCAACCAGCGACCGGTACACGTCTGACCTCCGGTAGCGGCGCGGCCACAGCCGGCGGATCGCCGGGTTCTGCACCCCGAACGGCCGTGAGCACCAGAACCAGTCGGTATCCCAGCGCCACAGGTAGTCGCGGACCGTGAGAAAGTCCTCCCGGGGCCCGCGCAGTGACTGATAGAAGATCTGGTGGCCGGTGTAGTCGCTGGTCCAGGGGGCCACCTCGCTGAACGCCCCCACCGTGAGGTAGAGCTCGTCCAGGCTGAACATGGTGCCGTCCACGAAGTCAGCCCGGTGCCCCTCGTAACTGCCCTCGGCCCCGATCGTCGCGATCGCCTCCATGCAGGTCTCGGGGTCCTGGAAGCGGAAGTGCCGCAGGTGCACGAACGGCGCCACGGGCTCCAGCCCGATCGTGAGCGACAGGGCGTAGCCCAGGGTCCCGTAGGAGTTGGGGAACCCGCGGAACAGGTCCGCGTGCTCGTTGTCCGCGGTGGCCGTCACCACCTGGCCGTCGCCGGTGAGGATCTCCATGGCCAGGACGGACTCGTGCGGCATGCCGAGGCGCAGCGAGGTGGACTCGATGCCCAGGCCGGTGACCGCGCCACCCAGGGTGATCGTCTTTAGCTGGGGCACCACGAACGGCATCAGGCCGTGCGGCAGCGTCGCGTCCGCCAGGTCCTCGTAGGTGGTCATGCCGCCGACCACGGCGGTGCGGGATCCCGGGTCCACCTGCAGCACCCGGCTGAACGCGGAGACGTCCAGCTCGGTGACCCGGGACGCGGCCGGCTGATCGCGGAACCGGAACAGGTTGGAGGTGCGCTTGGCCAGCCTCACCTTCGTGCCGGGGGGCACCGCCGTGTAGGCCTTCTGAAGGCTGGCCACCGCGGTCTCGTGCGCCTGCTTCAGTCCGGCGGGCAGGGGGCTGGCGGGCCGCGACCCCGTCCGCTCCGCCGTCACGCCGACGGGATCAACGTCCACGGAGCCACGATGATTACTCTGTGCCCCCGTTCCGCTACTGCTGGAGTCAGTCACTCTGCCTCTCCTCGCTCAGGGCCGGCCCGGCCCTCGATAGTGAGAGACGAACGCAGCGGGCTCATGTGGGCAAGTTCCCGGCCGGCTCCGGCGAACGGCGGGGGAAGTTTACCCCGCGGTAGGGTCCGCGCTGAACCCCCGCCCACCTCGCCTCCTTGATCACGCCCTGGCTACCCGCCACCCGGCCACCCACCGCACCCGCACGCCTGGCCACCCCCGCCGCCCGCCGGGGGGACCGTGCGCCCTTGGCCCGGCCTCGCCTGGCTACCCGCCGCCCGCCGCGGGGACCTTGCGCCCGCGCCCGGCCTCAGCCCGGCTACCCCGCCGCCCGGCGGGGGACCTTGCGCCCGCGGCCCGGCCTAGCCCGGCCACCCGCCCGGCCCGGCGCGCCGGAGTCCGCCAGGTCGTAGCTGGCTGCGACCTGCTCGGGCGTCATCGGGACCCGCGCGGCCGAGGGCGGCACCCCGGCGTCCATGATGTCGCGCAGCAGCAGGGCCAGCGAGTACCCCGGGTCCGCGGCCAGCGCCCGGTCGATCGCGATATTGGCCAGCGCCCCGTCGCCGGACTGCCAGGCGGTGAAGGCCAGCAGCGAGGCGGGGGCCGGGAGGTAGGCCGGGGCGGCCCGGCGGACCACATCGGTCCACAGGCGCAGGTGCGCGGCGCGGTACCCGGGATCCATCCGCGCCCAGGCGTCGTCCCGGACCGCCAGGTGAGCCAGGGCCACCGTGAGCCACGCCACAGGGTCATCAGCCAGCAGGCGGCCACCGGCCCGGTACGTGCTGATGGCCTCCTGGACGCTGCGGCGGCCCTCCTCCACCAGCAGCTTTGCCCCCCGGCCCGCGCCCTGGCCCGGGGGTGAGGACGCCTGCACGATCAGGTCCGCCGCACGCTCCCGGGCGCGGCTGGTGGCCTGCTCCATGGACCGGGCAGCCGCCCCGGTGACCGGGGCGAGCGTCCTGGCCAGGGCCGCCCGGTCCGGGTAGGCGACCAGGCCGGCCACGGTCATGGCGGCCGCCGCGGGACTGGCGCGGACGTCGAACGGCACGCCGTCCGCGGGACAGCACTCGGGGTTCTCGCACACGTAGGACCAGTAGCGGCCGTCCTCGACCCGCATGAGCTCGTGTAACCGCAGCCCGGCCTGCCGCAGTGCCGCGGCCAGGGCGTCCGCGACGGGGGTGACCAGGGCGCCCGAGCCGTACCCCACGCCGATCACGGAGCTGAGCCGGCGATGCCGGAGAACCTCGGCGGCGTGCTCGGCGATGTCCGCCGCATGGATGGTGTCCGGCGGGTCAGGAAGGTCGTACCGGAAGGCGAGCTGGACCCGCGCCCGCGGCCGGCCGACTCCCATCACGACGAGGCTTTTGCCGGGGTGGAAGCCGAGCAGGTGCGGCACGACGGCCAGGATGTCAGCGGGGGAACTGACCCGGACCCGGGGCTGACGGGAGAACGCGCTTGAGCCTGAGACAGACGGTGTGTTGTTCATAAGGACAGGCTGCTCGGCAGGGCCGTCCGGGGGCCAGCACAGAATGACGTTCTGTGGAAAATTGGGCACGTCACGCGCGAAGTTCGTACATTTGTCCACCGAGCGGAAACTCGATTTGACAAATGGCCGGGGCCGGGTCACGCGGAGGACGGCACGGGGCGCACCGGAGGTTCCCCGGCGCAAAAAGCACTATCGGCGCATGACCGGACGAGCGGGCACCTTAGCGGTAGGCTAACCCGGACATTTCGTGATCTGGGCGGCGCATGACGCGCTCCAAGGGACTCGCTTACTGGAGGTAGCCGTGCGCCTAGGCACCGCCCTACTGGTGATCTGGCTGATCATCGGGGCTATCGCTGGAGCTCAGCGACATTATTACAGCGGCTCCATCGCAAGCTGCACGAAAGCCAGCACCATCGTGGTGACGATCCTGGCCGGTCCCCTCAACTACGTCGGGGTGAACCCCAAGGTCACCTGTCACGTGCCGAAGCCCAGCGGAAGCTGACCCGCCTCCTGGCCTGACCGACGGCCGGGCAGCGGGTCCCGCGTCCGGCGAGGTGCTCAGTGCGCGGCCGGGAAGTACTTGTCGATGAAGCCGTTCCGGAACTTCCCGCCGCGGTCGTAACGGCTCAGCAGGTCCTGGAAGTCGGCTGACCGCGGGTACAGGGCGCGCACCACATGGGGGGGCATGCCGAACAGCTTCGCCCAGTGCGGGCGGGCTCCCAGCGGCGTGAGCAGATGTTCCATCGCGGCGATGACCGGCGTCACCGCGGCCGTGTCCTTGATCCAGGTGAAGTGCAGGGCCACCGTGTCCCGCTGGAAACTCGGGCTGAGCCACAAGTCATCCGGGGCGACCGTGCGGATCTCGGAGATCTGCAGGACCGGGGCCAGCAGGCTGCCCAGGCTGGCCAGGGCGTCGAACGCGCCCGCCGCCACCTGCCGGGGCAGGAGATACTCCGACTGCAACTCCTCCCCGCTGCTGGGCGTGAACTCCGCCCGGAAATGCGGGAGCCGCTCATGCCACGGCCCCGGCACGCCCAGCTGCTGGGTGGCGTGGTCCGGGTCGCCACCGGGAACGGGGTGGACCTGCCGGTCGGCCAGCCTCGCATCCATCCACCGCGACGCCGGCTGCCATCCCCCGTACCCCTCGCGGACCTTGATCCAGAGCTGAGCGTGCCGGTCCCCGCGCCAGTTCGTGAACACGCTGACGCTGTACGCACTGCCGAAGATCTCATTGAAGTGGCTCCGCAACACCGCTGCGGGCAGCCCCTCGTACACGTACTGGCGGACGCTGAACGCCGGGACGAGGTCCAGGGTCAGCGCGGTGACCAGGCCGAGTGAGCCGAGTGCGACCACGCAGCCCCGGAACTCCTCACCTCCGGTATCGCGGCGCAGCATGCGCACGGCGCCGTCGGCGGTGATCAGCTCCAGGCCCGACACCGTCGTGGCCAGGTTCCCGTGGGCGTCACCCGAACCGTGGGTCGCGGTGGCGACCGCCCCGGCCACCGACAGGTGTGGCAGCGAGGCCAGGGTGGGCAGGGCATAGCCGGCGGCGTTGAGCCGCCTGGCGAGTTCGCCGTAGCGGGTCCCGGCCGCCACGGTGACCGCCACCCCGCCCGGCTCGATGTCGAGGACCGGGGGCAGGTCTGCGAGCGAGACCAGCACGCCCGGGGTATCGGCGATCCGGTTGAACGAGTGGCCGGTGCCCACCGCCCGCACCTGGCCGCCGGCGGTGACCAGCTCCTGGGCTTCGCTCACGCTGCGGGGCCGTGCCACCCGGGCGGCCCGGTAGACGATGTTTCCGGCCCAGTTGGTCATCCGTGCCGTCATACCGCACCTGCTCTCCGCCTCGCTGACCACCAGGGGGCGCGTGGGAGGCGGCGAATGAGGCCCCCGGCCTCCCGGCGAGGGCGGTCCGCCAGCTGTTGGCGCCGGGCCGGGTGACATATTACGTTGCAGCGTCTTCCGGCCCCCGATTGACTGACGCGGGTTGACTGACGCGGGCCGACTGGCCCGGGCTGACCGGCCCGGGCTGGTTGGTTGATCGGCAGGACCCCGTTGATCTGGAGGAGCAGGCATGCCCGACCGGCGAGCTGAGCCCGGCCCCGCCCGTCCCGCGGCCCCCCGCGGGCTTCCGCCCGGAGCCGCCGAGACCGCCGACGACCTCGTGCGGGCATACCAGCACGGCAAGGGCCAGCCGGGCATCGCGTACGGGATCGTGGCCGGCGGGACCCTGGCCCACCAGGGTGGTGTGGGCGAGAGCTGGCTCGGCGGGCCACCGCCCGACGCGGACACGGTGTTCCGCATCGCGTCCATGACCAAGAGCTTCACAGCGTCGGCCCTGCTGGCGCTGCGCGACGCAGGCCTGCTCCGGCTGGACGACCCGGTCACGGAGTTCGTCCCGGAACTGCGCGGCTGGTCTGGGGTGACGGCCGACTCACCGCCCATCTCGCTCCGGCACCTGCTCACGATGACCGCGGGCCTGCCGACCGACGATCCCTGGGGTGACCGCCAGCAGGGCACCCCGCTGCCCGAGTTCGCGGCGATCCTGGACCGGGGCGTGCGCGCGGCGTGGGCGCCGGGCACCCGTTTCGAGTACTCCAACCTCGGCTACGCGCTGCTCGGGCGGGTCATCTCGGCCGCGGCCGAGGCTGACTACCCGGACTTCGTCCGGGCCCGTCTGCTCGGCCCGCTGGGCATGAGCCGCACGGGGTACGAGGCCGCCGAGTTCGACCCGGACGGGCTGGCCCGGGGATACGCCCGCGGCGCGGACGGCTGGACCGAGCTCACCCCGGATCCGCCCGGTGCGTTCGCCCCGATGGGGGGCGTGTTCAGCAGTGTCCGGGATCTGGCCCGCTGGGTGGACGGCTTTGCCGCGGCCTTCCCGCCGGGCGGCCCGCGGGGCGGCGGCGCCCACCCGCTGCCGGCGGCCTCGCGCCGTGAGATGCAGCAGCCCGCTGTGACCATGCCCGAAGCACAGCCGCGGTTCCCCGGGGATCGCTCCGCGGGCAGCCAGTACGGATACGGGTTCGGGTTGTTCACCGAGGAGACCAGCGCGTGGGGGCGGCTGGTCTACCACAGCGGCGGGTACCCGGGCTTCGGCAGTCACATGCGCTGGCACCCGGAGACCGGCCTGGGCGTGATCGTGCTGGCCAACAGCACCTACGCGGGCGCCTCCGTGCTGGCCGCCCGGCTCATGGAGGAGGTGCTGCGGGCCTCCACCGCGCACCGTGCCGCCCTCGCGGGGGCAGCCGCCGGGGACGCCGCCGGCGCAGCGGCGGGCGGCGCCGCCGGGGACGCGGCCCTCGCGGGCGGGACGGCCCGGGAGGGAGCCCGGCTGGTGGTGGCCGGGCCGGCGCCCGCACCCGGCGGGCCCTGGCCGGAGACGTTGCGGGCCCAGCAGGTGGTCAACCAGCTGCTGGGCCACTGGGACGACGAGGTGGCGGAGCAGCTCTTCGCAGACAACGTCGCGCTGGACGACCCTCTGCCCCGGCGCCGCGAGAAGATCGCCCGGATGTGGGAGCGGCTCGGGGCGCCGGTCCCGCACGGCCCCGGTGCCCGGAGCCGGGTGGCGCCGCGGCCGCCGGAGTTCGACTCCCCCGCGCACTGCCGCTGGTGGCTCCGCGGGAAGCGGGGCGACACGCAGGTGGAGATCCTGCTCACGCCCGAGAACCCGCCGCGGGTCCAGTCGCTGACCCTCACCGTGCCGCCCGCGGCGGGCTCGCCGCTGTGGCGGCAGGCGCAGGCCCTCATCGACCTGCTCAACGCGTCGCTGGCCGGCCCTCCGCAGCCGTGGCCGGCGGAGCTGCCCGCATCCGGGCTGGTCAACACCGCCTTGCTGCTCCGCCAGCTGCGGATGGCCAGCGCCTGGGCGGGACTGTGCCGGCCCGGGGCGTTCTGCGGCGGCAACGGGCACACGAGCACCGTCGTGCAGCTCGACGGGGAGCACGCCGGGCTGACCCTGGCCGTCGAGCTGGAGCCGGGCCAGCAGCTGCTGCGCCGGGCGGAGATCACCCCGCGCGCCTGAGCCCCTCAGCCCCGCTCGGGCTGCTGGCTCTCCAGGAAGCGGTCCACCAGGCCGCGGATCACGGTCGCCATCGAGAAGCCGTGCGCCCCGCACCAGGTCCGCAACCGCGCGTGCTGGTCCGCCGAGAACCGGACCGGCACCATCTGCTGGGCCGGGGAGGACGAGCCGCGGACCAGTTCGGACACGACCGCGGCCCCCCACTCCCGGGTCTGCGTCTGCGTCTGCACGCCGGCCGCCCAGCCGAGCCTCCGGGCCAGCGGGCCGGGTGCCCCCGCGGCCGACGGCCGCAGCCCGGTGCGCAGCAGCCAGGCGTAGACCCGGTCGCGGTCGGCTTCGGGCAGCTGCCCGACGGCCTGGACGAGCAGCCGCGAGGCGTCGATGGTCTCGGCGTCGTCCGGTGACGCCGCCGCGATGAACGGCCCGAGCTCATCCGGGGGCGGCAGATCAGGGTCGGAGGGGACGTCAGTCATCGGTGCCTCCGGTACGCGGACAGAAGGGAGTGATATCGGTCTTCGATATCATGTCCAGGCCGGGGTGGCCAGTACCCCACCGGGCTAGCAGGCCGTACTTAGCAGGCCGAACCTAGAGGAGGACGCCGAGCAGGGCGTCCACCGTGTCCCGGACCAGCTCCGCCGCCGTGGAAGCTGCTGAGGCACCCGCGCCACCGGCCTCGCCGGCTGCGCCCCCGCCAGCACCGCCCCCGCCAGCTCCGCCCCCGCCAGCACCGCCCCCGCCGGCACCGAGCACCTCGTCGGCCCAGGCGTCCACGACCACCAAGGCACCGGGCGCGTTCAGGTCGTCGGCGAGCCGCTCCCGGACCCCGGCGAGCACGGCCTCGGCGGCGGGGAGGGACGCGGCGGGCGCCACCCGCACCGCCTCCCGCCAGCGGGCCAGCCGGTCCGCTGCGGCGGCCAGCCCCGCGCCGGTCCAGTCCCAGTCGCTCCGGTAGTGGTGCGCCAGGATGGCCAGCCGGACCGCCATGGGGTCGCGTCCCTCCCCCAGCAGCCGGGACACGAACACCAGGTTGCCCAGCGACTTGGACATCTTCTCGCCGTCCAGCCGGACGATCCCGGCATGCACGTAGTGCCGCGCGAACGCACCGGGGTCGAGGGCCACCCGCGCGTGCGAGGCACTCATCTCGTGGTGCGGGAAAATCAGGTCGGTGCCGCCCGCCTGGACGTCGAACCTGCTGCCCAGATACTCGGTGGAGATCGCCGCGCACTCCACGTGCCAGCCGGGCCGCCCCTGGCCGAACCGGGACGCCCAGGCCGGCTCGTTCGGCCGGGCCGTCAGCCAGACCAGCGCGTCCAGCGGGTCCTTCTTGCCGGGCCGTCCGGGATCGCCGCCGCGCTCCGCGGACAGCTCCAGCATCTCCGCCCGGTCCAGCCCCGACACCGATCCGAACGCCTCGTCGCTGGCCCGGGCGAAGTACTCGTCCCCCTCCAGGTCGTACAGGGCGCCGCGCTGGGCGAGGCGGCCCGCGAACCGTTCGATGACCCCGAGGGCCTCAACCGCGCCGACCAGCCGGGTGGGCGGCAGCACCCGCAACGCGGCCATGTCCGCGCGGTAGCGGTCGATCTCGCGGTCGGCCAGCGAACGCCAGTCGTCGCCGTCCCGGGCCGCCCGTTCCAGCAGCGGGTCGTCCACGTCGGTCACGTTCTGCACGTAGGTCACGTGGTGGCCGGCGTCGCGCCAGGCCCGCACCAGCAGGTCCCAGGCCATGAACGTGGCGGCGTGCCCGATATGGGTGGCGTCATAGGGGGTGATCCCGCACGCGTACAGCGTCGCGTCAGGACCCGCCGCGGCGACCGCCAGCTCGCCGGCCGCCGTGTCGAAAACGAGGGGCTCGGGGCCGTGCCCCGGCAAGTCAGGAACGCTTACGCCACGCCAGGAATCCATGAGCGCAGGCTATCGCTGCGCCCGACCGCGGCCGTCAGGGTGCCCGGCAGGGACGGCCAGCTCAGCGCCTGCGACGCCTGCTCGAACGCGTACGCCAGGCCGATCAGTGCGGGCTCGCTCCACGCCGGGCCGAGGAACGACAGCCCCACCGGCAGCCCGCGGACCTGGCCCGCCGGGACCGAGATGGCCGGGTACCCGGCCACCGCCGACGGCCCCGAGGTGTGGAACACCCCGTTGTCGCCCAGCACGTAGTCGGTCAGTCCCGCCGGGTTCGCGGTCAGCGTGACGATCGCGTCGAGGCGGCGGCTGGCCAGCGGCCCGTCCAGCGCCTCCCGGGCCCGGCCGGTCGCCTCGGCCCGGGTCGCCTGCGCGGCCGGGTCAGCCGGATCCCCGCTGGTGGCCTCGGCCCGCACGAAGATCTCCTGGCCGAAGTGAGGGAGGACGGCCGGACCGTTGCGGAGATTGAACTCGATGAGCCCGGCGAGCGACCGCGGCGCATGGCCAGGCAGTGCGCGCAGGTACGCGTTGATATCGCACTTGAATTCATGCAGCAACGACAACCATTCGGGGCCGGCGATTTCCGCCGCGCCGGGGAGTTCAACGGGGTCGAGCACGGTGGCGCCGAGGTCCCGCAGCACGACCAGGGCCTGGTCGAGGACGGCCATGATCGCGTCGCCCGCCTCGGGGCAGCCGTCCCGCCACACGCCGAGGCGGGCCCCGGCCAGCGCGCCAGGGTCGAGGAAGGCCGTGTAGTCGGCGGGCCGGCCCTCGGCGGCCGCGGTCGCCGGGTCCCCTGGGTCCGGGCCGGCCAGCACGCCGAGCAGCGCCGCCGCCTCGGCCACGGTCCGGGCCATCGGCCCCGCGGTGTCCTGGGCCGCCGAGACCGGCACGATCCCGCGCCGGCTGACCAGGCCCAGCGTGGGCTTGATGCCGACCACGCCGCACGCACTGGCCGGGCACACGATCGACCCGTCGGTCTCGGTGCCCACCGCCAGCGGGGCCAGCCCGGCCGCCACGGCCACGCCGGAGCCGGAGCTCGACCCCGACGGGTTGCGGTCCAGGGCGTGCGGGTTGGCGGCCTGGCCGCCGAGCGTGCTCCAGCCGCTGGTGGACCGGTAGGAGCGGAAGTTGGCCCACTCGGACAGGTTCGCCTTGCCGAGGATCACCGCGCCCGCCTCACGCAGCCGCGCGACCAGGAAGGCGTCACCGCGGTCGCCGGTGTCGCTCAGCGCGGGTGAGCCGGCGGTGGCGGGCAGGCCGCGGACGTCGATGTTGTCTTTGATCAGGACGGGAACGCCGTGCAGGGGCCGGCGGGCGACTGTTGCTGATCACGGGCCGCGGCCTCATCCAGGGCATCCGGGCTGACCGTGATGACCGCGCCGAGGGCGGGATTGAGCTCGGAGATCCGATCCAGGTACCGGGTCGTCTCCGCGACGGAGGAAGCTGTCCCGGCGGCCGCCCCCGAGCCGGCCGGGCTGGCTCCGGGCCCAGGCTTGCCGGGCCCGACCTTGCTGGGTCCGGCCTTGCCGGGTCCGGCCTTGCTGGGTCCGGCCTTGCCGGGCCCGGCCTTGCCGGGTCCGGCCTTCCCGGGCCCGGCCCTGCCCGCCGCGGCAGCCCCGGGCGCGGCGGCGGGCTCAGACATGGTGGCAGGATAGCCGGGTGCAGATGACCATGGGTGATCTTGAGGTGGTCCCGGCCCGCGGCCGGCCGGACCTGCTGGCCCCGGCTGTGGCCAGCGCGCTGGCGGCACTGGAGGGCACGCTGGCGGGCGACTCAGCGGGCGTCGCGCAGATCGATCCCGCACTGGCCGACACCGCGGCGTTCTGTGAGCGCTACGGCGTGGAACTGACGGAGTCGGCCAACTGCGTGGTGATCAGCGGCCGGCGCGGCGGCGAGACCCGCTTCGCGGCCTGCGTCGTGCTGGCCACCACCCGGGCCGACGTCAACGGGACCGCCCGGCGCCAGCTGGACGTGCGCAAGGCGTCGTTCGCGCCGATGGACGTGGCGGTGGCGGAGACCGGGATGGAGTACGGCGGGATCACCCCCATCGGCCTGCCCGCAGACTGGCCCGTCCTGGTCAACGCCCGGGTCGCCGCAGCCCCCGCCGTGGTGATCGGCAGCGGCCTGCGCCGCTCCAAGCTGGTGCTGCCCGGCGCGGCAGTCGCCCACCTGCCCGGCGCCCTGGTCATCCCCAGCCTGGCCCGCTGACCCCCCGGCCTGCGGAGCGAAGGATCCCGACGGCATATGTGGACAACGCCGCCCCCGCGACCCAAAGCGTCCACGATCGCGCCGAGGGGCTGGCGTCCTGCCAGCACCACCCCCCACCGGCGGGCCGCCCCGAACCTCACCCGATCGTGGACGGAAATGGCTGCCCCCGCGACCCAAAGCGTCCACGAACTGGCTCGGACAGCCCGCCGTCGAGGCGCTCCTGCGGCCTGCGTGGCTGGTGTTACTTGTGTGGCCGAGGGGGTTCCCGCGGCGTGATCAGCGAGCGCGGCGGCTAAGGGAGCCAGGAGACGTGGCCGTGCAGGACCGCGTAGCCGACGAAGGCGCCGGTGTCGATGAGGGCGTGCGCGATGATCAGCGGGGTGACCCGTCTCCACCGGCGGTAGAGCAAGGCGAAGATCACTCCCATCACGGCGTTGCCGATGAAACCGCCGAAGCCCTGGTAGAGGTGGTAGGAGCCGCGCACCACGGCGCTCAGCGCGATCGCCCGGGCGGGTGACATGCCCAGCTGGTCCAGGCGTCGGAGCAGGTAGCCGATGACCAGGATCTCCTCGAGGATCCCGTCCCGGGCGGCCTGCATGACCAGCAGGGGGATGCGCCACCAGATATCGGGCAGGTCCTCGGGGACCACGTTCAGCGCCAGCCCGAGCTTGTACGCCGCCAGGTAGAGAGCCAGGCCAGAGCCTCCGATGAGCGCGGCCAGGATGGCGCCTTTGGCCAGGTCGGGCCCGGGCTCGTGCGCGTCGAGGCCTATCGCGGCCGACGGGGTCGTGCCTTCCCGGACCAGCAGGTAGCACACGAGCGCGACGGGAGCCAGCCCGATCAGCAGGTTGGCCAGCTGCAGGCTGAGGTCCAGCAACGGGCGGCCCGGTGCGAGTGACCCGACGATCAGGGCCTGCTGCTTGCCCAGGGCCTTGCTGGCCGTGAGCGACGCGATCAGATCGATCATCGCGAACACCGCGCTGCCGCCCAGTGAGAGCGCGAAGACGATGACGATCTCCCAGACCAGCAGCCGCCTGGTCAGGCCGACCGGACTGAGCTCTTCCTGCACCTGAGCCACGTGAGGACTCTAGCTGCCGTACAGATATGTGCCGGCCGCCGTGTCGCGCAGGAACACGGCGGCCGACGGCCACTGCCGCGGCGCCGGGACTCGCACCTCAGCCCGGCGTTACCCGCGGAAAAACGGCCTGATCCTAGACCAGCAAATCGTCGAATTCGCCCCGCTTCACGCCTTCGATGAGAGCGGCGATCTCAGCCCGGGTGTAGATGAGGGCGGGGCCTTCAGGGTTGCGTGAGTTCCGCACGGCAAACTCGCCTCCGGTGAGGCAGGCCAGCTCGACGCAGGTTCCCTGTGAGTTGCTGATGCTGCTCTTACGCCAGCGAGCATCAATCAAGTCGGTAGCAGGCATTCCGTTGTATGTGTTCATCTATCGACTTCCTTAAGCATTCCGCTCAGGATTTCTGTGGTGTGTTCAGGCGACTCGCTCTCGACACTGAGGCGCTCCATCACCTCGGTGTACCGTTCCACGTCGTCGCGCTTATCCAGGTAGAGAGAACTCGTCAACTGCTCCACGTAAACCACGTCAGGAAGGTCAACCTCCGGGAACCGGAGGATCGTGAACGCACCGCCTTCAGCCGCGTGGCCACCGGAGCTGAATGGCACTACCTGGAGTGTGATGTTGGGTCCTCTGGTCACCTCGATCAGCCGCTCGAGCTGCGCCCGCATCACCTCCCCGCCACCAATCGGCCGCCGAAGCGCCGCTTCATCCACTACGGCCCACAACCGTGGAGCCCCTGGTTTGCGGAGCAGTTCCTGCCGTGCGATGCGCAGGCTTACCCTGCGCTCGACTTCTTCGGCGGAAGCGCCGGGCTGGCCAAGGGACACGACCGCCCGTGCGTAGTCCGCCGTCTGAAGCAGGCCCGGAACGAACTGCACCTCATAGAGCCTGATGAGTGCCGCGGCTTCCTCCAGGCCCACGTACACCTGGAACCAGTCCGGCAGAACATCCCCGTATTTATGCCACCAGCCAGGCGTATTCGCCTCTCTGGCGAGTGCCACAAGGGTGACTCGCTCTGTCTCATCGCTGACGCCATACATCTCCAGCAAATCGACAACGTCGCGCTCTTTGAAGCCGACTCGTCCGAGCTCCATGCGGCTGATCTTGGAGCCAGATGCGCGGATCGCGTACCCGGCCTCCTCGCGTGTGATCCCCTTTGCCTCGCGCAGCCCCCGCAGCTGAGAACCGAGAAGGATGCGAAGCACCGTTGGACCGCTTCCCGGCTGAACTGAGATCACGCCATCCCCCTGGATTTCGTCTCAGGAATCCGTCAGCAGCTCCTCCCGTTGAGGCCTCCTTACGGCCCCGCACGTGCGTTCCGCACATTCATCTGCACGTGCATCCGCCCTTGCGCTTGCAAGGTCCATACGCGATGATAGCGCTTGCGCGCCACACGCACGACTAGTGCCAGGAGACAGACGGGAACCCGATGACCGCACACCGGGCGGCCTCGCCAGTCAAGACGGAGGTCATCAGCGTGGGCCACGTGGGCCATGAGTGGCTCCTCTCCGCGGGGGAGCCATCCCGAATGCGCTACACGAGTCCGCTGCGCCCGCCAGTTCCCATGCTCGATGAACTCGCCGCCACCCAGCCCTCCGCGGCCTGCGGGCTGCGCCCGGTACCGGAGGCCGTCAAGACCGCGCGCGACTTCACCCGCTCCGTCCTGCGCGACTGGGGCCTGGTGGACCTGGCCGACGTGGCCGGCCTCGTGATCTCCGAACTGGTGACGAACGCGCTGCGGCACGGGGTGGCCGCCGGCCCGCCGGTCACCAGCGACTGCCCTATCCGGCTGCGGCTGCTCGGCCAGGCCCCGTACGTCATGTGCATGGTCACCGACCCGGGCAGCGGCATCCCCGTGCTGCGCGACCCCGAGCCCTGCTCAGAAAACGGCCGCGGGCTGAACGTGGTGGAGTCGTGCTGCGTCCGGTGGGGCTGGCACCTGCTCGACGGCGGCGGCAAGGTGGTCTGGGCGCTGCTGCACCCCGACGCCTGACCCGGCTGCAACGCTGATCGCAGCCTAGGCATGCCTGGCCCGCGCCGCTAAGCTCGGTGCGCTGCCGGCCTGCCTGGTGACCCGTGGTTAGCCGTTCGGCGCGCCCACCGGGAACTCATCCAGGAGCAGTCATGTACCAGTCGTACCCCACCGGCGGGGCGGAGCCGGCGGCCCAGGCGCCGGAGCGGCCGTCCTCGATCCGCAGCGCCGTCTGGCTCATGTACGCGGGTGCGGCCGTCAGCGCGTTCGTCATCATCGTGGCGCTGGTGACCATCGGCAGCACCAGGAGCGCTATCCACGCCGACTTCCCGGCCTACTCGGCCAGCCGCGTGCACAAGGCCGCCGTGGCCCTGGTGGTCTACGAGGTGGTCATCCAGGTCATCACGATCGGGCTGTGGCTGTGGATGGCCGCGGTGAACAAGGCCGGGAAGTCCTGGGCCCGGATCGTGTCCTCCGTGCTCTTCGGCCTGAACACGCTGATCCTGGTCAGCAGCCTGGCCCGGCCGCACGCGGCCATCGGGATCGTGCTGCTGCTGCTCGTCTGGCTGGTCGGCCTCGGCGCGATCATCATGCTGTGGCGCCGGGACTCCAGCACCTACTTCGCCGCCTCGAAGGCCCGCTAGGCCCACTAGGCCCACTTGGCCCGCTAGGCGAGCGCGGGCCCGGCGCCGTCCGGGCCCAGGGCGGCAGGCAGCGTCGCGGTGAGCTGCTTCCAGGCCAGCTCCGCCCCGGCCGCCAGGCACCCGTGCACCACGACGTCACTGCCCAGCGCGCTGACGCGTACCTCCGGCATGACCGGGGCGATCCGCTCGAGTTCGCGGGTGACCGCGGCGGCGAAGCCGGGGGCCTGTCCCACCCCGCCGCCGAGCACGATGAGGGCCGGGTCGACGATCGTCACCACGCAGCACAGCACCCGGGCCACCAGCTCGGCCTCGCCGGCCACGACGGCGGCGGCCCGCTCGTCCCCGGCCGCCGCCGCCTCGAACACCCGGCGGGCGGAGACCTGGCCCCGCATGCCCGCACGGCGGGCGGCGCGGACCACGGCCGGGGCGGAGGCCGCCGCCTCGAGCGCCCCCCGGCGCCGGGCGTCACCGGGGTCGGCGCCCTGGCCGCCGGAGATGGGCAGGTAGGCGATCTCGCCGGCCACGCCGTGCATGCCCCGGTGCAGCCGGCCGCCAACCACGAGGCCCATGCCGATCCCGCTGCCGACCGAGACGAACGCGAAGCTGTCGGCGTCACGGCCGTGGCCGTGAGTCCGCTCGGCCAGGGCCGCGGCGTCTACGTCGTTCTCGACCACCAGTGACTGGCCGAACGCCGTGCGCAGGTCGGCCAGGACCGCGGGGCGGTCCCAGCCGGGCAGCCCGCCGGTCAGGGCCATGGAGTTGCGCCGCGGGTCGTACACGCCCGGGCTGCCGATGACGGTCTGGGTGACGGCCTGCCGCGAGACCCCCGCGTGCCCGCACAGTTCGTCGGCCAGCCGGATGAGCTCGCCGACCCGGCCGCTCACGCTCGAGGCCCGCGAGGGGATCGCCGACGAAGCCACGATGCCGCCGGCCAGGTCGGCGAGGGCACCCCGGATGTATTTGTGGCCGATGTCGAGGCCCAGCACGTAACCGGCCTCGGGGCGGACCTCGTAGAGGCGGGCGGACCGCCCGGGCACCCCGGTCCGCTGCCCGGCCGTGCGGACCAGACCGGCCCGCTCGACCGCGGCCAGGGCCAGGGAAACGGTCGGCTTGGACAGCCCGGACAGCCGGGCCAGGTCCGCGCGGGAGATGGGCCCCAGGTCCCGGATGTGGCCGAGCAGCAGCTGCTCGTTCATGGCCCGGATGAGCGGGGGACGTGCCGCGGACCGCGAGCTGGCCAGACCGGCCAGGCCGGGGGTCGCGCCGTCCCGCCCGCTGGCCGTCGTGACTATCACTGCCACCTCCCGTGTCATCCTCCCGCACCAGCGCAGGAAGCACCGCCGGCGGCCCCAGAAGCTGGCCGGACGAACTTCGCGGATCGGGCTTGTGGCCCTTCAGATAGTTAGGATACTGTCCTAACAATCTTCCGCAAGACGTCGTATCGGCTGAGTTATCCCAGGCAGGCGCCATGCTCCGGTCCCGCGTCATTCTCGGGCTCGACTTCGGCGGCACCAAGATCGCCGTCGCGGTCTGCAGTCTGGACGGGACCAGGCTCGGCTCGGCCATGGTGGGCAGCGGCGGCGAACTCGGCGCCCGGGCCAGTTTCGGCCGGGGCGTGCAGGCCGCCCGGGACCTGCTGGGCAGCGCGGCCCCGGGCGCCACCCTGGCCGCCGTAGGGGTCTCGACCTTCGGGATCCCGTTCGAGGACCGGGTGGACCTGGCTCCCGCCATTCCCGGCTGGGGTGACCTCCCGCTCGGCCGGGAGCTGCGGGCGGCCTTCCCGGGCGCGGCGATCGCGATGGCCACCGACGCCAAGGCGGCGGCCCAGGCCGAGGTGCGCTGGGGCGCGCTGGCGGGCTGCGACCCGGCCATGTACCTGAACCTGGGCACGGGGCTGTCCACGGCCCTGGTCATCGGCGGCCAGGTCGTCGCCGGCGCGGACGGCGCCGCCGGCGAGATCGGCTACAACCTCCGGGCCGTGGCAGACGTGGGCCTCCCGCTCGGGGCCCGGGTCCCGCTGGAAGACATGATCAGCGGCCAGGCCCTCGGCCGCCGGGCTCCCGCGCCGATGGCGGCCGCCGACGTCTTCGGTGCGGCCGCCGCCGAACCCGGGCTGGATCGGCTCGTCAGCGAGTTCGTCACCGAACTGGCCTTTCACGTGGTCAACCTGGCCATCTTCGTGAACCCGGCCCGGATCGCGGTGGGCGGCGGCCTGGTCCAGTCCTGGGAGCGGCTGCGGCCGGGCCTGGAGGAAGCACTCAAGGCGGGCACCCCGTTCCCGCCCGAACTCCTGCCCGCCCGCTTCCCTGCAGACGCGCCGCTGATCGGCGCGGTGGCCCTGGCCGCGGACGCGGCCGGGGCGGACGTCACCTTCACCAATGAAGAAGATACCGCCCGGACGGACACCGCCCGGGCAGACGGCGTCATCGACGGCGCCCCGGTAACCCATCCACGACACACACTCAGTGAAAGGCTTGAGTCATGAGACGCCTTACAGCGATCGGGGCCGTGGCCGCAGCCTGCCTGCTCGCGGCCTCGTGCAGCGCCGGCAAAGGTGGCGGCGGCAGCAGTAACAACAACGCGCAGGCCACGGGTACGGTCACCATCTCCAACGAGAACGGCGCGCTGTGGACCTGCGGCTTCAGCCCGTTCAACGGGTCGGACACGCTGCTGTCGGTGGGCTTCGTCTACGAGACGCTGGTCTACCAGAATCCGCTGCAGAACGGGCACACCACTCCCATGCTGGCCAGCTCATGGAAGTGGGGAAACGGCAACAAGACGCTGACGTTCACCATCCGGGGCGGCGTCAAGTTCAACGACGGCTCGCCCATGACGGCCAAGGACGTCGTGTACACCTTTAACCTGCTCAAGAAGAACCCGTCGCTGGACCTGACCGGGGACTGGTCGGTGCTGTCCAGCGTGACCCAGTCCGGCTCGAACCAGGTAGTCATGACGTTCAAGCAGCCGGCCGTGCCGGCCTTCTACTACATCGCCGGCCAGACGCCCATCGTGCCGGAGGCCGTCTGGTCGAAGATCAAGAACCCGGTGTCCTTCGCGGACCCCAACCCGGTGGGCACTGGGCCGTACAAGGTGAACCCGTGCACCAAGCAGAACATCACCTACACGGCCAACCCGAACTACTGGCAGTCCGGTCTGCCGAACATCAAGAAGGTGCAGTACCCGGCGTTCACCAGCAACAACACTGCCAACGACCAGCTCGCCAGTGGTCAGGCTCAGTGGGGCTCGCAGTACATCCCGTCGATCAAGTCGTTCTACACGGCCAAGAGCCCGAACCACCACTACTGGTTCCCGCCGACGGTCAACGTCTCGGTGGTGCCAAACCTGACAAACCCCCTGCTCAAGAACGTCAAGGTGCGTCAGGCCATCTCGTACGCGATCGACCGGGAGAAGGTCTCCTCGATTGGCGAGTCCGGATATGAGCCGCCCGCGAACCAGTCGGGCATCGTCACCCCGACGTTCTCCAGCTGGCTCGACCACTCGCAGGCCAGCAAGTACAACTACGGCTACAACCCCACGAAGGCCAAGCAGCTCCTGACCTCGGCCGGCTTCCACATGGGATCGGACGGCATCATGGTCAACTCGAAGGGTCAGAAGCTGTCCTTCACTTGCATCAACATCGGGGACTACTCCGACTGGGTGGCCTCCATGCAGGTGGTGTCCCAGAACCTCAAGGCGGTCGGCATCCAGGTGACGCCATCCAACCTGACCAACACCGACTTCACCGCAGCGCTGTACTCCGGCAAGTTCCAGCTGGCCTACTACGACCAGCAGACGTTCGGCCCGAGCCCGTACTACGAGCTGCGGAACTGGCTGGACTCGGCGGGCACCGCGCCGATCGGCAAGACGGCGGCGACCAACTACGAGCGCTACATCAACCCGGCCGTGGACAAGCTGTTCACCCAGTTCGCGTCCTCCACGTCGGAGTCGCAGCAGCATTCGATCATCAACCAGATACAGGGGGTCATGCTCGGCCAGCTGCCTATCATCCCCGTGGTGCAGGCGGTGGACTGGTACCAGTGGAATGACTCGAACATCGCTGGATGGCCCACCCCCAGCAACCCCTATGCCCAGCCGGCCGCGTACGCGTACCCGGACCAGGGGCAGGTGCTGCTGCACCTCAGGTCGAAGTGACCCGGCCAGGATGACTCGGGCCAGGTGACCAGGTGCGTGCCCGGGGCTGGCCCCGGGCACGCACCGCCGCCGGACCGCCGGCCCCGGTGAAGAAGGAATCATGATCACTAGGAGACCAGCTTGAGATTCGCCGCGCGCCGTCTGGGCTTCTTCGTGGTCACCTTGTGGGCGGCGCTGACTCTCAACTTCCTGCTCCCCCGGCTGATGCCGGGCAACCCGGCACTCGCCATGCTGGCCAAGTTCCACGGGCAGATCGGCCCCGGCACGCTGCACGCGCTGGAAGTGCTGTTCGGGGTCAATACCCAGCAGAGCCTGTGGTCGCAGTACGTCGCCTACCTGCACCATGTATTCACCCTCAACTTCGGGCCGTCGCTCGACTTCTACCCAGAGTCGGTGACCTCGGTGATCGGCAGCGCGATCTGGTGGACGGTCGGCCTGGTCGGCCTCGTCACGGTGCTGGCCTTCGTGCTCGGCACCGGGCTGGGCATCATCTCCGCCTGGCGGCGCGGCACCCGGGTGGACAGCGTGCTCCCGCCGGTGTTCGTGATCACCTCCGCAATCCCGTACTTCTGGATGGGCATGGTGCTCGTGCTGATCTTCGGGATCACCCTGGGCTGGCTGCCCACCGAGGGCGGCTACTACGTGTCCACCGACAGCCCGGGCCTCAACCTCACGTACTTCCAGGACGTGCTGTCGCACGCCGCGCTGCCCGCGATCGCCCTGCTGATCACCACCATCGGCACCTGGATCCTGACCATGCGGAACACGATGATCACCACGCTGGCCGAGGACTACGTGCGGATGGCCCGGGCCAAGGGCCTGCCGGGCCGGCGGATCATGCTCGACTACGCGGCGCGCAACGCGATCCTGCCCAACCTGACTGGCTTCGCCATGTCCCTCGGCTTCGTGGTCGGCGGCGCGATCCTGATCGAGTACGTGTTCAACTACCCTGGGGTCGGTTACATGCTGCTGCAGGCGGTGCAGGGCGAGGACTACCCGCTCGAACAGGCGCTCTTCCTGCTCATCACGGTCGCGGTTCTGGTGGCCATCCTGCTCGCCGACATCGCCACCGCACTGCTCGACCCGCGCACCAGGACGGGGGGCTAGCCATGTCCCTGCCAATCTCCGGCGTCCCCACCGCCCCGGACGCCGCCGGCCCGCTGCCCGGCGCCGAGCCCACCAGCGCCGGGGCCGGGCCGTCCGGGCAGCAGCCGGCCCGGCACGCGCTGGCCCGGATGGGCCGGGCCATCCGGTCCAACCGCAAGGCGACGGCCGGCACCATCCTGCTGGCCATCTTCCTGTTCGCCGCGCTGTTCCCCGGGCTGATCGCCAAGGACGACCCGGCGGCCGACGCCTACCAGCCGAAACTCGGGATCTCCACCGCCCACCTGCTCGGCACCACGGCGCAGGGCCAGGACATGTGGGCGCAGCTGGTCTGGGGCACCCGGGACGTGATGATCATCGCGTTCGTGGTCGGGCTGGCGGCGACCGGGATCGCCGTGCTGATCGGCGTGGCCGCCGCCTTCCTGGGCGGGCTGTGGGACGGCTCGCTCAGCCTGCTCACCGACGTGCTGCTGGTCATCCCGCTGTTCCCGCTGCTGATCATCATCGCCGGCTACGCGCACGGCGGCGGCACGCTGGTGCTCATCCTGGTCATCACGGTCACCAGCTGGTCTTATACCGCCCGCCAGCTCCGGTCGCAGGCACTCTCCCTGCGCAAGCGGGACTACCTGGAGGCGGCGCGGGTCCGCGGCGAGCGGCGGCTCTACATCGTCGTGGTGGAGATCATCCCCACGATGACCTCGCTGATCGTGGCCGCCTTCCTGACCAACGCGCTGTACGCGGTGCTGTTCGCATCCAGCCTGCAGTTCATCGGCCTGGGCAACCCGAACACGCAGAGCTGGGGGACGATGCTCTACTGGGCGCAGAACGAGGCCGCGCTGCAGACCGGTCAGCCCATGTGGGCCATCGCCCCCGGCGCCTGCATTGCCGCACTCGGGGCCGCGTTCGCCCTGCTCAACTACGCCTTCGACGAGATCGGCAACCCCGCGCTGCGGCCGGTGCGAAGGAAGCGGGTGACCCGTGCCTGACCAGATCCGCCACGGCCCGATTCTGCAGGTCAGCGGCCTGACCGTAGAGTACGCCATGGAGCGCGGCGCGGTCCGCGCGGTCGAGGACGTGACCTTCGACCTGGCCCCCGGTGAGTTCATCGGCGTGGTCGGGGAGTCCGGCTGCGGCAAATCCACCATGCTCTTCGCGATCGCCCAGCTGCTGGCCCCGCCGGCCGAGATCACCAGCGGCAGCGTGACCTTCCAGGGCCGCAGCCTGGTCGGGCTGACCGACACCCAGCTCGCCGCCGTGCGCTGGAAGGACCTGTCCGTGGTCATGCAGAGCGCAATGAACGCGCTGAACCCGGTCATGTCGATCGGCGCGCAGTTCAGGGACGCGATGCGGGCCCACGGCGTGACCTCCAAGGCCGAGATCGCCGGGCGGTCCGCCGAGGTGCTCCGCATGGTCGGGATCGACCCGGTGCACCTCAAGAGTTACCCGCACCAGCTCTCCGGCGGGATGCGGCAGCGGTCCATGATCGCGATGGCCATGCTGTTCACGCCGGACCTGGTGATCATGGACGAGCCGACCTCGGCTCTGGACGTGGTGGCGCAGCGATCGCTGATGGTGCAGATCAAGGACCTGCAGCAGCGGCTCGGATTCGCGATCATCTTCGTCACCCACGACATGTCCCTGGTCCGCCACTTCTCCGACCGGCTGATGGTGATGTACGCGGGGCAGGTGGCCGAGTACGGCCCGACCCAGCAGGTCTTCGACACCCCGCTGCACCCGTACAGCATCGGGCTGATGGAGGCGTTCCCCTCGATCCGCGGGCCCCGGCTGCCGCTCACCGGCATCCCGGGCAGCCCGCCGGACCTGGCCCGGCCCCCGGCGGGATGCCGGTTCGCACCGCGCTGCCCGAAGGTCATGGACGAATGCCGGGCGACGCCGCCCGGGCTCTACCAGGTCGGCCAGGTGCAGGTCCGCTGCCTGCTGCACAGTCCAACCCAAGGACCAACCCAAAATCTCCGCAACGAAAACCTCGCGCCCGGCTCCCCAGGCGACAGCGTGAGCAGCGTGGCCCCCGGCGGCGCCGCGGGGAGCGTGGCCACCGAGGAAGGCGGCAGCGATGAGTGACGCCGCGGCCCAGAGCAGCCCGGGCCAGGCCGACACTGGGCCGCTGCTGCGCACGGAAGGACTCACCAAGCACTTCAAGATCGGGAACGCGCTGTCCCGCCGGACCCTGCACGCGGTCGATGACGTCAGCCTGGATATCGGGGAACGGGAGATCGTCGCGCTCGCCGGGGAGAGCGGCAGCGGCAAGAGCACCATCGCCCGGCTGCTGGCCAAGCTGTACAAGCCGACCAGCGGCGAGATCTACTTCCAGGGCCAGCCGGTGTCGCGGCTGCGCTCGCGCGCCGACACCCTGCGCTACACGGGGCTGGTCCCGATGGTCTTCCAGGACCCGTTCAGCTCCATCAACCCGGTGCTGCGGATCTCGCACGGCGTGCGCCGCGGCCTCAAGCTGCACCGGCCGGAACTGTCGGCGGCGCAGCGGCACGCCGAGGCGGAACGGGTCTTCGAGGTGGTGGGGCTGACCCCGGCGAGTGAGGTGCTGCAGCGCTTCCCGCATGAGCTGAGCGGCGGCCAGCGCCAGCGGGTCGGCTTCGCGCAGGCCCTGGCGCTGCGGCCGAAACTCATCCTGGCCGATGAGCCGGTGTCCATGCTGGACGTGTCCATCCGGATCGGGCTGCTGAACCTGATGGCCCGGCTGCGCGACGAGGAAGGGGTCTCGATCCTCTACATCACCCACGACATCGCCAGTGCGCGCTACATCGCGGACCGGCTCATCGTGATGTACGCGGGACAGATCGCGGAGTCCGGCCCGGTCGAGGAGGTGCTGGCGGCGCCGAAGCACCCGTACACCCAGCTGCTGCTGTCCGCGGTGCCTGACCCGCGGGCCCCGCTGGACGTCACCGCGGAGACCGACCGCGGCGAGCCGCCCCGGGTCATCGACCCGGTCCCCGGCTGCCGGTTCCGCTGGCGCTGCCCGCTGGCCATCGCCCAGTGCCACGAGGCCACCCCGGCCCTGGCCGAGCTGGGCCCGCGGCACGCGGCGGCGTGCTTCGTGGCCCAGGCCGGCGCGGAAGTGAAGGCCTTCTGATGAGGGAGCGCTGCTGATGAAGATCGCAGTGGTGGGCGGCGGATCGACCTACACGCCGGAACTGGTCAACGGGGTGGCCCGGCTCACGGGCCCGCTCAAGGTCACCGAGCTGGTCCTGGTCAACCCCGACGAGAGCAGGCTGGCCGCGGTCGGGCCGGTGTCGGCCCGGATCATGCGTGCCTACGGGCACCCGGCCCGGGTCAGCTGGACGACGAGCCTGGATGAGGGGCTCGACGGGGCGGGCGCGGTCCTGCTCCAGCTGCGGGTCGGCGGCCAGGCTGCCCGGCAGCGGGACGAGACCTGGCCGCTGGAGTGCGGCTGCGTGGGGCAGGAGACCACCGGCGCGGGCGGGCTGGCCAAGGCGCTGCGCACGGTGCCGATCGTGCTGGACATCGCGGAACGGGCCCGGCAGCGGGCCGACCCGGACGCCTGGATCATCGACTTCACCAACCCGGTCGGTATCGTGACCCGCGCCCTGCTGGACGCCGGCCACCGCGCGGTCGGCCTGTGCAACGTGGCGATCGGGTTCCAGCGGCTGTTCGCCCGGCTGCTCGGCACCGGGCCGGACCAGGTCCTGCTGGAGCACGTCGGCCTGAACCACCTGACCTGGGAGCGGTCGGTCATCGTGGACGGCACCGACGAGCTGCCCGGGCTGATCGCGGCGCACGGCGAGGAGATCGCCACGCACACCGGCCTGCCTGCCTCGGTCAGCCGCGACCTGGGCGCGGTGCCCTCCTATTACCTGCGCTACTTCTACGCGCATGACGCGGTGGTCGCGGAGGAGCGGACCGGCCCGACCCGGGCTGAGGAGGTCGCGGCGATCGAGCGGGAACTGCTGGAGATGTACGCCGACCCGGCCCTCGACCACAAGCCGGGCCTGCTGTCCGAGCGCGGTGGCGCGTTCTACTCCGAGGCGGCGGTGGCCCTGCTCGCCTCGCTGCTCGGCGACACCGGGGACACTCAGGTGGTCAACGTCCGGAACGGGGGCACGTTCCCGTTCCTGCCCGCCGACGCGGTGATCGAGGTGCCCGCGCTGATCGGCGCGGACGGCGCCCGCCCGGTGCTGGCCGCGCCGCTGCCGCCGCTGATGCGCGGGCTGATCGCGCATGTGTCCGCGTATGAGGAACTGGCTGTGGACGCGGCGCTGCGGGGCGGCCGGGACCGGCTGCGCGCGGCGCTGCTGGCCCATCCCCTGGTCGGCCAGCTGGACCTGGCCGACGGGCTGGCCGACCGCCTCATCGCGGAGAACCGGGCCTTCCTGCCCTGGACGGGCGGCGCATGACGGCGCCCCCGGACCCGGTGGAACCGCCCGCCGTCCTGGCCATCGACGGGGGAAACAGCAAGACCGATATCGCGCTGGTGGCCGCGGACGGGACGCTGCTGGCCGGAGGCCGCGGTCCCGGGGTACGCACGTTCCCCACGGCGCCCGTGCTGGCCGCGATCGGCAAGATGATCGGCGCGGCCGCCGTCAACGCGGGGCTGCCGGGCGGGTGGCCGGTGGCGGCCCACACCGTGGCCTGCATGGCCAACGCCGACCTGCCCGAGGAGGAGGAACAGCTCGCCGCCATGATCGCGGCGGCCGGATGGAGCACGACCACCGAGGTCGCCAACGACACGTTCGCGGTGCTCCGGGCCGGCCTGGACACGCCCCGCGGCCAGCCCTGGGGCGTGGCGGTGACCTGCGGTGCCGGGATCAACTGCGTGGGCGTCGCGCCGGACGGCCGGTCCACCGGGTTCCTCGCGCTGGGCGGCATCACCGGCGACTGGGGCGGCGCCTACGGTCTCGGCCGGGCCGCGCTGTGGTGGGCGATCCGCGCCGAGGACGGCCGGGGACCGCAGACTGCCCTGCGCCAGGTGGTGGCCGGCCATTTCGGCGTGCCCGAGGTGCGCGACGTCGCGGTGGCGATCCACCTCGGCAAGATCTCCGGGGACGACCTGCAGGGCCTGGCCGCGCCGCTGCTGGCCGCCGCCGTCCAGGGCGATCAGGTGGCACGCGACCTGGTCAGCCGGCTGGCCGACGAGATCGTCACGATGGCGGGCACGGTGATCCGGCGGCTCGGCCTGGCCGGCCAGACGGTCCCGGTCGTGCTGGGCGGCGGGGTGCTCACCGCCCGGGACCCGCAACTCCTCGGCTGGATCACCGGGCGGCTGGCCGGCCAGGCGCCGGGCGCGACGGTCAGCGTGGTTGACGTGCCGCCCATCGCGGGCGCCGCCCTGCTCGGCCTGGACCGGGCCGGGGCCGGCCCGGCCGCCGAACGCCGCCTGCGCGCCGCGTACCCGCTGCCTCCCCGCTGCCGCCCCAGCCGCTGACGCCGTCAGGGCCGCCCTGGCCGCCGCAGCCCAGCGCGGATGCCGGTCTGGTCCGATCGGGTGGACCCGGCCTTTCGCCTACCGTCATCGAGGATGGGGCTCTAGGGATTGGCGGGGCCGCCACTCTTAAAGGCAGGGGAATCCGGAATTCACCTCGCCGGGGGTGAGCAGGGCCCCGGACGCTGTCGCCATAGGACGTACACCGGATTCGTCCTCTGCATCCGCCCCTGACCTGCCCTTTGACCCGAGCACATGGTCCCGGGACGCCGGGGGATCTGGGCTGGCCGAACAGCCCGGGCCGTCTGGCCGGGCGGCCGGGACCGGGCGGCAAACGGACTAGGGACAAAGCCTCAGCCATGACAGGCTGCATTCCTCTGGGGGGCAGGCCGCGCATTTCCGACACAGGCATTAAGGAAAACAGCCCTACGGCAACGGGGCCAGCCTGGTGAAGACCCCGGTCCAGGCCGGGTACGCCACCACACCCGTGCTCACGTATACCGCGTACTCCCAGTTCAGCTCCGACATCCAGAACGGCAGCATCCACTACCCCTACAAGTGGGTCATGTATGACCCGGAGAAGTGGACCAAGACCCCGGCCAGCGAGCAGAAGAACCCCGTCAAGTACATGACCCTGTTCGGCCACCTCGCCCACGCCCACGGCCTTAAGGTCATCCAGGCCCCGGCCCTGGACCTGGCCTGGGCCACCGGCTCGGTGCTCCCGATCCACCAGGGCGAGTCGGGCGACCAGTGGTTCGTCCGCGTCAACCTCGCCGGCGCGGCTGCGGCCGCTGGTAACGTCTTCGACCTGCAGAACGAGTCGAACACCACCTCCGGGGGCCAGTACGCGTGGATGTTCAACACCACCGCTAGCCAGGCGCGGACCGCGAACCCGAACGTCAAGGCCTACTCCGAGGTCGCGACCGACTTCGGCACCGCCGCCCAGATGGCCAGCGCCGCCAAGTCCATCAGGCCCGACGGCTACTACGTCGCCGCCGCCGGCGATGTGCCTACCACGCTCCAGTTCTTCCAGACCATGAAGGCGGCTGGCTACTAAGACCAGTTGCTGCCCGGGTTCTCATCCGCGTTGTCCAGGGCTGGGGGCCGTGAGGGCGTGGCAGGCGATGGCGGCGGCCGCGACCACGTTGAGGGAGTCCACACCGGCCGCCATGGCGTGCGGGGCCATCGGGATGCACACGCACTCGTCAGCCTCGTGCCGCCAGCGGGAGGACAGCCCGTCACCCTCGGTGCCGAGCAGCAGCCCCACCCGGCCGTCCGGGTGGCTCCCGGGCCCGAGCGCGGCACTGATCGGTGTGGCGGACTGGTCCGGGGTCAGGGCGAGCAGCCGGAAGCCAGCCGCGCGCACCTGCGCCAGGCCGCCGTACCAGTCGGTCATCCGGGCGTACGGGATGGCGAAGACCGCCCCCATGGACACCTTCACCGCCCGCCGGTAGAGCGGGTCGGCGCAGCGGGGCGACAAGATCACCGCGTCGGTGCCGAACGCCGCCGCGCAGCGGAAGATCGCCCCGACGTTGCCGTGGTCAACCAGGTCCTCCAGGACCACCACCCGCCGCGCGCCGTCCAGCACCCGGTCCACCGCAGGCAGTTGGCGCCGGGCCATCGAGGCCAGCGCGCCCCGGTGCACCTGGTAGCCGGTGAGCTGGCGCGCGACCTCGTCGGGCACCACGTAGACCGGGCCGCCACACTCCTGAGCCAGGCTGCCCAGCCGGGCCAGCCGCCCGGCCGTGACGAGCAGGGACCGGGCTGCGAAGCCCGCGGCGATGGCCCGGCGGATGACCTTTTCCCCTTCCGCGACGAAAACTCCGTCCCGCGACTCCATACTGAGACGCAGGGCGGAATCGGTCAGCGAGACGTAGTCGGCGAGCCGCGGATCGGCGGGGTCGCGTACCTCGATGGGGCCAGCCACCCTGACAGATTACAAACCGCTCAACCGCCAGATCTGTCCCGCAATGCCCCGATAAAGTCGGGGAGCAATGCCGTGGGGGACCACGGACTTCCTGACCGAAGGACGCCGTGAACGCTGGAGTCACCGGGCATCCGGACCGGAGCGAGCCGCGCCGGAGACCGCGCCGGATCACGCTGGTTGCACTGACCCTGGCCGGCGTGATCGCCGCGACGCTGCTGGTCGCGTTCGGCGCAGAGGCGGTCGTGTCCCGTGCTTCCTGCACTGACCACCCGGTCGTGGTCAACGTGGCCGCCGCGGATGAGGTCGCCCCGGCGATCGAGCACGTAGGCAAGTGGTTCAACAACCAGCGCAACAGCGTGAACGGGCACTGCGCGGTGGTCCACGTGATCAGGGTGCAGCCGTCGACCGCGGCCGCAGAGGTATCCGGGCTCAAGTCACCCTCCGGCCACGCCGGGTTCGACGCCTGGATCCCGGATTCCTCACTCTGGGTGGATGTGGCCCGCAGTTCCCCGGCGGGGGCCCAGTTGGTCCAGCCCACCGGGATCACGGTGGCCAGGTCCCCGCTGATGATCGTGATGCCCCGGTCCGTGGCCATGCAGATGCCGGCCTTCGGCACGTCGGTGGGCTGGCAGTTCCTGCTCCCGCAGCGGGTCGGCGGCCCCGCCTCCGCACTCGGGCTGCACGTGGAGTTCCCGGACCCCGCGCAGAGTTCCGCCGGGCTGGCCACGTTGATCCAGCTTCAGCAGATGCTCCAGAAAGTGCTCGGCACGGGACCGAAGACCCTGGCCGCGTTCACCGACTTCGTGTTCAACGTCCAGGTCACCCGCGATTCGGGGAGCGACGGCGCACTGGCCACGCTGGCCAGCCTGGCCCAGCGGGACGAGCGTCCGGTCACGATCGCTTCCGAGCAGGCCGTCGCCCAGTACGACCGGGCCCACCAGCAGGACCAGCTGTCCGGCCGCTACCCGGTGCAGGGAACGCCCCAGCTGGACTACCCCTACGTGACGACCACCTCGGACCCGCTGAAGCTGAAGGCAGCCCGGGTCTTCGAGAAGGCGCTGCGGTCCGCCTATGCGACGTCCTACGTACGCTACGAGGGCTTCCGCTCCGGCTCCGGGAGCGCACCCGCCTGGATCGGCCAGTACGGCCTGACCTCGGGGCGTCCGACCGTCTCCCCGGCGGCCGCTCCCGGGGAGGCGGCGACCAGCCTCCAGGCCTGGCAGCGGCTCAGCCTCGGATCCCGGGACCTCGTGCTGCTGGACGTCTCGAAGCAGATGGCTACCCCGGTCGCCCCCGGCGGGCCCACCCTGGAACAGGTGCTGGCGCAGGCCGCGGCCCTGGGCCTGGCCCAGTTCCCGGACAGCACCCAGATGGGCGACTGGGCGTTCGCGAGTCACCTGAACGGGAACCTGCCCTACAAGCAGCTCGTGTCCGTCGGCCCGCTGCCCGCCCCGCTCGGGCTGATCACCCGGCGCCAGCAGGTCGCGGCGGTGGCCAAGACCGGTAACCCGGTCCCCCTGCCCGCGGCCCTGTACGGCTCGATCCTGGCCGGCTTCAAGGAAATGACCCACACCTACCAGTCCCGGTACGACAACGCGGTCCTGGTCATGACCGCCGGGGTGGACAACGCCCCCGGCGATATCAGTGCCCCGGACCTGATCAGGCAGCTGCGGACGCTGTACAACCCCAGGCGGCGAGTCGAGATCATCATCATCAAGTTCGGCAACGCCGGTGACTTCAACGCGCTGCAGCGGATCGCCAGCGCCACCGGCGGCCAGGCGTACAACATCACCAACCCGGCGCAGATCAGCAGGGTGTTCTTCAGCGCGATCGCCCGGCGGCTCTGTTCCCCCAACTGCGGGGGCTAGCAGGCACGACAGGGGCGCCCGAGCCCGGCCAAAAATTTCTTACGGATCGATGACAACCCCCCTGCGGGGCCCCGCGTCTTGTTTGTGAGGCCCGACGAGAGCGGGGCGTCGGGCCTCGCGGTACTTCTCCGGAAGGCCGCCGGGCGGCAGGTTTGCCGCCCGGGGATCAGCCGGAGAGCAGGGCGTGGGGTCCGGCCAGAGCGGGGTGCCGGGCCCCACGGTAACCCTTCGGCACGGTCGGCCCGGCGCGAGTTTTCACCGGGCCACTGGCCGGGGACGGGACATGAGGTCCGGCGAGAGCGGGGTGCCGGGCCTCATTTCCTTGTCCGGGCCGGGAACCGGCCCGGACCGGTTCCCGGCAGGCCAGGTTCAGGGACGGGCCCCATTCACGGCCTGCCCGGACTCGCCGCCCGGCCCTCTTCACGATCCGGGCTCAGACACCCTCGTCGAGCAGCCGGTGCGCCCGCTGGATGAGCGACGGGACCGCCGGCCCCTCCCGCTCGAAGCCCTCGCCGACGGTCTTGTTCTGCAGGAACCTGGCGTGGATGCCCTCGAGCACCACGGCGAGCTTGAAGCAGCCGAAGGCCATGTAGTAGCCCAGGGCGCTCATGTCCCGGCCGGTCGCCGCGGCGTACCGCCCGGCAATCTCAGCACGGGTCATGAACCCCGGCCCGGTGGTGACCTGAGGAGCCCACTCGACGTCCAGGGAGTTTCCGTCACCCGGCTCCGTCCAGTAGACGAGGGCCAGCCCCAGGTCGGCCAGCGGGTCGCCCAGGGTGGACATCTCCCAGTCCAGGACGGCCTCGATGGACGGCCGGGCCGTGCCGCCGGCCTCCAGGGCGACCAGCATGTTGTCGAGCCGGTAGTCGCCATGCACCAGGGTGCCGGCCGAGGCGGACCCGGACCGGCCCGGCAGGTCCGCCGCGAGCCGCCGGGTGAGTTCTTCGTATCCCGGCATCTCCCGGCTGACGGACAGGTCCCACTGCCGCTGCCAGCGGGCCAGCTGCCGTTCCATGTAGCCCTCGCGGCGCCCGAAGCTGGCCAGACCCGTGGCGCTCAGGTCCACCCCGTGGATCGCGGCGAGCATGTCCGTGAAGCTCTCGGACAGCTGGCGCGCCTGACCGGGGGTGAGGCGGGCCCCGTCCTCGGCGCTGCGCAGCACCAGCCCCGCCACGTACCCCATCAGGTAGAACGGCGCCCCGATCACGTCGGCGTCCGGGCACAGGGCGACCGGGGCGGGCACCGGGACGGCGGTGCCCGCCAGCGCACTGAGCACCCGGTACTCACGGCTCATGTCGTGCGCGGTCGGCAGCACATGGCCCAGCGGGGGTCGCCGCAGCACCATCCGCGAGGCCTCCTCCGGCTCCAGCAGGTAGGTCAGGTTGGACCGGCCCCCCGCGATCAGCCGCACCCGGGGCGGCACCCCGCTGGGCGTGATCCCGTTCTCGTGCAGCCACCGGCCGAGCCGCGGAACGTCATCGATCCCGGGGACATCGTCATCCGCCACAGCCCTCACTCCTGTCCCGCGTTGGCGCCGGGGGCCGCCCGCCTGTGCTGGGCACGGGCTCTGGACTATTGGGCTGCCCTGGCGTAGGTACTAAAGGGAGCCAGATCGCACATAGGTCCAGATCCCTCGGAAGGATCGTAGTGACTGACGCGTGGATGCCGGGGGCCAGGAGACTCTCTGCGGCCGCCGATGGCGGTTGTCTGAAGGGCGGCGCCCCGCGGGCGGTCTGGCTGGTGCTGCACGCCGACCCCATGACGGTGTCGGCCCAGGCCGCGGCGGAGCACCTCATCGAACTGGGCCGTCCCTCGCATCTGGTGTGGAATCCGCTCTCGGGCGACGTCGCCCAGCTCATTCCGGTGGTCCGGGCCGGGCGGGCACTCGGCTGGGACAGCGGACCGCACTGGGGGCCCGGGCCCACAGGCCTGGGCGGGGGTCCGGGTCCCGGGATGGGACAGCCGGGCTGGCGCGCAGGATCAGGCCGGGCGGAGGCCCCCGATCATGCGCCAGGGTCCGGCTCAGAGCGCCTGTGGGCCGGGGACAGTGACTGGCACCAGCAGAACCGCTGGGCGAGCGGCCACGAGTGGGCACAGGAGGCCGACTGGGATGAGGACCCGGACCGGACCGCGAACATCACCTGGACGCATGGGGCCGACTGGGCGCCGGACGTCGGCTGGACCCACGGCCGCGGCCTCCGCCAGCAGGCCGCGGCCGCAACCCGGCTTCCGCTGGAGCCGATCGCGCCGCCCGCGCGGGACGGTCTCGCCGGGGTCAATACCGAGGGCCGGGCCTGCGTGCAGATCGGCGTGATCGGCCACGCGTGGGCACCGTTCACCGACGGCCCGCTGGTGCGCGTGCGTGAGATCGTCAGCTGGCTTGACTCATGGCACGTGACGCGCTGCTGGCCCTCCGGGCGCCCCTTGCCCGTCCCGGGTTCGGTTCGGCCCGGGCACCAGCGCCGCAGGAACTGGGCCTGCGGCGGGCACTTCGGTGCCTCCCAGGTACCCGGCTGCAGGGGGGCCGGGCCGGGCGCCATCGACGTTGACCAGCTGACCGGCTCCCTCAGCTGTCAGCACAGGGGGCCGCCGGCGTGCGGGCCGGGCAGTCCGGCCAGGATCCGCGCGATGACCTGGCAGCCCCGGCTGACCCCGGCCAGGTCGGCCGCGCCGTAGCCGAGCACCAGACCCCCCCGGGTCGGCGGCCCGGCGAAGTAGCGGTCGAGCGTGGCGACCTCGACGCCGCGCTCCCGGGCGGCCGCTGCCACCGCCACGGCCGTGCCGGGCGGTAGCTCCAGGAACATGTGCATCCCGGCGGTGTCGCCGGTGAGCCCCCCGAGGGCCGCAGTCGACGGTCCACTTCCTCGGTACCGTAGTCCATCATGAGCGCTGAGACTCCGCTACCCACCGCGGACCTGTCCGCCACACCGCGGACCACCCTGCACCGGCACCAGGAGCGCGGCCGGAGCGGCCGCGGGGACCTGTACGCGGTGCTCGACGCCGGCCTGATCTGCCATCTGGGCGTGACCATCGACGGCGTCCCGGTCGTGCTGCCAACCGCGTACGGCCGTGACGGTGACCGCCTCTACCTGCACGGCTCGTCCGCCAACCGCAGCCTGCTGGCCGCCGACGGCCAGGAGGTCTGCGTCACGGTCACGCTCCTCGACGGGATCGTCTGCGCCCGGGCAGTCTTCAGCCACTCGATGAACTACCGGTGCGCGGTGGTGTTCGGGACGGCCCGGCTGGTCCGGGACCCCGATGAGCGGATGAACGGGCTGCGGGTCATCACCGAGCAACTGGTGCCCGGCCGGTGGGAGGCCGCGAGGCCGCCGTCCCGCAAGGAACTGGCCGCGACCGCGGTCCTGGAGGTCCCGCTCGCCGAGGCGTCGGTGAAGGTCCGGAGCGGGCCCCCTGCCGACGACCCGGCCGACCATGGGCTAGACGTCTGGGCAGGGGTCCTGCCTGCGGTCCTCACGTTCGGTGAGCAGCAGCCCGACCCCACGCTCGCCCCGGGCATCGGCGTGCCGGAGCACATCCGGGCGCTCGCAGGACGGCCTCACGGCGCTGACCTGGCGGGGGACCTGGGGCGAGGGACCGTCGCCGAGGCTCTAGTCTTGGGGGATGACTGACCGGCTCGTCTGGATCGACTGCGAGATGACCGGGCTTGACCTCGCCCGCGACGCCCTTATCGAGATTGCCTGCTTGGTTACGGACGGTAACCTAACCGTGCTCGACGAGGGGGTGGATCTCGTCGTCAAGCCTCCCGCCGAGGCGGTGGACGGGATGCTCCCCATTGTCCGCGACATGCACACCACCTCGGGCCTGATCGGCGAGCTGGCGTCCGGGGTCACCCTGGCCGAAGCTCAGGAGCAGGTGCTGCGGTACGTGCGCAGCCACATCCCGGATGCGCGGAAGGTGCCGCTGTGCGGCAACTCCATCGCCACCGATCGCGCCTTCCTGGCCCGTGACATGCCCGAACTGGACGCGTTCCTGCACTACCGGATGGTGGACGTGTCGAGCATCAAGGAGCTCGCCCGCCGCTGGTACCCGCGGACGTACTTCGCCAGCCCGCCCAAACATGGCGGGCACCGGGCGCTGGCCGACATCCGGGAGAGCATCCAGGAGCTGCGCTACTACCGCGAAGCGGTCTTCGTCCCCCAGCCGGGACCGGACTCAGCCACGGCACGGGAGATCGCCAGCCACTACGGCGTCGCCCCAGCGGGCCGCGCGGCCCTCGGCGCGGACGGCGCGGACGCCGAGGACGGGCCGTCCGCCGGTCCCCCGGGCGCCTGATCCGTGACTGCTCCGGGTATCCGGTTCGGACTTCTACTCCGGCGCCGCTATGCTTCATGCAGCCGTCGGCCATGGTGGGCGTAGCTCAGTTGGTTAGAGCGCCAGGTTGTGGTCCTGGATGTCGTGGGTTCGAATCCCATCGCTCACCCCACTGAAGTACCAGCCGGAAGGCCCGGCCCGCAGCAGGGCCGGGCCTTCCGCCTTGGCCGGCCCCGGCACGCGGGCACATCGGCGCGCAAGCACCGGGGCGTACCGGACCTGGGAGGTGCCCATGGCGTCCCTGAGCGACCTGACCCGCCAGTGGCGGGACGACCTGGCCGGCTGGGCCATCCCGGAGAGCATCACCTCGGCCGTGACCGAGTCGCCGTGGGTACTGCCCAGGGACGTGTTCGCCCGCCGCGCGGACCGGCTCCGCCAGGCGCCGGCCGGAGCCTCGTATGACCGCGAACGGGCCGCGCTCGACCCGCCGGGGAGCGTGCTCGACGTGGGCGCGGGGCCGGCGCGGCCTGCCTGCCGCTGGCCAGCCGCACCACCGCGCTGACCGCGGTGGACTCCGACGACGGGATGCTCGCGCGGCTGGCCGACCGGGCCCGCGCGGCCGGCCTGGAGGCCCGGCTGCTGCCCGGCCGGTGGCCCGATGCAGCCGATGAGGCCGGCCCCGCCGACCTGGTCACCTGCCACCACGTGCTGTACAACGTGCCGGACCTGGTCCCGTTCATCGAGGCGCTCTCCCGGCACGCCCGCCGGCAGGTGGTCGTGGAACTCACCGCGGAGCATCCGCTGATGACCCTCAACCCGCTGTGGCTGCTCTTCCACGGTCTCCAGCGGCCCGAAGGGCCGACCGCCACCGACGTCCTGGCCATCCTGGACGCGATGGGCCTGCGGGCAGGGCACACTGAATGGAATCGTCCGGCCCAGGCCGATTATGCGACAGGGAGTGAGCTGGTGGACACCACCAGGCGCCGGCTATGCCTGCCACCCGAGCGCGCCAGCGACGTGGAAGCGGCGCTCCGCGCGGCGGGCCACCTCAGCCAGCCTCCCGACCTCGGCACGTCCGGACGGTCAGTGGTGACGATCTGGTGGGAGGGTTCCGCGTGAGCGACAGGTCAGACGACTGGTTCCGCGATCCCGCGCCGCGGCCATCCGGGCGGGGCGGTTCGGGGTACCCGGGCGCCAGTGAGCCATCCGACAGCCTGCTCGGCGGGAACCGGGCCTCCGTCTGGGAGTCCGGCGGCCAGCAGCCCGGCGGGTCCGGCTACCGCCCTCCCGGCGGCTGGCCCGAGCAGCCGCCGACCCGCGGCGGGCGCCCCCCGCAGTCCCAGGGCGGCCGGCCACGGAGTTCCGGCAGCGGGTACAGCGGCGGCGGTTCCCCCGGCCGGGGCCGCCGGCGGCTGCGCCCGCGCCGGATCCTGGCCATCATCGCGCTGATCGTCGTCGTCGTCCTGCTGCTCACCGGGGTCATGTACTTCTACCTGAACTCCAAGCTGACCCGGGCCAACGTGCTGGTCGACTACGCAGGCCGCCCGGCCGCCTCGGACGGGCAGAACTGGCTCATCACCGGGTCCGACAGCCGCCAGGGGCTGACCCGCAAGCAGGAACGCCAGCTGGCCACCGGGCGGGGCATCGGCGGCCACCGCTCGGACACGGTCCTGCTGCTGCACATCCCGTCCAGCGGCCCGTCCGTGCTGGTCAGCCTGCCCCGTGACTCCTATGTGCCGATCCCCGGGTTCGGCATGAACAAGCTGAACGCCGCCTACTCCTTCGGCGGCCCCAAGCTGCTGGCCACGACCGTGCAGAACGTCACCGGGCTGCGGATCGACCACTACATGGGGATCGGCTTCGGCGGCCTGGTCAACGTGGTCAACGCCGTCGGCGGGGTGCGCATGTGCATCCCCCAGAACCTCAACGACCCGGCGGCCGGCCTGCACCTCGCGAAGGGCTGCCAGAACCTCGACGGCGCGCAGGCCCTGGGCTTCGTCCGGACCCGGCACCTGTTCGCCACCCAGGACCTGCAGCGGGAGCAGAACCAGCGGGCATTCATCAAGGCGCTGCTGAGCAAGATGACCAGCCCGGGCACCCTGGTCAACCCGTTCGCGACCGTGCCCGCCGCGTTCGGCGCGGTGGACTCGCTCACCGTGGACAAGGGCACCCAGCTCTACCAGCTGATCCAGGTCGCGTTCGCGCTGCGGCACCCGGAGACCACCACGGTGCCCATCGGCGCCTCGGAGACGCTGGCCGTGGGCGACGTGCTGATCTGGAATCACACCGAGGCGCTGCGCATGTTCGACGCGATGAAGAACGGCCAGCCGGTTCCCAAGAGCCTGATCACCGGCTCGAAGGTCGGCTGATCAGCCCGGCCGGCCGCCTGCCCCCGTGGTGCGGCGGTCACGGTACACGCGGGGCAATGGTGTGCAAGTTGTCCAGATAAGAACCCTTGCGCTACGAGTGGCCGCCTCCATACCATGCCTCGCAACCCGTACCAATGGTCGCGTGGCCCGGAGGTTCCATGAGGATCGGCAGCATCCCCAGCGTGGCCCGCCCGCTTGGCCTGTCCCCGCGCGAAGCCGAGATCATGACGCTCATCGCCGAGGGGCATTCCAACCGTGAGATCGCGGCCCAGCTAGTGCTGGCCGAGAAGACCGTGAAGAATCACGTGAACCGCATCTACGCCAAGCTGGGGGCTCAGTCCCGGGCAGCGGCGATCACCCGCTGGGGCGACCGGGACGCGACCTGAGAATGAGCTGAGATTTCGCCTGATAATCAGGCCAGACCCAGGCCACCTTCAGGAAACGCTCAGGTTCAGGTTGGACAATAAGGCCATGACCATGCCGTCGATGAATGGGCGGGCCCAGCCGGCTGCCAGGCTTCTCGTTGTCGAGGACGAACCCAACATCCTCGAGCTGCTGTCCGCCAGCCTCCGCTATGCCGGGTTCGATGTGCTCACCGCGACCGGCGGTACCGAGGCAGTCCAGGCCGCGCAGCGGCACCGGCCCGACCTCATCGTGCTCGATGTGATGCTGCCCGATATGGACGGGTTCGACGTGGTCCGCCGCCTGCGCGGCGGCGGGGCGCGTATCCCGGTCCTGTTCCTGACCGCGCGGGACGCCATGGAAGACAAGGTCCGCGGCCTGACCCTGGGCGGTGACGACTACGTCACCAAGCCGTTCAGCCTGGAAGAGGTCATCGCGCGGATCCGCGCGGTACTCCGCCGGACCCACGGGGACGGGGCCGAGCCCACCCCCCGGCTGAAGTTCGCCGACCTGGAACTGGACGAGGAAAGCCACGAGGTGTGGCGGGCCGGGCAGCACGTCCAGCTCTCCCCGACCGAGTTCAAGCTGCTGCGCTACTTCATGAGCAACGCCAACCGGGTGCTGTCCAAGATGCAGATCCTCGACCACGTGTGGGACTACGACTTCCGGGGCGACACCGGGATCGTGGAGTCCTACGTGTCCGTGCTGCGCCGCAAGGTGGACACCACCGAGCCGCGGCTCATCCACACGCTGCGCGGGGTCGGCTACGTGCTGCGCCTGCCTTCCTCGTAGCCGATCGGGCATGGCGACCACGTCGAGACTGAGCCGCTGGCAGGGGGACCTGCGGCGGCTGTCCGGGCGTGCCCCGCTGCGGGTCAAGATGATCACCGCGCTGCTCGCGCTGGTCATCGTCGCGCTGGCCATCATCAGCGTGGCCAGCCTCACCGTGTTCCGCAACTATCAGATCCAGCGCGCCAACCAGCAGATCACGGCCCTGTACGAGCAAGAGGTGATGGGCCTGCACGCCGGCCACGGCGTGAACCCGGGGGTCACCGCGTTCGGCCCTTACCTGATGGCCATCGTGCCGAGCGGCACGTCGCTGGCGCAGCAGGCCGCCAACCAGCCCGGGCTGCCGGCCGGGACCTCGCTGCCTGACGTCCCGACCTCCGGCAACTGGTACAAGGCCCACGGCGGGCGCCTGGCCAACGTCGGCTCACTGTCCGGCAGCGACAACTGGCAGGTCGTGGCCCAGCAGATCCCGCTCGTTTCCACGAACTTCTTCGGCCAGTCCCAGGAGAGCAACGCCACCCTGATCATCGGCGTGGACCTCGGTGACATCAACGGGACCATCAGCCAGCTGGCCGGGATCGACCTGATCGTAAGCCTGATCATCATCGTGGGGCTGGCCGTCGTGGGCGTGGCCATCGTCCGGGCGAGCCTGCGCCCGCTGGCCGACATCGAGAAGACCGCGCGGGCCATCGCGGCCGGTGACCTGTCCCGCCGCGTGCCGGACCAGGACCCGGCCACGGAGGTCGGCCGGCTGGGGCGGGCGCTGAACACCATGCTGGCCCAGATCGAGACGTCGTTCGACGCCCGGACCCGGTCCGAGGCGGCCGCGCGGCGTTCGGAGGGGCGGATGCGCCAGTTCGTGGCGGACGCCAGCCACGAGCTGCGCACCCCGCTTACCGCGATGCGCGGGTACGCGGAGTACTACCGCCAGCGGGGCGGCCTGCAGGACGCCGCGCCGCCCGGGCAGGACGCGGGGGCGGCTGCCAGCGGGCTGGCCAGCGGCGAGGCTGGCGGCAACGGCGGGCTGGCCGGCAGCGAGGCCGGCGGCAACGGCGGGCTCACCCGCGCCGACATGGACCGGATCATGCAGCGGGTCGAGCAGGAGTCGGCCCGGATGGGCGTGCTGGTCGAGGACATGCTGCTGCTGGCCCGGCTGGATCAGCAGCGGCCGATCGAGCACCGCCCCGTGGACCTGCTCACGCTGGCCGCCGACGCGGTGCAGGACGCCCGGATCATCGCCCCGGACCGGGACATCACCCTCGACGTCGGGTCCGGCGCGGCGTTCCTGGTCCTCGGCGACGAGGTCCGGCTCCGCCAGGTCATCGGCAACCTGATGAACAACGCGCTGACGCACACCCCCGACGGCACCCCGGTCGCCGTGCGGGTGCTGCCCGGGCCGCGCGAGCCGGTGCCCAGCGTCGTGCTCGAGGTCGCCGACCAGGGCCCCGGCCTGCGCCAGGACCAGGCGGAGCACGTGTTCGAGCGGTTCTACCGCGCCGACCAGGCCCGGACCAGGACCGCCGGCGGCACCGGCCTCGGACTGGCCATCGTGGCCGCCCTCGTCGCCGCGCACGGCGGCACCGTCGCGCTGAAGACCGCGCCCGGGCAGGGCGCCACGTTCCGCATCACGCTGCCGCTGGACCCCGAGGCCCGCGACGGCCAGATGGACGACGGCGACCAGGAGGGCCCGGCCGCCTCCCGCGCGGACGTCGGGGGCCCGGCGACCTGAGACGCCGGTGGCCTGGCCGCCGCCCGCCCTGGTCAGGAGCGCGGGACCGGCCGCGGGCGAGGTTCTCGTTGCGGAGACAACAGAAGATCCGCAACGGTCCGGTCGGGCAGCTCCCTCAGCCAGCCGCGAGGGCGGCCCGGGCGGCCGCCAGCACGGACTCGCGGTACGAGCTGCCGAACAGGCACGCGTGCACCAGCAGCGGGTGCAGCTGGTGCAGCGGGATCCGGCTGCGCCAGCCGTCGGCCAGCGGGGCCACCTCCTGATAGGCGCCGGTGATCCGGTCCAGGTAGGGCGCCCCGAACAGGGCCAGCATGGCCAGGTCGGTCTCCCGGTGGCCGCCCTGCGCGGCCGGGTCGATCAGCCAGCCCCGGCCGCCGGACCACAGGACGTTGCCGGACCAGCAGTCGCCGTGGATCCGGCGGGGCGGCTCGGGCGGCCCGGCCAGCTCGCCGATGCACCTGATCACCTCCTCCACCAGGTGGGTGTCCGGTCCGGTCAGCACCCCGGTGCCCGCGGCTCGGCGCAGGTAGGGCAGCAGCCGCTTGACCGCGTACCAGCTGGCCCAGTCGCCCGCTCCGCTGGTGAGCGTGACCGGGCCGGCCGCCTCGGCGCCGGGGTCCGCCGGGCCGGTCACGGTCGCCTCGGCGGCCACCGTGACCGTGTCACCGGAGCGGTCGCCCAGCGGCAGGGTGGCGATGAACCCCGGCCACGGGGTGCCGAACCGCTCTGCCCCGGACGCGTGCAGCACGGCCAGGTCCCGCCCGAACTGCTCGGCCGCGTGCTCGTCCGGGGCCTGCTCCGGCAGCCACGTCACGGCGAGCGTGGACGTGTCCCAGCCGAGCACCTCGGGCAGCGGCACCGCGTGCGCGTCGGCCAGCCAGCGCAGCCCGCGCGCCTCGGCCTCGAACACGCCGCCCAGGTCCTCGCGGGCCGCCTTGGCGAACGCCAGCCGGCCGTCGGCCAGGGTCACCTGGTAGTGGGCCCACTGATGCTGCGAGCCGGCGGGGCGGATGTCCTGCACCGCGGCGCCGGTGATCCGCTCCAGCCGCCGGGCCAGCTCCGGGACCCGCCGGGCGAGTTTGGGCAGCGCCGCCGGCGGATCCCCGGTCCCGGGTTCGCCGGCTTCCTGGTCAGCGGGCCCGCTCATGCTCCCGCCGGTCCCCCCGCGGCGTCCGCCGCGACCTCGCCGGGCGGGCCTGTCCCGGCCTGGCGCAGCTGAGCCAGCCGGCCCACCAGGCCCCGGACCGCGCCCTGCACCAGGTCCAGGGCTTCCGCGTAGTCGGCCTGCGGCCCCCCGTAGGGGTCGGGCACCGCGCCGTCCCAGGGATCGCCGGATGCCCCGCCGGCCAGGTCCGGGTCGAACGACCGGAACAGCATCAGCCGCGGCCCGGCCGCCTCCGCGTCGGGGGCCAGGGCCCGCAGGGACGCGAGGTTGCTGCGGTCCATGGCCAGCACCAGGTCGCGCTGGCCGAACCAGGACTGCTGGATCCTCCGGGCCCGGTGCGCGGACCCGTCGTAGCCGCGCCCGGCCAGCTCCGCCGCGGCCTGCCCGGCCATCGGCTGGCCCAGGTGCCAGTCCCCGGTGCCCGCGCTGTCCACCTCGACCAGCCCGTCCAGCCCGGCCCGGTCCAGTTCGGCGCGCAGCACCACGTCAGCCATGGGCGACCGGCAGATGTTGCCCAGGCAGACCATGCAGACACGGTACGGGCCGGAGGAACGGCGCGGCGGGGGCAGCAGGGGCCCCGCGGGCACCGGTGCGGGCGCGGGCACGTCAGCGGGCATGGCTTCAGGATGCCCGACGCGCGGAGTGCTTACGCACGCGAGCCCGGCCGGCCGTGCCCGGACGGGGGAGAACAGCCGGCCCGCAGCCGGACGGGAGCGCAGCAGCCTCCCGAGGGGGATGACAGGGTACCGGGCCTGGCATGTCACGATGGGCGGATGCCGTACCGTTCACTGTCCTACTGGCTGAGCTCGGTGCCCGGGGAACTGTCGCCCCGCGACCCGCTGCCCGGCGATCTCGACGTCAACGTGGCCATCGCCGGAGCCGGGTTCACCGGCCTGTGGACCGCGTACTACCTGGCCGCCGCCCGCCCGGGGCTGCGCGTCGCGGTCTGCGAGCGGGAGATCGCGGGCTTCGGCGCCTCCGGCCGCAACGGGGGCTGGTGCTCCGCGCTGTTCCCGGCGTCCCTGGCCAGGCTGGAGCGGATGGCCGGCCGGGACCAGGCCATCGCCATGTACCGGGCCATGCAAGCCACGGTGGACGAGGTCGCCCGGGTCGTGGCGGCCGAGGGGATCGATTGCCACTGGGCCAAGGGCGGGACGGTGCAGCTGGCCCGCTCCCCCGCCCAGCTGGAACGGGCCATCGACGAGATCAACGAGGCCCGGTCGTACGGGTTCGGCGAGGACGACGTGCGGCTGCTGACCGCCGCGGAGACCGCGGAGCGGGTCACCGCGGACGGCGTGGTCGGCGCCACGTACACCCCCCACTGCGCGGCCATCCACCCGGCCCGGCTGGCCCGGGGGCTGGCCGGGGCGGTGCGCCGCCGCGGGGTCCGGGTGTTCGAGGGCACGCCGGTCACCGACATCGGCCCGGGGCGGTTGCGGACCACGCGAGGCACCGTCCGGGCGCAGTACGTCATCCGCGCCACCGAGGGCTACACGCCCGAACTGCCCGGCCTGCACCGGGCGATCGCCCCGGTGTATTCGCTGATGATCGCGACCGCGCCGCTGCCGGAATCCGCCTGGGACACGATCGGGCTGGCCAGCCGGCCGACGTTCACTGATTACCGGCACCTGATCATCTACGGACAGCGCACCGCGGACGGGCGGCTGGCCTTCGGCGGCCGCGGTGCGCCGTACCACTTCGGCTCCGCGGTGCGGCCCGAGTTCGACCGCTCCCCCGCGGTGTTCAGCGCGCTGCGCCGGACGCTGCAGGAGCTGTTCCCCGCCCTGGGCGACGTCGAGGTCACGCACACCTGGGGCGGTCCGCTCGGGGCGCCGCGGGACTGGTGCGCATCCGCCGGGCTGGACCGGGCCACCGGGCTCGGCTGGGCCGGCGGCTACGTCGGCGACGGCGTGTCCACCACGAACCTGGCCGGGCGCACCCTGGCCGACCTGGTGCTGGGGAACGACAGCGACATCACCCGGCTGCCCTGGGTCGGGCACCGCTCGCCGTCCTGGGAGGCCGAGCCACTGCGCTGGCTCGGCGCCAACGCCGGGCTGCAGGCCATGAGCTGGGCGGACCGGGCCGAGACGCGGAGCGGCCGGCCGTCCCGGCTGGCCCAGCTGGCCGGCCGCTTCCTGGGCGGCTGACGCCGGCTCAGGGGAACGCCCAAACCGGGCAGTTCATGCGCAGGGCCGCCACTTCGCAAACCAGGCAGATCGGGTTATTGTCCTTCCCATACTCATTGGCGCGCGTCTGACGCAATGGAGCGTGGTCGTGTTAAAGATGGTCCGGGTTGCCTTGCTTGCCCTGTCCGCGCTCCTCCTCACCATCGGCCTGGCCCCGGCGGCGCCCGCGCTCGCCCAGGCGTCCTGCGGCGCATCCGGCGCGGTGACCACGCTGAATGGTTCGCTGCCGGACGGCGCGACCTATCTGCTCCAGTGTCCTGCCGGTGCGTGGAATGGGACGCTCTTCCTTTACAGCCACGGGTACGTGGTACCGGGATCGGCCAACCCGGCCGAGGACGTCGGTGATCCGGTCACCGGTAACTGGCTGCTCAGCCACGGCTTCGCGCTGGCCGGTTCCTCCTATGCCTCGACCGGCTGGGCGATCCAGCAGGCGCTGCCCGATCAGGTGGCCACGCTCGACGTGTTCGACCAGACCTACCGCACCCCGGGCCGGACGATCGCCTGGGGGCATTCGCTGGGCGGCATCATCACCGCGGGCCTGATCCAGCGCTACCCGGGCCGGTTCAGTGCCGCGCTGCCGATGTGCGGTGTGCTATCCGGCGGGGTGGCCACCTGGAACACCGCGCTGGATGCGGAGTTCGCCTTCCAGCAGTTGGTCGATCCGTCAGTGCAGGTCGCCAACATCACCAACCCGAGCGCGAACCTGACCGGGGCCGAGACCGCCGCGACCACCGCGCAGCAGACCCCGCAGGGGCGGGCCCGGCTGGCCCTGGCCGCTGCACTCGGTGACACCCCGGGCTGGTTCAGCCCGCTGTCCCCCGAGCCCGCCCCCCGGGACGCGGCAGGCCAGGAAGCCAACCAGTTCCAGTGGGACACCCAGGTTGACTTCCCGTTCATCTTCGCGTTCCGGGCCGAACTCGAAGCCCGGGCGGGCGGGAACCCGTCCTGGAACACAGGCGTGAACTACTTCGCGCAGCTCGCCCGGTCAGCGGACCTCAGCGAGGTGATCGCGTTGTATCACGCGGCCGGACTGAGCCTGACCGCCGACCTGCGCAAGCTCAACCAGGCCCAGCGGATCAGCGCCAGCCCGTCAGCGGTCCGCTACCTGGCCCGCAGCATCGCCTTCAACGGCCACCTGGCCGTGCCGGTGCTGACCATGCACACCACCGGGGACGGCCTGGTGGTCCCGGAGAACGAGCAGGCCTACCAGAGCGTGGTGGACCGGGCGGGCGACGGGCGGATGCTGCGGCAGATCTTCGTGCACCGGGCCGGGCACTGCGCGTTCACCCCGGCCGAGACCATCACCGCCGCGGCGGCCCTGCTCGGCCGGCTCGGCACCGGGCGATGGAACCCCGCGGCGCTCGACCCCGCCAGCCTCAACGGCCAGGCTGCCGCGCTCGGGCCGGCGTACAACATCTTCGCCGTGGGCAGCACCGTCTCGCCGACCGCACCGGCCTTTATCCCGTACCGCCCCGCCCCGTACCTGCGCCCGTTCGACCTGCCCGGCCGGTGACCGGGGCCGGACTCCCGGGACGGGCGGCCGCCTCCGGGAGTCCGGGATACCCGGGAGTCGCGGCGGGCCCATCGGCCGTGGGGTCGATGACGTACGGCCCTGCCCGCAGCCATGCCCGCCGCCACACGATAGGAGGAGACACAGAAGAGGAGCGGTGGTAGCCATGCGCGCTGTGGTCGTCTACGAGTCGATGTACGGCAACACACACCAGATCGCCGACGCCATCGGGACCGGCCTGGAGGCCGCCTTCGACGTCACCGTGGCTCCCGTGTCGCACGCGGACCCGGCCATACTCGACGACGCTGACCTGGTCGTCGTGGGCGGGCCGACCCACGCTCACGGGATGAGCCGGGCGTCCACCCGGAAGGCCGCGGTCGAGGCCGCGGACAAGCCCGCCAGCCCACTGCGCACCGAGCCCGACGCGCTGAGCCCCGGGCTGCGTGAGTGGCTCGGGTCGCTGGACCGTTACCAGGTCAAGGCCGCTGCCTTCGATACCAGGATGCACGGGCCGGCCGCGCTGACCGGCCGCGCCTCCAAAGGGGTGGCCCACCTGCTGCGGGCCCACGGTTTCGAGATGGTCGCCGACCCGGAGAGCTTCCTGGTCACGAAGCAGGACCGGCTGCAGCCCGAGGAGACGAAGCGGGCCCGCGATTGGGGAGCCGGGCTGGCCGGGAAGATCGCGCCGAGCCACCGGCCGGGTGCCCGCAGCTGACGCTCAGGAGCTGAGGGGGCAGCGTCCTGGCCGCCGCGGGCAGCGACCCGGACAGTGACCAGGCCAGACCGGGCCGGGGCCGCCCGCCGCGCAGGCGGGCGGCCCCGGCCCTTCGTTCCTAGTGTCCGGCGGTCAGCGCCAGCGCCGGGACGAACCGGGCCGCGTTGATCGTGCCCCACCCACTGGCCAGGTCATACCCGGTGGCGGCGTCGTACCCGGTCACGCCCGCGAAGCTGTTGTTGCCCGCGATGATGTCCACCACGCCCGTGGCGGGCACGTGCCTGCTGGCCGCGCCCTCAAAATAATGGCACCGGTCCCGCTGGCCGTGCTTTATCTCAAAAGTTATGTCTCGCACACACGCTTCCCGCAGAGTTCTTCCAGTGACATTTCGTGGTAAATAAACATGTGGATAATTCAGACGGCTTAGGACGGTGCACGTTAGAAGGCTGAGCGCCTGCGAGCGCGGCGGCGAGGCCGGCCAGCGGCAGCCGTGTTAGCTCGTGAGTTAGGCCCGGGTCGTGGCGGGCTTGTCAAGAACGGCCGCGATCGGGCCGAGCCCGGCGACGACGGCACGTTGCGTTCTGGGACTGGCGTCCATGTGCAGATCAGCAGTCGCGGGCTCCTGCCCGGGTCGTGCAGGCACCTCAGGACAATCATCCCGCCGGCCAGCACAGCGGCCGCGGGGCTACCGCGACGCCTGCTTGACAAAGCTAGCAAACTGCGTACTATAGTAAGCAGAAGATGAGACCCCGAGAGAGACAAGACCCCGAAGGGGAAGAAATGACCGAAACCCGCAGCACCGGCCAGGAAATCCAGACAGACGTCCTTGGCGCGGTCCGCAAGAGCGAGGACATGCTGGTCGGCGCGCTCAAGGTCTGGGCTGAGGCAGTCCAGACGATCACGCCGTCCATCCCGATGCCCAACCTGCCCTACACCGACAAGCTGCCCACGCCCCAGGAGTTCGTGGCCAGCAGCTACGACTTCGCCGAGCAGCTGCTCATCTCCCAGCGGAAGTTCGCTGAGAGCCTGCTCGAGACCATGAAGCCGCTGCTTGGCGCCGGGAACGGCACGGCACCCAAGAAGAGCGCCACCAAGTAACACCCCGCATGCGCGGCGAGCCCGGGAACCCCGGCCCGCCGCGCACTTGCACGTCCAGCTGGAAGCCGCAAGGAGCCTTCATCCGCACCCTCCGCAAAGCTCCACAGCCTGTCAGCGCGTATGACAAGCCTGCCCAACCTGTGGGGTGCCGAGAACCTTTGCCACCTGCGCAGATTCGCGGGGAAACGCCTCGGCTCAGAGCCTGCGCCAGGTCGGCCGGCGGGCAGGTCTGCACCTCGTCGGCGTCGGCGCTGGTGAGGGGGGCGAGGCGGGCCACGTGGTCAGCGAGCACTTCGGTGGCGATCCCGCCGAGCCCGAATACGACGACGGGGCCGAACACTGGTTCTTGCACGACGCCGATGATGGTCTCGATGCCGCCGGTGATCATGGGCTCGACGAGGACGCCGGTCATCCGCCCGGCGAACTTCCCCTGGAGGCGGCGCATGGCCTCGCGGACCTCGTGGCCGCCGTGCAGGTCCAGTTCGACGGCGCCCGCGTCGGTCTTATGGAGCAGGCCGGGCACCTCAGCCTTGATTACCACGTGGCCGCCCAGGCTGGCCGCTGCCTCGACTGCCGCGTCGGCGTTGGCCGCCCGGCGGAACTCGACCATCGGGATGGTGTAGCAGCGCAGCAGTTCGTCGGCCTCGACGGCGGACAGCCAGCCGCCGCCCTGCATCCGGGCGAGGAAGGAACCGATTATCGATCGTGCGTCCGCCGCCCGGAGGCCGCTGATGTCCGGCACCGCGCTAGCGGGCCGGGATCGCCAGGAACCGTAGCGGGCGGCCTGGGCCAGCGCACGGGCGGCCCCCTCCGGGGAAGCGTAGGCGGGCACAGCCGGGGTGGCATCGCCGGCGTGCAGCAGGCGGACCGACTCGGGCTGGTCCAGCACGACCGCCGCGATCGGGACCGGCAGCCGCTCGGCCGTGAGCGCGGGAATCAGGTCGGCTGCAGCGGTGGGGATCACTAGCGCGATCAGCGCGTCGACGCCGTCCTCGCTGGCGATGAGCAGGGCCTGGCGCAACGCCTCCGCACTGACGGCCATGGTGGTGTCGACCGGGCCGTTGAGGGCGGAGCCGTCGGGCAGCACGGCCCGCAGGCGGCGGCGGGCCTTCGGGCCCGGCGCGGCAACGGCCAGGCCGGCTTCTGCGCACGCGTCGGCAGCCAGCACGCCGGCGCCGCCGCCGTTGGACACGATGCAGACCCGGCGGCCCGCCGGGACCGGCTGGGACCGGATTGACCGCATACAGGGCGCCGCCGAAACCGGCGTCGCGGATGTTGAGCAGGATCATCCGGCCGATCGACCCGGGACGGTGGCCGGCGCCGACCACCGCGGGCACGGGCCAGCGACACCAGGTGCTCAAGCAGCAGCGTGGCGACGCCGCGCCCGTGCATGCCGTCGGCGACCGCCAGGGCGATCTCCCCTGCCCACGGGTCAGTGGTGGGCTGGTAGCTGGCGACTCCCACCAGCTCATCGCCCAGCAAGCCAAGGAGCGCCCCGTGGTCCGGGCCGGCTTCCCGGCACACCCTGGTGGCCTCTTGCCCGGCAGCCGCCCGGCTCAGGCTGAAAAAGCGGAAATACAGGTTGTCCGGCGACATGTCCTCGTGCAACTGCCGGACTGGCCCGTAGTCCCCCGGCCCGGCCGGCCGGATCGTCATGGTGGTGCCGTCGGCCAGCAGCGCATAAGAGCACCCGGCCTCGGCCAGCGCGGCCAACCGATCACCTCCAGCTTCTCCGAGCGACTCCGGATGTCAGACGGTCCTGCCACGCCACCGGGGCAAGGGGCGCATGTCCAGGCGCCCGGAGCCCTCGGCGCCGCGGGCAGCAGGAATCGCGGCCCGCTGGCTTGAGGGCAGACGTTCACGGCTGCCACCGCCCGGGTAGCACGGTCACCGATCCATCATCGCCGGCCGGCGGACCCGCACATCGGGCTCGGAGAGCGCGAACGCGCCGATCTTCTCCATCAGCGGCATTTCCGGGGCGCGAATGCCATCTTCTGCGCCTGCGGCCCGGCCGGCCAGGCCGCTTCCCGGTCACCTGACCATCCTGCCCCCGCCTGTCACCACCCTGCACGCACGGCGCAGATCCGGCCTCCCGGCCGATGCTGACCCGCTGGTGTGCATGGCGGTTGTCACAGGTTCGCCGTGAAATCTGGTGACGTTCCAGGCGGCTTTCCCCCGGTCCTCCTCGCCCCGGAAATGACCGCGGATCGCATAGCGGAGGCCGAAAGTAGTGTCCCGGATGTCCCTGATCGCCTGGTCCAGTTCGTCAATGCCATGGTAGATCTTGCTGGCGTCCTGGTACTCCCCGATCAGGCCCAGCACGGCCTGGAGATCCAGCGCGGCAGCCAAGATCGTGCTGGACCAGGCCTGTCGATTGCACCTACCGGGGGGCATGATCCAAGCGGGGGCGGCATCCGACACCGTGCCCCCTGCTGGAGGGCGTGATGGCGAATCTGAGTTCCGTGCTCGACCAAGCGGCGGCCGAACATGGCGAGCGCCCGGCTGTGCGCCTGGACAGCTTGGTGCTGAGCTATGCGGAGCTTCGGGACGCCGCGGGCCGCGTGGCATCCCTGCTGTCGTCTCTCGGGATTGCACCGGGTGACCGGGTCGGCGTCATGCTGCCCAACGTGCCCGCCTTCCCGATCGCGTTCTACGGAGCGCTCGGCGCCGGGGCCATCGTCGTGCCGATGAACCCGCTGCTGAAAAGCCGCGAGGTCGCCTACCGGCGACGTGACCATGGGCTGCCTGCCGCTGTTCCACGTCTTCGGCCTGACCTGCGGCCTGAACGCGACGATCAGCGGCGGCGGCACCCTCACCCTGCTGCCCAGGTTCGACGCCGGCAAGGCCCTCGACATCATCAGGCGCGACAAGGTGACCATCTTCGAGGGCGTGCCCACGATGTACGCCGCCATGCTGCATCACCCGGACCCCGCCGCCGCCGATACCTCGTCCCTGCGGACCTGCATCTCCGGCGGCGCCTCGATGCCGGTGGAGATCATGCGCGAATTCGAGCAGACCTTCGGCTGCATGATCCTGGAAGCCTACGGGCTGTCGGAAACCTCCCCGGTCGCGTCCTTCAACCACCCGGACCGGGTGCGCAAGCCCGGCTCGATCGGCACGCCGATCGAGGGGGTCGGGATGCGCGTCGTGGACGCTGACGGCGGCGAACTGCCCGCCGGCGAGGCCGGCGAGATCGCCATCCGGGGGCACAACGTCATGAAGGGCTACTGGGGCAGGCCTGAGGCCACCGCCGAGGCAATCCCGGACGGCTGGTTCCGTACCGGCGACCTGGCCACGGTGGACGACGACGGCTATTTCTTCATCGTGGGCCGGCTGAAGGACCTCATCATCCGCGGCGGGTACAACGTGTACCCGCGCGAGATCGAGGAGGTCCTCCACGAACATGAGGCCGTCGCCGAGGTCGCCGTCATCGGAATCCCGCATGCCGAACTCGGCGAGGAGGTCGGCGCCGCCGTCCAGCTCAAGCCCGGGGCGGCCGCCACGCCGGCGGAACTGCGCGCGTTCGCCCGGGAACGGGTGGCGGCCTACAAGTACCCGCGCCATGTCTGGCTCGTCCGCGAGCTGCCCAAGGGCCCCACCGGCAAGATCCTCCACCGCGAAGTGCAGCCGCCGCAAAACCTCCTCCAGTGACCGCGAACGCCCCCGGCCCGGCGGATGAGTCAACGGAGTTCGAGGCGTGCCCGGGCAGAGGGCGCGCTGGTTTTACTGCCGGTTGCCTGGAAGGCGCTCATTGACACCGGGGCCTCAGTACTATCCGGGGTATCCGGGCTCTGGTGTCGAATCCTTCCGCGCGCCCCGTGGGGTGCAAGTACTCGATTGTCACGCTGCAGCGCGCTCGTATTCGTAGATCAGCCCGCGGAGCCGGTCCCGGCGATGGAGAAGGCCGGGCGTGGTTGTAGCGCTCGATGTACTCGGCGATGACGGGGACGAGGTGCCGTTCGCTGCGGATCAGGAGCCAGCGATGCTCTGCACGAATTCTGGCACCTCACACGCTGACAGCGCGAGCTGGATACGCCGGAAGTTGTTCACCGGCAATTGTGTCCTCACCCCAGCCGGAGAGGGCCCACTGCCACCGCCGAGCCAGGATGCGCCCGGTTATGCCAACCGCCGGTACAGCCCCGGTGATGGCTGCCCGCCGCACGCGCTCGTTCGTCCTGTTGCCCGCCCAGCCGTCCTGACCCTCGGCGAGCGGCGCGGGCAGGTGTGGGACCAGGAAGAGCAAAGGGGCGGTCGGCTCATTGTGGACCTCCGGCACTAACCCGCAGCGCTGGGGAGACGGACTGTGGATACCATGCTGGAAGAGGTATAACCTCCGAATTATGGCGGAACCGATCTCAGCCGAGGCTTCCGTGGGCCCCGTTCTGCCGAAGGCCCCGACGGGGATCGGGGGACTCGACGAGATTACCCGGGGCGGGCTGCCCCATGGCAGGTTGACGCTGGTTACGGGCGGCACGGGTTCTGGTAAGACGCTGCTGGGGTTGCATTTCCTCGTCGCTGGCGCCCGCGAGCATGGCGAACCAGGCGTGCTGGTCACCTTTGAGGAGTCGGCAGGAAAGGTGAGTGCCAACGTCGCCTCGCTGGGCTTCGACCTCGACGGGCTCCAGCGGGACCAGCTGCTGGTCGTGCATTCCCTGCGAGTGAACCCCGCTGAGCTGGTCGAGACGGGGGAGTTCGACCTCGAGCCGCTGTTCCTCCTTCTCGGTGACACTATCGAGCGTATCGGGGCGAAGCGTGTCGTGCTCGATACCGTCGAATTGCTGTTCAGTGCGTTCCAGGAGCAGGCGATCGTGCGAGCGGAGCTCGGCCGGCTGTTCCGCTGGCTCGAGGACCGGGCCGTCACCGCGATCGTGACCGGCGAGCGGGGCGACAGCGGCCTCACACGCCACGGGATCGAGGAGTACGTGTCTGACTGCGTGATCGTTCTCGACCATCGCATACACGAGGAGATTTCCACCCGTCGCCTCAGGGTGGTCAAGTACCGCGGGTCGGCACATGAAACCAACGAGTACCCCTTCTTGATCTCGGCCCAGGGCTTTGTCGTGCTGCCGATTACGTCGGTCGCTCTGGACTACGGTGCGTCCGAGGAGCGGATCTCGACAGGCGTGGCCCGCCTTGACCACATGCTAGGCGGCGGCCTGTTCCGGGGATCGACCGTCCTGGTCAGCGGGACCGCGGGCACAGGCAAGACCACGCTCGGAGCGAACCTCATCAACTCCGCGTGCGCACGGGGTGAGCGGACGCTGCTGGTCCTGTTCGAGGAGTCACCCGACCAGGTCATGCGCAACATGCTATCGGTGGGGCTCGACCTTCGGCGCTGGGTCGAGGAGGGCCTGCTGCGCATGTGGGCGGCCCGGCCAACAGCGTTCGGGTTCGAGGCCCACCTGGCGATTCTGGCCCGGCTGATCGAGGAGGTCACGCCGTCCGTCGCCGTCCTCGACGGGCTCGCCAGCCTCGCCCATGGGCCCACCGGCTCCGAGGTGACCTCGATGGTGGCCCGCCAGATCGACCTGTTTAAAGCTTCGGGGATAACTGCAATGGCGACGACGCTGGCTCACGACGAGACGAGCGCGGCGGGCATGTCCTCGCTGGTGGACACCTGGCTGCTGCTGCGCAACGTCGAGTCGAACGGTGAGCGTAACCGGCTGCTGTTCGTGCTGAAGTCGCGGGGCAGCGCCCATTCGAACCAGGTGCGGGAGTTCGTGCTCACCGACAGCGGCGTCCAGCTCGTCAACGTATATGTGGGCCCGGACGGCGTCGTGACCGGCTCCGCTCGCCTGGTGCAGGAGGCCCAGCAGCACCGGGCGGAGCAGCAGCAAGACGAGGACCTTAGCCGCCGTCGGCGCGAGCTGCAGCGGGGCGTCGTGGAGGGCGAGGCAAAGTCCGCCGAACTGCAGGACGAGGTCGCCGCGGACAGGGCCGAGCTCGAGCGGATCGCCGGGCGCGAACAGCGTCAGGCGGCCGACACCGCGGCGGACCGGTCGGCGCTGGCCTCGCAACGCTGGGCCGATTCGGCGCCGCGCGACGAAGCGCCGCGCGACGAAGCGCCGCGCGACGAAGCGCCGCGCGACGAAGCGCCGCGCGACGAAGGCGGGTAACGATGACCCGAGCGCGCAACGCCGATGCAGGAGCCAAGGCACCGGCGCCCACCAGTGAAACCTGGGCGCTGCGACTCTACGTGACCGGGCGCTCGCCCAGTTGCCTCCGTGCGATCGAGAACCTGCGGCTTGCCTGCGAGCAGCACCTGGCGGGGCGGCATCGCATCGAGGTCGTGGACCTGCTGGAGGACCCGGGCCTGGCGGCCGACGACCAGATCCTGGCGGTGCCTACGCTGGTCCGGCAGTACCCGCCGCCCATCCGGAAGATCGTGGGCGACCTCTCCGACACCGACCGGCTCCTCGCCGGGTTGCAGCTTCGGCCGCGGAAGGGCCAGGCGATGTGACCGATACCGCCGGGGATCCTGGCTGATCGCTCACGCTCCCACATCAACGGCGCGTGCCGCTTTCAGATCCAAGTGACCGGGACAGTCCGGCGCGTCCGGGACGAGGAGTCCGCCGGGCAGGGGCGATTTGGAGGGTCGTCGATGCGCAGATCCAACCCTCCACTCGCCGTCCGCGACAAGGTCACCGCCGCGCCAAACGCTGGTCATGCGCCGTCCGGCGCCGCTGTGTGATCTCTCCGACAGCAACCGGGTGCGCCCCGGCCTCGACGGCGCCGCTGGGGGGCCGTCACGAACGGAGGTTCCCTCTGACGGACACGCCGCATTCGGGCTACGCCGGCGGTGCCCGGTTGGGGTTCCCTGTGACGGCGGATGATGCCAGGGTCGCAATGCCCGGGCCCCCGTGCAGGAATTGCGACTCAGAGCTTGCCGGGACACGAGAAGCGTTGCGTGCGATCCGGGCTGGAGGAGTCGACGCCGTCGTTATCGACAGCGGCAGCGGCGAGGAGGTGTTCACGTTCAGCGCCACCGCCGACGAGCCGGTTGCCTCGGAGGTGATCCGCGAGCTCGCCCCGGCTGCCTGCTCGTCCGCAGCCGGGGCGAGCTGATGATGCTGCCGGCCGGGGTGACCAAGGGCGCCGGTCTGCTCAAGGCGCTCGGCGATCGGGGCCTTTCGCAGTACAACAAAATCGGCGTCGGCGGCGCCGACGACTACAGCCTGCTGGATGTCTGGGAGATCGGCGTGGCCATCTGTGGCGCCGCCGGGCAGGGCAAGTCGTACCTCACCGGGCTTGATCTGCGAGCAGGCTTCTGGAACCCCGCGGGAGCCCCTGGGCGATGCGGGGTGGTGCGGAGTGCCGTGGTCGCGGGTGGTGAATGCGGTGTCGCGGATCTCGCGGAGATTCCGGTGTGGCCGACCGTATGCGCCGCCGGCTGTCTGCGCGTTGCGGCGGGCTCAGTTCAGCCGGCGCAGGAAGGGATCCCTGGGCTCTGCCGGGGTGATCTGCACCCGCACGTCAACGCAGTAAACCCCGTCCTCCCTGGCGAGGACGGGGTTGAGATCCAGTTCGCTGACCTCAGGGAGATCATCGGCAAGCCTGGAGACCCGCAGCAGGGCATCAGCGAGCGCCGCGGTGTCCACCGGAGGCCCGCCCCGATCGCCGAACAGCCGCGGCGCGGCGCGCGCCGCGTGGATCATCTCGTCTGCGTCGGCGTCGGTCAGGGGCGTCAGCCGGGTCACGTGCTCGCCGGGCACGTCGGTCGCCGCCCCGCCGGACCCGAACACGACCAGCGGCCCGAACACGGGCTCCTGCACGACGCCGATCAGCACCTCGAAGCCGCCAGTCAGCATCGGCTGGACAAGCACGCTGTGCAGCCTGGATCCGAAGTCGGCTGTCAGCGCGCGGTAGCCCTCGGCCACTTCCTCCGGGGTGCGCAGATCGAGTGTCACGTCCCCGGCGTTAGCCCGGTGCACCAGTCCCTCGGCCTCCGGCTTGAGCACGACGCGGCCGCCGAGCTTTGCGGCGGCCTCGACCGCTTCCTGCTCGCTGGCAGCTGACATGGTGACAGCCAGCGGGATCCCGTAGCAGGACAGCAACTCGGCTGCCTTCGACCCGGGCAGCCAGCCGCCTGCTGGTGAGGCGGCCAGAAACCTGGTCACCAGGTCACGCGCGTCGGCCGTGCGCAGTCCGCTCAGCTCAGGGATCTTGCCTCGCTGCCGGCTGCGCCAGGCCCGGTAGCGGGCCGCGTGGCCGAGCGCGCGAGCCGCGCTCTCCGGGTCGGCGTAGGCGGGCACTCCGGTGACGGCCGCCGCTGCCTCGTCGATGATTGCCGCCGCCTCGCCAGCTGCCGCCGCCTCGCCAGCTGCCGCCGCCTCGCCAGCTGCCGCCGCCGCGCCGGCGGCTGTGAAACCGGCCGCCGGTTTGGTGTCCGCGCGCCGGCCGGCTGGCGGCTGCGCCACTGGCAGGCGCTTGAGCCGTTGCACGGACTCTGCCCGGTCGAGCATGGCGACAGCGAGCGGCTTGCTGATGACCGCTTCGGCCGCCGCGGCGCTTAGGTCGGAGATGGCCGTCGGCACCATCACGGCGAGCACTGCGTCGACGCCGTCGTCGGCGGCTACTTCCTCCAGGCAAGCACGGAAGGCATCGGCCGTCACTACCGGGCTGGTGTCCACCGGTCCGGTAGTGACGGCACGAGGGGGCAGCAGCCCGCGCAGCTTGCGCCGGGTGGCCGCGCTGAGCCGCACGACCTGCAGGCCGTGGTCGCCGCACGCGTCGGCGGCCAGCACCCCGGCGCCGCCGGTGTTGGAGACGATCGCGACCCGGTTACCCGCGGGCAGCGGCTGGCAGGCGAGCAGCGCAGCGGTCTCGATGAGCTCGCCGAGACTCGTGGTGGCAATGACGCCCGCCTGCTCGAACAACGCCTCCTGGCTGACCAGCGGCGTCCCGGGCGCCGCGGTGTGCGAGGCCGCCGCGCGCCGGCCCGCCGGGGACCGGCCGCCGATGACAGTCAGCACGGGCATTCGCTGCCCGACCCGGCGCGCCGTCCCTGCGAACTTGCGCGGGCTGCCGAAGGACTCGACGTAGAGGATCGCTATCTGGGTCACCTCATCCTGCGCCCACCAGGTCAGCAGGTTATTGGGAGACACGTCGTATTTGTCGCCGACCGAGGCGAAGGAGGACACGCCGATGCCGAGTCTGGACATCTGCTGGAGCAGCGCGATCCCCACACCGCCGGACTGCACCACGAGGCCGGCGACGCCGGGCAGCGGGTGGTCGGCGTCGAATGTCGCGTCCAGGCCGATCCAGGGCACGATGATGCCAAAGCAGTTCGGCCCGACCAGCCGCATGCCATACCGGCGGCAGACGGCCAGCAGGTCAGCGCCCGCGGCGCCCAGAGCGGAAGTTATCACTATGAGTGCCCGGACCCCGTTGCGGCCGCATTGCTCAGCTACTTCGGATAGGGCGGAGGGCGGCACTGCGATCACCGCCAGGTCCACCTGCCCGGGCAGGTCGTCAACGGATGCGACGCAGGTCACTCCCTCTATGGTCCGGGCATGCGGATTTACCGCATAAACAGGCCCGGTGAAGCCGCCGGTCACGATGTTGTGCAGGATGGCCCGGCCGACGGTTCGGCGGTACCGGCTCGTGCCTACCACGACGACCGAGCGCGGCTCCAGCAGCGGGCGCAGGCTCGCCACGTCCGCCCGGCTTTCCTTGCTGGCGACGGTCGCCAGGTAGTTGTCCAGCCGGTAATTATCCTCGCCATCGGGTAGCGGGAAGGTCAGCTCCACCACGCCGTCGAAGATCCGCCGCTTCGCGGGCAGGCCGACATCCCTGAACACCCGGAGCATCGCCGAATTCTCCGCCAGCGTTTCCGCGATGAATGCCCGCAGGCCGCACTGCCGCGCCAGCCAGACCAGGTGCTCGAGCAGCAGGCTGGCGATGCCCCGGCCATGCATGTCGTCGGGGACGGCAAGAGCGATCTCCGCCACGCCGGGTTCCCCGGCAGGCTCGTAGGTGGCCACGCCGACCAGCCGGTCGGCCTGCCAGGCGAGCAGCGCCGCATGGTCGGAGTCCGGCTTGCGGCAGACCCGCTTGGCTTCCGGCCCGGCCACGTTCGGGCTCATGCTGAAAAACCGCAGGTAAATGTTGTCCGGTGACATGGCCGCGTGCATCGCGCGGACCGCCTCGGCGTCCTGCGCCCGGGCCGGCCTGATCTCGACCGTGCTGCCGTCGGTCAGCAGCGCGTACATGGCCGCGGCTGGCGTGTTCACCGGCCCGCCCCCTCGGCTCGCGGCACACCAAGCACCGGGCAATGCGCGTGCCCGCAGCAGTAACGGCTCACGTACCCGTGCACCGGGTGCTTCACCTCGCCGGTCCGCCGATGGCCCTGGGCCCGACAGCGCCATTGCGCGACCCGGCGGCACCCGCCCGGCGGCGAGTCGGCCTGCTAGCCGCTTCGCAGTTCCTTACGCCCGCTCCGGGACGGCTCATCAGTCTATTCCTGGGTAACTCGACTACGTCACCAAAGGCTGGAGCGACGTATCCGGAACCGCCCCGACTGCAACCGCGCCCAGGCGACCAGAACTACTGCTACGACTTTGACCATACGCTCAGCGAACAACCGGGGCAACGAGCGCCGTGGCATGGAGTGGGTGCCGGAAAGCCGGGATCGCGCCCGCAGCGACCAGTATCGACCGCAGGTGGACGAGGGTGCGGCCCGGCGGCAGCGCGTCGAGCGTCTCGTGGGTGACGGCACCGCGGGCTGCAACCGCCTGGAGGGTGCCCCTCACGGAATGGTGCTATCGGGCCTGGGACTGGATCGCGGTAAGCGCCAGCATGTAGACGATGTCGTCCACCAGGGCACCGCGGCTGAGGTCGTTCACGGGCCGGGCCAGGCCCTGGAGCATCGGGCCGACGCTCACTACTTGTGCGCTGCGCTGGACAGCTTTATATGTCGTGTTGCCAGTGTTGAGGTCCGGGAAAATAAACACGTTGGCGCGTCCGGCCACGGCGCTGCCAGGCCGCTTGGTCTGCCCTACCGAGAGGATGGCGGCGGCGTCGTACTGCAGCGGGCCGTCCACGGCCAGGTCGGGTTCAAGCTCGCGCACGATCCGCGTCGCCTCGGCGACCTTTTCGACATCGATGCCCGAGCCAGAGGTGCCGGTGCTGAAACTGATCATGGCCACCCGGGGTTCGATGCCAAAGGCCCGCGCCGACGCCGCGCTCTGGATGGCAATGTCGGCCAGGTCTTCGGCGCCGGGCTGAGGGTTGATGGCGCAATCGCCGTAGACGACCACCTCGTCGGGCAGGCACATGAAAAACACCGACGAGACCAGGCGGCCACCTTGCCTGGTGCCGAGGATCTGCAGCGCCGGGCGAACGGTGGCCGCGGTGGTGTGGACGGCTCCTGCGACCAGGCCGTCCACCTCGTCCTGCTGCAGCATCATGGTGCCGACCGTGATGGGGTCGGCGAGATAATCGCGCGCTATATCCTCGGTCCAGCCGCGGTGTTTCCGTAGCCCGGCCAGCGGGGCGACGTAGCGTTCGGCGACAGCCTGGGGGTCGACCACGGTGACGCCGTCGGGCAGGTGCAGCCCAAGGCCACGGGCCAGCTCTGCCACCTGGTCCGGCGGTCCCAGCAGCACGCTGCGGGCGATCCCTCGCTCGGCGCACGCGACCGCGGCCTGCACGATTCGGGGCTCGGTGCCTTCGGGCAGGACCAGGCACGCGTCGGCGGCGCAGGCTTGCTCGACCAGGCCGTAGCGGAAAGCGGCGGGGCTGAGCCGGCGGGATCGGGCCGAACCGGGCAACGACTCGAGCCAGGATGCGTCCAGCGCATCGGCGATGCTGTCTGTGACGGCCTCGATCCGTTCCAGGTCGTCGATCGGCAATCCCTGGTCGAGATCACGCACGCGGGTCGCGGTCTCGTAGCTGTTGTCGTCGACGAGCAGGATCGGCAGGCCGCTGGCGCGGGTTGCCCGGGTGAGTGCCAGGACCCGTGGGTCCGGCTCGGTCCCGACGCTGAGGAGCAGGGCGGCTAGCCGGGTGCCGCTGAGCTCCGCGAGGCAGGCGGCCATGATCACGTCGTGGCGGTCCCCGGGGACCACGACGAGCCGGCCCTCAGTGAGCACGCGGAGGCCGCCCGGGATGCCCTGGGCGAACACCGCCACCTCTTTGATACGCCGGGATTGGTTGCCCTCGCTGAGCACCCGCGGGTGCAGCTCGCGGACGAGGTCGCGCACCCGCAGCCAGGTCAGCTCCGGGCGGTGCGGTACCGCGGCAATGAGCCTGAGCTCTCGCTGGGCGAGCGCCTCGCCCAGCTGCGCTGCCCCAAACGTCTCCTTGTCCGGCACGCCGTTGACCACACAGCCGACCACGCGTGCATGCTCACCCGAGGAGTATCCGCTGGCCGTGATGGCGAGCCTCTCGGCCAGGGTGTCAGCCGCGCCCGCGTCTGCGTCTGGCCCGGCCTCAGGGCTGAGCTCGCCGCGGTGCCCGCCGGCCACCGCGTCAGCCGGCAGCCAGCTGACGGCCAGCAGGACGTCGGCGTCCAGCGCTCTGGCCAGCGCCTGGTTGAGCCCGCTGGCGTACAGCTTGGCCGGGCCAGGGCTGAGCCCCTCAACGACCACGAAATCGTATTGATCACGGACCGGCTGCCAGACAGCTACGGCCTTCTCGAGCACTACGTCCAGTCCACCCGAGCCGAGCTGCTGCTCCAGCTGGGCCGTGGAGAGTGGCTCAGGGGGGCGCAGCGCAGATGTGGCCCTGACCAGTGCGGCCGAACGATCGGGGCCACCGTCGTCACGCGGCTGAGCGACCGGCTTGACGTAGCCCACGTTCACGCCCCGCCGGTCGAGGGCCCGTACCACGCCGAGGCAGGTCCTGGCCAGGCTAGCGCCAGCCGCGGTGGGCACGACCAGCAATGTCCGGGCCATGAGTGTCATCCTTTCGGGTGGTCGATAGCTAGTCGGCTGCCAGCGATGTGGCGGGCGGTGTCGTCAACGATGTCGAGGGCGCGGTGTCGCGGCCGATGACACGGGCGGTGTCGCGGGCAATCATGAGTTCCTCGTCCGTCGGCACGACGAGCGCCAGGGCCGGGCCGGCGATGCTGATGCGCCCACCGGTCCGCTGGCCGTGGCCGGCATTGGCCTCGGCGTCCTCAGCAAGGCCGAGGAAGCCCAGCCTGCTGAGCACCAGGCTTCGGACCACGGCGCTGTTTTCCCCGATGCCGCCGGTGAACACCAGCGCGTCGAGCCGCTGAAGCCCGACTACCAGCCCGGCGATCGCCTTGGACAGCCGGTGCACGAAAACGTTGAGCGCAAGCTGGGCCCGCTCGTTTCCGTCAGCGGCGGCGTCGGCGACGGTACGCATGTCGTTGCTCATGCCGGATAGCCCCTGAAGCCCGCTGTCAACATTGAGCGCGCGGGTGAGCTCGTCGACTTCCAAGCCGGTCCGGCCGGCGAGATAGCTGAGAAGACCCGGATCGACATCACCGGAGCGGGTTCCCATCACCAGCCCATCCAGTGGGGTTAGTCCCATGGTGGTGTCCACCGACACACCGTCGCGCACCGCGGTCGCGCTGCACCCATTGCCGAGGTGGGCGGTGACCAGCCGGAGCTCGCCGATTGGCCGGCCCAGCATGGTGGCGGCCTGCTCGCTGACGAAGCGGTGACTGATGCCGTGGAAGCCGTAACGCCGCACCCCGTGGCGCCTGTACCACTGCTCGGGCACCGCGTAGCGAAAAGCGTGGGGCGGCATCGTCTGGTGGAACGCCGTGTCGAACACGGCGACTTGCGGCAAGTCGGGCAGGAGGTCACCCACAGCCTCGATGCCGGCCAGATTCGCGGGGTTGTGCAGTGGCGCCAGGTGACTAAACGAGCGCACTCCAGCGATAACCCTTTCGTCCACCCGGACGGAAGAGGTGAACCGCTCCCCGCCGTGCACCACCCGGTGGCCGGCGCCGAACAGGTCAGAGCCGACGTGGCCGGCCTCGTCCAGCTGATCCAGCACCCGGGCCACCACCGCCCGGTGGGTACCTCCGGGAAGCCGCTCTTCGACTGCTGCCGCCGGAAACCACTGGATCCGCAGCAACGCCTCAGACGTGCCAAGCCGCTCGCCGATTCCCTCCATGAGACGCTCACCGCTCTCGGGGAGCACCAGCGCGAACTTCACTGAAGAACTGCCCGAGTTGAGCACCAGCACGAGACGTCCAGCAGTGGCGCAGCCTGAAATCGCGCCCGTCATGAGCGCTTGGCGCCGTTGCGCGGGAGCAGTTGATTCCCGTTGCTCCCCTAGAGAACCTCTTCGGGGCCGAGACGGAGTCCGCCAATGATGATAGTCAATTCGTCCGAGACCTCGGCTTCCCGGCGGCCGGACTTTTTCGACGCTGAAGTTCCAGCTCACCTGCCTGGTTAGCCTAATCGCCACGGCGTCGAAGCTCAATGCTTCCCGTCCGGCCGCGCGGGCGGGAATGACGCCGGCCGCGATGCGAGGGTCCCACATCTGGCGCCGGGTGACGACGGCATGCAGCCAGCGCAGCAGGGTGGCCGCGCACGCGGCCCGGGCCTGCCCGTCGCTGAGCCGGTTACCCTCCGGCCGCCCGGTGAGGTGCGCGTGCCGGGCGTGCAGCACCCGGTTATGGCGCATGCCGCCCCACACTGCGCGCCACGCAGCCGCGCGCAGCCCGGGCCGGCCGCGGTGGGAGATGCGGGTCTTGCCGGCCCTCCGCATCGGCCAGCCGGGCCAGCAGCGACCGCCAGTCACCCATCAGCAGGTGCACGCGCTCGAGCGCGCCGCGGCGTTGTGCGAGCACGCCGCCGGTATCGGCCAGCGCCTCCCACAGCCCCTTAACGATCTTGTGATAGATGTTCTTCGCGCCCCAGCGGGGCAGCTCACGGCGGACCGCGGCGACGAACTTCTCATACCCCATCGTCCGCAGCCGGGCCGGGTTCCCGTTGCACCGGTCAACAACCACCCCCATCGCGGCCAGCCACGTCGTGGCCTCCAGCGGCCCGGCGGCCGACCGCCGGGCCGACCGCGGCTACGGTGCTTGCTGCTGCGGCTGCCCGGGCACTGGTTGCCGGCCTGTGCGCAGGTCGGCAATGACATGCCCGGCGGAGACGTTGTCGCCTACGGCGACCCGGACGGCGGCAATGGTCCCGGCCATGGGCGCCGGGATGTCCAACGTGGCCTTGTCAGACTCTAGGGTGATCAGCGGGTCCTTGCCGCTTACCACGTCACCAGTGGCCACATGTACCTCGATCACTGGCACGTCGATGAAATGGCCGATATCGGGGACTGCGACCTCGATGACCTCGTAAATCCCGCTGGGCGAGCCGTAGCCCGGTGGCTCGGCCGGCGCGGAGACCGCGTCCTCGGTGACGCGCTCCTTTATCGGCGCGGCGGCTGGGCCGCCGGACCTCGGCGCGGCGTCGAGCCGCAGGATGAGGTCCCCTGCGGATACCCGGTCACCGACCCGGGTGGCGACTTCGCCGGCTGTTCCCGCGACCGGCGCGGGAACGTCCAGCGTGGCCTTGTCGGACTCCAGCGTGATGAGCGGATCCTCAGCGGCTACGACGTCGCCGGCGGTCACATGCACCTCGATGACCAGCACGTCAACGAAGTGGCCGATGTTGGGAACTGTGATATCCACGTCAGGCTCCATGGAAGAAGAAGAGGCGCCGGGAATGGGCTGGCGGTAGTCAGGGCACGAGTCCGGCGCATTGAGGTTTTCTCACCAAGGTCGATCCGATCACCCAGGACATGACAGAGACGGCCAGGCACACGCAGACTACTCACTCTCATGCATGTTATGTAGGTGATCTTCCTTGTCATCTCGCCACCTGCCGGGTTGGCCCGTCCGTGACGATGGGAGCCCTCACTGTGTGTTGCCAGCCTGTGCGTGGTCCGTTCGCGTGATCGTTTGGCGGCCTGGTGGTCCTGTGCGTGCCGAGAATCCCGTCCACGGCTGTGACCAGCAGAGTTACTCTCCCAGCATCCGGCCGTGATGATCACTGGTCATGTTCCTGCGGCGCCACGGGCTGTGGCTGCTGGTCACCCCGTGGTCACCCCCGCACCAGATCGCCGCGCGGCCGGCCGGTGTTGTACTCGCTGACCCACTCATCGAGCGTCGCCTGCAGCTCCGGCATGGTCGCGAACCGCTGGTCCGCGCACCGCTGGTCCGCGCTGGTGAAGAACTCTGCCCGCATCGTCTTGTGCCGGCGCTCCACTTCCCCCGTGGTGGTCGGCGAGTACGGTGCCCTCAGCAAGTGCGTGATCCGTTATCCGCGCAGATCCGGTCGAAAATGAGCCGAGCCTCGGCCGAAACGCCCGGTAAATACCTTCCCGTCGAATATCGGTCACTCGGTAGGACTTTCGCCTCTGTTCAGGGCCCGGTGCGCGGCGTTGAGTCAGTTACAGGTACTTGCGCCGACAGCCCGGTCCCGTACCGGCGGCTTGCATTGCCGGTCGTCACTATTTTCCCCAAGGGAGCGACGACATGAAATACGTCCCGCCAGGCCTGCCCGGCAGCATTGTCTCCGTCGAGCCTAGGTATGAGAATTTCATCGGCGGCAAGTGGCAGGCGCCGACGCACGGTAAGTACCGCGTGAACCTGGCCCCCGCGACCGCCGGTCCGATCACCGAAGTGGCCGACTCCACGCCCGAGGACGTCGAGCTCGCGCTGGACGCTGCGCACGCGGCGAAGGACGCCTGGGGCGAGGCGTCAGCCGCGGAGCGGGCGGAGGTACTCAACGCGATCGCCGATGCGGTCGAGAAGAACAAGGACATGCTCGCGGTCGCGGAGAGCTGGGAGAACGGCAAGCCGGTCCGCGAGACGCTGGCTGCCGACATTCCCCTGGTAGTCGATCACTTCCGGTACTTCGCCGCCGCGGCACGCGCCGAGGAGGGACGCTCGACCGAGATCGAGAAGGACCTGGTCGCCTACCACTTCCGCGAGCCCCTGGGTGTAGTGGGTCAGATCATCCCCTTCAACTTCCCGATGCTGATGGCGGCGTGGAAGCTCGCGCCGGCGCTCGCGGCAGGTAACTGCTCGGTGATCAAGCCCGCCTCGCCGACGCCGTGGTCGATTCTCAAGCTGATGGAGACCATCGAAGACGTCCTGCCGCAGGGTGTGATCAACGTCGTGACCGGTCCCGGCGCCGAGATCGGCAAGGCGCTGGCCGCGAATCCGCGTATCGCCAAGGTGTCCTTTACCGGTGAGACCGTCACCGGCCGGCTGATTATGCAGTACGCCGCGCAGAACCTGATTCCTTCTACCGTGGAATTGGGCGGCAAGTCGCCGAACATCTTCTTCAACGATGTGATGGCTCATGACGACGACTTCCTCGACAAGGCGGTCGAGGGCCTGGTGCTGTACGCGTTCAACAAGGGCGAAGTATGCACCTGCCCGTCGCGGGCCCTGATACAGGCCGACATCTACGACGAGTTCATGGCCCGCTGCCTGGAACGCATCGCCGCCATCAGGCAGGGCAATCCGCTGGACACTGATACCCAGCTTGGCCCGCAGGTCTCCGCGCAGCAGATCGAGAAGATTGCCTCCTACGTTGATATCGGCCGCAACGAGGGCGCGCAGGTGCTCATCGGCGGTGAGCGGGCCAGCGTGGACGGGGCGGAGTTCGCTGACGGCTATTACTTCCAGCCGACGGTGCTGAAAGGCGACAACAAGATGCGGGTGTTCCAGGAGGAGATCTTCGGCCCCGTGCTTGCGGTCACCACGTTCACCGACGACGCGGACGCGCTGGCGATCGCGAATGACAGCCTCTACGGGCTGGGCGCCGGTGTCTGGACCCGGGACGGCAGCCGGGCGTACAAGATGGGCCGCGGCATCAAGGCCGGTCGCGTCTGGACGAACTGCTACCACCAGTACCCGGCAGGTGCCGCGTTCGGTGGCTACAAGATCTCCGGCATCGGGCGGGAGAACCACCGCATGATGCTGGATCACTACAGCCAGACGAAGAACCTCCTCGTCAGCTACAGCAGCAAACCGCTCGGGCTGTTCTAAGGAGCCCGTGATGCCGGAGCCGATTGCCCTGGCCCGCATCACCGCCACCCCGGCCGCGCGCGAGGCGATCCGTCGCCTCCGCGCGGTCCGGGGCGGCCCGGTGATGTTCATCCAATCTGGCGGCTGCTGCGCCGGCAGCACGCCGATGTGCTATCCCGTCGGGGAATTCCTCATCGGCGACATCGACGTCCTGCTCGGCGACATCGACGGATGCCCGTTCTACATCGACAAGCGCCTGGATCAAGCCTGGCACCAGGAACAGTTCCTGCTCGATGTCGCCCACGGCGAACCCGAAGACTTCTCACTAGCAGCCGGGGACAACCTTCACTTCGTCACCCGCTCCCCCGCCTGCGTCTCGCCGGGCGCATCCGGCCCGCCGAGCGCACCGCGCGACAACGCCTTTCCCTCCGCCCCTGAAGCGAGCACACCATGAGAGCAGCAGTTGTCACGGATTTCCACTCCCCCTTGCAGGTGCAGGATCTTCCGGTCCCCGAACCCGGCGCGGGTGAGGTACTAGTCCGGATCGAGACGAGCGGGCTGTGCCACACCGACATCCACGCCGCGCACGGCGACTGGCCGGTCAAGCCGGCACCGCCGTTCATTCCCGGGCATGAGGGCGTCGGTTATGTCGAGAAGCTCGGCACCGGCGTGAGGACCCGCGCGATCGGCGACCGGGTCGCGATCGCGTGGCTCGGTTACGCGTGCGGTGAGTGCCGCTACTGCAACAGCGGCTGGGAGACGCTGTGTGAGAAGCAGCAGAACTCGGGCTACTCCGTCAACGGCACATTCGCTGAGTACGCCGTCGTCCCCGCGGCGTTCGCCTCACCAGTACCGGAGGGCGTGTCCTCCCGGGACGCCGCGCCGCTGGCGTGCGCGGGTGTGACGACCTACAAGGCGATCAAAGTCGCCCGGGTCGCGCCCGCCGAGACGGTCGCCATCTTCGGCGTCGGAGGGCTGGGACACCTCGCACTGCAGTACGCCCGCATCGCCGGCGGGTTCGTCATCGCCGTGGACATCGAAGACCACAAGCTCACGATGGCTACCGAACTCGGCGCCGACCATGTCGTCAACGCGCTGACTACTGATCCTGTCGAGGCCATCCAGGCTCTCGGCGGTGCCGATGTGGCCGTCGCGCTCACGGTGTCGCCCGCGGCGTTCGATCAGGCCTACCGGTCGCTGCGCCGCGGCGGACGTCTGGTGTGCGTCGCGCTTCCCGCAGACAACGCGACACTGAGTCTGCCGATCTTCGACACCGTGATTAACGGCAAGACTGTCATCGGCTCGATCGTCGGCACCCGTAACGACCTCGCCGACGTGTTCGCCCTGCACGCCGCCGGCCGCACCAAGGTGATCGCGGTCAACCGCAAGATCGACGAAGTCAACCAGTCCATCGACGACGTCCTCGCGGGCCGGATCCTGGCCCGTGTCGTCTTCCAGCTCTGATCGCTCGAGCTCGGAGCCGCCCGCAGTGCCCGTTTCTTGCCGCCGAAACACATGACCAACCCAGCGATGCGTTTGGCCAGGTGCGGGCTCCATGACGACTGTGCATGCATACACGGGCAGCCAGGTGCGCTGCGATCACACCGCGCTCCCTGGATGAGAGCCGCAGTCGAGAAGGATCCGTCAGCCCTTCATGACGCGAAGCAGGGGACGTGAGGTGCGTGACCTGGAGGACGCGACCCCACGACCGGAACGGCCGGCGTTCCCCGCTTCACCATCTGGCAGGGAGCAGGAAAGATCATCTTGTGGGCGAGATCACCCGTCGCGCCGAAGAACACGAACGCATCGGCCGCGGCCACACTCTCATCGCTGTCGCCCATCATCAGCCCTTATCTCTCGCACTGCCCGTCGCAGAGCGGGCACGAGTCTTGCACGCCGTTTCTGGCCGGTGTTGCGCCACGACCCCAGATCGCGCTGGCAACGATTGCCGCTCCGCGGCGATACCACTCAAGGGGAACCTCCACGCTCATGGCCTGCGGGGAAAGGGCCAGGGCTTTGCCTGGGCGCGAGTGCAGGCACCACGAGGATCAGGCTCCGGCGAGCACGATGGCGGCGAACTGCCCGGCGTCCAGGCTCGCGCCGCCGACAAGGAACCCGTCCACGCTAGTGGCACCGAGCGACGCCGCTGCGGTCGCCTTCGACTCACTGCGCCACGAGGGCCGCTAACGCAACGTGCAGTTCACCGAACTCGCCCCGGCCGTCGTCCGCGGCGACATCGACCACAGCACCATCCCAGCCGACCCGCCCAGCCGCCTGGCCCATGCCGGCTCCAGCGCGGGAGCTTCACGCGCGGCGGCCAATTACCCGCAAATTTCCCATGCGAGCAGAAGGCGCGTAACGTGAGGAATGTTGCTCCGGCCCCCGGCAGCTGCAACCGCGATATTCGCGGTAATGCAGCAGGGCCCGGAGTTTTTTTTCGCGCACGGAACGATGCAGGCAAGACGCTACCGCCAGGGGATGGTGCCAAAACCCGGGAGGATTATTCTCCTACCGCGATCTTCCCCGCATGACCGGTCTACCGCGTACGCAACCGTTCGCTGACATGAAGGAACCGGTTATGGGCGTTATCGCCTGGATATTTCCCGGCCTGGCCTCAGGTCAGGCCGCCAGCCACCTGGTTTTTAGCGGCCGCCAGCGCTGCACTGACGCGCAATCTGATCTGCTGGCCCGCGTTCTGTGCAGAGCACCATGAAAATCATCATTATCGTCGCCGTCATCGTCGTGGTGCTGCTGCAGGCCGCCGCCGGCCTGCCCGCGCTGGCCGCCGCGAACGGGGCCGCCGAACCCAGCTAGCACACCCGCGTAACACTCCAACCCGCGAACCTGGTTCCACCAAGGAGAACCATCATGAAACGCAGAACCTTCGACATCCTGGTCGCCACGACCGGCCTGTTCCTGGCCGTCGTGCTGATCGCCTCCGGCGCCCTGCTCACCTGGGCCCACAACTACATCGGCAACGAGGTGCACACCCAGCTCGCCGCCCAGCAGATTTTCTTCCCCCCCGCGAACAGCAAGGCTGTCGCGGCCCCGGAATTCGCCGCCATGCGCCAGTACGGCGGGCAGCAGCTGACCACCGGCGCCCAGGCCGAGGTCTACGCCGACCACTTCATCGCCAACCACCTCAAAGTCATCGGCGGCGGCAAGACCTACGCCCAGCTGTCCACCGAAGCGCTGGCCCAGCCGGGCAACACCAAGCTGGCCGTCCAGGTCGCCACGGTCTTCAAGGGTGAGACCCTCCGCGGGCTGCTGCTCAACGCCTACGCCTTCGGCACCATGGGCGTGATCGCCGGCATTGCCGCCATCGGCGCCTTCATCGCCGCCGCGGTCATGCTCCTCCTCGGCGGGCTCGGCCTCATGCACGCCCGCCGCACCGGCCCGGACACCGACATCCTCTCCGGCCACCCAGCCCCCGCACCGGCTCCCGGCGAGATAGCCGCCCACAACGGGCACACGCCCGACCTCGCCGCCGCTGCGCCCGGCAGCCCCGACACCCACTCCGGGTGAGCCTCAGCGGCCCGGCATCCTGCCCGGCTGCGAGAACTGAGCCTCATCGCTCCCGGCTCGTGACGCCGGCCCTCACCTGGGCCAGCGTCACGAGCCGGCCAGCTCATCGCCATGCCCACCCGAACGATGCCCAGCACGTGGCCGCGGCAATGAAACAGTACTGGACGAACCTCGCCAGGACCGGATCCCTCATCCTCGCCCGGGAGCTGCTGTGGCCACGTCCGTCGCGTCTATACCTTTACGGGCCAGGCCCGGTCGTCCGGACCGGAGTGGTCTAGACCTTTCGGCAGCGATGTTCGCTCCATGTTCGCTCGGATGTCGCGGCACACCCCGGCACCGGGCGGCACTGCGCGTCACCCGGCCTCCCGGTTTGCTGTCCAGCCCGGCACGTCATAACATGGCCCGGCACGACGCGCCGCTAGCTCAACTGGCAGAGCAGCAGACTCTTAATCTGCGGGTTCGGGGTTCGAGTCCCTGGCGGCGCACCTCGAGGTCTTCACGTTTCGCCAGTGTCCATGTTCACGTTTGCCTCTGATATCCCTGGCGGGACGCCCGTTCCGGGCTGAAAATCGGTGGTGGTTGCCCGCTGACGCCGGAGACCCATGGTCGCTGGAGGCCGTACGTTTGCCGGGCGCTGGGAGCCGCAGCCATGAGAGCTTCAGTGTCGCTTCGAGCACGCGGATTTGATTCCTGTCCCTTTTGCGGTTCCTGCGGGCAGCCGCCTGCTGTTTCACCCCTGGTGATGAGGAGGTGGCGGGTGCTGCAGGAGACACAGGATCGTGAGGAGATCGTTGAGCGGGTCGCCGCGCTGGATATCGGGAAGGCGGAGCTGGCCTGCTGCGTGCGGGTGCCGCATGAGGGCAGGCGGGGGCGGCGGCTGCAGGAGGTGGAGACGTATTCCACGATGACCCGGTCGCTGCTGGGTCTGTCAGACCGGCTGCGGAGCCTGGGGGTGACCCGGGTGGTGATGGAGGCGACGCTAGCGTTATCCGGGGTTTTCAAGATCAAAGATGATGTTTGTGCAGGTCAGTTCCGTGGCGTACGCGTCTGTGACGGGCGTGGTTCAGCGGCCAGGATCCGGGCGAGCGCGCGCTGACGCTGCTGTGCGGCTTGCCGGTCTTTGAAGCCGAGGCTGGTGGCGATCTGCTGCCAGGTCGCGCCGGCGGTGCGGGCTTCGGTGATGAGGTCGTGTTCACGCTGGTCCAGGTCCCGGCGCAGGCCCTCGATCGCGGCGAGTCCGGCCAAGGTGCCGTCCGGGACGGCAGGAGACGTCAATAGGCTGTTGACGTCGAAGAGCGGGATGGTGCCGAGCGGATCGACGTCCCGGCCCGTGGCGATCACGCCGGTCATGTCAACGGGTGGTTGACATGACCGGCGTGATCGTGCTGGCCGACGGGCACTGGGTCGCTGGGCTGGCTGCCGATGCCGAGACGGCGGCGGAGCAGCAGATTCTCCCCGTGGGCGGCTTCGAGGGCCTGCCGCAGCGCGGTTGTCTCTTCGCGGTGGCGGCGTCTGAGGTCGGTGAGCTGGGCGGTGAGCGCGCGGATGACGCTGCTGGGCTGGTCGGGGCCGGTCCGGTCTGGGCGGCAGGCGCGCAGGTGGGTCTGCTGGCCGGTGCGCAGGTGCTCGACGCGGGAACGGATCTGGGTGTTGCGGTAGAGGAAGTCCAGCGATACCCCGGCCCGGGCGGCCAGGCCACGGAAGGTGACCGGTTCACCTGCCCTGGCCATTTCGCCGAGTGCGGTTTCGGCCCGGGTGACCGCGCCGGCGGTGCGTGCGGCGGTGGCTTTCTGCAGGTTAGCGAGGTTACCGGTCACTGTTGCCGTCCTCGGGATCGTCACGGCCCAGCCGGGTGATCGCGGTCTCGGTGCGGGCAGGGACACCGGCGCCGCGGACGACGTTTCCTGTGCTGGCCGCAGGTGCGCCGGCGTGTGGCGCCTCGCCGACGGCGGTGATGATGGCGTCGAGGGCGGCGGCTTCCCGGCGGCGCCCGGCCAGCCACACGTTGCCGGGGGTCATCGGGGTGCCGGTGCGCTTGGTGAAGGCGTTCTGGCGGTCGTCGATGAGTTGCAGGGTGCGGTTCTTCTGGACGCGCAGTTCAGGTAGGAACGTGACGTCGGTGGCGAACTTATCGCAGGTCAGGCAGGCGTTGCCGCGGTCGCAGGATTGGCGGGGCGGCAGCAGGCACCACCCGTTGGGGAGGATCCGGTCGGTGCGCTTGTCCAGTTGCAGCATGTCGTAGAGGTCCTGGGCGTCCGTCTCGATGTCGCGGGCGGCGGCGGTGACCTTGCGGTAACGCAGGAATTCTGCTTCCGCGGTCGCGGCCAGCGTCTGGGCGTAGTGCATCGTCATCGCCGGGGATAGGTGGCCGAGGTAGCGCTGCACGACATGGATCGGCACCCCGGCGTTCAGCAGGCTGGTGGCCTTGGAATGGCGGAACCGGTGAGTGCGCTGGAAGTCCACCAGGCGGCCGGTGGCATCGCGCAGGTTCAGCCGCTGCGCCAGTTCGGTGACCGTCTTGTGCAGGGTCGCCGACACGTAGGGCCGGTCGGCGTTCCGGTTGAACAGCAGCCCGAGGAACAGGTATCTGGGGCGCGCGCCCGGTGCGGCATGCTCACTCAGCCAGGCCCTGGCCCATTCCTGTTGTTCCCCGATGATCGCGACGACCTCGGCGTCAACCAGCACTGTGTCCGGGGCTCCGTCGATCTTCGTCTGCTGGTAGCGGAGCCGGGCGGCGAGCGCGTCCGGATCGCTGGACTGCGGCCTGGTGGCGATCGGCGCCAGCGGGTCGACGTCCAGCATGAGGATCTCGCTGATGCGGCGGCCGAGCCGGGCTTGCAGCATCATGATCCGCATGGCCTGCGGGTCACCAAGACCGCCAGCACTGACCGGTTCACCGAGCAGGCCGATCCCTCCCATGATCTCCGTCATGGTCGGGTCGTCGATGATGTCGGCGCCCGGGTCGCGCCGGCGCGGACGGGGAAGTTCCCGGCGCCGGTAGAAGCCGGCATGCTCAGCACCCAGATCCCGCCATCGCGGCTCACCCACCGCCACTGCGGCCTCATCTTTGTGATCGTGCATGAACAAGTAGAACTGCTCGACGCTGCCCAGCACCGCTTTGGCGTGCGACGGTGACACCTGCTGGCCTTTGGTGGGGCCGCGGCTGGCCTTGCTGGCCCGGACATGGCCGAGGAAGTCCTGCATCAGCAGGCGCACCTGGACCGGGCCGGCAGCCAGGCGGGGTTCGCTGATGCCACGGCCGGCCAGGAAGGCATCGAACACGGTCAGCGCGAACACCCGCTGGTCGAGGGTCAACCAGGACAGCGCGCCGGTCTCCAGCGACACCTTGCCATGCCATTGCGAAGCGTGACGCAGCCATCGGGTGGTGAGGCGGTGGAAATGGATGGCCTGGCGCCCGAGCGGCTCATGCGGCCGGAGCGGGATCCGGCCGTCCTCCATCGGCTGCCACGATTCCCGCTGCCACCACGGACGGGTGTCGTAGGCCAGGTCCAGCAACCACAAGAACCGGAGCAGCACCTGGCGCATCTGCATGATCGACGATGGGGCGGGGAGTTTTGCCCGTCGCCGGTGCACGGCCAGCGGGAGTTCCTGCAACCAGGTGCGCGCCGGCAGGTTCATGAGCGACTGCGGCGCCCTGGCCCCATGATCGGCGGCGACTTCGGTGAGGCGGCGGACCAGCATGACGGTGCCGGGCATCTGGACCCGGCCGCCCAGTTCGATGATCCGGAACATGCACCAGGTCACCTCATGGCGCATCGGCTCAGGCAGAGCGCTGACATCTGCCACCTCGCGTGACTTGCCGCCGGTGGCGAAGCCACCCCGGTAGCGGCCGGGAACCGTGTCCGCCGACAGCCGGGGCAGCCGGAACTCCGGCGGCACAGACTCCCACAGGCGAACCAGAATCGCGGCGTCATGCCTGTGGCTGGAGGTCTCCCAGTAATCCATCAGCTCCTCGGCGCTGATCCCGTTCACGAGCGCACCCCGGTCTGCTCGCCGTCAGCGGCCCGCCACCCGGCGGTGAACGACGCCCACTCCGTGACCGCCCGCAGATCCGCCTCCTCGGTGACGTGGGCATACATCTCCAGCGTGGTCTGCACGTCGGCGTGACCGAGCCGCCGGGACACCACATGCACCGGCACCCCGGCCAGCAACAGGGCAGTCGCGTGGGAATGACGCATCCAGTGCGGCGTCCAGCCTGCCGGGACCTGCCCGGCCAGCTCCCGGCGCAACCGCTCCACCAGGTCATAAACAGACTCTGGCCGCCATGGGGCGAACCGGGTGCCGCCCGCCAGATTCACGAACACGTGCGCGGCATCCAGATCCGGGACCGCGAGATCAGCACCGGCATCGCACAGCCGCCACAGGTACTCCCCGTAAAGGCGGTCCAGCTCATCGGAGATGAACAAGCGCCGGCAGCGGCCGCCTTTGACCCGCACCCCGTGCGGGTGGTCTCGCGGCATGACCTCGATGAACGGGGTGTCGCCGCGGCCGGTATGCCAGTCACGGTGCAACAGCCCGAGCGCTTCCCCCAGCCGCAGGCCCGTCTCGGCCAGAAGCGACCACAGCAAACGATCCCTCACCCGGCCGCTCCACTGCCCAGACGCCGCATCGAAGGCCGCGCACGCATCGCAGATCGCGCCGATCTGCCAGGGCGTGAGTACCGGTGCCGGCACATGCCGGGGGACGTGGACCCGGATCACCGGCCGCTGCCGGCCCCTCTTACGGGCCACATGCTCCAGCATCGGCTTATAGGCCTCCCGGCCACCGTGCACGACCCGCATCAGATCACGGCCGAGCGCGACACCGTTGCCCTCATGGAACCGGTAGAAGGAGGTCACCGCCCGCAGCCGCGTGCTGATCGTGGACTCAGCGAACCGGGAAACACGCGGCTCGATCGACAGCACATCCGGGCCATCCCCACCGCGCAGCCACGCCAGGAACCCACCGACATCGGCGAGTGTCAGCTCATCCCACGCCAGATCGAACACGCCCAGGTAGCTCCACCACAGCGCCAGCGCCCGCGCATACGACTTCACCGTGTTCGGCGACGTGCCCTGCACCCGCAAGAACTCCAGGAACTCCTCAGCCTGGCCGATCACCACGTGATCGCCGCCAAGCACCGTCCACGTCATCTCCGAGCCGGGCACGATCAGCCGCTGCACCCGGCACGCCACCCCGTCAATCTCCGTCACGGACGGTAACGTACTCGCTACAGATCATCCGGCTGTGACGGACACGCCGACGGGAAAAACACCCCGTCACCAGTCGTCGCAGACGCAGCTTCCCCAACCCCGGATTACTAGCGACTACTGGAAGCCGGTGTTTTATGTACTGGAGGCAGCCGGGTTCGAGACGTGGCTGGTCAACGCCAGGGATGTGAAGCACCTGCCTGGCCGGCCGAAGACGGACAAGCTCGATTGCATCTGGTTGTGCAAGGTCGCGGAGCGGCAGATGCTCCGCCCCAGCTTCGTGCCGCCGCCGCCGATCCGGCAGCTGCGGGATGTGTCCAGGTACCGGGCCGACCTGGTCGCTGCCCGAACGGCGGAGAAGCAGCGGGCGGAGAAGCTGCTGGAGGACGCCTGCATCAAGCTGTCGGTGGTGGCCACCGACATCTTCGGGGTCTCGGGCCGGGCGATGATGGCTGCGCTGATCGCCGGGCAGCGTGACCCGAAGGTGCTGGCGCAGCTGGCCCGGGCCAGGATGCGGGCCAAGATCACCGCGCTGGAGGAGGCGTTCACCGGGCATTTCACTGATCACCATGCGTTCTTGCTGGGCAAGATGCTGGCGCGGGTTGACCAGATCAGCGGGGACATCGCTGACCTGGACGCGAAGATCGAGGAGCTGGTCGCCCCTTTCGCCTCAGCGGTGGCCCGGCTGGATGAGGTCCCCGGGATCGGGCCTGTGGCCGCAGCGGCGATCATCGCCGAGATTGGCGTGGACATGAGCCGGTTTCCCACCCCCGGCCACCTCGCCTCGTGGTCGAAGTTCGCGCCGGGGGTGAAGGAGTCCGCGGGGAAGAAGAAGGGCAAAGGCTCCACCGGGCACGGCGACCCTTACCTGGCCCGTGTCCTCGGCGAGGCCGCCGTCAGTGCCGCTAAGACCGATACCTTCCTCGGCGAGCGGTACCGCCGCATCGCGCGCCGCCGGGGCAAGAAGAAAGCCATCGTCGCGGTGGGCAGGTCCATCCTCGTCATCATCTGGCACTTGCTGTCTGACCCACAGGCCCGTTTCAATGACCTCGGCCCGGGCTTTTACGACAGCCGGATCAGCAACAGCCGCAAGATGCGCAACCACGTCGGCCAGCTCGAAGCCCTCGGTTACAAGGTCACCCTGGAACCCGCCGCCTGATCTGCGGGTTCACTCCAACCCGGCTCCGCTGCGCTCCGCCGGGTGCTGCCGCGCGCCCGGCGGAACTCCGATTTTCGGATTTGGGTCTGACATTTCTGCTGCCGGGCCGCCTGACTTGAGATGATCTTGTTTGTGCTGCTGCTCGGCCCGGATTGCGTGTTCGGCCTGGGTCGGGACGTGCGGGACCGCTGTGGTGATCGTGCCTGATGAGCGAGGAGGCGGCGAGCGGGTGGTAGCCCGGGTGCTGCGCGCTGGTTATGGCGGGGCGGCGAGGCTGGCGAGGGTCTGGCGGCGGCGCTTGCGGGTTTTCGGCGGGAGCCCGGCGGCGGTCCGGCGGTTGTTCTCGTCCTGGCGGGCGTGCCAGGCGGCGAGGATGCGCTGGTTGCGGACGGTGAGCAGGCAGGCGAGCCACAGCGCGAGCGGGGTCAGTCCGGTCAGGCGGCACCAGCCGCGGGCGATGGTGGTGGTGGCGGGGTCCTTGATGGTGGCGAAGGTGCGCTCGGCGCCGGTGCGGCGGGCGTAGGAGCGGCGGTGCTCTTTTGAAGGGTAGTCGTGTTTCTGCCGGGTCTTCGCCGCGACCTGCGGCGGGACGGTGATGGTCTGCTGGGTGCAGCAGGCTGGCGGCTGCTGCGGCGGGGTGAGGATCTCCGGGCGGCCGCGATCCAGTTTCATCGAGTCCGGCCGGCTGGGGCAGCGGATCTTGCCCATGACGGCGGGGCACATGACGCGGTGGTAGCCGTCGGCGTCATCAGCGCTGGTCCGGCCGAGCTTGTGCCGTGCTAGCTCGGCGGTCTGCTGGTCGTGCGCGGCAGTCTGCTCCGCGGTCGCGGCGGGGGCCAGCGGGCTGAGTTCCAGCAGCGGTCTGGGCGTGGCCGGGCAGTAGAGGTTTCCGTTGGCGATGATCGCGCCGTGGTGGGTGCCCTTGGGCCCGCGGTCGCTGGGGTGCAGATCCTGGATGAGCTGGGCGCCGGCCTGGCGGAGCGGGATGGCCCAGGCGGCGGCGTCGCGGTGGGCGTAGCCGGAGTCGTCGAGGATGTCGCCGAGGCTGATGCCGGCCGCGGGCATGCGGGTCAGGACCCTGGCGAGGGCGCGGACCGGGTCCAGCTCGCAGGAGGACAGGGTCATCCGGCGGGCCAGCTCAGGCACGGCCGGGCCGTGCTCGTCGCGGGTCATGGTGCCAGCGGACAGGTAGAAGCCGAAGAACATCTCGCCCTTCGGGCCGGGCAGGTTGGAGTTGCGGTGCCCCCAGTGCGCCTCAGGGTCGGTGCACTCGGTTGTCCCGTGCCGCGGCGGGCGGGACCAGGTCTCCACATCGGTCCAGTCCACGGCCAGCGCGGCGGAGGCGTCCTTGTGCTCTGCGGGGATGCTGGCTTCCAGCAGGTCATCGCAGGCGCCGGCGAGGGCGCCGGAGGGGGCGCCGTCGGGATGCTCTTTGGCCAGCGCACCGGCCACGAGGTTAAAGGTGCGCTCGGCCTGCCGGTAGGTGAGCTGGTGCGGGCCGGTCCTCCACTCTTCCGCGATGCCGAGCCGTGCCTGGTCATCGGCGGGCAGGGTGGTCAGCGCCGCGTGCACCCTGGTCAGGTGCGCGGGCCGGTCATCATCGAGGGCGAGCATCATCCCGGTCAGTAAGGCGCGGGCGGTCAGCTGGCGGTGCCGCACGCCCATGGGCAGCAGCGCCTCGATGGCCGCCGCGACGCCGGAGCCGTCGATGAGGTCCTCGATTGCGGTGAGCGCGGCCGGGCCGGTCACCGGCTGCTCCGGCCGAGCAGGGCCACCGCCTCGGCCTCGTCACCGGGCGGCAGGGTGGCGGTGATGTCGCCGAGCCGCTGGGAGCAGGTGATCCCGGCGGCATGCAGGAACGTGGCCAGCCCGAGCAGCTGGGCGCAGTCGGCCAGCCAGGTGGCGCGCAGCCGGCTGGTGTCCAGGCGGGGCAGCCCGGCGCCGCCGGCCAGCGACCGGGCCAGCGGGTTCGTGATGTTATGCCGCTGCGGGCTGGTGCCGCCGGTGACCAGGTTCTGGCCGGCGAACTGCGCCGCAGCGAGCAGGATCTCGTGGTAGCGGGCCAGGACCGGCACTGTCCGCGGCCGGGTGCCGTGCACCTCGGCTACTACGCCGCCGGACCGGCGGCAGATGTCGGTGCCGCGGACGGCGCGCAGGTCGGCGCGGATCAGCCCGGCGCCCGCCCCGAGGCAGACCAGCCCGGCGGCGCGCATCCGCCGTGCCCGTGTCGGCTGCGCGTCAGCGAGGGCGAGGTAGCCGTCGATCTCCGTCGGCGTATAGGGCGCCTTGGCGCGCTCGCGGGGCAGTGGCGCGTCCGCCGGGGCCAGCGCGGGAACGACTGCCCGGGCCAGGAACCGCAGGTTCGTGCGCAGCGTCCGCCGGGTCACGCCCGTCAGGCCCGGCGCATGCGCGGTGAACCGCTCGATCACCGACGGGTGCAGCAGCACCTCCGGCACCGGCTCCAGCCCGAGCCCGATCGCCCAGTCCGCGAGCCTGCCCGCCGCCCACAGCAGGTTCTTCGCCCGGTCCCGCCCGCCCGGCGCAGCCTGCAACACGACCTGCCGGGCGAACGCCGCGGCCTGCGCCGTCACCGGCGACGGCCGCCAGGACGCGATATAGCCGGTGGCCTCCGGCCCCGGCAACACGAGCGCTTCCCGCCCGCTCATACTGCAGATATACAGTAAGAGATGACCAGGATCACGGACCTATGCCACCCTGAAGCCGTGCGTGTCGCCGCCAGCCACCAGGCCGAAGCCCGCCAGATCGCCGCCGAGCTCGCCGCCATCGCCCGCACCGGCATGATCCTGCCCGGCTCCATCACCGAACGGCACACCCGCTGCGGCCACCGCAACTGCGCCTGCCACGCCGCCCCGCCCCGCCTGCACGGCCCCTACTGGCAATGGACCCGCAAGATCGCCGCCAAGACCATCTGCCGCTGGCTCAGCCCCGAGCAGCACCACGACTACCAGGCCTGGATCGACAACGACCGGCGGCTGCGCGAACTGCTCACCCGGCTCGAAGCACTCGGAACCGCCGCCCTCGACGCCGACCCCCGCTGGCAGCGCAACCCCCGGGCAGCCCCCGGCAAAACCCAGCAGACCAGCACATAACACCGTGGGCACGGTCCGCTTAACCCGTGAGCGGCACCCCGGTCATCCCGCAAACGGCCAGGTCACGCCCAAACGTGAAGACCTGACCCCTCCAGACCTGGGCTTATGCCAGTTCCGGGCTGCCTCGTGAAGGCTGTTTCAGGGCCATGTTTGCTCCACGTTTGCTCGTCAGTCCGGACCTAGTCGTCCGGGCTGGCGAGCACGCCCCGTGAGGCCCCTGCCGATGGTTATACACAGCGTGACATCTGGCGAAAGGCGCAGGTAGAAGGCTCGCTGCTGATGCGGCGCCAGGCTGTAGGGAACAGACGAAGATGAGCAGCGCGACCTGGGACGTTGTGCGTAGTTGAGCAGTGCCTGGAGAAGGCTGGCTCGTGTAGTTGAGCATTCGGTGTCGGCACCGTTGTCACGGTGCGTGGCCGGGGTCCCTGTCACGGGCCTGCGTGATTGCCTTGAGGGCAGGCCGGACGTCGCGGGCGAAGAGGCGGCCGTAGGCGGTCAGCATGAGACGCCCGTCTGGTCCGGTGCGCAGCAGGGCGGTGCCGGCGACGTCACCGAGCTGCCGGACCTGTCTGGAGAGGCGGGCGGTCGTGGTGCCGAGCTGGCGGGCTGCGTGCTGGAGGTCGGGTTGTCCGGGGATCGCGAGGAGCCTGTGGATGCGCTGTCCGGCGCTGACGGCGTCGGGGTCCGGGCCGGGCCGGGGGATGCCAGGTGCCCAGTCGAACGGGGGTTCCCAGGTGACGGGCTCGCTGATGCCGGCGGCCTGGGACAGCAGCGCGCTGGCTTGCCGGCGCAGGCAGAGGTCCAGCTGCCCGGGCATGGTGAACACGAATGCGGCGTAGTCCGGGCCGCGTTGCCGGGGCAGTTGCAGCGGCCCGGGGAGGTAGCGGGGGTGGGTGCCGGTGAGCAGCTCGATCAGGCGGAGCCGGGCGAACTGCTCCTGCACCGGGGCGTGCTGGCCGGGGCGGCCGTGCTGCGCCAGCAGGAGGTCGCGCTGGCTGCGCCAGCTTCCGGCATCGAGCGGGGCCTGGCAGAGGCTGCTTTGCCGTCGCCGGCGGGCGTAGTCGATGACCGGGGCGCCGTGCTGGTCGAGGTTGCGGGAGAGCTGGCAGATCGCGGCCGTGACCGGTTCCAGGATGCCGTGCTGGCGGAGCAGGGCGGTGAAGTTGCCCAGCTTTCCGAGGCGGAACGGCTCCAGGCCGAGGAGTTCCCGGGCGGTGCCGTAGTCCGCGCCGGTCACCGCGACGGCGAGCATGACCGCGAGGACGGCCCGGGAGCGCTGGAAGTCGCGGCCCCAGGGCGGCAGCAGGCGCAGTGCCCAGCCCTGCCACATCAGCGACGGCAGGGCCGCGGCGCGTTCCCGGCCGCGGGCGGGGTCGGGGATGCGGGCCGGGCCGGCGACGGCGCGGTAGCGCAGCTGGCGCACGGTGTCGGCCTGGGCCGCCAGCGGCCCGGCCAGGGAGGCCTGCAGGGCGGGGCTGGCCCGGTTCCAGACGATGGGCACCTGCCCCGGGCAGGTCATCTGGCCGCGGCCGGCGAGCCAGCCGGCGATGACGGGGTCGGGGTCGCCGGGCCGGCCGTGCAGCATGATGTCGGCGACGGTGACGCCGAACGCGGTGACGGGCGCGAGCTGGCGGGGAGGTGCGCGGGGCGGGCTGGCGAGCGCGCTGGCGGCAGCGCCTGGTTCCGGCCGCGCGCCGAGTTCATCCAGGACCGCGGTGACGGCGGCGGGGAAGCTGGCTGTCTGGCCGGCGGCTGAGACGGCGGCGCGGGCGACCGCGCAGGCGTCGTCCAGGTACTGCCGCAGGGCGGCTGCCTCGGCCGGCCGTTGCGCGGACAGCAGCGCGGCGATGACGGCGTCGATATGCTGCTGGGCGGCGAGCACGTGCCCGCCTGCGGGCAGCGCGACGGCCGGCGTGCCGGCGGGGTCGCTGCCGCAGGCGGGGGTGCCGGCTGGCGGCCGCCATGGCGGCAGCGGCAGGCCGGTGAGGTCGCAGCGGCCGGGGCCGCGGGGCCGCCCGGGGCGGGTGCTTCGGTGCCGCCGGCCGCAGTCCGGGCAGGTGTCGGCGAGCAGCACCTGGCAGCCGGTGCAGGCGAAGGCCCACGGGATCCGCCAGGCGAGCATCCGCCGGCCGCCGTTGGCGGCCAGGCAGCGGGGGCAGTAGCGGGACTGGGCCAGGTGCCGCCACCAGCGCGGGACCGACGGCAGGCCGGGCCGGGCGGCCACCTCGGCCAGGCCGGTGCCCTGGTAGCGGGCCAGCGTCATGCCAGCCAGCGTCTGCGCGGGAACCCCGGTGGCGGCGCTCAGCGCGGCCAGGTCCGCCTCGCCGAGCCGGTGCAGCCACGGCTTGCCGTTGAGCTCGCCGCGGCCGGCCCGGCCGCAGTCGATCCCGGCGAAGCGGAAGATGTCGCGGACGGTGACGTGCAGCAGGTCAGCGTAGGCTCCCAGCCAGCTGTCGAGCGCCTCGCCGGGCAGCGGCGCCAGCCGGAGCGGGATGCCCGCCATGACCGGGCCTCAGCCCGCCGCCAGGGCCTGCGCCCTGGCGGCGGCCGGGCGGGCGGACAGCTTCCCCGCGCCGAACGCGGCCAGCAGTTCCTGGCGGGCGGCTTCGGCGGCGGCGTCGTTGCGGACCTGGTCCAGCAGGTCGCGGGTGAGCTTCTCGGTGCCGGTGCGGACGGCGCGGCGGCAGCCGCGGGCGATGAGCGTCATCAGCGAGGCGAAGTGCCCGGTGCTGCGGGCGAACAGGTAGTCCGCCAGGTCGTCGGCGACCATGCCCTGGTGGGCGCCGGCGAGCACGAGGTCCTTCTCGATGGCCAGCAGCAGCTTCCGCCAGGTGCCCCGGCCGTCCTCGGTGACGATCTCGAACGGGTCGATGCCGAGGGTGGTCCAGCGGCGGGCGTTCTGCGCGAGTTCCTCTTCCCCGGCGGCCAGGCCCTCGCGGATGAGGCCGCGGCGCTCCAGCCCGACGCCTACGAACAGGAACGTGACGGGGAAGGTGTTGGCGAGGTACTTGAAGTGGTTGGCGACCTCGCGGCCGTCGCGGCGCGTGACGTCGAGGAAGTGCACGTCATCAACCACGCAGAGCCGAACATCGCAGGCGAGGACGGCGTCGGCGGCCCGGTGCCCGAGTTCCTCGGCGTTGCCCCTGTCATGGCCGGGCAGGCCGAAGAACCGGCAGAGCATCGCGTTGAACGACCGCTTGCTCGTCGATGAGGTCAGGCAGACGTGCGCGACGGGTATCCGGTCGTGCCCGGCCCCGGTGACCGGGCCGTAGAGGCTGACCTGCCGCTGGTGGAACTCCCGGGCGAACACCTGGGCGATGGTTGACTTGCCCAGCCCGGGGTAGGCGTCGATCACCGCGGCGCCCTTGACCTTGTCCCCGTCCTGCCGGTTGGCTTCGACGATGTCGTCCAGCTGCTCGTGGACGGCGCGCATCTGCGGGGTGCGCAGCGGCCCGAGGTTGGCATGCCAGACCGACCGCTGTTCCTCGTACTCCGCCCGCGCCTGCCCGGCCAGCCCGCGGACCTGCGCGGCGGTCAGCGGGTCGGGACGCTGACGGGGCGGGGCGGTGACGAACTCCTCCCAGCCGGCCCGGGTGGACAGCGAGTAGGCGCGCTCGGCCGGGCGCAGTGGCGTGCTCACACGGTCTCCATCGCGTCAGCGTAGAAATCACCCGGGCCGTCTCCGGGTTCCTCCCCGGGGAACGGCGCGCCGAGCTCGGCGTCGCTGTCGTCGTCTCCGCCGTCACCGGTGACTGCGGGTTCTGGTGCGCCGGCGGCCGGGGACGGGTCCGGGACCAGGCGCAGCCGCTGCTCGGACAGCCGCAGCGCCATCCGCCGCTCGGCGCGGTTGCCGGCCAGCCCCGCACCCCACTGCTCCAGCAGTTCGGCCAGGGCGCGCCGGGTGTCGGGGAACCGGTGCGTGGCGGTCGCGAGCTGCCGGGCGCAGGCCAGCGCCTCGCTGCTGAACGGGCCGCCGACCGCGGCGGCGTGCTCCCAGCACAGCACGTGCCACTGGTTGTCAGCCGGATCCTGGAACCACACCCGGCTGACGTCGCCGGGGTCCAGGCGGAGCGGCCACCGGCCGGCGTACTTGCCGGCGTAGGGGCTGGTGCGGCTGCGGTAAGGGTTCAGCGCCGGCCCGTCGTAGCGCAGGCCGCCGATCTCGACGCCGTAGTGCTGGATGGTGCGCCACTCCACCTTGAGGAAATCGAGCGCCAGGTCGGCGCGGGCGGGAACCTGAAGGTAGCCGGCCCTGGCGACCCCGTGGGCGAACATCTCCAGCGGGGAGACTTCCAGGGCGGGCACCTCGGGAATGCACAGCCCCGCGTGCGGCTGCCGGTGATAGCACTCCGCGGTCCACTGCCGGACGATCCGTTCCAGCTCGTCGAGGAAGTAAAACGCCTGCTCTTCGGGGTTCTTGCCGCGCCGGTAGACGTCCGGCCCCTTGTAGCCGGGCAGCGCCGCGAGCAGTTGCTCGCCGAGGGTGCGGAACCAGCGTTCCAGGGGCCCCTTGTCGGTGGCCTGGTAGACCCTGGCCGGCTGGATTGAGATGCCCAGCCTCGCGCAGGCGGTCATCAGGTGCTCCGACAGGTAAATCTTCCCGTGGTCCACCACGACGGTCTCAGCGGGCACCGAGGGCAGCAGCGGCTGCCCGTCCTCTCCGGCGAGCCGGGCGCCGTCGATCACGACGCGGCCGGGCAGCCCGTGGTAAGGCGGGCGGGTATCCGGCTGGCCATCAGCGGGCTCGGGCAGCGGCCTGACGGACTCGAACAGCACGCCGGCCGCGTCCACGGCCTTGGTCGAGACCGGGGTGAGCCGCAGCCCGGTGATGCACCGGTCATAGAGGTCCATCGCGGCACTCAGCTCGGCCTGCACCCAGCGCAGCGTCACCGGGTCCATCGCGAACACGTCCAGCCGGGTGGTGTCCAGCAGCAGGTACTCGCCGGGCCGTACCGCCCGCAGCCGCCCGTAGGGCGTCGCCGGGCGCCCGGCGATCTCCCGCTTGCCCTTCGTCCCGCCGAACGCGGACGTGCCCTTGCTGATCTCCCGCAGCAGGATGCGGGCGCGGGTCGGCGACGGGACCGGCACGGCCCCGCCGTCATGCCCGGCGTCCAGCCGGGCGGCGATCTCGGCCACGACCAGGTCGCGGGTGGGCTTGCTGGCCTCGGTGTGCTCGGCCAGTACCTGCCGGGCCATCTCAAGCCAGCGCGGGTCCGCCCCCGCGAGGGGCTCCTGGCGGCGCTTCCACCGGTCATCGGCCAGCCCGGCGGGGCCGGACTCCCCGAAATCCTTCACCCAGCGGCGCAGCGTGGACACCCCGACGCCGATCTCGCCGGCCTTGGCGGCATACCGGGCCAGCATCGGGACGCCGGGCGCGTACTCCGGCCGCGGCTCGCCGTCCGCCGCCAGTTCCGCGCACCCGCGCCGGAATCCCGTGCGTACTTCCTGGACGTGGGCGATGCGATCCCGCAACTCGGCTATCTCGGTCTCTCCCAGCCCGGCCAGGTCCGCTCCGGCACCCTCGACAGGAGCCCCGGGCGCGCCGTCGAGCCGGGTAGAGGGATCGGCGAGCAGGTGACCGGCGCTGACCCGCCGGACGCCGGCCGGGCTGGACAGCAGGACATGCGAGCCGTCCATCTCGGTGACCTGCCACCACTGGCCGTCATATGCCAGCCGTGTCCCCACCGCCAGCAGCGCGCGCAAGTCCCCGCTCACATGGTCACCTCCAGGACGCTGCCGGCATCCAGCGGCCGGCTCAGGTCGGTGCTCAGGATCCGCTGCCAAAGCAGCCGCAGTACCCCGGCCTTGGCCTGCGGGCGCTGGCAGCGGCCCTCCAGCCGGTCCAGCAGCCCGCCCACGCGATCGCCCGGCCGGGCCTCCTCCCGGACCACGGCGGTCACCGCGTCGGGAGGCATTCCCGGCCGGCGGTAGCCGGCCAGGAAGCGGACGTTGGCCAGGACCACCGGATCGGCACCACTCCAGATCTCGTAGCCCCAGCCCCGGCCCTCGAACAGCTCACCCGGCCAGGCCAGCGCCTCCGCCACCGCGGGATCAGCAAGCCGGCCAGCGGGCTTCACGTTCACCATCTCCACCGTCTGGTCGGCATGCAGCAGCAGGAAGTCCGGCACGTGACGGCGGACCCGGCCGCCGGCCAGCACGCGCAGCAAGAACGGCTGCGCAGCGATCGCCGCGACATCAGGGTCGAAATCGGCCAGGAGGAGCCGGGCCAGCTCCAGCCGGCTCTCGTAGATAACGTGGCCGCCGGACGTCGCCGACCAGTAATACCCCGGGTAGTGGGCCTGCCCGCGGGCACTCCGGGTCATCCGCCACGGTCCCGCCCGGACGACCTGGTCGGCAGTGACCTGCCGCAGCGGCCGCTCGGACACTGTCCCGTCGGGCAGCCGGATCGACACCGACGGCTCGCGCAACCGCGTGCCGCCCGCGTCATCGCCAGCGCGAACGTGACCTTTCGTGTCCATAACGTCCCAGAACGTGACGGTAACCCCGCCGCACCCCGAAAGCCGGTAACGACACGCCCGGCATGCGCTGCACCGCAGCTCCCTCACTGCCGCCGATACGCCGGGAACCTCATTCACGGTCAGCCAGACTGGTCACCCGCCCGCGAAGACCGGCCATAATCCCGACAGCCCGCAGCGCCGGTCATGCCGTAACACCGGTCATGCCGTAACACTGCGTGACCGGGCCGGCGGCAGTGCTCAAGTAGTCGGCTTACTGCTCACGTAGTGCTCAAGTACAGGACCGAATGCTCATCTATCTCGGTTCCCTACAGCCAGGTCACTGCACCGTCCGTGTCTCCGTCGAGGTCACATGCGAGGTCCATCGGAGGTACATGCCGGGTCCATCCGGCTTCCGGGTACATGAGATCCGCGCAGACAGCCGTCGCGCGGTTCTGCGGCTCGCTCCCCGAGCCAGCGGGCGGTGCGCCGGTCAGCGAGGCGTCGGCCAGCGCCTGGGGAAGTCGCGCCAGCGTCCTCAGGCGAGTGACACGACCCGGCAACACGGCGCCGCAGCTCAGCTGGCGGGTTCGGCGCGCCGACAGCGGGCTGTACTAGCACGTCAGGAGTTATAGGCGTTGAGGTTGAGCGCGCCTGCCGCCTGGTGGATCAGAGTTGTTGTTCCGGGCTCGGCCGTGCTGGCGATCGCGAGGTGTGTCTGCATCGGCTCCGCACTGTCCAGAGAGGTCGTAAACACGCCGAGTCCCGTGAAGGGTGTTGACGGGAGGATCTTCTGCAGGGCCGGGATCATGGCTTGCGGGCCGCGCATCCAGGACCAGCCGGTGCGTGAGATGTCCACGAGCACGATCGTCGGCATCCTGCCGGCCTGCCGTGCCTTCTCCCTGGCCTTGTTCTCGATCTCGCGTTCCACGTCGGCCATGTGAGCGGTCAGGTCAAGACCCCACCCTCCGGCGAAGGCGACTGTCACCTGGCTGCCAGGAATACCGGCACCGCAGGTCAGGTGGGCGCTGAGCCCGACATCGCCGAACCGCATGCTGTCAGCCGACTGGTTCATCGGGTGGGCGGCGATTGCCTGGGCGATCTCCTCGATACGAGCAGCGCCGAGCTTGAGCGGCCGGTCGTCGAACGACAGTTGCACCGACATGTCGCTCTCGCTGCCCGCGAGCAGCTCTTCCAGCCGATCGTGGAGCGCCCACGGCCCGTCGAGCGCCCGGGACCCGACCTCGATCCCGAGAGCCTGATCCCCCAGGACGTAGTCGGGATGGTCCTTCCCGAACTCGAATCGAACCCCGCCTCGCGCGAGCATCGATCCGATCAGCAGTTCAGCCCGCTGCTCCAGCAGTTCGGCATCGGTGGTGAGCGTGCGGAATGCTTTCATCTTGGTCGGCAGCCGCATCGGCTCGGCGGCATCCACCGGGGCCACGATCAGCTCCAGGGCGTCGAGGAACCAGTCCGGCATCTCGGGGCGGAGCAGTGGATGACCAGCGTGAGCGTCGGCCAGCCATTTCGGTAAGCATTCACCCTATTCACGCTGGGTGACGGCGCTGATTGCGCTCAGGCGGGTGCCGGGTCTGGCGGGTGCCATGGGGTGCCGGTCATGACGGTGCGCAGGATGTCCATGACGTTGCAGCCGTGCTTGCGGGCGGTGTCGATGTAGCTGCGGATGTCCAGCCGGTCCTGGGTGGCGTCCTCGCTGGTGAGCCGGCCGGATATCTTCTGCTGTGTTTTGACCGGGCGCACGCCGCGCTCACTGATGTTGTTCGTCGGCCACACGCTGGTGTCCTCGGTGAACAGCAGCACGTCGCTGCGGCGGTCACGGCAGAATTCCAGCAGGTCACGGCCGGGGTGCTGAGCAGTGGAGTTCTTCGGCCCGGGGATGCGGGGCACGTCGCAGCAGCCGGCGAGCACGGCATGGCGGAACTCGCGGACCAGCGGGGCGGCGATGCCCGGCGGGATCGCGGGCTGGCCGGCGTCGCGGGCTGTGTGCCAGGCACGGATCAGGCCGCGCAGCGCCCGCTGGGCCTGCACCGGCCAGATCGCCTGCGGGTAGCACTCGGCCGCGTCCTGGTAATCCCGGATTAAGTGAGCCAGGCACGCCTGGTTCCCGGCGATGTGCTCCCAGCCTTTATGGAAGTAGTTCGCGTACCGGTCAGAGACCACCACGCCGGCGAAGGCGGGCAGGATCCCGAAGTCGCGGAAGGACTCCAGGGTGCGCTGCCCCAGGAAGAACAGCGAGTACCGCTCGGTGACGGCCGCCAGCACATATTTCCTGGTCCCGGCGGGCCCGGACCGCAGCGTGGTCTCATCGAAGCCGGCCACATGCGCGGCGGTGATCAGCGTCTTGATCAGCTTCACCACGTCCGCGATCACGGAGGCTGCCTTGGCCAGGCAGGAGTGCACGAACCCGGCCGAGACGCCCGCGCCGGTCACGTCCGCGATCAGCTGCGCGCACCGTTCCACGGGTACGTGCTGGAAGACCACCAGGTAAACGGCCAGGGCACGCAGGTTCGGGCCGATGCTCACCACCGAGCCCGCCGCTCCCTCCGGGCGGGCGGCCACATGCACCGTCCCGCAGCAGCACCGGGCCCGATGCAGGTCATGCTGGACGCGGCGGGCCGTGATCAGCGGCACCTCCAGCTGCTGGAACGACCCGGCCACCCCCAGGTCCAGCGCGCTGGCCAGGTCCGCGCCGCACCCGCACGCCCCCGCGGGCCGGTGATCGATCACCTCATCGGGCTGCGCCCACGCCATCGAAGTTCCCGCAGCTCCGGGCTGCTTCCCCCGCCCGCGGCCACCGCCCTTGCCGCGTGCTTCCCGCCTCGGTGCCACCTTGCCCGGCAGGTCATCCGTACTCGGGGGCATCGAGGAGTTACCACTGTTACGGCCCAGCCGGCGCCTCAGATCCGCGACCTCGGCCCGCAACTCCTCAACCGCCCGCCCCAGCTCACCGATCAGCTCATCCCGCGCCGTGCACGACGTGCACCCAGCGGCAGGCGGCGGCAGACCAGTCACAGACCACCATGATCAGGACAACCCAGCCGTGATCAAGCCGGCACGCCCAGCCAGCCCAAGAAAGATCACCCGCCCGAAGCCGTCACGCAGAGCACGCGACGTGAATGCTTACCCGGTGAGTGCGCCACCGCAGAGTCCGGCAACAACGTGGTCGCTGCCCCGATCGCAGGCCGGTGGTTCTTCTTCTGGCCATGGGCTGAGCCGATCGGGTCCGTGATCCGCGTCGCCGACGCGGCCAGGCGGATCATCGATGACTTGTGCCTGGACGGCGACGACGGCACCGGGCAGCCCGTCACGTCCCTGGCTGTGTGGCGGATGCTGCAGCACGCGCGGGCAGGGATCTCCAGCGTCCATGTATCCGGCGTTCCGCCCGGCGGCGCCGCAGCGGCACGCCATCAGCCTCCGCGCCAGTCCCGGCCGCCTGTACCCCGGCTGGGCACCCCACCGCGGCGTCGGCTGGTCCATCTCTGGATCGGGTGGGGCCTGTCGGGAGTCGGAGTTCTCGGCCTCGGGTTCGTCCCGGATGTCTGGCTGGCCGGTGGGGTTGCGTTCGTGACCTATGGGCTGGACGCCTACGGCTCGGTCATGTTCAACCCGCTCATCCAGGAAGGCGTCCCCGACGTGCTGCTGGGACGGGTCTCGGCGGTGGACTACCTATTCGGGTTCGCGCTCAGCCCGCTCGGTCTCGTGGCTGGCGGCGCCGCCGCCGACCGATCGGCGTCCGGCCCACCCTCATCGTGGGAGGCGCCCTCACCGCACTGACGACCCTCATACCGCTGCTGCCGGGCGTCGAGGACCCAACCCTCCAGCACCCAGAAACGCCCACGCCCACGCCGCAACCAACGAGGATGTGACCACTGGTCCGCAGCGACGACTGGACCAGGACGCGGCTCTTGTCGGTGTCCTTCGATGCACAGAAAGCAGAACCCTTTGACTCAGGGTCTCTTCATAGCGGTGTGATGTCCGGTTGATGCCTTCTTCGCCGTTGCAGCGTTTCACGGAGCAGTACAGGCGCGGGTTCCAAGATCATGTAGTTGTCGAGTCCTCATGATCACTACGGAAGTCCGTGCCTGCCTTGTCATCATCTCCGATCGATGCTGCCCTGGAGCAGCTTTCAGATCTGCCTGCCGGTGACCGCGCGCTGCTGGCTGGCCAGTGCCCCAGCTTGGCGGGGTATCTGGCGCGGGTGCCTGATCCGCGTGATCCGCGCGGCGTGCGGCACACGCTGACCTCGCTGGTACTGACAGCCGTGGCGGCGGTGCTGGCGGGAGCGCGGTCGTTCACTGCGGTCGGCGAATGGGTGGCAGACGCGCCGCCGCAGGTCCTGGCCTCACTCGGTGTCCGCCGTGATCCGCTGGCCCGGCGGTTCAGGCCGCCTGATGAGGCCACCATCCGCTGGGTGCTGGAAGCTGTTGATGCCGCTGCCCTCGATGCTGCGGTGGGGTCCTGGCTCGCCGGGCGACTGCGGGACGCTGACCAGTATGCCGCGCCCGGCCAGTGCCGGCGGCGGGTGCTGGCTGTAGACGGCAAGTCGGAGCGGGGCACAATCCGGGGCAGGAGGCTGACGGTAGCGGCCAGTACCCACAAGAAAGTTCCGGTAATGACCGGAGGCAGCACGTCCGGACCACCGCAGGCGTGCTGCCGGAAGCCGCTGCCGACGGCGCCGACCCAGAACCCCGTAAAGTGCCGACGGCGGACGTGAAAACGGAACTTTGTCGGGCGAATAGCCCTCGCCTACCCCTGATGTTCTGTCACGGAGGGTGAACACCCGCAAGAAGGGCCGCCCGGACATTCGGTGCCGATTATTCGCTTCGCAGCAACGCCCGGGGCGGGATGTGCCGACAGCGCAGATCACCCTTCATGGCGTACCGGCCCAGGCTGCGGCAGACCGCACCTGCGGCGAGGAGGACCACTCCAGCCTTAGCCGGGTCGGCCGGCGGTGGTCTGCTCGGCGGCCTGATACAGGTCGCCGGTCCAGTGCTCGCCGCGGTCGCAGAGGTTCACTGGCGCTGGCGCTGCGGGGTGCCGGGGGAGGCGGCCTGTTGGAAGTATTCGGCGAGGTGGTGACGGCCGGTGGTGGGGGCGAGGACGTCCTGGGTGAGGACGGTCAGCGGGAATTCAATGAGCTGGTGTGTCCGCAGCGGGGTTAGCCGTCGCAGCAGCACCAGCCCGGCCTTGACGGGCCACAGCGGAACATGGGTGATGCGTGGTGGGTTACCTGCGGCGCGGAACGCTTGTTGCGCGGCTTGCTCGTGGGTGAGGATGTCCGGTCCGCCGAGGTCGATGGCTTCGGCGTCGCTGGCGAGGGCGTCGGCGACCGCTGCGGCGACGTCGGCCCCGCCGATCGGGTTGATCCGGAAGCTGCCGGTGCCGAACAGGTAGGCGTGGCCCTTGCGCGCCATGGTGAGAAACTCGTCCATGTCGGAGAAGAAACCGTTGGGGTACAAGATGGTGTGCGGCATGCCGGAGCGCTTGAGTTCTTCCTCAAACGCGCGCTTGGCGCGCACCAGCTGGAGCTTGTCGAGGCCGGGGGCGCGGACCACCGAGGTGTAGATGAACTTCTTCACCCCCGCGCGGCGGGCCTCCTCGAGCAGGTTGCGGTTGGCGGCATAGTCGACCTGCCAGCAGGTGAATTTGCTGAACTTGCCCATCAGGCCGATGGAGCTGAACACGGCGTCGGTGCCGTCGCAGCAGCCGGCCAGCGCGTCCGGGTCGGTGGCGTCGGCCTGGTGGGTCTCGTCCACCGCGTCACGGACCGGATCCAGCTTGGCTGGGGAGCGGACCAGCGCGCGGACCTGATGCCCGCGGGCGTGCAGCTCGCGGACCACGTGCTGACCCAGGTAACCGGTTGATCCGGCGACCAGAACCTTCAAGGGGATCATCTTCCTTCCTTGCTAGTGATCGCAGCAGCGGTCGCACCGTCGCTGGCCGGGGGCTCTCTTGGCGGGGAAGGCCGGTGGCGGGGCGATGCCAGCGCCGGCCGTATCCGGGGCTGGTTCTTCGAGGGACGGTACGAGCCGGCGCCGCAGTGGGCGTCACCCGGAAGTGCGCATGCGGGTGGAACCTTCGGCGCGCCGGCCGCTGGCACGGCAGTGCCGCCGGGCCGGCCCGGGCACGGCGGTGCCGCCGGGGACCGGCCGCAGGCGCCGGGCTAGGGGATCAGGCCGAGCTGGCGGGCCCGGGTGACAGCCTCGGTGCGGTTAGCCGCGCCGAGCTTGCCCAGCAGGTGGCTGACGTGCTTTTTCACCGTGTCCAGGCTGACCACCAGCTCCTCGGCGATGCGCGGGTTCGGCATGCCCGCGGCCAGCAGCACCAGGATTTCCCGCTCCCGGGCGGTCAGCTGCTCGACCAGGCCCGGCACCGCGGCGGTGCCGCCGCGCCGGGCACCCGGCGCGGCTTCCGTGCCGCCGAAGGCCCGCAGCACCTGGGCCAGGCAGCCGAGCGGGACGCCGCGGGCGGCGCCGCGTTCTGCCTTCTGCGCCGCGACCAGCCGGGCCAGCAGCGCGGCCATCGGCGCGCCCTCATCGGCGAACACCCGGACATAGCCCTGCGGGCAGGCCCGTATCAGCGCCTGGGCCAGGGTGTCCACCGCGGCGTCCTCCTCGCCTGCGGCTGCCAGCGCCAGCGCCTGCAACGCCCCGATCTCGATGACGCTGCCCGCCCGGCCCTGGGTGGCCGCCGCCGCGTGCAGCCGCTCCAGCAGCCCGATCGCCGGGCCGGGGCAGTCTTGCGCGAGCAGCACCCGGGCCAGCACCAGGTACTCCGGCTCCCGCGGGTAGGACGGCTCGTCGTTCGCCTCGAGGCCGCGTTCCCTCGTCCAGCGCGCGGCCGCGGCGACCTCGCCTTGCGCCAGCAGCAGCCGCGCCCGCAGGGCCGTAGCGGGGTTGACCAGCCCTACCGAGCCGGGTGCCGCGTGGGCCGCCTCGGCGATGGCCTCCCGGGCGCCGTCCTGATCGCCGTTAGCGTGCCGGATCCACGCCAGCGTGGCCAGCCCCCTGGCCAGTGGCGGGGTATAGACGAACTGTCGGCACAGCGCGATGCCCTCGGTAACATCGCGCAGCGCGGCATCGAGCTCGTTCCGCTGGTAGGCCACGTCAGCCAGGGCTACGTAGGCCGACCCGGCAGCGGCCAAATGGGCCCCGCCCGGCAGCGCGGTGATCTCCAGCACCTGGCAACCGGTCCGGGCCGCCGCATCCAGCCGTCCCTGGGCGCGCTGGATCTGGGTGAGTTCATCGCAGACCCAGGCCGTCATCGTCGGTACCCCCGCCTTCTGCCACCCGGCGAGACGGGACATGAATATACGCTCGGCCGATGCCAGCCGGCCGCGGAGCCACTCGGCATCAGCCAGAAGTCCCTCGGCGGTGTAACTCAGCATCCACTCGCCTTCACGGATTGCCGCGCCGCCCCGCACGGCAAGCGCGGCCGTGCTCTCGGCGTCACCACGCAGCGTGGCCAGATAGCTCCGGAGCAGGGTGGTCAGAGCCGGAGGATTCACCAGCCAGCTGGCGGCTTGGCCGGCGGTGGGCTCGAACGGGCCCTCGTCGGAAATGGCGGGCGCGCGCTCAGCCGCGTCCAGGAGCGGCTCTACCGCCTCCCCATCGCCGCTGGTGGCGGCCATATGGGCCTGTGCCAGCAGCAGCCTGACGCGGGACCGGATCACGTCAGCGGGCAGGGCTGAGAGCCATTGCCGGATGGTCGCCTCCTCGCCGCGCAGATTGTAGGCCGCGTCGAAATACTGCTCGATCAGCCGGGCCGCCCAGGTCATCTCCCCGGCGGCTACCGTGTGGCGCACTGCGTCGCCGGCCAGCCCACGCTCCTCTGACCAGGCGGCAGCGTTGCGGTGCAGTTCCGCCACCCGATCGGGATGTTGCTGCTGGAGGCGGGCACGGAGCAGGTCGGCGAACAGGTGGTGGTAACGCCACCAGCCGCGCACCTCATCCAGCGGCACCAAGAACAGGCCCGCCCGCTCCACCTGCTCCAGCATCACCTGGCCACCTGTCCGGCCGGTAACCGCATCACACAGCTCCCCCGACAGCCGCTCCAGCACCGAGGTCTGCAGCAGGAAGGTGCGCACTTCCTCCGGCTGGCGGTCGAGCACCTCCCCGGCCAGGTAGTCCAGCACGAAACGATGGCTGCCGCTGAACGCCGCCACGAACCTGGCGACATCCGTCTGCCCCCGCAGCGACAGGGCGGCCAGCTGCAGCCCGGCGACCCACCCCTCGGTGCGGGCCGCCAGCGCGGCCACTGCTGCGTCGGGCAGGCCGGGCCCGGCCGCCTCGCGCAGCAGGGCCGCCGCCTCATCCTCCGTGAAGCGCAGCTCGGCAGCGCGCAGCTCGGCCAGCTGACCGCGGGCCCGCAGCCGCGCCAGCGGCAGCGGCGGGTCGGACCGGCCGGCCAGCACCAAGTGCAGCTCCGGCGGCAGGTGCTCGAGCAGGAACGTCAGCGACGCTTGCACCGGCTGGGAGCCGATCAGGTGGTAGTCATCGAGGATCAGCAGCACCTCGTCCGCACCGGGCTGGGCGGCCAGCTCGTTGATCAGGGCCGTCACCAGTCCCTCGAAGGATGGCGGTGTCGGCGGGCCGAGCAGTGGGGCGACCCGCTCGCCGATCCCCGGCCGCGCCCGGTCCAGCGCAGCCACCACATGCCGCCAGAACCGCACCGGGTCGTCATCGGCAGGATCCAGTGACAGCCAAGCCACCCGACGATCGCCAGACCGGACCCAGTCGGCCAGCAGCGCCGTCTTGCCGAACCCCGCGGGGGCACACACCAGGACCAGCCTCCGGGCCAGCGCCTCGCCGAGCGCTCCCGCCAGCCGTGGCCGCGCCACGAACCCCGGCCGCGCGGCAGGCACATGCAGCTTGGTGGCCAGCAGGACATCCTGCTCAGCCGCGGCAGCCGCGGACGGGGGTGCCGCCTCGGGCTCAGCCATCGGGCGACCTACTACTCAGCGCATCCAGCGATGACCAGCATCGCTGCCAGGTCCGGTCATTCTAACCGCCGGCCTGGAGGCCGCGCCCGGCCGGCCCGGTGCGGCCGCCGGACCACGGGCGCTAGCGCGGCGCCGGTGCCGCGGCACCTTGGTGCCGGGCCTGGCCGGGGAACGTTTCCACCGGCATGGCACTGCCGGGTGACGCCCGCGCCAGCCCAGGCCCATAACGTCGTTCAGAACCAGCCACAAGAAGAGAGCGTGACCAGGAGGAGGACGCAATGCATGCTTTCGTCACGGGGGCGAGCTGTTGAGGAACTCAGGCAATGGATGGTGAGCATGGATGGATGAGCAGAGCGGCACCGTGATGACCCTGGACGCCGAACCGGTCCCGCACGCGACACCGCTGGTCACGGGGGCGTGCCGCGACGACGACGAGCTGAACCAGCAGATCGCGGACACGCTCGGCGAGCTCATCAGGCATGCTCTGACCGTCAGCGACACCAAGGCCCTGTTCATGCTCGAAGCGCCCATGACGATGAAGGATCTCGGGCTGCGGATGGGTTGCGACCCGTCCTTCGTCACCTCGGTCGCCGACGCGCTGGGGAAGCACGGCCCGGCCCGGCGGGAACCCTCTCCGCGTGACCGGCGGAGCAAGAACCTCGTGCTCACCCCTGAAGGCGCGAAGCTCAGGGACCGGCTATACGCCGAGCTGTCGGCCCGGACGCCCTGGTGCACCTCGCTGGATAGCAGCGAGCGCCGGTGCCTGCTCGGGGCTGATGCGGAAGTTGATCAGATCACGGGGCGGGAGGTGATGGTGTCACAACCGTGGCGGCTGCATCGTCATGACCGATGACAACTCAGCCCGCACGGTCGTCCGAAGGTGACGGCCACACGGGAAAAGGAAGACACGTTACGGGGGCGGATACCACGGTCCGTTCAGCCAGAAAAGGGTCTTAAGAAACAAGCGCTGTCCGTGACCACGACACCTGACCGGTCACGGCGAAAGTTCAGTGCGCTCGAAAACGAGGGAGTTCAACCTTGTCCGCCACATCAAAAGACACCGGGCAGAGGGCCGCGCTCAACGGCGCTGCCCGGGAGGTCAGTACCGCGGCGGCGTCGGTGCTGTTCTCGCTCGCCTCGCTGCTCGGCGGGTTCGCCACCGACCAGGCCTGGCTCCTCGGCGCACGGGTCTTGCAGGGCATCGGCGGCGCGTTCGCCGCGCCCACGGCGCTGTCGCTGATCGCGGTCACGTTCCCCGAGGGGCCGCCGCGCAACCGGGCGATGGGCGTGTACGCCGGGATGAGCGTCGCCGGCGGCGCGGTCGGCCTGCTCGCCGGCGGGCTGCTGGTCAGCTACCTCAACTGGCGCTGGGTGTTCTTCGTGAACGTGCCGATCGGCCTCGCGGTCGCGCTCGCCGCGCCGCGCGTGCTCGGCGAGTCGGAACGGCGGCGTGGTCGCTTCGACCTGCCGGGTGCGATCACCGGCTCGCTCGGCCTGGCCGCCCTCGTCTACGGGCTGTCCAACGCGGCGACCAGCCCGAACGGCGTGTCGCACTGGGGCGACACCAAGGTGATCGTGTCGCTGGTGGCCGCGGCAGTGCTGCTGGTGGCGTTCGGGTTCATCGAGGTGCGCAGCAAGTCCGCGCTGATGCCCATCCGAGTCCTGCGCAGCCGGGACCGGTCCGGCGCCTACCTGGTCAGCCTGTGCGTCGGCACCGCGCTGTTCGGCATGTTCTTCTTCCTGACGCTGTTCTTGCAGAACGTGCTGGGGTACAGCCCGCTGCGGACCGGCGTCGCCTACCTGCCGATGGCCGGCATGATCCTGGTGGCGTCGGCGGCGGCCTCGCCACTGGTGAGCCGCATCAGCGCCCTGCCGCTGATGATCGCCGGGAGCGCGGCCGGTACCGGCGGGATGTTCTGGCTGTCCCGGGTCACCGAGCACAGCAACTACGTCTCCGGCCTGCTCGGGCCGATGCTGCTGACCGCAACCGGCCTGGGGCTGACCTTCGCGCCACTTTTGCTGGTCTCGCTGACGAAGGTGGCCAACAACGACACGGGCGTGGCCTCCAGCCTGGTCAACGTCGGCCAGCAGGTCGTCTGCGGGCCGCTCTCAGGTCCGGCAGGCGGCGCCCGGTCAGCGCTGGGCACCAGCCGCGCTCAGGGGCTGGCCTGGTAGGCGAAAACGCGGACCACGGGGTCGCCGGGCTGGTAGCCGTCCAGCCTGGCGGTATGCCGCCCCTGGTCATCGAAGGCGACGTTGCGCCAGACAGCACCCGTGATCCCCGCCGACCCCGGCTGCGCCGCCCCGCCCGGCGGGGCTGGCAGCCCCGGGGCGGGCGTGCCGACGGCGTCGCCGGCCGGGCTGCCGTCCGGCGTTCCCCGGCCGCCCGGCGGCCCGTCCGGGCCGGGGCGGTTCCCGGGCGCGGTGCCCGGTTCCGGGCCGCTGCCCGCCGGCGCCTCCGTTCTCCGGGGCGGTGAGCTTGAACCTGTAGGCGCGGCTGCCGGGCGCGTAGTGGATCAGCAGGTGCGCGCCGCCGCCGGGGACGGGGTAATCGGCGACCGCGCCTGGTCCGGTCCCGGCCTGCGCGGTACGCGCCGCCTTCAGCAGTTCCCGGGCATCGGCGCCGGTCATGCTGAGGGTGCCGGTGAGGTAGTCCAGGACCGGCCGTGCGCTTCCGCCGGGCCACGGCTCCGCGTCTTCGTGCCGGGTGCTGGGTCTCGTGGTGATTCCGGTCAGCATCGAGGATCGCCTCCATCGGGGTGGTCCGGGTGCGGTGCGCTGCCCAGGGGCTGCGGCGGGCTTGCGTGCCGGGCGCGTGCCGGGCGGGGCGGGCCGAGGACCGCGTCGCTGCGGATTAGCAGGGTCTCGGCGGCGGTCAGGACGAATGCCGGGATCTCCGCCCGGCCGGTCACAGCGGCCTTGTACAGGCGGTGGCCTCCGTCGTTATGGCCAGGGTTCGAACACTGTCCGTTGTCCGCTCCTCTGCCCCGAACGGTCGGGAAGCACGGGCACGGACGGCGAGGGCAGGAGCGGTTACGCTGGCCGTCCCGCCCGGCTTCCGGCCCTTGACCTGGCATTTCAGGTTGTCGGCTCGCCGTCGTCGGCACCTTCGTCGCCGGGGTCCGGCTCTACCTCGGGGGCGGCGAGGGCGTCGGTGATGCGCTGGTTGGCGGCGCCGGCCTGCCCGTCGACGCAGTGCGCGTAGATCTTGAGCAGGACGGCGACGCCGTGCCCGGCGCGGCGCGCGACCTCGGTCGCGGGCACCCCCGAGTTCAGCCACAGGGACACCGCCGCGTGCCGCGGGTCGTAGGGACGGCGGCCGAGCGGGGACCGGCGCTGGACCTCGGTGAGCGCCTGCTTGCGGGCCTCGGCCCAGACGGCGCTGTAGGCGGAGTCCTGGATGATGCCGCCCCGGGCGGTCTGGAAGATCCGCCCGTCCGGGGTGGTGCCGTACCGCCTGATGTGAGCGCGCAGCAGCTTCACGAGCTCGGGCGGGATGGGGATGGTCCGGATCTCATTGGCGGCGCGGTGCTTCAGCCCGCGCTCCTGGCGGGCGGTGCCGTAGTCGGTCCAGGCCGTACCCGCCCGCGAGGCAGCGGCCGCCAGGTCGATCCGGCCCCACCCCTTGCCCTGCAGGTGCAGGTCGCTCTCGCGGAGCATCACCGCCTTCGACGGGCGCAGCGCCGCGTAGTACCGGCAGTCGTAGAACGCCGCCAGGTGTCCCCCCGGTCGCTGAGGCTGCGGACGGCAGTCAGGAGGTTCCTGGCCTGGACGGGGCTGACCACGACCCTCCGATCGACGGCCGCCGCGACGGCGGGGGCGGTCCACTGGATCCGGTCGATCGGGTTGGAGGTCAGGCGGCCCCTGCTCGACGGCGTAGCCGAGCGCGTTGTAGAACACCGACCGCTTGCGCCGCTGCGTCGACCCGGCCGTCGGCTTCCCCGCAAGTGTCGGGGCACACGCGCCGAGCGCCAACCGCACGGCCGCGGTCTCCTCCAGCGCGCTGACCGGCAGCGAGGTGCGCTCCGCCCAGTCGAGGGCGGCGGCGATGTCCGGCGGCGGGACCTGGCCGCGGGTGGCAGGGTTGAACACCCAGGCGAACAGCGCCCGCCGCAGCACCGTGCCCTCGGGCGCGCTCGGCTCCCTGGTCACGGTGACCAGGGCGACGGTGTTGGTGACCAGGGCCTCGGCCACCGAGCGGCGGGAGACCGGGGCCAGGTTCGCTACGTCAACCTCACCGGCGCGATCGGCAGCCCGAAGCCCGTTCAGCACCCGCACCCCCAGTGCTCATCGCCGGCCGCTCCGCCGCGGTGCTCTGCGTGGCCGCCGCGCGCTGACATCTGGAACATCCCGGGCTTCGACATCCCCGGCGCCGCCCAGCGCAGAGCGCTGCTCGACCGCTACCTCACCGAAGCCGGTCGGGGCCCCGGCGCCGTCACCCGCTCGATCGCCCTGTCCGTGTCCTACCACCAGCCCGGCACCACCCGGGACGCGATCAGCGAGCCCTCGACGCCGGCTTCCGGCACTTCACCCGCGCCCTGCCCGGCCAACGTCGCCCGGTCGGTCGCGGACGAGATCCTCGCCAGATACCGCTAGCGCCCCCGCGCTGCGGTAGCGGCGGGGGCGCTTGGGCGGTCTCGGCGAAGGCGTGCGGTCAGTGCCGGGCTCTCCGAAGGACGCCGACCGCGAGTGCCGCGAGCGCGGCGGCGGCTACGGCGGCGAACAGGCGCTCGAACAGGCCGCTGTACCCGGAACCGCCGGTCAGGGCGTCACCGACGAGGAGCAGGAACATCAGCGCCGTCGTCCAGCGGACCGGCCGGACCCACGCCCGCCAGGCGGGCAGGCGGCGCATGGCGGCGGCGAGCAGGAAACCCGCTATCACCAGCAGCACCGCGCCCCCCGTGGTGAGGATGGAGTCCAGCTTGCCGCCGGAGTTCGACAGCTGCAGGGCGGTGGTGCACCCGGGGTCGCTGATCCTGCAAGCCAGCCGTTCGGCGGGACTCAGCAGGTTGCCGAGACCGGCGGCGGACAGGGCGAGCAGGACCGAGCCCACACCGGCCGCCCGCCCGCCGCCGCGCAGCGCCGGCCACAGGGATAGCAGGGCGAACAGGATCGTCGCCGCACCGGCGTCCGTGAACACCTGCACCAGGAAGCCCGCGTGCGGCACCCCGACCGCGTACATGTCGCTGATGGAATCGGCCATCGGGCTGTACCGGGGCCCCTGCCAGAAGCCGGCGGCGACCCAGGCCGCCACGAACACCACCTGCGCTAGGATCGCCACCCATGCCCAGAACCTGACGCCCGGCAGGCGCCGGGGCGGGCTGGCCGACTCCCGGCGGCCCGCCGGGCTCAGCACCCGCGAAGATTCACTAGCCATTGTTTTATTCTGGCTGCTTGTCATGTTCTCAATTCCTTCTGCTTGTGACGGGGGCCCGCAAGGCCCGGCCGGGACTGGAGGCCTCGGCCCTTCCCGCGTCCGACGAGTTGTTCGGTGCACGGCCAGCATGCGAGGGCGGAATCGGCGGTGAATCGGCGCCGGCTTGGCGCCGGCTTGGCGCGCTGGCGGGTTACCCCTGCCGGGAGCAGGGTCCGGTGCTACTGCCTCGCAGTGGTCTGAGCGGTGGAGTGGCAGCGGCGCTGTACGGCATCAGCGTGACTGCTGGCTTGCGGCGTCGCAGGGCGGCCTGTGGGCCAGCCCGGTGGCCGGCGTGCTGCGGGCGCCGCCTGTCCGTCTGGCCTGGCGGCCGCGGCCCGGCAGGTGCGGGGGTGGCAGGGCTGCCCAAGCTCGCGATCTTGCCCGCCAGCCCGGGCGCAGGCCCAGGCCGCCTGCCTCGGTTCGGCCAGCTGGTGCTGGTGCCCCGGGGACGCGCTTACCGGAGTCTGGCTTGCAGGGCGCGCAGCCGCGGGTCATACAGGTGCTCGCCCAGCCGGTCCGCCTCCTGTGTGGCCAGGCGCAGAGTGTCGTCGGCCTCGGCAGGACAGCCGGCCAGCAGCTGGGCCTCGGCCAGCACCCCGAGCGCGAACGGGCGGTACCCTGAGGTTCCCCTCGCGTCCATCTCGGCCAGTGCGGCCCGGATTCGCTGCTCGCCGCCGCGCGGGTCGCCGCTGCGGGCCTCGGCCCACCCACGGAGAAACTGCGGGGCGATCCCCCATTGCCGGAATCCGTGCTTGGCGATGAGCGCCGCTTGCTCCGTCGCGGAATCCAGGACCCGGGTGACCTCTTCGGCAACAGTGGCGGCCCATGCGTCGCCGAACAGGGCGAAGACTAGGCTGAGCGGGTCACCGAGCCGCCGGGCGGAGCCGACAGCCTGCCCGGTGAGCTGCAGCGCGGCATCGGCCTGGCCCTGGTAGGCCTGGGCCACCCCCAGGCCGGCCTGGCACAAGACGGTCAGCTCCACGGGAGCATCGCCTGGCACGCCTGGGGCGGTGTCCCGGCTCGCCGCCAGGGCGCGCTCGAAATGGTGCTGCGCGTCCTGCAAATCCCCCCGGTACAGGGCCACGGTCCCCGCCTGCCAGTGGCCGAACGACAGGAGAGCCGGATCATTTCGTTCACTGCCTAGGGTTATCAGCTCGGCGGCGAGTTCCTGCGCCAGGTCGAGTTCGGAGCGGAGCAGGTGGGACATGAACAGCGCCCAGCGGCCTCCGGCCGGCTCGCCCCGCCTGCCCGCCCGCACCGCCAGCGACCGGGCTCGCGCCAGCGCCGCGGCGGCGTCGGGGTCGGTGTACCCCCGCACTATCAGGCGCACCGTGCCCAGCCGGGCGGCGATGTGGATCTCCTGGTCGGTGGCCTGCGGGCTGGCCGGCAGCTGGCCGGCCAGCTGCAGCGCCCGGCCGAACTGTTCATCGGCGGCCTCGTAGGCTAGCTGGGCGGCGGCCTGCTCGCCGGCCCGCACCAAGTGGGGCAGGGCCCGGGCGGCGCCGATCACCGGGGCGGCCTGCCAGCAGTGATAGGCCATCTCGGCCGCCGGCTCAGGCTCGGCACCGCGCATCGCCACCAGCGCGTCGACCACCCGCGCGTGCAGCCGGGCGCGGCGGGCGCGGCTGATGTCCTCATAAATCGTCTCCCGCACCAGCGCGTGCGCGAACCGGTACCGGCCCGCCGCCCGGTCGTCCTCCAGCACCAGCCCGGCTAGCACGGCCGCTTCGGCGGCATCCACCGCGGGTTCGTCATCCAGCCCGGTCACCGCCTCAACCAGGTCCAGGTCAAACCCGCGGCCGGCCACGGCGGCGACCATCAGCAAGGTGCCGGTCTGTTCGGGCAGCCGGGCCAGCCGCCGGCGCAGCACGTCCCGCACCCCCACCGGGACCTCCCGCCGCGCCGCCGCCGCCGCGTCCGGCCCGGCCAGCCTGCGTTCACTTTGCAGCAGCCGCAGCAGTTCGGTGATGAAGAACGGGTTGCCACCGCACCGGTCGGCAACGGCCTCCACCAGCAGCTCCGGCGGCCTGCCGCCGATGGTGCGGGTGATCAGCCGGCCGACGCCGTCCCGGTCCAGGCCGCCCAGCGGGATCCGCTCCACCACCGGCTCGCGGGCCAGCGCGCCCAGCGTGTCGGCCAGCGGCCGGCCGGCCAGCAGCTCCACGTCCCGGTAGGTGCCCAGCACCGCCAGGCGGGCGTCTTTGAGCTCGGCGGCCAGGAACGCCAACAGCGACAACGACGGCACGTCCGCCCAGTGCAGGTCATCGACGACGACCAGCAGCGGCCGAGAATCTGCGAGCCGGCGCAACAGGCCGGCGGCCGCCTGGTTGAGCTGGAACCGGGCCGCCGCCAAGTCCGCCATGGGCAGCGGCCTGGCCGGCTGGGCCGGCCCGGCCAGCTCGGGCATCAGCTGGCCGATCCAGGCCGCCGATGGCCCCAGCATGGCGGCGAGCTGCCCGGGAGCGAGCTCGGCGGCCAGCTGGCGCAGCACCTGGGCCCAGGGCCACAACGCCGGCGCGCCGTCTCCTTCGTGGCAGCGTCCCCAGGCCACCCGCATGCCCGCCGCGGCGCCGCGCCGCGCGGCCTCCTCGGCCAGCCGGGTCTTGCCGATCCCCGGTTCCCCGGCCACCAGCACCACCCGGCCGCGCCCTCCGCGCGCGCCGGCCAGGATCTCATCCAGCGCGGCGAGCTGATCATCCCGCCCGACCAGCTGATCGGCGGCGTGGGGGATTCGCGCGACGGGGGCCGCCAGCGCAGCGCCAGTCTCACCGGCCGGTCCACCGGTCTGACTAGATGGCGGACCGGGCTCCTCCTCCGGTGGCGGCGTCCAGTCCAGCCCGGGGTCCTGGGCCAAGATGCCGGCCTGCAGCTGCCGCAGCCACCGGCCCGGGTCGATGCCCAGCTCATCGGCCAGCGCGTGGCGCGCGGCCTCGAACGCCTGCAGCGCCTCGCCCTGTCGGCCCGACCGGTACAAGGCCAGCATCAACAGCCCGGCCAACCGCTCACGGAACGGGTAGCGGCCGGCCAGGTCCTCCAGCTCGGCCACCGCGGCGGCGTGCCCGCCGAGGTCCAGGTCGGCGGCCAGGCGGTCTTCCAGAGCGGTCACCCGCAGCTCCTCCAGCCGGTTCGCCTCGGCCACCGCGAACGGCTCATCAGCGACCTCTTCCAGCGCGGGCCCCCGCCACAGGCCCAGCCCCTCGCGCAGCACCCGCGCCGCCGCCGCTGGCCGCCGCGTCTGCAGCAGCCGGTGACCCTCGCCGGCCAGCGCGGCAAACCGGGCCGCATCCAGGTCCCCGGCGCCGACCACCAGCCGGTAGCCGGGGGGCTGGCTCACCAGCGCCCGCGACGGGGCCCGGGCCGGGCGGCCGGGCTCCAGCGCGCGCCGTAGATTCGACACATACGTCTGCAGCGAGGCCGCCGCCTGCGGCGGCGGCTCGGCTCCCCACAGCTCCTCGATCAGCCGGTCCAGCGATACCACCTGGTTGGCGTGGACCAGCAAGACCGCGAGCAGCACTCGCTGCTTGGGGCGTCCCAGCTCGACCCGGCGCGCCCCGTCCTGGGCCTCGAGCGGTCCCAGCAGCCTGAACTGCACCATCCGGCCGCCTCATCGGGCTGCAAACCTGCTGTCGATTCAGGTTACGCCAGCCGGCTGGTTTCAACGATGCCCACAGGGTTGCAGAGATCACCGAGTACGGTTCGACCAGAGCGCGTGGACGTGCGCCGCTCAGAAGCCGGCCGGTGAGCGTCCTCACAACTCCAGTTCCCACCAGCCGCCCTCGCCGTCCGCGGGCCCGCCGGTCCGGACCCGCTAACTCGAGTGGGGGCGCGGCCGGCACCCGCCGGGGCGAAGCCGCGCTGCGCAGCAGGGCCGACGTAGGACCGGTCCGGCCGGCCGGGTCACCAGGCGGACCGCGCCCGGCGCCCGCCAGCCGATCATCATGCCGCAGCGAGCGGCCCTCGGGACGGCAACCAGCTCATGCGGCCTCCGCCGACACCGAATAGCTGCTCTGCCTGGGCGGATGAGATTTTCGGCACAGGCAGGGCTGGACACCCAGCAGTTCTTCCCCACGGCCAAATTCGGGCACATAGACGTCGTGCCGGCCTTCGCCACGTTCACCGACAGGCTCAATGTCTACGTCGATGACCTCAAGCTCGAGCTGCCCTACGTCGGGCCCGCGCGCACCACGAATGACGTGGTGGTGTGGATACCCGAGCGCCGGCTCATGTTCACTGGCGACATCGCGTTCAACCGCGGCACGCCATTCATGGTCCAGGGTGCCTCGCCAGCCACATCGCCGCATGCGAGCGCGTGAGAGAGTTCGGCGCCGAGCGCATCGTCCCCGGCCCCGTCTGCGGACCCGAGGCACTGGACGGCATGCTCGACTACCTGCGGTCCGTCCGGCACGTGGCCGAGGATGGTTACGCCGCCGGCATACCGCCCATCGAGGCCGCCAGGAAAACAGACCTGGGCGAGTTCGTCAAGCTCGACGATCGCGAATGCCTCGTCGCCAACCTGCACCGGGCGTACTCGGAACTGCGCGCCGAGCCGTCCGGCGGCACCGCTGCCGCTGGACGGCATCTTCGCCGAAATGATCGAGTTCAACGGCGGCCCCATCCGCTGCTTCGCCTAGCCACCGGGAGAGAACCGATGAAACTCAGCACCGACCGCATCCTCACCACCCACACCGGCAGCCTGCCCCGGCCCGAGGATCTGGTACAGCTCACCTACGCCCAGGAGGAAGGCAAGCCCGTCGATCACGATGTCATGGCCGCCGCGCAGGCGCGCGCCGTCGAGCAGGTGGTCCGCCATCAGGCCGAGGCCGGCATCGACATCGTCTCCGACGGAGAGATGTCCAAGCCCGGCTTCACCAACTACCTCACATCCAGGGTCACGGGGTACGAGGGACGCGCCGCGCCGTGGGTGCTCGACGACCTGGTGGAGTTCCCGGATCTAGTCATGGAACAGTATGGGGGCGAGGCCGGCGCGCACATCGTCATGCGCAACTGCACCGGTGACATCCGGTACGTGGGCCAGGACACGGTTGCGACCGACATCGCGGCGCTATCGAAGGCGATGTCCGGCATCGACGTCGCCGAGGGGTTCCTGGCCGCGACGTCCCCCGGCTGCTTCGCGCTGGCGGCCCCCAACCTGCACTACGACAGCTACGAGAACTACCTCTTCGCCCTCGCCCATGCGCTGCGGGAGGAGTACCGCGCGATCGTCCAGTCCGGGCTGCTGCTCCAGATCGACTGCCCCGACCTGCCGATGGCCGTGCACACTAGTAGCTGGGACAACACGTCCAGGCGAATCGGCTACCAGAAGTACCTCGAACTGCACGTCGCGGCGCTGAACGAGGCCGTCGTCGGCCTGCCGCCGGACCGCATGCGGATGCACATCTGCTGGGGCAACTACGAAGGCCCGCACCACATGGACGTGGATCTCACCGAGGTGCTGCCCGCGGTCTTCGAGGGCAGGCCCGCGGCCATCTTGTTCGAGGCCGCCAACCCCAGGCACGGGCACGAATGGGAGGACCTCGGCAAGCTGAAGATCCCCGACGACAAGGTCCTCATCCCCGGCGTTGTCAACGTGAAGACGAACGTGCTGGAGCATCCGCGCCTGGTGGCGCAGCGCATCGGCCGGTTCGCCGACATCGCGGGCCGGGAGCGCGTCATCGCCGGTACCGACTGCGGGTTCGGCACGTTCGTCGGCTTCGGCGCCATCAACGACACTGTCGCCTGGCTTAAGCTCGGTGCCCTCGCCCAAGGCGCACGGCTCGCCTCCGAACGCCTCTGGCGATAACGCATGATCACAGACAATCATGCTGCACCCGCTGGAGAATCCTCGCCATCATCGGCGTTGGTTTCACCGTACTCATCCTCAACTGATTCGACGTAGCGACCGCGTTCCCGCTCATCGGAGCAGAGTTCAACGTCGGGCTGGGCTCCCTGTCCTACCTGATCTCGCTGTTCATCGTCGGGTATGGCCTAGCCCATATTCCCGGTGGCATGCTCGCCACCACCATCGGCATGAAGCGCACGCTCGTCGCCCGCCTGACCCTGCAGGGCCTGCCGCGCTGTCGTCCGGGCTTTCCTACTCCTACCTTCAGCTTGAGTTCAGCCGTGCGATCTGCGGCATCGGCTGTTCCATCTTCATCGTCGTCGCATCCTCACAGCTCCAGTTCCCACCAGCCGCCTTCCTCGTCCGCAGGCACGCCGGCCCGGGCCGCGCTGACTTCAGCGGGGCCGCGGCCGGCACCGGCCGGGACGAAGCCGGCACTGCGCAGCAGGGCCGGTGTGGGACTGGCCCGCCCGGCCGGCCGGGCCACCAGGCGGGCCGCGCCCCGCGCTCGCCAGCCGTCTGCCACCCCGCAGACCAGCCGCCTCTCCAGCCCCCGGTGCCCCGCACCGGCCGCCATCGCGATGCCCCGCAACACCACCTCCCCGCCGTCCCCCAGCGGCCCGGTGGCCGCCGCCCCGGCCAGCGCCTCCCTCGCAGGCGCCGTCAGATCCCACAACCCGAACAGGTCAGTACCCGCGACGCCAAGCTCAGCCAGCGGGATGCCGCGCCCGGCCAGCAACCTGCCAGCCGCCCGTCGTTCCGACGGCGACCGGCACCTGCGGAATACCATCCCCGCTGCCTCGGGTGGCACGGCCTGGGTCATCGCGGCTCCCACGGTCGGGGTCTTTCCCGCATCCTGCCCCGCCGGCTTGGCGCCGGCTTGGCAGCGCGGCACCGCCCTCGGGCCAAGCCGGCGCCGAGCGGCCGCCAAGTCCCCTTCGGCAGGCTGGCAGTGTGCCCGGCCGGGCGCGATAGATCACCAACCGCCGCGAGGAACCCTCGGCCCTGTGCCCGAGGGTGAGCAGGGACCGGCCGCCGACCTCATCGACGGCTTGCTGTCCGCGTTCCGGGTCGCGGGAGCCGACGTGGACGCTCGTCCCGGTGGCCGCGAGTTGCGCGGCGACCTGCTTGCCGATGCCCTTGCCGGCCCTGGTGGCCAGTGCAGTCGGATCGCTCATGGACGTTTCCTATTCCTTGTCAGTACGCGGCGGCGGCGGTGGCCGTCAACCCGGGGTCAGCGCGGCGAGTACGCGCCCGCGTCGAGGTCCTGGATGAGGGTCGGTCCGGTGGGTGCCCAGCCGAGGAGCTGCCGCGTCGCGGTGCTGGTCGCCTGGAGGTCCATCGCGAAGAAGTTGCCGATCCACCCGAAGTGGTCCTGGACGTCGCCGGGGTTGACCGAGGTGACGGGAAGGTCGAACGCACGGCCGATCGCCTCCGCGATCTCGCGGGCGGGGACACCCTGTTCGGCGACGGCGTGCAGGCGGGCGCCTGCAGGCGCCTTCTCGAGGGCGAGGGCGGCGAGGCGGGCGGCGTCGGACCGGTGCACGGCGGCCCACCGGTTGGTCCCGTCACCGGGGTAGCCGGAGATGCCTTTCTCGCGGGCGAGCGCGGCGATGACCGCGATGAACCCGTGGTCGGCGGCGCCGTGCACGGTGGGCGCGAAGCGCAGGCTCACGCTGTGCACGCCGCGGCCGGTGAACTCGAGCGCCAGGTTCTCGCTTCCGCCGCGCGGGGAGTGCGGGCCGTGGGCCGAGGATACGTCGTCCTCGGTGGCGGGCCGGCCCTGTGCGAGGCCGGCGACGCCCGATGCGAACAGGAACGGACGGTCAGTACCTGCGAGCGCGTCGCAGATGGTCTGGACGGCGGCTCGCTCGGCTGCGCTCGAGGCGGCCGGGTTGGAGAAGTCGTGCTTGTTCGCGAGATGGATGACGGCTTCGGCCTCCTCAGCGCCGGCGCGGATGCTCGCGAGATCGTTGCCGGC
>CAWAJB010000021.1:0-121905 GCA_963782185.1 uncultured Actinomycetes bacterium
GGTCGGCGACGCAGTCGGCCAGCTCGCGGACATCGTCGCTGCGCGGCAGGGGCAGGTCCGCGGGGAGTTGCGTCAGGAACGTGCTGAACAGCCCCCAGTTGCGATCCCGGCCGTAGGGCAGCAGCCCGGCGAAGACCGCCACCGGGATCAGCAGCAGGGGACCTGCCGGGATGATGACGAGGATGATGGCGCCGAGCACCGCCCCCACGACGGTGCCGATGCCGCGCTGCAGCGCCCGGGCGAACACCGAGCCGAAGTCCGGGCGCAGGACGATCGCGACGGTCAGCACCACCTAGTAGGAGCGCGGGACCGGGAGCGCCTGGCTGAGCAGGGCGGCGGCGCCGACGGACAGCATCAGCCGGACCGCGAAGATACGGGTGAGATGGCCGCCCACGGTCCCGGCGAGTGAGTCCCGGACACGCTCCCGCAGCGGCGGGCGCGGGGGCGGCACCTCTCCCTCGGCGGGCCGTTTCCCCGACACCAGGTCGGCCGCTCCCGCCACGGCGCCCGCCAGCGCCCGGCTGCCGGGCGACGGACCGCCGGGCGGGCGGACTGAGGTCACCGGCGTGCCGTATTCGATAGCGCCGGCGATCGCGTCGATGGTCGCGACGAGCTCCGCAGGAGCGGGTGCGCCCTCGTGGACCAGGGTGACCGCCTCCTCGGTGAGCGGGTGGGTCTGGCGCAGCAGCGCCGCGATGCGATTCAGCTCGGGAACACCCCCGGGTAGAGACCGGGCAGCAGGCCGGCCAGCTCGGGATGGGCGACGTAGGAGGCGAACATCTCGTCGTAAACCGGCGGCTGGGTGTTCCAGTAGTCCTTCTTTCCGAGCGGGATGAGCACCTCGTTGACGAGCGGGTTGCCCAGCCGTGAGACCTGCCGGAACGGGCCGCTCCCGGTGCTGGTTCCCTGGTCGGCGTCCCAGATCCGGACCTGCCGCCTGCTGGCGCTGGTCCACACCCCGATGACCGCCCGCGGGTCGCTCTCGTCCCGCGAGCCGGAGCCGGTCAGGGTGGCGATCGGTACCTGCAGCGCGATGGAATGCACGTTCAGCACGTTGGTGGCGTTCACCCCGGGCGCGGGCTTGCTGAAGACATGCATGCCGTATTTGGCGTGCAACTGCTGGAACGGCCGGAGCGTGGCGAGGTCGAAGATCGACCCCAGGTCCACGTAAAGCCCCTCGGCGCGCTGGCCCGCGAAGACTTTCAGCCCGCCGGGAAGGGAGTGGACCGCGCTGGCCGCCAGCGTCGCGTACCGCGGGGTGGACAGCGGGCCGATGTTGCACGGCGGGCAGGCCAGGCCGGTGCCCAGCGGCTGGGACGTGCCGCCCGCGACCCGGGTCACGGTGTAGAACTGCCGGCTGTTCCAGTTCGGGCTGTCCAGGGACCTGATCGGGCCCGTGTTGTAGAGGAATGTGCCCGGATCCCGGAGCACGGAGCGGAACTGGAACTGATAGGTGATGTCCGGCAGCCCGTCGCCGTTGGTATCGATATGGATCTCGTACAGGACATCGTCACCGAACTCGTAGAAGTTCGGCCCGCCCGCCGGCTCCTCGAGCGGGATGTAGTTGGCGATCAGCGTGACCGTTGACGGCCGGTCCGGGCTGACAAACGCGTAGACATCCGTGCTGTCCGCGACCGGATCCTGGAGATCTCCGGCGCCTCGCGGTGCGATGACATGACGGGACACCGGGCCGTTCCGGGCCGCCTGGCCTGCTCCGGTCTCCGGCGTTTCCTCGCGATGATCTCCAGCCACAGCCGATCCCCCCGGGTGCGGTAGGCCCGCCGTGGATGACGGCAGGCCGGCGGCAGGCGGCTAGTCCGACAACGACCGCGCGTCATGCCGCCTGGATGTCACACCCAGTATTCGCCCTGATGACTTTCCGTCATTGTATGAACGCGCAACGTCACTAAAGTGTGGCCCGGCGGCTGCGGCCGGGGGTGGCCCGCGGCCGGATGATCAGGCGGCGCGGCGCTCGTCCCGGCCGGGCGCCGCGCCGCCGGTGATGATCCCCCCGACTCCGCTGGCCATGCCGCTCAGCCCGTTCTTGGCGACCAGGCCGAGGATGCCCTGGGCCACACCCACCCCGTCCGCGACCATCCGGCGCACCTCGGGGGACGTCCTGATCGCGTCCAGCGATTTGCGGGCCCGCTCCATGCCGTCGCGTCCCTGGCTGACCCCGGTCAGGTAGCCGGCGATGAACCCGATGATGGTTTCCATAGCTGTGCCTGCCTCGCGTAGACCTGCGTGGCCGGGCGGGACATTCGGCCCGCCCGGGGCGCGCTACATCTGGCGCAGTTCCAGATAGCGCTTGATGTCGGGAAGGGACTGGATGACGGCGGCGAGCACCGCAGCCGTCAGCATCGCCTTGATGAGCCTGCCGATCATGGTGGTTCTCCTCTGCGAGTAGACGCGGATTGACTGCTAGCCGGCTGCCCCCAGCGGCTCGACCTCGTCGGGGGCGAAGTACAGGAAACGGCCCTGCCCGCGGTGAATATCCGCGTCCGGGTCGTCGTCAGGCAGCAGCGCCAGGTGGGCGTGGCCGTCCACGTCGAACAGCACGGCCTCGACCAGCGCGGTCCGCCCGGCCAGGAACAGGTCCTGCGCGTCCGCCCGGCGGGCGCCTGGGCGCATCCGGACCCGGCTGCCCCGGGCAACGCGGGCCCCCGCGATCATGACGTAGTCCGTTTCCGGTGAAACGGAGCTGTCCGCGCCCGGATCCCACCAGGGTGCCTGGCCTGCGATGGCCGGATCGCCGGGTGCCGCCCCGGGCTCCCCGGGCGCCGGCACCGCCGCTCCCCCGGGCTGCACCTGCGGGGGTTCCGTCCACTCCGGCACGGCCGCAGGCCCGGCGGGAGACCCGCCGGCCGGGTTGAGGTACCGGATGGCACCGTGCATGCGCTCGAGCATCTCGGGCGGCAGGTGGTCGAGCCGGTCCATCAGCTCCGCCGCCCGCGGGTCGGTGGCCCGGGCCGCGCGCTTCTCATCGTCGGTCAGGGTCAGCGTGCGGAGGGTGAGGATCTCGTCGATCTCCGTGGAGTCGAACAGCTGCCCGGCGCTCTCCGCGGCGATCTCGGCATGGTCGTAGAGGATGACCGGGGAGGACAGCATAAGCTCCGTGCAGTCCGGCGGCCCGGCCAGCACCGGCCAGGTGCCGGTGTTCACGCAGCGGCCCACGTCGGCGGCCGCCCACTCGGGCGGCGCGGTCATGGACATGAACCGGCCGCCGGGCACCGCGATCAGGCAGTGCGCGGCGATCAGCGCGTAGGGCAGTCCGTCCGCCCGGCGGGCCAGCGGCCCGGGTGGCTCGGTGCGGTTCTCCAGCACCACCCGCAGGCGCAGCGCCCCGTACGGCCCGGGCGTCCGCTCGGCGCTCAGCCGGATCACGCCATGCAGGGTTTCCCGCTGCCGGACCAGCCGCCCGGCGGGCACGCCACCAGGACCGGCCAGGTCCTCGTGCTCGGTGCCGCCCGGGATGGTGAACTCGGTGACGGTTCCCCCGTCGAGCAGGTCGCCCAGCGACGCGGCCGCCTCCTGCTCGCACTCGTCCGCCTCGTCCCACGGCGTGTGCTCGACCCCGCCGGCCTGCAACGAATCCACCTCCCGGAACCCGGCCCCCGGCGAGCCGGCGGCCAGCACGGTGCGCCGCCGCAGCTGGAGAAACCGGGCCGCCGCGGTGACCGTCACGTCGGCCGGGCCTTCCAGGATGCACTCGGTCTGCGCGGCGGATGGCTCGTGCTCATCGACGGCCCGGTAAGCCGGGGGCATGAGCACCCCGAACTGGAAGCGCTCCTGGTTCTTCCGCGCCGACGCACGGTAGGGGTAGAGCAGGTAGCCCTCGTACAGGATGGCGTCGGCGACCTGCCGGGCCTGCTCGAGATGGGCGGGGTCGATCCGGTCGCGGGATTTCACGATTCCTCCCGGCCCGCTCGGGCTAGCAGCGCGAGCACGGCCGCGTCCCAGGTGGGCAGCGCGTGACGGCTCTTGAACCGGCCGAGCTCGTCCAGCGTGTGCCGGCTCATGGTGATCCACGCGGTGTCCGGGAAGTGCGCGTCCACGGCCTCCCGCCACTGGCTCACCGGCAGGCGGAACGTGGTCTCCTTGCTCCACGGCACCTGCTGGACCCGCAGCCGCCCGTCAGCCGACCCGAAGATCGTGCCGCTGAACAGCAGCAGCAGCGGGATCTCGCCGTCGTCCAGCGAACTGAAGTAGCGTGTCGAGGCGATCTGCAGGTCGTAGGTGAACGGCACCGGCAGGGGGACCTCGATGCTCCCGGTGAAGCCGGGGACCATCGTGGAGATCGTGGTGAACTGGAGCGGCTTGAGCGTGTCGGCCCAGCGGACCCGCTCGCCGAACAGGTCGTGCAGCCGCTCCGCCTCGGCGTCGGTGTAGGGCCGGCGGAAGGGCTCGATGCGGATCTGGGTGCGCAGCGCGATCGCGTCGATCTTCTCCCCGGACGTCTCGCTGATCCGCAGGTCCAGCTCGAACGAGGGCACCGCGGCGTAGCGGTCGACCCGGGCGCCGATGCAGTCGAACACGAGCTCAGCCACCCCCGGGGCCCCCCGGGCTGGCATCTCTTGCGTGCTTCCGCACCCCGGCCAGGAACTGATCGATGCTGGCCCGGGCCTCGCTGCCGCCGTCGAAGCCTTTCCACAGCATCCGCATCCGGCCGGCCAGCTCGTAGCACACGTCGATAGGCACGATGAAGTACTCCGCCTCGGACGCGTGGCTGCCCCGGCACAGCAGCACGGCCTCCACATCGGGTTCCGCCGCGCCCAGCAGCGGATACGCGGCCGCTAGGCGCTCCCACGCGGCCAGGTCCAGAGTGCATTCGGTGGCGCCGGCCGGGCTCGGGTAGAAAGCGCCCAGGCCACGCTGCGAACTGTTCAGGAAGAACGCCAGCCCGACCGGGATCTGCAGCTCGTCCCACTCCATGGCGGACATCGGCCGGGAGGAATCCCGCAGGTAGCGATCCGGGACTGAGCGGTAGCGACCCCGGCCGGCCGCGGCCGCCGTGAAAAGCAGGTAGCAGGCCCGGCAGGCGCAGGCGAGGCTGGACTGCTCCAGGTCCGCCACGTGCCCGTGTTCGGAGGGTAGGCCGGTGGCGCAGAACTCGCAGTGTTCCTCGGCGTCGTCCCGCGGGGCTGGGCCGGTCGAGAGAGCGGCCTGAACCGGATCGGGGAGGACCTGTGGATCGGGGAGGGCTGTCGCGGGCGGAGCGGGGGCCGGCGCACCCCGGGCAGCCGCCGGGGCAGGCGGCCCGACGAACTTGCGCAGCCCTGATGGCCTGCTCACGACCGGATCGCCTCCTGCGGCGCCGTGACCGCGACCCTGACCCCCTGGCTGTCGGCCAGCAACGGGAGCGGGTCCAGGTGCATGGCCTCGTCGTCGAGGCTCCGGCCCGCCGACCGGACGTCGTACCGGGTGCCGCAGCCCGGGCAGGCCAGCTCGCCGAGCGTGAGCGTGCCCTCGGCGAGCGACATCCCGCAGACCGCGCAGGCATCACGGTAGGCGTAGAGAGTGCCGCGGACTGAGCAGAGGAGCACCCGGGTCCCGGCGGCGACGGCGGTCACCGGCCTGCTGCTGGGTGGCCCGATGTCCGGGATGGTCACCCAGATGGCGTCGCCCCCGACGGCGGCGGGCGTCCCGTGCTGCCCGTCCGCCCCGGGCGGACGGGCGCCGATTTGCAGCAGGGTCTGCGGGCCTGGCGTCGGGGTGACCCCCTCCACGACGACGTCGGTCACCTCAGGCGCCGCGTCCTCGATCGCGCCCTTGATCGCGAGCTGGACGGTCACCGTGGAGGACGGGCAGCCGTCGCAGCTCCCCTCCAGGCGGAGCTGGGCCACCCCCTCCTCGGTCACCCCCAGGTACGTCACCCCGCCCGCGTGCGAGCCGAGATACGGGCGCACCTGGTCCAGGGCCCGCTGGATCCGGGTGTCCACGTCCAGCGGGTGCAGGTCGTGCAGCAGGAGCAGGCTCTCGACCAGCGGGTCCGCGAGGAGCCGGTCAAGTACCGCGGCGCCCGCGGCGCCCTCCGCGCGGAGCGCGGCCATGATGCGGCTGAGGCCGTCGCCGTAGAGTCCGAGCAGCAGCCGGACGAGTTCCTCGGCGGCCCGGGCGGTCGCTTCCCCGCCCTCGGACTGCAGGATGCCGAGCAACTCCTCGACGCGTGCCCCCACCTGCCGTGCGTCGGACATCCGCCTCGCCTCTGTCTGGCTGGATCTGGGTCTTGCTGATCGGTTCCCGGTTAAGTCTGTGGCACCTGGCCCCTGGCACCGGGTCCCGCCTGGCCGGCTGACCAGGCGGGACCCGGAATGCGGGGCGCGTTCCGGGGTGGTGCGGTTCCCCGGAACTCCCGCGTCAGGTGGCCAGGGTTGCCGCTGTCGGCGTGTGGACCTTCTCGAGCAGTCTGCCGTTGCCGAGATACATGTGCACACCGCAGGGCAGGCAGGGGTCGAAGCTGCGGACCGCCCGCATCACGTCGATGCCCTTGAAGTTCTCCGGGGCGTTCTCCTCGAAGATCGGCGTGTTCTGGACCGCATCCTCGTACGGTCCCGGGGTGCCATAGCTGTCCCGGACACTCGCGTTCCAGGGTGTCGGCGGGTACGGGTGGTAGTTCGCGATCCTCCCGTCCCTGATCACCATGTGGTGCGAGAGCACGCCCCGCACCGCCTCGGTGAACCCGCAGCTGTTCGCCTCGTCCGGGACGTCGAACGGCTCCCAGGTCTTCGTATGGCCGGCCCGGACCTCGGCGAGGGCCTTCTCCATGAAGTGGAGGGCAGCCGCGGCCGCGTAGGCCTGGAAGTAGGTGCGGGCACGGTCCCGCTCGATGGCGTTAGAGAGCGGTCGTCCTTCCTTGTCGTGCGGGATCTTCCACTCGAACGTCACCTCGGGCTTGGTCACCGTCCGGGGCAGGTTGATCAGGACGCTGTGGCCGGTGGACTTGATGTACCCGATGTCCACCAGGCCGCCCTGCGCCGTCGCCCAGAGCCGGGCGATGGGGCCGCCGCCCGTGTCGGCGGCCAGGTAGTTGGTGCCATCGAACCAGCGCGGCGACATGACCCAGCTGTACTTGTCGTCGAAGTTCCGCTTCTGCGGCCGGGGGATCGTGTGCTGGTTCCACGGATGCCTGCGGTCCACCGGGTTGCCCAGCGGGTCGCGGGTCACGAACATCTCCTGGTCTTCCCAGTCCTCGTAGTAGGAGCTGCCGAGGAGGATGCGGATGCCCAGGTTGATGTTGACCAGGTCGTTGGTGAGCAGCTGGCCGTCCCGGATGACGCCGGGGCTGACGAACATCTTCCGGCCCCAGTCGCTCATGTGGTCGTAGCGGAAGTCGCAGTGCGCGGGATCGTTGAGGCTGCCCCAGCAGACCATGTCCGCGCGGCGGCGGCCGACCTCCTCGTATCCGGGCAGCGCCTCGTAGAAGAAGTCGAACAGGTCATCGTGCATGGGCACGACGCGTTTCATGAACTCCACGTAACGCATCAGCCGGGTCAGGTAGTCGGTGAACAGCTGCACCGTGGGGGTGGTGCCCACACCGCCCGGGTAGAGCGTGGACGGGTGCACGTGGCGCCCTTCCATCAGGCAGAACATCTCCCGGGTGGACCGGCTGACCTGGAGGGCCTCGCGGTAGAACTCGCCTTCCAGCGGGTTCAGGGACCGCATGATGTCACCGATGAACTTGTAGCCGTGATCGCCCGCGTGCGGCGCCTCGGTACGGTCCGCCAGTTCCAGCACCCCGGGATTGGTCTCGCCGACCATCTTGGCGCAGAAGTCCACCCCGACCAGGTTCTCCTGGAAGATGTTGTGGTCGAACATGTACTCGGCGGCCTCGCCCAGATTGATGATCCACTCGGCCAGGTGCGGTGGCCGCACCCCGTACGCCATGTTCTGGTTGTAGACCGAGCACGTCGCGTGGTTGTCGCCGCAGATACCGCAGATCCGGCTGGTAATGAAGTGCGCGTCGCGCGGATCCTTGCCCTTCATGAAGATGCTGTAGCCGCGGAAGATCGACGAGGTGCTGTAGCACTCGACGACCTTCTTCTGCTTGAAGTCAATCTTGGTGTAGATGCCCAGGCTTCCCACGATGCGCGTGATGGGATCCCAGTTCATCTCCATGACGCCGGTGTCTTCGGCAGTGGTCATCGCTCTTCCCCTCGGTACTCAGCGGCGCCACGGCCCGCTCGGCCCGCGCCAGTGGTCGTTACCAGGTACTGCCGGTCACCAGGGCTTCTGATAGCCCGTGAGTAGGTCGCTGCCTCTTTTCCGCCACTTCGGCTCCTCGTCCGCCGTCTTGGCGGTGAAGCCGCGGAGCGTGCGGATCACGGTGCCGTACAGGGTGCTCGCGGTCGCGGACACCTTCGAGCCGGGGGGTTCGTCCATGAACGGCATGAACTTGTCCGGGAAGCCGGGCATGGTGCAGGCGATGCAGATCCCGCCCACGTTGGGACAGCCGCCGACCCCGTTGATCCAGCCGCGCTTGGGCACGTTGCACTTGACGACCGGTCCCCAGCAGCCCAGCTTGACCAGGCACTTGGGCGAGCCGTACTCGTCGGCGAACTCGCCCTGCTCGTAATAGCCGCCGCGGTCACAGCCCTCGTGCACGGTCGCACCGAACAGCCAGGTCGGCCGGAGCGCCTCGTCCAGCGGGATCATCGGGGCCTGCCCCGCCACCTGGTAGAGCAGGTAGAGAATGGTCTCCGACAGGTTGTCCGGGTGGGTCGGGCAGCCGGGCACGCAGACGATCGGCAGGCCGGCCTTGGACCGCCAGTCCCAGCCGAGGTAGTCGGGCACCCCCATCGCCCCGGTCGGGTTGCCGACCATGGCGTGGATGCCGCCGTAGGTGGCGCAGGTCCCCGCGGCGAGGATCGCGGTCGCCTTGGGCGCCAGCCGGTCCAGCCACTCGTTGGTGGTCATCGGCTGGCCGGTCGCGGGGTTGTTCCCGAAGCCGCACCAGTACCCCTCGGGCTTGATGGCCTCGTTGGGGATCGAGCCCTCGACCACCAGCACGAACGGGTCGAGTTCACCCCGGTCCGCCTTGTGCCACCACTCGATGAAGTTGTCCGCGCCCTGCTCCGGGCCGCATTCGAAGTCGATGAGCGGCCAGTGCACGGCCACCTTGGGCAGCCCGGGCAGCGCACCCAGCACGATTTCCTCGATGCTGGGCTGGGTGGCCGCGGTCAGCGCCACCGAATCCCCGTCGCAGCCGAGCCCTCCGTTCATCCAGAGGATGTGCACCACAGGCTCGGCTGCGGACTGTGCCGAACCGTCGCTGGTCTCCGTGGCAGTGGCCATGTCTGGCCACCCCCTCCCTGTGATCTGGCTGGCTGAGATCTAGGCGATCCGGCCTGCCGGGGTTCCGGCGGGCGGGCCGCCTGGGCAAGCGCAGAAGGGGTGGCGGGCACCGTGACTGCGCGAGGTGCGGGGCCCCTCGCCGCGGAGGCGGCCAGGGACGTCAGGGTCGTCAGGGGCGCGGGGTGGGCCCGACCTGGGCTCCGGCGTGGCGGCGCCAGCGAGAGCCGGCCGCCTGGCGGTCCCCGATGACCGTCCGGCGACCTGAACCACGGTAAGCGCGCCGGCGCCAGAAAAATGGTTCATAGAGGCCTTGCCTGCATCATGCGCAGGTGGCGTCATGCTAAACCCGTCCACCATACGTATCAAGGCAGTCGCGGCAAGTTGCCGGACATAAATGTCCATCCGGTCCGGACATGCCTGGGGGTGCTCGTCCCGGGCGGCCGGCGCCGGACCTCTCCGCCCAGCGAGGACACCGGCTCCGGCCAGCCATCCCGTGTGCGCGGGCCCTCCCCGGCGGCACCCCTCCTGACCAGCCAGATCGGCGCCCGGGCGGTAAATTGCCGGTAAATTGAGTGCCCGGCCACGGCCACGCGATCCGACACAGACGCGTACTCTGTGTTCAGACTGGTCAGGTTTGCGGCCAGGACGGGCCGGAGGACACAGTGGCGGAACTGCCCAACGGAAACGGGGACAGCTCCATCGAGGTCGTCCCGGTGGTTGTGCTGTCCCAGACATTCCCGGCCCGGCCGTCCTGGATCCCGGAGATCCGCGATTTCGTCCGGCGCTGCCTGGCCGAGTCACCTCTGACCGACGAGGGCAACCGCAGCGTCGGCGAGACCGTGTTCCGGGCGCTGCTCGACGCGGCCGGGCCGACCGGGGCGATCCAGGTCTCCTTCCGGATCTTCCCGGAGCACGTCGAGGTGGACGTGCTGCACTCCAACCAGCCGCCGGCGGAGGTGGGCAGCATGGCTCCCGCCGTGGCCGCCCGTCCGCCCGTGGCCGCGCCCAAGCCGGGAGGCTCCATGCGGCCCTCGACGTTCGCGGACTGGATGTCCACCGCCCTGCGCCGTGAAGGACTGACCCAGGAAGCCGCGGCCCGGCAGCTCGGGGTCTCGGTCAAGACGGTCGGGCGCTGGGTCGGCGGCGAGACCGAGCCGCGCCTCCGCGACCTGCGCCGCATCCAGGAACTGTTCGGCGAGCTCCCGTTTCCCTGAGTCCCGTGAGCTGGGGTGTCCCTGATTCCCCGGGAGGTGCCCGGCCGTGCGGCCATTAGTCAGGCATTGCCGTGGCCCGCGCGAACCATAGTCGACTGGACAGGACTGTCCCATCTCAATAGCTGGACGTCCCCCCACAAGTGTCCTACGGTGCTCACATGGCCCTTCCTACGGGACGCTACCGGCTGGGCACTGAGAGCGGCCGGATCGTCCTGCGCACGTTCCGCGATGGCCTGGCGGCCACGGCCGGCCACGATCTGGTCATCGAACTCCCCAGCTGGTCGGGCGAACTGGTCATCGACGACGATAAGGTCCCGGAATCCCTCGAGATACGCATCGACGTCGCCGCGCTGGCGGTCCGCGCGGGCACCGGCGGCCTGAAGCCCCTGACCGACCGGGACCGGCAGGAGATAGCGGCCACCGCGCGGCGGCTGCTCTCCACCGACCGGCACCCCGAAGCGGTCTTCACCGCGAACCGGTTCGAGTTGCCGGGTGACAACGGGGTCATCGAGGGGAACCTCTCCATCCGGGGGGTGACACGGCCGCTCCGGCTCCAGGTGCGCCAGCCTGAACCCGGCAGCTACCGGGGCACGGGGACGCTGGTGCAGTCGGCATACGGCATCAAGCCGTACACCGCGTTCTTCGGCGCGCTGAAGGTGCGTGACGCAGTCGATATCGAGGTGGATGCGACAGTTTCCGGGTCGGGAGACGAGACCGGATGACTCCGGCTGGCCCCCGCCCTTGCGGAGCCGGGCCGGGGGAAGTAAGCCAGAGAAGGTACATCCGGGACCCGCCGGTCCCGGAGGACGCAAACTCAGCGGGAATAGCCGCGAGGAGATGAGCGCAGCGCCGTCTGCACCGATAGGGGACAACGAGGTCGCCAGGCTCTTCGAGCGCCGGGCGGCTTCCGTGGATGAGCTCGCCGCCCACGCGGGCACGGTGGCGGCCGCCTGCCACGACATGGCGGTCTGCTTCCACCAGGGGGGCAAGCTGGTGGTGTTCGGCACCGGGGCGTCCAGCACTGACGCCTTGCACGTGGCCGTGGAGTTCGTGCACCCGGTGATCGTCGGCAAGCGCGCGCTGCCGGCCATCTCGCTCACCGCCGACGCCGCCACGGTGACGGGCATCGCCGAGCGCGAGGGGATGGGCGCTATCTTCGCGCACCAGATCCGCCACCTGGCCACCCCGGCGGACATCGCGCTGGGACTGTCGGCCGACGGCAATTCCGAGAGCGTGCTGAACGGGCTGCTGACCGCGCACGGCATGGGGATGCTGACGATCGCGCTGGCCGGTGCCGGCGGCGGGATCATCGGCAGCAGCCCCGCGGTGGATCACATCCTCGTCACGGCGGCATCCGATCCCCGGGTGATCAAGGAGGCGCACGTGACCGCATACCACGTGCTCTGGGAGCTGGTGCACGTCTTCTTCGAGCAGCCCGGCGTGCTCGGGCCGGCGGTGGTCCCATGACCGATCCCCGGCCTGGTGTGCCCCAGGCACCGCAATGCCATGAGGAGGTCTGCATCACGTGCTCGGACACGGCGGTCGCGGTGACCATCGCCCGGCTTCTCCCGGACGGCCTGGCCCTGGTGGACACGGGGGCGGGCCGGGAAGAGGTCAGCGTGGCCCTGGTCGACGCGGCGGTCGGCGACACGATCCTGGTGCACGCGGGCGAGGCCATCGCGGTGGTGCCGTTATGATGCCCGGCCGGCCGGCGGTGCCGGCATGATGCCCGGCCGGGCGGCGGTGCGCGCATGACGAAGCGCGGTAGCGGCCAGGACAGCGCGGCCGCGATGGAGTCGCTGTACCCGTTCCTGTACTCGGGCTGCCCGCCTGACCTCGACGCGGTGCTGGCCGAGGTGCGCGCGTCCACCGTGGCCAAGACGCGGGAGATCACCGAACTGCGGCGGGTGATCGCCGACCGGGATGCCGCCAGGCTCACGGCCTGCGCGGGGCAGATGGCCGCGCGGTTCGCGGCCGGCGGCCGGCTGCTGGCCTTCGGCAACGGGGGCAGCGCCACCGACGCCCAGCAGCTGGCCACGCTGTTCCTCGATCCCGGCCCCGGGGAGCGCGCCCTGCCTGCGTTCTGCCTGGCCAACGACATCGCGGTCGTGACCGCCCTGTGCAACGACATCGGCGTGGGCGTGGTCTTCGCCCGCCAGATCGCCGCGTTCGGGCACCCTCGTGACATCGCGATCGGCCTGTCCACCAGCGGCAACTCCGAGAACCTGATCCGCGCCCTGGACGAGGCGGCCCGCCGGGGCCTGCTCACCATCGGCATCGCCGGATACGACGGCGGCAAGATGGCGGAGCTGGACAGCCTGGACTACCTGTTCGTGGCGCCGTCATCATCGGTGCACCGGATCCAGGAGGCGCAGACCACCGTCTATCACGCACTGTGGGAGCTGACCGTGGCAACGCTGGCCAGATCCGGGGCCGGGTGACCGCGATGGCGGCAGGGACGGCAGGAGACGGGATGACCGCGCGCACCGGCCGCACGCTGGTCGCCTGCCTGGGCAACATCTTCCTGTCCGACGACGGCTTCGGGGTCGAGGTGGCCAGACGACTGGCCCGCCAGGACCTCCCCGAAGGAGTCCGGGTCACCGACTACGGCATCCGCGGCATGCACCTGGCCTACGACCTGGCCGAGGGATTCGACACGACGATCCTGGTGGACACCGCGCAGCGCGGTGATGTACCCGGCACGGTGTACCTGATCGAGCCCGAGCCGCAGGCCGGCCGCAGGCGGGCCAGGGCGACGCCGCCTCGCTGACCTTGTTCAACGCGCACGGCATGCAGCCAGACCTGGTGCTCAGCCTGGCTGGCTCGCTCGGCGGGGACGCCGGGCGGGTCCTGGTGGTGGGCTGCGAGCCCGCCACCCTGGAGGAGGGGATCGGGCTGAGCGCCCCGGTCACGGCCGCGGTGGACGAGGCCGCGGCGATGGTTACCAGGCTGGTCACCGCCGGCCAGCAAACCGGAAACAAGAGGTGATCGCATGTGCCTTGGCATCCCAGGCGAGGTGATCGAGTTCCTGCCCGATCAGCCCGACCTGGCCAGGGTGGACGTCAGCGGTGTCCGGCGGGTGATCAATGTCGGCCTGCTGTCCGACGACCTGCCCAAGCCCGGCGAATGGGTGCTCATTCACGTGGGGTTCGCGCTCTCGAAGATTGACGAGGCTGAGGCAGCGGCCGCGCTGCAATTCCTGGAGGGCATCGGCCAGGCCTACGCGGACGAACTGGAAGCCCTCCAGGCATCCCAAATCGAGTAGAGGGGGGCAGTGATGCGCTTCGTTGACGAATTCCGCTCCGCGGACAAGGCGCACGCCCTGGCCGCGAAGATCGCCGGGCTGTGCGAGCCCGGGCGGCAGTACAAGCTGATGGAGGTGTGCGGCGGGCACACCCACACCATCTACAAGCACGGCCTCGAGGATTACCTGCCCGAGCAGATCACGCTCGTGCACGGCCCCGGCTGCCCGGTCTGTGTCATCCCGATGGGGCGCGTCGACGACGCGATGGCCTTGGCCGCCCAGCCGGACACCATCATGACCTCGTTCGGGGACATGATGCGGGTGCCGGGCAGCCAGGGCTCGTTCTTCGACGCCAAGGCGCAGGGCACCGACATCCGGATGGTCTACTCACCGCTGGACTCGCTGAAGATCGCCCGGCAGAACCCGGACAAGCGGGTCGTGTTCATGGCGATCGGCATGGAGACCACGACGCCGTCCACCGCGATGACCGTGCTGCGGGCGGCGGCCGAGGGCCTGGAGAACTTCTCGATCTTCAACAACCATGTGACGATCATCCCGGCCATCAAGGCCATCCTGGACTCCCCCGACCTGCGCCTGGACGGCTTCATCGGCCCGGGTCACGTGTCCACGGTGATCGGCTGCCGGCCGTACGAGTTCATCGCCCGGGACTACGGCAAGCCGGTGGTGGTGGCCGGGTTCGAGCCGCTGGACATCCTGCAGTCCATCTACATGCTGATGATCCAGCTGTCCGAGGACCGCAGCGAGGTGGAGAACCAGTACACCCGGGTGGTGCCCTGGGACGGCAACCTGGCCGCCCTGACCGCGATCAACAAGGTCATGGAGCTGCGCCCGTACTTCGAGTGGCGGGGGCTGGGCTTCATCTCCCATTCCGCCATGCGGGTCCGGCCCGAGTACGCCGCGTTCGACGCCGAGCTGCTTTTCGAGGTGCCCGGGGTGCGGGTGGCCGACCCCAAGGCGTGCCAGTGCGGTGAGGTGCTCAAGGGCGTGCTGAAGCCCTGGGAGTGCAAGGTGTTCGGCACCGCGTGCACGCCGGAGACCCCGATCGGGACCTGCATGGTCTCGCCGGAGGGGGCCTGCGCCGCGTACTACAACTTCGGCCGGATGAACCGCCGGCGCGTGGTGGAAGTGAGCATCACATGACCGACGGGGCAACCTGGGTGAACCAGGCCCTGCGCGAGCACGAGGAGCACACCGGGTCGGCCATCTCGCGGCCGGCGACCCCGGCCAGCGACCGCGAGCAGCAGGTCCTCGACCGGATCGACCGGGCCCGCAAGCGCCGGCCCAGGGTCCGCGAGGAGCGGATCACGATGTCGCACGGCTCCGGGGGCAAGGCCACCCGGACCCTGGTCGAGGCCGTCTTCCTGGATGCGTTCAGTAATCCGCTGCTCGAGCCGATGGAAGACGCCGCGCAGCTGCACCTGAACGGCTCCCGGGTGGCGCTCACCACCGACTCCTACGTCGTCTCCCCGCTGTTCTTTCCCGGCGGGAACATCGGTGACCTGGCCGTTAACGGCACCGTGAACGACCTGGCGGTGTCGGGCGCGACCCCGCTCTACCTGTCCGCCGGCTTCATCCTGGAGGAAGGTTTCCCGGTCGCCGACCTGACCCGGATCGTGGCCTCGATGGAGGCCGCGGCCCGGGTCGCCGGGGTCCAGGTGGTCACCGGCGACACCAAGGTGGTGCAGAAGGGCAAGGCCGACGGCTGCTACATCAACACGGCCGGGATCGGCGTGGTGGAGCATGAGGTCTCCCTCGGCGTGGTGAATGCCCAGCCGGGGGACGCGGTGATCGTGTCCGGGCCGATTGGCGATCACGGTGTGACGATCATGCTGGCCCGGGGTGAACTGGACATCGAGGCCGACATCACCTCGGACACCGCGGCGCTCAATGGCCTGATCGCTGACCTGCTTTCCGCTACCGGCGGGGTGCGCGCGCTGCGCGATGCCACCCGCGGTGGGGTGGCCACGATCCTGAACGAGGTGGCCGCCGCGGCCGGCGTGGGTGTGCTGGTCAACGAGGACGCCATCCCGGTCACCCCGGTGGTCCGCGGCGCGTCCGAACTGCTCGGCATCGATCCCATGTACGTGGCCTGCGAAGGCCGGATGGTCGTGGTGGTCAACGGCGGCGAGGCGGACGCGGCCCTGGCCGCCCTGCGCGCCCACCCGCTCGGCGCGGACGCCTCGATCATCGGCGAGATCACCGCGGACCCGCCGGGCATCGTCCTGCTCAAGACGGCGTTCGGCGGGACCCGGATCGTGGACCTGCTGGTCGGTGACCCGCTGCCGCGCATCTGCTGACGGCGGCACCGGTGCACGAACTGGCGATCACCGAAGGGGTGGTGCAGGCCGTGACGCAGCGGCTGCCCGGCACGCCCATCGCCTGCGTGCACCTGGAGATCGGGGCCATGTCCGGGGTGGTCGCGGACTCCGTGCGGTTCTGCTTCGAGCTGGTGGCCGAGGGCACCACGCTGGAGGGGGCCCGGCTGGACATCAGCCAGCCCCCCGCCCGGTGTAAGTGCCGGGACTGCGGCGCCGAGTTCGAGCCGGACGACGTGATCGCTCTGTGCGGCTGCGGGAGCGCCGACGTGGCGATCCTGGCCGGCCAGGAACTGCGGATCACGTCCGTGGAGGTGGTGTGACATGTGCGCGACCTGCGGTTGCGGCGTCGCCGGGGTCCGGGTGTTCGGCCCGGGCCAGCTCGGCGCGGCCGGGCCTGACCATGAGCACGGGCACCAGCACGACGACGGCCATGAGCACGGGCACGGGCACGCCCATGAGCACGGGCACGGTCCGGAAAGCCGGACGGTGCAGATCCAGCAGAACATCCTGGCCAAGAACGACCGCCTGGCCGCCGACAACCGGGCCTGGCTCACCGCCCGCGGCATCCTGGCCGTCAACCTGATGAGCTCCCCGGGGGCCGGCAAGACGACGCTGCTGGAGCGGACCGCCCGGGAAGCCGGCGCCGGGCTGGGTCTCACCGTGATCGAGGGGGACCAGGAGACCACCCTGGACGCGTCCCGCATCGAGGCGGCGGGCTGCGCGGTCGCGCAGATCAACACGGGCGCGGGCTGCCATCTGGACGCGAGCATGGTGGCTCGCGGGCTGCGGGCACTGAGCCCGCGCCCCGGCTCGGTGCTCGTCATCGAGAACGTCGGGAACCTGGTCTGCCCGGCCCTGTTCGACCTGGGCGAGGCGGCCCGGGTGGTGCTGTCCTCGGTCACGGAGGGCGCGGACAAGCCCGTCAAGTACCCGCAGATGTTCCGCGGCGCGGACCTGGTCCTGCTGACCAAGGTGGACCTGCTGCCCTACGTGGATTTCGACACCGGGCGGCACGCGAGGGACCTCACAATGATCAGCCCGGGCACCCAGATCCTGCCCCTCTCGGCCACGACCGGCGAGGGCCTGCCCGCCTGGTACTCCTGGCTCGGCGGGCGCGCCCGCTAGCCTCGCCCGAACGCCCGGGCTATTTCCTCCCTAACGGTCCGTTCGTCCCGGCCTTTCCGCAGTCCAGCGGCACGTAAATGGCCCGTGAATTGACGGTCAGCAATTGCCAGTGACGTTCCGGGGTCAGGCGGGATTCCAGTCGAGCCGGAACCACACCGCCGTCCCGCGGGTCGAACCGTCGCGGTAGGTGTGGTAGCCCCACCAGGCCGCCAGCGTCTGGACGGCGAGCAGGCCGTGCCCGGATTCCTCGAGCCTCCCGGGCGGGCCGGCCGCCGGGGTGGGGGTGGAGTCGGAGCCGTCGTCGAGCACCGCCACGCACGCGGACGACTGGCCGCGCCACACGAGGACCTGGAATTTGCCACTCCGGCCGGTGCGGGTGTGCCGGATCGCGTTACTGGCCAGTTCAGAGGCACAGAGCAGGGCGTCGTCCGCCACCGGGCAGCCGCCGAGGACGCGGGCCACGAACCGGCGGGCGTGGGCCACCTGGTCCGGCCGCCCGGGGAACACCCGCCGTTTCGGGGTGGTGACCAGCCAGGCGCCGTGCCGGGCGAGCTGGCTCAGCGAGCCGGCCGGTAACGCGTACGGGGGGACACCGCGCGGCATCGGCGGCGTGAAAGCCGTCGTGTCCGGAGCCGCGCGGGCGGCGGCCGGTGAGCTGCCCACCATGACGCCTCTCCCCACCGGGATGTGGTATAGACCGTTTTGCCTTCCCCAACTCTGCCGGTAACCGATGCCGTTTTGCTAGAGCCTAAGGTCACAAAAGCCGTCATCAATTCGTAAATGGCTTGAACCGGGGACCTGGGCCCCGTGACGTCCGCCGGGGCGCCGCCGCGGCGCTCAGCGTGCCATCCGCCGCCGGCGCCACGGCGCTCAGCGTGCCATCCGGGCAGGCCCGGCTCTTCCCTGCCCGCGAGCCCGGCCCGAAGGTGGGATTAACACCACCGAGATCGGCAACCGGACCCGATATCAATGGAGGAGCGCGAGGAGCACCTGACCGGGGATGAGTGGCGCGGCGCGACATGGAGGTATCGATGGGTGACGGCACCAGCGCTTTCCGCCGGCTGGGCCGGCTCACCATCCGGACCTGCGTCCGCGGGCTCGTCATCGCGGTCCTGTCGGTGGTACCCGGCGTCCCGCTGTTCATCGCCTCCGTCGTCTCCCTGCCCCTCCTGGCCGTGGGGATCGGGGTGGTGCCCGTGCCGATATGCCTGCTGGCCGTGCGCAGCCGGGCCAGCCAGCAGCGCCGCTTCGCACGGGAGTGGTCGCGCGTGAGCATCGCCACGCCCTACCGCCCCCGGCCGCACGAAGTCAGCAACGGGCTGATCGGCCGGCTGCAGCGGTGCAAGTGGCTGCTGACCGACCCCGCGACCTGGCGGGACCTGCTGTGGATCCTGGTCAACGCGCCGGTCGGGCTGACGCTCGGGGCGCTGCCCGCGGTCCTGGTCTTCTTCGGCGGGTGGACGCTGGTGGCTGATGCGGGAACTGTGCTGTTCGGATGGTGGAACACGGCGCCGCCGGGTTTCTGGCTGCAGGTGTTCCTCCTGAGCGCGCTGCCGGCCGGCGTGCTCGCCGGTCCCCGGATCCTGAAGGCGCACGCCCAGTTCAGTGCGGCGCTGCTGGCCCCGACCCGGAAGGAGCTGGACGCGCAGGTCGGCCGGCTGAACGAGTCGCGCTCCCAGGTGGTGGACGCGTCCGCGGCCGAGCTGCGCCGGATCGAACGTGACCTGCATGACGGGGCGCAGGCCCGGCTGGTCTCGCTGGGCATGAGCATCGGCCTGGCCGAGCAGGTGCTCAGGGACGATCCCGACCTGGCGCTGAAACTGCTGGCCGAGGCGCGGGAGTCCAGCGGCCAGGCCCTGACCGACCTGCGCCACCTGGTCCGCGGAATCCACCCGCCGGTGCTGGCCGAACGCGGCCTCGACGGCGCCGTCCGGGCGCTCGCGCTGACCCTTCCGCTGCCCGTGGAGCTGCGCATCGAGCTGCCGGGCCTGCCGCCGGCCCCGGTGGAGTCCGCCGCCTATTTCGCCATCGCCGAGGTCCTGGCTAACGTGGTCAAGCACAGCGCCGCGCGGAGTGCCTGGGTGCTGCTCGAGTACAGCAGTCAGGCGCGGCTGGTCGCGATCATCGGCGATAACGGCACCGGCGGGGCGGTGCCCCGGATCGGCGGGGGGTTGCGCGGCATCGAGCGGCGGCTGGCCGCTTTCGACGGAGTGATCGCCGTGACCAGCCCGGTCGGCGGCCCGACCGTGGTGACCATGGAGCTGCCGTGCGAGTTGTCCTGGGTGAGGACCTGACCCTCTTGCGGGACGGGCTGATCCGGCTGCTCAGCGCGTACGGCATGGAGGTCGTGGAGGCCGCGGACAACGGGCCCGCGCTGCTGCATGCGCTGATCACCCACCGGCCGGACGTGGCGGTGGTGGATGTGCGGCTGCCCCCGACCTTCACCGACGAGGGCCTCCAGGCCGCGATCGAGGCCCGGGCCCAGGTGCCGGGCCTGCCGGTGCTGGTCCTGTCCCAGCACGTCGAACCGCTTTATGCCCGCGAACTGCTGTCCGGTGGCAGCGGCGGCCTCGGCTACCTGCTCAAGGACCGGGTCTCCGACGTCCGGCGATTCATCGAGGCGGTCCGGACCGTGGCCGGCGGCGGCACCGCCCTGGACCCCGAGGTCATCTCCCAGCTGCTGGCCCGCCGCGCCCGCGACGAGCCACTGCGCCGGCTCACCCCGCGGGAACGCGAAGTGCTCGCCCTGATGGCGGAGGGACGCACCAACGCCGGCATAGCGGCCCGGCTCGTGGTCACCGAGAAGGCCGTCAGCAAGCACATCAACAACATCTTCACCAAGCTTGACCTGTACCGCGGCGGGGACGACAACCGCCGCGTGCTGGCCGTCCTGACCTACCTCAACGTCTGAGACGACAGGCCTCCGCCCGGATCAGTCCTGGCCGCCGGACCGGCTGGCCGGTTGCGGACCTACTTGAGGCTGGCCTGGTCCTCACCTGACCCGGAAGAACACCGCGCGAAGGACCCGCCCGGCTAGGTTTTCGTTATCTGCCTACGCAACGCCTGGCTGCAGGCGCACGTGTAACTGCAGCAACACATATCGCAGGACCGGCGGCGCCTGAGTCAGTTCGTGGACGTTTTGGGTCGTGGGGGCAGCCATTTGCGTCCACGATCGGCTTCGCCTGGCCACGAGCGGCGTGGTCGCCGTCCGCGACTCCAAGGACCCGGCGGTCCGGCGCTGACCTTCAGCCCCGGCGCCTGGCACGCGTGCATCGCAGGCCTCCGCCGGGGTGAACCCGGCCTTCCCTGAGACCTGGCACCCGAGCGCCGGCGCACGCCCGCTGAGGCATGCGCCGGCGCTCGGCCGTCCCGGCGTTTCCCGCCCGGTCAGGCGGCGGTCCGGTGCTGGAACAGCCAGGACGCCGCCGCGAAGGACACGGCCAGGATGCCCGCGCACCAGGCGCACGCGATCCACGCCTCGTGACCGACGGCCGCGCCGGTCGAGGTGTGCCCCATCCACAGGCCGCGCATGGTTTCCACGATGGGCGTGAACGGCTGGTGTTCGGCGAACCCGCGCATCCACGACGGCATCGTCTGGGCGGGCACGAACGCCGTGCTGACGTAAGGCAGGAAGATGAGCACGAACGTGAACGAGTTCGCCGCCTCGACGCTCCCGGCCAGCAGGCCGACCGCGGCCGCCAGCCAGGACAACGCCAGCACGAAGAACACGATCATGGCCGCCGCTGCCACCCAGCCGGCCGGGCCCGCGGTGGGCCGCCAGCCGACCGCCAGGCCCACGCCAATGACCAGGGCGATGGCGACGAGGTTGCGGGCCAGGCTGGCCACGACGTGGCCGACCAGGACCAGCGAGCCGCTGATCGGCATGGACCGGAACCGGTCCACGATGCCGTTGCTCATATCGGTGGCCACCGCGACCGCGGTCGTGCCCGCGCCGAACGCGGCGCACAGCACGATGAGGCCGGGGACCACGTAGTTGACGTAGGCGCCGCTGCCGTCGAAGGCGCCGCCGAACACGTACACGAACATCAGCATCAGCACCACGGGCAGCATCAGCGCGGTGAAGAACGCCTCCGGGTCACGCAGCGACCGGCGGACGCAGCGGGTGACCATCACGCGCGAGTCGGTGAGCGCGTAGGCCATGCTCATCGGGCCATCTCCTTCGGTTCGGTGGGGACCGCGCTGGCATCGGCGGTGCCGGTGACGGACAAGAACACGTCGTCCAGGCTGGGGCGGTAGGTGGATACCTTGTGCACGGGTGCGCCCCCGGCCTGGAGACGGCCCAGGATCTGGAAGATCTCGCTGGCCGTGCCCTCGGTAGCCACTTCGATGGTGTGTAGCCGGTGGTCGGTGCGCACCGGGTCGAGGCCGCCGAGCGCTCGTTCGTAGGCGGCCCGATCGGCGAACTGCAGCCGGACGACTTCCGCGCCCAGCCTCGCCTTGAGCTCGTCGGGCGTGCCCCGGGCCACGACCCGGCCGTGATCGAGCACCGCGACCATGTCCGCGAGCTGGTCCGCTTCCTCCAGGTACTGGGTGGTCAGCAGGACCGTGGCGCCCTCATCGACCAGGCGGCGGACCGTGCTCCACGTCTGTTCGCGGCTGCGCGGGTCCAGTCCGGTGGTCGGCTCGTCCAGGAACACGAGCGGCGGCCGGGCGATCATGCCGATGGCCAGGTCCAGGCGCCGCCGCATGCCGCCGGAGTACTTGGCCGCCCGGCGTCCGGCCGCGTCGGCTAGGTCGAACTCGGCCAGCAGTTCCGAGGTCCGGGCGCGGGCCGCCATCCGGGACAGGCGCAGCAGCTGGCCCATCATCTCCAGGTTCTCCCGGCCGGTCAGCTTCTCGTCCACCGCCGCGAACTGCCCGGTGAGGCTGATCGACTGCTTGACGCCGACCGGGTCGGTGCGCAGGTCGTGCCCGGCGATGGTGGCGGTCCCCGCATCGGGGCGCATCAGGGTGGCCAGGATCCGGACCATGGTGGTCTTGCCCGCGCCGTTCGGGCCGAGCAGGGCCAGCACCGAGCCGGTCTCGATCGCCAGATCCACGTGATCCAGGGCTGCGTGGCCGCCGAAGGACTTGCAGATGCCCTTGGCTTCAACTGTGTATGTCATATGCGGTAATGTATGTGCCATACACAGTTCCCGTCAACCGGATATCGCGCCACCCCGTAAGGTGTCCAGATGAGGGAGGGAGCCATGTCCGCTCAGAGTGCGGGTGCCCAGGGCGGCGAGGCCCAGGGGGAGAGCACTCCGGGTTCGCCGCCGCTGCCTCCTGGGCTGGATCTGCTCTGGGGCCGTCGCGGCCGGGGCCAGCGCGGCCCGAAGCCGGGCCTGTCCGTCGAGGCGATCGTCACGGCGGCCATCCGGTTGGCTGACGCCGAGGGGCTCGACGCGGTCTCGATGGCGCGCGTCGCCGAGCAGCTCGGGTTCACCACGATGTCGCTGTACCGGCACGTCGCCAGCAAGGAGGAACTCCTCCAGCTGATGTGGAACGCCAGCGCCCAGGGGGCCGAGGACCTCGTGCTGAGCGGAGACAACTGGCGGGACCGGCTGCGGATGTGGGCCATGGTCCAGCGGGAGACGATCGACCGCCACCCGTGGATCACCCAGATGCCGATGGCCGCGCCGCCGATGGCCCCGAACTCTCTGGCGTTCGTGGAGCACGGGCTAGGGGCGATGGACGAGACCAGCCTCCCGGACGCGGACAAGCTCCGGGTCATCGGCCTGATCAGCTCGTACACGCTCAGCGAGGCCCGGATGGCCCACGACGCCGCCCGGGCCGCCCGCCAGGCCGCGGCGGCCGGGGGTGCGGATGTCCCCGCCTGGACCTGGGAAGGGCTGATCCGCGAGGTCGTTGACGAGCGGACCTACCCTCGTTTGCACCGGCTGGCCTGGTCGGGCGGAATCGGCGATGACCCGTCGGGCTTCGACGAGCAGGAGGAGTTCCTCTTCGGCCTGGACCGCATCCTCGACGGCGTCGAGGTCCTGATCAGGAGGGCTCAGCCCTAGACCCGCCTGACTTGCGCCTGCTGAAGCGAGCCCGTGACCGTGCCGCCCAATCAGCGGGACACGACAGTCACCGTCCGCGGTCGGCCCGGCTTGCGCTCCCAGCCCCCACCGAACGCGACGACCGCGTCGCGCAGCCACAGCTTCCCGGTCCGGAGTGCGGTCTGCCTGAGGGCACCGACAATCTTGTGTCGTCCCGGCTTGTGTCGTCCCGGCTTGTGTCGTCCCGGCTTGTGTCGTCCCGGCTTGTGTCGTCCCGGCTTGTGTCGTCCCGGCGAGGATCCGGGCTTAACGCTGGGTCAACTCCGCCTCAACCTCCCTCGGCCATGCTGGCCTTATCAGGGCGGCCAGCCGGACTGCGGGGTTCCAGCTGGCCGTCCTGGCCTCAGCGGCCCAGTTCCGCAGGACCTGATCCGCCGGGCGTGACGAGGCCGGTTTCGTAGGCGAAGACGACGGCCTGGGCCCGGTCGCGGAGGTCCAGCTTGGCCAGGATGCGGCCGACGTAGGTCTTGGTGGTCTGCTGGGCGATGACCAGGGTGTCGCTGATCTCGGTGTTGGACATGCCGCGGGCGATCAGCCGCAGTACCTCGGACTCGCGGTGGGTGAGCGCGCCGGGCGCCGCCGGGAAGGGCGGGTCCGGGCGTGGCTGGCGGGCGAAGTCGGCGATCAGCCGCCGGGTCACCGCGGGGGCGAGCAGGGCGTCACCGGCGGCCACGACGCGGACCGCGTGTACCAGTTCGGCAGCGGTGGCGTCCTTGAGCAGGAAGCCGCTGGCGCCGGCCCGCAACGCCTCATACACGTAGTCGTCGAGGTCGAACGTGGTGAGCATCAGCACCCGCGGCCGCTGCGGGCCGGCTGCGGAGCCGAGGACCTGGCGGGTGGCCTGCAGGCCGTCCATCACCGGCATCCGCACGTCCATCAGGATCACGTCGGGGTGCAGGTGCCGTGTCTGGCGGACCGCGTCGGCGCCGTCCGCGGCCTGGCCCACTACTACCAGGCCCGGCTGGGCGGCGAGCACCGCGGCGAAGCCCTCTCGCACCATCGCCTGGTCATCGGCGATCAGGCATCGCGTGGTCGCGCCGCTAGCCAGCGGGCCGCCGTCCGCCGGGCCGCCGTCCGTCATGCCGTCTTGCCGAGCGGGAGCACCGCAGACACCACGAAACCGCCGCCGGCCGACGGGCCGGCCGACAGCGAGCCGCCGAGCAGCGCTACCCGCTCACGCATCCCGGTCAGCCCGTGACCAGGCCCGGGTTCGCTGGCGGACGGCCCGGCGGGGCCGCCTGGCCCGTTGGCTACCCGCAGATGGACCGCCCCGCCGTCACGGCCCACCGACACGCTCACCTCGGCTCCGGGCGCGTGCTGGCTGGCGTTGGACAGCGATTCCTGCACAATCCGGTACGCGCACACCGCGACGCCGGAAGGCACCTCGCCCATCGCCCGGGGTACGGCCAGCGCGACCGCAACCCCGGCACGGCGGGTGGCATCGACGAGCGCGGGCAAGTCTGATAGCTGAGGCTGCGGCGCCAGCCCGGCGGGCTGGTCGTAGCGCAGCACGCCGAGCAGGCGCCGCATCTCCAGCAGCGCCTCGCGGGCCACCCCGCTCAGCGAGCCGAACTCGGCGCGGGCTGATTCAGGCAGGTCGCTGAGGCGGTACGGTGCGGTCTCAGCCTGGACCGCGATCAGCGACATGTGATGCGCGACCACGTCATGCAGTTCCCGCGCGATCCGGGTGCGCTCCTCCAGGACGGCCCGCCGCGCCCGCTCCAGCTCGGTGCGCTCGGTCTGGGCGGCCAGGTCCCGCTGGGTGCGCCACCGGGAACTAATGCTGTCCAAGAGGATCGTCCCGGCGGTGAACACGATGGTGGCGCCGAGTGGGCCATTCAAGTCGGCCAGGTCCGTCACTAGCCATAGCCACCAGGGGATAAGGCTCAGCGCCCACATCCACCACAGCACCGGCCGCCCATACCGGACCCCGGCCACGCCGAACACCACCAGCAGCACCAGCACCTGAGCCGGGCCCCACGGCCAGCCTCCCCACCACTTACCGGGTACCAGCGGGACAAGCAGCAGTGCGAGCCACCCGATCCGCCAGCCCAGCAGCGGATACCGGGCCGCCAGCAGCAGCGGCACCACCACCACCGCCACGGCCAGCACCATCCGCCCCATGCTGAGCACCGAGCTGAACGGCATGGGAGGGACCCTGAGCTGCGCATGCATGCTGGCCAGGTTGAGCACGCAAAGCGCCAGCGCCGTCAGGCTCAGCACCAGATAGGCCCGGCGCCGCCACGGCCGATGCCACCAGGCCGGGGGCGTGTCCGGGCCGGCCAGCACCTGGAGCAGCCCGCGCCACGCCCGGCGCGCTGCCAGGGCGGCGCCGCTCGCCGCCGGTGCGTAGCCGGGCATCCGTTTCACGATCTCAGCGTAGGCCGGCCGGGGCCACCGCTCATCACACCTGCATGGTCATACCCAGGTATGAGCTCGCCCGGCCGCGGGGCCGGACTACCTGCGTGGTATGACCACCAATCCGGCTCCCTGGTGCGATGACCGGCACCGGCCCCACGGACAGTCTGAGACCGCGGTGCTTCGTTCATGCATCGTCCTATCTCTGACCCGTTTCCGGGAGGCGCATCATGAATGTGGAGATCACCGGGCTGACCCGGCGCTTCGGCCGCACCGTGGCGGTGGCGGGGGCAGACCTGCAGGCTGGCCCGGGGGTGTTCGGGCTGCTGGGCCCCAACGGGGCGGGCAAGACCTCGCTGCTGCGGGTGATGGCGACGGCGGTCCCGCCGACCTCGGGCCGGCTGCGGCTGCTGGGCCGCGATCCGGGCCACTACGGTCCGCGGCAGGAGATCCGGCGCCGGCTCGGGTACCTGCCGCAGAACCTCGGCTATTACCCCGGCTTCACGGTGGCGGAGTTCGTGGAGTATTTCGCGCTGCTGAAGGAGATGCCCGCGGCCCGGGTTCAGGCCGCGGTGGCGGCGGCCGTCGAACGGGTCGAGCTGGGCGGCAAGGCGAAGGCCAGGCTCCGCACCCTGTCGGGCGGGATGCTGCGCCGGGTGGGGATCGCGCAGGCGATCGTCAACGAGCCGGAGTTGCTGCTGCTGGACGAGCCGACCGCCGGGCTGGATCCCCAGCAGCGGATGGTGTTCCGGGGCCTGCTCCGGGATCTCGGCCAGCGCGCCACTGTCGTGGTCAGCACCCACCTGGTGGAAGACGTCGGCGCCGCCTGCGCTCGGGTCGCGCTCATGGACGAGGGCAAGATCGTGTTCCACGGCACCCCGGCTGACCTGGTCGCCCGCGGCGAGAGCCCAGCCGCGGGCGATCAGGCCATAGGCGATTCGCCGCTGGAGCGCGGGTACAGCGCCGTCCTGGCCGGAGGCGGGTCATGACCACCACGAACGCGCCGGCCGTCGTCGCGCCGCAGCAGGCCTCCCGTCACCCTGCACTGGTGACGGCCCGGCTGCTGCGCCTGGAGCTGCGCCATAACGCCATGCTGTGGATGCTGCCGGTGATCTTCGTGCTGTTCTGGCTCACCACGTACCGCAAGACCATGGCCATGCCGCCCTTGTGGAACCTGCGCGCCGCCAGCCTGCAAAGCGGCGCGATCCTGGATTTCATCACCCCCGTGGTCGGCGCGGCAGCCTGGATGGGGTCCCGGGACGCCCGCCGCCACACCGCCGAACTGGTGAGCATCACCGCCCGGCCGCGGTGGGCCCGGCTGCTCGCGACGTGGGCCGCGACGACCTGCTGGGCACTAGTTGGGTACCTGGTCTGCGTGGCCGTTCTATACGGGATGACCGCGCACCAGGCCAGCTGGGGCGGCCCGCTGTGGTGGCCGGCCGCGGTCGTGGCCGCGAGCCTGCTGGCCTTCTCGGCGCTGGGGATCGCCGCCGGGGCGCTCCTGCCCAGCCGGTTCACGGCACCGCTGGCGGCCATCGCGGCGTTCTTCGTGCTCGCGCTCAGCACCGAACTCATCGTCGGCAGCCGGTCGTTCTGGCAGGTCTCACCCGTGGTCGCCGCCCCCTGGGACGTCGGATCGAACGCGAGCATGGCGACCTTTTACCCCTACGTTCCTGACCTGGCGATGGCCCAGGTGATGTTCCCCGCGGGGCTGACCCTGGCGCTGCTGGCGGCCCTGGCCCTGCCCCGGGGCTCCGGCGGGCGGCGCCTGCGGGCCGCCGCTGCGGCGGTCACCGCGGCCGGCCTGGTGGTGGCCGGGACCGCCGTGGCGCTGGCCGGAACCGGCAGGCTGGACACCCACGGCATGATCGCCATCCCGGCCCTGCATGACGCGGCCAGCGACCGGCCGCTCCGCTTCACCCCGGTCTGCGGCCATACCGCGATCCCGGTCTGCCTGAATCCCGCCTACGCGAGCTATCTTCCGGTCACGGTCACCGCCCTCGGACCGCTGCTCAGCGAGGTGGCCGGCCTGCCGGGCGCACCGGCCCGCATCAGCCAGGCCGCGGCGGCCTACCGGCAGGGAACCAGTAACTCGGTCAGCATCGGGCTGGCTGGCCCGGCCATCAGCGGCAGCCCACCGGTGTTCCGCCTGCTTCTTCCGGTCCAGCTGGCAGGACCTGCCCTGACCACCGGCCAAGTGGCCGCCCAGATCCGGTCGAGTGCCGGGCTCGGCATCGCCTCCAGCATCGTCGGCGCGGGCCGCCACCCGTCCCCGGCCCAGCAGGCGGTGCTGGCGGTCCTGGCCCGGGCGTCCGGCCTGCCGCAGCCCACCTCGCCTCCCCGCAGCGCACCGCCGGGCAGCCGGAGGCGCGTGGCGCCGAGCTCGCCGACGCCAGAGCCGGCCCCCGGATCACCTGCCTACGCCGCCGCCCAGCGGTTCGCCGCGCTGACCCCGGCGGCCCGCCGCGCCTGGCTCGCGGCGCACCTGGCCACGCTGCGGGCGGGCCGGATCACGCTGGCGCAGCTGCCATGACTACTCACGGGGAAGGCCAGGTGGCAGCGCCGCCCGAAGGGGCCCGCCCGGCGCGGGGAGGCCGCCCGGCGCGGCGAGGCCGCCTGGCGCGGCCGACCCGGCCACCGGCCGCCGGAGTGCGCCTCGTGCGGCTGTACGCCACCAGCCGGCGGGTCCCGGTGGCTGTGGTAGCGATAGCGGCGTGCGCTATCGGGCTGCGGATCGCGCTGGTCCGGTCCTGGGACAGCTACGGCGCCCTGCAGTTGCCGCTGGTGTTCGAGGCCGGGGCCGCGGCCGCCATCACCGCCGTTACCGCGAGCCGGCTCGGCGACCCGGAACGGGTGGCCGGCCGGTGGCTGCCGTTCCTGCGGCTGGCCACGGTGCTGGCGCTGACCGCGGTGGCGGTCAGCGCGCTGGCCGCCGCCGGGGCCGGTGCACACCTGGCCGGCGGCACCCTGGACGCAGCGCGCAACGTGGCCGGGATGACCGGCCTCGGCCTGCTGTGCGCTGCCACCCTCGGCGGCGGCCTGGCCTGGGCCGGCCCGACCGGCTACCTGGTGGCCGGCGTGTACGCGCTATACACGCAGTGGCACCACCCCGCCCTGACCACGCCGTGGCTCTGGCCGGCCCGGCCACCGCACGACCGGGGCGCGGCGATCTGCGCGGGGCTGGTGTTCACCGCCGGGTTGGCGGTCTTCGCGGTGCGCGGGGCACGCGATTCCGCCGGCGAGTGATCCGCGGCAGCGCCCAGCCCAGAAGCAGGTGCGTCCGGCCACCTTTCCCGCGAACGGTGCGCCCTAACCGGGCAAATCACCCGGCCAGGCGCACGTTCCGCGGGAAGAGTGCGGCTGGGCACGCGGCGGCACGGGGGAGGCGCGCCGGGCTATTGTCGGGCTCATGCGGACCCTGGCGGTGATCGGTGCGGGCGCGAAGGGCATCGCCATCGCCGCGAAGGCCCGGGCGCTCGCCGACACGGGACTCGACCCGCCCCGGGTGGTGCTCCTCGAACGGAGCGCACCGGCCGCGGCCTGGATCGGCCGGCAGGGCTACACCGACGGCTCGCTGCCGCTCGGCACCCCACCCGAGAAGGACATCGGCTACCCGTACCAGCCGAGCTGGGGGGCGGCCTCGGGCTCAGTGACCGACGCCATGATGGCCTACAGCTGGCCGCGGAACCTCATCGCCGGCGGCAGCTACGCCGACTGGGTGGATCGTGGCCGCCAGCGGCCTGCGCATCGCGAGTGGGGCGCCTACCTGCGTGCGGTCGCCGGCAAGTGCGGGGCCGAAATCATCGCTGGCGAGGTGACGGCGCTGGACACCGGGGCCGGCCGCTGGCGGCTGGGACTGGCCGATGGCCGCACTCTCGAGGCGGACGGGGTCGTCGTCACCGGACCCGGACCGCCGATCACGGTGCCCGGGCAGCCCAGCAGGCATCCACTCGTCCTGGACGGCCGCAGTTACTGGCAGCACGCTGGCGCGCTGGGGCACCGTGCGCGGAGCATCTGTGTCATCGGCAGCGGCGAGACGGCCGCCTGGGTCGTGATCACCCTGGCCAGGCACTGTCACCAGCACTCGACCATCGACGTGCTGACCAGCCGGGGTGTCCTCTTCTCGCGCGGCGAGAGCTACGACGAGAACCGTTTCTACTCCGATCCGGGCGACTGGCCCCGGCTGGCCGAAGCGCACCGCCGCCAGTTCCTCGAGCGGACCGACCGGGGGGTGTTCTCGGTTCAGGCCGAGGCCACCCTCAATCAGCTGCGCGGCTTCCGCACGCTCGCCGGACGGGCGCTCGCCATCGAGGCCGGCCAGCGGCAGGTCGTGGTCACCGTCGGCTATGGGGAGGACCGGGAACGCGTCGGCTACGACCTGGTGGTCGTGGCGCGCGGGTTCGACGGGCACTGGTTCGAGCGACTGCTGGGCGGGGCGGCGAGGGCCGGCCTCGCCGCCGCCCGCGCCGGGGATGAGCTGGAGCGCCGCATCGACGCGAACCTGGCCGTGGCGGGCCTGGAGCCGCCGCTGCACCTGCCGGTGCTCGCCGGGCTCGCCCAGGGACCGGGCTTCCCCAACCTCAGCTGCCTCGGCCTGCTCAGCGACCGTGTCCTGCGCCGCTACGTCCCGCTGCCGGCCGCGGCGGTGCCGCTCGCGGAGAGGAGCCAGCGTGTCTGAGCCGACCTACGAAGCCTGGGAGCATGACGACTACGTGCATCGCAGCGTGGTGCTGCCCGCCCCCCTGGCCGAGCAGCTGGCCGCCGAGGCTGAGCGGCGCGGCATCTCCGTGAGCGATCTGCTGATCGAGTACGCCGAAGCGGGCCTGCGCGCGCGGGACCCGGATTCCTGAGGACCCGCCGCCGGCTCCCACCGTCCACGCAGATACCACCGGACTCGCCAGCCTCGCGCCGGGCACCACCCGGGGAAACGCGGCACACTGGGCTCGTGGCCACCAATGTCCGGACCTCCGTCCGGGTCGAGGGCGTGGTCCAGGGAGTCGGGTTCCGCCCGTTCGTGTACTCCCTGGCCACCCGCCTGGGCCTGGCGGGCTGGGTCGGCAACGACGTGGACGGCGTGTTCGCCGAGGTGGAGGGACCCGCCGGGCAGATCCGGGACTTCCTGGCCGCGCTGGAGCGGGACGCGCCCCCACTGGCCCGGGTCGAGCGGGTCAGCGCGCAGCCGATCACCCCGGACGGGCGCGCCGGCTTCGCCATCGTGGCCAGCGACACCAGCGGCTCCCGCCGCGCCCTGGTTTCCGCGGACAGCGCGACCTGCGCGGACTGCCTGCGTGAGCTGGCCGACCCGACCGACCGGCGGTTCGGCTACCCGTTCATCAACTGCACGAACTGCGGGCCCCGGTTCACGATCGTCCGCGACGTGCCCTACGACCGGCCGCTGACCACGATGGCCGGCTTCACCATGTGCGCCGGCTGCGCGGCGGAGTACCACGACCCGGCCAACCGCCGGTTCCACGCCCAGCCGGTGTGCTGCCCGGCCTGCGGGCCGCGGCTGCGGCTGCTCGCCGGGGACGGGACAGAACTGTCCGGCCCGGACGGGGCCCTGGCCGGAGCGGTGGCCGCGCTGGGCGCCGGGCAGGTGCTGGCCGTGAAGGGGCTCGGCGGTTACCACCTCGCGGTAGACGCAGCCAGCGAGAAGGCCGCAGGCCTGCTGCGCGCCCGCAAGCACCGGGAGGACAAGCCGTTCGCGGTGATGGCCGCGGACCTGGCCGCCGTGCGGGCCCTCTGCGAGGTGGACGCTCTCGCTGCCCGCCTGCTGGCCAGCCCCCGCCGGCCGATCGTGCTGCTGCCCCGCCGGGACACCGGGGCTCTGCCCGCCGGCAGATCCCTGCCCGCCGGCGGGCGCCGGGCAGCCGCCCGGGCAGCGCAGCGCGAAGGCGCGGGCCCAGCCCCGCTCGCCTCCGCCGTGGCCCCGGGGAACCGGCAGCTGGGCGTGATGCTGCCGTACACCCCGCTGCATCACCTGCTGCTCCGCGACTTCGGCCGCCCGATCGTGCTGACCAGCGGCAACGTCTCCGACGAGCCAATCGCTTACCGGGACAGCGACGCGCTGGCCCGGCTGGGCGGCCTCGCGGACGCCTTCCTCACCCACGACCGGCCGATCCATGTCCGGACCGACGACTCGGTGGTCCGCCCGTTCCGCGGCCGGGAGGCCGTGCTGCGCCGCTCCCGCGGGTACGTGCCGGAGCCCCTGCCCGTGGCCAGCCGTTTCGGCCGGCCGGTGCTGGCCTGCGGCGCAGAGCTGAAGAACACCTTCTGCCTCGGCCGCGGGGACCGGGCCTTCCTCTCCCATCACGTCGGCGACCTGGAGAACTACGAGACACTGCGCTCCTTCACCGAGGGCATCGCGCACTTCCGCCGGCTGTTCGACGTGACCCCGCAGATCGTGGCGCACGACCTGCACCCGGAGTACCTGTCCACCAAGTACGCGCTGGAGCAGGACGGCTGCGTCCTGGCCGGGGTGCAGCATCATCACGCCCACGTCGCCTCCTGCCTGGCCGACAACGGCGAGGCCGGGCCCGTCATCGGCGTGGCCTTCGACGGCACCGGCTACGGGACGGACGGCACGATCTGGGGCGGTGAATTCCTGCTCGCCGACCTGGTGGACGCGGAGCGGGTGGGGCACCTGGCGGGCGTCCCGATGCCCGGCGGTGCGGCCGCGATCCGCCAGCCGTGGCGGATGGCTGCCGCCTACCTGGACGCCGCCTTCCCCGGGGGACTGCCCGCGGGCCTGGACGTGGCCAGCCGTAACTCCAGCACCTGGGCGGACGTGCTCGCCCTGGCCCGGCGGGGGGTGAACGCCCCGGAGACGTCCAGCGCGGGGCGCCTGTTCGACGCGGTCGCCGCGCTGCTGGGCGTACGTGACTCCATCAACTACGAGGGCCAGGCCGCCGTCGAGCTGGAGCAGCTGGCCGCCACGACACGCCACGACCCGTACCCCGCGGCCGTCACGGACGGCCGCCCGCTCACCGTGGCGGGCTGTGACCTGGTCCGCGCCGCCGCCGTGGACCTGCTGGCCGGAGTCCCCCGGCAGATCATCGGTGCCCGGTTCCACCAGGGCGTGGCGGCCATGATCGGCGAGGTCTGCGGGCTGCTGCGGGAGCGGTCCGGGCTGGGCATGGTGGCGTTGTCCGGCGGGGTCTTCCAGAACCTGCTGCTGCTCGGGACCGTGGTCGACCTGCTGGAGAGCAGGGGTTTCCGGGTGCTGACCCATTCCCGGGTCCCGCCCAACGACGGCGGGATCAGCCTGGGACAGGCTGTGGTGGCCGCGGCGCAGGACCGGGCGGGGCGGCTGGCCTGACCCGGCTGGCCTGACCCGGCTGGCCTGACCCGGCTGGCCTGACCCGGCTGGCCCGACCCGGGGCTGGCTGGCCTCCGCGATGGGCGCGGGCACGATGGCGACGCCGAGATTGTGGCCGACCAGGTCGAGCAGCGTGTGCACGTCGTTGACCTCGAGTTCGACACGGTGCGGCAGGCGGGCTGCGGCAACGGCCCGGCCGGCCAGCACCCGGGCCCCCAGTCGGGCTGGAACCCGACGAACGTGAACCCGTCCAGAGCGGCCAGGCCGACCGCGTCGGAGGCGGCTAGCTCGTGACCCGGGTGGCAGAGCATGACCAGCGGCTCAGCAGCCAGCGGCGTCATCACCACGCCGCGCGGCGCCGGGCCGGGCAGCGCGACAGGCCACGTCCAGGCGGCCCGCCGCCAGCAGGTCGATCACCGGGCCGACCCGCCGAACCGCAGCCTGACCTCGACCCCGGGATGCCGGAAGCGGAACCGGGCCAGCTGGGCCGGGCCGTCCACTACGCCGAGGCACTGTTCCCCGCCGACGCACAGCGTCCCGCGCAGCACCCCGCGAACCGCGGCCACCGCGTCGTGCGCGGCGGCCCGCTGGCCAGCGTGCGGTGCGACTCGGCGAGCAGCACCCGGCCCGCCTCGGTGAGCTCGACCCGGCGGGTGCTGCGCACGAACAGCGGCGTGCCCAGCTCGGTCTCCAGCGCCCTGAATCGACGCGGACACGCCGGTCTGGGAGATCTGCAGCAGCTCCGCGGCCCGGGTGAAGTGGGACTCCCGGCGACGGCCGCGAAGTGATCCAGCTGACACAGTTCCTTGATTAAGCAATCTAAGAGGACAACGCGATCGGTTCTAGCTGTTGGACAGGTGAACCCGGCTCGCCGAGCATAAGGGCATGAGCGAGACACTGACCAAGGTTGCGTTCGGGCGGACGGACATGACCATCACCCGGGCCGGCTTCGGCGCCTGGGCGATCGGCGGCGGAGGCTGGGCCTTCGCCTGGGGGGATCAGGAGGACGACGACTCGGTCGCCGCGATCCGGCACGCGGTCGAGTCCGGGATCAACTGGGTGGACACCGCGGCCGTGTACGGCCTCGGCCATTCCGAGGAGGTCGTGGCGCGGGCCCTGCGGGACGAACCCGAGGCGGACCGCCCGTACGTCTTCACCAAGGGCGGCCTGATCTGGGACGAGTCCGACCGGTCGAAGGCGCCCCGCCGGGTGGGTGACCCGGCCAGCCTGCGCCGGGAGGTGGAAGCGTCGCTGCGCCGCCTGGGGGTGGACCGCATCGACCTCTACCAGCTGCACTGGCCCGCGGAGGACGGGACACCGCTGGAGGAGTACTGGCAGACGTTCGCGGACCTGCGCACCGAGGGCAAGATCCGGGCCGCCGGGCTCTCCAACCACTCCGTGGCCCAGCTCACCGCGGCCGAGGCGGTGGGGCACGTGGACTCGCTGCAGCCGCAGTTCAGCCTGATCCACCAGGACGCTGCCGCTGAGCTCATCCCGTGGTGCGCGGCGCACGGCACCGGCGTCATCGTCTACAGCCCGATGGGTGCGGGCCTGCTGACCGGGGCGTTCACGCCCGAGCGGGCGGCGAACCTGGACCAGGGCGACTGGCGCAGTCGCAGCGCCGACTTCACCGGCGACGGCCTAGCCCGGAACCTGGCCCTGGTTGACGGGCTGCGGCCGGTCGCCGACCGGCTCGGCGTGAGCACCGGCGCGGTCGCGGTGGCCTGGACCCTGGCCTTCCGGGGGGTCAGCGGCGCGATCGTCGGCGCCCGCAGCCCGCAGCAGGTGGACGGCTGGCTGGCCGCCGCCGACCTGGTCCTGGACGACAAGGATCTCGCCGAGATCGCGGCCGCCGTCGCCAGCAGCGGCGCCGGCACTGGCCCGGTCCGCCCCGCGTAAGGAGCGCTGATCTCGCGTCCCAGCTCCGTGATCATGACCTGGGTGTCGTCCTGGGACGCTCAGCACAGGCGCCAGACGGTGGTGTGCTTGACGTCGGCATCCTCGATGACCCGCTCGACCGGGACGTCGTAGGTGGTCACCTGCTCGAAGCGATCCCGGGGCAGGTAGGCCCGGCCGGGGTCGCCGACCAGCACCAGCGCGCCCGCCTGGCTGGCCCGCTCCAGGAAGGGCAGCATCAGGCTGGCCATGTCCCGGTCGTAGAACGCGTCACCCGCCAGGACCACGTCCGCAGGCCGCATGCCCGCGGGCGGCGCGCCGGGCCGGGCCCCTATCCGGCCGCGTCGGTCCCGGGGCAGCCAGGAGGTCGCCGACCGTCGGCTCCAGCCGGACCCGGTTGACCCCGGCGTTGAGCGTGATGGCCGCGGCGGCCAGCGGGTCGGTCTCGCTGGGGGTGACCGACGCGGCGCCCGCGACGGCGGCCGCGATCGCGACCAGGCCCGACCCGGACGCGAGGTCGAGCACGGCCCGGCCGCGGACACTGGCCTGGATGGTCGAGCAGGTACCGGGCCAGCGCCTGGCCGCCCGCCCACGGGAACGCCCAGAAGGGCGGGGGCAGCTGCTGCTGGCCGGTGTCACGCTCGATCCGCTCCCACAGCCCGAACGCGTCCCGGGCCAGGTACAGCCGGATCTCGGGCAGCAGCGGCGGGGCGGCCAGCCAGGTGTTCGCCCGGATGAACGCCGCGGGTGCCTGCAGCGGTGACTGGTGCTTCAGCCCAGGCCGCCCTGTCCGCCGCCCTGCCTGCCGCCAGGCATGCCGCCCTGCCTGCCGCCGGGCCGGTCACCGGGACCGGCCTGGCCGTCAAGGAGACCGTAGGCACCGCTTCGGGAACGGTCAGGTACCGTCCCCGCCGGGCGTCCGCCCGGATCTCGTCCACCTCGCGCCCGGTCACCTCGGCCAGCCGGATGTAGAGCGTGTCGACCATGGTCTCGACCTGCTCCTCCTGGCCGCGGACCTGGGTGGCCGTGCCGCCCAGGCTCAGCCGGGGCTCGGTGAGGCCGAGCACCGCGCTGGGGTAGCCGCGGCGCTGCCCGCACGCGGCGAGCACGCCCAGGGCCGGCCCGCTGACCTGGCCGGCCACGTACCCGGTGACCGGGGCGCGGAGCACGTCCAGCACGCCCATGACGGTCAGCGCGGCCGGCAGTTCGGCGGTCAGCCCCTGGAGCTCGAGCCGGACCGGGCCGTCCCCCTCGGCGTCCAGGGTGAGCAGCTGGGCACTCAGCACGCTCGCGGCCGGCCCGTCGAGCGGGCCGGACGCCATGACGATGCGCTGCTCCAGCAGCCGCTGATAGACGCCGGCCGGGCCAGTCACCCTGGTCGGTCCAGACCCGGGAGGGCGGCACGTCCGGGTAGGCGGGCGGCTCCCGGTCCGGGGCGGGCCAGCCGGGCGTCCCGGGCCAGCCCGGGCGCTGCCCGGGCGGGCGGGTCCGGGCCGGCCGGGCCGGGACGGCGGGCCGGCTGGCCCCGGCTCTCCTGGCCCCGGCGGGCCGGGCCACGGGCCGCCGGGCGGGAACGAGTCAGCCACGGGAACGGTCATGGGAGTCCTCCTGTCGCTGTCCATACGGCCGGTGCTGCGCGGCCGGCGCGAGCGGGCCGGGTGCGGGCCTCGGCCCGGGTGAGCTCAGAGGCCACGCCGGGGCAGCCGGCCCGGGCATGGGACCGGGACCGCGGCCAGGGCCGGGGTCCGGCCAGGCCGCCGGCCGCTGCGCCGCGGGCGGGGGGTCCTGCAACCGCCAGCTGATCTCACTGCCGATCGCCGCGGCGTAACGCTCCAGGGTGGAGGCCCGCACGTCCGCCCCGCCGGCCTCGAGCCGGGCCACGGCCGACTGGGAGGTGCCCATCCGGGCCGCGACCTGCGTCTGGGACAGCCCGGCCGCCTGCCGCTGCGCGGTCAGCTCGCCGACCAGCCGGCGGCGTTCACCCGCCATCCGGCGCAGGGCCATCTCACGGAATCCGGGCAGCCGCGGCAGGCCCAGCTCATCCTGCCTGCCGGGCCCACCTTCCGCTTTCGCGGGCCCCAACGGTCCGCCCGCCGCGCCCATACCCCTAACGATATCTCATTAACGAGATAGCCCTGCGTCGCTACCGCGGTAGCCGGGTCCGGAAGGCTCCGTGCTCGCAGGGAAATCCCTGGCCGCCAGGGTGCCGGTGCCGCGCGGGAACACAGGCCGCCATCGGCCTCAAACATGTAACTCGAAGTAACAGTTACTTTTGGTAGCATCCCAGATCATGCGTACCCAGGCGGGCACGCCACCGCGGCGGCGCGACGCGCGCCGCGATCGGTGGACGCAGCACCGCGCGCAGCGCCGCGAGGAGTTCGTGGCCGCCGCCCTGCGCGTGCTGAGCGAGCACGGCCCCGGAGCTGCCGATGGACGCGGTGGCCACGGAGGCCGGCGTGACCAAGCCGGTGCTGTACCGGTACTTCGCGGACAAGGCGGCCCTGGTCCAGGCGCTGCGCGAGTACGCGTCGGCCCTTCTCCAGCTGCGGCTGGTGCCCGCGCTCACCGCGGGCGGCCCGGCCATGGCCCGCATCCGCGACGCGGTCGGCGCCTACTTCGCGATCATCGACGAGAACCCGGAACTGTACTGGCTGCTGGCCCGGCACGGCGGGGCGGACAGCAGCCCGGGGCCCGGTGTGGTCGCCCGGCAGAAGGAGTTCATCGCCACCACGCTGACCGGAGTGTACGGCGATTACCTGCGCAGCTTCGGGCTGGATTCGGGGGCCGCCGAGCCGTGGGCGTTCGGCATCACCGGCCTGGTGCAGAGCACCGGGGAATGGTGGCTGGACCGGCGGTCGATGAGCCGGCGTCAGGTCACCGACTACGTCAGCCAGCTGATCTGGTGGGCGCTGACCGGGGTACTCCGCGAAGCCGGGATCACCGCCGACCCGGACGCCCCGGTGCCGGACGGGCGCCCGCTGCTGGCGCTGCGCCCCGGAAACCTGGCCGCCGGCTCCCGGGGGCCGCGATGACCGCCGCGACCGGAGGCTCGCCCGACCGCCACCGGAGACTCCCCCGCCCGCCACCGGAGACTCCCCCGCCACCGCCACCGGAGACTCCCCCGCCACCGCCACCGGAGACTCCCCCGCCACCGCCACCGGAGACTCCCCCGCCACCGCGCCCGCGGTGACGGCCAGCGCCGGGCCCCTGCCGGCGCACGTCCGGGTGGCCGTCATCGGCGCCGGGTTCGCGGGGATCGGGGCGGGCATCCGGCTGCTCCGGGCGGGCCGGACCGACTTCGTCATCCTGGAGCGGGCCGGCGCGGTGGGCGGCACCTGGCGCGACAACACCTATCCCGGCTGCACCTGCGACGTGCCCTCGCACCTGTACTCATACTCGTTCGCGCCGAACCCGGACTGGTCGCACAGCTTCTCCCGGCAGCCCGAGATCTGGTCCTACCTGGACGCGGTGACCGACCGGTACGGGGTACGCCCGTACATCAGGTTCGGGACCGAGCTGGCCGAGGCCCGCTGGGACGGCGGCTCGTCGCGCTGGCGGCTGCGCACATCAGCCGGGGACCTGACCGCCGACGTGGTCATCGCGGCGGCCGGGCCGCTGTCCACGCCGTCCCTGCCGGACATCCCGGGGCTGGACACGTTCCCGGGCGAGGTCTTCCACTCGGCCCGCTGGGATCACCGGGCGGACCTGGCCGGCAAGCGGGTCGCGGTGATCGGCACCGGGGCGTCGGCCATCCAGATCGTGCCCGCGATCGCGCCCGTCGCGGGCCGGCTGACCCTGTTCCAGCGCACCCCGGCCTGGGTCATGCCGCGCAATGACCGCCGGATCTCCGACGCCGAGAAATGGCTGTACCGGCAGGTCCCGCTGACCGAGCGCCTGGTCCGCCACGGCCTGCACGCCAGCCGGGAGGCGCTGGTGGTCGGGTTCGTGAAGCAGCCCCGCCTGCTGCGGGCCGCCCAGCGGATCGCGCTGCGGCATCTGGCCCGCTCGGTGCCGGACCCGGACCTGCGCGCCCGGCTGACCCCTCGCTACATGATCGGCTGCAAGCGGATCCTGCTGTCCAACAATTACTATCCCGCGCTCACCCGGCCGAACACCGAACTGGTCGCAGCGGGCCTGGCCAAGGTGGACGGGAGCACGCTCACCGCCCAGGACGGGACCGCACGCGACGCCGACGTGATCGTGTTCGCGACTGGATTCCGCGTCGTCGACATGCCGGTGGCCCGCCGGATCACCGGGGCGGCCGGGGTGACGCTCGCCCAGACCTGGGGTGAGGACATGCGCGCGCTGCGCGGCACCACGGTCGCCGGGTTCCCCAACCTCTGCCTGCTGATCGGGCCGAACACGGGCCTGGGGCACAATTCGCTGATCCACATCATCGAGGCCCAGCTGGACTACACCCTGGACTACCTGGCCGCGCTGGACCGGCTGGGCGCGGCGGCGCTGGACACGAAGCCGGAGGCCGAGCAGCGCTGGTGCGATGACGTGCAGCGCCGGATGGCCTCGACGGTGTGGGCCACGGGCGGCTGCGTCAGCTGGTACCTGAACTCCGCGGGCCGCAACCCGACGCTGTGGCCCGGGTCGGTCGGCCGGTTCCGCCGCGCCACCCGCCGCGTGGACACGGAGAGTACCGCGTGATCCGGGCCCAGGCGCGGTGACGGGCCACGCGCCCGGCACGGCCCTGGTGCCGCCCGAACCGCTGCGCCGGACGCCTGGCTGAAACCGCCCGGCCGCCCCCCGCCCGGACTCCCCGCCCCCGGACGCGCTGGCGAGGGAGCGGGACCGGCCGGTTCTCGTTAGGAAAGAAAAGTCAGGCCACCTGCGGATGAGCCTGCGCGGCGGCGATCGTGGCCGCCGAGGTGCGCATCGCGACGTCGAGCGCCGGCCGGCGGCGGCGCGGGTCCATGAAGTTGACGCCCATCGCGGCCAGATCCTCGGGGCCGGGGGTGAGCACCGTGACCCGGGTACCGGCGGCGCGCAGCACCTCGGCCTCGCGCAGCAGCGAGCGGGTGACCAGCCGCCGCACCCGGCGTTCCAGCCGCTCGGTGGTCCGCCCCGGCCGGTCCGCGACCACGCTGGCCATGGGGGCGAGCACCCAGACCTCGTCCAGCCCGGCCCCGGCCAGCGACCGCAGCGACGTGGACGAGCGGACGCCGCCGTCCACGTACTGGCGCCCGTCGATGACCGTGGGCGCGTACCAGCCCGGGATCGAGCAGGACGCGACCACGGCGTCAGGGAGCGGCACGACCGGGGCGCCCGGCCGGCCGAACATCACCCGGCGTCCCGTGGCGTAGTCCACGGCCACGATCCACGTCCGGCCGTCCGCCCAGGACTGCGGCGTCCAGCCCGCGGTGTGCCGGGCCTGGTACTCGCCGAGGGCCGTGAGGGTGGCCCGCAGGGCCTCGTGGCGTCCCCGGCCGCGGGGCAGCCAGGCGCTGGCCCCGACTCCCGGATGGATGGTGTGCGGGGCGAGCAGGGTAGTGAGCATCAGCCGGGGCGACCCGGCCCGCAACTGCGGCCGCGGCGGCAGGGGACCCTCGTCCAGGTCACGCACACCCGCGTCACGCAGCATGGGTACCGTGTCGCCGTGCTGCATGGCGGTGATCTCGTCCAGGGTGACGCCGCAGCGCAGCGCGGCCGCGAGGACGCTGCCCGCGCTGGTGCCCACCATCAGGTCTACGTCGCCGAGCGGTTCCGGTACACGTTCCTGCAGGGCGTGCAGGATCCCGGTCATCCAGGCCGCCCCCACCACCCCGCCGGCCCCGAGCACGAGGCCGGTCCGCTGCCGGGGCCGCCGCGAGCCAGGCCTTACTTTGCCGATCCGCCGGCGGGTGCCCCCCGGCACCCGTTGCGCAGCCATGGTCACCTCCTGGCCCGCGCCTCCGGGACCGCACCCCGGGGCCCGCGCCTGTTACTGCCGAGTAAACATCAGGTATACCCGGATTAACCAGCGCCTATCCCAGCTCCGCCAGGCCGCGGCGGATGCCCTTCGCCAGAACGTGCAGGTCGGGCACGGCATCGCGGTCGGCGGTGATCCCGAACGTGAACCGCTCCAGGTAGGAGAAGATCGCAATAGAGATCCGCACGTTGTCGCCGATCGGCACGTACGGGTAGACGCGATCCAGCCTGCGGCCGAGCAGGTACAGCGGCAGCCTTGGCCCGGGGACATTGGTGGTGACCGTCTGGACCAGGGGCTGCGGCAACTGGAAGGCGGTGCGCGAGCCGAGCGCGAGCAGCGTGGGGGCCGCGAAGCCGAGCATCCCGGTGAGGGCCTGCGCCCCGACCGCCTGCGAGGTGCGCTTGAGGTCATCCATCTGCTCACGGATCAGCTCCAGCCGCCGCAGCGGGTCGGGCTCCCCGGCGGGCAGGTTGGCGAGCACGGCGGACACCCGGTTGGTGATCATGCCCTGCTCGCCGGCGGCCCGGACCGACACCGGCACCAGGGACCGGACGATCAGGCCGTCAGTCAGCTCGCCGCGCCCGTCCAGCAGGTCTCGGAAGCCGCGGGTAATGGCCGCGAGCAGCACGTCGTTGACCGTCCCGCCGTGCGCGGAGCGGATCTCCTTGATCTCGGCCAGCGGGGCGGTGCCCCACGCCCACCGGCGGTTCGGGCCGATCGGGCCGTTCAGCGAGGCCGCCGACGGAGCCGCGAGCCGCCGCGCGCTGGACGCCAGGCCGCGCCCGTAGCCCAGGATGTCCCCGGGGGGCAGCAGCGGCACGCGGAGCAGCCCGGCCAAGCCGGACAGCTGCCGGGCCGACCCGACCGCCGCCTCGCGGAGGCCGGCCGCCATCAGGTCCGTCATGGCCGGGGCGGGCTCCGGCGCCCACGCGGGGGGGACCGCGTACTCGGCGTCGGGGGTGACGTCGAAGACCGCGGTCATCAGGTCGTTGCCGCCGACGCCGTCCACCACGCAGTGGTGCACCTTGGACAAGATCGCCCAGCGGCCGCCCTTGAGCCCCTCCAGCAGCCATGTCTCCCACAGCGGCCGGGCCCGGTCCAGCCGGGTCGCCAAGATCCTCTCCGCCATCTCACGGAGCTGGCGTTTCCCGCCCGGAGCCGGGACCGCGGCGTGCCGCACGTGGTGGCCGATTTCGAAATGCTCGTCGTCCACCCACATCGGGCGCAGGACCTCCAGCGGCATGGTCCGCACCACCTGGCGGTACCGGGGCACCCGCGGGAGTTTCACGGTGATCAGCCGGGTCAGCTCCTCGTGGCTGGGCGCGGGCCCCTCGAACAGGGCGAGCGAGCCCATGTGCATCGGGACGTTGTCATGCTCGACGTAGAAGAACCCGGCGTCGAGTGTGCTCATGCGTTCCATGGCCTGCCCTTCCCTGCGGCGGCGCGCGGCCGGTTCCTGACTGCGTTACTCATGGCCGGTTCCTGACTGCGTTACTCATGGCCGGTTCCTGATGCGTTACTCATGGCCGGTTCCTGATGCGTTACTCATGGCCGGTTCCGGCCGAATCGCTCGTGTGCGTCCACCCACTCCTCCGCGACGACCGCGGAGCCCAGCGAGATCTCGCCGCACAGCACCGTGGCCGCGACGATCTCGGCGAGCTTGCCGACCTGGCCCGGGCCGTAGCAGCCCAGCAGCTCCAGGCACTCGCGCTGGGTGGGCAGGCTGGTGCCGCCGCCGTAGGTGGCGACGATCAGCGCCGGGATGGTGATCGAGTAGTAGTAGTCACCGCCGGGGAGCAGCTCAACGTGGACCAGCGCGGCAGAGGACTCCGCCACGTTGGCGATGTCCTGCCCGGTCGCGACGAACATCGCGGTGATCGCGTTGGCGGAGTGGCTGCCGTTGTTGTTCACCCCGGCCATCAGCCCGCCGAGGTTGGAGACCTGGCGGGCGGCGAACATGGCCTCCGGCGTGGTGTGCATGATCTCCCGGATCAGGGCGGCGGGGATGCGCGCCTCGGCGATGACCCGCTTGCCGCGGGTGCGCAGGATGTTGATCTGCGAGCTCTTCTTGTCCGTGGCCAGGTTGGACTCCAGGCAGAACTGCCGGATACCGGGGTACCTGGCCCGGATCCAGGCGCACCCCGACGCGGTGGCCTTGCCCGCCATGTTCTGCCCGGCGGCGTCGCCGGTGGTGAAGTTGAACCGCAGGAACAGGAACCGGCTGGCGGTGAACTGCTCGACGTCGCGCAGGTGCCCGGTATGAGTGGTCGCCTCGGCCGCGTCCTTGATCGCGCCGAAGTGGGTGGTGACCCAGGCGCCGAACGCCCGCGCCTCCCGTGCACTGTCGAACCCGAACGCCGGGGCGCGCTGCATGACGTCGTCCATCACGGTGGCCCGGACCCCGCCCGCCCGGTGCAGCAGTTTCATGCCCCGGTTGTAGCTGGCCACCAGGGTGCCCTCGGTGGTGGCCAGCGGCACGTAGAACTCGCCCCGGGCATGCTCGCCGTCGATGAGCAGCGGTCCGGCCACGCCGACCGGTACCTGCGCGGCGCCGACGAAGTTCTCGATATTGCCGGCCAGGTCCGCGGGGTCCATGCCGTAGCGGCCCAGGTGCCGCGGGCGGGTCCCGGTGGCCTCGTTCAGGAAATCCAGCCGCTGCGCCGCGGCCGCGCGGGTGTAGTCATCCGGCAGGCGCGGGATCCTGCCGCGCCGCACGCTAGCTGCCGTCATGGCCGGTCTCCTTTCCTGGCTGGAACCCTGCTCGCCGGGCATCTATTCGCTAGACCCCTGCTGGCTTTGTCTCTGCTCCCTGGATGCGTGCCCGCTTTAGGTCTGCCCGGTGGAACTCCGGCGGGAGGAGTTCGTCCTTGAGCACCTTGCCGAGGGAGTTCTTCGGCAGCTGGGCGCGGAACTCGAACCGCCGCGGGTACTTGTAGGCGGCGATCCGCTCCCGGCAGTAGTCGTGCAGCTCCGCCTCGGTGACCGAGGCCCCGTCCCGCGTTGTGACCACGGCCATGACCTCCTCGCCCAGCCGGTCGTGCGGTATCCCGATCACGGCCGCCTCGGCTACGGCGGGATGGGCGTGCAGCAGGTCCTCGATCTCGCGCGGGTAGACGTTGTATCCGCCCCGGATGATGAGTTCCTTCTGGCGGCCGACGATGAACAGGAAACCGTCCTCGTCGAAGTAGCCGAGGTCGCCGGTGTGCAGCCAGTCCCCGGAGAACACGCTGGCGGTGGCGTCCGGGGCATTCAGGTAGCCCTTCATCACGTGCAGCCCGCGGGTGACCACCTCCCCGACGTGGTCTTTACCGGGCGGCAGGGGCCGGCCCTCGCCGTCCCACACCTGCGTCTGCGTGCCCCAGATGGGCTTGCCGACGCTGTAGACGCGGCGCTCGGTCTCGCTGATGTTGAACGTCGTGGTGGAAGCCGTCTCGGTCATGCCGTAGCCCTCGAGGATCAGCACCCCGAAGCGCTTCTCGAAGGCGTCCAGCACGGGAGCCGGGATGGACGCGCCACCCGAGATCGCGACCCGGAGCGACGACACGTCGTAGCTGTCCAGCTCCGGATGCTCCAGCAGGGCGATGAACATGGTGGGCACGCCCTCGAAGATGGTGGCCCTGTCACGCTCGATCGCGGTGAGGACCTCACTCGGGTCGAACCGCGGGATCAGCGACATGGTGCAGCCGAACCGCACGCACACGTTCAGGATGCTGGACAGGCCGAACACGTGGAACAGCGGAAGCACGGTGATGACCACGTCGTCAGGCCGCACGCTGAACAGGCGCCCGGGGATGTCAGCGTTCATGTAGAGCTGGATGTGCGTCAGCATGGCGCCCTTGGGGCGGCCGGTGGTCCCGGAGGTGTAGACGACGACCGCGGTGTCGGTCAGCGCCCGCCGGGCCAGCAGGTACCCGTCCGCGGGCACCGCCAGCAGCTGCTCGAACGGGAGCACGCTGACCGGGTCCGCGGGACCCGCGGCCTGGCCGCCCTGCGCGGCGTGGCCGACGGCGTAGACGGCGCTCACCCCGGCCGCCTCGGCGCCCTTCACCGCGTCGGCCGCAATCCCCTCCCAGGTGATCAGCAGCTTCACCCCGGAGTCGCTGAGGTGAAACGCGATCTCAAGGCCCTTCAGCATCACGTTCAGCGGCACCACCACGGCACCGGCCTTGAGGATCCCGAAGTAGGCGATCAGGAACTGGGGAATGTTGGGCAGCTGCAGGCCGACGAGGTCGCCGGGGCCGATCCCCGCCGACTCCAGCCCGGCCGCCAGCCGGGACGACAGCCTGTCCAGCTCCGCGTAGCTGAGCTGGCCGCCCGCGTACACCACGGCGGCCCGGTCCGGGGAGGCGGCAGCGGTCTCCTGCAGAATCACTGCGAGGTTGAAGTTCATCATCCTGTTCCTCCCCGTCGCGCGCCCATGGCGTGGGCGCCCGTAGCGGGGCCCGGCCTGGTGCCCGGCCCGGCGACGTACGTGCCGCGGGCCCAGGCTCCGCCAGAGAGCAGCACCCGTCCAGGACCAGCGGTGGTGTTCCGGACGTGGTTACCGGCGGGAACGAAGCCACTCTCTGGCGAGCCTGGCCCGCTTATCCAGCGTGCGGCACCCGGGACGCCCTGGTATATGGGCGTCTTTCCCGAGTTGGCGGGACTTTAGGCAGCTGGGGTGGCCGGCGGAGAGCCAGCCGGTGCCTCCGGAGAGCCGGCCGGTGGCGCGGTAGCGGCGGCAGCCGCCGCTGTCGCGCCGCGCCCGCCGGGGCCGAGCCATTCGCGGATCTCGGTCGCGCACTCCTGCGGGACTTCCAGCTGGGGCACGTGACCCACGCCCGGCAGCACGACGAGCGACCACTCCGGGTGGGCACGCGCCACCATCCGCGCCGCGGCGACCGGGATCAGGCGATCGAGGGTGCCGTGCAGCACCAGGACCGGGCACCGGATCGAGTTGAGGGCACGGCGATAGGAACGCCCGGTGATGTAGCTGGCCGCGGACACGACCGACCGGGCCGCGAGCGTGAACTCGCGGTCCGCCTCGGTGAAGCCGTACCGCCTGCGCGCCACCTCGACATGCTGCTCCACAACCACCGGGCTGACCTGCGACGGGTCAGCGCAGACCGTGTTGAGCACCCCGGCCACGAGTTCTTCGGGTGAGACCCGGCGGCGCCGGCTGATGATCCGCTGGCTCACCCCGGGAACCATATTGGCCAGGAACATCATGATCACTGAGGGATCGGGCCGGACGGGCATGAACGGCAGCGCCGGATCGAGCAGGATGAGGCCGGCCACCGTGCCGGGTGCGGTCGCGGCCTCGCTGAGGGAGATCATCCCGCCCATCGAATTGCCCATGAGGATCACCGGCGAGCCGGCCACCGCCTCGATGAAACGGTGCAGCAGGGACCGGTTGGAGGACACGTCAACGCCGCGGCCCGCGGACCGGGTGAAGCCATGACCGGCCAGGTCGGGGGCCAGCACCCGGTAGCGGCCGGTCAGCAGCGGCGCGATCGCCGACCAGTTGACCGCGCAGCCTTCCAGGCCGTGCACGGCCACGATGACCGGGGCACCCGCCGGGCCGCCGTAGTCGAGGTAGTGCACCGGGCCGCCGAGATCGACCCAGCAGGACTCGCCGCCGAACCGCAGCCCCGTCCGAGGCTGTACGCTGCCGGGTGTTGCCGCCCCGGGCGATCCGCCCCCCGGGGCTGGCGGCCCCGGCGGTGACGCGCCGGGGGATCCGGTCTCGCCGTCCTCTGTCGTCTGTGCCATCGGGCTAACCCTCCCGCGTCCTGGGCATCCGGCTACGCCGTCCCGGCCATGGCCTGGACGCCGCGGATGAACAGGTCGATGCCGAACCGGTAGTGGAAGTCGGGATCGTCGCAGTCGGTCATCGGCTCGGCCGCCTCGACCAGGCACGGGTAACGGTCCGGCGGCAGCATCGCCAGCCGGATCCGGTTGCGCCGCTGCTGCTCGGCGCGCTCAGTCTCGCTCAGCGACGGGCCGTACCCGGGCTCGCTCATGGCGAGCATCAGCCCGGTCCACAGCCCGCTGCGGGCGATCGCGCTGGCGCGGCGCGGGTCGAAGCCGCCGCGGCTGAGCACTTCCAGGGTGACCTCGATAGCCTCCAGCGCGGCCGGGCTCTGCTTCTCCCCCGCCACCAGCAGCTGGGACGCGCTGGGGTGCTCGCGCAGCACGTGGACCAGCGAGTCCAGCAGGGCACGCAGCTGGTCAGGCCACGGCGCGGCGTCGTCCACGTCGGTGTCGATCTCGCTCCAGAACTGGTCCGACAGCCCGTTGAGGAGCTCGTCCTTGTTCCGGAAGTGCCAGTACAAGGCCATCGGGGTGACCCCGAGCTCCTGGGCCAGCCGCCGGATGGTCAGCGCGTCCAGGCCCTCGGCGTCGGCCAGGGCGATAGCGCGCCCGACCACGGCGGACTTGCTCAGCCGGGGCCGCTGCGTGTCCGCAGGGTCCCCGGGCGGGGCCGCCGATGCTGGCGGCGCCATGTCTTGAGCTGGTCTCGTAGCCATCACTTGACAACTGTACGCCGTACAAGTCATCCTGTCAGCACAACATGTACGGCGTATAGGTACAACGTACATGGTCGTCGTACAGGATCAACATACAGGTGTGTCGTAACGGGCACGACGTAATCGCCACAACGGCCGACAAGATCTCCGGACGCACGAGCCTGTTCGACCGGCCCAACCTGGGTCCCTGGCTGACAAAGCCCCACCTGGTCACCCAGTACGACGGCATCGTGGTCTCGAAGCTCGACCGACTCTCACGTGGCCGCGACTGGGGCATCCGCGCGTGGGCCGTGGAGAACCGCAAGAAGCTCATCGTGGTCAACCCCGAGCTGAGCTGGCCGCCTGGGAAGGGTGACGCCGTGACTCCGCTCGCTGGCGACGGCTCCGGTACCGGTGCCCGGTGCTGAGGGCGCCAGTGCCGGGGCTGCCGCGGCTGAGGTGGCCGGCGCCGGCGCCGCGTCCGGGCAGCTGCCCGGGTCGCCGGCCGCTCCCGAACCGGCGGGCCGCCGGTCATAGCCCCCGGCTGACCCGGCTGGCGGCCTCGTCCTGCCAGCCGGGTCCCGGGCTGGCACTCTCGATCCACCAGGTGGCGCCGGCCGCCATGTAGGCCGGCGCCACCAGGTCCACGTCCCCGGGTTCCCGCTCCAGATCGGCCCACACCGCCAGGTCGAAGCCCTCGGCCGTGCCCCGGGCCGACCAGGCCTCGTCCCGGACCAGGGCGATGTCCGCCGGGGTCGGCCCGGACAGCGTCACCTCTCCGTCCGGCTTCACTGAGCGGCGCAGCGGCACCATGCCGTCCCAGCGGCAAGCCCGCCGTACCGGCCCGGCGGCGGGCAGCGTCCCGCCGACCCAGACCGGGATGCGCGGCTGCTGCAGCGGCACCGGGCTGAACCGGACCGGGTCCAGGGTGAAATGCGTGCCCTGGTAGGAGAACCGCTCCCCGGTCCACAGCCCGGCCAGGATCTCCAGGCCCTCATCCATCCGCGCGGCGCGTTCCCGGTCTTCGGTGGGCTCGTGGAAGATCCCGAAGTCGGCGTAGGGGGGCGACCCGAGGCCGACGCCCAGGATCAGCCGCCCGCCGCTGAGCCGGTCCAGGGTGACGGTCTCCTTGGCCAGCTGCCAGGGCCGCCGGCGCGGCACCGGCGTGATCATCGTCCCCAGCCGCATCCGCGACGTCCGCGTGGCCACGGCGGCCAGGATCTGCCACGGGTCCAGGATCGGCGGCCCCTCGCCGTCATCGCTGAACACGAGATGGTCCCAGAGGAAGAAGCCGTCGAAGCCGGCCTGTTCGGCGGCCTCCCCGAGGCCGATCAGGTCGGCGGGGTTGGCGGCGAAAGGCGGGACGGCCAGGGCCCGGCGCAGAGCGTTCATGTCGTGGTTCAGCAGATCCGGGAGACCGGTGAGGTCCCCTCCGCCCCGGCCAGCAAGAGCTTGAGCCGGGCCGGGCCTCCCCCGCGGACGGCCAGGTGCTGGGCCGCCAGGTCGCGCTGGGCCGCGGCATCCCCGCCCCAGGCGCGGATGCATGCCTCAGGGGCGAGGTTGGCCAGGGCCAGCAGTGCGCCGGTGGTCCCCATCGGGCCGGCCAGGGCCAGGAACGCGGCCGAGCCGACGTAAGTGTCGCCCGGGTACCTGGTCAGCTCGTCCAGTAGCCGGTCCGGGCTGCCGGAGGAGTCCTTGATGCCGGCCACCGGCAGCGTGGCCAGGCTGTCCACCGGGATCTCCGCGCAGGACAGGAACGGGTTGTGGTACGCGAGCACCGGGCGGCCGGCCGCGGCCTCGCGGATCGCCGAGAAGTAGCCCGCCAGGTCAGGGCAGCGGGGCGGGCACCAGGTGAGCATCGCGTCAGCGCCCGCGGTCACCGCCGCACGAGTCAGACCGGACGCCTGGCGCAGCGAGGGGGCGCCCGTGCCGGCGATCACCGGAACCGCGGCCGGAACCGCGGCCCGCACGGCCTCGATCAGCGCGGTACACTCCTCGCCGGTCAGCGTGCCCGCCTCCCCGGTGGTGCCGTTGACCAGCACCGCAGCCACACCCCGCCCGGCCAGGCTGGCGGCGAGCTTGCCCGTCGAGGCGGCGTCGATGTCGCCGTCCGCGCCGAACAAGGTGACCAGCGCCACGGCTACCCCGCTGAACAGGATCGGTGGATTGGATTCCGCCATCGCCGCCTCATTCCGGGCCGTCAGCGCACTGGGTAGGTCCAGGCTACGTGGGCATTCCCCTCCGGGCGAGAGCAGCGGCAGCCGTCCTGCCGTGCTGAGCAATACGGTGGTGGGCATCGGCCTGACGGCACCGGCGCCGCGGCCCAGGCAGCGGCGTCCCCGGGGCGCCGGGGGACTCGGTGAGCAGCTACATGCCAGGGACTGGTCAGGTGCGCTGGGGAATCATCGGCACGGCCCGCATCGCCCGGAAGGCGTTTGTGCCCGCGGTGGCGGCGGCCGGCGGCGAGGTCACCACGGTGGCCGGCCGCGAGCTGGCCCGGGCCAGCGAGTACGCGGCGGAGACCGGCATCGGGCGGGCGGTGCAGGGTTACCAGGCGCTGGTGGACGACCCGGACGTGGACGCGGTGTACATCCCGCTGCCCAACGGGCTGCACGCGGAATGGACGATCAGGGCGCTGCGGGCCGGCAAGGCGGTGCTCTGCGAGAAGCCGCTGTGCGGCAGCCTGGACGAGACCGAGCAGGTCCTCGCGGCCGCCCGGGAGACCGGGACTCCCCTGTGGGAGGCGTTCGTGTTCCCGTTCCACGAGCAGATGGCGAAGATCCGCGGGCTGCTCGCCGACGGCGCCATCGGGGACCTGCGCGAGATCCAGTCCAGTTTCCACTTCGTGCTGGACCGGCCGGACGACGTCAGGCTGCGCCGTGACCTGGCCGGCGGCGCCCTCAACGACGTAGGCTGCTACCCGGTCCGGCTGGCCGTGGAACTGCTGGACGGCGAGCTGGAGTCAGCCTGGGCCACGGCAGTCCTCGGCGGGGACGGGGTGGATGTGGACCTGCAGGGCAGCCTCGGCTATGCCGGCCACCAGCGGCTGATGATGTCCTGCGGCTTCCTGCGCAGCGACGACCGGTTCGCCCGGCTGCTCGGCACCACCGGGCAGATCCACCTCACCGATCCCTTCCATCCCGGGCCGGACGACTCGTTCACCCTGTTCGAAGAGGGCAAGGAACCGCGGGGTTACTCCTCCGCCGACGAGGTGCCATCGTTCACCGCTGCGGTCCGGCACATCCAGCGGGTGGTCCAGGGCCAGGAGGAACCCCGCCATCTCGCCGTGGGCAACTCGCTCCCCACGGCCCGGGCCCTGCACGCGCTCCGCGAAGCCGCGGCCCGCAGTCAGCAGCCAGGCGGAGGGCAGCCCGGATGAGCCGCCCCCGGATGAGTAGCCCCCGGATGAGCCGCCCCTGGGTGAGCTCCCGGGGAGGCGGACCGGCATGACCGGCGGGCTGCCGCCCGGCACGGCGGCGGCCATCCGGGACGCGCTGGACGCCGAGCGGCAGGACACGCTGGCCCGGATCACGGCGCTCCGCCGGGAATTCGACGGCATCGTGGAGTCATCAGCGGGTGTCGCCACCGACGACGAGCATGATCCCGAAGGCGCGACGATCGCATTCGAGCGGGCCCAGTTGGCCGCCCTGCTTGACCAGGCCGACAGGCACCTGGGCGAGCTGGATCACGCTCTGGAACGGCTCCGGCAGGGCCGCTACGGCCGGTGCGAGCGGTGCGGCCGGCCGATCGCCGCCGAGCGTCTCGCCGCCCGCCCCGCCGCCCGCACGTGCATCACCTGCGCCGCCGCAGGGTAGCCCGGCGGTGCGAGCAGCTCGTGAGGTCCGCCACCGTAGGCACGCGCACCGTTGAGTTGTGCCCCTGGACGGGCGGAGGGCTGCCGGGACGCGCCAGTTGCTCAGGCATGGGAGGGGCCCGGCCTGCGCCGGGCCATGCCCACTGGCCGGCCGGGGAGCCCGCTGCCATTTCCGTGCTGTTAAGGTCACATCGAGTAATCACGCCAACGCGCTCCGAGGAAGCCCGAATTTTCCTATTGTCCTTTTGGCGGGATGATTCTTATAATCGCTGCTAACCAGAATGGATGGGGTTCGCTCGCCATCTCGGCGGGACGAGGGGGGCTGGAGATGTCATTCACGTGCCCGCAGTGCGGCTTACCGATATACGGCGAGGACGCATTCTGCGGCAACTGCGGACGGCCAGCCGGAACGCAGGCCCGCGATGGCTCCGGCGGGCCCGCCGGAGAACAAACTGCCCCGCCATCCTGGTCCACCCGGCGCTCGGATCCGCCCGTGGGGAGCCCACCTGGAGGACCGCCGCGATTCGCCGGTTCCTTCCCCCGCGAGCACGATGGACAGGTCTACGAGCCGGAACCTGACCCGCACCGGAGAAGGGGAGGCCCGCACGCCGATGCTGAGGCCCGGATCCGGTCCGGCACCCGGGCCGCTCCCGCTCGGAGCGTCGGGGCAGCCGCTCAGGCCCCGGTCCGGGAGATTACCCGGATTGACGCCAACGCCGACCAGCGGCTGAGCTATGCGGAGACCTCCAGCGAGCCGACCTTCGACCCGCTGCGAAACTCAAGGTTCGGGTGGCAGCTAGCGCGCCGATTTGCCCTATTCTTCGCTATTGGTGCGATTATTAACTTCCTGCTGTCACTGTTCTTCTCGCTCGCTTTCATCGCCACTCGCGATACATCTGTCTTTGAGGCGGACTGGGTGATCGGCCTCCTGATCGCAGTGGGGTTGCTGGTCGCCTACGCACTGATGCCAGTCCCCGCGTTGCTGACGCAGTGGAGTCGGCTGCTGAGCTTCCGCGCCGACGTGGCCGACATCGCCTTCGAGCACATCGCCACGTCTTTCGACAGCCACGACACGCCGTCTGATTCCTTCCAGCCGCGGACCCTGATGCCTCCGGGCGAGGGCATCCGGAAGTACCTGGAACTCCGGCGGGGTGTCTTCACCGGCTTCATTTCGTGCTTCGCGCACGGGCGTGACCTGTACGCGGGCTGGTCGTTCTGGATCTACATGTCCCCGGTGCGCTGGGTCGTGATGCGGACCGGGAGGTACATCCAGGACAGGACCGGGCGGGGCAATGACATGTACCAGACCCTCCGTTATGACTCGACCAGGGCCACTGTCGCGGCGATGCACGCCTGCACCCTGGAGGGACTCGACGCGGCCATCCGCACGATCGACCCCGAGGGCGGGCTGCTGGGCTCCGCGGCCCCGGTTCCGGCCAGCTGACGCCCCGTCGCGACCACCAGCCACAGGGGAGCACCTGTGAATTTCTGCACCCGATGCGGCCATCCATCCCGGGGCTCGAGGCAGTTCTGCACCCGTTGCGGGGCCCGGCTGCGCGCGGCGGACGAACCGCGCGCGGCGGACGAACCGCGCGCGGCGGACGACAGGAGCGCGCCGGTCCCGGAGGATCTCGAAGCCACACCATCCGCGCCAGGCAGTGCCGGGCCTGAGGTGACAGCACCTGCGCTCCCGGTGATGCCCGAGCCTGGGCGGCCCGAGCCTGGGCGGCCCGAGCCTGGGCGGCCCGAGCCTCGCTTGCCGCAGCCTCGCTGGCCGGAGCCAGAGCCTGAGCCACAGCCTGAGCTACAGCCCCCGGCGTCCGCGCCGGCAGCAGGCCCGCCTCCCGCACCAGCACCCGCTCCGGCTGCCCCGATGCTCACCCCGCTGGTCACGCCGGCCGGGGAGTTCCCACCGGATGATCCTGGCGACTATCCCAGGCCGTGGCGGCGCCGGCGGTTCCCGGTCTGGCTGCCCTTCGCCGCCGCTCTGGTGATCGTCCTCGGGGGGCTGGCTGCCTGGTACCTGACCGGCTCTCACCACGGCCAGCCACGCGCGGCGGCCAGTTCGCCCGCCGCGAAGCCGTCCGCGGGTGGCGGATCGGCGCAGGCCGCCACGGCGGAACCGTCCACCCCGCCGCCCAGCCCAGGTGCAACGGCGGTGTCACCGACCGCCGCGTCCAGCGCGACAGCACCAACCGGGGGGACCCCCGGGACCGGGGTCAGCGCGGTGGTGGCGCTTGGCCCGGGTGTGTCGGGCCAGCCTGCGGCGGCGCCCATCGCGGCGTTCCTGGGCCAGTACTTCGCGGCGATCAACGACCACGACTACCAGGCGTACATCAGCCTCTTCACCCCGGCCGGCCAGCAGGGCAAGACGCCGGAGGCGTTCAGCTCGGGCGCCAGTACCGCACGTGATTCCGGCGAGACACTCGTCGCACTGTCACTGGCCCAGCACGGGAAGACCGCCGCGACGATCACCTTCGTAAGCCACCAGGATCCCGCCCAGAGCGCCACCCACACGGCCTGCACCACCTGGGAGATCACTCTCTACCTGCATCCGGCCGGCACGTCGTACCTCATCGGGGTGCCCCCGGGGACGTACCGCGCGTCGGCGAAGGCCTGCCCCTGAGCGGGGCGTCGCGGCGGCAGAAGCGCCGCCTCAGGATGGTCCTGCCCGGTGGCCGCGGGTTAGCCTGACCCGGGACCGGCGGACATGAACCGCCGCCGGGCCGCAGGCCCCCCGGGGGCGCCAGGCGAGGGCCCGCGTGCGGGCGGGAGAGAGGCTGCTGAGTGCGCTACCGCAGCGACCAGTGGTACGTCGGGAACGACCGGGACTCCTACATCCACCGGGCCTGGATGCGCCGTGGCCTGCCGCGCAGCGCGTTCACGGGGCGGCCGCAGATCGCGATCGCCAACACCGCCTCCGACCTCACCCCCTGCAACAAGCACCTGAACGAGGTGTCGGCCAGCGTCCAGGCAGGTATCTGGGAGGCCGGCGGCATCCCGCTGGACATGCCGGTGATGTCGCTCGGTGAGACCCTGGTGAAGCCCACCGCGATGCTGTGGCGCAACCTGGCCGCGATGGCCGCTGAGGAGATGATCCGGGCCAACCCGGTCAACGGGGTGGTGCTGCTCGGCGGCTGCGACAAGACGATCCCGGCGCTGCTGATGGCCGCCGCCTCGGTGGACCTGCCCGCGGTGGTGGTGCCCGGTGGCCCGATGCTCACCGGCCACTTCCGCGGCGTCCCGCTGGGCTGCGGCACGGATGTGTGGCGGCTGTCGGAAGAGGTTCGCGCCGGCACCCTGTCCGAGCAGGATTTCCTGGCCTCAGAGTCGGCGATGATCCGAAGCAAGGGGCACTGCAACACGATGGGCACGGCGTCCACGATGGCCTGCATGGCGGAGGCGCTGGGCATGACGCTGCCCGGGGTGGCGGGCACCCCGGCCCCGGACAGCCGGCTCCTGGAGTCCGCGCACGCCAGCGGCAGGCTGGCGGTGGAACTTGTCTCCGCCGGGCGGACCCCGAGCCAGGTGCTGAGCACAGGCTCTTTCCGCAACGCCATCGTGGCGCTGGCCGCGATCGGAGGCTCCACGAACGCCGTGGTCCATCTGCTGGCGATCGCCGGGCGGGCGGGTGTGCCGCTCACCCTGGATGACTTCGACGCGATCGGCGCGGACGTTCCCCTGCTGGCCGACCTGGCCCCGGCCGGGAAGCACCTGATGGACGACCTGTACCGGGCAGGCGGCCTGCTCGCGGTGCTCCGCGAGGTGTCGGACCTGCTCGACCCGGACGCGCTCACGGTCAGCGGCCGGCCGCTGGCCAGCCACCTCGGCGAGGCCAGGATCTGGGACGAGACCGTGATCCGGCCCCGGTCCGCGCCGCTGCAGGAGAAGGCCGGGATCGCGGTGCTGCGCGGCAGCCTGGCCCCCGGCGGCGCGGTGATCAAGCCGGCCGCCGCGACCAAGGAACTGCTCACCCACCGGGGGCCGGCGGTGGTGTTCGACAGCATCGAGGACCTGCGGGCCCGGCTGGACGATCCGGCCCTGGACGTCACGGAGGACTCGGTGCTGGTGCTGCGGGGCTGCGGGCCGCGCGGCTACCCGGGCATGCCCGAGGTGGGCAACATGCCGATCCCGGCCAAACTGCTCGCCCGCGGGGTGCGTGACATGGTGCGGATCAGCGACGCCCGGATGAGCGGCACCGCGTACGGCACGGTCGTCCTCCACACGGTGCCCGAGGGAGCGGCCGGCGGCCCGCTGGCCCTGGTCCGCGACGGCGACCCGGTCGTCCTGGACGTCCCCGGCCGGCGCCTGGACCTCGACGTGCCCGCGGCGGAACTCGCGCGGCGCGAGCCCGCCCCGGCCATGACCGCGGCCCTCCCGGCGCGCTCCCGCGGCTGGGAGCGCCTCTACATCGACCACGTCCTCCAGGCCGACCAGGGTGCGGACCTGGACTTCCTGGTCGGCTCCACCGGCCACGAAGTAACCCGCGACTCCCACTGACCCCCCGCGCGCCCCCCGGCCCCCCGGCCCCCGGCCGCCGGGCCCCCGCCCGCCGGGCCCGTCCGTGATCAAACGTTTGGTGTTGCCCCCGCAACACCAAACGTTTGATCACGAACTGGGGATGTGGCGGGAGTGATCAGGGGCAATATCTGACACATGACGCCCCTTTCTGACCGTGATCATGAAATGAGGCGGGGGCCGCCGGGGGCCGTCCCCGGCGAGCCGGTAGTGCACGTCGATCCCGTTCACGGCGGCAAAGGGCATGGGCTACTCCCGTGACTCCTCTGGCTCTTGTGGTGGCCCGGCCCGCAACATGACCCGGGCGTGTAGTTCGCGCAGCATGGACTTGGTCAGCGAGAAGTGCTCGGCGGCCAGCGAGGCCGCCCGGTCGGGGTAGCCGTCCATGACGGCCGCACGAACTGGCCGAGCGCGATCGCGGTCACGAACCGCTCGGCGATCCGCTCGCCGGTGGTCCGGACCGTCATCGGGCTGAGCAGCCCGTGCGGCTGGGGTCGTCCCCCCGGGCCAGCACGGCCGGTCACGGCGCGCTCCCCGCAGGCAGGCCGCCGGTCGCGTAGTACCCGGCCAGGAAGCGGGCCAGGGTCCGGGCCCCGGCCACGATGCTGTCCAGCTCGACCGCCTCGTCGGGGCCGTGGATGTTCCGGGTCCGCGGCCCGTAGGCTAGCGCCGGCATCCCGTACTGGTTCACGTAGATGCGCGCGTCGGTGGTGCTGCCCAGCACGAACTGGCGGGGTGGCTGCCCGTGCGCCCACTGGTGCGCGGCGGCCAGCGCGGCCGCCAGCGGGTGCGCCCCGTCGAGCAGGTAGCCCTCGGCCCGGAGGCCCGCCGCGCGCACCCCGGGGGATGTTCCATGAGCCAGGGGTCGGCCGCGGCCGCCGCGGCCACCGCGTCCGCCACCCGTTTCAGGGCCTCGTCCGGCGTCCAGCCGGGCGGGAACCCGACCCGCACGCCGAGCACGGCCTGCCCGGGCACGCTGGACGGCCAGTCCCCGGCGCGGAACGTGCCGACGTTCACCGGGCAGGCCCCGTCCACGTCCGCGAAGGGCCCGTCGAGCTGCCGGGCCATTTCTTTCTCCAACGATCTGACCGCGGCAATCAGCCGGAAGGCCGCATCTACCGGGTTGACGGCCCGGTGCGCGGATTCGGCGTGGGCGGGCAGGCCGCGCACGGTCAGCTCGGCCCAGAGGATCCCCACGCCGCCGAGGAGCAGCCCCAGGTCGGTCGGCTCGAGGAGCACGGCCGCGTCGGCCAGCACCCCGGCGCGGGCCGCGGCGAGTGTCCCGTTGCCCGTGCACTCCTCCTCGATGACCGGCCCCCGGCCCGCCTGACCTCGCTCCCCGGCCCCGCCCCGCCCGGCAACGACACCGTTGCCGCAACCGCGTCTGCACCCGCTGGAGATGCGAGCCCGTTCCGGCCGCCTACGGCCGGCCCGGATGCGGGGCGGGCAGCCGGTAGGGCAGGCTGGGGCGGATGAGCCACCCGCAGCGGGGAAAGAGGATCATCGACAGTTACCGGGGGTGAGGCTCAACGATGTCCGGACACAACGCCAAGCCAGCCTGGTTCGACCCGGAGCTCGCCACGCTGACCCGGGACCGGTTTTCCGACCCTGCCTGGACGTACGAGCGCAAACTCGACGGCGAGCGGTGCCTGGCGTTCCGGGACGACGGCGAGGTGCGCCTGATGACCCGCAACCGGAAGATGGTCAGCAGCACCTACCCCGAGCTCGTCGAGGCGCTGGGCGCCCAGCAGCCGGGCGATTTCGTGGTGGACGGCGAGGTGGTCGCGTTCAGCGACGGCCAGACCCGATTCGCCCAGCTGCAGCAGCGGATGCAGATCGCCCGGCCGTCCACGGAGCTGCTGCGCACCGTGCCGGTCCAGTACTACCTGTTTGACGTGCTCTGGGCGGACGGCACCGACCTGCGCCCCCGGCCGTTGCGGGAACGCAAGCAGCGGCTGCACCAGTTGCTGGACTTTGCCGACCCGCTGCGCTTCACTGAGCACCGGGTCGGTGACGGCGTCGAGTTCTACGCCGAAGCGTGCCGGCAAGGCTGGGAAGGGCTCATCGCCAAGCGGGCCGACGCCCCGTACGTGGGCGGCCGGACCAAGGACTGGCTGAAGTTCAAGTGCGAGAACAACCAGGAGTTCGTGATTGGCGGGTACACCGACCCGCAGGGCAGCCGGACCGGCCTCGGTGCGCTGCTGCTCGGCGTCTACGACAGCGACGGCCAGCTCGTCTACGCGGGCAAGGTGGGGACGGGGTTCGACCAGCAGACCCTGCGCCGGCTGCACGATGAGCTGTCCGCGCTGGAGCAGGAGCGAAGCCCGTTCGACCGGGGAAACCCGCCCCGGGCCGGGGTGCACTGGGCCAAGCCCCGGATGGTCGCGCAGATCGGCTTCAGCGAATGGACCACGGCTGGGCAGCTGCGCCACCCCAGGTTCCAGGGACTGCGCCGGGACAAAAGCCCGGCCGACGTGATCCGGGAGGTTCCGCAAAGTGGCTAGCACCACCACCCGCGAGCAGGTGAAGGTCGGGCGGCTGACCGTCGCGCTGTCGAACACCGGCAAGGTGCTGTTCCCGGACGACGGGATCACCAAGGGTGACCTCATCGGCTACTACCAGGCCGCGGCCGAGCACATGCTGCCGTACCTGCGGGAGCGCCCGCTGGCCATGGCCCGCTACCCCGACGGCATCACCGGGGAGCGCATCTTCCAGAAGAACGTGGGCCGGCACTTCCCGGACTGGATCCCCCGCGTCGAGGTGGGCAAGGAGGGCGGCCAGCTGTGCCAGGTGGTCGCCACCAAAGCGGCGGACCTGGTCTACCTGGCCAACCAGGCGTGTATCGAGCTGCATCCGTTCCTGAGCCGGGTCGAGCGGCCCGCTCGCCCAGGCCAGCACGGTCAGCGGGGCGAGGCCAGCCCGCCCGACCAGCTGCACCGGCCGGACATGCTGATCTTCGACCTGGATCCCCCGGACTCCGGGCACTTCGAGGCGGTCCGCACCGTGGCACTGCGGCTGCGCGAGATTCTCGAGGGCGACCTGGGCCTGGCCGCGTTCGTGAAGACCACCGGCAGCAAAGGGCTCCATATCCAGGTCCCGCTGAACGGCCGGGAGGAGTTCGACCCGGTCCGCGAGTTCGCCCGCCAGGTGGCCGAGGTGCTCGTGGCGGCCGAGCCGGACCTGGTCACCGTGGAACAGCGCAAGGATGCCCGGCACGGGCGCGTATACGCGGACATCATGCGCAACGCCTACGCCCAGACCGCGGTGGCCGCGTACTCGGTACGGGCCCGGCCCGGCGCCCCGGTCGCGACCCCGGTGAGCTGGGATGAGGTCGCCGACCCAGCGCTGCGCGCGGACAGTTTCACGCTGCCCGCCATGCCGGACCGGCTGGCCCAGCTGGATAAGGCCGGCGACCCGTGGGCCGGGATGTCCCGGCACCGGCAGGGGCTGACCCGGCCGCGGCGCGTTCTCGCGCGGCGCCACCCCTGAGCGGTCGCGGGTCATGAGAACGAACAGACCGTTGGGGAAAGAGGAGGCGTGCATGACGATCGGCGAACTGCTGGCGGAGGCGTTCGGCCGGGTCCGCGGGGTGGTGCTGGGCGCCGTGCGCGGGCTGAGCGAGGAGCAGCTGGCGCTGCGCCCCGACGGCCAGGGAAACTCGATCGCGTGGCTGGTATGGCACCTGACCCGGATCCAGGATGACCACGTCGCCGGGGTGGCGGGCACCGGGCAGGCCTGGACCGCGGAGGGCTGGGCGGACCGGTTCGGGCTGCCGTTCCCGCACGCTGAGACCGGCTACGGGCACAGCGGCGCCGAGGTCGCGGCCGTCCGCGCGTCCGCTGACCTGCTCGTCGGGTACTACGAGGCGGTTCACGCGCACACCATCGCGTATGTGCGGGGCCTGGGCGAGGCGGACCTGGACCGGGTGGTGGACGAGCACTGGGATCCGCCGGTCACCCTGGGCGTCCGGCTGGTCAGCGTGATCTCCGACGACCTGCAGCACAGCGGGCAGGCCGCTTACGTCCGCGGGCTGCTGCCGCCCCCCTGAGCGGGCAGCCGCCCTCGGCCGGCCGGACGCGGGCGGCCGGACGCGCGCGCCTGGGCGCGGGGCCGCTCAGGCCGGGCCGAACAGCGAGTCGAGCGCGGCGTCGATCGTCGCGGCCAGCGGCCCGATCTTGGGCAGCACGGGTTCCGGCGGGGTGGCGTCCACCGCGTCACACTCCGCCTGCGCGGCCGGGTCGAGGAACCGGGTCAGCTGCCCGTAACCGTGCCGGTCGTCGGAGGCCATCCGGTGATGGTGCATCCGCAGCGGCGCGTACAGGTACAGCTGATCCCGGGCCCGGGTCACCGCCACGTAGAACAGCCGCCGCTCCTCCTCCAGGCCGGCCCGGCTGGACAGGGCCATGTCGCTGGGCACCGCCCCGTCCACCAGCTGCAGCAGGTGCACCACCGGCCACTCCAGACCCTTAGCGGAGTGGATCGTGGACAAGACCAGGTAGTCGTCGTCCAGCCGCGGCGGCCCGGCCAGGTCCGACGCGGACAGCGGGGGGTCGAGGGCCAGCTCGACCAACGCGTCGTGCAGCGACGGCCGGGTCGCGGCCGCGTCCACCAGGCGTTGCAGGTCAGCGATCCGGATTCCCGCGTCGGGATAGCGCTCGCGGATGGGGGCGTCCAGCGCGGTCAGGACGCCCGCGGCCCGGTCGGGCGTGCGCTCCCGCCCCGCCGCGTCGGCCAGGTAGGACAGGGTCTGCGCCACGGCCGGGCGGGACCGTGGGGGCAGCACGTCGGCCGCGGGCTTCCAGCGCTCCCAGGGCTGCGGCTCACCCGGGGCCAGGGCGCCGATGAACCGGCGGGCGTGCACCGGCCCGATTCCCTCGTGCAGCCGGAGCAGCCGGAACCAGGCCAGGTCGTCGGCGGGGTTGGTCACCACCCGGGCGGCAGCCATGAAGTCCTTGACGTGCGCGGCCTCGGTGAACCGGATCCCGCCGTACTTGACGAACGGGATGCGCCGGACCGAGAGCTCGATCTCCAGGACGTCGCTGTGCTGGGCGGCGCGCATCAGCACGGCCTGGTCGCGCAGGTCGGCGCCGGCTTCGCGGGCCTCCAGCACGCGGCCGCAGATCTCCCGGGCCTGGGTCGCCTCGTCGTGGCAGCGGACCAGCTGGGGACGCGCGCCGGGCCCGCGTTCCGCCCGCAGGGCGAGTTCGAGGCCCTCGGACTGCGGGCGGACCGTGTTGGCCAGCGCCAGCACGGCGTCCTTGGAGCGGTAGTTGCGGGCCAGGCGGATCACTTCCAGGCCCGGGTAGTCCGCGGCCAGCGCGCGCAAGTGGGCCGGGTCGGCGCCGCGAAAGGCGTAGATGGCCTGCGCGTCGTCGCCCACGCAGGTCAGGCCCTGGCCTTCCGGGCGCAGCAGCCGGACGATGTCGGCCTGGACCGCGTTGACGTCCTGGTACTCGTCCACCAGGACGGCGTCGAACATGCCGCGCAGCACCGGGCCCGCGGCCGCGTCGGACAGCGCGGCCCGCCACAGCAGCAGCAGGTCGTCGAAGTCGACCAGGCCGTGCTGGCGTTTGTGCGCCGTGTAGGCCCGGAACAGGTCCGCGAGCTCGGCCTCGAAGCCGGCCACCCACGGGAACTGGGCCCTGATCACCTCGGGCACCGGGGCCCGGGTGTTCACGCACCGGGTGTAGATGTCCGCGCAGGTGCCCGCCCTCGGCGCCCGCCGCTGGGTGGTAACCAGGCCGTTCTCGGCGCGCAGCGTGTCCATGAGGTTGGTGACGTCGGGAGGGTCGATGACGCTGAACTCCGGCGGCAGGGAGAACGACTCGGCGTGCGCCCGGATGATCTGGTGGGCCACGGCGTGGAAGGTGCCGCCGCAGACCCGGTCGGCCGCGCTCGCGCCGCGCGGGGTGACCCGGGCCAGCATGTCGTCCGCGGCCCGCCGGGTGAACGTCAGCAGCAGGATCCGGCTGGCCGGCGTGCCCTGGCTGCGCAGCCAGCCGGCCCGGGCCACCAGGGTCCGGGTCTTGCCGGTGCCCGCCCCGGCCAGCACCAGGAGCGGCCCGGACTGATGCGTGGCCGCCCGGCGCTGGTCGTCGTTGAGCCCGTCAAGGACATCCGCCGGTTCGAACATGAAGACGAATGTAACGGGCGCGGCCAGCCGGGGCGAGACCCCACACCGGGGGAAGTCCGGCTGAACCCCCGTGCCTGCTCACGCCCGGCTCCCGTCATAAGACCCGCATCGCAGTCGAACTCTCCAGGCACAATTCTGTATCCGGCCGCGAACTCTCTGACACCGGCAATCCGTTCAGCCTGGGCAAAGGCCGCCCCCACCTCTGGGGCTTCGGGCGGACCAGCGGGATGGTGCCGATCTGAGCACAAACTGGGGGGATGCTGGGTGATACTTGAAGAGAATCGCCGGTCATGGCTGGGGGGAATAGGTTCGAAATGGCGCCCCGGGAAGCTGGCCGTGACGGACGGCCCGCTCACCTAGGGTCACCGAGGAGCGGGCATGCCCAGTTCAGCCGTCCCGAACGCCGACCTCTCCGGCCCGCATGTGGCCGGCGCGACCCTCCTGCTCTGCGGTGGATGTGGCGCCAGCACCGTGATCGACCAGGACGAGCACCATTACGGGGGGCTGGTGCACAGTTTTCTCGGCCAGCACGCGGGATGCGGCAACGCGGTCCAGATCACCAGGATCCGGCCGGAGAACGGCTGACGCGGGCGGCGGCCTAGCCGCCGTGCTGGGCGAAATCCACCGGCGGCAGGTCCTGCACCTCCTGCTTGCTGATGTTGAGCCGGATGGTGTCCTCGACCCGGGACACGGCCTTGATGGGAATGGCCACTTCCTTGCGGCCCCACAAGTGCCCCTCCTGCAGCAGCACATGCGTGACCTGATGATCATGAGGGTCCACGACCAGTCCCTGGATACGGCCGATACTGCCGTCCGTGGCTTCGACCCGGTCGCCGCGCCGCACCTCGACCTCGCCCAGAGGGACACGGTCATAGGTGACGGTCGGTGAGAACCCGGCCGCCCCGAGATCCACACCACCAGGCAGTCCCGCCCCGGGGTTGAGGCCGTAGTAGGGCCAGGCGACCACCTGCTCGGGCCCGTAAGCCGCGTACCCGACGCTGCCCGGGACGAACTGCGTTTCCTCGGCCGGGTTGAGTTGGTCGAAGGCGTCCAGCGTGCAGCGCAGCAGGACCTCAGGCGACGTCGCCTCGACCAGGTCGACCGGCACCAGCCGGGCCAGTCCCGCACGGTGCTTCGGCTCGACGACCAGGTGGGTGACCACCTGGCGCACGGGGTCCACCACCACCCGGGACACCTCGCCGCACACCCCGTCGGCGCAGCGGGCCTCGGTCCCGATAGTGAACTGCGTCGTGTCTGACACGCTGAGCCTCCGTCATCTCTCCGGCTGGACCCCACAGCAGTGCAGTGCCCGGCTACACACAGTAGACACTTTGCGATGGCGTGGAGGTGACGTCCGAAAGGACGTGCGTTAGGGGCCAGCGGCGGTGCGGGGCGCCCGGTGATTCACTGCCGCACGAACCGTCATAGGAATAACGGACATGCCATCGAGCAGAGGGGACAGTGCCATGCCGCGAATCACCCCGAACCTGTGGTTCGACACCGAGGGTAAGCAGGCCGCTGAGTTTTTACGTCTCGGTGTTCCCCAATTCCCGGATCGTCAGGACGTCCTACTACGGCGAGACCGGGCCGCGGCCTGCCGGCACCGTGCTGACCGTCGATTTCACCCTGGACGGCCAGGAGTTCACCGCGATCAACGGCGGCCCTGAGTTCACGTTCGACGAGGCGATCTCGTTCCTGATCCATTGCGCTGGCCAGGAGGAGATCGACTACTACTGGACCCGGCTCTCCGACGGAGGCCAGGAAGGCCCGGGCGGCTGGGTGAAGGACCGCTACGGGCTGTGGTGGCAGGTCGTACCAGCCGGGTTCGAAGAGCTCATGTGTGACCCGGACCCCGGCCGCCGCGATCGGGCCATGCGGGCCGTCCTCGGCATGCAGAAGCTCGACGTGGCCGCGATCTGGGCCGCCGCCGACCAGGAGTAGCCGGCAGCCGGTGCCCTTCACGTGATCGACTGTGCGGCATGAACGGGTGCGGGACCAGCATGCTGCACCCGGTCCGCTGCCCGCCGAGAGCCTGCCCGGCTTCCTGCACCGGGTTAACCAGGAGTTCGTGGACGCCGCGCAGCGCTGGAGCCCGCGTCTCCTGATCGATCTGCTCGGCCATCTCGGACCCCAGCTCGATGAGATGTGGTCGTCGCTAGATCTTGGGCGGACCGGCGAGGCGGTCTCTTGGGCCGCCCCGGGACGGCCGGCCCCGGTCTGGCTGGACGTCGCCCGCGAGTACACCGAGTACTGGGTGCACCAGCAGCAGGTCCGGGACGCCGTGGGCCGTCCCGGAGCGGACGACGAGCGCCTGGCCCCACCGGTAACCGACACGTTCCTGCGCGCCGTGCCGCACGCCCTGCGGCGCGTTTCCCCGGAACCGGGGACCTGCGTGCAGATCACCGTAACCGGCCCGGGCAGCGGCGACTGGACGATCACGCGGCGGCACGGCACCTGGGCGGTGGGCCGGGGCTCGCCCGCCCAGCCTGCCGCCGCGTTCGTCCAGATCTCGTCCGGATGCCTGTGGCGGGTGGCGACCCGGGGTATCACCGTGCAGGACGCGCGAGCGCAGGCGACTATGCCGGGCGATCAGGCTCTCGGGTCGGCGGTGCTGAACCTGGTGGCCTTCATCCGCTGACCCCGATGCCCAGGATCATCCCCCGGGCTGCCGGAGCGCTTTCTCGAGCCACGAGTGCAGCATCATCAGCCCACTGACCGGCACGGCCACCACGCAGGCGAACAGGGCCACGGCGATCGCGATCATGGCGATATCCGTTCCGGAGTTCAGCAGCGCCACACCGACCGCCAGGCTCGGTAGCACCACCGTCGCGCAGGCCCACGCCCTGATTAGCTTTCTTTCGCCCGATACCGGGACGGGCTCGCTGCCTGGCTGCTCAGTGCCTGGCTGCTCAGTGCCCGGCTGCTCAGTGCCCGGCTGACCAGTGCCCGGCTGACCAGTGCCTGACCGCTCGGTGCCCGGCTGGTCGATGCCCGGCTGACCGGTACCCGGCTGACGGGCAGGCTGTGGCGGCTGGGCTCTCGTGAGCCTGACGGGCAGGTCGGCGGTCAGCGCACCCAGGTCCGCGTAGGTTTGTGATGCGAGCACCCGGCCCAGCCTCAGGTCGAGTTCGTCCTTGGCCAGTCGGCCCTGGACGAACGCGGCCTTGAGTACGTCGATGACCTGCTCGCGATCGGCGTGTGATGCTCGCACGTAGCCGTAGCTACGGCCTCCAGCGCCGGCCGCTGTCTCGTCCCCGGGCCCGACCACCACTGGCGCCTCCCCGTGAGCACGACGTACCGAAAGCGTAACCCGGCTGCCCGTGGGCTGGGCAACCCCTCCGGCTCGGGCAACCCCTCAGGCTCGGCAGCCCCTCCGGCTCGGGCGATGCCGGATCATCCGGATGCGGAGGAGTCCTACCTCAGAGTGGTCCCGGCTATGCCTCTGCGAGGATGATTTTCATGTCGCAGCAGGATGCCCAGTCTCTGCGGGCACACCTTGATCAGGTACTGATAGGGGGCTCCGAGAAACGCCCGATCGTCGTGGTGGCCTATGACCAGGCCTGGCCGGAACTCTTCCGTGCCGAGCGTGACCGGATCGGCCGGGCTCTTGGGCAGACGGCCCAGGACGTGGAGCACATCGGTTCCACCGCCGTCCCCGGGCTCGCAGCCAAGCCAGTCATCGACATTCTCCTGGTGGTGGAGGACGTCAATGACGAGGCGGTTTACGGGCCCGCTCTCGAGCAGTCAGGGTACGTGCTGCGGGTACGCGAATCCGGGCACCGGATGTTCCGCACCCCGCAGCGCGACGTCCATGTGCACGTCTACTCCGCTGGCAGCCCCGAGATACGCCGTTACCTGGTGTTCCGGGACTGGCTCCGGGAGTCGGACACTGATCGCATCGCCTATGAACGAGTCAAGCGCCAGCTCGCCGCCCGGGAATGGGAGGACATGAATTTCTACGCTCAGGCTAAAGACGCGATCGTGGCCGAGATCATGGCTCATGCCGAGCGGCGCACGGCTGGGGGCGGCCAGGTGCCGGTGAGCACGGATGACTTCGGCGAGTAGAGCCGCGAGCGGGCGAGGACGGTCGCGGTTTCGCGTGCTGCGCCTGGCGCGCTGACAGCGGTCATATCCGGGGCGGGTAGGCCTTGGTGAGAAGGGGGACGATTTCCCGGTGGTGGCGGGTGTACCGGCCATGGTCCCAGTCGCGATCGGCGTCGTTGGCCAGGTGCTGGCTGATGACCCCGAAGTGCATGATCGACAGCAGCTCCATGCCCGCGTCGGTGGCGGCGTCGGGGTGGACCTGGTCGCGGATGGCGGCGTCTGCCAGTGCGCTGCGGAGCAGGTCGATGACCTGCCTCGCGGGGGCGAACGCCTCGGCTGAGGGATGGTATCCGGGCACGGGCCGCCAGAACAGGAGCTGGGCCAGGACCGGATTGGCAACGGCCCAGCGGCCGGTGGCTTCCATCCCGCGAGCCACGGCCTCCAGCCCGGGTGCGGCGTCGCGCATCCCGTCCCGCAGCGTCTCCAGGTTGGCCAGCTGGCCGCGGCGGAACAGCGCGTCGTAGACCGCCAGCAGCGACGGGTAGTACTTGTACAGCGACGGCGGCCGGATGCCCATGGCCCGGGCCAGGCGGGCCATGGACAGGCCGGCGACGCCGTCTTCGGCCATGATCTCCAGCGCATGATCGAGGATCTCGCTGCGCGTCTGCTCGCGGTGCCGCGTCCTGCGGTCCGGTTTGCGATTACCGGCCCCGGGATGTTCTGCTGCGGTCGTGGCCATTGGTGTCCATTCGTTCGCGCTCGGGTGGCCAGGCTACAGCGTTGACCCTCATAGGCTAATAGCCATAGCATTAGCTACTACTATTAGCCTCCGTCCTGGTGAGGAGCCCGCCATGATGGTCCTGGCCGTATCGCACAACACCGGCGATCCCTCCGCCCACCTGCACGCCGAAGCCACGCGCATGGCCGAGCTGCAGCAGGCCGGCCTGGTCGAGCTGATGCTGCTGAAAGCGGACTGGTCCGGCGCGGTGCTCTTGCTGCGCACCAGCGACCTGCCGGCCGCGCGCGAAGCAGTTGACAGCCTGCCGCTGGTCAGCAACGGGATCACGAGCTTCGAGCTGACCGAGGTCATCAGCCCCGGCGGCGTCCCGAGTGCCCCAACGCCATAGCCGACCTCATGAAGCAGCTCACCACGTCCAATCGCGTGTCGCTCGAGGCGAGGCCTCAGGGACGACGCCCCCGCACCCCCCAGTTCGGCGGTCCAGCCTCGATCGTGCAGGTACCGTTCGGTATCGCTCACTTGACGTGCCTCCGCATCGGCACCAATGACGATCCAGGCCGTCTGGCGATCCACGGATTGCGCGGTCTGCACGCTCAGCCATGGGTTCTCGCAGCCAGCCTCGATGACATTGACGGGCAACAGCTTGCGAATCCAGGTTCCGCCGCGACCTGCTGACCATCGGCGGGGGCGCCGCAGCAAGCCACTGCCCGTCCCCCACCATGACCCACCTGCACACGGCACTGAGAAAGGCGTTCCGCTACGCCGTCATCGTCGATGAACCTTCCGCGCGTGCACCCAAGTCATCCGCACTGCCGGGGCAGCCGCTGCCGACATCTTCGCCCAGGCCGTGAAGGCCGCATACGCCCAGGCGCTAGCCGTGAGCTGGCTGTCTAGCACTGGCCGGGCCAGTGGGAGTCGCGCAGGCTCAGGTCCGGGGAGATGCGGAGCGGGCGATAGTGACGTACCACCAGCCACCCGCGAGATTCAGCGCCCCAAGAACCAGGAAAAGGCCGCCCATCCGTAGACGCCGTACGAGAGGCACGCGACGGCCGCGACGCTGCCACCAGCAATACGCGTGACCCCAAAGGCGCCAAGGTGGCGGTACTCCCATGGCGCGATGAGGCGCTGCATGCCGGTGCGCGAGGGAGATGCCCACCACCCGCGCAGACCCTTCCGAGCGGTGTTGTCATTGGCTGCGTGCATCGGGATGCCTCCTGTTACCCGGGTTGTTCTCACCTGGTGTAGTCAGCCTTTGTCTTCGACGGGCCGGTCATCGAGCGTTACGACATCCGTGTCGGGTCGCGTGACCGCACGCCGGCCGCTCGCCTTTTGCCAGTAGACCTCCTTGCCCAGCAACGACTCACCGAACCGGTCGAACTCGGCGATCACCTTCTGGGTTGCCGCGATGATGGCCTCCCGGGTTCGTTCGCTCAGCTCGTCCAGCTGCCGGGATACCTCAGCCTCGAGATGGGCGGCAACCTCGTCCTGAGTCAGGGCGCGCAGCTCACTCTTGGCCTCGCGCACCGCGGCGCGCAGATCCTTCGTGGCGGCATGGGCTTCGCGGACCATCTCCCGGCACTCACCAACTGCCGCTTCCAGTCGGTCGAGTTCGCTCACGGCATCCTCCTCGCTCATCCTCTGGATCGGGGTCGTTCCAGTTTGGGTCGGCAATCGACCTGGGCACAACGCGCTGCGCGTCAAGTGACGTTTGAGTGCTATGAGCAGGATGGTAAAGTCGCGGAAGCGTTAGACCATAGGGATCTGCTGGCCAGTGAAGTCCGCCTCTGATTCCCTGCTTCGGGAGTGCCGGCGGTCCCTGACGGGAAGATGGTAGTCCGAGGGCATACGTACGCACATGCTGCACTGTCCGTCTGGGCTGACCGGAGGTTGTGAGATGGCCAACGACAAGGGCACCACCCTGACACCAAGATCTCGTTCCGCACCTAGAGTTGTGGCGCCGAGGAACCACGTAAACGTTGCCCTTCCCTTCTCGAAGATCACGGCTGATGAGCCGATGAAGATGAAGGCGGGGGACTGGATCAGCCTGGCTGGGTTGGTGATCTCGATCATTGGATTCAGCGTTGTGATCTGGCAGTTGATCCGCATTGCAAATGCAGCGAAAGCCGACCAGGCGAGTGATCGAGCGAACCGAGAACAGGTAGATTCGCTTGCTGGCCAGTCTTCCTCGTCTGACGTCGGAAGGCCAGATTAGCTGGGGAAGATTCCTCAAAGGCCGACCGCTCTGATCGACTGGTAGAGGTACCTCTAGAGCTCGCGCGCGATGTATCGCTTGGCGTGGGAGCCGCCTATCGGAATCGAACCGATGACCTACTCATTATGAGCGTGCTCGCGCGGCGTCGCTCACAAGTTCAGAGCTAGTTCAAAGCTCGCGCTAGCTTCACGTTCATAGGTTGCTGGCGATCGCTGGTTGTTGATGGCGGTCCGGGACATGCGCTCGTAGTACGTAGGCCAAGTTCTCAGCGGTACGGCGCTGTCGAACGATCGCCTGTTTCCAGGCCGGGTGTGTCCCAACGCATAGCACTCCAGAACCTTCCCGAAGTGCCCGGAAAGACGACCTCGTCGAAATGCAGCGTAATCCTGGGATCAGGCGGAAGTGCTAGCCTGCGACGCAGCCGTGGACTCTCAGCCGGACTGACATCGAGCCGATAGCCGACCAGTATGTAGGTTTGCGGATCCACATGACGAAGATGCTCCAGCGACGCCGGCACTTCGGGAAGCTCCGCGATCCTGAGGAGCTCGTCGTCCGATGTCACCTCCGCTATCTCGCGGATGTCCTCGCGGAACTTCGGCGTCAGCCGGGTCATGGTTCCGTAGGCGCCACTGGTCTGCCGGAGCACGTTGCCAAGAACAACACCCGGTTCAGCGCGCGTGTCCTGCTCGATTTCGGCGGACCGTTATCTTCTTGGGGACCAGCTGGTGGTCCTGACCTTGTTCTTCATCAGCGGGTGGTCAGGCTTAAGGACCTCGGCATATGTTCTGAAGCTCGCCATCTGCATCAGCTGCTTTCCCCACGTAAGATAGCAGGCACCGCGAGACTGCAACCCGCACGTGCGGCCATGTCCAGTCTGTCACGCACCTGGCGGACATCAAGACAATGCTTCCCCCTGCTGGGCGGCTTGGCAGGTGATGCCGGGCCGGGAGCCGATCCCGGCCCAAAGAGTGGGGACATGTCGGGGACATCTGCGCCGCTTGAAGAGGCGATCGAAAATGAAGACGACCAGGCGCCCGGCCGAAATGCCTGTGGCGGTGCGTGGTGGGTGGAGGAGTATCGACTATCGGCTTGGGAATGAACAGGCGATCTTGGCGCCACCTGAGCAACGGCAGGTAAGGCTGCCAGCTCGACTCCCCGTAAGTGACCGCCACGCATCCCGCCCGGCCGACCAATCGGGCACGCAGCGGGCACGCCAGCTATCTGCCGCCGAGAGCGCCGGTAAAGACAATCTGATTGCCGTCTGGATCGCGCACGGGCAAGATCCGCGAGGCCGTGGCGTTCATCGCGTCGTCATGGGCGATTCCGACGCTATCGAGCTGACCGATCCGCTGGTCGAGTTCGAACCGGCCTGAACCGTTGATCCGCTGGCTGTGGTCGGCGAGGGTGTCGAAGATGCCGCCGGTTCGCATGGTCCGCAAGCAGCTTCGGCGTCCGCGGCGACCGCCATAGTCTGTCCATGACTATCGCATACCTCCTGGGTGGCTTCGCCGCCTTACTAGCCGCCCTCTGGGCACCGTTTTCATTAATCCCTCTTGGCTCGTATTACTCACGCATGAACCGGCAGATACGGGATTTTGAACGTCCACATCCTGAGGAAGTGCGCAACAACAAGTTAGTAGTCGGCCAGTTTGTGCCTATGAGTGTTGTAACCCTAATGGCCGGAACATTAGCCTGGAATCGGCGCTTCCCTGTTTGTTTATGACGGGCGGTTGCGTTGGCCTTCGTCGCAAGTTCCGCTTGCGCTGTTGGGTTTCGCTATCTTCGTGGCTGAGTTCGGGGGGATCGCCATTGCTTCTTATGCGTCAAGACCGACACAATCTTGGGTGGAAGACTCCAGCGTCTTTCTTTCGTGGTTACGGCGAGTGAGGGCGCAAGGATGGGTTGAGGGCAATGAGCTAGTCCAGATTCGGAAGATTCAGTAAAAGTGGGCCACCACCAGTAAGGCGCGGCCCCTCCGAAATCCGCTCGAGCTTCGCCAGCCCGTAAGCGCTCACGGCCAAAATTGCCAGTTTGTCATCTTACGTGTTGGCCGGTCTGGATCAATCACCCCGGACATCGGAGCCGCCTATCGGAATCGAACCGATGACCTACGCATTACGAGTGCGTCGCTCTGACCGACTGAGCTAAGGCGGCAAGCCGCCATCCGGCGGCTCACCGAGTCTACCGGTCCACCCACCAGCCCGTGTCCCGGCCGCGGACCCGCGCCGCTGCGCTGCCCCGTCTCGTGATCATGGGAACGGTGTTGCTGGAACAACACCATTCCCATGATCACGAGACGGGGGCTGGTGCATGTGGGGGGAGCGTTGCATTAGAGGGGAATGTGACAGGAGATGCGCCGACGCCCGGCCCCTGCGTCCAGCCAGGCTGCGTCCAGCCACGCTGCGTCCAGCACGCACGGGCCAGCCACGCACGGGCCAGCCACGCACGGGGCAGCCACGCAGAAGGGGCCGCCACGCACGGGGCAGCCACGCAGAAGGGGCCGCCACTCCGGACCCAGCCGCCAGCCAGCCACGGCCAGGCAAGCGCCTTACGGGCAGACGGTGCCGGTGCGGGGCACGGCCAGGTCCAGCAGGTACTGGTTCACGAGGCCGTCCACGCAGGAACTCCCCCGCATGTATGCGGTATGCCCATTGCCGTCCCACCCCAGAAACACCGCGGAGCGAAGGTCCCCGGCCAGGGCCTGGGCCCAGCGGTAGGGCGTGGCCGGATCCAGCTTGTTGCCGATGACCAGGATCGGCGGGGCGCCCGCCGCGCGGATCGACGGCCGGGGGTAGGCGCGGACCGGCCAGTACGCGCAGGGCAGGCTGCCCCACATGATCGGAGCCCCGAAGGCCGGCGCGGCCCGCTCCGCGCGGGCGGCCGCCGCCCGCCAGCGGGCCAGCCCGGCCGGGCCCCCGGCAGGCCACGGCCGGTCCAGGCAGTCGATCGCCATGTTCGCGTCGGCCAGGTTGGTGTAGTGGCCGGTGGAGTTGCGTTCCCAGAGGGCGTTGGCCAGCTCGACCAGCACGGTCGCATCGCCGCGGAACGCGGAGGCCAGCGCCTCACGCAGCGTGGGCCAGTACGCCTGGCTGTACAGCGCGGTCGCGATGCCGCTCAGCAGCGTGGCACCGTCAGCGGGCTGGCTGTCGAGGTTGTTGATCAGCGGATGCGCCGCGGCCCGGCTGATCAGCCCCTGGATCCGGGCCAGCCCCGCCGCCACGGGCCCGCGCCCCACGGGGCAGCCGGCGCGCGCCACGCAGTCCGCCACGAACGCGCGCAGGGCGACCTCGAAGCCCTGCCCCTGCACGATATTCATCCGCAACGAAGAGCTGCCCGGGTCGATCGCCCCGTCCAGGACCAGCGCCCTGACGTGGGAGGGAAAGAGTTGTGCGTACCAGGTGCCCAGGTAGGTGCCGTAGGACTTGCCGAGATAGGTCAGTTTCGCGTCACCGAGCGCGGCACGCAGCACATCCATGTCGCGGGCGGCATTGCGGGTGCCCACCCACGGCAGCAACGTCCCGGACTCACGCTCGCACCCCCGGGCGAACACTTTCGCCTCGGCGACGACCGGGGCGAGGTGGGCCGACCCGGTGAGGTTTTCGTTAGTGGAGAAGTAAGTGTCCAGCTGAGGGCCGGTCAGGCAGTGCACGGCGGGCTCGCTCGCGCCAACTCCGCGGGGGTCGAAGCCGACCACGTCGAAGCGGGCCCGGACGGGGGCGGCGATCTCGGTGCGGGCCTGCCGTGCGTAGCTGATGCCGGAGCCGCCGGGGCCGCCGGGGTTGACGACGAGCGAGCCGATCCGCTTCGCGGGGCCCGTGGCGCGCAGCCGGATCACCGGGAGCGAGAACCGCCGCCAGGCCGGGCGGCGATAGTCGAACGGGACCAGCAGCCGCGCACACTGGAAGCCCTTGGCGCAGACCTGCCACCGCAAGGTCTGGGCGTAGTACCCGGCCAGGGTGGTCGGCGGCGGCCCGGCCGGCCCGGCGATCGTGACGCTGGCCTGCGGGGTGGCCGCCGCGCTGGAACCAGGTGCGCTGGCCGGGTGGGCGGCCGTGCCGGTGCTGCAGGCGGCGAGCATGACGGCGGACATCCCGGCGGCCAGCGCCATTGCCGCCCGCCGGCGGCTGCGCTTCGCTCGGAAGCTCCCGGCGGTCACGGGGCTGGCCAGGCGCGTCCGGCGCCCACGTCCCAGAACGATCTCGGGTACCCGGGATCAACCCCGCCAGCAACATCACTCACAAGGACACCAATCCCAGCCGACCGTGGACGATAAGGGCTGTCCGGGCGACCATTTCGTCCACGATCGCCGCGGGCGGCTCTGGTGCTAGCCGATCGTGGACGGAAAAGGTTGTCCGGGCGACCATTTTCGTCCACGTTCGGGCGGGGGCCGGGCGCGGGGCGGCGCTGCTACGGGGGCGGCCCCTACGGGGGCGGCGCGGCTACGGGGGCGCGCTGCTAGGGGCAGGGGCTCCGGCTGGCTGGTCGCCGTACTTGGCCTCGTAGGCCTGGCGCGACCCGCACACGCTCGCCTTCGGGCAGGCGCACTTGCTGCCGTCGCGGGCCAGCTTGACCACGATCTTGTCGCCCGGCACGCTGTGGCCGGTGACGACGCCCGGGCCCTCGGGTGTCTCGACGGAGGAACCGATGCTGGGGGCGTCCTTGCGGAATTCCTGGTAGAGCGGGTGCTCGTACTTGAGGCAGCACATCAGGCGGCCGCAGGCCCCGGCGATCCGCAGGGGGTTGACCGGCAGCTCCTGATCCTTGGCCATCCGGACGGACACCGGCTCGAAGTCCTTCAGGAACGTGGAGCAGCACAGGTCGCGGCCGCACGGCCCGATACCGCCCTGCAGCCGGGCCTCGTCCCGGGGGCCGATCTGGCGCAGCTCCACCCGGCCGCGCAACCGGGCGGCCAGGTCGCGGACGAGCGCGCGGAAGTCGACCCGGCCCGGCGCGCTGAAGTAGATCGTGTACACGCTGGGATCGTCCACGTAGTCCACGCCGATGATCTTCATGGGCAGGCCATGCTCGCGGGCCAGCCGGCGGGCGGCCACCCGGGCCTCGGCGCGGCGGCCCCGGTTGGCCTCGTCGCGGGACAGGTGCTCGTCGGTGGCGAGCCCGGCACACACCGGCAGCCCGTCCACGTCGTCATCCACCCACTGCGGGGCCCAGATCACGTCGGCCACCTCGGGCCCGGCGTCGGTGGGCACGAGAACCTTGTCGCCGACCCGGGGCGTGAGCGGCCCGGGGTCGAGGTAGTAGAGCCGTCCATAGCGCTCGAAGCTGACGGCCATCATCATGCCCATTGAGCCAGGTTACGGGGGGATCACGGGATCCGCTCCCCCGGCCGGCTGATTTCGGGCGGTCTGGGAGGTCCAGGGCCAGGTGTGCCTAGGTGAGGGGCCGGCCAACCGGGCCAGGCGGGAACGGCCGGGTGCGTTCAGGCGGGAACCGCGTCAGTGCAGTGGCACTCGACCAGCGAGGGTGGGAGGATCCGGGCCAGCACCTCCCGGTGCACGGGAGCGGCCTCGGCGTGACGCCGCAGGCCTTCCTCGGTGAGGTTCACATAGATGCCCCGCCGGTCCTCGCCGCACAGGGAGCGCTGGACCAGGCCGTTCTTTTCCAGCCGGTCGATCAGCCGGGACAGGGCGCTCTGGCTGAGGTGGACCGCGTCGGCCAATTCCTGGGCCCGGAACTTGTCCTCCGGGCTCTCGGACAGCCGGTCGAGCACCTCGAACTCACTCACGCCGAGGCCCTGGCGGGCCAGTTCACGCTCGAGCGCGGCGTTGGCCGCCGCGTGACTGGCCGCGATGGCCCGCCACGTGCTGACCACTGTCTCGTCCGTCGCTCCGCCCATGAGCGCAGGATAGCGCGAAGCCAAACTAGATGCAATTGCATTAATTGCAATTGCATCTAGTGCTTGTACATGCATATGATTTTGGCCATGGAGTCAACCAGCCGCACCCAGGCGGCCTCTCCCTCCCCGTCCCTTCGACCCGAGACGGCGCAAGCCTCCCGCCCGGTGGTCCGGTCCCCGCAGCAGGCGTCCGTGCGCCCTCGGCCGCAGGCGTCCACGCACCCCCGGCCGCAGGCGCCCCCCGCGCGCGCTGGTGACCAGCACTGGAGCCCGCGGCTGTGGGCAATCCTGATCGTGCTGTGCGGGGCCCTGTTCCTCGACGCGCTCGACGTGTCCATGGTCGGCGTCGCCCTGCCGGCCATCCGCGCCGACCTGGGGCTGTCCACGTCGTCGCTGCAGTGGGTGGTCAGCGGTTACGTGCTCGGCTACGGCGGCTTGCTGCTCCTCGGCGGCCGCGCCGCGGACCTGCTGGGCCGGCGCCGGGTTTTCCTCGCGGCCCTGGCCCTGTTCGCGCTGGCCTCGCTGTTCGGCGGGCTGGTCAGCAGCGTCGGCCTGCTTATCGCCGCCCGGTTCATCAAGGGCATCGCGGCGGCGTTCACCGCCCCCGCCGGGCTGTCCCTGCTCACCACCAACTTCCACGAAGGCCCCATGCGCAGGCGGGCCATCAGCGTGTACTCAGCCTTCGGGGCAAGCGGATTCTCGCTCGGCCTGGTGCTGTCCGGCCTGCTCACCGAGGTGAGCTGGCGGCTGACCCTGCTGGTGCCGGCGCCGGTGGCCCTGCTCACGCTGATCGCCGCGATCCGGTTCATCCCGCGCACTCCCGCCTCGCGGGAGCCCCGCGGCAGCCGCCGGTTCGACATTCCCGGGGCGGTGACCGTGACCGGCGCGATGCTGTTGCTGGTCTACACCGTCGTCACGGCTCAGCAGGCCGGCTGGGGGTCGGCCCGGACCGTGGGCTCGTTCGCGGTCGTCGCCGCCCTCCTCATCACCTTCGTGGTGATCGAGCGCCGCAGCGTGGACCCGCTGGTGCCGCTGGGTATCTTCCGCTCCGGGCCGCTGACCCGGGCGAACATCGGCGCGCTGACACTGTTCGGGTCGTACGTTTCGTTCCAGTTCCTCGTCACCCAGTACCTGCAGACCCTGGCGCACTGGTCCGCGATCGCCACGGCGCTCGCGTTCCTGCCGGCCGGCGTGATGGTGGCGGTGCTGTCCACCCGGATGAGTGCGATCATCGGGCGGTTCGGGACCGCCCGGGTCTCCGTGCTCGCGTTCGCCAGCCTGGTGGCCGGCTACGCGGTGTTCCTCCGGGTCGGGGTCCAGCCTGACTACCCGTCGGTGATCCTCCCGGCGGTGGTGCTCATCGGCATCGCGTTCGGCCTGGGCTTCTCCGCGCTCAGCCTGGCCGCGACCGACGGGGTCGCCGACGCGGAGCAGGGCCTGGCGGCCAGCCTGTTCCAGACGTCGTTCCAGGTCGGCGGCGCGATCGTGCTCGCGGTCGTGACCGCGGTCGTGGACGCCGGGGGCGCCAGCCGGATCACCTCGGCGCAGGCCACCCTGGGGGCCTACCGGCCCGCGCTGGCCGTCATCACCGTGGTGTCGGCGCTCGGGGCGGTGACCGCGCTCAGCGGCCTGCGATCCGCCCGCCGCGGGCTCCGGCCGGCCCCGGTCCCAGTGCCCGCCCGGGTGACGGATGTGGCGCTGGGCGTGGAGCACGACCTCATCACCGGCACGGCCCGGGAGGTGGAAGAAGACTGCGCCACCCCGCTCTGCCTCTGACCTTGTGGGTCTCAGGCGCTCTGCCCAGCCCGGACTGGTCCGGGCTGGGCGGCGCGCTTACCAGGCCTCGTCGGCCTCCCGGCCGCTGACCGGCGCCAGCGGCACCAGAAACCCGTCGTGCAGCCAGCCGTTGAAGGCTCCCCGGCAGTGGAGACCGGCGCAGAGGCCGCCGCTCAGCATCCAGTGCTGGCCCGCGGTGTCCTGGCTGAGCTGCAGGACGTCGGGCCTACTCAGCCTGGTGACCCGGCCCAGATACCGCTGGTAGAGCACCCGCAGTGGTCGCCCGGAGGCCCTTGATACCTGGATCACGGACAGGTTGGGGGGCAGCAGATCGCTGACACCATGCGAAGTTGTCTTCCTGCCGCTCAGGACCACTGCGGTGATCGTCGTGCCATCCGGGCTGAGCTGAGCCTGGACGATGTAGGGGAGCCCCGCAGACTGTTTGAGCAGGACCGGGCCGCTGTCTCAGCCGGCCGCCCCGCGCGGCCGGGTTGAGTGCGCGGACCTGTGCGGTGCGGACGCCCGACGCGCACACCTCCCTGTTCGGCTGGAAGTGTGCACACGACTGCCCGAGGTAGACCAGCTGGCGGCCGTGCGCCGTCCACGACAGGCTGGACACGGTAAACGCGTTACTGGTCCCGCCCCGCCATACGCTCCGGGTGCCTGTCGCCACCTCGATGATGTCGATGTAACTGGGGCGCGTGCTGAAGTGAGGACAGGCCGGCTCGCCGGGCCCGCTCCCGCACACTGGGCCCGCCCAGGACAGGGAGACGGCGACCCGTGACCCGTCAGGTGAGGCGGCGATGGCGTCGGCGGTCCAGTTGCGGTTGCCGACCGTGCCGCCCGGCAGCGCGGCAAAGCCGGTGACCTGGCCCGTGCTGGTCAGCCGGAAACGGAAGAGGCGCTCCCCCGGGATTCCCGGCGCGGCTGCCACGACGAAGTACTGCCCGCCACGGCCGCTGGCCACGAGGTCGTCCGAGCCGAGGCTGCCCGACTTCGGCACGGGTACCGTGCCAGTGACCTTCCCGGTGGCCGTGGCCCGGACCACTGGACGACCACCCTGGAGCCCCTCGACCACGTAGTACCGGGGCACCGGGCGCTGGCCGCCGGCCGGACCGCCGGACGGGCGTGAACCGGTGAACAGCATCCCGGCCGCGAACCCGAGGCCCACCACCAGCGCGATGGCCAGCGCGGCCGCGACCGGCGTGAGCCAGGGGGCCCGGCGTGGCCGGACGGGCGGGACGGCCAGCGGGCGGAGGGTTGCCTCCGGTACGGCGCGGGCCGCCGCGACGAGCGCGTCGGCCAGCCGCTCTTCGGTCCGGCTCATGCTGACTCCCCGAGCTCATGCGCCAGAGCGGCGATCCCGCGCGCGGCGGTGGACTTGACCGTGCCGGGACTGATCCCGAGCACGGCGGCGATCTCCGCTTCGGGCAGCCCCAGCCAGTAGCGGAGCACCAGCACCTCCCGGCGCCGCCGCGACAGCCCGGCCAGTGCGGCCAGCACCTGCCTGCGGTCCTCGGCGAGCAGCGCTTCGTGCTCCGCAGATGCCTGGGTGAGGTCCCGGGCCCAGCCGTCGCGAGCCAAACCACCGCGACCCCCGCCACCGCGACCCCCGCCGCCGCGACCCCAGCCGTCCCGGCCCCAGCGCGCCGAGCCGTCGCGCGCCCCCGGAGCGGCGCGCGACGGCCCGGCGGCGCAGCGCGCTGCGGCACCCGTTGAGGACGGCGGCCCTCGCGTAGGCCAGCGCGCCGCTCGCTTCCGGCAGGTAGTCCCGGGTGCACAGCCGGGCGAACACATCCTGGACGATGTCCTCGGCGGACGCCCGGTCGCCGGTCATGAGCACCGCCAGCCGGACCAGCTCGGCGTGGTGGTCGCGGAACAGCGCGGCCACGCCGTAGGCCGGCTCGTCCGCCTCATGGGATGCCCCCGGAGCCCCACCAGACCCGCCGGCGCCTGACCCGGTCACAAAGTCAGCCTCAGCCACCTCAGGGGCCACCACCCCCGGTGGCCCCTCAGCGGCCGGATCGCCGAACCCGGCCCCCCAGATCTGGTAGCTCATACCTATTGCACGCGCGAACCGCCGTTCCGTTGCCCGCGAATTCTGGTGATCACGTCAGCGCGGTGCATTGTGGTTGCCATGACGCACACGATGCACCGCACTGATTGACGAGGGGGCCGCTAGCGCTAGCCGTGGAGGAGGGCCAGCGCCATCTCCTCGACAGCGAGCAAAGGGGCCACGTTGACTTCGAGGCGCTCCCGGCAGGTCATGATCGCTTCCATCCGCCGCACGGTGGACTCCGGGACGCTGGCCGCCGCCAGTCGCCGGACCTCCTCTTCGTGGCCCGCGCTGCCCAGGCCGACGTCGGTGCCCAGCTGGAGCACCAGGACGTCACGGTAGAAGGCGGCCAGGTCGAGCAGCGCACGGTCCAGCGCGTCCCGCTTCAGCCGGGTGGCGCGGGACTTCTGCCGGTCCTCCAGGTCCTTCAGGGCGCCCGCGGCGCCGCGGACCGCCTTGGCCACACCCTTGCCGGTCGAGCCTTCGCCGAACGCCTTGCGCAGCGCGTCCCGCTCCGGGGTGTTCAGCTCCTCGGTGACCGAGGCCGCTTCCTGCTCGGCCGCCTTCACCAGGCCCGCGGCCGCGCTCAGCGCCGTGCCCAGGCTGGTGATCCGGGCCGGGAGGCGGAGCACGTCGGCCCGGCGCCGAGCCGCCTCGGGGTCGGTGGCCAGCCGCCTGGCCCGGCCCACGTGCCCCTGGGCGGCCCGGGCGGCGGCCAGGGCCCGGGCCGGGTCAACGCCGTCGCGCCGGGCGAGCACCTCCGCCACCGCTTCCGGCGGCGGCGTGCGCAGCGTGACCAGCCGGCAGCGGGACCGGATCGTCGTGACGAGCTCTTCCGCGGAGGGGGCGCAGAGCAGCCAGACCGTCCGCGGCGACGGTTCCTCGATCGCCTTGAGCAGGGCGTTGGCCGCCTGCTCGGTGGCGCGGTCGGCATCCTCGAACACCACCACCTGCCAGCGGCCGCCCGACGGTGCACCCGCGGCCCGCAGCACCAGGTCCCGGGTCTGCCTGACCCCGTAGGACAGCCCTTCCGGCTTGACCAGCAGCAGGTCGGGATGGGAGCCCGCACGAACCTGATGGCAGCTCGGGCACTGCCCGCAGCCCCCGTACGGGCACAGCAGCGCGGCCGCGAACGCGCGCGCGGCCACCGACCGGCCCGACCCCGGCGGCCCGGTGAACAGCCAGGCGTGCGTCATGCCCCGGACGTGCTCGCCGCGCAGCAGCCGGGCCGCGACGGCTGCGGCCTCGTCCAGCTGGGCGACCACCCGCTCCTGGCCGACCAGGTCACCGAAGACCGGCGCGCCGCCCACCGCCGTGTCCCCGTTCACGTCCGCCGCCCCGTCAATTCTTTTGCTCTCAAACTGTCCGGCTCAATCGACGATAGCCGGGAAACTGCCCGTGTTCGCCTCGGCCATCGGCGGGATCGGGTCGGGCAGCATGTCACGGACCCGCTCCTGGATCGCGCGGCTCACGTCCTCCGGCGACTGGGACGCGTCGAGCACCAGGTAACGCTCGGGGGCCTCGCGGGCCAGGTTGAGGAAGCCCCTGCGGACCCGCTCGTGGAAGTCCAGCGGTTCCGCCTCGAGCCGGTCCGCCGACCGGGCCCGGCGGCCGAGGCCGCTCGCGGGTGGCATGTCGAGCAGCACGGTGAGGTCGGGTACCAGCCCGCCGGTGGCCCACTGGTTCAGCCTCGCCACCTCTCCCGTGGGCTGGTTCCGGCCCGCACCCTGGTAGGCCAGGGAGGAGTCGACGTACCGGTCGGTGACCACGACCGCGCCGCGCTCCAAGGCGGGGACGATCACGCTGGTGACGTGCTCGGCCCGGTCCGCCGCGTAGAGCAGGGTCTCGGCCCGGGCCGACAGGCCGGTGTGCGCGGTGTCCAGCAGCACGGCGCGCAGCCGCATGCCGATCTTGGTCGCGCCTGGTTCCCGGGTGGTGACCACGTCGTAGCCCTGGTCACGCAGCCAGATCGCGAGCAGCCGGGCCTGCGTGGTCTTGCCGGCCCCTCACCGCCCTCCAGCGCGATGAACACGCCGTGCCGGACGGCGGGCGCTGCCTCGTAGCCGTTGACGTGGCCGGGCACCGGCTGGAACTCCTCGCCGCGGACCACGGACACCAGGTCGTCGCGCAGCGGTACCCCCTTGCGGTCGTCCATCTGCCGGTAGGAGACCACGCCGACCCACACCGCGATTGCCGCCGCCAGCAGCATCACGGCGTTGTAGCCGATCCCCTCGTAGCTGACGTGGCCGATGCGCAGGCTGCCGGCCCCGGACGCGCCGCGGATCAGCGCGGTGAACCCGGCGGCCACGAACGGGGCCACCGCGATCACCGTGAACAGGATGACCCGGATGGCGGAGTTGAGGAACGCGAACGTGCGGCCCCGCGTGTCGTCGTCCACCTCGAGACCGACGATCGTGTAGCCGGTGACGTAGGCCACCCCCGCGCAGGCGCCGAGCAGGACGACCAGCACCACGGTGACGACGAGGTTCGGGATCAGCGCGATGAGCGCGAGCGGGATGGCCGCGCTGACGATGCTCAGCCCGAACAGCCGCCGCCGGCTGAACCCGTTGAGGATGCGCAGGCCGAGGAACATCCCGCCGGCCAGGCCCACGAAGATCGCGGCGAACACGACGCCCCAGCCTGCGTTGCCGCCGTGCAGCGTGTTCGTGATGTACGGCTGGCCAAGCCCGACCACCACGCCGCCGGCCGCGAACGCCCCGACCATGCCGATGACCAGGCCACGCACCACCGGGGTGCGGCCGATGAAACGCCAGCCCTCCCAGATGATCCTGGCCACCGCGGGCGCCGAGATGTGCGAGCTGAACTGCCGCTTGGGGATCTCCCGCAGCGCGTAGATGGTCAGCGCAGACACCACGAACGTCGCGGTGTTGAAGTACAGCGCCAGGTTCACCGGGTTGGTGGTGAAGTAGTGCGACAGGCCCTCGAGCGCCCGGCTGACCAGGGACAGCAGGGTGAACACGATGCCCGCGATCGGGGCGGTGCCGAACGTGGTGAACAGGCTGTACTGGTTGGCCTCCTCCAGCCGGTCCGTGGGCACCAGGTTCGGTATCGAGGCGTCCTTGGCCGGTGTCCAGAACAGCGAGACGCAGGACGCGACGAACTGCACGACGTAGACCCAGGTCAGCGGGTTAGCGAAGTGGATCGACAGGTCCAGCGGGATGGTCAGGTACAGGACCGCGCGCAGCACGTCGCCCACGATCATGTTGATCCGGCGGTCCAGCCGGTCGGCGACGGCGCCGGCCAGCGGGCCGAGCACCAGGGCCGGGAGCAGCGAGGACAGCCAGACCCCGCCCACAGCGCTGTACTGAGCGGCGGCGCCCGGCCCGGCCAGGGACCCCGCGAGCGAGGCCAGCGCGACCAGGCTCAGCCAATCCCCCAGGCTGGACAGCGAGGTCGCGATCCACAGCCGCCGGAACGGCCTGATGGACAGGACGCTGCTGCGCTGCTCACGCGAAGGGGATCGGAAGTTCACTGGGTCAGGGTATCCACACCGTAGGGGCTCGCGTGGCCTGCAAGCTTGCGAAATGTCCGGCAGGTGCGGCCTTCCCGGGCCGCGGCCTGCCGGGCCGGGTCCGGGCTAGGCCGCGGCTAGGCCCGGCTGGGCTTCTTCGGGGCCGGTTTCTTGGCGGCCGGCTTCTTCGCCGCGGTCCGGCGGCGCGGGCCTGACGGGGCGGCCGACCGCCGGTCGGCCAGCAGTTCCGCCGCGCGCTGCGGGGTGACCGACTCGACCGCGTCACCCTGGCGCAGCGACGCGTTGGTCTCCCCGTCGGTCACGTACGGGCCCCAGCGGCCTTCCTTGATGACCATCGGGCGCTTACTGGCCGGGTCCTCGCCGAGCTCACGCAACGGCGGCGCGCTGGCCGCCCGGCCCCGGCCGCGCGCCTTCGGCTGCGCGAACAGCTCCTTGGCCTCGGCCAGGGTGAGCGTGAACAGCTGCTCCTCGCTCTCCAGCGAGCGGCTGTCGGTGCCCTTCTTCACGTACGGCCCGTACCGGCCGTTCTGCACGGTGATCGGCTCGCCGTCGAGCTCGCCGATCGTACGCGGCAGCGTGAGCAGCCGCAGCGCGTCCTCCAGCGTGACGGTGTCCAGCGCCATCGACTTGAGCAGCGACGCGGTGCGCGGCTTGCTGCTGTCACCCTCAGGCAGGATCTCGGTCACGTACGGGCCGAACCGGCCCGCCTTGGCCACGATCTCCCGCCCGGTGCCCGGGTCGGTGCCGAGCGGGAAGTCGCCGCTGGGCTGGGCGAACAGTTCCTCGGCCTTCTCCGGGGTGAGCTCGTCGGGTGCCGTGCCCTCGGGCACGTTCACCCGCTGGTCACCACGCTCCAGGTACGGCCCGTACCGGCCGACCCGGACGACGATGTCGGTGCCGGCCAGCGGGAACGAGCTGACGTCCCGCGCGTCGATGTCACCCAGGTCGCTGACCAGTTCCTTGAGCCCCTCCTCCGCCTCGGTGCCGAAGTAGAACCGGCGCAGCCAGGGCACCCGGGCCGCCTCGCCGCGGGCGATCGCGTCGAGGGCGTCCTCCATCCGCGCGGTGAAGTCGTAGTCCACCAGCTGGGAGAAGTGCCGCTCCAGCAGCGTGATCACGGCGAAGGCCAGGAACGAGGGCACCAGCGCGGTGCCCTTCTTGAACACGTACCCGCGGTCCAGGATCGTGCCGAGGATGTTCGCGTACGTCGAGGGCCGGCCGATCTCCCGGTCTTCCAGCTCCTTGACCAGGGTGGCCTCGGTGTAGCGGGCCGGCGGCCGGGTGGCGTGCTCGGACGCGGCCAGCTCCAGCGCGTTCACCGCGTCGCCCTCGGACAGCGGGGGCAGGCGGCGTTCCCGGTCGTCCCGGTCGGCGTCGTCGTCCGCGTCCTCCACGTAGGCCTTCAGGAAGCCGTGGAAGGCGATGATCTTGCCCGAAGCGCCGAACTCGGCTTCCTCGCCGGCGGACGAACGGCCGGCCACGCGCACGGACACAGACTCGCCGGTGGCGTCCTTCATCTGCGAGGCGACCGTGCGCTTCCAGATCAGCTCGTAGACGCGCAGTTCGGCGCCGGACAGCCGGGACTGCGCCGGGGTGCGGAACGAGTCACCGGCCGGGCGGATCGCCTCGTGCGCCTCCTGCGCGTTCTTCACCTTGCTGGTGTAGACGCGCGGCGAGTCCGGCACGTACTCCGCGCCGTACAGTTCCCGCGCCTGCCGCCGCGCGGCGTCGATCGCGGTCTGCGACAGCGTCGTCGAGTCGGTCCGCATATACGTGATGTGACCGTTCTCGTAGAGCCGCTGCGCCACCGACATCGTGTACTTGGCCGAGAAGCCGAGCTTGCGGGATGCCTCCTGCTGGAGGGTGGTGGTGCGGAACGGCGCGTACGGGGAGCGCCGGTACGGCTTGCGCTCGACCGTCTTGACCGAGAAGTCGGCGCCCTGGAGCCGGTCCCGCAGATCGGCCGCGGACATGTGGTGCACCACGCCCGGTGGCATCGCCGACGCGCCGGGTTCAGCGTCATCGGCCGAGGTCCCGGCGAGGTACAGGGCGTCACTATTGCGCAGCTCACCCGACGGGGCGAAGTCCCGGCCCTGGGCGACCCGGCGCCCGTCCACCGCGACCAGCCCGGCCGGGAACGAGGACGCACCCTCGTCTCCGGCGCCGTCGGCCCGGGCAAAGACCCCCTGGAGGTCCCAGTAACGCGCGGCGCGGAAGGCGATCCGCTCGCGTTCCCGGGCGACCACGAGCCGGGTGGCCACGGACTGGACCCGTCCCGCCGACAGCCGGGGCATGACCTTCTTCCACAGCACCGGCGAGACCTCATAGCCGTACAGCCGGTCCAGCACCCGCCGGGTCTGGTAGGCGTTGACGAGCCCGGTGTTCAGCTCGCGGGGGTTGTCCACCGCGTGCGCGATGGCCTCCGGCGTGATCTCGTGGAAGACCATCCGCCGGGTCGGCACCTTGGGCTTGAGTTCCTCGAGGAGGTGCCAGGCGATGGCCTCGCCCTCGCGGTCCTCATCAGTGGCGAGGTAGAGCTCGTCGGCGTTCTTGAGCAGGGACTTGAGCTTCGAGACCTGGGACTTCTTGTCGGCGTTCACCACGTACAGCGCGCCGAAGTCATCGTCGACGTTGACTCCGAGCCGGGCCCACGGCTCCTTGCGGTACTTCTCGGGGATCTCGGCAGCCTTGTCCGGCATGTCGCGGATGTGCCCGATGCTGGACTCCACCACGTACCCCTTGCCGAGGTAACCCGCGATGGTCCGCGCCTTCGCCGGGGACTCGACGATCACCAGGCGAGTACCCCCGCCGTTGGTCGCGTCGTTGTCCTTGCCCCTCGCTCGCTTCGCGGCGGGAGGTGTCCTTGCTGCCACGCATTCACCTTCTAGCCCGGCGCCTGTGCCCGGCCCGGTCTTGTCTCTTGCTCGATACTGCTTCGGAAATCCTCAGCGTGCCAACTCCGCCTGCTGAACCTTGCTGACCAACCCTGGGGCTTGCCAAGCCTCCCGGGTCAAGTGTGCGTGCCGGAGCCCGCCTGCCCAACCCAGCCCTGCTTCTGTTCAACTCCGGGGGCCGGCGTGGGTGTTCCCTTACCCACCCCGGGTGCCCCAGGACAGCCGGGCCGGAGAATATTTCGCCTCTGCCGATTGAACCACCGCGTACACCGCGCACAATAAGAGGTGATGGCCGAGTACTCCTACCTCGTGCTGTACCTGCCGCGAGGAACATCACGGGACGCCGCCCGGCGTCTGCTGACGGACCACGCCGAGTATGGCGAGTGGGAACTGGCCAGACTCAGCCTGTATGCAGACGGCAGCCGGAAGGTCACCCTGCGGCGGCCGATCATACGCCCCGTACTGACCCTTTGACCAACACTTGCCCATCAGTGCCCCCGTACCTCGGCCGATGGGCGGCCCGCAGGCAGTAACACCCCGGGCCCTCCCCTGGCGGTCCGCCGGGTCCCCCGGCGGGCGAACGGCGGTAGGCGGAATGGTCTTCGTTGCGGACCTTGAAGTTCTCGGTTTTGACGTTCTGCCTGCGTGAGGCGCACCTCCGTCCGGGGAGCGGCGGCGGCCACGGCCAGGGGGCACTGCGGGGGGCAGCTTCCGCTGGCCGTGGCCGCCTAGGCGGGGCAGCCACGCCGGTCACAGCGATCTTCCGCAGCTCCGGGCGCCGGCGGTGCCCGGCCGCGTCGCGTCCTAACCTGCGTATCACGCTGGTTTTCACGCGCGGCCCCCGGTCGTTCTCCGGCTCCGGATCAACAGGCGACTATCCTCGCCGTCACCGGTGCTGTGCGGGCTGCCAGACGGGGCTTGCCGGATGTCCCGCTCCCCCGGGTGGACAGCCTCGCACAATGCGTCACGATAACACTACCGGGTGTACGCATATGGCGATTCGGCGAAAAGTGCTTCCGGGTACCCGGGGGCCGGCCCCGGGCTGCGGGGCCGGCAGTCGGTCAGCAGCGATCGAGGAAGCCGTCCAGGACCCGCGTCCCGAACTGGAGGGCGGACACCGGGACGCGCTCGTCAACGCCGTGGAACATGCCGGAGAAGTCCAGGTCAGCCGGGAGCCGGAGCGGCGCGAACCCGAAGCAGCGCATGCCCAGCCGGCTGAAGGACTTGGCGTCGGTCCCGCCGGAGAGGCAGTAGGGGACGACCTTGGCGCCCGGATCCTCGGCCAGCAGGGCGGCGGTCATCGCGTCGCACAGATCGCCGTCGAACGTGGTCTCCAGGGCGATGTCATGGTGGATGAACTCACGGCGCACAGCCGGGCCCAGGAGGCTGTCCACCTCCGCGAGGAACTCGTCCTCGTATCCCGGCAGGAAGCGCCCGTCCACGTCCGCGGTGGCCGCCTGAGGGACGACGTTGACCTTGTATCCGGCTTTGAGGACGGTCGGGTTCAGGGTGTTGCGCAGGGTGGCCCCGGTGAGCCGGGACAGCGACCCGATCTTGTCGATGACCTGCCGGTATGCCTCCGGCCCGTACTCGATCCCGAGTGCGGCGCAGGCCTCGGCGAAGAAGGCCTCGACCGCCGGGGTAAGCCGGACCGGCCAGTCGTGCCGCCCGATCCGGGCCACGGTCTCGGCCAGCTTGGTGACCGCGTTATCGGGCTGCAGCATCGAGCCGTGCCCGGCGGTGCCGCGCGCGGTCAGCCTGAGCCAGGCCATGCCCTTCTCGGCCGTCTGGACCAGGTAAAGGCGCTGGCCGCCGAGGGTGACGCTGAACCCGCCGACCTCCCCGACCGCCTCCGTGACGCCCTCGAAGAGGCCGGGATGGTTGTCCACCAGCCAGCGCGCCCCGTATGAGCCGCCTGCCTCCTCGTCGGCCAGGAACGCCAGGACCACATCACGGGGCGGACGGCGGCCTTCCCGCATCCGTTGGCGGACGACGGAAAGGATCATCGCGTCCATGTCCTTCATGTCCACGGCGCCGCGGCCCCAGACGCACGTTTCGTCCCCGCCGTCGTCGGCCTGGTCGTCGATCTGGCCCGAGAACGGGTCAACCCGCCAGTCAGCCGCGTCGGCCGGGACCACGTCGAGGTGGCCGTGGATGAGCAGGGCAGGCCGCTCCGGGTGCTCGCCCGCGATGCGGGTGATCACGCTGGTCCGGCCGGGGTCGGACTCCAGCACGGTTGGCTCGAGGCCGACCTCGGCGAGGAGCGCGGCCACGTGCTCGGCCGCCTGGCGTTCCCCCGGCCCGGCGTTGTCGCCGCGGTTGGAGGTGTCGATCCTGATCAGGTCGCTACACAGGCCAGCGACCTCACCCTGGGCGGTGACGTCGTTGGGGCCGGAGGAGGCTGGAGTCTGCGTCATCACCCCATGGTCGCACTTGGCGGGGCCGGGGTTTGGCGGGGCTGGGGTGGCGGGGCGAGGCGGTTAGCGGCAGGCGTGTAGGGCCCGGGGGATAGTCCGGCTGGGAGAGGAGCCTGGAGGGGCGGGCGGCTGCTTCGCCGGACGCGGCAGGATTTGCTATCGTGAGGCGGCCGACCGGGCGGTACTGTGGTCTGGCATACGTCCGGGTGGCGGAATAGGCAGACGCGCTAGCTTGAGGTGCTAGTGCCCTGAAAGGGGCATGGGGGTTCAAGTCCCCCCTCGGACACTGTCCGAATACCCACATGGGCAGTCTGGTCGAGCGTGCGCTTCGGCCCGGACCGTTGCGCTGTCCGGGCTGGTAGGTGAGCCGCAGGCCGAGCTGGCTGTAGATCTCTGCCTTGTCGGCCGGGTCCGCGTCGCGAGAACACGCCAGGAGGTCGCCGAGCGCGGTGACGATGGCGTGCGATCTCTTCGCCGGTCATCCGGCGGCCGTGGCGTGCCGGGCGCTGGCGCTGCGGCGCGAGGCCGCGGCGCGCTCGGCCTGGATCTCGGCGATCCAGCCGGCGACGAACGGCGGGGTCGGCGCCCGCATCGAGAGCGGCGCGGTACGCGGGCGAGCTTGCGATCGCAGTCGGCGATCTCGCGCCGCGGTCTCGCTGTCAGGGCCGTCGGTCGGTCGCGGGCGGCAGTTCTGGGCGTGCGGTCAGCTCGTCGATCGTCTGCGGCGAGCGTGCCGGGGTCGAACTTGCCGGAGAGCCAGCTGTCGAGGCGGGCGAGGATGGCGTCCTCGCGGAGGTAGACGTTGCGGGGGTGGTGGACGTGGTTGGCCAGGCGCGTACTCGGTGGGGAAGGTGCACCGGTAGTAAGGGCACGCATCGTGGTTGCCAGCTGGCCTTGCATCCGCCGGTCGCAGAGCCCGCAGTACAGCAGGCCGCGCAGCGCGTACGGGCCCGGACCGGTGCGGCCGTGGCGGTGCTGGCCGGCCGCTCCGGCCGGCGAGCGAGCTGCTGGGACTGCGTCGAAGGTCTCGTCGTCGACCAGCGGCGGGTGGACGACCTTGTCGGAGCAGATCCACTGGTCGCCGTCGTTCCAGCGCATCTTGGTGGTGTGGCCGAGGGCGACGTCGTTGACGTCGATGAGCACTTCGTCTTTGCGCTGCTTGTTCCAGACCTGCCGACCGGTGTAGCGGGGGTTGGTGAGGATGGCGCGGATGGCGCCCTTGGACCAGGCGATGCCGCTGCGGTGCGGGTTGCGGCCCGGATCGTGCGCGGACGGGCACGGGATGCCGTCGCGGGTCAGGCGCTTCGGCGATGGCGTAGCAGCCCGTGCCCGGCCAGGAACTCGGCGAAGATCCGCTCGACCACGCCGGCGGCTGGGTCGTCGGGTGCGAGGCGTGCAGTCGCTTGCCGTCGGCGGCCTTGGCTGGATTGGGGTGCGGGCCGGCGTCGATCAGCTTGTATCCGTAGGGCGGCCGGCCGCCGAGGAAGCGGCCTTCGAGTGTGGGCCTGGGCGGCCATGGCGGTTCTGACCCGGATCTTGATCCGGTTCCGCTCGCCTTTCGAGACCCCGCCGAACACCGACATGATCAGGTCGTGGGCCTCGTTGTCCGGGTCGATCGGGCCGCCGACCTCGGGCACCCAGAGCGGCACGCCGTAGTGGGCGAAGACCGGGAAGGTGTTGCCGAACTGGTTGCCGTAGAACGCCCGTTGCGGCTCCCCCACCACGACAGCCTCGAATCCGCGGTTGGGGTCGGCCAGTGCGGCGAGGAGCCGGCGGCTCGCGGGCGGCGCTGCCGGCGGGATCGAGCGGGACTTGTCGATGTCGAAGTACTCGGCGACGATCTGCCCGCCGCGCGGCTCGATCAGGGTCGGGCGCGGGTGAGCTGCCAGCCGCGGGAGGACTCGGGGTCCTGGTTGTCCTCGGTGGACACCCGCCCCCAGAACGCTAGCCGCGTAGTGTCTGTCATGGCCGGTTCTCCTTCCGCTGGCGGGCCGGTCGGTTTCTGCGTGGGCCTTGAGGAGCATCCGGAGCAGGGCTCGGGCCGCGACCGGGGTGAGCGTGGGTGGCTCTTCCGGCAGGATCACGCGGACGGGTCTTCGGCTGGTGCCGTGACGGTGCGTCCGGCGTGGTCGGCCCGGCCCTGCGCCGGGCCTGCGAGGGTACGTGCCGGGTCGCGATTTGGGAGGGTGCGAGCAGGGGGTTTGTCGCCTTGCGGTGACAGGCTTTCTTGCCGTGCCGCTGCCGGGCGGCTCCGTTGTGTCGGTCATGGCGCGGCCGCCTTCGGTGCCGTCCGGCTCGGGTTGGGCGGCATGCCGGAGCCGTTCGGCGGCCAGGGCGGCAAAGGCGGGATTGAGTTCGATGCCGGTGAACTGCCGTCCGAGAGCGAGGGCGGCAATGCCGGTGGTGCCGGTGCCGCAGAACGGGTCGAGGACCATGCCGCCCGGCTTACAGCCTGCCTTGATGCAGCGGGTCGGCAGCTCGATCGGGTATGCGGCGAAGTGCGGGCCCCGGTACGGACGGGTGGGGATGGACCAGACGTCGCCAGGATTGCGACCCTGCGGGTGCGCGGCATACCCGCCACCCAGGCCATACCGTCGCGCGGCGACGACCTGCCGGCTATGGGCGCCGTACTTGGGCGGATGCGCACCGCCAGGGCGCCGACGGCCCGACGGTGCTCCGGCGGGTGGACGCGCGCCATTACCGCCGACGCGACCGCGTGGTGGGCGGCACCGCGCAGGCGGCCGAGTGGTGGCGAGTGGCACGCGGATGGGGTCGAGGTCGAACCAGTAGTGGCGGGATTTGACGAGCAGGAAGACGAGTTCGTACCGGCAGTTAAGCCGGTCGCGGACGGACTCAGGCATCGCGTTGGGCTTGTGCCAGACGATGGCGTTGCGGATGATCCATCCGTCGTCCTGAAGGGCGAGGGCGACCCGCCAGGGCAGGCCGAGCAGGTTCTTGGTTTCCATGCCGGGAGTGTGCCGCCCCATCAGCCCGGACCCGATGTAGGCGTGCTTGCCGCTCGGCGATCGCGCTGCCGGCTGAGTAGGAGTCGCCGAGGTTGAGCCAGCAGGTCCCGTCGTCGGCCAGGACCCGCCGCGCCTCGCGGAACAGGGCGCGCAACGTGGCGACATAGCCGGCCGGGTCGGGTTCGCAGCCGTATTGGCCGGCGACTCCGTAGTCGCGCTTGGCCCAGTAGGGCGGGCTGGTGACGATGCAGTCGGCCGACCCTTCGGGCATCGCGGCGAGCACGTCTCGCGCGTCGCCTGCATACAGCGTTGCGGTCGGATTGCTCCAGTAGATCGTGGTGACCACCTACCTCTCTCCGTTGCGGCTCGTGGATCGTTTCCTGGTAGCCGTGAGTGATGAGTTTGCGTGCACGTGCACGGCGTCTATGGCGGCTATATGTGCAGACACGCGTGAGGCGTGCACGTGCACAAGATCAGCGGCGGTCACTGGTCGTCACCGTTCTGGTCGGCGGTCCGCCAGTTGCCGGATGGGGTCTGGATGATCCGGCCCGCGTCGGCGAGTTCGCGGAGCCGGTAGTACACCCACCGCCGGCCCATGTCCGGTGGCGTCCATCAGCTCCGGTACGGAGATGCCGTCTTCGTCGGCCATGGACAGCGCAGCCCATAGCATCGCCCCCGCCGCGTCCCGGGTGCTCGCTGGGCGATTCCCGTCCGGTCCCGTGTGATCTGCGGCGCGCTCCTGGGCTGGGCGGTCTGGGTTCGGCTGGGCGCGTTCCTCAAGGGCTCGTTCCGAGATCTCATCGAGTTGCGGGCGCAGGGTGGCGTGCCAGGTGGCGGTGTCGGTGACGGCCTGGTCGGTGAGGAGGTAGGCGCGGGCGCGCCGAGGCGTGTCGTGTTCAGGTGCGGAGATGAGGAACTTGCCGGGCGCGTTGAGTTTGTGGGCGTGCCAGCCGGCGGTGAGCATGCCCTGGCCGAGGACGAGGTCGACGTCCTTGCGTTCGCGGACGCGGAAGCAGATCCGCACGTCCATCTGGGAGCGGAGCGCGCCCTGGCCCATGGCCTTCTGCGTCGGGCGCTGGGTGGCGGCGATGAGGGTGACGGCGACGGCCCGGCCGCGGCGGGCGATCGAGTCGGCGTCCCCGGTGGCCTCGGGAGCGGACTCCACCAGCTCCGCGTACTCATCAATGATGATGATCAGCGCGGGCATGTCCGGGGATGGTTCCCAGACGCGCTGGCCAGTGGCGGCGAGGTATGCCGGCGCGGGCTTCGAGGATGGCCACCGCATCGGCGAGCAGGGCGCGGGCTTCGGCGGGGGTGGTGGCCAGGCGGCCGAGGCACGAGGCCCAGGGGCCGAGTTCCATGCCGCGTTTGAGGTCGATGGCCCAGATGACGACGTCGGTGCAGGCGGTGAGGTTGCCCATGAGGACGTTGAGGCCGCCGGACTTGCCTGATCCGGTCGCGCCGCCGAACAGGGCGTGCCGGCGCAGCAGGAGGACGCGTGGCGGGCATGGCGTCCTCGAACGGGCCGAGGTCGATGGGTTCGGTGATGGACGCGACGGACGGGCCGGGCCAGGTGATCGCGTCGGCGTGCGGGTCCTTGTCCAGCACCCGCAGCTCGAACCGGTTGGCCAGGTCGTCCGGGGTGGGGTAGACGCGGGCAGCGCCGCGGAAGGTGCCCAGCCCGGACTCGATGGCGGGAAGCTTGGCGATGACGTCGGTGATGGTCTGGCCGCGGGCGAGGCGCGAAGCGGGCCCGCCAGCCCCACAGGTCCACCACGGCGGACATGACCCGCGATCCGGCCAGGCCGACCGCCGGGGCGATCTCGGGCCAGGCAGCCAGGAGGCGTTCGACACGGACCTTGGCGCGGCGCCGGCGGTGCGCCCACCAGGGCACCGCGAGTACAAGTGCGGCGACGAGCAGAACGCGCGGCAGCGGTGCATGCGCTGGGCCGACCACGGTGGCAGCGGCCAGCCATCCACCCACGGCCGCGATAACGGCCATGGCGTAGACGCGTTCGGCCCGGGTGGCCAGGCCGAGGCGTTTCCCCGTAATGCCGACCATCCGCGAGGACGGCGGCAGTGCCGGCCACGATTGGCCACCACGCGGTGTGGGTTGCGTGGCAGATCCAGGCGGCGACCCAGGTCAGGCCTGCGGTGGTGAGCGGGGCGAGTTCGGAGCGGTAGCGCCACATGAAGCGTGCGAGGGTGACGATGACGAGGTCGGGCAGCGGGTCGCCGGCGTTCATGACGACCATGGGCTGCATGCCGTAGCGGCGCATTTTCCGGGCGGTGCGGCGCATCCTGCGGGGGTTCGTCATGAGTCACCCCGCCGGTAGAAGCCCTGAGCATGCAGCTCGTCGCGCAAATAGCTCAAGGGGTCGGGATTCGCCGTCCCAGATAGGCGGCGATCGTGGCGCGGCCGGCGGCGGCGAGATTCGCGCGATCAAGGCCGAGCTGGGCCAGTTCGATGCGGAGGCTGGTCAATTTCGTCGGCCAGGGCGAGAGCGTCGGCCAGGGCGTTGTCAATCTGGCGCCAGAAACTGGCCAGGGTGGGGAAGACGAGCGAGAATCCATCGATCGACATGACGTGCGATGCGGTTTCTGGTGGTGATCTCCAGCTAGGTCGTTGGCATGGGCAGGGCGGGCGTGGGGCACTAGGCATCACTCCTTGGCATCGGGGTCATGATCTGGTTCCGGTGAAGAGCCGGACGATGGCGGTCACCAGGTGGTGGATCTCGGGGGCGGCGGTGGTCGCGGCGAGGAAGAACCCGAACAGCAGGCACACGATCACTTGCCAGACACGCAGGCCCATGTACCGCCAGGCCAGGAACACCGCCACGCCGAGCACGGCCACAAGGGGAATCGAGACGGTCACGGGCGCCTCACCGTCCTCTCGGTGCGGTTCCAGTGCGGCGCCGGCGGCGGATGCCCCGGCGGGCGCGGTGCGCCTTGTGGCGGTACCAGCGGGAGCGGGCGCGGCACTTGCGGCAGCGCCGCATCCCGGGCTCCACGAGCGCACCGCACTGCGCAGTGGCGATTCGGGAAATCGGTCTTGATGAGGCGCATCAGTTACCTCACCGCCGTTTCGTCGTCGTCCAGGTCGGACCAGGACTCGTCGTTGTCCGGGTGGGCCCAGGCGGTCGGGCATTCGCCCGGGAATGGCCGCGAGACCGAGAGACCGATGAGCCTGCGCGCCAGGGCGGCGGTAATGTCGGGCGGCTCGCAGATGAGGCAGCGGGCGCGTTGCTGGCGCCGGATTCCGGCGCTCAGCACCGCGAGCGGGATCGGCTCTCCGCTGGTCTCAGGTATCGGCTGATGGTTCATGCGTAGGGTGAATCGGGGCAGATGCCACCGTGGACGAAGAGGATCATGTGTATCAGGGCGGTGGCGCTGCGGAAGCCCCGTGCCCGGGTGATGAGGGCATTGACCTGGGAATTCAGCGCTTCGGCGCGGCCGTTTGAGGGCCCGCCGCCGAGGGTGGCCTCGATGGGGGCCTTGTAGCGGGACAGGGTCTTGGCAAGCCTGGTGAACTCGGGGATGCGGCAGCGGTGCGCCCAGGCGGTCACCCCGCGCATGAGCTTCTTGCCGTCCTCACCTTTGACCTTGAACGCCTCGCGGATCTGCTCTTTGATCAGGTACCCCTTGTACAGCGGCTTGTTCGTGACGGCGATCTGGGCGAGGGTGCCCCGCTGGCCCGGGGTCAGCTTCTGCTGGTCCTTGCGCAGTGCCCACATGCCGGAGCCGAGGGTGGCGGCCTCGCCGCCGCGCCCGGCGGCGCGCAGCTCTGCGGCGGTGCGGCGGCGCAGCTCGTCCACCTTCTCCCCGGCCCACTTGACGACGTGGAACGCGTCCAGGCACAGCTGCGCCTGCGGGGCCTTCTCACGCACGACGGGGTGGATCCACTCCGCCCCGTCCGCGGACACATGCGTCAGCAGCTTCGCCCGCTCCGGCCCGAGGTCATCGAAGAACGCCCTCACGGTGGCCTGGCAGCGGCCCTCACCGGTCCACGCCACCCGCCCGGCATCGTGATCGGTGACGATGACCAGGTACTTGCCCTGCCCCTTGCCCCAGGACTTCTCATCGATCCCGATCCGCCGCAGCCCGTCCAGCCGGTCCAGCCCCGCGGACGCGTCCGCGCTCACGCGGGCGGTGACGTTCGCCAGCGCCTCCCAGGTGATGCGCAGCTCCGCCGCGGCGCGGGTCCACGGCATGTGCGCCGCCTTCCACGCCGCGAACTCCTCAAACGGCCTGCTGAATCGGTCGTCGTGCCGCGCCCACGGCACCGCTGCAGTGATCTTGCCGTGCTGGCCGCAGATGATCCGCGGCAGCCGCGACTCCAGGAACGCCCGCTTGCCGTGCACATCAAGCGTCCGCCACCGCACCACGTCGTACTCGGCAGGCTTACCGCGCGCACCGCACTCCGGGCAGCGGAACCGCGTCTCCTTATCCGGCTCCACCACGATGACCAGCACCTTCTCCGGCGCACGGCCCTTCCGCGGCCAGTGCTCGATATACGTCCTGATCACGACCGCATGCTCAGTGTCGAGCACCTCATCCCACACCGACCCGGCCAACGTCCCGCCCCCTGGCTGTCGCGTACCGTCACCATCCGGCACGGGACGCTACCGGGCAACGGGCCGCCCGCTTTGGACCGGCACGCCGCAGAAACGAGTAACAACCCAAACCTGAGAGCCGGGGAGAGCCGCGGGATCACGAAAGCGATGAGCGGGATAAGGGCCAGGCAGATCAGCGTGGTAGCCATAGCCAGAAGGGTGCGACGGAGGGTGCGGACGCCGTCACTGCGTGGGTGGACGGGTTGAAGACGTCCTGACTAAGGTGTTGCCGTCCCTGACGTCCTCGCGTCCCTCGGTTGGGTGCATGCCGAACGAACGGTTGCGCGCCGTGCTGCTTCAGTGCGGCCTGACCCCCGCCTCGCTCGGCGGGCAACTTGGCGTGGACCAGAAGACGGTGGAGCGGTGGATCAGCGGCCGGGTCCCCTACCGCCGTCACCGGTACGAGGTGGCATCCCGGTTGGGCGTGGATGAGGTCTACCTGTGGCCCGAGGCGCTGTCACGAGATCAGGTCACTGCGGCGTCGGAGAGCGAGGTGCTGTCCATCTACCCGCACCGCTCGGACGTGCCGCGGGACATCCTGGGACGGCTGTTCGGGACTGCGGAGCAGGAGATCGGCGTTCTGGTGTACGCGGGCCTGTTCCTGGCCGAGGACGCGACGGTGCAGAACACCATCGTGGACAAGGCACGTGCCGGCGTGCGGGTGCGGGTGCTGCTGGGTGACCCGGATAGCCCGCAGGTGGCGCAGCGCGGCATCGATGAGGGCGTGCCGGACTCGATGGCGATGAAGGTCCGCAACGCGCTCGTCCTGTACCGGCCGTTGCGGAGCGCGGGTGCGGAGTTCCGGTTCCACAACACGGTCCTCTACAACTCGATCTACCGTGGCGATGACCAGCTCCTGGTCAACACGCACATCTACGGGATGCCCGCGGCCCGCGCGCCGGTGTGGCATCTGCGGAAGGTGGCCGGCGGGGAGATCGCGTCGACGTACCTGGAGAGTTTCGAGCGGGTGTGGGAAGTCGGCACCCCGGTTCCGGAGGCGTGATGGCGCGCAGGATCGACTACCACCATGACCCGGACGCGCCGCCCGCGAACAGCATCGTCCCCTCGGTCAACATCGCGGTCACCAACGACGCGGGCGAGCTGCTGCTGATCCGCCGCTCCGATAACGAGAACTGGGCGCTGCCCGGCGGCGCGGTGGATCTTGGCGAGTCGCTCGCCCAGGCCGCGATCCGCGAGACCAAAGAAGAAAGCGGCATCGACTGCGAGATCACCGGCCTGATCGGGATCTACACCGACCCCGGGCACGTGCTTCTCTACACCAGCAACGGCGAGGTGCGGCAGGAGTTCTCCGTCGTCCTGACCGCGCAGGCGGCCGGCGGGCAGCCGACGCCGAGCAGTGAGACGTCCGAAGTCCGCTGGGTCGCGGTGAATGACCTCGGCGGCTACCAGATGGATGACTCGATGCAGCTGCGCGTCGGGCACTTCCTGGAGCACCGCGCCCAGCCGTACATCGGCTAGTAACGCGGCTGTGGCTCAGGACACGGACCCGCGCTAAAGGGGCTTCCGGTTCCCGTACCCGCTGGGTCGCGGTCAGCTTGCGGGTAACGCGCAGGACCGCGCCGTTGAGCAGCGGCGCCGAGCGCGCGATGGCCCGGCCGACCGGATCATCGGGGCCATAGCGGGCGCGGATGTCGGCCAGACGCTGGGCCACGGGGATATGCCGGCCGTCCGGGCCAGTGGTCATGTCGCAGTAGATCAGAGCGTCCGACAGGTCCCCGGGCGGCATTTCGTACTCGGCGGCCAGCTGGGCGGCCAGGCCGCGTTCGTCGGCTTCGATGAAGGCGCAAGAGTGGTGGGCAACCAGGCGGCTGAGCATGTCGCTGGCCTGCGCGGTGTCGTTGAGGTAGCGGGCCCCGTCGAGCGGATGAAAGCCGGTGTCGTGTAGATCGGGGGCGTAGCCGATGTCGTGCAGGAACGCCGCGGCGGTCAGCAGGCGCGCGTCCGGGCCCAGGATCGGGGCGAGTGTGCGGGCCTGGGCGGCGACTCCCTGGGAATGGGCCCAGCGGCGGGGCAGCGGTTCGTGCAGGAGCGTGCGGGCGGTGTCTTCGGCCCAGTCGGCTAGGTTCATGACCCGACGCTAGGCCGAACACGCCGGACGTTCACGGACCTGGCGGGCCGTCTAGAGACGTCCCGGCGCTAGAGACGTCCCTGCCGGGACGTCCCAGCCGTGTCCGGATCCCTGGCCTGTGTCAGGACAATGCCGAGGTCCTGTGCCAGCGCCCGGTACAGCGATACCCAGTCCAGCTCGGCTGCGTGGAGCGGGCACAGGAGTGCCGGGTAGGCCATGCATGCCTGGCAGGGCTGGGCGGCGGATTGGGCCCGGGTGGTGATGGCGTCTTCCAGGGCCTGGCGCAGGGTGTCCCAGTCCACGTCTATCTGGCTGAGCCGCCGCGCCGCGCCGTGGGTGTCGGTGGCGGGGTGAATGGCATACAGGGGACGTCCGGTCGCGGACAGGCCCGCGCGCCACCAGAAAAATCCGGCCTGGTAGCCGATCGGGTGGCCCCGGTCAGGGAAGAGCGTTCCGCCCAGGCGGGTCATGGTCATGCTCCGGGCCGTGATGCCGTACTCAGTCAGTGCACTGAGCAGGCCGCACAGTGCCCCTCCGGGAGTCATGCGACCCAGCCATCGGTTCCGGGGACCTTGCGCGCGACGCCGGCGAGGAATCGCGCCTTCTGCGGGCCGGTGAAGGGGGCGGGTCGCGGGCCGCTGCGCCGCCAGTCCCGGACGTCGGTCAGCCCAGGCCGGGCCAGGGTGAACCTGTCGAACCAGGCCGCGATCTCCTCCGCCGTCCGGCTGGACACGGGAGCCGTCCCGGCGTAGGCGTCCCGAAGCGACGTGATCAGTTCCGGATCAGTGCCGGTCGACGTGCCTGCCGAGATCACCAGGTAACTGCCAGGCGCCATCCACCGGCGCACCGCGGCCACCGCCGCGTCCGCCTCGACTGGGGGCAGGAAGTGCAGGACCGACACCAGCAGCACACACACCGGCATGGTGGCGTCCATGAGGCTAGCGATTGCCGGATCGGCTAAGGCGGCTCCGGGGGCGCGGAGATCCCCGGCCGTGACCGTCACGTGGTCATCGACCTCAAGCAGCGCTCGCGCGTGCGCGAGGACGAGCTGGTCGTTGTCCACGTAACTCACCCGGGCATTCGGGGCGACCTCTCGGGCGACCTCGTGCGTGTTCGGGCTGGTCGGCAAGTCTGCTCCGAAATCGATAAACTGAGTGACGCCCTGCCTGGCCACGTGCCTCACGGCGCGCACTAGGAACGACCTGTTGGCCTGCGCGATGGCGGACACCTCAGGGAACTTCTCCATCACGGCCAGGGCGGCGGCCCGGTCAGCCGGGTAGTGATCTTTGCCTTGGAGCCAGTAGTCATACATCCGGGCGATGTTCGGCTGAGACGTCGAAAACGGCACCACCCGGGCCGGTGCCACGGCTTCCAAAGCGGCCCGAAGCTCGCCCAGATCAGGGGTTACGACCGTGTGAGGCCGTACACCTTCGCGCAGGCTCCGGGCCACGTAACGGGATCGCCCGGGAAGGCACTCCTCCCAGATTTTGAACCCCGGGAAATCGGCGCGCAGCGCGACCAGGTCCTCATGCTTGATCCGCATTTCGTCAGCCGGGCTCATCCCGCTGGTCATTGGTCTGACTCCCATCCCTGTCGAGATTGCCCCTCGCCCCGGACCCGCTCATCGGGGCGGAGGACGACTACGGCCAGGCTGTCGGGAGCCGAGGAACTTCTGTACCGCACGAAGGGACGACTAGGGACGTCTTGAACTAGAGTCGGAGTTGACCTCGGCTACTGGAGGCACCCAGCATGAACGAGCCCTTGCGCCGCGCACTCCTCCGAGCACGACTCAGCGAGGAAGACGTGGCCGCGCGCCTGGAGGTCGATCCCAAGACCGTCCGCCGTTGGCTAGAAGGCCGCGTCCCGTATCCGCGCCACCGTTGGCTCCTCGCGGCCACGCTCAGATTAGACGAAGCCGACCTCTGGCCACAGCTCGCGGCGTCGCGACCGTGGCCTCAGGAGATCCAGGCCATCTATCCCCACCGCGACGACATACCGAGTGAGACCTGGCTCCGCCTGTTCAGCCATGCCCGAAAACGGATCGACATCCTTGCCAGTAGCGCACTCTTCCTCGCCGCCGATCCAGAAGCGATGGCCATGCTGGCCAACCGTGCAGCGGCTGGGGTCAAAGAGCGGATTTGCCTGCGCGCCCCACAGGCACGAGATCATAGCGGCGCAAACACCTCAGCTGAGGTTGCCGCACGTGCAAAAGGTGCACTAGTGCACTACGAAAAATTACGCCAACACGGTGATGTGGAACTTCGGACGTACCGTGTAGAACCGAGCAGCTACATGTATCGATCAGACGAAGAGTGCCTAGTCAATCCGCGAGTTCACGGCTTCATGAGCTCACGCACTCCGATCCTTCGCCTCCACGAAATCATAGGCGAAGAGATCTTTGAATCGTACCTCAAGAGCTTTGAAAGCGTCTGGGTACAATCGGACTCATTTTAGCCTGCGACTGACCCTAACGAGCGACGCCTCCCAACGGCTCGCTGCAACCTTCTCTTAACGACACGTCTTGCCGAGAGATTTGAACATGATCAAGAAGAACCTGAGCTATCACTTCCCCGATCGTGACAGGGACAGCGTTTCCAATCAGTCTGCCCAGTTTACTAAAAGTAACTCGCTCACTTTGAGAAGTGAACTTGTAGTCGCGTGGGAAAGTCTGGAGCATAGCAGATTCTCTGAGCGAGATGGCCCGATCCTGCTCTGGGTGTCCAAAGCGACCATTACCGTATCCAAAGGATTGAGTGGTTATAGTTGGGGCAATCTTGTCCCACTCCATACGACCGTAAACACTCGGGTAGGTTGCACCTGTATCTTTATTATGGCATCGGGCCCTTAGCGCAGAATCCCAATCTCGCCAGGTTCCCCCTGGGACAGATGCCTTTATGCGCTTCAAATTTAGAGGGCTAAGAGACGAGGCGACATGCAGGGGGTCATTCGGATGCTGTTCGCCTGCCTTGATCTCCGGAAGATCGGAGATGGTGTCTCGTACCGTTCTCAAGTCCTTCTGCGCACTGGGCATTTCCAAACCGCTTCCACCAAGACGAGAAGCAAGGAGAACGAGTTGACGCCGAGACTGAGGAACTCCGTAGTTAGCACACTCAACAATCGACCATCGAACGCTGTAGCCAGACAGTTGGCCAATAAACTCGTTGAACACGCTGTGATCAGCCAGTTGAGACACGTTCTCCATCGTCACAAGATCCGGCTGTACTTCTGCCACTAGTCGACCAAATTTTGATACAAGTTGCCAATCAAGTGCACCCTTCTTACTTCGACCCTTTCGGGCATACGTGGAGAAGGGTTGACAGGGCGCACACCCTGCAAGGAGCGTCAGCTTTTCTTCTCCGAAGGAGACTCGGATCTCATCACCCGTAAGTTCGCTAACATCACGCTGCACGAACGTCGCCGAGTTATTAGCCTCGTAAGGAAACCTACAGGCTGGGTCGATATCGTAACCCACTAGGACACGAATACCCCCGAGCGCCAACCCGTGAGTTAGCCCACCAACCCCGCAAAAAAGATCTACTGCGGTTATAGAAGGCGTTCGTGACTCGTCGTTCATGCGGCGCCCCGGGGCCTGCGATCAGGCAGAACGTAAGCGCACAGATCTATGTAGGATGCGAAGCATACAATCGCTTCACGCAGATACGCACCAGTCGCATCCGTGACTTGGCGGAGCTCGTCAACGAGTACGCCCTCCGCACACTCAACGAACGATAGCTGACCGTGAGCAAGATGGTTTCTACGTACCCTGACGAGTTTCATAGCACCTAGGTCGTTCCGAAGCGGGCGCTTTACGCGAGCATTAGTCATTTCCGTGATTTTTAGCTCACAGCCCAAACGATCACTTATCCTATATATCTCCTCGTCATCCCAGTTTCCCCCGCCTCCGGTATCTATCTTCAGCTCAGCTATGGGCAATCGCGCAATTACGTGATCACACATAGCCACAGCATCATTCAGGCGCTTATCTGGGGTTAGTGCTTCATGGGTGCGTGCTATGGCACGTACCCATTCCCTCCTAAGTTCAGCGATCAGATCATCTACACGCCACCCTTTCGGATGCGAAATAGCTGCATCGCTGACTTCGCTGATGCATCTAGATACAGTTGCCTCAACCAAGTTGTACAGCTGCAGGTAGACGCTCGAATATAGGATCTTTTGCTGTGACGCAGTAATGACTGTGCTGGAGCCCGCGATACGCGGGGGACCAACTCGAACAGCATCTTCAACGGTCTGCAGGAACTCAATGTATGATTCGATTTCACCGAACCTCTCATTGAAAAATTCGGTAAGATCTGAGGTCGTCATGGTGTTACAAGCTTCTCTTCGACAAAACTAATACGGCCACGAAGCCGCGCCACGGCATTTGCGCCGTCAGAACCAGTAACTCGTACGAATTCAGGGCTGTCGATCCATGTCTTTACATCAATGACCTCAGCGGGAAGATGGGCTAGTTCTGGACGGATCGACAGTGCCGCACGGGATCCTATAGCGATGGCTTCGAAGCGGGCACGAGGCGTCGCGTTTCCTTGCGGAGTTTTCCGGAAGCCATACGGAAACACCCTGCTCACAAAACGCATAGTGTCCATGAATAGGCTCTCCTGCCGTTCCCGTGATCATTGCTTTCTGTTATCGTCCGGGCAGATCCGGGCATAGGCCGCCGCAGGTGAGTTCGGCCATGGCGATGAACGCGTCTGCGCTGTGGAAGCCCCTGGCCCGGGCGGTGAGTGCCGCGAGCTGGGTGTTGATCGCCTCGGCGCGGCCGTTGCTGACGGCGTGATCCAGGGTGTTCCAGATCAGCTGGCGGAATCGTTTCAGGGTCTTGGCGAGGGCGGTGAACTCGGGGATCCGGCAGCGCTGGCACCAGGCCATAAGCCCGGCCAGCAGCGCCTTCCCGTGCTCACCCTTTGCCTTGAACACTTCGCGGAGCTGTTCTTTCATCAGGTACGCCTTGTACAGCTGCTTGTTGTCGGCGGCGATTTGCGCCAGGGCGGTGCGCTGGCCGCCGCTGAGGCCGCCGGGGTTCTTGCGCAGCGCCCACATGCCCTTGCCGAGGGAGGCTGCCTCGTCTGCCTTGCCGGCCGCGCGGAGTTCGCCGGCCAGCCGGCGGCGCAGTTCGTCCAGCTTCTCCCCGGCCCATTTGACGACGTGGAACGCGTCCAGGCAGATCAGCGCCTGCGGTGCCTTCTCGTGAACCACGCCGTGGATCCAGTCCGCGCCGTCGGCGGACACGTGCGTCAGCAGCCCCGCCCGCTCTTCGCCGAGGTCATCGAAGAACTTCGCCAGGGTTTCCTTGTTCCGGCCTTCCGCGGCCCAGATGATCCGGCCCGCATCATGATCGGTGACCACGGTGATGTAGCGGTGCCCCTTGCGCCAGGCCTTCTCATCGATCCCGATCCGCCGCACGCCGTCCAGCCGGTCCTTCCCGCCCCGCAGGCCGCTGACCACCCGCTCCGCGATCGACTGCAGCGACCGCCATGTGGTCCGCAGCAGCCTCGCGGCCTTGCTCCACGGCATCTGCGCGCACAGCCACGCCGCGTGCTCCTCGAATGCGATAGTGAAACGTGCTCCCGGCCCCGCCCACGGAACCGCGGCAGTCAGCACCCCGTGCCGCGGGCACCTCACGCGGGGCGCATCCGCCTCCAGGAAACAGCGCATGACGCCCAGGTCCAGCGCCCGCCACCGCCGCCGGCCCTCCCCGGCGTCATAGAACCGGCACTTCCTCCCGCATCCCGGGCAGCGCAGCCGGTGCCCCCGGTCAGGGCGCAGCCGCACCACCGCGATCTCCGACCCGTCCGGTGCCTCGGCAACATCAACGTCCTCGAGCACGACTTGCTCGACACCCAGCAGTTTCTTCCATAGCTTTGATTTCCGCACGCCGTCCCCTGGCTGCTCTGCGTAACTGACTCTCGACAAGCCAGCACGCTAGCCGGGGACGGCGTGTCCGCTTTAGAACGACACGCCGGGCATCAACGCGAACACCCCATCACGGGAACGGCAGAAGAGCCCATGAATAGCTCTCGATAAGCATTCACCTCGAGGGGATGCTGCTCGAAGGCGCTATTCATCATTTTAGAATAGTTGAAGATGAACTCCGACGGCCGATCGCGGTAGTCCTCCAAGCCATCACCGTAGGCAAAGAATCGCGTAACGAGCTCCTCGGCCTGACGCTCGTCTCTCTGAGACTTAGACATTGGGGCGAGGTCAACGAAGAGCGGCCATTGAGCGAGTTCTATTACCAAGTCCAGGAAGGGTCCTGCCAGCGCGCCGCGTCTTACTTCAGAAGGTCGCGGTATCTTGCTTCCGGTATTAATTCTTTCAAACATATCTAGACGGGCTGCGTCGTCTGCATGCTCATTTAGAACAATCCCACGAATGGATCGGTTCATAACTTTGAGTTGCCGCGACCGCGGCAGATCCTTGAAGGTGAATCCCGACAAGTCCGTCAGTTGGTCGAGTTCACCCAGGCGCAGATCACCCAGTACAAACTCTTCAAAAGTACGCAGTCGCTGAGAGCCGTCAACGATCTCAAGCCTTCCATCCGGCATCTCCCAAAAAAACAGAAAGGGAATCGGAAGGCCCATGATTACCGACTCAATGAATTTCCACTTACGCCGCGCTTCCCAAGTGAAGTTTCTCTGATAATCGGGCACCACATAAGTCCCGTCTCGAACCTTGAGGGCAAGTATCTCGACAGAATATTCGGTTATGTAGAACTCAATCCGCTTAGTTAGCTCCACGATCTGGCGCTCTGCGGCGTCTATCTCTTCTGGTGTCTTGGGTGGGACCATGCGCGGAGGAATCTTAATCATCTCCTTTCTAGGTTCCGAAACCCTTGCCCTCACTACATGTCTACGAGCAGTGGCCCGACGTGACGAGACTTATCCCACTGTACGAAAGATGCTATGGGCCCCATTTCAAGCGTCGTCGCAGGCGCGCCGCAGCCAGGTTCCCGATCATGGGGCTCCCCCCGGGTCGAAGCCTCACGTACAAGTAGTCGCTCATCGTAGACGCAGGCTACGACAGTCGGCGCGTCCGGTAAGGATAGATATCGTACGTTCTACTGTGAGGCGGGTGGCCTGCTGCTGGGCACCACAGTGCCGAGCAGATCCGTATGCTGGGGGGTGGGGATCCTATGCGCCACGGGCAGGTGCCGTCGGCCTCGAGTCCTGCGACGCGGCGCCGGATGCTCGCCACCAAGCAGCGTGACACTGCTGCGTCTTTTAGCAAGCTGTGTACTTGCGCTGACCCCACCTGAACATCCATGAACTGTGAGTGTCTGGACTTTTCTGGACGTTCCGGGTGTCACTGATAGTGATCCGCGCTGGTCATGTGTGACGGAGACGGGTTTCCGGGGACGGTTCAGAGGGGGTGTCCGGTTGCCGGGTCCGCCGGTTCCGGGGCCGGTTCCGGGATCGTGGAGGGGAAACGACCCTCGGCAGGCGGCGGAGGCCCGGCGATGACAGTGACGGTTTCGGTGACGGTGACGCAGGTCCGCGAGGACGGTACCGCGGGCCCGCTGGAGGAGCTGGCAGCAGCGCTGGCCGGCCCGGTGGAGCAGTTCTCCTCCATGCTGACCTGGGCAGCGCAGCAGGCGGCGCCCCTGGATCACGGCGAGCGGGAGAACGTGATCGCGGAGTCGGGCCGGGAACTGCAGCGGCAGCTGCTGGAGTCCACGTTCACCATCGACTGCGCACGGGAGGAGCGGGCCGCGCCGCTCATCAGCGCCGCGGGGATCCGGCACGGCACCGTCGAAAAAGGGTGCGGCCGGGGCGTGGTCAGCATCTTCGGGCCGGTCCGCGCCGCGCGGATGGCGTACCGCAACGCCAGGGAGGCGAACCTGTACCCGGCGGATGCGCGGTGGATCCTGCCCGAGGACCCCTACTCGATGGGCATGCGGGCCCTGGTCGCGTATCACCTGGCCGAGGGCGGCTACGGGCAGGCCCAGGAGGTGATCGCGGCCCGGACCGGGGCGACCGTGGGGCGGGCGCAACTGGCCCAGCTGGCCGGGGACCTGGCCGGATGGGCAGATGAGTTCTACGATCAGCGGGCCTTCGCCGCGGACACCGGCCTGCCGGACAGCGACGTGATCATGATGCAGGCCGACGGCAAGGGCATCGCGATGCGCCCCGGGCACCGCGCCAGCGCCGGAAAGGAAACCGATAGCGCTCATCCGGGGATCAAGAAGATGGCCGAGATCGTCGCCGTCGCCGACTTCACCCCCGCCGTCCGCGAACCAGAAGACATCGCCGCCCCGCAAGCCCGCCGCAAGGAACGCCCCGGCCCGCACGCCCGCGGCAAATGGGTCGCGGCCTCGATCACCGGGACCATCGATTCCATGATCGGGGTCGCGTTCAATGAGGCTGACCGCCGCGATCCCGAGCAGGTCCGGCAGCGGGTGTTCCTCGTCAACGGGAACAAGCAGCAGCTGTCCGCCATCGCCGCCTGCGCGGAAGAACGCGGCCTGAAAGTCCCGGTGTTCATCGATTTCATCCACGTCAGCGGCTACCTGGGCAAGGCCGCCGCCGCGCTGCACCCCGGCGACCCGCAAGCCGCCCGCGAATGGGCCGACGGGCAGAAGCTGCGGGTCCTGCACGGCCGCGCCAAAGCCGTCGCCGCCACCCTGGCATCCGTCGCCGCCAAAGCCCGCGCCAGGAACCCCCGCCCCGACCTCACCGACGTCGATAAGGCCGTCACCTACCTGACGAACAACCACGCGTACATGCGCTACGACAAGGCGCTAGCCGCCGGGTGGCCGATTGCCACCGGGGTGATCGAGGGCGCCTGCCGCTTCGTCATCGAAGACAGATTCGGAATTACGGGAGCGAGGTGGTCCCCCGACGGAGCCGACGTCATCCTCAAGCTCCGCGCCGTCGTCGTCAACGGCGACCTCGACGACTACATGACCTACTACAAGCAACGCTACCTCGAAGACATCCACCTCACCCGCTACGACCCCGCCAGCATCCCAGACCTCAGACTCACAGCATGACCTAAACACCCGGAAATGTCACAGCCCTCAGAAAGCCTGAGATGGCCCTGCGTAGAGAATTGCACAGACGAGGTCTGCGTTATCGGGTGCATGTCGCGGTCGTACCTGGGCTGCGGCGTACAGCAGATTTGACATTTGCGAGGCAGCGTCTAGCTGTCTTCGTTCGACGGGTGCTTCTGGCATGGATGCCCCGATCATGGAACTAGATCGCAGTCCAACGCTGACTTCTGGGCCGCAAAGATCCAGGCTAACGTTGCTCGCGATAGAGATACCAACTCACGCTTTTCTGCCTTTGGTTGGGACGTAATCCGCGTGTGGTCGCACGAGCCGCCAAGAGATGCTGCTGATCGCATTGAGCGCTTTCTTGTCTCCAGAGGCACAGGTTAGTCATGCCTCCAGTCGCTCAACGCTGTCCTCCTGGAGGTACCGTCCTACCCGATGCGGCATAGGTGTTCGCAGTACGGGTTGCTTAGCCTCGATCCACCGCCTAAATTCTGACGCTTGTCTTGCTGTTCCGGCCGGGTGGATAAATGATCTTGATGGTTTTCCGGGCGTGGCTTTCCGGCCGCTGACCTGTTCTGCGGCTTGTCCGGGTCTTTCGCTGGGGAGGTGCGGGCGGGCGGCCGCTGGGGCCATGGTGGCGCGGTGACCGGGTCTGGGCGGGTCAGGCCGCGGCAGCAGGCGGGCCGCAGGCGGCCTCGAACAGGCTCATCCAGCCGGTCTCGCGGTGCCAGCCTTCGGGCAGGTGCACGGTGATGTGGCCGCGGCCGTGACGTGCGATGCGGGCAGCGACGGCGATCAGCTGGCCGCGGATGGTCGCGCCGCGGGCTTTCGCGAAGAAGGCACCGGCCAGGCAGCCGGCGGCGCGGGTCAGGTTATGGCAGATGGCTGCCAGGGCCAGCCACGCGGCGTTGGCCGGGAAACGCCCCGATGGCAGATGAGCCACGGGGCCGCTGGCCAGGTCCGCGAACACCTGCTCGACGATGGCGTGGTCACGGTGCTGTGCCTCGGCCTGGATCATCTCGAAAGGCGAGTCGGTGAACAGGGCGTGGTACCGCCAGATCGTGAACAGCTCGTCCTGGCCGCCGGCGGCTTTGCGGTTGAGGTCGCGGACCCGGCGGACGATCAGCCGGGCGGTGATGGCCTTGCCTTTCTTCGACGCGAATGCCGTGTATTCCACCTCGGCGACCTCGGCGTCGGAGATCAGCCGCTGCTGGTCCTCGTCCCAGACGGCCCGCGGGTAGGTGATGGGCGTCCAGGCGCCGGCGGGGATGGCGGCGATCGCGGCGCGGATCTTGGGGTCCATCCGCACGGTGACCGAGAAGCACGCGCCGGCGGCGCGGATCGCGCCCAGCACCTTGGCGGAGTAGTACGCCGAATCGATCCGGAACACGATCTGGCCGGTGCACCCGGCCTGGCGGGCCGCGCTGATCGCTTCGGCGGCCAGCGACGCGGCGCCGCGGGCGGAGTTCGCCTTCCCGCCGCGCAACCGGGTCGCTGCGATCACCGGGGCGGCCAGTGGCGTGGAGATCACCGCGGCCAGGGCGTTCAGGCCGCGGATCGTCAGGCTCTTGCCCTGTATTTTCGTGTGCCCGAACCCGGCGCCTTGCTTGGCGTGCCCGTAGACCCGTTTTTGCATCGAGTCCATGTCGATGAACGCCAGCACGGCGGCGCCGGGCAGCAGGGGCGTGCCCGCTGCCAGGGCGCCCAGGAACTTCCGGGCCACGGCATCGAGCTGCCGCACGTTGCCCCAGGTGAATGAGCGCAGGAACGATCCCAGCGTGGACGGGGCCCGGATGCCGCCGAACACCTCCGCCATGGCGCCGTGCCGCAGCACGTCCATGTCATCGATGCTGTCCGCCCCGGCGGCCATGCCCGCGACCAGGCAAGGGATCTTCAGGCCCGGGTTCACCCCGGTCCGGCTGGTGATATGGACGTGCTCGCGGACCAGGTCCGCCAGGCCGCACCGCTGGGCCAGGGCCATGACGGGGACCAGGCCGGCCCGCGACACGAGATTCGGGTCGTCAAACGATGCGTGCGTCTTCGCTGGATCATGCGACAATCGCACTTGCGAGGTGTCCTCTCGACCGGGGTCATGGCAGCTTCAGTAACTCCCATTATCCCAGCTCAGAGGGCACCTTTCGCGTTGACGCGCCCACATGGATCCCTATTTATGCGGTGGATCGAGGCTTAGAAGGTATCCTACGTTTCAGGACGGTCAGCATATTCTTCATCATCCTCGTCCTGGAGATCGTCATTCTCGACGAGGTTGCTTATCTCGTCGGACTGCCCTACATCCGAGTCCGTAGTAATCGGCGCCTCACCGCGGAGATAGGCAATCAAGGCATTTTCTCGACGCACCCTTCTGGCACGGTCAGTCGCCGCTCTCTCAACAGCCTCACGGTAGAGCTGAACCGAATCTGGCTCACCAGGCGTCGCCGGGGCTTTGACAATAGCCGAGAACTCCTTTAGTTCTTCTCGCAGCCTCTCTATATTCGCCGTATCTGTAGGGATCTTCCCGCGGGCGATAGCGAGAAAGAGAGTGTAGAAATCCGACTTCCGGTACCATCGGGTTCCGGACATCCGTGGACTTGGAAACACCTTACTTAGATATTCGAGAACTTCCGAAAACCTACGGATTACATCATCCTTGAAGGGGAACCCGGCAGCGTACTGTCGATAGTAGTTATCGATGTTATCTTTCTTGTTCTGAGGCCAGTGCAGGTAGCCGATCACCAGCTCAGTAATGTATTCCGAATCTAGCATGCGCCGACGCTGCATCTGCGTAAAGATTCGGAACTCGTCCCACTCTTCTCTCTTGACGAGTTGTTCCGCGACCTCGAGTAGGCCGCCTTGATACATAGAATAGCGGAGTTCTTGAGCATTAAGGCTGACGTTCGACTGGTTTAGTCTGTGAAACATATGCCTAATCTCGTCGTCGCTGACTCCTTCCAGGTCTCGTACTATTAGCTTATAGCGCCGAAAACTCTTCTTCTGATCCTCATCCAACTCTGAGAATCTCTTGTTGAACCATGGAGTGTCGGCGAGGGTGTAGAGCGGTTCCAGTTTGTGCGTATCAAATACAACGGGAAACTGGTCTGCAAGGAATTCGAGGCATGTTCGGAGTCGTTGTTGCCCGTCCACTACCGAGACCACGTCGCTATCAGATCCGTCCGCACCGGCAGAGGCGTAGACGTATATCTCGGGGACTGGATAGCCTCTAAGTATGGTATCGACTAGGAAAGCTTTTTCCTCGTCGGTCCAGACGGGCCTGCGCTGGAATGGCGGGCGAAGGACGAGGCGTCCCAACTTGTTCAGGTCAGCAAACCATCCCACTATTTGATGGCTTGTATTTAGGAAGCTACCTGGCATGGCTCCCCTTCCGAAGCTGAATCGTGCTTCACACGTAGGTAACTCTGATAACTAAGCAACGCCTCGAGTTGTGCTCTTCTTAGAGCTTCACTATCTCTATAGAGGCGAACCGAAAGCACTCTACCCTGCAAACTGAGGGGTAGGTGCTGCTCCGATCGCTGGAGTTCCCGATTCCATTCCGTCCCGAACGGCAGATAGCTAAGGAACACATTAGCAGCTATCATGCCATCGAAGATATAGCCCTCACGGTGTCTATTGAATAGCCTCAGCTGTTCTGGATCGAACCCGAGCAATGTCGGGCTAGCCAGACGAAACCAGTGCCATGCTCGATCAAAGTGAGTTATGGATATGACGGCTATGTCAACATCGGACTTGCTACCGAACATTTGAAACTTCTTGCGCGCGCTAAGGCTCCGGCCGGTAGCCGCACTTCCTACGAGTACTATGTCTCGCGGGTCCACCTGCAAGCCCTCGGCGAGCATGTGTCGCCAGTGAAAGTACTGTTCCTTGGAATCGAACGCGAACGGCAATCGCTCGAGAACGATTCGGCTGACGAGTTCGCTAGGAACCGCGCCGGCCTCGACCTCAGACATGAATTGAGCGACCTCGATCTTCGTCCAATCAGACATCTGCGCCGCACCGTAGATTGCCGCCGCCGAGCTTGCCAAGTGCAGCCCCAAGCGTGCGAGAGCGCTTTTCTTCGGGGCCGTTCTTCACTGAGTGGGACGGGACTGGCTTCGTCACGCTCCCATCCTCCCAGTTTCAAGCGATCCTGGGACCTCGTTTGCGACGGTGAGTCTGCGGTAGATGTTGGATTGGGAGTGGCCAGGCCAGATTGGAGACCGATGCATGCACGCCAGTCGTTCGTGGCAGGCACCCTGGTCAACCTAAGCGGGGGACGCGGGCTCTCTCCAACGCTGACTGATTCCCCCCATCGACAGACGGCCAGTGGGCCTCCGTAGATATCGCGATGCCGGATGAGGCCGCGATCAGGCGATCTCGTCCCGGCTCACTGGTGCCTGCTCACTCTGAGGCGCCGCGGCGCGCTGGGCTGTCTGTGCACGAGGCTTGTCATCAATCCGTGGGCGTAGCCGCGTGCTGCTCGACCAGATGCAGACCGGTTCGTGGCCGAGAGCGAACTCGCCCGCGAAACCTGAGCGTTAGACGAGGCGACCCCACCGCTCCTGACGGCCGTACTGGCGGCGCTTGGGCTCTTCTGCCGTTCCCGTGATGGGGTGTTCGCGTTGATGCCCGGCGTGTCGTTCTAAAGCGGACACGCCGTCCCCGGCTAGCGTGCTGGCTTGTCGAGAGTCAGTTACGCAGAGCAGCCAGGGGACGGCGTGCGGAAATCAAAGCTATGGAAGAAACTGCTGGGTGTCGAGCAAGTCGTGCTCGAGGACGTTGATGTTGCCGAGGCACCGGACGGGTCGGAGATCGCGGTGGTGCGGCTGCGCCCTGACCGGGGGCACCGGCTGCGCTGCCCGGGATGCGGGAGGAAGTGCCGGTTCTATGACGCCGGGGAGGGCCGGCGGCGGTGGCGGGCGCTGGACCTGGGCGTCATGCGCTGTTTCCTGGAGGCGGATGCGCCCCGCGTGAGGTGCCCGCGGCACGGGGTGCTGACTGCCGCGGTTCCGTGGGCGGGGCCGGGAGCACGTTTCACTATCGCATTCGAGGAGCACGCGGCGTGGCTGTGCGCGCAGATGCCGTGGAGCAAGGCCGCGAGGCTGCTGCGGACCACATGGCGGTCGCTGCAGTCGATCGCGGAGCGGGTGGTCAGCGGCCTGCGGGGCGGGAAGGACCGGCTGGACGGCGTGCGGCGGATCGGGATCGATGAGAAGGCCTGGCGCAAGGGGCACCGCTACATCACCGTGGTCACCGATCATGATGCGGGCCGGATCATCTGGGCCGCGGAAGGCCGGAACAAGGAAACCCTGGCGAAGTTCTTCGATGACCTCGGCGAAGAGCGGGCGGGGCTGCTGACGCACGTGTCCGCCGACGGCGCGGACTGGATCCACGGCGTGGTTCACGAGAAGGCACCGCAGGCGCTGATCTGCCTGGACGCGTTCCACGTCGTCAAATGGGCCGGGGAGAAGCTGGACGAACTGCGCCGCCGGCTGGCTGGCGAACTCCGCGCGGCCGGCAAGGCAGACGAGGCAGCCTCCCTCGGCAAGGGCATGTGGGCGCTGCGCAAGAACCCCGGCGGCCTCAGCGGCGGCCAGCGCACCGCCCTGGCGCAAATCGCCGCCGACAACAAGCAGCTGTACAAGGCGTACCTGATGAAAGAACAGCTCCGCGAAGTGTTCAAGGCAAAGGGTGAGCACGGGAAGGCGCTGCTGGCCGGGCTTATGGCCTGGTGCCAGCGCTGCCGGATCCCCGAGTTCACCGCCCTCGCCAAGACCCTGAAACGATTCCGCCAGCTGATCTGGAACACCCTGGATCACGCCGTCAGCAACGGCCGCGCCGAGGCGATCAACACCCAGCTCGCGGCACTCACCGCCCGGGCCAGGGGCTTCCACAGCGCAGACGCGTTCATCGCCATGGCCGAACTCACCTGCGGCGGCCTATGCCCGGATCTGCCCGGACGATAACAGAAAGCAATGATCACGGGAACGGCAGGAGAGCCGGCGCTTGGCCGCTGAAGGTTCCAGCCTGCAGTGGCCTGGTTGGGCGATACGGCTCGCTGGGGCCTAGTCCGGCCGCCACACGGGGCCTTCAACAGCGATAAGTGGGCGCCACCGGTTCAGCCATCACGCGTCGATCTCGCGCACTGATGGACCGTAAGTAATCGGTGATCCCGTGGGGGCGGGTGCGTGCCTGGGTCGCGACACGCCGGGTCTGGTACGTGACGCGTGCCGTGTCGTGATGTGTGCTTTGGTGCGTGCCTGCGCCGGTGATCGATGAGGATGTTGATGCCGGTTACTGGCGTGCCCGCGCCGGGCGGGCCGAGGCGCTGGCAGCGGAGCTGCGGGCGGAGAATGCCGGGCTGAGCGCGCGGGTGGCGGAGCTGGCCGGGCAGGTGGCCGGGCTGCAGGAGAGCGTGACGACGCTGAGCGGGTTGCTGTTCGGCTCGTCGTCGGAGAAGGGCGGCTCGCCCTTACGCAGGACTGGCCGGGAGGGCGGCGATCGGCCCGGCGGCGCGGGTAAGCGGGGGCAGCGGCCGGGCGGGCCTGGTCACGGGCGGCGGGATCGTTCGCAGCTGGAGACCGAGGAACGGTTCATCGACGCAGAGGCCGGCCAGCGGTGCTGCGCGGAGTGCGGGGAGCCGTTTGAGTTCCTGGGCACCGAGGACAGCGAGCAGATCGACTGGCAGGTGAAGATCACCCGGATCGTATGGCGGCGGCGCCGCTACCGGCGGCGGTGCGCCTGCCCGGGGCCCAGGACGGCCAGCGCGCCGCCGGCGCCCAGGCCGGTGCCGAAGGGCCTGTTCACCGCCGGGTTCCTGGCGCGGCTGGCGTATGAGAAGTTCGTGCTGGGCCGGCCGGTACACCGGATCGTCACGGCGCTGGCCGCTGACGGATTCGACGTAGCGCCGGGCACCTTGTGCGGAGCGCTGAAGCAGGTCGCGCCGCTGATCGCGCCGTGGGCCGAGGCGATCGCCGCGCACGGCCGGACCGCCGGGCACGTGCATGCCGATGAAACGTCCTGGCAGGTGTTCGAGGACGTCGAGGATAAAGACGGCCACCGGTGGTGGCTATGGACCTTCGTCACCTCCGCCACGACCGTGTTCGTGATGGACACCTCCCGCAGCGCCGATGTCGCCGCCGCCCAGCTGGGCATCGACCGGGAGCAGGCCACGCTGGAGGCGGGCCGGCGGCTGGTCATCTCCTCGGACTTCCACAAGGCTTACCAGTCGCTGGCCTGCATCGACGGCGTCGACCCGCTGTGGTGCTGGGCCCATATCCGGCGGTATTTCCTGCGGGCCGGGGCCGCTCACCCCGAGGCGCTCAGCGACTGGTGCAACGCGTGGACCGAGCGGATCGCGGTGCTGTACCGGGCCCACCACGCGCTGGCCGCCGCCACACCGGGCACCGATGCCTGCGAGGATGCCGCCGGCCGCTGGCAGCGCGCCTTCACCGACATCGACGCGCACCGCATGCTCCAGGCCAGCGACGCCGCCAAGGGCCTGCTGCACCCGGCCGCTGCCAAGGTCATCGCCACCCTGAACAACGAATGGGACGGGCTGGCCCGCCACCGGGACCTGCCGCAGCTGCCGCTGGACAACAACCGCGCGGAAAGAGCGCTGCGTACCCCCGTGATAGGCCGCAAGAACTTCTACGGCTCCGGTGCCCAATGGGCCGCGCACCTGGCCGCCGACGTCTGGACCATCACCGCCACCGCAGCCCAGCACGGCATCGAGCCCCTCGGCCTGCTGGCCAGCTACCTGCAGGCCTGCGCCCGCAACGGCGGCGCAGCCCCGGCCGGAGCCGGCCTGGACCCCTTCCTGCCCTGGATACCACCAGGACGCGCCTGCCATCATCCCGCCAGCAATCCCCGCCAGGGCCCCGGCCCATAATCCCAGCGACCCACAGCCCGCACAGCTGGCCCAGGCCTCTCTGTCACATGACACCGAGGGCCACTCAGCCATGCCCAACGGGCGCCACAACACGATCCCACGGGTTCCCCGATTACTTACGATGGACCGAATACCCGGGATGGTAGACCTGCGATGGTGCTGTGTGCACGCCGGAAGTCGGCGGGCCAAGTAGAGGTAACACAGATGTGCTGCTTGCAGCAATGGGCCACAGAGCCCGAACGCCGGATTGGTACGGGCCTTCATGCATCTGGCGGTGATCTGCCGTTCGTCCGGGACGACGACGGTGCCAGCACTGAGGAAGTATGCCGACGGGCGATCGATGCCCTCGGGACCGCGGGCAACGCCAGCCACAGGCTTTCACCAGAGTACGAACAGCGAGCCCGACGCGTTCGCTAGGGTCCGAACGATGCTTCCTCCACGCCTGTGATGTCTCGCGAACCAAGAGTCTTGGGACGGCTACTAGCGTGCGCGGACGTTTGCCCTGGTCTTTTGGTCTATCCTCACCGCATGACCCCTGTAACCATCCGCTGGCGTGAGGTCGAGCCACTGGCGGAGACCAACGGCGACCTGCAGGCTGTCCTCGAGAGCGTTGACGCGTTGCGCGCGGCGTGGGAAGAGGCACTGGCCCAGGTTGGTCCTGAGGAGTTTGCAGAGGGGCGGCGTCGCAGCCTTCGGAGACACGCAATCGAGACTGGCATCATTGAACGCCTTTACGACCTTGACTGGGGAGTGACGGAGGCACTGGTCGCGGAGGGGCTTACTGCGGAGGTCGCTGCCCGGGAAGGCGGGATTGACGATGACACGTTGTTGCTCATCCGCAGCCAGTTCGAGGCCCTTGAGTTCATGGCTGAGGCCGCGCGAGCCGGCACTCCACTGACGATCTCGTTCATCCGTCAACTCCACAGCGCGATCACTCGCCACCAGTCAACCTACGAGGCAATCAACGAGCTGCGCCAGGTCGTGCAGGCACCACTGCACCACGGCCAGTGGAAGATGTGGCCAAACCATGTCCGCCGTCCGGATGGGACGATCCTTGAGTATGCACCGCCGGAACAGGTGCAATCCCAAATAGAGCGGCTTATCGAATTGCACAACGAGGCCGCAAATGCCCACCCGCTTATCAGGGCAGCATGGCTACACCATCGGTTCATCTGTATCCATCCCTTCGAAGACGGCAACGGACGAGTAGCGCGGGCTCTCACACTCCTGCTCCTGCTCCAAGCAAAGTACGCGCCCCTGGTTGTAGATCGACGTGACCGCGAGGCGTATATCTCGGCACTAGAGGCCGCCAACGAGGGCGACCTGCGTCCGTTGGTTCGTCTCTTCGCGCGTCTTGAGATCGTTGCATTGCGCGCGGAATTGGAACGCCCGGCCAAACCAACCGTAAAGGTCGCGGGCGCGGTTAGCGTGGCGCGAGCATATGCGGAACGGCTAAAGGACCTCCGCACAGCGGGCACCGATGAGAAGGCAGGGCGCGCGGCAGCCTTGGCCGCAGATGTCCAGCGGCGACTAGTGGCTCACCTCGACGAACTCGCTCGTGGTCTGCAAGAAGCTTTTGCCGAGGTTGACCCTGACGCGCACTACACACTCTTCGACGCAGCACCACCCGATCCTCGCGCTACGTACTGGAAGCGTCAGGTCATCGCAGCCGCGCGCCAGGTTGACTTCTACGCCAACCTGGCCCGCGGATCGTGGTGGGTTCGTCTTCACGTCACCGTCCTAGGACAAACGCTCAGGTATCTCGTCGCGGTTCAAAAGGTCGGTCACGGCGAAACTGGCGTGCTTGCGGTCACCGCCTTCGCGGAATCTCTTGTGCCGGAGTCTCCCGACGAAACCGAAGCACACACTCCTGAACCGCTCCTAGAGTTGAAGCCGACAGACAGCGTGACATTGGTCTACACGCATGATGCGGGTGAGAAGTGGGAGGAAATCGAAAACTTTGTTGACGACACTCTCTCGGCAGCGGTTGACCGGTTCGCCCAACGTCTCGGCTGAGCCCATGTCCGGTGCTGTGCACACCCAGGATCATGCCCGCTGCCACGCCCCCGGGACCAGATCCTCGCCGCCAGGGCCGGACCCGGCCACGCGCGCACCTGCGCGCGACAATGCCACTGCGGGCACGCCACACCTCGTTTACGTAGACCTCTAGAGACCTACATGATCACGTGGCGTGCCCGTGCCCACAAACCGTGCGGATCACCTCATCGACTGCATACCTGACAAGCCAGGCTAAAGTCGGGAACACGCCGGAGCCCTGAGGTTCAGGCCCGGCTGCGGGGCCCGAGGTCACTATGACCAGCCCGCTGCCGGCATCGTGCCGACGGCGGCACCGCCCATCCCCAGGACTCCGGACATAGGGCAAAAGATCATGCAGGGCCGGGGTGGGGCTTGACCTCGTAGCGCAGGAGGAGATCGGTGCCGGGATAGGTGCATCCGGCTTGGCTGAGCTGGTCGCAGAGGGCGGCCAGCGCCTGGGTGCGCCGGGGGGCGGTGAGCGGGTCGAGCCGGACGAGCAGCTGGCCGGGGCCGGGGCAGATGTCGCCGGAGGTGGCCAGGGCCTCGCGGATGAGCGCGTATGCCTCGTCGCCCGCGCGGGCGTAGTGGCCGTCCAGGGCGCGGGCGAGGAGGGTCTCGGTGTTATAGGCCGCCATCCGGATGGCGTGGGTGATCTGCTTGGTCTCGGCGTCCAGCCGGACCATGTCCGGGGACAGGTCGCCGAGCCGGACCCGGGCGGGGGTAGCCGCGGCGGCAGCCTGGGCCGCTTCCAGCTCGTCATAGGCGGCCCGGACGGGGGCGTTGAGCTCGTTGACCTGCTGGTTCGTGACGAGCGCGGAGTGGCCGGGGGCGGGACTGCGCAGGGCCAGCAGGCTGGCGTCCCTGCTGGCTCCGGCCGCGCTGATGGCGGCCTCAGCCCGCCGCACTCGCGCGGCGGCGGTTTTCTTCGCCGGGCTGGGGACCAGCCGGCCCGGGTCGTCGGGGACCGCGGCGTAGGAGTCGAGCGCGTCCAGGGCGAAGTGGGTGCGGGCGTAGCGGAAGTAGTTCTCCTCCCGCCACCGCGAGCTCATCCGCCAGCACACCTCACCGGCGGGCAGGTCCGTGCGGGAGGTCAGGGTGTGCACCTGCCGGATGGCGCCGCCGGAGGCAGGCTCGCGGCGGGTGACCTGCCGCAGCGTGACCTGCTCGCCCTTGCGCGGGCCCTCGCCGATCTCCAGCGCGATGGTGGTGTCGGCCAGCTCGTACTGGTGGGGCCGGCCGCGGTCATCGGTGCAGGTGACCGTGGTGAACGCCGGGCCGGGCAGGTCCGCGGCCGGGCCCTTGCGGTAGGTGAGCAGGTCGAACCCCGCGCCGGTGATGTCGGCGAACAGCGCCGGGGACCAGCCGCCGCGGTCAAAGCACACCGTCACCCGCCGTCCTTCGCCCACGACCTGGCGCAGCTGCGGGAGCAGGCCGCGCAGCTGCCCGGCCAGCGACTGGGACGGCTCGGCGATGACCATGAACACCGGGTCGCCGGCGGCGTCGGTGACCCAGGTCTCCTCTGTCGCCGGGCCGGGGAACTTCAGCCGGGCCACGTGCATCTTCTGCACCTGCCGGGTGCCGAAGTACGCGCGGGCGTGCCCGTCGGCGTAAAGGAACCCCAGCGCGGCCGGCCGGGCGGCGGCGTGGTGGCGGGCCAGCGCCATGATCAGGTCCGCGGCTTTCCCGGCCCCTGCCAGCCCGGCGAGCTTGCGGCGGATCGTCTTGACCTCCGGCGCCCGGTCCAGGCCCAGCACCCGGCCCAGCGCGGCCGGCGAGACCCTGGTGGCGCCCTCAGCCCGCGGCTCGCGCAGCAGCGCCAGGAACACCAGCACGACCAGCATCACCTCCAGCCCGTAAAACCCGTTCCGCAGCCGGCCGTACGTAGCCCGGGCGCACTCCAGCAGCCCGGTGCCCGCCAGCGCGGGCAGCGCCAGCAGCAGCCCGGCCAGCGGATACCGGGCACCGGGGGTGAACACCGGGACGGCGCCCTCGCCCAGCAGCCCGAACCGGGCCAGCACCCGCTCGCCGTCCCGCGCCACCGGGTCAGGCAGCACCGGCAGCATCCCCGGCGGCCCGCCCGCGGTCTCCGCCTGCTCGCCGGCAGCCGGGTCAGCGGCCGGCCCGGCGCCCGCGCCGGGAACATCGCCGCCGCCCGCCCCGGCCGGGCGCAGCACGCTGCGGACCGACGATTCCGACACCCCGGCCGCGGCGGCGATCCCGGCTTTGCCAAGGCCCTGCCGGTCCAGTTCCCGGATCCGCGCCACGACGGCGGGGGTCAGCCTGGAGGGCCGCCGCGGGCCCTTGCGGTCCGGGACCAGGCCCGCGACCCCGCCGGCCGCCAGCGCTTTCTCCCACCGCCACACGCTCACCGGGATCACCCCGAACGCCTCCGCGACCTGCGCCTGGGTCGCGGCTTTCAGCTTCCATAGCTGCACCGCCGCCAGCCGCCGCCCGGCCTCATCCCCCGCGTCCCACGCGAACGTGGCCAGCCCGTGCACCCACATCACGCCGCTGCCGTCCGGGCCGGTCACCATGCCCACGCCCGGGGCGATCTCCGCCGCGTCCCCGGGCAGCAGCGGCAACGGCACCTGGGTCAGCATCCGGGCCATCATCCCACCCCACTCAGCGGCAGCAAACCTTTCATCTATTATTGAGGACCACTGCCGCCAGAACCCGCACCGACACGCCATACATAAGACAAAAGACCAGATCAGCAGCCAAGCAACAACCCGTAACCGAGCCGCTATGTCAGGAGCCCTGATCCCAGCCGGGACGGTCGTACGCGATTTCCGGCCCGAGCTCGTCGTCACCAGCGAGTGTCGCCTGCCAGCAGCATGGGACCACCCTGAGGGTTTTTTTGCCACGAGCATGGGACCACCCGGTTGCCAGTTATGGGACCACCCGGCGTGTCGTGCCGGGGGACTTGATCACTGGACGCTACGGATGCCTTCAAGTCGATCGACTTGGGGGTTCGGGAGATGGCGTTCCGGGAGGTTGCGGTGACTGAGATCCGTGAGGTGCTGAGAGCCTGGCTTTCGGGTGCAGGCTTGCGCAAGGTCGCTGAACAGGCCGGGGTGGATCGCAAGACCGTCCGCCGGTATGTGCAGGCGGCGGCAGAGGCGGGGCTGGCCCGCGACGGCGGGACAGGCCAGCTCACTGATGAGCTGGTCGGGCAGGTCGCCGAGGCGGTCCGGCCGGTGCGCCCGGGAGGGCATGGGCGGGCGTGGGATCAGCTGGAGGCCTGCCAGGAGATGATCGCCGGGCAGCCCGGCCAGCTGATAGGCGCGGTGGTGCAAGGTCACGTAGTCGATGGCGGGCTGGCGTTCCTTCAGGTAGCCGACGATCAGGTCCCGGACGGGCCGGCAGGCGATCGGGTAACGGTCGACCAGTTCCTCCACCGTGCGCTGCCCGGTGTCGCGGATTTCCCACAATGTGGGCACGCCGGGCCCGAAGATGCCCATCTCCCGCAGCATCCGGAACGTCGCCGCGCCCGAGCTTGACCGGCAGCGCAGGGTGCCCTCGGCGTCCAGGATCTCCAGGACGTCGCCGATGGTGATGTCGGTGAGCGTTCCGCCTTTGGCGGCGATGATCACTGCCGACCGGAACACGACCTTGCCCTGCGCTTCCGGGGTGATCGCGGGGTCGTCCTGGCAGAGCCAGGCGCAGCCGGGCGAAGCCTGCGGGGTCTCGGGAGCAGATCATGTTCCGCGCCAGCTTGCGTTTCTTCCCTCCGGTCAGCAGCCACGCGAGCGACGGCCGGATGACATCCGCGCCAACCACGACGAGCAGGGAGCTGGTCATCAGCTCCAGCCGCGACGCCGAGTACGAGCCGCGGCGGCGCAGCCACAGGGCCGGCCCGGCCGCCCACTGCTCGCCGGCGGCGTCGGCGCCGCTGGCCAGCCACCGCTGCTGCCAGGTGCGGCCGGGCTGTCCTTCCAGCCAGTCCAGCAGCAGCGGCAGACCCCGCCGGTGATTGGCCTGAACCCGCGATTCCGGAAGCGCGGATGACGCCGCTGCGACCAGCTGCAGCACCTGGCCGCGGTCGTGCTCGGTGGCAGGCCAGCGCGCCGTGACAGGCCGGGCCGGGAACCGGGCCAGCAGTCCCGCGTCGCTGCCGCCTGCGACGCCCGGCCCGGCCAGGCCAGGCTTGCCGGTCAGGATGACGGTCACCGGCGGTCCTTCCCGAACAGCACATCCAGCGTCTCTGCCTGGTAGCCGGGCGCCGGAGACTGGCGCCCGGCCGCGGCGCGGGCCTGCCCGGCGTGGTGGGCCAGCACCCGCCGGATGACATCTTCCTTCCGCGGCGCCAGGTAGACCTGCGTCGTGGACAGCCGCGCATGGCCCAGGACGAGCTGCACGTCGGTTAGCGGGAGCGCCGGGTCTTCGGCCATCCGGTAAGCCGCCGTATGACGCAGCGCGTGCAAAGTGACCGCAGTCCCCGCACCGCTGGTGACCCGCTCGAACATCCGGTGGACGGCGTGATAGGTCAGCGGGCGGGCCGGCGCGCGCAGCGTCCACCACAGCGGCTGACGGCGGCCCGCGCGGGACCTGCCCGCCGGTCTCAGCCTGGTAGAGCCGAAGCCATACGAACGCGTCGGCTGGAGCCGGGAGCTCTTGCTGCTCGCGGGTTCCCTTGCGGACCACGGTGATCAGCTGCCGCCCCGGGTCGGTGCCGCCCTGCGTAGCTGACAGCAGCTCCCAGGCGCGCGCTCCAGTGGACACATAAAACGCCACCAGGGCCCGGTCCCGGTGCGAGCCAAGCCGGGCGAAGATCTCGTTGAACTGCTCATCGGTGATGCTGCGCGGAACCCGCCTGGGCAGCCGCGGCCGGTAAAGCCCGGCCCGCTGATCGCGATACGGCTCCATCGGGTTGTGGTGAGCGTGAGCCCGCCCGCCCCGCCGTGCACGATCCAGCGGAAACGGGTTCATGATCGGCCCGGTGCCCGCGTCCAGGTGGAAGTCATAAAAGCCGCGCAGCACGGTCTCGCTATGCGCGCGGACCGCCGCGGCATACGGGCGCGGCGGCGCGGCCGCCGCCCCGCCCTGCGGCTGCGGCCGTCCCGGCTTGCCGCCCGCCTGCAGCCACCGGCAGAAATCACGAGCCTCCGCGCGCGTCGCATGATCCCAGCGCACCCCAGCCGCCCACAAGAACCGGAACCAGCGCAGCAAATCCATCGCCATACGACCGAACGGTCGCCGTCGCCCGGCCCGCAGCCTGCAGATCCCGGAAATAAGACGAGACCGCCAGCACCGGCACGCCCGCCGGATCAACCAGCTGATACGGCTCCAGCCGGTTCCCCGTCTCCGCCAGCGAACCAGCAGCGGGAACCACCAGCACCGCCAGATCCAAATCTTCCCCGTCCCCGATCACGGGCACGGACTCTAGGCCCGCACCCACCAGCACGCCTGCTGAACTGGGAAGACACGCCAGGCTGTTCAGTCAACAGGTCGAGATCGGCCGGGCCTTGTACTCAGCGCCGAAGGAGTACCTCGGCTGCCACCTGGACACCCGCGCCGACTCCGCGCTGGTCAAGCTGTTTCACCGCGGCCAGCTGGTCAAGGCCCACCCCCGCCAGCAGCCCGGCCGCCGGGTCACCGACCCGGCGGACCTGCCCGCGGAGAAGACCACCTACGCGATGCGGGACGTCACATCGCTGGCCGCCGCGGCCCGCCGGCACGGGGATGCCATCGGCGTCTATGCGGACCGGCTGCTGGATACCGACCTGCCGTGGACGAAGATGCGGCAGGTTTACCGGCTGCTCGGCCTGGCCCGCCGCTACGGCCCCGGCCCCGTCGATGCCGCCTGCCAGCGCGCCCTCGACCTCGACGTCGTCAACGTCACCAAGATCGCCTCGATGCTGGAGAAGGCGACCGAGAATATGCCGCTGCCGCCGAACCCGGCCGCAGCCGCGACCGCCCGGTTCGCCCGCGACCCGGCCGAATACCGGCCCGTGCAGCTGACGCTGATCCCCGGCGGGAAGGAGGCGGGCCGGTGACCACGGCCATCCGCGATGCGGTCAGCCCGGACCTGCGGGCCACGCTGCGGGCGCTCAAGCTCGGCCAGATGCTCGACACCCTGCCTGAGCGGCTCACCCTGGCCCGGCAG
>CAWAJB010000022.1:0-83678 GCA_963782185.1 uncultured Actinomycetes bacterium
TCGGGGAACGGCACCGCACCGGGCGCGATCTCACCGGGAACGCCCTGCTCGATCTCTACGCGAGCGAGGAGATCGCGGCCAGCATCCTGTTCCGGGGCAGCCAGGGATTCGGTTCAAGGCGGCATCTGCGCACCGACCGCTCGCTGACGCTGTCTGAGGACCTGCCGCTGCTCACTATCGCGGTCGATGCCCGCCCGCGTATCGAGGCGGTCCTCGATCAGGCCCTGGCGCTGACCGCCCCCGGGCTGGTGACCCTGGAGGACGCCTGCCTGCTGGACGGAGGCGGCAGTCTGGCCCGTTTGCCTGCCGGCCAGCAGGAAGACGAGGCCAAGCTCACGGTCTACCTCGGCCGGCACGAGCAGGCGTATCAGATCCCGGCCTTTGAAGCCATCTGCGATCTGCTGTACCGCCGCTGTGTCGCGGGCGCGACGGCGCTGCTCGGCGTGGATGGCACTGCTCGGGGGTACCGCCAGCGCGCCGGGTTCCTCAGCCGCCGGGATGAGGTGCCGATGATGGTCATCGCTGTCGGTTCCTGGGATCAGATTATGGGCGTCCTCCCCGACGTGAGCGGTCTGCTCCGCCATCCGCTCCTGACCGTGGAACCGGTCCGGGTATGCAAGCGTGACGGCCTCTTCCTGGGCGTTCCCGACCGGTCGCCGGATACTGGAGAACCCGGCATGGCGCTGTGGCAGAAGCTGACGGTCTACACGTCTGAGGCGGCCCGGCACGAAGGCCAGCCGGTTCACCGCACCCTGGCCCGGCGCCTGCTGTCCGCCGGCATCAGCGGCGTGACCACGCTGCGGGGTGTGTGGGGCTTTCACGGCGAGCACGCCCCGCACGGCGGCAGTGCACTGCGCCTGGGCCTTCACGTCCCGGCGGTCACTGTCGTCATTGACACTCCCGAGCGCATTCCGGCTGCGTTCGCCATCATCGACGAACTCACCGCCGAGCGGGGCCTGGTCACCAGCGAAGCCGTCCCGGTCATCCGGGCTCCTGCGCCGGAGCGGGCGGGATGAACTGGCCCGTGTTTGCGGGCGGGGACCTCATCGGCCACAATGATCTCGGCGATGAAGCTCGCCGTAACCGCAGGGCGGCCGTCCTGCTGATGGCTTCTACCACCGTGTCCAGAGCAGTGGTAAGGAGCCGATCATGAGTGGCGAGGTGGCGGCCCCCGCGGGCCACCATACGGGGGCCGCCGAGTGAGCGCGGCCCTGCCGATCCCGGTCATCCAGCTTTTTCAGGTGCTGACCGTTGCGCTGGGCTCGCCCGGGATCTCCGGGGTGATCGCCAAGACCGAGGCACGGCTCCAGGGCCGCCGGGGCCCCCGCGTGCTGCAGCCGTACTACGACCTGGCCAAGCTGTTCCGCAAGGAATCACTCGCCCCTGAGGGGGCCAGCTGGGTCTTCCTGGCCGCCCCTCTCGCCGCGTTCACCTGCTACCTGACCGTCCCCTTGCTGATCCCGGTGCTGACCACGTATGGGCTGCCGCTCGGCTACATGGGTGACATCCTCGGCGGGGGTTTCATCCTGTCGCTGGCCAGCTTCCTGGTCGCGGTGGCCGCGTCGGACACGTCTAGCCCCTATGCGCAACTGGGCGCGAGCCGGGCCAAGACGTTCTCCGCGATCACTGAGCCGGTGGTGCTGTTCGTGGTGTTCACGGTGGGCCTCATTACCGGGACCGACCTGCCGTACGCGCTGGCGGCCACGGTCCGGTCCTCGGCTAGCCAGATCATCAGGCCCGCCCATGCGCTCGCGGCGGCCGCGCTGTTCATGGTGATCCTGGCCGAGACCGGCCGGATCCCGGTGGAGACGCACACCGGCACCAATGAGTTCGGGATGATCGAGGAAGCCCGGCCGTTCGAGCACTCCGGCCCGTACTTCGCGCTGCTGCGCTGGGGGTCGGCCGCCAAGCAGCTGATCCTCTACACGATTCTCATCAACGTGTTCGTCGCCCCGTGGGGACTGGCCGCCAGCGCCCAGGCGGGCGCGGTGCTGCTGGCCATCGCGGCGCTGCTGGCCAAGGCGTCCGCGCTGGGCGTGGCAGTGGCGGTTATCGACAACTCGTTCGCCAAACTGCGCCTGTTCAAGATCACGGAATTCGTGTCGGCCGCGTTCCTGCTGGCCGTCCTCGGCGTGTTCACGCTCTACCTCGGGGGTGGCTGATGTCTCTGGCGCAATCACTGCCCACCCAGGCCCCGGGCGTTTTCACCGGGAGCGCGAACGTCATCGCGGTGCTGATCCTGCTGGCCGAGTTCGGCATGCTCCGCCAGGCGCTGCTGCGTGATCACATCCGCCTGTACATGGCCCAGTCCGCACTGATCGCCGTGCTGGCGGTCGTCGTGGCCGCCGCCCGGCACATTCCTGATCTGTACGTGCTGGCCGCCCTGACCGTCGTGCTCAAGGTGATCGTGATCCCGCTGCTGCTGCGCAGGCTGCTGCGCGAGACAGACCCAGTGGACGCACCAGCCGGGGGTGCGGACATCGCGGGCAGCGGGGGCCTTGGCGTGGCGAGCACCGTGCTGCTGGCCATCGCGGTCGCGGCGTTCGGGTTCTTCGCCGCCAGCAGGCTTGGCATCCGCAGTAACGCCGCGCCCATCACCGCACTGTCCGTCTCGATCGCGGTGGTGCTGGTGGCGTTCGTCCTGATGATCTGCCGCCGGGACGTGGTGTCCCAGGCGATCGGCCTGTTCTCGCTGGAGAACGGGATCTCACTGGCCGCCCTGGTGGTGGCCGCGAGCCTGCCGCTCATCCTCGAGGTGGCACTGCTGTTCGACCTGCTGCTCGCCGTGGTCGTGTTCGGCCTGCTGATCCGGCTGCATCACGGCCGCGCCCGGTCGCTGTCCACCGCCGACCTGACCAGACTGCGCGGGTGAGCCATGAGCGTCATTGCCCTGCTCCTGCTGATCATCCCGTTTGCCGCCGGGCTGGCCTCGTCCGCCGTGCCGCCCCGGGCCGGCCAGGCGCTCACCGCCGTGACGGGGATAGCCAGCTTCGGGTTGGTCCTGGCGCTGATCCCGGACGCCTCCCAGCGCGGCGCGACCTACTTCGGGTTCATCCGGGTCGACGCGCTCAGCGTGGTGTTCCTGCTCGCCACCAGCTTCCTGTACGCCACTGTGGCCATCTTCTGTATCGGCTACCTGCACGGCAGTCACGGCCATGACGTGTCCGCCCGCTACACGCGCCGGTTCTCCCTCGGCCTGAACTTGTTCGCGTGGTCCATGCTGGCTGCCCCGATGATGAGCAACCTGGCCCTGCTCTGGGTCGCGGTCGAGGTGACCACCGTGATCTCGGCCCTGCTGGTTGCCGTCGAAGGCACCGACGGAGCGGCCGAGGCGGCCTGGAAGTACATCCTGATCGCCTCGGCCGGGCTCAGCATCGCACTGCTCGGCACCATCTTCATGTATTACGCCGGTGCGCAGGTGCTCGGGCCGCACTACAGCATGGCGTTCGCCCCCTTGCTGCAGGCGGCGCGGCATCTGGCCATCACCCCCGTGCGGATCGCGTTCGTGCTCGCCGTCCTCGGCTTCGGCACCAAAGTGGGCTTGTTCCCCGTGCACACCTGGCTGCCAGATGCACACTCCGAAGCGCCCACCCCGGTGTCCGCGCTGCTGTCCGGGTCGCTGCTGGCGGTGAGCTTCTACGCGATCCTGCGCTACTACCAGGTCGCTCTGGCCGCGCTCGGACCGCGCTTCCCCCGGGACGTCCTGCTCATCTTCGGCGTGGCCACCCTGCTGCTGGCCGCGCTCTACCTGCTGGATCAGCGGGACTACAAGCGGCTGCTGGCCTACTCCAGCATGGAGCACATGGGCATCCTGGCTATCGGCGTCAGCTTCGGCGCTCCGATCGCGCTGGCCGGGGTCCTGCTGCACGTCCTCGCGCACGCAGCGGCTAAGGGGAACGCGTTTATGGGGTCCGGCGTACTGTTGCGGAAGTTCGGCAGCAAGCAGATACCGGCCGTCCGGGGCGGGCTGGACCTGCTGCCGTGGAGCGGGCCCTTGTTCCTCGCGGCCATCCTGGCCCTGTGCGCGATGCCGCCGTTCGGGATCTTCCGCAGCGAGTTCGAGATCGTCCGCGGCGGGCTCGCCACCGGCGCCAACGTGCCCGCGGTCATCCTGGTCGTCCTGGTGACCATGGCGTTCCTGGGCCTCACGCTGGCCACCAACCGCATGATGCTGTCCCCGCCGCGCCATCCGCCCGGTCAGGAGGCCGGTCCCGCGCTGACCCGGGGGGAGCCGAGCGCCTGGATGGTCGTGCCGGTAGCGGTCGGCCTGGTAGCGCTGCTGGTGCTCGGCCTGCACCCGCCCGGTGAGCTGACCGGGCTGCTGGCCCGCGCGGTGGCCCAACTGGGCGGGACCTCATGACCGGGGACCGGGCGGCCGGGGCCGGGCTCGCTGCAGGCGACACCCCGATCAGGTCCGCCGCCAGCGTGAACGCCCTGTGGGATGACGTCACCCGGGACGTCACCGCGGGCCATCGATTCGCGGGTCTGATGGCCACCCAGCAGCCGGACGGCGTGCTGCTGTCCGTGCACCTGGCCGGGGTCGGGGGGATCGTGATCCGGGAAGCCCGGCTGCCGGCCGGGGCTGACTCCTACCCGGCGCTGACCCCCCGGCTGGAGGCTGCGTTCTGGTACGAACGCCTGATCCATGACCTGTTCGGGATCACCCCGGACGGCCATCCGAGGCTGGCCCCCCTGGTCTTGCCGCAGCATGACCGCGGGGCTCCGCGGCCCCGGCCCGGCGCACCGGGCGGCCCGGCGGTCATCGAACCGGACGAGCATTCGCTGCCCCGCCACGTGCTGGGCCCCGGGTTGTTCACGATCCCGCACGGCCCGGTCCGCTCCGGTGTCATGGAGTCCATCGAGTACCTGGTGGAGACACCCGGCGAGGACATCCCGCACCTGAACATGCGGGTCTACTACAAGCACCGGGGCATCGAGAAACGGTTCGAGGGGATGACCCCGGCGGACGGGGTGCTGCTCGCGGAGCGGACCGAAGGGGTCGCGTCGGTCGCCCATGCCCTGGCCTGCTGCCATGCGATCGAGCGGATAGCCGATGTCGAGGTGCCCTGGCCGGCGGCGCTGGTCCGGGTCCTGCACGCCGAGCTGGAGCGGCTCGCCGGTCATCTCGACGTGGCCATGAGGCTGTCCGACGCCGCCGGCCTGGCCGTGGCCACGGCCAGGTTTGCGTTGCATAAGGAAATGGTGCTCCGGCTGGTCAGCCGGATGTGCGGGAGCCGGTTCGGCCGCGGGGTGGTGGTCCCCGGCGGGGTCGCCGCCCCACCCCGGATCGGCGCCGCTGACCTGCTGGCCGAGCTCGCCCGGCTGGAACCGGCGATCAGCGGGGACGTCTCGGTACTCATGGGCACGTCGTCGTTCCTGGACCGGCTGCGGCGCACCGGCCCGCTGCTGCCGGAGCGGGCCCGCGAGCATGGCGCGCTCGGCCCGGTCGGACGGGCGTCAGGCTACGACGACGACGACCGCCGCACCCGCCCGTACGACGGTTACGCCGCATTGAGCCTTCCGGAACGCCTGCCTCACCATGCCGGTGACGCCATGGACCGGCTCCGGGTCCGGTGGGACGAAGTGTCCGGGGCGATGCGCCTGCTCAGAGAGGCGGCGGAGGAGCTGGCCGACGTCGGTGAGCTGACCAAGGCGGATGCGGCCAGAGGGGCCGGCGAGCTGCGCGCGGACTGCGCGGTGACCGACGGCCGGGCGGTGGGCTGGGCCGAGGCCCCGCAGGGCGAGGTGCTGTACGACCTGCGGATCGAGGACGGGCGGATCACCCGGTGCCGCCCCCGGTCGGCGTCATTCCACAACCTCGTCCTGTTCCACGAGGTATTCGCCGGGGACATCCTCACCGACTTCCCGTTCATCGAGGCCAGCTTCGGCCTCTCGGTCGCGGGGGTTGCGCTATGAGTCCCTGGGTGCTGCGCGGCCTCCGCAATGGGGTGGTCACCACCCACTGGCCCGCCCGGCCCGACCCATACGCGAGCAGCTACCGGGGCCCGGCCACCGTTCTCTCCCTCGCGGCGGCGGGGGGGCCGGAAGAGCTGGAGACGCTCTGCCCGACCGGGGCGATCAGCGCCGAGCCCGGTGCCGCAGTCCGCCTGGACCAGGGCAAGTGCATCCTGTGCGGGCGGTGCGTCGCTGAGCGGCCCGACATGTTCGGCTGGTCACAAGGACCCGGTACGGCCGCGCTCACCCGTGACGGGCTCGTCGTGCCGGAGATCCCGGAAACAGCCGAGAACCTGGCCACGATCCGCAACGGCTTGCGGCTGAGGACGGCCGCGCTGCGCCGGTCGGTGCACCTGCGGCATGTTAACGCAGGATCAGACGGGGCTGAGGAACAGGAGATCCAGGCCCTGCTGAGTCCGGTGTACGACGTGCACCGGCTCGGCATCTTCTTCACCGCGAGCCCGCGGCACGCCGATGTGCTGCTGGTCACCGGGGCAGGCGCGCGCGGCATGACCGCGCCGCTACGCCGGACCCTGGACGGGATGCCTGACCCCAAGCTGGTGATCGCGGTCGGCGCCGACGCGGTCAGCGGAGGGCTGATCAGCCCGTCCTACGCCACGGCAGGCGGGGTCGGTGACGTCGTGAGGGTGGACGCCTGGGTGCCCGGGTCGCCGCCCAGCCCGTTCAGCATCCTGCACGCGCTGCTGCTGGTGCTCGGCCGGCTGCCCACCCGTGAAGGGCCTGCACGTAACGGGAGAGCACGGTGAGCGCAGTGTTCGCGGCCGGGCTGATCCTGCTGGCCGCCGCCGCAGCCGTGGACCTGGCGGCCGGTGCGCGCTGGCCGCGCCTGATGAGTGTGCCCTACCTGCTAGGCGCGGCCGGGTCGGGCTGCCTCGCGGCAGCCGGCGCGGGCGCGCTCGGGGGCCAGTCAGCCCGGCTGGCGGTCAGTGGCTGGCTCGGGTCAGGCACGCTCGGCCTTGTCGCCGACCGGCTCTCCGGGCTTTTCCTGGTTATCTCGTTCGTGGCCGCCACCGGGGTGTCCCTGGCCTTCGCGAACTGGGCATCCCGGCCCGCCACGGCCGGCCGGGACGATCCGGTCCACGCGAAAGCCGGGCGCACGCTGGCAGGCCGCCGGGGCCTCGGGGCGAGCTACGCACTCGCCCTCGGTGCCGTCGCCGTGATTATGACCGCCACGGACGCTTTCACCGCGCTGTTCGCGTGGGAGGCGCTGACTGTCGCGTTCTACCTGCTGGCCGGCTTCGAGCGGGGACGGCGCGGCCGGCCGCAGGGCGCGTTCATCACCCTGGTCTTCGGCAGGGTCAGCGGCGCGGCGCTGCTGCTTGGGCTGCTGCTGCTCGCCGTACGTTCCCACTCGCTGAGCCTGGCGTCGTTCACGCACGTGAGTGGCGGGACGGCCCGGGACGCCGCCGAGGCGCTGCTGTTCGCCGGGTTCACGATCAAGGTCGGCCTGGTGCCGTTCCAGGTGTGGATGCCGCGTGGGTACCCGGCCGCGCCCGGGCCGGCCCGCGCGATCATGGCCGGGGTGGCCGTCAACGTCGGCTTCTACGGCCTGTGGCGAAGCCTCGAACTGTTCAGCGGAGCGCCTGCCTGGCTGACCGGCCTGCTACTGGTCCTGGCCGCGATGACAGCGCTGCTCGGTATCGCGCACGCCGCGGTGCAGCAAGGCCTGCAGCGGGTCATCGCCTACTCCAGCGTGGAGAACGCAGGCCTGATCCTGGCTGGGTTCGGTGTCGCCCTGGTCGGGGCGGCCGTTCATGACCGGCGTCTGGTCGCGGCCGGGCTGCTCGCCGCGACCCTGCAGATCGTGGCGCACACCGCGGCCAAGTCGCTGCTGTTCACCAGCAGCGCGATGACCGAGTCGGCATCTGGCGCCAGCGACCTGGACGCGCTGCATGGCACAGCCCGGCGGCTGCCGTGGAGCGGGACCGGGCTGGCTATCGGCTCCCTGACGCTGGCCGGGCTCCCGCTGACCGCCGGGTTCGCATCGGAGTGGTTCCTGCTTGAATCGCTGATGCAGCAGTTCCGGGTGCCCGGGCTCGGCTACCGGCTGGTCCTCGCTCTCGCCGGCGCTGCGGTCGCGCTCACCGTCGGCTTCGCCGGGGTCACGTTCGTCCGGCTCGTCGGCTTCGTCGTCCTCGGCCGGCGCCCGGCCCGGCCGGAGAGCGCTGCCCAGGGAGCGGCTGACGAGGCAGGGGAAGAGCGGGATTACGGGTGGCTGGGCCGGACCGGGCTCGTGATCCTGGCCGCGGGCTGCCTGGCGACCGCGGCCTTGCTGCCGCTCGTGATCCGGGTGATCGCGGCGGGGCTGTCCCCGGTGGTGCCGTCCGCGGTCACGTCCGCCGCGCTGAAGTCACCCTGGGTTGTGCAGCCCGTTTTCGACGGGTTTTCCATTCTTTCCCCGTCGTGGCTGTGGATCGCCATGCCCACCCTCCTGGCCATCGTGGTGATCGTCACCCGGCTGGTCTCCGGGACCCGGATGACCCGGGTCAGGCGGGTGCCCGCCTGGCGCTCAGCCACCGCCGGAGTCGAGGGCGCCGACTGCTACACCGCCGACGGCTTCGCCAACCCGACCCGCCGGGTGCTGGCGGCCGTACTGCATACCCGGGCCGAAGTCCACACGCTCGGCCCGGAGTATGGAGAACCTGCCAGTTTGCTGGGCGGTGCCGGCACGGACGGCACGTCTGCAGACGGTTCCGCGTCCGGGAGTCCTGCCCAGAATGGCCCCGCCCCGGAAGACCCGTGGCCGGACAGCTCCCTGCGTTCCGAGCCGGACTCATCCGGGCCTGGCATAGCCGCGGCGGGGGCGCACCTCGGCTACAGTTCGGACGTCATCGAGGTGGTTGAGACCTATGTCTACCGGCCTCTGGCAGAGCCACTGATGATGCTCGTGCGAGCCGCTAAGCGGCTCCAGTCCGGCCGGCTGGACGCCTACCTGGCCTACATGCTGATCGCGCTCATCGCCCTGATCGCCGTAGTGGTCGCCCTGGCGTGACATCCCAGGCAAATCTGGCTGGGGAGCCATCATGATCAGGGCCGCCGCCGGACAGCATCAGATACTGGCTGGCTTGCCGTGGCCGCTGTGGCGGAGCCACAATATTGGAGGCGATGAGGCTCGCCTCAACCGCGGATATCGCTGATGGCCTCTACCGACCTTCAGGGCTCTGAGCCCAGAGACGGCGGAGGCCACTGATGGCTGGTGTCCTTGATGAGATCCGCTTCCGGTTAGCCCGAACTTACGTGATCTTGAGGTTGCCGGGGTCTTGCTGACCGGGGAAGATGCCGCAGGGTGGGTGCCGGGCGTGCCTGGTTGAGTGGCTACGTGAGGGTGAGCGGGACGGGGGCGCCGAGGAGTTCGAAGACGCGTCGCTGGACGGGGGTCGGGGTGGTGAGCTTGTCCGTTTTCTGGCCGCTGAAGGTGATGGTCTGGCGGGTGAGGGTGGACAGGTGGCCGAGCAGGTCCTGGTAGCTGCTGACCGGAAGCTTGCCGGGGGTGTGCTTGGCGGCGTCTTTGGCCTTGGCTTGCTGTGACCGCTGGGCGGGGGCGACCGGGTCGGCGGGGGCGGGGATGTGCTGGTCGGTGAAGGTGAGCCCGGCCAGGGCCTGGCGCAGGTGCCAGGTGAGGTAGCAGGCGAGCATGCAGATCAGCACGTGACCGCGGACCCGGCCGGCGAGGTAGTGGTGGATGGGCCGCAGGTTGCTGATCTTCGCCAGCTCGGCCTCGGTCGCGGCGAGCAGGTCCTCGCGTTTGCGGGCACGGTCGGCGGCCAGGACGGGGTTGTGGCAGCAGATCAGCCGCTCGCCGGGGTAGTCCGGGTGGGTGATCTCGGCGAAGTTCTGGGTGTCGAACAGGCTCATCTGCAGCGGGCCGTCGTCTTTGGCCAGCTTCGAGATGGCGGGGGCCTTCAGCGCGGTGATCCAGTCCATGCCGTCCAGCTTGCGCAGGTCCGCGATCCGGGTGCCGGTGATCATCCCCCGGTCACCGGCCATGATCAGGCGGTCGATGCCGAAGTCCGCGCGGACCCGGGTGATCGCGGTCTTGAACGACTCGGGGTCGCTGGTGTTGCCGGGGAACACCTCGACCGCCACCGGGCGGCCCTGCCGGTCGGTGAGCAGCCCGTACTCGACCTGCCGGCGGCCGCGCTTGCCGTCGCGGGAGTGCCCGAACGCGGCCAGCTCGCAGCAGCTGCCCTCCACCCACGAGGATGACAGGTCGAACATCGCGATCCCGCCCGGGCGAAGGTGGCGGGCGGCCAGCTTCTTCTCGATCTCGCCCTGCCGGGCGGTCAGCCAGTCCATCGCGGCGTAGATCTCATCAGTGCCGGCGTCCGCCACCCCCAGGTCGGTCCCCAGCGTGGTGTCGCCGGCCTGCCACCAGCGCGCGGTGGGCAGCTTCGACTCCGGCCGCACCGCCCGGGAGATGATCAGCGCGCAGGCGATGCCGCGCTCGGCGCAGGCCGGGCCCAGCAGCGCCCGCAGGCCGAGCTGCGAAGCCATCACGTGCGCCGCCGCCACGTTTCCGTGCGGCACCGACCGCTGCACCTCGAACGCGTCCCCGGCATCCACCAGGGTGCGGCCCCTCAGCGTCGCCCGCAGCGCGGCGATCGACTCCTCCGGCAGGCCGGTCAGGTTCGCCAGCGTCTCCTTGCGGGGCCGGCCATGCTCGTCGCGGAACGAGCGGCGCAGCAGGTACGTCGGGTAGGACCGGCGCTCGCCACCGGCCGTGGTGTAGTGGCGACCAGCCTGGTCCACATGCATCCTGCCGCCGCGTGTTCTCACAGCAGGATTCAACCACGCCCATCACCCAGAGTCCACTATTTTAGTGGTTACACTGAGAGGCGTGTCGCGAGGATGTCTGCACGTCAGGCAGGCGATCAGCTATCCAAGATCACGTAAGTTCGGCCTAGAAAGTCGGCCACGGGCGCCCTGGCGCTGCGGGTATGGCAGCTGGAACGCCAGGCACTGCGCTACCGGCTCGAGTCCCTGGGTATACCGGTCACCGGCTGGCCGGGTGAACCGCGGCAGGAGGCAGCAGCCGGACAGAACGTTGATGAGACCCTGGACCCGGCCCTGGGCAGGTTCACGCGCCGCCGGGTCCATGGCGGTGCGTGATGAAGAGCCTTCTCGTGAGCTGGCTGAGGCCGCCTGGCCCCGCCGCGCTGGCCGCGGCCGGGGTCGGCGCCGTAATGCTTACTGTCGCCGTCGCGTACACCCCCGCCGCGTGGCCTCTTGGCGTGGCCGGCGCGGCCGCTCTCATCGTCGCCCTGCCTGGTACCTGGGCCGCTGCCGGGACGCCTGGCGCCTCGGCAGCAATGATCACCTGTGGCATCGGCGTGGCGGCTGGAACTCTTCCGCTGCCCGCGGCGGCCGCCGAGGGTGCCCTGATCCTGGCCTACCTGCTGGCCCTCGATCTCGCTGAGTCACGCCTCACCGGCGGATCGCTGCCGTGGATCCGCAGCCGCGGCGCGGCCTTGGCGGCCGGTTTCGCTGCCGCCCTGCTGACGGCGGCTGCGGCCGAGGCCACGTTTCCAGCCGCCCCATGGCTCGTCGTGGCGGGCGTTGCCGCCGCGGGGGCCGCTCTCCTGGTGGCTGCTACTTGACGACCCTGGTCATCAATGAACAGGCTGATATTCAGCTTGCGCTCACCAAGAGCACGGGGACCGTGCTTGCCGTGGCCGCCGCCTTCGCAACATGGCCGAACCGGGGATGAAGCATGCCGCCGTCACCGTGACGGCCCAGCACCAGGAGATCAAAGACATGCTCAGACGCGTAGGCGCACAATGACTGGGCCGGATGACGGCCCTCCTCGATGCGCAGGTCGATCTGGGCCGGCGAGGTCTCCGCAATAGAGTCACGCGCCCGCGCGAACCCTTCCTGCGCCCACCGCCTGTCCTCTGGCTCTTCGCCAGCGTGATCTTGCCACGCCTCCGTCGGCGCGGACGGGGGCAAGATGGCCAGTGCGACCACGTGCCCTGGACCGCCGCCAACGATGGCTGCGGCCATTCTGAGCGCGGCCACCGAGTGCGCTGAACCATCCCACGCGACCAGTACCCGACGGAACGGGCCACCGGCAGTACCTACCTCATCGCGCGTTCCGTCAACGGCAGGCATCATCGCAGCCTCCTCCCCTCCCGCCCAGCACGACGGGCCCGCACCGTTACCACCTGCGCGGCCATGGCCTGCAGGGCCGGGGGAACTTCCTTTTCCGTAAACGAATTGTGATCCGCGCCATACCAGCGAGCAAGAGACCATCGGCCCGGGACGCTCGCCAAAGGACCGTAACGTTGTGGCGTTGTGTCTTCTGTGACTCGAGCGCGGACTTCGGCACGAGGGCGACCACCACAGCGCCCCCCAGGCAGCGCCACTCCGGGTCTTAATCATTAGCGCAGGAGCCTTCCTGAGCAATGTCATGGTGAGTGCGTTCGCTGGCGCCCGTTGCCATCATGCCCCGGGCGGCTCCTCGAGCACGGCACCAGCAGAAACGGCAACCAGTGCGCGGTAGCGCAGGACCCGGGCGCATGACCCAGCCGGGTGGCGGCTCGCGTGCCCGGCCGCGGAGCAAGGGACCGCCATGATCGCTACCGCTGCCACTCCCCCGGCGGAACCGGGCGGCTGCCACGGACCTACCAACATGCAGCTTGTCCGGCCACACCAGGGCAGAGCGCCGCTAGGACTGGTGACCTCCTGCAGATCACAAAGGCGCTGCTCATCCGGGAGAGATGACGATACCGGCGTTACCGCTGGCCAGACGGCCATCGTCCGGTGGATCTTGCCCCTCAAAATGCCCCCTCGCGGGGCGCACGCTCACCCGTTGTTGATTCGAATTATGCGTTTGACCTGGGTGGAGCTAAGCGGGCTCGAACCGCTGACCTCTTGCATGCCTGTGAACCACCAGCACGGTACCAGCCGACGCCATACGCTGCGCCAACTGCGCAAACACTAACTCACGCGAGCTGAGCCTGACTCAGGCTGACGCTCGCTAACACCATTCTGCCCCTCATAGTGCGCCCCTCAAGATGATCTCCCTGAGGCTGGCCGGCCGCATGATCAACCGTGACCGAACGGACATTCGGCTACTCGGGCAGGAGCATGACCAGGGACGGGACTCCCCATCCATCAACTACTTAGAGTGATCACACCGCGGGCTCATCGGCAACCAGCGAACGACCAGATCGAGCGGTAGGCAGCGAATGTGGGAAGCACTCGGGTGGCGCTGAACGGTGCTGGAAACCACCTTCGAGGCCGGGTTCCTGCGACCTCCTCCGATGCCCGGGAGGCCGGCTGTGAGCATCAACCGCTGGCTGCCGCCTGCCTGGTAGCCTGCGTTGGTATGAGCGCCGAGCCGGTGCATGAGGTCGACCCGGATGACCCGGTCGAGATCCTGCGCGTGCTCCCTGCCCGATTCCATGATCAGTTCCTGCGGGAGTATTACGCGGCGGCTGCCCTGGCAGCACGGCAGGTCGGCGGGTACCGGCAGCTGCATGACGTGCTGCGGCTGTGGCGGCTGACCGCCATGGCCCAGTCCAACTCCGGGTTCACCGCGCGCCTGGCAGCTGTGCAGGAAGCCGTCCGCAGCGGCAGCCTGGAGGGGTCGGTGCCGATCGAGGAGATCGTGCCCGGCTGGCCCAACCCCCGGTGAGCTACAACGTCTGGTTCGAGGGCGCCGCACTCATCCAGTTGAACGGCTTACCGCCTGCCGCATTCGATGCGCTGGTCGAGCGTGTCACATCCCTGGTGGATGAACCCTGGATGCGGCCGTGATGCCGCCCGGTGATGATCCTGCCTACAGAATGACGGTGTTCGGCTCCGGATCTGGATTGCTGACATTCCACGCCGATGACACCGCGGAGATCATCCGAATTTTCGACATCGCCTGGATCGGTCCATAACTGCGTGCCCTGCCTCAACCCCCACCCGGCCTTCTGGAAACGGTGCGCGTCCTGCCAGGTGACCCGGCAGCTGTCGACCGCGAAGCGCACGCGCTGTTCCCTGGACCGGAAACTGCAGCAGATCTTTACCCCGCCCGGCGGCCCCGCCGCACCGGAGCTGGACCGGCTCCGCGAGGCTCTCGTCCGTGTCGGCCGTCCCGACCTGATGCTGGACCTGGCTGAACAAGGCCGGCGTCCGCCGCACCCTCCAGGCCGTCGCAGCCCGCGACGCCGTCACCCACGAGACGCTCGACGCGCTGCGGGGCCGCACCCTCGTCCACTTGCGGTCGATGCTGGTCGCCGCGGGCGCGCTCCCCGCCCGGGACGAGCGCCTCACAGCCCTGGAAGCCTGGATCAGCCAGGCCATCGCCGGACGGGCTCCTGGTCCTCCTCTACGCCCAGAAGCTCAACGTCATCACCGCCCTGACGGCCCAGCATGTCCGGCATCAGGACGGCCGCACGCTCCTTCGCCTGGGCAGCAGGCCCGTCGTGCTGCCCGCCCCGCTGGACACCCTCGTCGGCACGCTCGCGGCCGGCCGCAAGGCACCGGGCAGCAGCCTGCTCAGCGTCCCTTCCTCCTGGCTGTTCCCGGGATGCCGGCCAGGAAGCCCGCTGACCGAGGACGCGCTCGCCCAGCGGCTCCACGCCCTCGGCATCAGCCCGCGGCGAAGCCGCAGCACCGCCCTGTTCACCCTGGCCGCTGACATCCCAGCCGCCATCTTGGCCAAGACACTCGGCATCCACGTCAGGGCCGCGATCCAGTGGCAGAAGATATCTGGCGGAGACTGGAGCGCCTACGCCGCCGACATCAGCCGCCGCGGCCAGGCGCAGGAACAGACCCAGGCAAGAGATCAGCGCGCGGACCCGCTGCCCAGTCCCAAGAGGTCACGTTCCAGACGTGCTGCGACCTCCCGATAGCGGCTGACCGGCACCAGATGCACACCGTCGAACGCTCCGCTGTCGCGGATGGCCAGGATCTGCTCGCACGCCGCGTCCACCCCAGCGCCGCGGTCACGCTCAACGTCATCGACCAGCTGACCGGGGATATCGATGTCCGGGATAGCGGCCGCCAGGCTGCGGGCCATGCCCGCGCTGGCCAGCACCATCACCCCCGCATAGACCGGAACCCGCAAACCGGCGCTCTCACGCCACCGCAACAGGGCATCAACTGAAAAACTGACCTGCACGAATGCGAAATCGGCTGCGAGCTTCCACGCAGGAACCGGGCGCAGGCCCGACGTGACCCCGACGTCAAACGGCCGGCAGCCGGCGAACGCCGGATCCCCCGCCGCACCGCGCGCTTCCTGGATCATGGCCCGCACCGTCAGCTCGCTGGTCCGCCCGCCTGCGGTGGGCTTGTCACCGTAAACGAACAAGAACCGGTCCACCCCATACGCGGCCGCCGTCAGCAGATCCCGGCGGAACCCCAGCAGGTTACGATCCCGGGAGTTCAGGCACGCGATGCCACGGGCACCCATCGCCTGCACCTCATGCGCGACCGCCACGCTTGACACCGTCGCCCGCCCGATGTGGTTGTCGGGAATCAGGAACGAGTCCGCGACCAGGCTCAGCACCCCGATCTGGTGACGCACCCGCGTCAGGTCCGGGCGAGTAGGCGGCTCGATCTCACAGACCAGCTCGAAACGACGATCAGCCATGCCGTGACCCTACAGACAACACCCCAGGCCACGGCATCCAGACACTTCTGATACCCGACTGTGCCATTAGCCTCGATTCCCGGTCAGATAATTGAGTTGAGGTTTCCTGCGGCCTGGCGGTTACCGTGGCGGGAACCGGAACCGCAGGGTGCGCCCGTCCCACCAGGGGATCGGGGCTTGGAGTTCGGCGAATCCGGCGTCGATGAGGGCGGGGTGGTGGCTGCGCAGGTTCAGCGCGCAGGTGACGCCGGTGTCGTCGATGTGCAAGGTGCCGGTGGCGTCCAGGAAGTCCCGCCACAGGGTTCCCGGTGTGGCCCGCTCGTACCGGGACAGCTTGAGCGCCAGCAGCCGGTACAGGTTCCCGGCCACGACGGTCAGGGTGGTGTCCAGGTCGACGTTGAGCGGGACGCCGCTGGTGAGGGCGTCGAGGTGGAACCGCCGATGTAGGCGTCGAGCTCGTTTTCCACCATCATCCGCTCGGCGTAGCGGGCAAACAGGTTCTTGCCGGGCGTGGTGAGGTCGCTGGTGATGAGCAGGGCAGGTTCGTCGCGGCCGATGTTCTTGATGGCGATCTGGCGGACCTGGGTGCTGATGCCGGGGAGCTTGATCATGTCTTCGTGCAGGCGGGGTCGCCGGTAGCGGCCGGAGCGGGCGATAACGGCGGGTTTCCATGCGGAGGCGGGCAGGGCGTCCAGGCGGGCGAGTTCGGTCTTGCCGCGCTGGCGCAGGGTGAGCCAGCGGATGCCGCGGCCGGACAGTTCGCCGAGGATCTTGTAGGTAGTGAGCTGGGAGTCGAAGACCAGCAGGCCGGGATCGGCGCCGGTGGCCTGCTGCCAGTAGTCCGCGAAGGCGACGATCTCCCTTGCCTGTTCGGCCTTGGTGATGTCCGCGTAAACCCGGCGCTGAACTACGCAAGCCGCTCGGCCGCGGCCTCGCCAGCCGCGACAGCGCCTGGGCCGGGCCCTGGCCACCTGACTAGGCGGCCCGGCCCGCCGTGACCACGCCAGGTCGAGGGAGGCGCGAGCGCCCGGCCACTCCGCAGGGAAGCGTTCGCGGTACCTGAGACGGCCCGGATCCGCGACCACGCCCGGACGCCACCGCCCACCTCGACCAACCATCCGGACCAGATCCCGGTGTTCCTGCAGCCACGCACGGAGCATGCCTGACGCGGATCGGCGCTCACATCTCCATGCCTGATCGCGTAACAGCGGTCAGGCGTGATCTCCTCATCAAGGCGTTCCTGCAGGTCAGCGCGGGCCTCGCCGGCCACGAACGCCACCTCACTCATCAATGTCTCCCTCCCCGGGAACGGCCCATGCGCGCTGGCAGCTGGCCTGGTCACCCGGGTAGCGGGGCGGCCTTTCGATGCCGGAGAGGTCACGGGTGTGCGGGTTCAGGGCTGCTTGACCAGAACGGCACGGCTATAGAGCAGATCGAAGCCCTGGCGTTGCGCGTTCTGCTGGGACTTCGACCCTAGCTGGGTGGTGATGACGGCGACGTCGCAGCCAGCGGCGGCGGCGTCGGCAAGCCGGGCCGACAGCAGCGCGGTATGCACACCCCGGCGGCGGTGCGCCGGTGCGGTCGCCGCCCCGGTGAGCTGCGCGACGCCCTCGGCGATGCGCATGGTGGCGCCGCCGGCGATGATCCCGTCGCGCCACGCGGCATAGCGCACGGCGCCCGCCGCTGCCATATCGCGCTCAGCCCCGATGATCACCTCGCGCGGGAACTCCTCATGCCAGGGCACCCCTTGTGTGTCGGGGTGAACGGAGCCCTCGGCCACGACCTCAAGCCACGTCTCGAACTCCCCCGCACCGCCCGGCCGGACCTCGACCCCCGGTGGCAAGACCCGCCCGGGTTCACCCGTGAGGTCACGGCCGAGCACGTTCTCGAATGATTCGAGCTGATAACCCCGTCCGGTCAGCAGGGCGCCGATCGCGGGGTCGGCCAGCTGGGCCAGCTCGATCTGCACCGGGGCACCGCGGGCCGCGAAGGCCTTCTCGATTTCATCGAGAGCGGCCGGATCCGGCACGCCGCCGAAGCCGAGTCCCGCGACCTTGCTGAACGGCGAACCCTGCCCGGCGAAGCTCGCCACGCCACCCGCGATCGGGATCACAAAGCCCGCCGTGCCTGCCCGGCGGCGGGCGGCTTCGCTGCTTAGGGTGATGAGCTGCGCCTTGTTTTACTCACATGTGGTTGGTGGCCAAAGCAGCCGGGGATCTTACCCAGCCCCGGCGTGACCGCGGACGTGGCCATCGCGGCCAGCAGCGGGCGGCACTCAGGAGGCCTCGTCGCGCAGCGCGCCAAGCAGCCCTTCAAAATCTTCCCCGCACGGGCCGCAAGCGCGCAAGTGCGCGGCGATGCCAGGATAGCGCTCCTCCGCAGGATCGCCGGCGGCGGCCAGCTCGGCGTAGATGTGCAGCATCTCCATCGCCTGGGCGCAGCCCACATCGCGCGGATCAGTGCGCAAAAAGCGGTCTAGTTCTGGCTGGCCAGTCATGAGCGCCTCGGGCGGTCATCGGGTAGATACCCGTTAGCGGCAAGAGCGGCGCGGAGCTTACCCCGGGCGTCGAACAGTGCCTTGTAGATCGCGTTGCGGCTGGAGGCCATCTCGATGACGAGGGAATCCAGAGGAACATTGTTGAGCACGATCGGGAGCGCGGCCGGATTATGTGATCACGAGCCTCTCCGAACTGGCCAGCACCCTGCCCGCCCGCTAGCCGGCGGGACGCCAGCGTCCCTGGCCCGCCTGGTCGGGCGGGCCAGGGACCACGGCTGGACGTGCCTAGATGGTGGCGATCCCGGCCGGGGCGCCCCCGGCGGGCAGTGGTGTCGGTGAGCTGGGCAACTCGGTGAGGGTGCCGCCGTGCACGGCGAAGACGGACAGGGTATCGCCGCTCACCTGGCCGCGTGGGGCCGTGCGGCGAGGACTTCGACGGCCTGCTCACCGCGATCCGCGGCGCCGGATGAGCGAGGCTCACACGCTTGGCCCATCGTGATCGCCGCGGAGAGGCGGACCGGCGCTCCCGGCCCCGGCCTCCTCCCCGGCCCCGGCCGCCGCCCGTGCCTGGGCCTCCGCCTGTGCCTTGGCCTTGAAGTAAGCCTGCCCCTCGGCCACATCGGCGCCCTGCCCACGGGTCCTGTACGTGACGTAGAGCGGCCAGCCAGCAAAGATAACGAACACCACAGCAGCCAGGCCGAGGACCATCCACACCACGGGGGTCACGCAGTTACCTCTTTCTGATTCAGTCGCTAGGGCGTTGAGCTGAAGAACACCCGCCGCGAGATGACACCGTGACCATGTCACTACCGTGCCACAGCGCGATTGACTGGCCGGACCCAGACGATCGCAGGCTTCGCCCACCCCGACGCCGTCCGGCTTCGAGCCCGGACTGCAGACGATCGCACCGGGCTCACTTCATGCATACATCAAGTGTTGCCCTCTACAATAGTCTGCTACGGGAAGGCTAGCAAGGGCACGGGGAACGGGGTCTGTGCGGAAGTAAGTTAGTGGACCGCCGCCGCCGTGCGCATCGCCCCGGCCAGCCCCGCAGTCCGCATCAGCTGCTTTCCCCCGCCGGGACCGCCCGCGGGATTCCGCGGGCACGAGCGCGGCAAGAAACTCCCGGGCCGGACGCCATCACAAAGTCCCCGCAATGGGACCCGTCCGCACGCCCACACGGCACCTTGCGGGCGCGCCTCAGCCAGTGGCCATTTTCACCGGGCTCGCGGCGTCGGGGGTGTTCACAGCCAGTTGTCGAGGTAGTAGCTGCTCGTGTGGTCGTAGTCGGGGTCATCGCCGGCTTTCATCCGGGTCGTGAGTGCCTGGGCCTGGTATCCGCGCCTGTCGAGCAGGTCGATGATGTTCCAGCTGGAGCTGGATGCGCGGGTGAGCAGCGCCGTCTTCCCGCGCTTGTGGCTCAGGTGCTCGGCGGCGGCGAGGAGCCGTTCGAAGGAGTCCCGGGTGGCTGCGGCGAGGAAGGGGACGAATCCTGCGTCCGGGGGCTGGACGGTGGGTTCCAGGTGCACGATCGCGATGCCGTCGCCAGTGGTGAGCACCTGGCCGGCGCCGCACTGCGTGGTGGCTGCGGCCTGTCCGGTCACATCGAGGCCCGGGTACAGGAAGCCGAGGTCCGGCATTGGGCCACCGATGCGGACGCCCGCCGGCATGCCCGTCGCGCCCAGCCGGGCGCGGACCCCGATTCCGGTGCACGACGGCCGGAAGCCCATTTTCTTGTAGAAGTGCTCATGCAACGGGCTGTCCCGGTAGGTCTCCAGCCCCATCAGGCGGACGCCACGCCGCCGCCAGCTGGTGATGCATGCGGCGATCAGCTTCCGGCCGGCCCCGGACCGCTGCGCATCGGGGTGGACGGCCAGTGGCCCGAACCAGCCAAGCGTGCCCCGCGTCACCGAGAGCAGCGCCCCTGTCACCCGGCCCGGTTCCTGCTCCTGCTCGGCCACGAAGCACCCGCCCGGATCCGCGGCCAACCGCATGGCAAAGAACAGCACCGGGATGGCAGGCCCGTCAGGCCCTGCGCCCGGTGGGTGCAGCGCCCCGAACGCCGCGTTCGTCACCGACGAGACGCCCGGCAGATCACCGGGGGTCATCGCCCGGACCGCGCTCGCGCTCATGACTGTCTCCTCCAGCTGATCCGGGCGGAGCCTGCCTCAGCCCGGCGGGCGCCGTCGCTGCCGTTATCCGTCCGGCCCGGGGCGGGGCTGCGGCCACTGGCCAAGTACCGGCACAGCATCTTGCATGCGGCAAGTCTTGGTCCCTACAATATTTGGTCATGGGCGAATCCTCAATGACGGGCCAGGCTGCGCCGGAACTGGAACCAGAAACGGCAGAGCTCCTGCAGGCGGCCACGCGGGTGCTGGCGGGCGTAGCGCTGCGCAGCCTGGACGTCCTTGACGGCGCGGTGACCTTGCCGCAGTTCCGGATGCTCGCGGTCCTGGGCGACCCGGGGCGGGCCCGGTCCGCCCAGGTAGCCCGGGCGCTGAGCCTGGACGCCTCCACCGTGACCCGGCTCGCTGACCGGCTGGCCGCCGCCGGCCACATCACCAGGGGCCGCGAGCCCGGCCATCGCAGCGTGGTGACCCTGGAGCTCACCGCCACCGGGCAGCATCTGGTCAGCCAGGCCGCGGCGTGGCGGGAGCAGGAGCTGGCGCGGATCCTCCGCCGGCTCCGCCCGCGGGCCGCAGGCAGGTAACCACCGCGCTGCGCCAGCTGGTCGAGGCGGCCGGTGAGGGATACGGGACGATCTCCCGCGGACTGGTCCCCCTGTGAGCAGATCCCGCCAGCTGGCCATGGGCATCCCCCGCGGTCCGCTCGCCCGCCGGGAGTATGACCCGGTCAGCCACGGGCACCGCCCCGCCGCCACCCTGCGTGTCCCCGCCGTCGTGGCCCGGTTGGGCCGGCTCAGCCCTGCGGCCGTGCAGCCAGCCAGCGCCGCCGGCGCACCGGCCGCGTCGCGGGCATGGGCTGCTGCTGCCGCCCGGCCACGGATACCTGGCGGCCGGCACCGAAGCCGCCCGTCCCGCCCTGACACCACTGCGTACCCGCCCGGCCCCGGGATGACCGGGCCGCCAGTCATGCCCGGATGGGACGCTGACCAGGCAGTTGCCGTGCTGTATCACGCGCACTACCGTGCCCTGATCCGGCTGGCCGCTCTCCTGGTGATCGACGTCGCCGCGGCAGAAGAAATAGTCCAGGCCGCCTTCGCCGCCATGCACGGCGGATGGCGCCACCTGCGGGACAGCGATAAGGCCCTGGCCTGCCTGCTGCGGAAAGTGGTCATCGGGGCACGATCCCACCATGCGGCCCGCCCTGCCCCGCCCAGCCGCCAGCCGGCGCCGCGCCAGGCCGGGCAGCCGGCCGTCACCGCCCCGCAAGCCCTCGTGGCGGCGCTTCACGCCCTTCCAGCCAGGCAGCGCGAAGCCCTGGTGCTCCGGTATTACGCGGGCCTGCCGGATACCCAGATCGCCGCTGCGATGCGGATCAGCGCACGCGCGGTGACCGGCCACATCGGGCGCGGCCTGTCGTCCCTCCAGGCTGCCCCCGGCAGCGCCGCTCCTTCCAGCCGGGCAGCGCGAAGCGCTGGTCCCGCGGTAGTACGCAGACTTGCCCGGCAGCCAGATCGCCTCGGCTATGAAGACCAGCGCACGCGCGGTAAGTAGCCACACCGGACGCGGCATCCACCCTTCTGAACGCCGGTGCCTGCCGCTGACCGGGTGCCCAGGTCCTCACGGCCGGTCCTGCCCGGGCTCTGCCTCACCCCGGGGCCGGGGTTCGGTGAACGCCGCGGTCAGGCTGGCCGCATCCGCCCCGCTGGCGAGGATGAGGATTTCGTCGCCTGCCTGCAGCACCGTGCTGCCGTGTGCGGGGACAAGGTTCGCGTTGCGGAGGATGAAGCTGATCCAGGCGTCCCCGGGCAGCGGCAGGTCGCTGATCATGGTGCCGTCGGCGGTGGTGGCGGGAGCGATGGTGAAGCGGTGCAGGCCCCCGGGTTCCTCCTGGAACCGGATGCCCAGGCTCCACGGTTCGGGCTCGATGGTGCGCAGCGGCACGCCCATCCGCCGGGCGAGGCCGGGGACCGCCGCGCCTTGCACGATGACCGAGAACGCCACGACCACGAAGATGATCTCGTAGATACGCGGGGCGCCGGTGACCCTGGCCTGGACGATGAACGCGCCGAGCAGGATGGGGACGGCGCCCTTGAGGCCGGTCCACAAGACGAAGACCCGCTCACCCGGCCGCAGCCGCCCCACCTCCCCCTACCGGGCTAACTTGCAGTGGCTGATAGATTCACAATAAATTAATTGCAGTGGGCAAGTAAAAGAGGGTGGCGGCCGTGACCAGGCAGGTGGCGGATGCAGGCGTGGCGGACGAGGCCGCGGTGGATGCGGTCCTGACGGCGAGCCGCACGCTGATCGCGGTGGCGACCAGTTCGCTGGGCGCGGCTGCGGAGGACACGACGATCGCCCAGTACCGGGCGCTGGTGGTGCTGTCCTCGCGGGGCCCGCAGCGGATGACAGACCTGGCCGGGGCGCTGGACGTGACGCCGTCCACCGCCGGGCGGATGTGCGACCGGCTGCTGCGCAAGGGCCTGATCCGCCGGCACCGCGCCCGGGCGGACCGCCGCGCGGTGCAGGTCTCGATCACCCCGGCGGGGCGGCAGGTGGTGGATCAGGCGACCGCCCGGCGGCGGGCCCTGATCGCCGGTATCTTGCGCCGGCTCCCGGCGCCCCGGCAGCTGGCGGTGGCCGCCGCGCTGCAGGAGTTCGCCCTGGCGGCCGGGGAGATCCCGGACAGCCAGTGGCCCGCCGATCCGGCTGAGGCGCCACCGCCGGGGGCGGCCAGCGGGAAGCGGGCGGCAGCAAGCACAGGGGGCAGGTCATGACGGGCACGGCAGGGGCCAGCACGCCGGCCGGGACGGCGCCGTGGGCCGCGAGGACAGCTGGGTGGCTGCGGGCCTCACGGGCTGGCCTGCTCGTCATCACGGTGCTGGTGGGCGCAGGGTCCGGGCTGGGTGCGGTGGCGTTCCGGTACCTGATCTACTTCTTCACCTGGCTGGCGACCGGGCACGTCCAGTTCGGCCAGGACGGCTACGTGGGCAGCAGCCACCTGCCGTGGCTCGGGCTGGGGTTTTTCGTGGTGATCCCGGTCATCGGCGGCATCATCTACGGCCCGCTGATCTACCGCTACGCCCGCGAGGCCCGCGGCCACGGCGTCCCCGAGGTGATGATCGCGGTCGCGGAGAACGGCGGCCGGATCCGCCCGCAGGTCAGCGTGGTCAAGGCGCTGGCCTCGGCCATCTGCATCGGCGCCGGCGGGTCGGTCGGCCGGGAGGGCCCGATCGTGCAGATCGGCTCCGCGCTGGCCTCCGGGCTGGGTCAGTGGGTCCGCATGCCGCAGAACCGGATGCGGATCCTGGTCGCCTGCGGCGCGGGCGGCGGCATCGCGGCCACGTTCAACGCGCCGATCACCGGGGTGTTCTTCGGGGTGGAGATCATCTTGCGGGAGCTGTCCGCAGACGCGCTGTTCACGGTGATGCTGTCGGCGATGATCGCCGACGCGGTCGCCATCCCTTTCCTGGGCAGCCGGCCGTTCCTGTCCGGATTCCCCTCCGGCATCGCGCTGCACCATCCCCGCAACTACCTGCTGATCGCCGCGCTCGCCGTGGTCGCGGCGCTGATCGGCCTGGCCTTCAAGACCGTCGTGTACAAGATGGAAGACCTGTGGGACATCGCCTGGAAGAACCGGCCGGAGTGGGCCCGGCCGGCCATCGGCGGCATCGCCCTCGGCCTGGTCTTGCTGGCGCTCCCGCAGATGTACGGCGTCGGCTACCCCGTCATGGACAAGGCGATCGCCGGGAATTACGTGCTGTGGTTCCTGATCGTGCTGGCCGCGGGGAAGATCATCGCGTGCAGCATGACGCTGGGTATCGGCGGGTCCGGCGGGGTGTTCGCGCCGTCGCTGTTCATCGGGGTCACCTCGGGCATGGCGTTCGGCGAGATCGCTGATCACCTGCTCGGCCCGGGCGCCGGCCAGCCTGCCCTGTACGCGGTGGTGGCCATGGGGGCGGTGTTCACCTCCGCGGCCCGCGCCCCGCTGACCTCGCTGGCCAGCGTGGTCGAGATGACCGGCGACTTCACCCTCACCCTGCCGGTGATGCTGGCCGTGGCCATCGCCACCGCCACCTCGCGGGCGCTGAGCTACGGCACCATCTACACTGCCAAGCTGCTGCGCCGCGGGCAGGACATCGACCGCGCCGCGCCGTGGCGGGCGTTCGGCGACCTGAAGGCCGCCGACGTCATGCGGCCATTCCCGGAGCCGCTCGCCGTCGCTCCCCGGCCAGAGGGCGACACCCGCCCGGCCCGGGCTCTGGCCGCGCTGGCTGGGCCGGTCACCTACCAGGGCGACCCGCAGGCGGTCCTCGCCAGCGCGTCCCTCGCCCAGGCGCTGCGCCAGGTCGCGGCCTACGGCCGCGACGGGCTGCCCGTGCTGTCCGGCGACGGCCAGCAGGTGCAGGGCTGGATCACCGGCGCGAGCGTGCTGGACACTGTCGCCCGCGAGATCGGCCGGCCCCCGCCCCCCGCCGCCGCAGCCGGGGCCCGGCCAGACGGGAAAACCTCCCGCCAGGAGCCACCCAACCCGCTACCGGGCTATCAGGTTCTCGAGGTCACCATCGAGGACGGCTCGCCGGCCTCAGGCCAGGCACTTGGCGCCATCACCTGGCCACCCGGCAGCTACCCGGTCTCCGTCCTCCGCAACCGCAGGCTGCAAGACGCCGAGCCCGCCCTCATCCTGACCCCCGGCGACCGCATCAACCTGCTCGCCCGGGCAGCACGGCGCCCGGTACCACCGCCGGCACGCGACATGCCGGGCAGCGACCAGGACGGCCAGCGCCCCCGCATACCCGGCACCCATTGAAACCAGCGGGCATCACGCGGCGCCCAGTCCGCTGGCCGTGCGGCGCTGCCAGCCGAGGACGGGCTGCGTGATGCAGTTGACGATCACATGCGGCGCGACCTGGAGGCGTTCTGATCGCGCACGATCACCCAGGGAGGAAAGCGTGCCCTCATCCACATCATCACCTGCCACCGGTGCCGTGGCGGCCTGGGCCGCCGGACTGCTGCGGATCCGCTGGCTCGCCCGCGCGCCCGTCGGGCTCTACCGGGCACGCCTGGGGTTCCTGCTCGGATCGCGGCTGCTCATGCTCGAGCACCTCGGGCGGAAATCTGGCGCCCGGCGTTATGCCGTCCTGGAAGTCGTCGCCCACCCCCGGCCCGGCACCTACGTTGCGGCCTCCGGGTTCGGGACCAGAGCCCAGTGGTTCCGCAACGTCCGCGCCAACCCGCACGTCCGCGTCTATGCCGGCCGCCGCCGGCCAGCGCCAGCGACAGCACGGCTGCTCGCCAGTGACGAGACAGCCGCAGCGCTGGCGGCCTATGCGGCCAGGCATCCGCGCGTGGGCCGCGTTGAAACCGGTCTTCGAGACAACCCTCGGCGCCCGGATAAGCGACCAGGAGACCAGCCTGCCGATGATCGCCCTCGAACTCGCGGGCGGCTCCAGGTGACGCCTTCATCCCCGGGATCTGCTGGAGCGTCTTACCAGCCAGCTCTGACGGGATACGGCTGGGCAGGAGCTGAAGCCGCGGCGCACGGCGTCGGCCAGCTCCCGCCACTCTGTCTCCCGCGGGGGGTCGGGCCCGAGCCGGCGGGCAGCCGATCCCTGTCCTCTGCATCCATCGGGACAGCTGGGCTGGCCCAGAAACGCCGCCCGACTCGGACGATACCTCAAAGATGACGAACCGTCCCCCGTGGCAGCCGAGAGCGCCCGCCCTCATGGCAGCCCGACTTATCCAGGGACGGGTTGCAGGAGCGGCCGCAGACTGGTTCGCACCGACAACGCCGCCAGCGGATCAGCTACACGATGCGCGCTGCTGAGTTCGCCGCAACACCATCGGAAATGCCTGCCCGGTTTCGCTAGCGGGCGGGCTCGTATTTCCAGATCACGTAGGTGCCCTGGCCGACCGGCTTGACCTCGGTGCCGTAGGGGACGACGGCGATGGTGTGGTAGCGGGGGTTGTGGTGCAGTTCGGTGGCCAGGCCGTGGTCGAGTCCGGTGGTGTCGGTGAAGTTGAGGGCCACGTAGGCGAAGTAGCCGTGGGCGATGTAGTAGGCGAAGGTCGCGGCGTTGCCTGCTGCGATGATGCCGGTGGTGGTCCCGGTGCTGGCCCCGGAGGCCAGGACGATGTTGCGGGTGCTGGACCAGCGCCGCCACTGGTGCCCGGACGGCAGGTAGTACTTGGCGATCGCGGGGTCTTCTACGAGCATCGGCCCGGCGCTGTGGGCGGCCAGCGGGCGCAGCACGCTGATGAACGCGGCCGCGTCAGGCCAGCTCGTCGCGAACGCCTGCGACTGCACCGCGCCCAGGTACACCGGGAACGCCAGCGCCACCACGCAGGCCGCGCTCATGACCGCCTGCTCCCGCCCGGCGGGCACGGGCGCGACGAACCGGTCCGCGGCGTAGCCGGCGGCGATGGCCGCGAACCAGGCCCCCACACCCACATGCTCGTTCAGCAGCGCCGCGGTGTGCAGCCAGGCCTGCTCGGCCGGGCCCAGGATCGCGGCGGCGGCCAGCACCGCCAGCAGCCAGGTCTGGGCCCGTCCCTCCCGCCGCACGGCGCTGATGACCACGCCGCATGCGGCCAGGATGACGAGGATGCCCGCCCAGTACCAGGTGCTGGACAGCACCGACAGCGGCGAGCTGGTGTGCGCCACCGGGGTCAGGATGGTCGCCGTGAACCCGTTCAGGTAGTTGCTCCCGCCGGCCAGCAGCCCCGCGCCCAGCAGCGCGATCACCGTGGCCGCCACGATGGCGGCACGCTGCAGCGCGACCCGGCCACCCGGGACCGGGAACGCGGCCAGCACCGCCAGCACTGCGACCAGCACGTCGAACAGGACCGTCGAATACGCCGCGGCGCTGGCCAGGGCCAGCGCCGCACCGGCCGCGATCATGCGGCCCGGCAGCACACCCCGGTCCCCGGCCCGCAGCACCAACCAGGCCGCCAGCGCCACCAGAAACAGGGACAAGGCCTTATAGGTGGCGAACGCGCCCAGGTGCAGGGTCGGGCCCAGCACGGCGAACAGCGCGGCCGCGAAGAACGCCGCCCGCCGCCCGTAGCGGCGGCGGGCCGCGCTCCACAGCAAGGTGGTCGCGCCGAGCATGAAGACCAGCGACAGGATCCGCGCCCCGGCCAGGCCACCTGCGTGGTCAGCGAGCGCGCCGAGCGGCGGGTAGATCACCGGCGCGCCGGAAAAGTAATACGCGAACGGCGGGATGGGCGTGCCGTGCAGCCAGTTCGCCCACTGCAGGTGCCCAGCCCACAGATACAAGGCCTCATCCTGGTGCGCGGTGTCGGCCCAGACCAGGCGGAGCGTCAGCAGCGTCTGGACGACCAGCACCGGCAGCAACGGCCACCCGCCAGGCATCCCCCACCGGGCAGGCCGGGCCGGGCGGTCCGCCTCGGTCCGCCCTGCGACGAGCGTGCCCGCCGGGGCCTCCGCCGGCGCCGAGAGTTGTGCCCGCGCTGCGCCCGAGGTGATGTGAGCATCCATGGACGGTCCCCGCCCCTCCTGCATCATGACGTCCGTGAGCAGACGCCGACCAGGCTTCCCGGCACACCTGCGGGAAGGTTAGCGGGCACCGGGCCCTTGACGCAGGTGTCTGGATAAGTCCGGCACAGAACAACCCTGGATTGGGCGGAAGGCGCCTATGTGCGAAGTAAGGGCCTCCCGAACATCGCCGGCAACACAGCAGTCCCAGCCCGGCCGGCAATTGGCGCCCTGCCTGCAGTACCGCACAGCCCGGCCGTGGCTACTATGACCATTCCGCCGTGCGGACGCCGCGACGCCAGCGAGGCGACGCCGCGCTTCCGGTCACGGGATGCTCCGGCGCCGCCGGTCCAAGGCCACGAGGAGGCAGCCGTGACCGAGGACCGCCCGTCGCCTGCGGCTGGTGCTCTGTCGGGCCGTACCGCGTGGGCGAGGAGCCTGCAGACGCCGCTGCGGGTGTTCTTGCGCACTGAGACGGGCAGCGCGGCGGTGCTGGTCGCGATGACGGTGGCGGCGCTGGTGTGGATCAACGTCAGCGCGCCGTCGTATGAGGCGGTGTGGGGGGCGCGGCTGTCGGTGCGGCTCGCGGGCGCGGGGGTGTCGCTGGACCTGCGCGAGTGGGTGAACAGCGGGCTGATGACGTTCTTTTTCTTCGTGTTCGGGCTGGAGGCCCGCCGCGAGTTCGACATGGGTGAGCTGCGGCAGCGGCGGCGGCTGGCGCTGCCGGTGGCGGCCGGGCTGGGTGGCCTGATCGTCCCGGTCGGGATCTACCTGGCGTTCAATCACGGGCCGGCCGCGCGGGGCTGGGGCACGGCGATGTTAACAGACACCGCGTTCGCGCTGGGGATGCTGGCCCTGACCCGGCCCCGGTTCCCCGACCGGGTCCGGGCGTTCTTGCTGTCGGTGGCGGTGGTGGATGACCTGGTATCCCTCGTCGTCATCGGGGCCGCCTACAGCCGGTTCATCCGCCTGGTCCCGCTGGCCGTGGCGGCCGGGGTGTTCGCGGTGGTCCTGGTGCTGCGGCGCATCCGGATCCGCAACGGCCTCATCTATGCGCTGCTGGGGATCACCGCGTGGGTCGCGGTCCTGCACTCCGGTATCGACCCGGTCGTGGTCGGCCTGGTCATGGGCCTGCTGACCTACGCCTACCCCGCCGCCCGGGGCGATCTGGAACGGGCCAGCGACCTGTTCCGCAGTTTCCGCGAGCAGCCCACCCCCGAGCTGGCCCGGTCAGCCAGCGCCGGGCTCACCTCCGCGCTGTCCCCCAACGAGCGGCTCCAGCTTCTGTACCATCCCTGGTCCAGCTATGTCATCGTCCCGCTGTTCGCGCTGGCCAACGCCGGGATCGTGCTCAGCGGCAGTTTCCTGGCCCGCGCCTACGCCTCCCCGATCACGCTGGGCATCCTGATCGGGTACGTGGCCGGCAAACCCGCCGGGATCACCGGCGCGTCCTGGCTGCTCACCCGGCTCAGCCGGGGCCGGCTCCGGCCGCCTGTGGGCTGGGCCGCGGTCACCGGGGCAGGCACCGTCGCCGGGATCGGCTTCACCGTCTCCATCCTCATCGCCACCCTCGCCTTCGGCGGCACGCAGCTCCAGGAAGCCAAGCTCGGGGTACTCAGCACGACGCTGGGTGCCTCGCTGGTGACCTGGCTGGTGTTCCGCGCCACCGCCCTGCTGCCGGCCCGGCTGCAGATCCGTGCCCTGCTGGGAACCACCCAGGCCCTCGTCGACCTGGGGGCTCCCGTCGATCCTGGCCGTGACCACATCCGCGGCCCGGACCAGGCGATCGTCACCATCGTCGAGTACGGCGACTTCGAATGCCCCTACTGCGGGCAGGCCGAGCCGGTGCTGCGGGAACTGCTGGCCGGGCACGGTGACGTGCGCTACGTCTGGCGCCACCTCCCCCTCAACGATGTCCACCCGCACGCCCAGCTCGCCGCCGAGGCCGCGGAGGCAGCCGCCAGGCAGGGCGCCTTCTGGGCCATGCACGACCTGCTGCTGCGCCACCAGGATGCGCTGCTGATGCCCGACCTGGTCCGCTACGCCACCGAAGCCGGCCTCGACCCCGGCCGGTTCCGGGACCAGCTGGCCAGCCGCGCCGAAGCGGCCCGGGTCGCCGAGGACGTGGACTCCGCCGACCTCAGCGGCGTGTCCGGCACGCCCACATTCTTCATCAACGGCCGCCGCCACTACGGCAGCTACGACATCGCGGCGCTGACCGCAGCCGTCCAGGCTGCGAAGGCCGCCAGCGTGGCTTCCCGCCTGCCAGACGGTCAGCGGCGCGGTCCCTGAGCCGGGCTCTCCCCCGGGCTTCGGTAGGCTGCTCATGGTGCGCCGGGAAGCCTGGTCGGCAATCGTCTGAGGGATCCCAGCTGACGGGGCCGGTGCCATGCGCAGTGTCGAAACGGTGTTGCTGCTGGTCGTGCTGGGCACGGTGGTCGCCGTGTTCGCGGGCCGGCTGCGGGTCCCGGCCCCCTCCTTGCTGGTGGTCGCGGGACTGCTGATCGGCCTGCTGCCGGGTGTCCCCGCCGTCCGGGTGCCCCCCGAGGTGGTCAGCCTGGTCGTGCTGCCACCGCTGCTGTATGCGGCCAGCGAGGAACTTCCCTGGCGCGACGTGCGCACCGCGTGGCGGCCGGTGATCATCCTCGCGGTGGGCCTGGTGCTGGCGTCAGCGGCCGCGGTCGCCGCCGTGGCGGGAGCGGTGGCGGCCGTCCCGGCGAGCATGGCGTTCGTGCTCGGCGCGGTGCTGGCCAGCACGGACCCGGTGGCGGTCAGCGCGCTGGGGCGGCGGCTATCCCTGCCACCCCGGGTCCAGGCGCTGGTCCAGGCCGAAAGCCTGTTCAACGACGCAACCAGCCTGGTGCTGTTCCAGATCGCCGTATCCATCGCGGTCGCAGGAACCGCCGCCGGGACGACGGCGGGCGGGCTCCTGCTGCACGGCGCCGGGCAGTTCGCAGTCCTGGCGGCCGGCGGGGCCGCGGCCGGAGGCGTCGTCGCGGCCGGGGTTATCGCCGTGCGCCGGCATGTCACCGATCCGGTGCTCGACACCGTGGTGGCGCTCATCACCCCTTACGCGGCCTACGTGCTCGGCGCGACCTTGCACGTCTCACCGGTGATGGCGGTGATCGTCGCCGGGCTGGTCATCGGCGGCCGCCGGGCCAAGATCACTACCGCGCAGACCAGGCTGCAGATCCACTCGGTCTACCAGACAGTGATCTTCCTGCTGGAAAGCGTGGTGTTCAGCCTGATCGGCCTGCAGCTGCCCACCCTGATCCGGGCCTTGTCCCATGCTGAGGCGTGGCCGGCCGAAGCGCTCGCGGTCGCGGGCACGCTGATGGCGATCCGGATCTTGTGGGTGTTCCCGCTGTCCGCTGTCCTCCAGCGGCGCAGCGGCACCCGGCGCCCGTCGCTGGCCGTCCCCGCCGTGGTGTCCTGGGCCGGCACCCGCGGGGTCGTGCCGCTGGCCGCGGCCTTGTCCATCCCCCTGACCACCGCCAGCGGGGCTCCGCTGGCCCGGCGCGATCTCATCCTCGTGCTCGCCACCGCGGTCATCGTGGTCTCACTCCTGGTCCAGGGACTCACCCTCGAGCCGCTGGCCCGGTTCGCCGGGATCACCCGGCCCGCCGACGCCCGCCACGAGGAAACAGTGGCCCGGCTGCGCCTGGCCGAGGCGGCCCTGGCCCGGCTCGAGGAACTCGCCGGGGATGACGCCGCCCCCGATGCGGTGATCGACCGGGCCCGCGCCAGCCTGCAGGCCCGCATCGGGCAGACCCGCGCCCGCGCCGACGGCACCCGGCCGCCCGGGCCGGATGGCCTGACCGAACGGGAACTGCGCCGCGACCTCATCAGCGCCGAGAACGCCGAACTCGCCCGCCTCTACGACAACGGCGCGCGCAGCGCGACGCCCTCGCCGCCTACGTCATCCGCAAGCTCCACAGCGCCTGGAACACCCGGAAACCTCCGGGCAGTCGGGAATAGAGGGACATTGTCATGATGATCCGGCGACGGGCCCGCATGCCTCAGCAAGCCGGGCAGGAGCCGTGCGGCGCGAGCCGGAGAGGATGGGCGCGACTGCTGGGCCCGCCTGCCAGGTCCCGGAGTCCGCGGGTCGGTGCCCGCCTCATCGCCGGGCGGGTTCTGCCGCGTGGTCGCGGATGTGCGCGATCACGGTGTCCAGGGCGGCTTCGAGGGCATCGGTGGTGTGCGGGCCTGGGCGAGGAGCAGGCCGCCCTGCAAGGCGGTGAGCAGTGCGAGGGCAAGCTGGCCCGGGTCGGTCTCGGGCGGCAGGGTGCCGTTGTCGATCATGGCGGCCAGGCCGGCGCGGATTGCCTCGGACCAGGCGGTGAAGCTGGCGGCCAGGGCGTCGCGGGCCCACGGGTGGTCGTCGGACAGTTCGCTGCACAGGCTGCCCAGCGGACAGCCGCCGGCGCCGTGCTGCTGCCGGGCGGCGTCGACGCGGGGATGGGCCTTGACCAGCTGCCCGCGGTGAAACAGCTTCACCAGCGCCGAGTCCACGCGGGCATCCAGGCGGCAGCCGAGGTACTCCTTCGGCGCTGAATACAGCGCGCGGCCGATCTCGACGTGGAAGTCCCGGTGCACCTTCACCCGGGTGAACACCGGCACGTCATAAGGCAGTGATAGCGGCAGCAGCACAGCGGCCTCATGCTCGGTGAACACCTCGGCGGGACGCGCAGCGATCGTGCCGTGGATCCGCATCCGGGCGGTGCCGCGGCACCACGCCTCCGCCCGGGCCTGGGCATCGGCCAGGCCGGTGAAGGTCTCGCCGGCGAAGAAGTTCCCGCGCACGTACTGCACCGTCCGCTCCACCCGAGGTTTGTCTTTCGGGGAGCGGACCCGGGCGGCGTCGGTGGCGAACCCGCAGTGCTGGGCATAATCCGGCCAGCCCGCGGTGAACCGCGGGTTCACCGCGTCCGCGTCCGCCACGATCGCCGACGCGTTGTCGGGGTTCTGTGCCCGGCCCGGTTATGTGGCGCGTAGTAGCTGCCGAGTTCTGGATCTGCACATCGGCTGCCCTGGCGGTTGATACCGGCCACATAACGCTGCAGTCGGAGAGAGGGTGCTTCCTCAACACCTACGCGTAGAGAGGAAGTTGCCCGATGCTGGAGACGTACTTCGTCAGGCCGCAGACCGTGGACCGGATCCTGGCCTCGTGGATCGGACCGGAGATCGAGCGCTATGTCGCCTGGCTGGCCGGGCAGGGATACAGCACCCGCAGCGTGCTGCGGCGGGTCCCGCTGCTGGCTGCCTTCGGCGAGTTCGCCCGCCTGAACGGCGCCGGGTCGCTGGGGACCTGCCGGGCCAGGTCGATGCCTTCGTGGACAAGCGGGTCGGTGAGTCCCGCGACGCTCGCCGCGGGGTGGGCCAGACCCTCGCCAAGGACATCCGTGGCCCGGTCGAGCAGTTGCTCGAGCTCGTCGTTCCCGGGTTCGAGGCCACCGGCCGCCCGCATCACGCGATCCCGTTCGCCGGCGCGGTCCCGGGTTTCTTCGAGTACCTCACATCCGAGCGTTGCCTTCGGCCCGCGTCGGTCCTGTCTTACCGGCACCACCTTGACCGCTTCGAGGCCTACCTCGACGGGGTCGGCGTCACAGGGCTGGGTGAGCTGTCCCCGCCGCTGCTCAGCGCCTTTGTCGCCGAGCGTTCCGGAGCCGGCCTGGCGAAGACGACGGTGCGGGAGGGCTGCGGCGTGCTGCGGGTGTTCCTGCGCTATGCACACCGCGAAGGGCTTGTCCGCCGCGACTTGTGGAAGACGGTGGAATGGCCGCAGGCCTACCGGCTCTCCACCATCCCCCGCTCGATCTCCTGGGACGACGTCGGCATGGTGCTTGCCGCGGTCGATCGCCGCACGCCGTGCGGGAAGCGGGACTACGCGATCTTGCTCCTGCTGGCGACCTACGGGCTTCGCAGCCGGGAGATCGCGGCGCTCACCCTGGATGACATCGACTGGAAGCGCGAGCGCCTGGCCATCCCTGAGCGCAAGGCCGGGCACTCGACCGCCTTCCCGCTGTCGGGCTCGGCCGGCGAGGCACTCGCCGACTACCTCCAGCACGGCCGGCCGAAGAGCCCCGACCGGCACGTCTTCTTCCGGGCGATGGCGCCAGTGCGGCCGATCGGGACCGACGCCATCTCCGGCTGTGCCAGGCGCTATCTGCTGAAGGCAGGGATCCAGGTTCCCCGCCCGGGGTCGCACACGCTGCGCCATTCCGCGGTCCAGCGACTCGTGGACGCTGACTTCTCGCTGAAGACGATCGGGGACTTCATCGGGCACCGCTCGCCGGCCTCGACGGAGATTTATGCCAACCCTCGGGAATTGCATCAGACGGGCGAGGTTTGCGCGGTTTGATGGCTATGCAGGGCTATGCAGGCCCTCCGAATGGCATGGGCCGCGCGACACGCATGGCCTGTATGGCCTGCGGTGATTGCAGTTGCCTTCCGTTAGATGCATGATCCTGGCCTTGGGCGGTTGCCGTTTCGGGGTGTTCGGGGGCTGGGATGGGACGGGCGGATCTGGCGGGCGCGGCGCATCTGGAGCTGGTCTCCGGGGTGGTGCAACTGCGCCCGGAGGACGCGATGCTCGAGGCGATGCTGTCGGGCTGGCATGCCCAGCAGGCTGCCCGCGGGCTGAGGGACGACACGATCGCGCCGCGGGAGCGGCTGGTCCGCCGGTTCCTCGATTTCACCAGCGAGTACCCGTGGGGCTGGTCGCCGGGCACATGGACGAGTGGTCGCTGCATCTGACCGCCGAGCAGCATCTGGCGCCGTCCACGATCCGCAGCTACCAGTGCACGCTCCGGCTCTTCACCGAGTTCCTGGTCGACGGCAGGTATGGCTGGGCGGTGGCGTGTGAGCAGGCGTTCGGGCCTGGCAGGCATCCGGTGGCGATCGCGCATGAGTGGAACACGATCGCCCACCTCAACGACTACGAGGGCAGCCCGGAGGCGCGGCCGTTCACCCGCGAGGAGATGCAGGTCTTCCTGGATTACGCCGACGAGCAGGTGGAGCGGGCAGCGCGAGCTAGGCGGAAGGGCGCCTTGGCGGCTTACCGGGACGCGACCTTGTTCAAGGTCATGTATGGGTGGGGGCTGCGCCGCACTGAGACCTCGAAGCTGGATGTGGTGGATTGGGGCCGCAACCCGGCGGCGCCGGAGTTCGGCCGGTACGGCATGCTGAACGTCCGTTACGGCAAGGCCAAGAAGGGCCAGCCGCCGCGGCGCCGCAACGTCGCTTCGGTGATGGGCTGGGCGGTTGAGGCGGTCGCTGACTACGTGGAGAACATCCGGCCGAGGTTCGGCTGTGAGAACCACCCCGCGTTGTGGGTGACCGAGCGGGGCGGCCGGGTGAAGCCAGCGGAGATCAACGCCCGGTTTGTTGCCTACCGGGACGCGCTCGGCCTGCCGGCTGCTTTGGTACCGCATTCGACGCGGCATTCTTATGTCAGCCACCTTTCCGAGGATGGCGCCGATCGCCGGTTCATCCAGTGCCAGGTTGGTCACGAGGCGGACAGCTCCACGGCTGTGTATACGCATGTGAGCAGCGATTTCATGAATACCGCGCTGCGCCGGGCGCTCGCCCCGGCGCTGGGCGCGGACGATCCCGCGGGGAGGGAGCGCTGATGGCGGCCAGGCTGGACTACCGGTGGCATCTGCGGCAGGTAATGGCCAGCCGGGGCATGTTCGCCACCACCGACCTGATCGGCCCGCTGGCCCAGCGGGAGATCAGGCTGTCATCCAGCCAGGTCTACCGCCTGGTGGTGGAGCGGCCCGAGCGGTTGAGCCTGAAGATTCTCATGGCGCTGCTGGACATCCTGGACTGCGCGATGGATGACTTGATCGAGCCCGTCACCGCCGCGGCGCCGGCGAGGAAGACCAGGGCGGCCGGTGCCGGGGCCGGGGTCGGCGCGCACCGCCCGAAGCGGGCCCGGATCACCTCTGCCGGGCAATGACAGCGGCGGCAGACCCGGTCCTCGATCCTGTCGGCACTGTTGTTGGCCTGGTCATCGCGGCCGACCCCGCCCTGGACCAGGGAACGGCGCGCCAGGCCGCTGAACGGGCTGCCGGCGGGCGGGCCAAGAGCCGGCGCCTGGCGGCTGCCCTGGCCAGCGACCCGTCGGTGCTTGCCACGGGCCGCTCACCGGCGCCACGAGCCGTCGGTGATCTGCTGTTGGCGTTGCGGGCAGCCGGGGCGGCCGGGATCTCGCCGCCGCGGTGCGCGGGCTGCGGGCGGGAGGTCACCTCGATGCAGCGCCGCGGGAACCACTGGTACTGCTCGCCGTGTTTCGGCCGCCCGCTGGCCTGCGCCGCGTGCGGCAACCAGCGGCAGGTCGCCTCGCGGGACCGGCACGGCCGGCCACGCTGCTGCCAGTGCCCCGACCAGGACACTCGCGATCCGCGTGACGTGCTCACCGAAGTCATCACCACGGCCGACCCTGGCCTGGCCGCGGACGTGGTGACGGCGGCGCTCGAGGCGACCGTGGTCAAGCCGGCGCACCTGCAGAAGCTGGCGTGGGCATTGCAAGAATCTCCCGCGCTGCTCACCGGCGGCGGGGCGAAAGCGCCATTCCCCATGGTGCTGAGATTGATCGGCGCACTCTGCGATGCCGGGGCGACCCGCATCCAGCGGCCCCCCTGCCCGCGCTGCGGGCGTGTCGTCGCGCTGAGCAAGCTGCGCGACGGGCTGCGGGTCTGCCGCGCCTGCTGCGCCCGCGCCAACGCCGTCCCGTGCGGCCGGTGCGGAACAGTGCGCGAGCCGGCGGCCCGCGACGAGCGGGGCCGGCCAGTCTGCCCGCACTGCCTGAGCACCGACCCGGCCAACCTCGAGCGGTGCGCCCGCTGCGGCCGCCGCAGGCCGGTCAGCACGCGGACATCCGGCGGGGCGGTCTGCCCCACCTGCGTCCCGCGGAAGATCCTGGCCTGCACGATCTGCGGACAGGCCAGGTCCGGCATGGTCTCCAGGATCACCGGCCAGCCGTGGTGCCGCGCGTGCGCCCGCTCGTGGGCGCCCTGCTCGCAATGCGGGCAGCCTGGCCGGCTCCGCGCCGGGACACGCGAGATGCCGCTATGCGGCAGCTGCGCCGCCCCAGGCACCGAGTGGAAGTCCTGCCCGGGCTGCGGCGCCGGCGAGCGGCTGGTCGCCGGTGCGTGCCGCCGCTGCCACCTGCACCAGCAGCTCCGCGAACTGCTGGCCGACCCCGCGGCTGGCCGCGTCCGCGCCGGGCTGCAGGTCCTCCAGCAGGCCCTGGCCGGCATTGACCGGCCCGAGATCGCGCTGGGCTGGCTGCGCCGCCCCAAGGTGCGGGCGTTGCTCACCGAACTCGCCGCTGGGCAGCGCCCGCTCACCCACGCCGCCCTCGATGACCTGCCACCCAGTAAGACCCTGACGCACCTGCGCAGCGTGCTGGTCGGCACCGGGGCGCTGCCAGGGCGCGATGAGCACCTCGCACAGCTGGAACGCTGGATCGGCACCACCGTGGCCGCCCGCCTCGATCCCGGCCAGAAAGAGGTCCTGCACCGTTACGCGGTCTGGCACGTGCTGCGCCGGCTCCGCCACCGGCTCCGCGGCAGGCACGCCACCCCCGGCCAGGCAGCCGTTGCCCGCCGCAACGTCCAAGCCGCCGTGTCGTTCCTGGACTGGCTGGCCGCTGGCGATACCACCCTGGCCAGCTGCACCCAGGCCAGCCTCGATGAGTGGATGGCCGCCGCCAATCTCAGCCAGCGCGGCCCGACCGGGAACTTCGTCCGCTGGGCCAGGAACCAGGGCCTGACCACTGTCGACTTCCCGGCCACCCGGTGGGGCGGTCCGGCGCGGGTCATCGACACCGAGGCCCGCTGGGAGCAAGCGCGCTGGCTACTGCACGACGGCAGCGTCAGGCCCGAGGACCGGGCCGCCGGGCTGCTCGTTCTGCTCTACGCCCAGCAACCCGCGGCGATCAGCCGCCTCACCCTCGGCCACGTCCAGGCCGGCGGCGATCAGGTACGCCTGATGCTCGGACGCGAGCCTGTCGTGCTTCCCGAACCGCTCGCCAGCCTCATCCTCCAGGTCGCCGCTACCCGGCGCGGCCACGCCGTCATCGGCGACCGCGGAAGCTCACCGTGGCTGCTGCCCGGCGGGCGGCCCGGCCAGCCGATCAGCCCCTACCGGCTCGCCGAACGGCTCCACCAGATCGGCATCCACCCCGGGCCAGCCCGCTCCACCGCGCTGTTCCAGCTCGCCACCGAGCTGCCCGCCGCGATCCTCGCCCGCCTGCTCGGCATCCACATCAAGGTCGCGGTCGCCTGGCAGCACGCCTGCGCCGGAGACTGGATGACCTACGCCGCCGACATCAGCCACCGCCTGGAAAACTGACCCGATGGCCGGACTGCCCGAACTCGGCATCGCCCGCGTGCGCCGCTGGTGCGAGCAGCGCGTCCCCCCGCACGCCCGCGACCAGGTCCGTGTCGAGTGCGACATCGGGCCCCGGCAGCTGACGATCGTCGAGTGCAGGCCGCCCTGGCGCGCGGGCATCGGCCCGGAATGGACACGATTCCCCATCGCCCGGCTCCGTTACACGCAGGCCACCAATACGTGGACGTTGTACTGGCGCGACCGCAACCTCCGCTTCCACCGCTACGACCAGATCGAACCATCACCGCAGATCGACGACCTCCTCCGCGAGATCGACCGCGACCCGACCGCGATCTTCTGGGGATAGGACGGCCAGGCTGACGCATTCGGACAGTTCCAATATCCGACTGTGCCGTTAAAGGTGGCCGTCGAGTCGCTCCGCCAGGTCGCCCTCGGCGACGGTGAGGAGGTGCTGGGGTGAGCGAGAACCTCGAAACCGCCGTCGAGCGCTTTCTCGAGCACAAGCGGGCACTCGGCCGCAAGTACCACAGCGAGGAGCACGAGCTGCTGGTGCGCTTCGCCGGCGAGCACCGTGTCAGCCAGCTCGGCCAGCTGACCCCCGCCCTGCTCGAGGACTTCCTCGCGTCCCGGCCCAGATCCAGACCCCGCAGCTTCAATCACCTCCTGGGCGTGGTCGCAGCCCTGCTCGACTGGGCTGTCATCCACGAGCTGCTCGAGGTCTCACCGCTTCAGGTGCGCCGCCGCCGGGTAACCTCGACGCGCGTCCCGTTCCTGTTCGATGCCTCCCAGGCCCGCCGGCTGCTGGAGGCCGCGGCCGCGCTGCCAGACAACTCCCGGGCCCGGCAGCGGGGCCCGACCTACCGCGCCATCTTCGCCCTCTGCTACGGGCTCGGACTGCGCGCCGGCGAGGCATGCGGCCTGCGCCTGGGCGACATCAACACCGGCCGGCACCTGCTCATCGTGCGCGGCGGCAAGTTCGGAAAGAGCCGCCTCGTCCCGCACGGGCCGCGCATCGCGGGGCTCGTCGAGGAACAGGCCGGGCGCCGCCGGGCCAGCGGCTTGACCGGGCCCGATGCCCCGCTGTTCACCTTCGACGGTCACAGCTGCGTCCATCCCGGCACCGCCAGCGCGACCTTCCACCACCTTGTCGCGACCCTCGGCCTCGCCGTCCCCGACGGGGTCTCGCCGCCCACGCTGCACCATCTTCGCCACAGCTTCGCGGTCGGCTGCCAGTTTGCTCCGCTGGTATCGCGAGGGCCTCGACCCATCGGCCCGCCTTCTCCAGCTATCCACCTTCATGGGCCATGTCGATCCCGTCTCGACAGCGGTCTACCTGACCATCACCCCGCAGCTGCTGGACGAGGCGAGCCGGCGATTCGAGGCATTCGCCGAGCCGGCTTGGGCGGAGGTAGCGCGATGAGCGAAACCTAGCTGATCGGGCCGGTCCTGCACTCGTTCTTCGCAGACCACCTGATCACCGTCAAGGGCCTCCGGCCGGCCTCGGTGCGCAGCTACCGGGATACCATCCGGCTGTTCCTTTCGTTCGCCGCCGCGGACAAGGGCTGCAAGATCACCCGTCTGGCGCTCGGCGACCTCACCTTCGACCGGGTCGTGAAGTTCCTGCGATATCTCGAGCAAGACCGGCGCAACCACGCCCGCACCCGCAACCAGCGGCTCGCGGCGCTGCACACCCTCTTCGAGTACATCGCCGGGCGGTCACCAGAGATGCTCGCCATCTGCCAGCAGGTAGCCGCCATCCCGATGAAGCGGGTTGCCCCGCCAGAGACACGCTTCCTCGAACGAGACGAGGTCGAGCAGCTCCTCCGGCACCTGCCGCGTCACGGCCGGCTCGCACTACGGGACCGGGCGCTCCTGCTATTCCTCTACAACACCGGCGCCCGGGCGCAAGAAGCCGCCGATCTGCGCGCCGGGCAGCTCGACCTCGGCAAGCACCCGCTCGTCCGCCTCCACGGCAAGGGCGACAAGTGGCGCACCTGTCCGCTGTGGCACCAGACCGCGGAGCTGCTCAGCTCGCTGCTCGCATCCCCCGGCCCGGCACCCGGCCCGCGGCCGCGGTGTTCACCGCACACGGGCAGCCACTCACCCGCTACGGCATCTACAAGATCGTGCGCCGCCACGCTGCCAGCCTCGACGACCCCCGGACCGGCCGCAGGATCAGCCCGCACATCTTCCGGCACACCGCCGCCGTCCACCTTCTCGAGGCCGGGGTCGAGGTCAACGTGATCCGAGGCTGGCTCGGCCACGCCGACCTGAGCACCACCAACCGTTACGCCGAGATCAACACCAGGACCAAGCAGGAAGCCCTCCGAGCCGTCGAGCCTTCCGGTACTTCGGCGGGACCCCGCACCAGGCCAACCCGGCGATCCGACGAATCCCTCCTCAACTGGCTCGCTTCCCTCTGATCGTTATGTGGCCAGCGGCGTCCCCATCTCCGTGATCACGGCGCACCCGGTCATCACTGGCCACATAACCGGGCCGGGCACAGAACCCCGAATATGTTCCGCGGAACATATTCCATGACCACGACCTTGAACACGCCGCCGAAGAACACCCACGCCGCCTCACAGCCCGCGATAAACGCGGCCAGGGTCTGGGTGAAGGACAGCCAGACGAACATGTGCCGCGAGTACGGCTGTGAAGATCAGCGCGTGCACCTTCCGGCGCCGCCCCGTGACCGGGTCGGCCAGCAGGCCCAGATAGCCGAAGTCGATCTGGCACTCCATCCCCGGCTCGCCATCGGCGACGCGGACCGTCGCGGCGGTCTTCCCGAAGCCGCACCGCTCCACGCAGAACCTGTGCAGCGTCCGGTACGGCACCGCGACGCCCTGCCGTTCCAGCAGGACACCGATCTTGACTACAGACAGCCCGGCTTTCACTTGCCCGGCGACCTGCTCCTGGCAGGCCTCCAGCTGATCCCACGCCCGCCCGTGCCCGCCCGGGCGCACCGGCCGGACCGCCTCAGCGACCTGGCCGACCAGCTCATCGGTCAGCTGCCCCGGCCCGCCATCACGGGCCAGCCCGGCCTCTGCCGCTGCCTGCACATACCGGCGGGCGGTCTTGCGGTCCACCCCCGCCTGCTCAGCCACCCGCCGCAGCCCCGTACCCGACAGCCAGGCCCGCAGCACCTCACGGATCTCAGTCACCGCAACCTCCCGGAACGCCATCCCCCGAACCCCCAAGCCGATCGACTTGAAGGCACCAGGTACCGGAAGTGATCAAGACCCCCAAGCCGGCACGCCGGGTGGTCCCATCACTGGCAACCAGGTGGTCCCATGCTCGTGGCAGAAAACCCCTCAGGGCGGTCCCATGCTGCTGGCAGGCGACAAGCCGCCGGTCGTAGGTCACCAGCCCGCGGCAACCAGCTGGCGCAGACAGTGGCCTCCGAAGCTTTGCTCACCTGAGCGAACTGGGTGCGCTCATCTGATCCTCTGGGGTCGACCTCTGCCGCGCTGTGGGCGGTTCCGCTGATCAAGATCCAGGCTTAAGATCCAGGCGGGGAGCTGCCCTGACGGCGGCATAAGCTCGCCTCGTGAAGCGGGTGCTGATCACCGGCATGTCCGGCACAGGGAAATCGATAGAAGCCCTCACCGGCGGGAACGCGGCCCGGCTGCTTAGCCGCGAATGACCAGCGGACACCGCCGCGGTAACACCCGCAGACCCACCGCACCCCCGGCGGCAGCCGTTGTCGCCGCGACAGAAGTCTCGTAACGTTCGTCCTTGAGGCGGCGGCACCGGAGCGTCGATCGGAGGGGGAGCCTCATGGGCCTGTTTAGACGACGTCCAAGCGGGACTGCGCCACCTATGGATCGCGAGCTTCCTCCGGGGGCGGATGCGGTGCAGGTCGAAGGGCTGGGCGCCCTCGCGGCAAGCCGGGGTTGGCAACGGGTGAGGGACGAGGAACCGGTCGGCTCGGAGTTCGCTGGCCAGGTCCATCGGCTGGCCTGGATTCTCTACGGCATACCGTTCTCGAGCGATCTGCTCAACGCCACGTCGGCCGAACATCGCACGATCTACCGCGAGGCGTGGGCCGGGTCCGCCGACGGGCATCGATTCCTGGTGGCGAACGCGTGGACCAACATCGGTCCCCGCCGGCTGAAGTTCTACGACCATCAGGCGATCGCCGTGTGTGTCGTCGAGCGGTGCAACATGGTGCCCTTGTGGATCCAGCCGCGGCGCCTGCCATGGACGGACCGGCACGTCGCGGCGTCACCGACCGGCGATCCCCACTTCGACGACCGGTGCTCGGCCGCGTTTCCCCTACCTGGCACGGGGCCAGTGCTGCTCACGGCTGAGGTGCGGCAGCGGTTGCTGGCTCACGACGACTGGGCGTTCGTATCGATGTCGGGTTCGCTGCTGTGCGCTAGCACCGGCCCGTACGTGACCGTCGACTCCGTAACCTCGCGGGTCGAGGAGGTACTCGGGCTCATCGCAGCGATCGCCCACGCCGCCGTGCCGCAGGTGAGCGATCCGGCCACCGCTGATCTGATCGCACGCGTGGGGCGGATCAGCAGCCTTGAAGAGGCAGCCGCTTTCGTGGTCGGCCTGAACCCCGCCGAACGCGACCTGCTGGCGCGGTCGGGAACACCGTTGGCCGCCTTCGCCCAGGACACCACGCCCGAGCAGGCAGCCGAGCGCTTCATGTCACTCAGCCTCACCGAGAAGATGAGGCTGTACGCCATGATGCAGATCACGGGCTAGCCTCGGGCTTTCTTCTGGCAGTGGGCCCGGCTTGATCGTTTGGACGTGAAAAGTGCCTTTGAGCTGGAAGGCTAGGGCTTGTCGAGAGACCTGTCCGCACCAGTTCGAAAGGCACTTCCGCGTGCAGCTTACCCGCTTCCCACTCCAAGATCATGGTGTCTGCTGACGGCACCGGAATCGTTTCCCTGCGGGGTGCCAGAAGTCTGCGTACCCTGTGAGCTGCAGTGATGACCAGCGTCAGCCGTAGGGCATCATGATCATTCGTGTCCTTCCGCCTGCTCTACCTCATCTTCGTCCGGCTCTGCGGCTGGCTGGTTCTGCTTGGCCGGTCGTCGGCTTCCAAGAACGCCGAGCTGCTCGTGCTGCGGCATGAGGTCGCCGTGCTGCGCCGCATTCATCCGCGGCCCCGGCTCGACTGGGCCGATCGGGCGGTCCTCGCCGCGCTGATCCGGCTCCTGCCAGCAAGGCTGCGGATGCATCGGCTGGTCACCCCAGGCACCGTCCTGCGCTGGCACCGCCGTCTGGTCACCCGTAAATGGACCTACCCGCACCGGATGGGACGGCCGCCGGTCAGCGCCGAGATCGCCTCGCTGATCAAGCGGCTCGCCACCGAGAATCGCGGCTGGGGATACAAGAGAATCCAAGGCGAGCTGCTGAAACTCGGCCACCGGGTCGGCGCATCCACGATCCGCCGGGTCCTCAAGGCCCTGAAAATCCCTCCGGCACCGGAACGGCATACCGACGCGACCTGGCGGCAGTTCCTGCACACCCAGGCAGCCACGATGCTGGCCACCGACTTCTTCCACGCGGACTGCGCGGTGACCCTGCAGCGCCTGTACTGCCTGTTCGTCATCGAGATAGGCAGCCGTTATGTGCACATCCTCGGGATCACCGCGAACCCAGACGGTCCCTGGACCGTGCAGCAGATCCGCAACCTCCTGATGGATCTGGGTGATCGCGCCGCCGGCTTCCGGTTCCTAGTCCGTGATCGGGCCGGGCAGTTCACCGCGTCGTTTGACGCAGTCCTGGCCGATGCTGGTATCGAGGCGGTGAAGATCCCGCCCCGGAGCCCGCGCGCGAACGCTTACGCGGAAAGGTTCGTGCTCACCGCCCGGACCGAGGTCACCGACCGGATGCTCATCTTCGGCGCGCGGCATCTGCGGACGATCCTGGCCGAGTATGAGACCCATTACAACGGACGGCGGCCTCATCGCAGCCGCCATCTCCGCCCGCCCCGGCCCGACCGCCCCGGCCCGACCACCCCGTCGCTGATCTCTCCCAGGAGCGGATCAAGCGCCGCCCCGTCCTCGGCGGCCTCATCAGCGAGTACGAGCGGGCCGCATAGAAGCCCAGGTCAGGACTGGTGGCCGAGTTCTGGAACCCCACAGGCCGTCTGATGATGCCGACCTGTCCCGTCGTTGTCAGGGCCGCTTCCGCCGTCCCGCGCGTTCCCGCGTTCGGGCTGCCCTCAGCTTCACCGGCCAGCTGCGACTGGCCAGGCGGTGGAGTCCTTTCACCTCCACTCGATCGTGGTGAGGTCGATCCGGGGCGCCCTGCCGGTGTTGCCATCGGTGGGTTTCCCCGGATCGCCTCCCGCACCCGGCGTGCACCTCTCAGCGCACCGGGCGCTCCACAAGCCCCGGCGGGCCTGGCGTTTCGCCTCATACTGTGCTCGGCCATGGTGACGCGATCTTCGTTCCCCGGTAGTAGTAGCGCCTCGCGCTGACTCTGGCCGGGTCGAACAACTCCACGCCACCGTCGGTGGGCCATATGCCGTAGCGTCGGCGCAGTTCCTTCCACGCAGTGCGCCGGTGCTTGCGCTCCTGCCACCTGACAACCTGTTTCCACAGGTAGGACCTCAGATAGCTGAAGGTCGCATTCGAGCAGCCGTACTTGAAGTACGCGGTCCAGCCCCGCAGCATCCGGTTGAGCTGGATGAGCAGGACCTTGAGCGGCAGGTTGATGCTCTGCCGGCAGAACGCCCTGGCCTTGGCCATGATGGCAGCCAGCGCCTTCTTGGCCGGGTAGACGTAGACGTAGCTCTTGCCGGTGCCTCGCTTGCGGTGCCGCTGGATGCGCCAGCCGAGAAAGTCGAGGCCGCCGTCGATGTGGGTGATCAGGGTCTTCTCCGGCGACAGGCGCAGGCCCATCACCGCGAGGACCCCGGCGATCTCCTCCTTCAGGGCTTCGGCGTGCGCCTTGGTGCCCGATACAGCCAGGCACCAGTCATCCGCGTACCGGGCCAGCCGGTAGTTGGGCAGACCCTGGCGGCGCCGCTTGGCCCGTTCATACGGGCTGGCTCCGGGGCCTCCCGGACCGCGGGCGATGTGCTCGTCCAGGACCGACAGGGCCACGTTGCTCAGCAATGGGGAAAGGATCGACCCTTGCGGGGAACCAGCGCTGGTATCCGCCAGCGTGCCATCCTCAGTGAGGATGCCCGCTTTAAGGAATGCCTTCACCAGGGCAAGGACGCGCTTGTCCCCGACGCGCTGCCGCACCCGGTCCATAAGAGCCGGATGCGAGATTTCGTCGAAGCAGGCTTTGATGTCGCCTTCCACGATCCACTCATACGAGCGGGAGGTGAAGTGGTGCACCTCGGCCACCGCGTCGTGAGCCCGGCGGTTCGGGCGGAACCCGTAGGAGCACGGGAGGAAATCCGCCTCGAACACCGGCTCCAGCACCAGTTTCAGGGAGGCTTGGGCGACCCGGTCACGGATGGTCGCGATGGTGACTTCATACTGCCCCTCCTGCAGCCTTCTGTCGGGATGTTCTGAACTGGCGCTGGTTCGCGCTGGTCAGGCCAGGTCGCTGGATCTGCTGGCATGAGCATGGCAGGCGGTAGTGACATTGCGGGCCGGGTTCAGCGGCCGCGGGGCCTGGTGCGGCGGGCCGCGGGGTTGAGGTGCCCGGATGCGGCGATGCGGTCGCGGCAGGCAGTCTCGGTGCGGTCGTCCCAGGTGATGCATAGCCGGTTTCCCGGGCCGCGCCGCGCGTCGAGCTGCCCGGCCTGGATCCAGTCGTAGATGACGCCGGCGCTGCAGCCCAGCTGGCTGGCGGCCTCGGCGGCGCTGATCTCGCCGTCCGCGTATGGCGCTGGGGCGGGGATGTGGTAGGCGTGGCGGATCCACTGGACGGCCTTGGCGTCGAACGGGCGGCCGTTCCCGGTGGTCAGCCCGGCGGCGTTCAGCAGCCCGGCGAGCTCGGCGGCGGGCGTGACGGGGCCGAGCTGGCGGACCATCTCGACCGCCGGGGACGGGCTGCGCCGGGCGGTGCCGCGGTGGGCGGGGCGGCCCACGCGGAGCTCGTCGGTGGCGCCGGTGTGCCAGCGGATCCCAATCCAGACCATGCCGGGGTCGGGCTCGGGCAGCAGGGTGACGTCGGCGATCAGGGTGCGCAGCAGCCGCTTGCGGTCCCTGGCGCTGGTGGCCGGGGCGTGCCAGAGTGCGGGCAAGTCGGCGGCGATTTTCTCCAGCTCGGCCCGGCTGGGCAGGGGCGGCAGCGCGTCCCGGGCGGCCTCCAGTGCCTGCCCGGCCTCGGCAACGGCGGCGAGTTTCGCTTCCCACCGGGCTTCCAGGGTGCGGGCGACCAGCCGGTTCTCCGGCTCGACGGCGCTGAAGGCGCGCTCGGCCCGGTCTGCCTCATAACGGGCGCGTTCGACGGCGAGCTCGGCGGCCCGGCTGATGCGCTGGTGCCGGCTGGCCACCTCGCCGGCGCTGGCCAGGGCCAGCGCGACTTGCTCGGGGGTCAGCGCGTCCAGCAGCACGCCGGCCACCGCGTCATCCACGATGGCAGCGGCCACCGACCGGCAGGTTGGCGTGGTCAGCCGGTCGGCGCGGGAGGAGCACTCATAAGCAGGCCGGGCTTCGGTGTGGTAGCTGGTGCGCATCGGCTTGCCGCAGGATCCGCAGACGATGATCCCCTGGCATAGCGCGCAGCCCTCGCGGGGCGGCCGGGCCCCGGCGTTGGTCCGGTTGGCCGCCAGCCTGGCCTCGTTGGCCAGGTAATCAGCCCAGGTGATGTATCCCTCGTGGTGGTCTTTGATCAGCACCGGCCACTCGGCCCTGGGCCGTTCCACCAGCGCGGTGCGCACGGTGCCGTCCGGCTCGACGGTGCGCCGGGAGGTGTAGCGGCCGAACACGTAGGCCCCTGCGTAGCAGGGGTTCTTCAGCACGCCCAGGACGCGGGCGCAGGTGAGCTTGCCCCAGCGCAGCTGCCCGGCCCACGCGCCGCCGTAGGCGCGCAGCGGGAACCGGCGGCCTTTGAACGCGGCAACCACCCCGTAGGCCGACCCGCAGGCGGCGAACGCGGCGAACAGGTCCCGGATCGCGGCCTGGACCTCGGCATCGGGGTCGATCACCACCTCGCCGGCGTCGTCGTGGACCAGCCCGACCGGCAGCGGGGTGCGCAGCTCGCCGCGCCCGGCCGCGGCCCGCTTGTTGGCCTGCAGCCGCTGCGCCATCACGTGCAGCTCCATCTCCCCCATGGTCCCCTTGAACCCCAGCAGGACGCGGTCGTTCACGTCGGCGGGGTCGTAGACCCCGTCCGGGTCGATCAGCAGCGTGCCGGTGATCCGGGCGAACTCCGCCAGCCGGGCCACGTCGGCATTCGACCGGGCCAGCCGGGTGATCTCGATCCCGAAGATCGCCCCGACCTCGCCGCTGCAGACCCTGGTGACCAGCTCGGTGAACCCCTCCCGGGCCACCCCCCATTTCCCGGAGATCCCCAGGTCGGTGTCGATCACCTCGATCGAGGTTGACGGCCATCCCAGCGCGGCCGCCGTGTCCGCCAGGCCGTACTGGCTCCTGGTCAACTCGGTGTGCTGGCGGACCTGCGCCATCGAGGACTGGCGCAGGTAGCAGATCGCTGCCCTCTCGCGGTGACTGCTCGTGATCTTGTGCTCGCCGTTCACCGCAACCTCCCGCCCCGGACCGCAGTGCCGCGGCCGTCATGTTGGCCAGCGCCGACACCGCCTCGGCCCGCGCGGGCCCGGACAGGACGGCGGCGCTCACCGGCTAGGACAGTTCTCGCCGGGCCAGCAGCTCGGCATTGATCGCCGAGATCTCCGCGAGCAGCTGCTCGATCTCCTCGCCGTTGCGCAGGTACCGGCGCACCACCCCGGCCAGGGACGCCGGGACGTACCTCAGCCGCCCCCGGGCCGCGGTCTTCGGCGCGAAGAAGGCATACGGGCCGTGCGGCTCGCCGCCGGCGCACCGGCAGCCGGCCTTGCCGCACCGCCGCGTCTGCTCGGTCAGCGAGCCGGACAGCACCTGCTCGGCGCCGCCGAGCCGCGCGGCCAGGGCGCGCCGCCGCGACAGCAGCCGCCGCGTCGGCATGCCCGCCAGGCCGGCCCCGGCCTCGTTCTTTTGCTCTCTCATCACAAAAGAGTATGCCGTTGCCAGGCATGACGATCAACGACCTTGCAGTGCGCGTGTCGCAGCGCCGAGCGCGGCGAGCCCCTCGGCCGACAGCCGGCCGGGCCCAGGCGGCTCGCCCCGGTCGGTCCACGACTGCGGCAGCGTCACCTGACCGCTGAACCCGCCCGCACAGACGAACACCATGTCCGTCCCGCGGCGCTTGGCATACAAGATCTCCAGCCGCTGCCCGTTCAGCGGGTGGAACGGATGGGTGACAACCACGAAACCCAAGGGATCACTGGACAATGCGGCACTATGCCGCCTCCGTGGCGATCCCCAGGTAGCGGACCTTGCCGCCCGCCTTGGGAATCGCTCGCCGCCGCACCGGCAAGGGGCGGAAGGTACGGGCCCTGAGATCAGCCCGCAATTCCTCCAGGAACCCCTCCACCCCCCGCACGGCCTCGATGTAGCAGGCGGTCTCGCCGTCCACCCCAGCCGTGCGCGCCCCCTTATTGCCCCGCACCCGATCCCACGCGACCAGCAAGAACGCGGGATCGGCGACGAGATTAAACAGATCATCGAACCTGCGATGAGGATCATCACCGGCCCAACGGTGCAGCTTGGCCTGGATCTCCAGTACCCGGCGCTCAGCTGAATACAGCCCAGTGAGCTCCGGCTCGCCGGTATTCACCGGCGGCCTCCTGGCATTCCCCTGCCCGCACTGCCGACTTGCTGGCCCCCTTCGCCATGTGCACGCCTCTCGCGTGCCCGGACTACTACGGGGCCTCCGCCCCATCCCGCGCCATCGGCCGACGACGGGTCTATCCCCGGGTCCCGGGCGGCTCCCGGGCTGAGGGAACGACGCGGGATGGTTCCCGTGTTCACTGCGAATCGATCGATCAGCTTGGCACCCAGCTTTGCCCCGGCAGCATCGCCACGGTTACGCCGCAGACCTTCACCGTGGCCTCCCTGCCGGCACGCCAAGCCGGCTACGGAGTCGGCCACCCACACCGGACGGCCATGCGCTGCACCCCGGCCCATATCCACCAGATTTGAGCCGGTGCCACGCTTACGGAGCTTTAACACTGGTTCCTCTCGTATACCGTCTGATCCCGCTCGCCGGACCCGGCCCGTCTGGCAGTACCGGACCGTCCCGGCTTTGTCAGCGCTGCTTCCCGCCCTCCCCGGCGTCTCCCGGATCAGGCTGCGCCCAGCTCCTGCCCGGCTGCTGCGACAGCCTGGCGAGGAGGTCTCGCACCTCCTTCGATTCCCAGCGCCTCACGGCGCACCAGCGCCTCGTGGCGCACTGCAGGAAATCGCACGCCAGGATCCCGGACGCCTGGGAGGTCAGGAATTGCCGCCAGGTCGGGGACGCCCGGCGGGGTGCGGGCGTGAGCCCGGATTCGGCCAGGATCCGCCGGATCGTTCCTTCACCGATGCGGTGCCCGAGGCCGAGGAGTTCACCTTGGATGCGCCGGTACCCCCAGCGAGGGTTCCGCCTGGCCAGCTGCCGGACCAGCTCGCGGATCTCCTCCGGGACCGGCGGGCGTCCGGTGGTGTTCGGATAGGTCCATTTGTTCTTGACGATGCGCCGGTGCCAGGCGAGCACGGTAGCGGGTGTCACGATCCGGTGAAGCTGAAGGTGACGGGGCAGCAGCCGTGTGAGCGCTGCGATCACGGCCCGGTCAGCCCAGTCCGGCTTCGGCCGGGCGACACGGCGGCGCAGGACCGCGACTTCATGCCGCAGTACCAGGATCTCCACATCCTTGGAGGCGTCGCTTCGGGCGAGGAGCACCAGCCAGCCGAACAACCGGACCATGAGCAGATAGACGACGCGGAAGAGCACGACCGCCGAAGATAGAAGCCCAGGTCAGATGCTCTGCACTAGTTGTGACACCCCACAACCCATGGCGACACCGACATCGGCCAGGGCCAGCGCGGGGCGTCGTTGATGCCGTCGCCGACCATGATGGTCGGCGCGCGGTGAGCCCGGGAGCATTGACCAGTAGGTCAACCAGTGGCAAAGAGTTTCCTCTTCTGCTGAGCTTTTCCGGTGGTCGGGCATCATCGGATGAATGGGAGAATCTTCCCTCCGGGCTAGCCGACCTACCCCCGCAGCCAGGGCACCTGCTCGGGAGCAGCGGCCGGGCCGGAGGCGCCAGGTTTCGGCCCGCGTTCGCAGGAGGCGGGCAGTCGCTGCGGCGTTGGCTTTGCTGGTCGTCGTCCTAACCATCTGGCTCGTGGGCCGCACCGGAACCGGGCCCGGCCCGGCAAGCACATCTGGCCGCGCAACACGGCCACTCGCACCCGCGCGAGCCGTTTCGGCATCGCGCGGCTTGCCGGCCGCCGAAGCCGGCCTGCTGCCTTGGCACCTGGCCGCCCCGGTCAGCCGTGAAGTTGCCGTGGCAGGCTCACAGGGTCACTTGATCATATTTGGCGGGCTGACCCCTGGCGGCGCTTCGGCGGACGGGATCTACGCCCTGAGCACCCGGACAGGAGCGACCCACCAGATCGGAGCGCTCAGGGCGCCTCTGCATGATGCGGCCGCCGGGCTGCTCGGCAGACGGACGCTGGTCTTCGGCGGAGGCTCCACGGCCAGCGTCGCCACGGTTCAGGCGTTCACCCTTCCTGGCCGGGGCAGCGGCCACTCAGCCGGGACCGCGGTCACCACGGGATCAATGCCGGCACCGCGCTCCGACGCGGCGGCGGTTACCATCGGCGCCACCACCTACGTGATAGGCGGCTACGACGGAACCCGGGCGGACGCCCCGGTGCTGGCCACCACCGACGGCCGGAAATTCACAACGATCGCCGATCTTCCCGTCCCGGTGCGCTATCCGGCTGCTGCCGCACTGAGCGGGCAGATCTTCGTCTTCGGCGGTCAGGCGATTACGGGCCGCCACGCTGGCGCGCCGCTGGACACGATCCAGGTCGTGGATCCGGCCCGGCACACGGCGGCCGTCATCGGCCATCTCCCCAAGCCCCTGGCCGGCGCCGCAGCAATGACCGTGGGCCACGAGCTCTTCGTGGCCGGCGGCGAGAGCAGGCTAACCCGCCGGCCGAAGCCCGGTCTCGGCACGACGCAGCTCGGCCCAGGGGAGTTGAGCGCCGGGACAGGCGGCGATTCCGGTGCGCCGCCCACCTCCACGGTCTCCACCATCTGGGCCTTTAACCCGGCGGCCAAGCGGCTTCTCCCGGCCGGGCATCTCCAGGTGCCCGTATCCCACGCCGCAGTCGCCGTAGCTGGCTCCACCGCGTGGATAATCGGCGGGGAATCCGGCGGCGCCCTAGTCTCCTCGGTCCAGATGCTGCGGCCAAACCGGGCTTTCGGCACTGCCGGCGCTGCCGGGGCAGGCTCTCCATTTTACGGCGCCAAGCTGCTCATCGCCGACCGCGGCAACAACCGGCTCCTGCTCCTAGACCCGCAACTGCATCTGCTGTGGAAGTACCCGTCGGTGCACACCGTACGGGATCCGTCCCGCTTTTACTTCCCCGATGACGCGTTCTTCATCGACCACGGCACCGCTATCTTGTCCAATCAGGAGCAGAACGAGACGATTATCAAGATCGCCTACCCTTCCGGGAAGATCATCTGGTCTTACGGCCATCCCCGCCACTCCGGCACTGCGCACGGATACTTGCACGAGCCCGACGACGCCTACCTGCTGAAGAATGGTCAGGTCTCGGTGGCCGACGCCAACAACTGCCGGGTGCTGGTGATCAACCAGAACCGTACAGTGGCCCACCAGATCGGCACCAATGGCATGTGCACGCATAACCCGCCGAACTCGATGGGCTCGCCGAACGGGGACACGCCGTTGCCGGACGGCAACCTGCTGATCTCAGAGATCAACGGGTCCTGGGTTAGCGAGTACACCACGACCGGGAAGCTGGTCTGGACAACACACCTGCCGATCGCCTACCCGTCCGACCCTCAGCAACTTGGGTCCGACCGCTATCTCATCGCTGACTACGCCAGGCCGGGGCAGGTCCTCGAATTCAACCGCGCCGGCCACATCCTGTACCGATATCACCCGAGGTCAGGGCCGGGAATGCTGAATCACCCCTCGCTGACCGAACTACTGCCCAGCGGCGCCCTCATGGTCAACGACGACTACAACAACCGCATGGTCGCGATCGATCCGGCCACCGGGGCGCTCGTGTGGCAGTACGGCATCACCGGCAGACCAGGTACCGCGCCCGGCGAGCTGCATACCCCGGACGGCTTTGACCTGCTGCTGCCCAACGGATCAACGCCGACACACCCCACTACCGGATGATCCGCGCGGGGCGTGTCTTACCGGCTGTGTAAGTGACGCGGCCGGATGATGAGCCGCAGGAAAGACGGCTAGCGGAAGGACACGCGGCGTCCCGCGTCGCGAAGCGTCCTGTGCCGCCCGAAAACTCGATCGTGTCGCTGACCTGCTCGTTTCGTCTACGCGGCTGGTGTGGTGATGGTTGGCTGGCCGGGTGCTGATGAAGATCGTCTCGAGGTGCGTCTGACAAAATGCACCAGTTTGCGGGGTAAATACCCAGCCACTGGCGGGGGCTCACGGGTGATCCTCTCGTAGCGCACGGCGGGCCGCAACTCGGGCGGTCCGGGCGGCGTCCAGGCCTGCGCGGCGGGCGGCGCGGATGGCCGGGCCGCGGCCGTGGTGCTCGTCGTCGGGGGTGACGTAGCCGATGCCTTCGTGCAGCCGGACGGTGTTGTAGTGGATGCGGAGGCGGTCCAGCTCGGCTTCGAGCTCGCCTCCGTCGCGGGTCTTTTCCAGGTGCGGGAACTCGCCCTTGATGTGGCCGAAGAACGACTCGACCCAGGCCTGGTCATTGGGCGTGGACGGCCTTCCGAAGTGCTGGGCGATGCGGGCCCCGGCCATGAACGCGGCGGTGGCCTTGCTGGTCATCTGCGGGCCGTTGTCGGAGAGGGCGACCAGCACGGGCAGCCGGTCGTCGCCCTCGGGGATCTCCCCTGAGGCCAGCTCGGCGAGCAGGTCATCGTCGAGGAGGTGCTCCTTGCCGTCTTCGATGAGCGCCCGGGTGAAGGCGACCTCGACTTGGGTGGAGGACTCCTCCGCCGACACGACGGTGGCCAGCCAGTACCGCGACACGACGTCCAGGACCGCGACCGCGCACCGCTTCGACCTGGTGAAATGGGTGAAGTCGTAGATCCAGATCACGCCGGGCACCAGCTCGGCCCACTCCGGCCACGGCCGGGCCGGGCGCGGCTCGCGCGGCGGCGCGCCGGGCAGGTGCAGGCCGGCGCCGGTGAGCACCCGCAGCACCGTGGACTCGCTGGCGTGCACCAGTTGCAGCCGGGAGCCGCGGTGGGCCAGCTTGCGGTGGGAGCGGTCGGTGTCGCCCCACTCCTCGGCGAGCTTGCAGATCGCCTCGCGCTCCCAGCCCAGCAGCGCGTGCGCCGCCTGCTCCGGGCCGGGCCGCAGGTCATCGAGCTGCCCGGCCGCCGCGCGCGCCTGCCAGCGCAGCACCCGGACGTGCTCGACGCCGAGGGCAGCCGACGAGCGCCGCAGCGACCAGCCGCCCTCCGCCGCGGCATGATCGACCAGGGCAAGCAGGCCAGCCTTGACGCGTCCGCCGACTCGGGGCGGGACCAGGCCGGCAGTCAGTCCCAACGCGATTTTCCCTGGTGCAGGTGCAGCGCCACGGCCTGCTCGGTCACGGTCGCCCGCAGCCGGTCCAGCTCCGCCTTCGCCTCGGCCAGCTCCGCGGCCTCCGCGGTCATGCCCGGCCGGCCCGGCACCGAGGCCGCCAGCGCGTCCAGCGCGCCCTGCTTGGCGGTCCGGCAGATGTGCACCACCGTCGAGCGGTCCACGCCGTGCTTCTCGGCCGCCTCCCGCTGGGTAGCCTGCTGGGTGAGCACCTGGACGAAGACCTCGTACTTCTCGCTGGGGGCCAGCCGCTTCCGGGGCTTGCGGGACTGCCTGGGTGATGATCCTGTTCTCGGGTCCGGCATGGTCTCCATCCTCCTGAAGGGTGATCAACTTACCCGTCAGGTGGCTGGGTGTTTTTCCCGGGTTCTGGTGCACGAACTCAGACGCGGAACGGGCTCGGCGCGAGTTCTCCCCGGCCGCTGCGTCGCTGAATGTAATACCGCCTATCGAGGTAGCCGCTTCTGGCTGTCGACTCGGTGCCGTGCGAGGGCCCTGGAGGTCGCCGCGCACCAGATCAGCAACAGGGACCCGCCCGGGCTCGGCGGCCCCTACTCAGGTGCTGCGGCGGGTGAGGTCGGCTGGATCCAACTCGACCGCGAAGGGCCGGGTGATCCGGCCCGGAGTGCCTGCAACCAGCGTGGTCCGGGTGACATACCGGCCACGGCTCAAAGAGCAGACGACGACCTTCGGCGTGCCCTGCAGCTCCACCCGCCAGTAGACGGGGATTCCGGCCTCGGCGTACATAACCGGCTTGACCGCCCGGTCTATCGACACCGTGGACGGGGAGACAACCTCCACCACGGCCAGCACAGCCTCACAGGGAATCCTGGTGGTCGTCTCACCGACGGCACCGGCGGCCACGACCACGACGTCAGGGACCAGAAGCTTCCCACCGGGCAGGGCCACGTTCACCGCCTCGAGCACCTCGGCATCGGCGCCCGCGGCGAGGGCCGCCTGGGCCAGAGCGCGGTGCAGCCGGTAGGACGCCCGCTGATGGCCCACGCCCGGCGCCGGGCTCACAACAAGAACCCCACCTTCATAGACCTCGAAACGGGCATGATCACCGGAATCCGGCAACGCCTCAACATCATCGGCTGTCCACGGCCCGGTATGGTCTGCCAGCGCGACGCTCATAATCTCACCTCCCGCCGTCATCCAGTCTGACATTCGCACAGCCACACAGGAACGGCCACCGCCTCGCGCGCGCCGGCATGTTCAAGGCACACCACGCACGAGCCAGGCTGAGCTGTCATCAGGAACCAATCCATGCGGCTCAGTGCCAACTAACAGGTGCCCAGAACGACGGTCAGACGACGGTCAGACGATCTTGGAACGTCTCCCGGACGGGACTCAAATCTGCCCTGACCTGGGACTTCTTGTGGAGCTAAGCGGGCTCGAACCGCTGACCTCTTGCATGCCATGAACCACCAGCATGTCCACGGCCGACGCCATACGCTGCGCCAACTGTGCAAACACTAACTCACGCGAGCTGAGCCTGACTCAGGCTGACGCTCGCTAACACCATTCTGCCCCCCAAAGTGCCCCTCAAAATGATCTCCCTGAGACTGCCCGGCCGCATGATCAACTCTGGCCGAACGAATATTCGACTACTCGGCCAAAGCATAACCAGAGACGGGACTCCCCAACCATCGACTACTTAGAGTGATCATGCTGCAGGCTCATCGACAACCAGCGAACGATCAGATCAGTTGCCGATTCGGCGCAGGCTCAGGGCTGATCTCGCGTGCCGCGTTCAGATGGGCTCAATCTTCGGGTAGGCGGGTATCCACATCGCCTCTGCTACTTGCCTGGCGGGGTCGTCGAGAGCTACTCCGGCCAGGCCCTCAGCGTGTGTTGCTTCCGCGACGGCAGTGACGGCCGCGGACACGCTGCGCAGGCCGGTGACTGGGGGCAGCAGAAGAGCGCCCGGTTTGGTGGCGTCGGAAAGGCCGGCGACCGCGGCCGCGGCGGCGGCGAGCATCCCATCGCTGACGCGCTTGGCTCGGGAGACGGTGACTCCGAGCCCGAGGCCGGGGAAGATGAGCGCGTTGTTGGCCTGGGCGATCTGGTAGCTCAGCCCGTCGTAGACGACGGGCGGGAATGGGTTGCCGGTAGCGACAAGCGCTCGCCCACCAGTCCAGGCAATCAGATCGGCCGGCCGGGCTTCTGAGCGTGAGGTGGGATTGGACAACGGCATGATGACCGGCCGGCCGACGTGTGCTGCCATGTCGGTGACGATGTGCTCGGAGAAGACTCCTGGCTGGGTGGAGGTTCCGATCAGCATGGTGGGGTGGCTGCAGGTCACAACCTCGGCCAGGCTGATGCGGCCGTCGCTGTCGCGCTGCCAGCTCGCGACTTCTGCGGCGGGGCGGGCGTAGGGAACCTGGAAATCCCGCAGCGTTCCCGGATAGTCACTGGTGAGCAGGCCGTTACTGCCGAGCGCGTAGAAGCGCCCGGTCGCTTCGGCCGGGCTAAGGCCATCGGAGATCATCACTTGCCGCAGCACATCGGCGATACCGATCCCGGCAGTGCCGGCGCCGTGAATCACCACCTGCTGGTCACGCATCCGCGTGCCGGTGGCCCGGATCGCGCTCAGCGCGGCGGCCAGCACGATCGCGGCGGTCCCTTGCATGTCGTCTACTTTTCCGACCGTCCGGGCTGTGAACGAGGTTCTGACCTGGGCTTTCACGTCGTGTGCATGTGCGTGACGTGAAGGTCGCCGGGACGTTTCGAGGGTGATGCCGCGGGTGAGGCAGGCAGCCACGGTCAGCGGGCTGGTGCGCGCTCGGTGAGCTGGGCTTCGAGCTGGGCGATGCGCCGGTCGGCGAAGCGGTTGTTGGAGCGGGCGGCTTCCAGCCGTTCTTCCAGGGTCCGGTTGTCGTGGGTGAGCTGGCGGACGCGCTGCTTGAGCGTGGTGTTCTCGGTGGCCAGCCGTTGCGCTGCCTCTGGTGACAGGTCGTGTTCCAGGTCGCGGATCTGGCCCATCAGGATGGCCATGCGGCGCCGCTGGGCGGCGATCTCGGCCTCGGCTGTCTTCATAGCGGCCTCGGCGTTGAGGGCGCGTTCCCGCCAGGACGGCTCCTGGTCACCGCCGGTGCCTGGGGCTGGTGCTTTCTGTCCGCCGTCTTTGCTGACGGCTTCGCTCATCAGCGCCCGGGCGCCGGGGTTGGCATAGAGGAAGGTGCGCGATACCCCGGCCTGGCGGGCGACGGCCGGGTAGGTGACCGGCGCCTTGCGGCGCCTGAGGCCGGCGATGGCGTCGCGGACCTGCTGCAGTTTCTGCTTGGCGGCGCGGCGGCGGGCCTCGATCGCGGCCGCGGTGCGGTCCGGGGTCATGCTGTCGCCTCCAGCTCATCGCCGTTCGCGCCGGGCTGGTTATCGGGGATGGGGTCCGCGTCCGCGGAGGCGCTGGCGCTGGCGAGCTCGGTGGCGCGGAACCCGATGTTCCACACCCGCTGGAAGTAGTCCTGGGGGCGGCGCAGGTCCAGGGCGAGCGCGTCGCCGAGCAGGCCGAGGCCGGCCAGCGCGGCTTCCAGCCCGTCGATCGCGGCCGCGGTCGGAGCGAATACCTGGTGGAGGTAGGCGGCGGTGGCGTCGTCGGGCGCGCGTTCGGTGATGGAGTACCACTGCTCACGTTTGCGCCGCCAGTAGAGCAGGTCGGCGCCGGAGAGCACGAACTTGCCGCAGTTGTGGCAGTCCAGGTTCCACGGGCAGGCGCCGCCGGCCACGACCGGCTGGAAGGTGCAGAACCCGCCCTCGGCGGGGGTACTGCGCCGGGACAGGTCGATCGCGAGCGCCTGGGCCTGCTCGCGGGTCAGCGGCGCGGCCGGGCCGGACAGCAGCGTGCCGGGGCTGGCGGTGCCGGGCCCGGCGACCCACACGTGCTGCAGGACGTCTTCCAGGTCGGAATGGGACAGCTGGATGTAGTGCTCGGCCATCCGGTCGGAGACGTGCCCGAGGTAGCGGCGGATGTGGGTGAGGGTCGCGCCGTGCCGCAGCAGGCTGGTGGCCAGGGTGTGCCTGGCCTGGTGGGCGACCCAGCGGCCGATGTCAAGTTCGTCGACCCAGGCCTTGAACCCGAGGTGGAACCACTGGTAGGTGACCGGGGTGGCCCCATCGGGGTTGCGGTAGCGGCCGGGGAACAGCGCCATCGCCGCCCGCTGCTCGCTGGCAGGGGGATGCCCATGCCGGGCGATGAAGCGTTCCAGGGTTGTCCGCCGGCGCTGGCCGAGCCGCTCATAAAGCGGTTCGGGGATGCGGATCGCCTGGTCGTAGCGGCCGACCTTGGTCTGGTCGTGCCAGAGCATGGCCAGCCCGCCGTAGCGGCCGGTGCACTCCAGCCGCAGCTGCAGCACCTCGCTCACCCGCCGCCCGGTGACGATGATGGTTTCCCAGATGTCGCGCAGCCCGAAGTCGGCCGGGTCGTGCACGGAGGCGAGCCGGGCGAGGTTGGCCTCATCGGCCAGGGCGCGCGCGACCTCGTCGGGGAACGGGCTGCGCTTACGCACCGGGGTAGGCCCAGCGGCCGGCATCGCGGTGATGAACTGCCGCGATAGCCCGGCCTGCTCGGCGGCGCCGGCCTCCAGCGCCCACCGCAGCAGCTTGCGGGCGTGGTTGAAGGTGATGGCGCGGGTGGTCGTGGTGACGATGGACGGCTCGCCGCCAGCGCGGCGCATCACGAGCGAGGCCAGGCCTTCACGTTCGCGGTGCCGCTGGTCGGCCGCGAACCGCTGGATGTGCGCGGCGGTCAGCGCGGCGGGGTCGTGGCCGCCGCCGGGCGCGTCGGCGGCCAGGAAGGCGCTCAGCTCCATCGCGGCGCGGCGGAAGGCGTCGAACGTGCCGCCGGTGCGCGGGCCGGCCGGGGAGCGCAGCAGGTCCGCCAGGTAGTCCCAGAGCAGATCCCGCAGCCATTGCTGGCAGATGCCGGTCAGGTCAAAGTGGCTGCCCCGCTCGGGGAACCGCACCCCGAAGTGCTCGGTCTCGATGAACCCCGCCTCCGGGCTGGCCTCCGGGGTGAAGTAGGCCAGCCGCAGGTCGTGCAGCATCTGCCGGGCGATCATGACGGTGAACGTCGTGCAGGAGGCCAGGTCAAGGCCGGTCAGCGACGCGATGCCGCGTGCCCGGCAGGTATTGACCAGTCCCTGCACCCAGCCGGTGTCCCAGCGGCTGTGCCGTTCCCGCTGGGTATGGGCGAACAGCCCCCAGCGGATCTCGGCGGCTGGCAGCGGCGCCAGCCCGAGCAGGTTGATCTGCCCTGGCCAGGGCATCGGCGGCTGCGCCGCGCACCAGCCGCGGAACTGCTCCTCGTCCCGGTAGGTGACCGGGGCCCGCAGGCCCTGCAATTCGTAGCTGTGCGACCATGTGCGCGGCAACGCCGCTCCGCCTGGCCGGCCGCCAGCCCGGTAGCGGGCCTGGTGGCCTGTGCACAGGCCCAGCGGTGTGGCCGCCAGGTCGGGGCAGACGGCGACCTCGCAGGGCCCGTATCCGCCGAAGGGGACCTGGGCGGCCAGCCAGTCCTCGAAGCTGCCCGGCTGTCCTTCGCCGCGCTGGTGGTGATACCAGCGGCTGTTGTGGCGGTGGCATAGCAGCCAGCGGGTGTGCGTGGCGGGCCGGCCAGGGCAGATCCGGCAGGGCACCTGCTGCACCCAGACCGAAGGGCCCAGCGGCGTCGCCGTGGTGAGGAACTCGGCCTTGCCGGTCCCCCGGCCGCGGGCCTGCGCCCACTGCTGGTGGTGGATGTGGCACATGTCGATGCTGGCCTTGCGGGGCCGCTCGCAGCCGGGCACCAGGCAGGCCCACCAGAAAACCGGGTGCTGCGCCGGGATCCGGATCACGCCGGCGCGGAACAGCGGATCGAAGGCGGGCCCCTCGATCAGCGCGGTCAGCAGCTCCAGCCGGTCCCGCCCAGCCCGGCCCGCGCGCTGCTCCTGGTAAAGCGGCAGCAGCGGGCTGGCTTTCATCACGCCTGGCCCCACACCCGGCGAAGCGCCGCGTCGAACGCCGGGTCATGCAGGTCAGCGTGCCCGTAGGTCTCGCTGACCACGACCGCTGACGCCCACCCGCCCGCATCCCGGGTGATCACCAGGTTTCCGCCCGAAGCGTCCAGCACGGCGGTGGCGAAGACATGCCGGAACGCATGCGGGATGACCTTGCCGAGCCCGGCCCGCGTCCCGGCGCGGCGCAGCATCCCGCGGGCCGCATCCGCCGCCCACGGCTGGCCGGCGCTCTCCCCGTGCAACTGGACCAGCAGCATGCCGTGCCGGGCATGCGCCGGGTACTCGGTGGTCACGTACTCGAAATAGGCGTGAGTCATCGCCGGGCTGGCCCGCTTGATCAGCCCGCCGGTGACCGTGCCGTTCACTGCCCGCCACGGGTGCTTGGTCTTGGCCGCAGCCCGGTTCGGGTTGCCGTCCCGGTGGCAGACATGCACATGCGGCGCCCGGCACTCCCCGCATCCCGCACCCTCCCGCAGGTGCAGGTCGGCCAGGTGCAGCCCGCACAGCTCGCCGATCCGGAACCCCCCATCAGCCAGCCACGTCACCACCAGACGGTCCCGGGCCGTGCTGACCGTCTCCAGCAGCCGGTCCCGGGCACCCTCGGGCAGCATCTTCGGATGCCGCCGCCGCAGCTGCGGCGGGGCCAGCGGGTTGGCCGGCAGCTCACGCTGCACATGGCCCAGGAAAGACCGCTGCCGGTCAGCCCGCGACGGCAGCCTCGCCTGCTGCAGCTGCCAGCCCAGTTCCTGATTGACGCCCAGCGACGCCTGCTGCAAGTAGAAGCCCTTCACACACGACGCGGCCACGGCCAGGGCGCTGCTGCCCAGCGGGCGCCGGCCAGCGCGCCACGGCTGGCCATGCGGCCCGCGCCAGGATGCACCCAGCGCCGCCATGTAACGCCTGAGATCCTGCAGCGACACCGTCCCCGGGGCCAGCGCCTCCCGGTCCAGCCACCGCAGGTGATCCAGCAGCAGATAGGCATACGTCCGCTGGGTCCCCGACCCCTCATAGGCCCGCAGGAACTGGTCCGCGGCCTCGTAGACGGCCCCCTCCGGCCAGACGATCGTAAACGACCGGCAGCCGCTGGCCCGTTCCAGCACCTGGACACGAAGATCCCCAGTAACAAGCCTGTGCGCCACGCTTCCCCCCGATCCCCGGACGTGGCGGACGTCCCTGGCCCGGCAGGTTAACAGGGCCACTAAGCAGCGAGAATGAGGCTCGCCGGACGTCGCGGACACTCACAAGGCCGGTCGGTAAGGTCGATGAAGGTGCACACGCTGCTGGCGTACTTGAGAAGGATGCGGCGGGCGTTGGCGGCGCCGAAGTCCTCCCAGTGCAGCATGGCGTTCGGGAATAGCCGGGTGGCGGTGGTGACGTAGGTGTCAATCAGCTCGTCAAACCGTGCTCCCCGCACCCGCGGGTGCCGGTTGCCCAGGTACATGTCATCAGCGAGCAGGTCCGGGTTGTCAGTGCCGGCGTCCAGGACCACCGGGATGACCCGGCGCGGGTGCAGGCCAGCCGCGGCGGTGTAGACGGCGAGCTTGCCGATCGCTATCTCGATGCCGCCGACCCCCCAGTCGCGATACCCAAGATCCCCTCAGAATCGGTGGCGACGATCAGATCGACGTCATCAGGTCGCAGCCCGTAGTTCCGGAACGCCGTCTCGACCTGCCCAGGGTGATTCACCGAGAGATAGACACCGCGGGGACGGCCGAACTCGTGACTGAACCGCTCGATGGCCGTGCCTACCGTCGGGGTGTAGACGACCGGGAGCATCTCCTCGATGTGCTCGGTCAGCAGCCGGTAGAACAGCACCTCGTTACGATCCCGCAACGCCGCCAGGTACAGGTTCTTGGCCAGGTCATCAGGCTGGCGCTGGTACTGCCCGTACACCCGTGCGAGTTGCCCCTCGATGGTCGAGACACCGTCGGGCAGCAGCCCCGTCAGACCCAGCGCCTCCCGTTGAGCGAGCGTGAACGCAGTACCCTGGTTCAGCAGCGGTGACGACAGCACCGAGCTGCCCCGCAGGCGAATCCGCGCCACCACAGCTCCGCGCTGTGAGGCAAGCTCATATGGGCGCTTCGCCATCTCATCATCTGCCTAACTGGCCCTCGACGGCCTGGCGCGTCAGGAAAACTCGGCGTCCCAGCCACGATCTTGTATGGCGTCGCGGAGATACCGCAGGAACAAGGATGCGATCGCGCCATCGAAAGCGCGGTGGTCATAGGAAAAGCCGAGAATGCCTGTGTGGTGAATCGCTATGGCATCACCCACGGCGACGGGACGCCGCGCGATCCCGTCGGTGGACAGGATCGCCACGTTCGGCTGGTTGATCACCGGCGTGGAAGCGTAGCTGGCGAACGGACCTGGATTCGTGATCGTGAACGTCGAACCGCTCATGTCCGCAGCCGACAGGCTCCGGGCTCGCGCCGACGCGGCGACCGCGGCGATATTCCGGGCCAGGCCCCGGAGGTTCAGTGAATCAGCGTTCTTCACCACAGGGGCCAGGAGTCCTTGCTCGCTGAGGTCTACCGCGATACCGAGGTTCACGTAGCGGTGCAGGGTCATTGTCTGGTTCTCGATGTGGATCGAGGAGTTCACGACGGGGAACTCGCGGAGCGCATCGCATACTGCCCGCGCGATGAAGGGAAGGTAGGTCAGTGATATGCCTTCGGTCTTCTTGAACTGTTCCCTATGGCGCTGGCGGACCTGCTCGACGTGCTCGAAGTCCACCTCGACCGAGGTCCATACGTGGGCGGAAGTTTTGAGCGACTTGATCATGAGGTCAGCTGTGATCAGCCGCATCCGCGACAGCTTGACGACCTCATCACCTGCCAAGCAGCCTGCACCGGCAGTCGGCTGCGGTGCTGCCGCCGTTGCCGGGACTGACGGCTGCGCCATGGTGGGTACTGGTGGCGTGACTGGCGTGGTAGGCGGTTGGGCTACCGCGCCCTGCTCCGCCGAGGCGGCGGGCTGCGCTGCGATCGCCTGCTGTATATCCTCACGGCGGATCCGGCCGGCCACTCCGGAACCGGACACTGAGGCCAGGTCGATACCTTTTTCGGCCGCAAGCCGCCGCACCAACGGTGACAGCAATATCCCGGGCTGGCCGTCGCCTGCCGGCGGGGCGGCTGCGAGGGCGGATTTGGCGGCTGGCTCGTGTGTTTCCGGCGCCCGCGGGGCCTTGCCGGCGCCCGGCGCCGAGTCCCGCCCCGCCGCTGCGCCGGGCTCGCCGATCCGGGCCAGGGGGGTTCCGACGGGGACCGTGTCACCGGCGTTGACCAGGATCTCGAGCAGGACACCGTCGTAGGAGCTCGTTACCTCGGAATCCACCTTGTCGGTCGATACCTCGAAGAGCGGGTCGTCGAAGGCGACGGGATCACCGACCTGCTTTAGCCACACGGAGACAACGCCCTCTGTCACGCTCTCGCCAAGCTTCGGCATCGTGACCTCGTAAACGTCAGCGCTCATCACATGTCTCCTACGGCTCAGCCGTGCTGCAATCGGCCAGTGGCTCCAGAGAGCGCGGCCGCGTAGCCGCCTGAGCCGCCGCCCAGGACGATCAGGTCATGGCCGGTCATTCCGTGGCCACCCTCCGCACGATTTCGGCGATTTGCGCCGCCTGGGGCAGGACCGCATCCTCAAGCGGCGGACTGGTGGGCGTGGGGGTGTTCTTCGCGCCGATCCGGGCCACTGGCTGGTCCAGCCACCAGAAGCACTCCTCCTGGATGACGGCGGCGATCTCGGCTCCGTAGCCGAGCCGCAGGGCGGCTTCGTGCACGACCACAGCCCGGGAGGTCTTCCGTACCGACGCCACGATGGTTTCCACGTCCAGCGGGACCAGCGTCCGCACGTCAACCACTTCCGCCGAGATGCCCTCTTTATCCAGCTCGGCCGCGACATCCAGGCACTCGGACACATACGCCCCGTAGGTGATGACGCTGACCTGGCTGCCTTCGCGGACCACCTTGGCTTGCCCGAGGGGCATGGGTTCCAGCGGCAACGGGGCTGATGTCCGCAGCCGGCGATAGAGGTATTTGCTCTCCAGGAAGAGGACCGGGTTATTGTCCCTGATCGAACTGATCAGCAGGCCAGCGGCGTCCTCCGGGGTTCCCGGTGTCACGATCTTCAGGCCGGGCACATGAGCGAAATACGATTCGACACTCTGGGAATGCGTGGGCCCGGCGCGGAGGCGGGCGCCGAACGGCGCCCGGAGCGTCACCGGCATCGGGTCACCCGTCCGGTAATGGTGCCGGGCCATGACGTTGATGATCTGGTCGAACGCGGCCGAGATGAAGTCGGCGAACTGATACTCCACCACCGGCCGCAGCCCCAGCAGCGCCGCACCTGCCGCCAGGCCGGTGAACCCGGACTCGGCCATGGGCGTGTCTACTACGCGGCGGGGCCCGAACTTGTCCAGAAATCCCTTGGTGACCTTGAAGGCACCGCCGAACTGGCCGACGTCCTCACCGATGATGAAAACGTCCGGATCGGCCTCCATCTCGATCGGGCAGCACCGCGCAGGACTCGTAGCGCTGGTTTAGTTCTGTGCCTTGCGCGTTGAACTCCGTGTTCTTCCACTCGACGGCCTTAACCAGCGCCTCGCGCGCGGCAATTCCTTCCGGGCTGGGGTCGGCAAGCTTGGCCAGGCCGGCCGCAACCGGATCGGCTTCGCCGACGGTCCGGAACGCCTCGTTGATCGGCCCGTAATCCACACGCGACTGGTTGGCCCGGGCGACCACCTGCTTCCCGACCGACGCCCGCTCGTCGGAATAGGAGCCGAGAAGCCCCATGCCTGCCCATCCCCTGAGGACGTAGGCCAGCTTCCACGCCAGGTTGAACGCATCCTGGATGGAGGTGTTCGACCCGAGGCCGCTCGATGGCGGGTGCCGGTGCACCGCGTCGCCGCCGCAGAACACCCGTCCGGACGAGTACCGGGTCACCCACGCCTGGTTGATCTGCCAGGTGGTGACGCTCTCGATCTCCACCTCGACCTCAGGGTCGCCGATCATCTCCCGGATCCGGGGCATGACCGCTTCCGGCCGGAGGTCGGGTTCGGGTCCATTGATGTCGTAGCCCCAGCCGGCGATCCACTGCGTCCAGGGCCGGACGGCACGGAATGTGCCCATGCCGATCTCGCCGTAGCCAGCGCCAGGCGTCATGATCCAGTGCAGGATGCTCGGGCGGTGCTCGACGTATCTAGCCAGGTCGGCCCTGAACAAGGTGTAGATCGTCCCGGCGCGCCCCATGGTGCCTTCAATAGGCAGCCCGAGTTCCTCGACGATGGCCGAGCGGGCGCCGTCCGCGCCGACAAGGAAGCGGCTCCGGACGGTGTACTCCCGTCCGGTCAGCCGGTCCCGCAGGGTCAACGTCACGCCGGTTTCATCCTGGACGTGCGATAGGTACTCGGTGTTAAAGGCCATCTGGGCGCCCCGCTCGGCGGCGTTCTTTACCAGGACGGGTTCCAGGTACGGCTGCGGGATGTCCAGCAGCGGGCACGGGCTGCCTTGCAGGTAGTCCCCGATGCGGTTCTCGCCGGTGCCCCAGGTCCGCAGCCGCGCGACTTCTTTGCCGGCCAGGCTGGTGGTGAACATGGTGTCGCCCATGAGGCTCCATGGCGTACTGACTGCTGTGGCCTCCTCCTCGACGCCGAGGTCGCGCAGCACCTCGAGGGTCCGCTGGTTGGTGATGTGGGCGCGCGGGCTGTTGGCCAGCCAGTTCCACTTGCTTGCTACCCGGACCCGAACGCCGTAGGTGGCCAGGGCGAGCGCGCAGGTGGCGCCGGTCGGGCCGGTGCCCACGACCAGGACGTCGGTGTCGTATGCCTCATCTCCGGATCCGGCCCTGCCACGTCCGGTGCCGGGCTGCTCGCCGCTCATGCCGGTGCCTCCACCAACTGCGGCACCGGAGCTGCAGGCCTGACGCTGATCGCCGGTACCATACGCGGGCCGGTCGCGTTTGGCGGGGTGGTGCGCGCGGTGCTCACGGCGCCTCCTGCGTCTGTGTGGTGAAGCTGGCGTGCACGGAGCCGAGCCCGGTCAGCTCCGCGCGGAAGGTGTCGCCAGGTGCGACCGGGACCATCGGCCCGAGCGCACCGGACAGGATGACGTCGCCGGCCCGCAGTGGCTGGCCGTAATCGCGGGCAGTAGTGGCCAGCCAAGCGACGGCGGTGAGGGGATCGCCGAGGCAGTCGGCGCCGCTGCCGGTGGACACGACTTCCCCGTTGCGGGTCATGCTCATCCCGACTGCTGCAGGATCGAACCTGTGCAGTGGCGTGTGGGCGGCGCCGAGGACGAACAGGCCGGATGAGGCGTTGTCGGCGACAGTGTCGACAATGCTGATGTCCCAGCCGGCGATGCGGCTGTCAACGATTTCAAGGGCGGCGACGGCGTAGCCGGCAGCGGCGCGGACCGCGCTGGCGCTGATGTCGCCGGGCTGGTCCAGGTCGCCGGTAAGGACGAACGCGATCTCGGCTTCGATGCGGGGCTGCAGCAGCCGGCTGTGGTCCACCGGTGTGTCCTGCGGGCAGGCCATGTCGTCCAGCAGCTTCCCGAAGTCGGGCTGGTCCACGCCGAGCTGGGCCTGGACCTTGGGGTTGGTCAGCCCGATCTTCCAGCCGACGAGTGTTGCGCCGTTGCTGGTGCGTGCGCCGATCAGCGCGGTTTGCACGGCGTAGGCGGTATTGATGTCACCGGCTGGCAGCAGGTCCCGGACGGGCGGGCAGGGCCGCCGGCTGTCCGCGGCAGCGGCCAGCCGTACGGCGGCCTCACCGACGGCGGTCATCACCCGGGTCCCGGGACAGTCAGAACGGTGTGCGGGCCGGTACTCACGGGGCCTGCTCCTCGCTGAGGAACTGCAGGATCAGCTTGTTGAACACCTCGCGCTGTTCCCATTGGGGCCAGTGCCCGGCGCCAGTGATGTGCTCGAACCGGCCGCCGGGGATCTTGGCGGCCATGTCCATTCCCGCCGCGGCGGGTCCGGACGGGTCGTTGGAGGTCCAGATCACCAGCGCGCCGTGCGGCACCGCGGCGAGCTCGGCATCAGTGATCAGGTTGCGGCGCCGTACTTCCGGGTCCTGCAGGCACAGGATGTGCCGCATTGACTCGGCGAACCCTGGCTGGGCGTAGATCGTCTTGCGGATGGCGACGAGTTCATCGGTGACGGTCGCGGGGTCAGCCATCAGCCATTCGAGCCGGGCCCGGATCCGCTCGTCGCTGGGGTCGTCGGCCGCGGCCTGGGACAGGCTGCGGATCCGTTCCATGACCTCCGGCCTGGCCATCGTGCCGCCGGGGGTGTTGAGCACGATCTTGCCGGTTCGCTCGAGATGGGCGGCTGCGAACTTCACCGCGACCCAGCCGCCGAGCGATTCCCCGTTCAGGTGGGCCACGTCAATGTCGAGAGCGTCGAGCAGCCCGACCAGGTGCTGGACATAATCGGGCAGTTCGAGGTCGGCCGTGGCGGGGGTGGTGTAGCCGTGGCCGGGGTAGTCGTAGGCGATGACGTGGTACTGCTCGGCCAGTGCCGGGATGTTGTGAGCGTAGGCCTCCAGATGGCCACCAGTACCGGGCATGAGGATCAGCGGCTCACCGCCGCCGGCTTCCAGGATGCGGGTGGACCATGGGCCGACCTGCACGTACCGGACGGTATGTGGGGTACTGCCGAGCGCGACCCAGACGGGGGTGTCGCTCACTGGTGCACTCCCTGCCTGGTCAGCGCGTCGATGACCTCGGCGCTGGTGGCGATCTCGGCGAGCAAGCCCAGCGAGGCGATCGAGGCGTCGTGGGCGCCGGGGTCAGCGGCGCTGCACGCGTCAGCGACGATGATGGTCCGGTAGCCCAGGTCGCTGGCCTGCCGGGCGGTGCCCTCGACCGAGGCGTTGGTGGCGACGCCGGTGAACACCACCGTGTTGACGCCGCGCGAGCGCAGGATGACGTCCAGCTGGCTGGCCGAGAAACCGCCGACCCGTTTGTGGGTGAGGACGACGTCGCCGCCTTGTGGTGTGAGCTGCGGGACGATCTCGGCCTTGTCGCTGCCCTCGATCAGGCACTGAGCCTGCATGGTCATGGCCAGCAGGGGTGAGTTGGCGACAAGGTCGGGGTAGCCGGGCTGCCAGGCGACGCGGGTATAGACAACGGTGACACCCGCGGCGCGGGCCGTGTCGAGCAGCTTGCCGATTATGCCGATGACATCGCGTTCGTTGGCCTGGGCGGCGAAGAAGCCGCCCAGGGCACCGTCAGCAGTGACGACGTCTTTTGCATGTGCACCGCGATGACGGCGGTGCTAGACGGGTTCAGGTCCATGAGGGTCTGTCTCCTTGGGTGCCGGCGGCCTGGTCAGGCGCGGGCGAGGATGGATGTGCCGATGTCGTTGACATCGCGTTCGGCGGTAAACGGGTTGGACAGGAACACGCTGACCAGGTTGACGCCGGAATCCAGCATCAGCTGGGTCTGCTCAGCGACGTCGTCTGGGCCGCCGTACATGCACCAGTAGTCGACGAGTTCCTTGGTGATGAGGGGCTTGTGCGCTGGGTCCAGGCCGCGCAGGTACTTCGCCCACGTCTCGAGATAGTGCGGCTGGTCCGGGGAGTTCGGGTCGCCGAGGTAGGCCATGGCGGCCTGGTTCGAGGCATTGACGATTGGTTCGCCGAGTTCGTCGACGTGCTCATTCATGAAACCGACGTTGGTCAGGCAGGAGGAGATTGGCCCGGACCCGAATCCCTGGGTGATGGCGTCTTCCCAGTTCTCGCCGTTGCGCAGCTGGTAGAACCAGGTGAGGGAGATGAGCTTGACCGAGCCCTGCGGACGGCCTGCTTCGGCGACGGCCTTGTCCAGTTCCCGCTTGACGAGGTTGATCATGTCCGGCTGCGGGCCGAGGCAGTAGATGACGGCGTCCGCGAGTGCTGCGGCCGCCTTGAGTCCGCGCGGGCCGCCGCAGGCCATCCAGATCGGCACGTCGTTGATGTCGTACCACAGGCCGTTAGGGTCGAGGAATTCGATTTCGGTTTCCTGGCCGTGCCAGCGGTGCGTGACGCGTTCGCCGCGCAGCAGACCGCGTGATACCTCGACCGACTGGACGAGTTCCTTGATCGTGGCGGGACGGTTGCCCATCGAGCGCAGCGCGTTGTTGGCGGTGCCGATGCCGAGGAACGTGCGTCCCGGCGCGAGATGGTTCAGCGTGGCGACGGAGTTCGCGGTCACTGGCGCGATCCGGGTCAGCGGGTTGGTGACCATCGTGCCCAGGTTGATGGTGGACGTGACCTGCGACGCCAGGGCGAGCTGCTGGTAGGGGTCGGAAAACAGCAGCGGGCCTTCGCCCACGCCGAAATGGGTAACGCCGAGGTCCTCGGCCTGCTTGACCAGGCCGACCTGGTCGATTTTCGCGCATGTTCCGATGCAGAAGTCCATTGCCGTGCTCCTTTGCGCCCGGGCTGGCCCGGGATTGGTGGGTATGGCGTCAGGCAGGCTGGGCGGCCGGTACCGCGGTGGTGACAGCGAAGCCCGCGATCCAGTCCGGGATGGGTTCGTAGAAAGAAGAGGTAACCGAGTACGGGCCAGCAGCGGCGAGCGCGGCGTAGGCAGCGATAGAGGTGCGCGTCTCGTGTGCGGAGTGACCGGCCTGCTTGGTGAACCAGTCTGTGGTCCATCCGTCGATCTTGTGGTTGCCGACAACCCCGTCCAGGCAGGTCATCAGGGTGCTGCCGACTTGCAGTAAGGCATCCCGGTGGTCGATGATCGCGTCTCGTGTGCCTGCGCTTCGTGTTCCTTCTCGCCGTCCAGATACCCGCATGGCTGCGGCTGTCCAGGCGTCCGCCGGCGTGGAAGGACGCCGAGATCCTCCTGCTGCGCCACCAGCTGGCGGTCCTGCAGCGGCAGACGCCAGCACGGCCGAGGCTGACATGGAACGACCGGGCGCTGTTCGCCGCACTGCTCACGCTCATCCCGCGCTCACGCCACGGCGCGCTGCACTCGTTCATCACCCCTGGCACGATCCTGCGCTGGCGCCGCGATATCGTCCGCCGCCGCTGGGCCGCCAAATCCAGACCGAAGAGGCCAGGGCGACCACCGACCCACCGCCACATCGTCCGCCTGGTGTTGCGCATGGCGGCCGACAACGAGCATTGGGGGTACCGGCGGATCGCCGGCGAGCTGGCCGGGCTCGGCATCGCCGTCGCACCCTCGACGGTCTGGGAGATCTTGAAGAGGCATGGCATCCACCCTGCGCCCCGGCGCGCCGGCCCGGATTGGGCGCAGTTCCTCCGCTCCCAGGCCGAGGCGATCTTGGCCCTGGACCTGTTCACCGTCAACCTGCTGGACGGCACGAAGGCCTACGTGCTGGCCGCGATCGAACACGCCACCCGCCGGATCCGGATCCTGGGCGCCACCGCCCATCCCGGCGGCCAGTGGATCGTGCAGCAGGCCCGGAACCTGTGCATGGACCTCGATCAGGCCGGCGCCAACGTCAAGTTCGTGCTGCACGACCGCGACGCCACCTTCCATGAAGGCTTCGACGCGGTATTCACCGCGGCCGGCCTGCGGATCGTGCGCAGCGGCGTCCGACCACCGGCCTCACATGGCCCTGTCCAGCGCCGCTCCGCTCAAACCGCTTCCAGCCGAGGTAACCGACCTCGAAGCCTTCCGGGTCCGACGACGCGACCGGGTCGGAGGCGTCATCCACGAGTACCAAGTCGCCGCTTGACCAGTGAGAACGACGTTTTCGGCAAGGACAGGTTTGAAGCCTCCTCCCGCAAGGCGACTCCGAAGGGCCTACCTTCATCTCCCGCGCAGCACCGCGTCAAGGAACTCTGCCTACACGCAGCTCCTCTCCACGTTCGTGACACACATCAACGAATATTGCCTGGTCGCATGACGTGGATGAGGTTTTCGGCCCGCACACCCCGGAGGCGGCGTGGCCAGCGCTGGCCGCAGGCCGACACTCCGGCTATGTGAGGCATGTCTAATTGTGAGATTAGGGGCGGTTACGGGGCGTGCTTAGATAGGCCGCATGATGGTGGTCTCGGCGGGGCGGGGCTCCTCGTGCTGTGATGCGGGGCGTTCGGAGGCGATGGGGAAGTACCTGCGGGTCATCTACCTGCTGAGCTTCAAGTCTCCGCCTGTCTTGACCTCTGATGTGGCGGCCCGGCTGGGCGTGGCCCCGCCGTCGGTGTCGGCGATGCTGCGCCGGCTCAGCGTGGCCGGCTTGCTGGCCGCGTCGGGCAGCGGCGGCATCGCGCTGAGCGAGCACGGCCAGTTTCATGCCCGGGACGTGGTCCGGCGGCACCGGCTGATCGAGACCTTCCTGGTGCAGGCCGCCGGGATGAGCTGGGATGAGGTGCATGTCGAGGCGGAGGTGCTGCAGCACGCGGTCAGTGAGCTGCTGATCGACCGGATCGACACGGCGCTGGGGCATCCGCGGCGCGATCCGCACGGCGACCCGATCCCGCCGCCCTCAGGCGAGCACGTCGAGGACTGGTCGCCTGCGCTTGCCGACGTTACCGCAGGTGTGTGCTTCCGGGTGGATCGGGTCAGCGACGAGGACAGCGCGGCCTTGCAGTATCTGGCGAGCCTGGGAATCCGGCCCGGGGTGATGCTGCGGGTGCTGGAACGGGAACCATTCGGCGGGCCGCTGTGGATCGAGACTGGTGGCCAGCGCCGCGCCATGGGAACACCGCTGAGCCATCTTGTGCATGGTGTGGTCCAGCCGTGACCGCAGCCGAAGCTGCGCCCCGCGGCCAGCTCACGCTGCGGCAGGTGCAGGCTCGGGGGCGGATCCGTGCCGCGGCGGCCCTGCTGGGCCCGGCGTTCGTGGCGTCGGTCGCTTACGTTGATCCGGGGAACTTCGCGACCAACTTCGCCGGCGGCGCCGAGCATGGCTATGAGCTGGTATGGGTGATCGTGATGGCCAACCTGATGGCCATCCTGGTGCAGTACCTGACCTCCAAGGCCGGCCTGTCCACCGGCCGCAACCTGCCCGAGCTGTGCCGGGAGCGGTTCGGCCGCCGGGCCAATGTGATCCTCTGGCTGCAAGCCGAGGTCGTCGCGATGGCCACCGACCTCGCCGAGTTCGTCGGCGCCGCGGTCGGGATCAACCTGCTCTTCGGCGTCCCCCTGTTCCCGGCCGGCCTGATCACCGCGGTCGTCGCCTTTGTCATCCTGGGCCTGGAACAGCGGGGCTACCGGCGTTTCGAGCTGGCGATCATCGCCTTGCTGGGATTGGTCGGGGCCGGCTTCGTGTACCTGTTCTTCGCCGCCGGCGGCCAGCATTACGGGCAGCTCGCCCAGGGCCTGACGCCGCGCTTGGGCGGCGCGGACACCCTCGGCCTGACCGTCGGGATCATCGGCGCGACCGTCATGCCGCATGTGGTCTACCTGCACTCGGCCCTGCAAACCAGCCGGGTGCACGCGGCCGGGCGGCGCGAACGCCGCACCCTGCTGGCCTACAACAAGTGGGACTGCATCATCGGCCTGGGCCTCGCCGGGGTCGTCAACCTGTCCATGCTGTGCATCGCCGCCGCCTTGTTCCACAAGCCAGGCCTGACCGGCATCAGCGACCTCGGGCCCATCCACGCCCACCTCGCCACCCTCGTCGGCGGCGGCGCCGCCCTCGCCTTCGGCGTCGCCCTGATGGCCTCGGGCCTGTCCTCCTCCAGCGTCGGCACCTACGCCGGCCAGATCGTCATGGCCGGCTTCATGAACTGGCGCATCCCGCTGCTGGCCCGCCGCGCCCTGACCATGATCCCCTCGCTCGTGATCCTCGCCCTCGCCGTCAACACCACCCAGGCACTGGTCTACTCCCAGATCATCCTGTCCTTCGGCATCCCCTTCGCCCTCATTCCCCTGCTCCTCATCACCAAAGACCCCCGGACCATGACCGACATGGTCAACCGGCGCCTCACCAGCGCCCTGATGGTCCTGACCACAATCACCATCACCAGCCTCAACCTCTACCTCCTCTACGACGCCCTCACCGGCCTGCCCTGACACCGCAGACAAGGGCGGCACGGTGAGCAGACATCGACCGGCGTAACGCCGGCCGCCCACCAGCCGGATATGCCGAGCCTGAACCAGGTACGGAGCCGGAGCCCTCCCCTGGGCTGGCGCCCCGGCCGGAGGCAGGCTCACCCAGGCCGAGCGGGACAACGCACTAGCATCGCTGCAGCCTGCCCGGATCGCCTTGGCCCTGGCCGTCCGGCCCGCGGATTAGCCTGCCACGGCCGGCTGGGCCACCCTCGGCGCCGACCCGTACGAACTCGGGCCGGTGCAGGTGTCCGCGAACCCGGCATTTGCCGGGCCAGTACTCCGGATCCTTTGAAGACAGGTTCGGGGCGAGGCTGCTGAAGCTTCGCCCCATGCGCGGAAATGCGGCTGCTCGCAGACCGACCCCCGCACCCCTGAGCACGCCAGCAGGATCGCCGCCGAGCTCAGCGCCTTTTGCGACGAATGCGCCGGGCACGGATTGACACAGATTCCCGCTATCGCCGCCGCGCTCATCGGCGCCCATCCGGACCTTCTGGTGGGACTAAAAGTCCGGGCGGCCCCGCGGCGCCGCGACCGTGCAAGTTCCGGGCCGCCGACAGCAGGGACGGCCCGAGGCGCGGCGTGCAGAGCAATCCGCGTACCGCCTTCCCGGCTCGGACGTGGCCAGCCGGCCGCTAGTGCGTTACTTGGGGCAATTCCGGGCGACCGCCGGCCCTACAGTGTCTTCGCATACCTATGCACTGCGGTCCGCCCAGCTAACGCACGGATCTGCCGCCGACAGAGCGGTCCGCTGGAGCCTGCGCTCGGGCTGCCCGGTTCGGCCACCACCCATCCAGGTCGTTACACGACTCCCAGGCCGTCCGGGAAGCTCCACCCACAGGCAGTCGGTGGAGCCCGACGGTCGTTACGGAGGGTCGCCGGAGGGCCAGGGGTAACGCGCGCAGCGCCGCCGATCTGGACGGCAATCTGCTCGTCAGCCTGGCCGTCTCCGTCGTGCCCGAAGGATCGTTATGCGCCCGTGTTGGGGCGGAATGTAACTCGCGGGGGCACGCGGGTAGTGGGCGGCGGGGGTAGCCGATCTGAGCGCGTGGCGCATGCACTGACCGGCACGTTCACTCGTGGTGCTGAGCTGGCCGTGGCTTCGCCGAGATTGGCAGCCCGGCGTTGTCATGCATCCGGACGTCGGCTGGGTGGTCGCTGTCTCCTCCTGACTGCTGCACTGGCCATCGCGTTCAATGTTCCCCGTTGCTGCACAGCCTGGTGAAGGTGGTGGTGAGCCATTCCTGGTAGGCGTCGAGGTCCCAGCTGGTCATGCGGGTGATGAGCAGGTAGGTCTCGGCGGCCGCCATGATGGTGGTGGTGTCGGTCAGCCAGGCTAGGTCGATGACCGGCCCGAGAAGGCGGTCCTTGGCCATCTGGGTCCAGAACACGCCGAAGGCGTGCCGGGTCTGCTCGCGGCCTTGCTGCCAGAACCCGGCGATGGTCGGCTCGACGGCGGCGGCCTGCTGGGCAACTGCGAACAGTGGTCCGGTGCGCTGCATGATCTGGCGAGCGCCCGCGGCGATCGCTGCGATGCGCTCGGGGGTAGTGGGCGCGGTGAGCGCGGTCTGCATCCAGTCCCGGCCCATCACGCTGACTGGCTCGGTGTCACCGACGATCGCCACGTCGATGACCCTCTTGAACAGTGCGGCCTTGGTGCCAAAGCGCACGTAGACGGTGCGGGAGCCGACCTCGGCGCGCTTGGCCACGGCCTCAAGCGTTGTGGCCAGGTAGCCGCTGGCGAGAAACAGTTCCGTCGCGGCGGCCAGGACGCGCCGCTCTGTCTGCGCGATCTGCGCTTGTCGCAGTGATGGCATCGCGCCAGCGGGATTGACATCGTCAGTCATAAAGTGCAGTATAACTGCAATGAGTGCATGGTAACTGCATTGGGGGGAGCATGGACGTACCAGATGCGCCAGCGCTGGCTGGCATCCACCACCTGAAGCTGCCGGTGAGCGATCTGGCCCGCTCGCGCGAGTGGTACCGCAGCCGGCTGGGCTATGAGGTCACGATGGAGTTCGTCGAGCAGGGGGAGCTCATGGGCTACGCCCTGGAACACCCCAACGGGGGCCCGCCGCTGGGGCTGCGGCTCGATCCCGGCCGCGCCCGGGCGGCGGCGGGCTTTGACTACTTCGCCCTCGGCGTGCCCGACAAGGCGGCCATCGATGACCTGGCCGCCCGGCTGACCGCACTGGGCGAGGACCACGCCGGTGTGCACTTCGCCAGCCGTGGCTGGATCCTGCCCCTGCTGCACGATCCCGACGGCCACGAGGTCCGCTTCTACACTATGGAGCATCACACCGACCCGTCGTCCCCGGGCATCACCACCATCGATGATCCACGCGAGAACTCCGGACGCCGCGAGCGCCAATGGCGTGCCGCCCGTACATCACCAGACCAGCCGGCCAGGAACTGAGAAAGAATCTGTGGGGTGCCAGAAGTCTGCCTGGCCACGTGACCTGCAGCGATGCGCCACGGGGCCGCGGTAGGCCATGATGATCGCCCGTGTCCCTCCGCCTGCTCTATCTCATCTTCAGCCGGATCTGCGGCTGGCTGGTCCTGCTCGGCCGCTCATCGGCGTCGAAGAATGCCGAACTGCTGGTGCTGCGGCACGAGATCGCCGTCCTGCACCGCACCAAGCCCCGGCCCCGGCTGGACTGGGCCGACCGCGCGGTCCTCGCCGCGCTGATCCGGCTCGTGCCGGCGAAGCTGCGACTACACCGGCTGATCACCCCCGGCACCGTCCTCCGGTGGCACCGCCGCCTGGTCACCCAGAAGTGGGCCTACCCGAGCCGGACCGGACGGCCGCCGGTCAGCGCCGAGATCGCCGCGCTGATCGAGCGGCTCGCCACGGAGAACACCTCGTGGGGCTACCGGCGGATCCAGGGCGAGCTGGTCAAGCTCGGTCACCGGGTCAGCGCGTCCACGATCCGCCGGGTCCTTAAGGCGTTGCGGATCCCTCCAGCTCTCCGAAGCGGCGCACCGATACGAGCTGGCGGCATTTCCTGCACGCGCAAGCCGCGACGATGCTCGCCGCGGACTTCTTCCACGTGGACTGCGCAGTGACCCTTGAGCGTCTGTACTGCCTGTTCGTCATCGAAGTCGGCTCCCGCTACGTGCCCATCCCCGGAATCACCGCACACCCAGACGGGCCGTGGGCCACCCAGCAGATCCGCAATCTCTCCTGATGGACCTCGGGGACCAGGCCGCGGGCTTCCGGTTCCTGGTTCGCGACCGGGACGGGCAGTTCACCGCGTCGTTTGACGCGGTCCTAGCCGGCGTCGGCATCGAAGCGGTGAAGATCCCGCCCCGAAGCCCCAGGGCGAACGCCTATGCCGAACGGTTGGTGCTCACCGCCCGGACCGAGATGACCGACCGGATGCTGATCTTCGGTGAACGGCACCTGCGGACGGTCCTCGCCGGGTATGCCCGGCACTACAACGGACAACGACCCCACCACAGCCGCGAACTCCGCCCGCCCCGGCCCGACCACCCCGTCGCCGACCTTTCCCAGAAGCGGATCAAGCGCCGGCCCGTCCTCGGCGGCCTCATCAACGAATACCAGCGGGCCGCGTAGATGCCCAGGTCAAGACCAGTGGCACAGTTCTGGCACCGCACAGGCCGTTGCCGGCGCCGGGCCGAAATGGCAGTTCGCCCACGGCACGATCACCAGGGCAGGGCTCCACGGGTGCCCGCGGTCACACTGCGCCTGCGATCCAGGACGACGCCGAGACCCTCAGTAATCACGTTGCGTAACCGACGCTCCCTTACCGCCCCCGCTACCGCCCCCGCGCGCACAACCGCCGATCTGGGCGGCCGACTGGCGGGTGACGGGGGCGTCCGTGATGGGTCCAGATCTGGAGAATCTGCGCGCTTACAGCCTCCGCTGTCCGACCCTCGTCTTGCATAAGCGTCTCGACTGCCACGGCCGGAATGGCCCCTCCCCTCGGGGCGCCGGGCGACTCCCTGCTGAGTCTAACGGAAGCTCAGGGGCTCCTCGCGGAGCCAGGCGGTCGTCCGCTCCCGCGAGCTGGGAGCCCCTGGAGGGATGAGGCAAAATCATCCATTCCGTATGTTGCGGGCTCCGTCCGTCCCGCGCCAGGATGCTCAAGTGCCAGTGCCTAAGGAGAGGATAGCGACCATGTCTCACCAGGGACCGGACTCGCGTACCGGAGCCGGATGGGTGTTCTTCGCTGCCATCATGATGATTGTGCTGGGCATCTTCGGCGTGTTCGAAGGGCTCGCTGCCATCATCAAGAGCGGCTTTTACCATGTGCCGCCCAACTACTACATCAGCATTAACGCCAAGGGCTGGGGTTGGATCCATCTGATCGTCAGCATCATCGTCATCCTGGCGGGCTTCGCCCTGTTCCAGGGGGCCACCTGGGCCCGGGTGGTGGGGATCATCATGGCGTCTCTGTCCGCGTTCGCCAACTTCCTGTTCATCCCCTACTATCCGATCTGGTCGCTGCTGATCATCACGCTCGACGTCCTCGTCATCTGGGCGCTGGCCGCGCATGGCCGTGCGCTCGCGGAGGTCTGAGCGCGCTCACCCGCCACGGGTTATCGCCGCCACCTCGTCGGGGCTCAGCTCGATCGAGGCGGCCGCGACGTTGGCCTCGGTGTGCCCGAGGCGATCCGGTGCCGGGGATCGGCAGCATCTGCGGCGATCTGGCCAGCAGCCAGGACAGCACGATCTGCCGAGGGCTGGCGCCATGCCGCTTGGCCGCCTTGGTGTGGCCGTGATCGCCGCCGCGGTTGGCGTGCTGGCGGTCAGCCCTGGCACGACCCTGCATGCGCCCAACGGGCCGGCCGGTGGGGGTGTCTTCGCATCCGGCACCGCGAACGGCAGGGTGTGGCGGCTGGCCGCGGTCAACCTGGCCGACCCCGACTACCGGTGCCTGCCGGGGGTCGTTGTCACCGGGCAGAATAGTGACCTGCTGCGGCCTGGCTTCCTGCCGGGACTGCCTCTGGGCAACGTCGCGTTCCTGGCGGTCTACCCCGGCAGGCCGGGCATCGGGATTTGCCTTCCTCCAGCTGCGGCCGGGCGTGAGCAGGGTGACCGCCGACCTGGGCGACGGAACCCTGTGGGTGCCGGAAATCGTGTCACCCGCACCTGACCTGGGATTCCTGCACCGGACTGATCTGGGGCGAACGGCAGCGGGCCAACCTCGACTCCGGCACGATCAGCTCTCGTGACCTTCCGCTTGCTTTACCTGATCTTCGCGCGGCTGGCTGGCCCTGCTGCCCCGCTCTGACGATGTCAAGAACACCGAGATTCTGGTGCTGCGCCGTCATGGCAAGAGCCCGGCTGGCCATCAGGTTGTGAGCTGCCAGGCGCCGGACTGCCGGTCGGTGTGGTACCGGCCGCGGCACGAGCCGGCGGGTTAACCGGTGCCAGCGCGGACCCGGTAGACCGCGACAACCACGGCCGCGGCGGCCACGGCCAGCAGCAAGAGCACGGCCAGCCACACCAGCAGGGCTATCTCAACATGCCCGGCAATCTGCGCCTGCGTTGGTGAACGGACCAGGAGTTGGCGTCTTGCATCAGGCGGGGCCGATGCCCGGCGGGCAAGGCTGCCCGAAATAACCCTCTGCGGGTGAGGAGTAGCCGCCCGGCCCGGCGACGTCAACACCGCAGGGCAGAACCTGCTGGCCGCGGTGAGCACGCGTTGCCCCTCCGCATCTCCGACACCCAGCGTGTGAGCATCAGCCCGAGAGGGCAGCAAGCGCTCCGTCGAGGCTGTCTTGCGGTTATCACTGCGGCCTGACGGTCTAGCTTCCGGGTCTCAGCCCGGCCACGGAGGTGCCGCGATGACTACACGACCTGGCCCAGCTCGCTCACCCCGGCCCAACCGCCCGGTCGGCGCCTGCCGTCCCGTACCAGGGTCCCCACCGTCATTGCTGCCTCCCGCCCGATGAATGCCCTCAGGATAGAACCCGCGGGTGCCTCGGCCAGTTCACTCATCCCGGCGGCCGAGGATCGCGGCGACGTCCTCGGCTGACACGCTATGCAGGTGCAGGTGGATCTCCTGCGGGCGCTCGATCGCGGGCCGCGGCTGCGGGAGCGGCGGAGCGGCCCGCGTCACCGGGGGAATGGGGGCCGCTCACGAGCACTGCCCCTTGCGAGCAGGCCCCGCCCGGCCGTCAGGAAAGATCCAGGTGCTAGCCGACGAGGGGCGCGTCAGGGTGCTGTGGAACTGGGGCGTTCGTGCGGAGAAGTAAGCGCTAGCGGCTGGCTACGCGGCATCGTGCTTGGCAAGCCACGCCCTGCCCTTGGCCGTGATGTAGCGCCGGTCGCCGTCGCGAGTGATCCAGCCGTGCATCGCCCAGGAGCCTGAACTGCGGGGGTCGAGGCCATTCTCGCGGAATGCAGCCGCCGCCTCCTCGCGGGTCAGGCCCGCGCTCGGGCGGCACGTCAAAGCGCCGCATGGCCGCCACCCAGCGGGCCATTTGGTCAGGAGGCAGGCTCTCAACCTCACGCTTACGCCGGTCGTCGGCGGCTAGCCGGTCATCAGAAAAGACCCAGGCCACTGTCGGCCGCGCCCCCAAGAGCCTTTGACGGAACTTCACTTGACCCGCGGTGATGCTGCCCGTCTGGGCGTGCCCGATCCCAGGTTGGTGCGATCTTTACGCTGTAGTGGTAAACCGGCCCTTAAGCTGGGGCGTCGCCCAGGTGTACGCGCGATGGCCGCAATCTTTCCTGGGGGTGCCATGACCGGAGAGCAAGTGCCAGCGCTGTCCCTTGAGGCCGGTGACGTGATCCGCATCCAGCACCAGCACGACTCCCAGTGTGGCGTGTGCCTGAGCCACTGGGAGGCCGATGCCGTGGTCACCGAGGACCCCGCTCCTGCAGGTGGGGGGCTTGCCATCAAATGGGCCGGGGACACTCGGCTGCCCGGCAGCACCCCCGCTGTCACCGGGATCAGCGTGGTCCGGCCGGATGAACAGGCCCCGCGCATCGGGCAGCTCCCGGCGGAGGGCGCGCATCACCGGGGGTAAACGCGGCCTGGCCGGTCATGCCCGCCCGCAGGTTCTGCATGCTCGTTACCCAGCGCGCCCCGAACGGCCCGTCAGCCTGGTGATGCCGAAGACTTGCGGGCGGAGGAGAGCCGGGGCGCTCGCAGGATGACTGGGAACTTCTTGTCCAGGGCCTTGTAGGCGCTATCGAGCGCCCGCGCCGACGCCACGTCGGTGAAGAAAAGGCCGTCCAGATCCAGCACCAGCCTCTCCGGGTGCTCGGCTGCGACCTCTAGCAGGCGGCTGGCCAGGGCAGGTGCTGTGGTGCAGCCCACCTCACCGGTCACGGTAACGGTCGCCACCACCCCGTCCCAGCAGACCGCCACCTGGAACGGCGGGCTGGGATCGTGGGTCATGGTCTTCACCCCCTGGGCACCTACCTGGCCGGGACGCAAACGTGCAGCCAGCCAGCCAGGCTGGAAGATCCTCTGGCTGGTTTCAGCGGTAAGTACCAGACTAAATTTAGTCGCGAGCCCTTATGTCGGGCGGTCACGCGGATTCCCCAGTTCTCCTCCCGCATGACCGTGGGAGCCCGCGGCACCCACACCCCCGTCTGGTGGCTGCGGGCTCCCACGATCCGTTATGGGACGCGCGGGGGTCCGGCCGGTTCACATCCGGTGCCCGCAGTATCTTCCGGGCGAGGATGGCAGCAACGTCCTCAGCGGACACGCCATGCAGGGGCAGGTGGACTTCGGCAGGGCGCCGACCGCGGGCCGCGGTTGCGGGAGCGGCTGAGCGGCCCGCACCAGCCGAGGGTGGCAAGGTACAGGCCGCGGCCGGCTGTCTACGGCCGCGCCGCCAACCGATCCGGGCTACCTGCCCGGCGGCACCTGCGGATGACTGCTACCACGATCAGGGGCACGTAGGTGAGTTCCGCCTCACCCGGCTGCCGGCCGGTGTGGTACCGGCCTAGGCATGAGCCGCATCAGCCGTAGCGCATCAGCTAGTGGCTGTCGTTTGCTTGTCCCGGCCGCGAATGCTGAACAGGTGATGTTCGAAAACCCAGAGAGCGGCGGCCGGGCAGGAGGACACTGGCGAGATGGGCTGGAGCGCTTTGGTCGGCGGGTTTTATTGGCGCAAGCATCCCGGCGCTCCTGGCCTTTGAGACGCTGGCGCGCAAGCCGCGCTGACCCGGCCCACCCAGGACGGGTGAGGACTCGGCGGCGCGCCAGTATCAAGCTTCCCGCCGGGTCCATGCCCACGGCCATCCAGACTGGGCGCCTGTACGCAGCATGAGCGGGACGATCGGAGGACCGGGATGAAGCGGCTGAGAAAAGGACTTGTGCGTGCCGAGAATCTCATCTGTGACTGTGACCTGCAGGGGTTGCTCTGGCGGCCGTCTGGCCATGAGGATCACCGATCATGTGCCTGCGGTTCGTGTGCGCCACGAGGCGCTGGTGCGCCGTGAGGCGCTGGGAATCGAAGGAGGTGCGAGACCTCCTCGCCAGGCTGTCGCAGCAGCCGGGCAGGAGCTGGGCGCAGCCTGATCCGGGGGACGCCGGGGGAAGGCGGGAAGCAGCGCTGACAAAGCCGGGACGGTCCGGTACTGCCGGAGGGCCGGGTCCGGCGAGCGAGATCAGACGGTATACGAGAGGAACCAGTGTTAAAGCTCCGTAAGCGTGGCACCGGCTCAAATCTGGTGGATATGGGCCGGGGTGCAGCGCATGGCCGTCCGGTGTGGGTGGCCGACTCCGTATGATCTGCCCCGCGCTTTCCGGACAGCGTATTTGTGGTTAATTCACGCTGCGGACTGCCGTTCCAGGTATTCCTCGTGGACTTGCCGCGGGGTCCGGTACTGAAGCCCCGAGTGCCGACGCTTTGAATTGTACCAGAATTCGATGTACCTCACAACGTCCCGGCGCGCGTGCTCACGGGTGGGATACTGGGTCCGGTGGACGCGCTCGTTCTTCAGGGCGGCGAAGAACGATTCGGCCATCGCATTGTCGTAGCATATCCCAGTACGGCCGACGGACTGCCGGAGATTATGTTTCTTCGGGCATTTGCCGGCGAACTGCTGGGACGTGTAATTACTACCGCGGTCGGAGTGAAAAATAGCATTCTCAGCGAGAGAGCAGTTGCGGGCGGCCATCTCGATGGCCTTCTCGATGAGCGGCGTTTTGTAATTGTCGTCCGCCGCCCAGCCGATTACTTCCTTCGAGTAGCAGTCGATGACCGTCGCCAGGTAAAGCCAGCCCTGCCATGTCGGAATGTAGGTGATGTCCCCGACCATTTTCTCGCCGGGCGCGGCGGCGGTGAAATCGCGGTGCACGAGGTCGGGAATGTCGTGCTCCTGGCCGTCACCCTCGGTGAGGCTGAACCGCCACGGCCGCGGCTGGCAGGGTTAAGGCCCAGCTCACGCATGACTGATCGGACCAGCTCCGGCCCGGCCGGCACGCCCCAGCCCACCAGGTCCGTGTGCACCCGCCGGTATCCGTACGTCCCATCGGAATCGTCGAAGGACTTATTCACGTACAGCTTGAGTATCCCGCGCCTTTTCGCGGTCGCTGATTCCGGGGCATTCCGCCAGTCATAGAACCCGGACCGGGACACTTCCATCCACCGGCACATCATCACGATGGATGGCACGTGCTTATCGCCTGATTCCTGGTAAGCCGCATACTCCGCGTCGATGAACTCGAACCTCTCGGTCACCGATGGTCGCGGGCGAAGGCGAGTAGCCGGGCGGAATCTCACCGCCCGGCTCTCTCAGAACCGTGCGTGAACCTCTCGACTCACACGGCTCCCACCATCCAGCATTACCGTTCAATGCGAAGAGACCGTCACACCGAAACGCCAGTGCGCGAACAATCCCGGAGCGCGTGCTTCCACGCTCTCCAGCCATGCCCACGCTTTCTTGCGCGAGTGTTTCAGGCTCTTATACTTCCGCATCGCCCACCGCATCAGGTATACGTTGAGACCACGGAAAGCGGCATACAGCGCGGACTTGTAGAACCGCCCGTAATAAGCGGCCCAGCCCGCGACGCGGGTGTTTACGAAGGCGATAATCTCGGCGAAAGTCATGTCACTGCGCCGGTGAATGCGCCAGCCCCGATTGTTCCCATGACGGATCCGGATCAGCGCCTCACGGCTGACCGCGGGCGAGAAACTGACAAAGAAATGCCCCATCCTGCTCTTGGCCAGCCGCGGCCGGAACGTATACCCCAGGAACGTGAACTGCTCATGCTCGAACGAGCCGGAGCGGCCAGAGTCCTTGCAATACACTATCCGGGTTTTGACCGGGTGCAGCTCCAGCCCGCACTCCGCCAGCCGGGCAGCGATCCTGTCCCGGATGAACTCGGCCTGGGCCTTGCTGCGGCAGTGCACAACCGCGTCATCGCAGTAGCGCTCGAACGTGACGGCCGGGTAGGTCCGGGCCATCCACGCGTCAAACGCGTAATGCATGAAAAGATTTGCCAGCAAAGGCGAAATCGCGGAACCCTGTGGTGTTCCCATCGTCCGCTCGGATATAGTGCCGTCCGGCAGCCTCAGCGGCGCTTCCAGCCACCGCTTCACATACAGCAGCACCCACGACTCCCGGGAATGGTGCTTTACCGCCCTGAGAACCAGGTCCCAGGGAACAGTATCGAAGAACGCCCGGATATCCATGTCGATTACCCAGTCATTCTCCCAGCAGCGCCGACGAGCCTTTGCCACCGCATGCAGCGCCGAACGGCCCGGCCGGTACCCATATGAATCCGGTGAAACGCCGGCTCTGCCGCCGGCTCCAGCACCATGCACACTACTGTCTGCGCAATCCGGTCAGACACCGTCGGAACCCCTAGCATCCGGGTCCCGCCCGGCTTTCTTCGGTATTTCCACTCCGCGCACCGGAGGCGGGAATGAGTTCCCGATGACAGCCTGTTCCAGA
>CAWAJB010000023.1:0-490087 GCA_963782185.1 uncultured Actinomycetes bacterium
GCCGCTTCGCCGGGAGCAGCGCTGGTCAGCCCGGACGCGGGGCGGATGTCTGCACGTGGGGGGGATTTACATCGTTGCCGAATAACAGTTGCTCACAGCGTCGCGGCTTGGGGCGGCTTGTCCGCCATCATGACGACCCATTCGACCGGACGCTGATCGCGCAGGCGATCGCGGAAGGGTTCACTGATCGTGACGCGAGACAAGCGGTTCGGCGAGCCACAGCGTCGCTCTTCCTGCCAGCCTGGATGGCCCTAACGTGGTGACGGGTCAGGCCGGGGCGTCGGCGTCCTGCATGGAGGCCGCGGACTCCCCGGGGCCCTGCTGCGCCGCCGCCGGATCCATCCACATGACCTGCCAGCCGTGGCCGTCGAGGTCGAAGAAGCTGCGTGAGTACATGAAGCCGTGGTCCTCGGCGTCGTCCGCCTCGGTGCCGCCCGCCGCGAGCGCAGCGTCAGCGACCGTGTCGACCTCATCGCGGGCTGACACGCTGAAGCAGTACAGCGCCAGCGCGTGCGTGGTGGGATCCGCGATCGGCAGCTTCGAGAACTGCGCGAACTTCTCGTGGCTGAGCAGCATGACGCAGGCTTGCTCGCCGACCAGCATGCAGGCGGCGGACTCGCCGGTGAACATCGGGTTGTAGCTGAACCCGAGCCGCGCGAAGAACGCTTTGCTGCGCTCGATGTCCGCCACCGGGATGTTCACGAAGAGCATGCGGCCGGAGTGGCGGGAGCGGTCATGGCGGGCCTCCAGTCCGAGGTCCGATGGTGTACGACGGGGTAGACCGGCCCAGCCTGCAAAACTCATCGGTGATCCCGGGTCCGGCCGCCTCCAGACCCCCTCCCAGCCGGCGCGTGCAGCATTTCGCTCGCTGCCCTCTGTCGAACGGCTGTTCCTAACCCTGCCGGGGCTCGGCGCCGGCTTGATTAGATATGGCCTAATTCGACAGCGGAGCCACTCGCGCAGGCCACTCACGCACTCACGCTTCCCAATAAGGCGCGGCGCAAGGCCAGGACTGCGGCCGGGGGAGCGGGCATGGAGTCCCCATCGGGCACGCGGCCGGAAACGCGCCTCTTAGAGATCACTTAGAAACGGATGATCGTGCCCTTGACCTGGGCCGGAGCAGTGAGAGCGGGCGAAGGGAATCGAACCCTCATGACCAGCTTGGAAGGCTGGGGCTCTACCATTGAGCTACGCCCGCGGGCCGTGCCAGCACAGCCCGTCGGGCTGGGGCCAGCACGTCATCACGGGTAGCGTACCGGCTTATCCGGTCGTCCGGGCCACTGGATCGCGTCCGTGACCGCCCGCGAATCAGCCAGGGCAGGTAGGCTACGGTCGGCTTAGCGGGATGTGGCGCAGCTTGGTTAGCGCGCCTGCTTTGGGAGCAGGAGGCCGCCGGTTCGAATCCGGCCATCCCGACCAAACATGCAGGTCACAGGGCTGGCTGAGGACGGCCAAGTGGCTTCCAAGATCGTTTGACCGTCATTTGACCGTGGTGTTGAACGCCAGTCGGTGGCAGTCACCGTCACGGGCTGGACCCCGCTGGCATGCTGTTCGGTGCAGTGGCGACACCCGTTGAACAGATTCCAGGTTCCTTGCCCGGTCGGCCCGGACCCATTGGACGATGACGATGCTGGCGGGCTGCCGGTTCAGGAGGGGCTGCGTGACTCGTGAGGAGTTCCTGGATCTGCTGGCCCGGCTACGGTGTGCACCTGTCGGCCGGGCGCGTCTGCGTGCGCCGCACAAGCAAATGAGTGAGTTCGCTACGCGAACCACCTTGCATGCTTATGCAAGATCCTTGGGCGCCATGCGATCTGCCCAGGTAGCTGACCGTGAGGCGCGCTCGCAGAGCCGCCTGATGGGCGGTTTATCGTTTGGCGGCTGGTTACCGCGCTGCCGTCCAGATCAGTCGGATCTGGGCCCTCCCCTGTGGGGGGTCGGGGTGATAGGGCGCGTCTGGGACCAGGAGGCCGTAACTCGATGTTCGGCTGTACGAGCTCCCGACGCTCGGGCAGCACATGAGCATCTAAGCAAACATGGCCTCGGAAACGAATTAAGGAACCCACTAGTAACTGATAATTTCCGTGACGGGAAGCCGCAGGTAAGACGATAGTATCGGTTATGTGGTGATGTAGTACCCGCTGGGTTCGGCAGGGAACATTCAGACCAGTACGGGGCGTTTCTGGAGGCAGTACAGAGCGCCGGTTTACCAAAGACCAGATCAAGATGCAAGTCTGGGAATGCCTGGGCGGTTTTGACGATCGTCTGACCGTCGGTGTAGCTGTGGAAGCTGGGGCTCGTGCCGCGGCCGTGTTTGCGTCAGGCCCGGCGTCGTGCCTCTATCAGCCGCAGGATGAGCGGAGTGAAGATCAGTTGCATGGCCAGCTCCATCTTCCCGCCTGGGACAACGATGATGTTCGGCCTTGACATGAACGAGTCGTGCAGCATCGACAGCAGGTAGGGAAAATCGATGCCCTTCGGGCTGGCGAACCGGATGACGACAAAGCTCTCGTCTGCGCTCGGGATGTGCCGGGCGATGAACGGATTCGACGTGTCCACCGTCGGGACGCGCTGGAAGTTCACGTGCGTCCGGGAGAACTGAGGGCAGATGTAATTCACATAGTCCGGCATGCGCCGCAGCACCGTTCCGACCACGTCCTCGCTGGTGTAGCCGCGGGTGCCCTTGTCGCGGTGCAGCTTTTGGATCCACTCGAGGTTGATGATCGGGACCACCCCGACCAGCAAGTCCGCGTGCTGGGCGACGTCCGCCTTTTCAGTGACCGCGGCGCCATGCAATCCCTCGTAGTAGAGCAGGTCGCTGCCGGGGTCGATATCTGCCCACGGTGTGAAGGTGCCGGGCTGCTGACCGAAGGGCTTGGCCTCCTGTGCGTCGTGCAGGTACTGGCGGACCTGGCCGCGACCGTTCTGGCCGTACTCGCGAAACAGGGCCTCAAGCTCTTCGAGCAGGTTCGCCTCGGGGGAGAAATGGCAGAAGTGGTGGTTTCCTTCCTTGGCGGCGTCCGCCGTGGCGGCCTTCATCTGCTCCCGGTCGTATCGGTGGAACGAGTCGCCCTCGACGATCGTCGCGTTGATCTGCTCACGCAGGAAAATGTGCTGGAAGGTCCTGGTCACCGAGGTTGTGCCCGCGCCGGACGACCCGGTAATGACCACGATCGGATGCTTGGCTGACACCAGTCCTCCTGCGCTCAGGGGATCCGGAATAGGGAACGGCTGTTGAAGAGCGAGTCATCGAAGGCCGATCCCTGTTCGCTGGCCTGGTCGCGGTGATAGCGCTCGATCCGCTCGACCTCGTTCCTTGATCCAAGTATCAGCGGCACGCGCTGGTGCAGGCTCGCGGGCTGGATTTCCATGACGCGCTCGCGTCCCGTGGTGGCACCACCGCCGGCCTGCTCGACGATGAAGGAGATCGGATTGCACTCATACAGCAGCCGCAGCCGCCCTGGCCGGGCTGGTTCCTTGCTGTCTTTGGGGTACAGGAAGACACCGCCGCGGGTGAGGATGCGATAGGTCTCCGCAACCAGTGAGGCGATCCAGCGCATGTTGAAGTCCCGGCCGCGCGGTCCGGTGCTGCCCGCCAGGCACTCATGGATGTAGCGGCGCACCGGCGGCTCCCAGAAGCGCTCGTTGGAGGCGTTGATCGCAAACTCGCCGCAGTCCTCCGGGATGCACAGGCGTGGATGAGTGAGTATGAACGCCCCGATGTCGCGATCAAGCGTGAATCCGTCGACGCCGTCGCCGGTCGTGAGGATCAGCATCGTGGACGGGCCGTACAAGGCGAAGCCTGCGCACACCTGAGCGGTGCCTGGCTGCAGGAAGTGCCCCGCCCGCGGCTCAGCTCCCGGGTCGGGACTGCGCAGGATCGAGAAGATCGTGCCCACCGAGATGTTGGCGTCAATGTTGCTCGAGCCGTCCAGTGGGTCGAACACAAGCAGGTACTTCCCGCGCCGCCCGGCTGGCACGACGGGGCAGATGTCTTCCATCTCCTCTGACGCCATCGCGGCTAGGTGCCCGGTCCATTCCGTCTCCCCAACCATTACCTCGTTGCTGATGAGGTCCAGCTTCTTCTGCACGTCGCCCTGGGCGTTCTCCATCCCCGCGCTTCCCAGTGCGCCGGCCAGCGCGCCGCGGCTGACCTGGTTACTGATGATCTTCACGGCCGTCGCCACCGCATTTAGCAGCCCAGAGAAGTCGCCAGTCGAACCGGGATGACGGTGTTCGCATTCGATGGTGTAACGGGTCAGTGTCTTGCGTTCTTCACGCATGCCTGCTCAGGCTCTCATTGCCATGGTGACCTGCCCCTTCGCCGCCTCGCTGGCGGGCCGCGATGGTTTCCTCCGCGGCGAGAATGCCCTCATCCGGTGCCACGAGCGCGGTGGCCACCTTGTCCAGTCCTTGCAAGGCCGACCTCCTATCACGCCACGATCGTGACCTCACCCACCCTCTCAAGGCTATGAAGTCACTCCCATGATTGCCTCACCCGGCAGAGGGGTCACAGGGTGGACTTACCCCACCCTGTGACCTGCCTGCGGAAGGCCTTCACCCCGATCATCCGCCGGGCCAGGGACACGGACTACTGCCAATGGCCGGCCAGGTGGGGGACCTTATTCCCACGCTTGCCAGGGGCCTCGGTGTTACCGTCTGGGCAGCAGCACGCTCAGGCGTGACCGGCCGGCCGCTCCTGCTTGCTTCTCCGGTCTTTCGGTCGGATCAGCCGGGCCGTTCGGCCCTAGATGGCCCGCTCACCGTGGCTGATGGTGAAGATGTGGGAGCACGGGAAAGTTCGCACCGTGTCCGGCTCACGGCCCTGGCCGGATTTGTGGCCGTGTCGGCGTACGGCGGTGCGGCGGGGCTGATCAGCGGGTGGCTGCGGCTCGGTTCAACGATGACGGCGCGGCTGCCGTTTCACAGTCCGGTGTTCGGCGGCATCGCGCTGGCCTGCGTTGTCGCGGTGCCCGCCACGGTTGCCGCGCTCCTGGCCTGGCGAAGGCACCCACGTGCCCGTGACGCGGCCACTTTGGCAGGTGTCCTGCTGATCGGCTGGATCGTGGTCGAGGTGGCGGTTGTCAGGCAGTTCAGCGTCCTGCAGGCCGTTTACGGCCTGGCCGGCCTGGGCCTGATCGTCAGGGGTAACCGGCGGATGCTCGCCGAGGTCGCCGACGCCGTTACGGCCTTGCCGCTGCTGCTGACCGCGCCGCTGTACCGCCGCTGGCACCAGCGCTGGGGAGCCACGCTAGCCGAAGCCCGCGCGGCCATGCCCGGAGACGGGCTGGTCCCGGTCTCGCACTTTACCGCGACCCGGGCGATCACCATCGAGGCCCGGCCGTGCGACGTCTGGCCCTGGCTCACCCAGGCCGGGTATGGGCGCGCCGGCTTTTACAGCTACGACCTGCTCGACAACCTCGGCCGCCCCAGCGCCACAGCGATCATGCCGCAATGGCAGCAGGCCCGCGTCGGGAACATCGCCGCGCCGATGGCTAGCCATCCCACGCCGAGCACCTCGTTCCTTGTCGCCGACGCCGAACCGGACAGCTGCCTGGTCTGGGCCAAACCGGACTCCACCTGGGCATGGACGCTTACGCCGCTGGCCCAGGACCGGACCCGGCTAGTGACCCGGCTCCGGCAAAGATACAGGCCGACCCCAGCAGGCCTGCTGACGATGATCCTGGCCGAATTCGGCGACTTCGCCATGATGCGCAAAATGCTGCTGGGCATCAAGAGCCGGGCCGAAACCCGCCCAGCCAACTGAACTCACGGTGCCACTAGGCAGTCGCAGCCTCCGCGCTCTCTCAGGTGGCGTGGAGGACCCGGAAGCGGTCGGGTTTTGCCGGATCCCGATCCACGACTTGGGTTGGCGTCCAAGCCCATTGCCAAACACTGATGCCGGGCGTGCGAGAGAACTGGATCTGCCCGCGGGTGCCTTCGACCGCAACAGGCGGCCAAGATTCGGCAAGGCGAGCCCGATCCAAGCCGTGAGAACGCAGCATGTCGGCGAGGACCGCGACAGTGTCGTAGCCCTCGAACGCGACGAAGGAGGGCGCTTCGGCTAGCCGCTCACGGAGGGCCGCCTCGACCCGTGCGCCGAGTGGGCTGAGGCGCTCGGGCAGGTAGCGCAAGAAGGGGATCGCGACACTGTCATCGCCCAGCAACGTCAACCATTCGGCGAACTCCGGTTGCCCGGCTGGAGCACCAATCATGATCGCGGCCAGGCGCTGGTCGTGGCGGACAGACTTGACGAGCGACACTGCCGGCTCCGGGAAGCCGACCAGCAGAAGGAGGGCTGTCGCGCGGTTGTTCACGAGTTGGTCGCACACGGCCGTGGGGGCGGGCGCGCGCACATCGAGTTCGATCACGGTGCCGCCGCGGGGAGAGAGGTGGTCCCGAAGGATGCGGGCCCCTGACGCCCAGTACACACTCGGTTCGGTGGCTACGGCGATTCGGCTGTGGCCCGCGCCGAGGAGGAAGTCTGCGTAGATCTGCCAGCCGTGCGACTGCGCCGGCGCAAGACGCGCGACCCATTCCGTCGGCTCCTCGGTGAGAGCGTCGAGAACCGCCGACGAGCAGAGGAACGGCAAGCCGAGGGCGTCGGCCTTGGCGGTAGCGGCACGAGCGACGACGCTGTGATACTCCCCGGCCAAGGCAGCCACGCCCAGGCGAGCCAATTCATCTACGGCCGCAGTGGCCCGCTGTGGATCAGCGGCAGTGTCTCGGATCACCAGCTCGAGTGGTCTTCCGCGGATCCCGCCGGCGTCATTAACCTCGCCAACGGCCAGCTCGAGTCCAGCGAGCAAGTGCCGGCGCGCCTCGACCCAGCCGGGCCGAGCTAGCGGCTGGCCAGCACCACGCCTATCCCGGCCGGCCGGTGCTCGACCAGGAACGAGAGCGACTCGTGCACCTGCTGCGCGCTGGTCACGTGGTAGTCGTCGAGGACGAGCAGGGCCTCCTCCCCGGCCAGATCGTTGATCAGCGCCGTGACCAGGCCCTGGAACGACGTCGGCGCTGACGGGCCGAGCAACCCAGCCACCCGTTCGCCGGTCTTCGGCAACCACACGGGCCAGGACCGGCCCCGGCAGGTCACCACCCCGGCCGCGGGCGGGTGGGCCGGCGTCACCGCCGGCGACTCCTTCACCTGCGCCACCCGCACCGGCGGCACCCTGTGGTGCTGGGGCGACGGCCAGGGCCGGCCGCAGCAGGTCACCGGCTGCGCGCACCCGCGGACACGGGCCCGGCCCGCCAGCACCTCCGCCACCGCCACGGGCCGGCCGGCAGGGCCGCACCCGGCCAAGCCCGCGCCAGCACCACGGCACAAGACCGCGGGCAGGACGGCCGCTGGCCCTCCGCCGCCCATCATCGCGCGCTGAGCAGTCAGCGTTACCGTTAGTGAGCGCGGCTGGGCCGGGAACGCCCTGCCGCGCTCACTGGAAGTCAACGGGATAAGGCATGGCACATTGGGCGGCCAGTCTCCACCGGCCTACGGGGTGTCTACGGCACGCCCTTCGCGCGCACGGCCGCGGCGGTGAGACCGCGCACGGTCAGCAGGCGAACGGAGATAATCCCTGCCGATAGGCGCACCGTCCGGCTGGCTGTAGCGGCCGGAAAATCAGTCGCGGCAAAGGCCTTCTGTCGGGCAGCATAGCCAGGCCGGTTGCTGGGAATGGACCAAATGACTGCACCCGAACAGAGTCGCGGCTCACCGGCCCGGAAACGGGCGGTGCTGCTCGCGCTGCGCCACTACGGCCGCCAGATGGCCCGACTCCGGCGCTTCACCGTGCCTGCGATGTTGCTGCCCGCGCTGGGAAACACGTGCATCTACTACGTCGCGCCGCTGATCGTCGCTCAACTGGTTGGCCGCCTGGTCGGCGACGGGTCCGTCGGCATCGGTGCGGCGATGCCGTATGTGCTCGGCTTCGCAGGCGTGCTTCTTTTCGCCGAGATCTTGTGGCGGATCGGCATCCACTGCCTGAACCGCCTCGACGGTCGCGGAATCGAGAACCTCTACGTGATCGGCATGGACGCGTTGCTGGCGAAGGATGCAGCGTTCTTCCACGACAACTTCGCCGGTTCGCTGACCAAGCGGGTGCTGAGCTTCGCTTCCCGGTTCGAGGACTTCGCCGACAATCTGGTGTTCAACATCGTCGGCAGCTTTGTGCCCCTCGCGTTCGCGTCGGTGGTGTTGTGGCGCTATGACCCGTTGCTCGTCGTCGGGCTGATCGGCCTGATCGCGATCAGCGGCGCCGGCATCGCACCGCTGATTCGCCGTCGTCAGAGGCTCGTCGACCAGCGCGAGGAAGCGATCGCGCGCGTGTCCGGGCACGTCGCCGACAGTCTGATGAACATGGACACGATCCGCGCGTTCGCTGCCGGGGACCGGGAGGCCGCCGAGCACAGGTCGCGTGTAGCCGACCAGCGGCGGAAGTCGGTGCGGTCATGGGATTACGCGAACCTGCGCATCGACACGCTGGTCGCGCCCGTGTCCGTGCTGACCAACGTGTTCGGTCTGCTGCTTGCGGTCGCACTCGGCGGGGGCAAGCATGGAATCGAGGCGATCATCGTGGCCTTCACGTACTACTCCAATGCGACGCGGATCATGTTCGAGTTCAACCAGATCTACCGCTCTCTGGAGAGCTCGCTGACTGAAGCCGCGCAGTTCACCGAGCTGCTGCTCACACAGCCGGCTGTGGTCGACCCGATCGCGCCCGAGCCGCTGCAGCCGAAGGCGAGCGACGTCCGCTTCGAGCGCGTGACGTTCGCGCACGCGGGCGGACTGCCGTTATTCACAGACCTCGACTTGGCTGTGCCGAGCGGGACCACGCTCGGCCTGGTCGGCCGGTCGGGCGGTGGCAAGACCACGCTGACTCGCCTTCTGCTGCGGATGATGGATGTCAAAGAGGGCCGGATCCTGATCGGCGGCCAGGACATCAGCAAGCTGCGCCAGTCAGACCTGCGCAGCCTGATCGCCTACGTGCCGCAGGTTGCTGCGTTGTTCCACCGGACGCTGCGCGACAACATCGCGTTCGCCCGTCCCCACGCGACCGACGCGGAGATCCAGCAGGCGGCGCAGGCGGCGCACGTGACAGAGTTCGCTGACGCCCTGCCGGACGGATTCGACACGATGGTCGGCGAGCGTGGCGTGAAGTTGTCCGGCGGGCAGCAGCAGCGAGTCGCGCTGGCCCGGGCGATCCTGCGTGACGCGCCGATCCTGCTGCTCGATGAGGCGACCAGCGCGCTGGACTCGGAGAGCGAGATCCTTGTCCAGCAGGCGTTGTGGCAACTCATGGAGGGCCGGACCGCGCTCGTGGTGGCGCATCGGCTGAGCACGGTCGCGCGCATGGACCAGCTGGTCGTGCTCGACTGCGGCCGGATCGTCGAGAAGGGCACGCACGAAGAGCTGCTCCGTCTCGACGGAACCTACGCCAGGCTGTGGCGACACCAGTCGGGCGGCTTCCTGGACGACGACGGGGCGACAGCGATGCTGGCACAGACCCCGAGGCTGAGCGCATGAGCCCTGAGGCCAGCCCGGCCGGGCCGCGGTGCGCGAATCCCGGTACGGCAGGTTGCCGGGGTGACCTGGGAATCAAGGTAACCATCAAGGCGACGTCTAGGTGACCGTCCGGGCTCACATCACATGCTTGATCCCTGGCCCGCTGGCGGCACCCACCCCATCTGTCGCCAGCCGGCACTGGAGACCCTACGAGGCCGGGTGGTCAGGGCCTGGACTGGTCTCCTCGCCGCCGCCGTAGCCATTGAGCATGCCGAGGAGATGAGATGCCGCTGACGCCCGAGGATGTGCGGACATGGAAGTTCGGTATGACCAGGTTCCGGCGCGGGTACGACCGGCGAGACGTAGACGCCTTCCTGGAACTGGTCGAGGAAGAACTGGTTGACCGGGACATCCAGACTGAGCAAGTGCGGGTAACTCGGTGGTTCGATTCCAGCCGCGAGCTGCCTGCGGAACCCTTACGGCAGACCGGTAGCGGACAGGTGAGCGGGCCGTCGGCTGCTGAATGCACAATGGCCGCCGCAGTCTTTCAGCTGCAGATGGCGGCGGAGTCATCAGCCAGCACTATCGCCGAGGCACGCCAGGAAGCTGACCGGATCCTGAGCCGGGCCCGGGGCGAGGCGAGCATCCTCCTGCGCACGGCACGGCGGCAGGCTGAACAGGTCACCACCGAGGTCGTCGGAGCTGACCCTGGGCACAGGACGGCGTGGCACCACCAGCCGGCATTCATGCTGACTTTCGGCGTGGTGGCCATCATGCTCACGATCAGTTCCGTCGGGTACCGGCTCGTGCAAGAGCCCCAAACCGGGCCTGGGAGAGCCGCCGTGACGGCGGACAGCCACGCCAGCCCGGTGCACATCGCTGGCGAGCACGCGGGGGGTCCGGACGCCGAGCGGGCGGCGGCTGGCTCAGACCCGTCCGCTCCGGCACCGGCGCCCGCACCCGTGCGGCCACCCGACCCAGGTGAAAGGCAGGGCCGTGCGCACTCCATCGCCCCGGTGAGCGCCGTTGCGTTCGGCCCGCACGGCCGGGGCCAGGGAGACAATCCGCACGGCGCCTGGCTCGCGATCGACGGCCTACGCCGCACCGCCTGGCATACCCGCCGCTACACGACCGCCCGGTTCGGCAGCCTGGACCCAGGTACGGGCCTGCTGCTCGACATGGGCAATACAGTCACGATCACGGCGGTCCGGGTCACGCTCGGCGCGGCTACGGGAGCCAGCTTCCAGATCCGCATCGGCGACCAGCCAATGCTGGCGGACCTGCGGCCCGCCGCGAGCTCGGCCGGACCGGGAGGAGTCGTGAGGATGACGCTGGGCCGCCCGGTGCGTGGGCGGTACGTGGCAGTCTGGTTCACCAGACTGCCGCCGGGCCCGGCCGGGACCTACCAGGCTGCCGTTTGTGGGATCGGCGTGAAAGCCCGGGGTCTGATGGGACCTGCCGCGGGAGGGTAGTCCTCGCCGGGCGCCGCCGCGGCCTGCGCCCGGAGCACGTCCAAGTCCGGCGGCTGTGCCCCCGCTGAGCCGCACCGCCGGACTGGGGAAGCGTCGTCAACGGGGTGCCCGCGGACGTCCTTCACACCTCGATCGTGCGGAAACCCTCGCGCCAGGTCGGATAGCGGGGAGTCCAGCCGAGATCCTTCTTCGCCTTCGCGTTGGCCGCGCCGCGGGCTTGCATCAGCATGTCCAGCCCGGAGCTCATGACCAGGCGGCCGGCCCACTCCGGCACGCGCCGGGGCGGCCGGGCGCCGAGCGCCGCCGCGAGCACCGGAAGCCACTCGCGCATCGGGGCAGGCTCATCGTCGGTGACGTTGTAGATGGCCGGGCCGTCGGCTTCCAGGGCGAGCGCCGTTGCTGCGGCCGCGTCGTGCAGGTGGATGAACGACATCATGCCCCTGCCGTCGCCTACCAGCGGGTACCGACGCCTGGCCACGGCGGTCGTCATCTGATCCGGCTCGCCGTAGAATCCGCCATAGCGCAGCGCGATCCCCCCGCGGCTGTCACCGCCTGGTCCAGGTGGCTCATCGCCGCGAAGGTCTGCGCCGCCCTGGCTGGCGGTTCCGCCAGCACCGGGTCGTCTTCGGAGGCCACCAGCCCCGATGAGGCGTACCGGTACGGTGCGAAGCTCTGCGCGACGATCTTGCGCACTCCCGCCGAGCGGGCGGCGGCTATCACGTTGTCCATGCCGATCGTTCGCAGCCGGTTGGTGGGCGCGAACGTCTTGTCCAGGCTGCGCCCGAAGCGCATGCCTGCCAGCGCAGTCGCCTGGTAGATGATCGCGTCCGGACGCACGTGCGCCACCGCCGTCCGGGTCGCGGCGGCGTCCAGGACGTCCAGGACGAGCGGGGCTGCGCCCGCGGAGCGGATCCTGCCTTCCTTTGATGCAGAATGGCATGTCCCGGTCACCTTCTGCCCCTGCCCGCTGAGCTGCCGGGTCACGTAGGTCCCGACAGCGCCGCTGGCGCCGATGATCAGTATTCGCATGAGCTTGCTCCCGTGTCCGTCACGCCGGCGCGGTCCGCCGTGTCAGTGTCTGCCTGTCACAGCTGATGACACGCGGCGCGGCGAGGACGTGACGAGTCAGCGACAACGGCTTGATCGCTGGTGATGGCCGACGCGGCTGTGCGCCTCAGGTCGCCGCACCCGGGCCGGGGAGCAGTTCGACGTCGCCCGCGCGCATCGGTCGTGGGAACGTCGGCCTGATCAGCCCACGATGCCCAGGGGGATGCTGTTGGTGCGCCTCTTCCTGGGCGCCACGCCGCGCGGGGCCGCGCTGGCCAGCCCAGCTTCCGCCGTGCTGATGTCTGCGCTGGTCATGCTGCCTGCTCCGTCCCGGAGAACGAGGTGAAGATCAGCCGCAGCGCGAAGGTGGCGATGATGATCGTCGCAACCACCACGATCACGCCCATCGCGGCCGCCTGGCCGACCTGGAAGCCCAGGAAGGCCCGCTGGTAGATGTAGAAGGGCAGGTTGGCACTGGAGATGCCCGGGCCGCCCTGGGTCATCATGTAGACCGCGTCGAATTCGTTGACCACGTAGATGGCCCCGAGCACGATGCCCAGCTCGATGTACCGGCGCAGGTGCGGGAGGGTCAGCTCGCGGAAGATCTGCAGCGGCCGCGCACCGTCCGTGCTGGCCGCCTCCAGGATGTCCTTGGGCTGGCTCTGCAGCCCGGCCAGCACGAGCAGCATCATGAACGGCGTCCACTGCCAGATCATCTCGATCATCACCGAGCCCAGCGGGAAGCTGCCGATCCAGTTGAAATGGCCGATGCCGAACGGCCGGAGCAGGAAGTTGACGATGCCGAACGTGGGATCGAGCATGATCGTCTTCCACACCAGCGCGCCGGCCACCGGCATGACCAGGAACGGGGTGATCAGCAGGGTGCGCACGATGCCGCGGCCGAGGAACTTCCGGTCCAGCAGCAGGGCCAGCGCGACGCCGATGACCATCGCAATCAGGACCACGCCCACGGTCATGACCACCGTGTTCAGCGCGGTGGTGCGGAACTGGCTGTCCTGGAACACGTCCACGTAGTTGGCGAACCCGACGAAGTGCTGGGAGCCGGGCCGGACCAGGCTCCACGACTGCAGCGAGTACCAGAGCGTCAGGACGAACGGCAGCTGGGTGACGATGATGGTGAAAACCAGCGCGGGCAGCAGCGGTGCCCGGCGTACCCACCCCTGGCGGGGGGTGGGGCAGGCAGGGGCGCGCGGCGGCGACCGGCGGGGCGATCGTGGTCATCGGGACCTCCGGGGGGAGACGGTGCTTGGTCGCAGGCCGGCGCTGGCCATCAGGTCCTCCGGTAGGTGTCACCGACGGCCTGCGCGTACAACTGCGCCTGGGACAGCGTGGTCGCTACCGATTGCTGGCCGGTGATGGCCGCGCTGAGCTGCTCGCTGACGTTGGTGCCCAGATCCTGGAACTCCGGGATGTCCAGGAACTGAACCCGGTGTAGGGCACCGGCTTGGCCGTCGGATGGGCCGAGTTGGTGGCGTTGATGGACTGCAGGGTCAGCGGGCCGTAGACCGCGGAGAGCTTCTTGTACTGCGGTATCTGGTAGCTGGAGAAGCGGCTGCCCGGCGGCACGTGTGACCAGCCCTGCTTGCTGCCCACCGTCTTGATGTAGGACTTCGAGGTCATCCAGGCGACGAAGTCCCAGGCCGCCTGCTTGTGCGGGCAGGTGGAGGGGATCGCCAGCGACCAGGTGTACAGCCAGCCGGACGGGCGGCCATCCTGGCTCGGGGCCCAGGCATATCCGTTACGGCCGGCCACCTTGCCGCTCTGCGGGTCCTCGATGACGCCTACCGCGGAGGTGGCGTCGTACCACATGGCCGCATCGCCCTGGCCGTACAGGGTGGCGCATTCGGAGAAGCCAGCCTCGGGGGCGCCCGGCTCACCATACTTCTGCAGCATCGACACGTAGGTGCTGACCGCGCGGGTCACCTCGGGGCTGGTCAGCTGGAAAACTGCCAAGATGAAGTCACCTGCTCAAATGAGCGGTAGCGCGGTTGAGTGTGCCTGGGATGACCTGGCAGTGCTGACTTGGGGGGCGCCATGACAGGGCTGTCCGCGGAACGGCCTTGGGAGATCGTGCTGGCTGCCCAGGTGGCCCGGGAATCCGACCTCGAGGGCGTCTCGAAGGTTGACATCGCTGGCCCGCTGGGCATCAGCCGGTTCCGGGTGGCGCGGCTCCTGGACTCGGCGCGCGAGGCGGGCATGGTGCGTATCGAGATCGGGCTGCCCGGCGGAGTCCTGGACGCTGGGCTCTCCGCCGAGCTTGCTCTGCATTCGGGCTGAGGTACGCCTTTGCCTTTGATTTTCCTGACGACGACGAGCCTGCATTGCGCCGCCGCCTGAGTGAGGCGGCCTGCCAGGCACTGACGGACATCATCGCCCCCGGTGATGTCGCCGGCCTGGCCTGGGCGCGGCCGCTGAGCGGGCTACAGCGGCGCTGACCGGATGCCGCCCTGCCCGATCGTCCAGCTGACCGGGCAGTCCCGCCGCCCGACGGCAGGGACCTGCTCGACCGGTGCGCTCCGCGGCCCGGATCGGCGGGGGACCGCGCACGTCTTCTACGCACCGATGATCCTCGACGATGCCGAGACGGCCGCGGCCATCCGCAGGCAGGCTGACGTCGCCGACGCGCTGGCGCTGGCCTCGCCGTGACCATCGCGATGTACGCGATCGGCGCCTGGGCACCAGGACTGTCCACCATCGACGACGCGTGCAGCCCCGCGGAGCGGGCAGACGTCGCCCGGCTCGGGGTGATTGCCGAGATGGCCGGGGTCTTCCTGGGGAAGGACGGGCGTCCGGTGCCGACCGGGCTGGACAGCCGCATGATCGTGACCCCCGGGCACGTGCTGGCCACGATCCCGTCCGTCATCGCGGTCGCCTACGGGGTCTCCAAGAGCGCCGCGGTCCAGGCGGCGATCCGCGGCGGAAGTTCACGGCCTGGTCACGCACACCAGCATGGCCCGGGCCCTGCTCAGCGGGGTTTAGCGGACCGGCGCCCGGCGCGCCGGGCGCCGAGCGCGCCGGACCATCTAGCCAGAGGTTAGCGGGGCAGAAAGTCCAGGAGCAGTGCGTTCACCTGCTCGGGGGCGTCCAGCTGCATCCAGTGGCCGGGACCGTCCAGCCGCTCGTAGCGCCATGGGCCCGCCACGCTGGCGGCGGAGTCGGTCATCTGTACCTCGCAGAGGGCGAAATCCCCCGTGCTCCACACACCCATCGTCGGTGCCTGCACCGGTGGGAGCTGCACTGGCGGTCTCACCCAGGACTCGGGCGAGACGTTGGCCCGGTACCAGTTCAGGCCCGGCGTGAGCGAACCGTTTGCTTCCAGCTCCGCGATCACCTGACTGGTGTCGGGGTGCCCTCCCCAGCTTCGGAAATTGGCCCAGTCGTCCTCGGTCAGCCAGCGTTCGGCAATCCCGGGGAACTGGAACAGCAGCATGTACCACGACTTCTGGCGCTGCTCCAGCGTGCGCAAGAAGGTGGAAGGGTGTCCGACCGACAAAGCGACCAGGTGGTCGACGTTGCCGGGCGACAGGGCGGCCAGCCCCCACGCCAGGGCAGCGCCCCAGTCATGGCCCACCACGTGAGCCTGGCCGACCTCAAGCTCGCCAAGGATCGCCAGGACATCCCCGGCCAGCAACGGAAGCGAGTACGCGTCAACGGGCTCGGGCTTGTCAGAGCGCCCGTAGCCGCGCAGGTCAGGGATGATCACCTGGAACCCGGCCCTGGCCAGCGCGGGTACCTGATACCGCCATAGCCGGCCAGAGTCAGGAAAGCCGTGCAGCAGCAGGACCGGACGCCCGGCCCCGACCACCTCGTACTCAATACCGACCCCGCCGGCCTCCACCCGCCCCATCGGTCCTCCTCACCAGCCGGTGATCACGCACGCAGGCAGCGTGTGCGGGCTGGGCCGCCAGCCACGCTCACAGCACCCGGCCGCACCCGAGCCCGGCCACCTAGTATGCCCGTGGCACCACGTCGTGGCTGCTTCCGGGTTCCGGGCCGCCGCCGCACCCAGGTCACCGCGGCGGGCAGGGAAGGCGGCTGGAAATCCGGGCCCGCAGCCCCCGCCCTGCGCAATTCGAGCCGGTGAACGGCGCGTGGAACCTGCCGCCTCAGCCGATCTGCGGCTGCCCAAAACATGATCAAAACGATAGCCTTGTCCGGTTATCCAGGCCTGTCCGCCAAGCGGAGCAGCTCTCCGGGCCGTGACACCGGGAGTCCGGGGGTGCGCGATGCGGCGAGGGGACAGGACGGGGAGCGCTTTCGGCGAAGGGGGATCAGGTGAACCTGACCCGGGTGGGTTGGCTGGGCGTGGCTGTGGCCGCGAGCCTGGCAACGATGGCAGCAATGATCGCGCCAATGCTGGCGCAAGCGTCTGCTTCGGGAGGCAGCCCGTCTCCCGCAGTGACGCACTACACCGGCACCACGGGGGTTGCCCGGCTGGTGCCCAGGCACACGCCGGCCGCCGGAGCGCCATCGGCGCCGCGAGTGCTCCCGATGGGGGCTCGCCGGCTGCCGTCTGGCCACTTCTCGGCAGCTGCGGCGGTGCCCGGCGCGCCAGCGCCGGCGTCCGCGGCCGCCGCGGCGGCCACGAGTTCTGCCCTGGTCAACTTCAACGGCGTCAGCAGCCGGGACAGCCAGGTCACCAACTTCGAGCAGATGTTCGAACCGCCGGACCAGGGGCTGTGCAAGGGCAGCGGCTTCGTGCTCGAGCCGGTCAACTCCGCGTACCGCATCTACCGCACGACCGGGAACTCGCTGCGCGGGCCCTTCAACATCAATGACCTGTTCAACGTGGGCGGCAAGGAGTTCACCAGCGACCCGCGCTGCTGGTTCGACCCCAGCACCCAGACCTGGTTCGCGACCATCCTGTTCCTGAACGACTCGTCCACCGCGTCATCCCTGCTCATCGCCGTGCGGCACAACTCCGACCCGCGCGGGCTGTGGAACGAGTACTCGATCGACACGACGGACCCGTCCGGGAACGGCTGCCCGTGTTTCGGTGACCAGCCGAGGATCGGGATCGACCAGACCAACCTGTACGTCACCGCTGACGAGTTCTCGATCCTCGGGCCGCAGTTCAACGGCGCGGAGATGTGGGCGATCGACAAGTCCGACCTGGTCAACGGCGTCGTGAGCCCGCACGTCGTGAACTTCCCCCACCTGACGACCGACACCGTCGCGCCCCAGCCCGCCCTGTCCACGGGGCGGCCGGACGCCGAGTACCTCCTCAGCTCGCTGGACCCCAGCGGCACCGGGGACAACCGCATCGGTGTCTGGGCCATGACCAACCGGAACCAGGTTGGCCTGGGTGGCATGCCGACGCTGTCCAGCGTCGTCATCAACTCCGAGGCGTACGCCGTCCCGCCGCCGGCTCCGCAAAAGGGTGCCAAGAGCAAGCTGGACTCCGGCGACGACCGGATGCAGCAGACCCAATTCGTCGGCGGCACGGTCTGGGGTGAGCTGACGACGGCAGTGCAGCCGGCCGGCGACAGCTCGGTACGCGCGGGCGGCGCCTGGTTCCAGGTGAAGCCGACGGCTCGGCCCAGCCGGGATTGCTGGTGCGTCGATCGTCCGCCAGGGCTACATCGCCGCCGCTGGCAAATACGAGATGTATCCCGCGGTTCAGCCGGACGCAGCCGGGAACGCGGCGGTCATCTTCACCCAGACCAGCAGCGCGCGGTTCCCGAGCGCCGCCTACGCCACCCTGAAGGCCGGCGGCAGGAACTTCGGGCCAGCGGTCGTGGCGGCAGCCGGGGCCGGGCCGTACAACCGGGCCGCGTCGAACCCGCCGCGCTGGGGTGACTACTCGTTCGCGGTCCCGGACGGCACGTCGGACTCCGCGTGGCTGGCCACCGAGTACATCCCGCCCAAGTCGAGCCAGACCACGACCGGGATCCGGAACTGGGGGACGCGCGTCCTCAAGGTCCCGCTCGGCTGATGGTCAGCGAGTCCCGGGACGGTCCCCGGGACTGAGTCCCGGGGACTCGCTGAGGGCTGGCGGCTCCGCGTCAGCGAATACCGCTATCGCAGTTGATGTTTGCGCGGACGGGCGCCGGTGATGTGACCGAGACGAGGACGTGAGGGCAGCGCGGGACGACCTGCCTCGTCAGGGCAGCCAGCACATAACGGCCCCGCCCCAGCCTGAGTGAGTAGTGACCGTCGGCGCGGGCACGGGCGCTCACGATCACCCCGGCGGGCACGGACCGGGCCTCGACCCGGACATCACCCAGCGGGCGGGGCTTGCAGAGGCGGCTTGGCCGCTCGACCGGACATCCCGGGCTGGCTTCGACCACGCCGGAAACGAGCGTGATTGGGCCGGGTGGCTGAGCCGAGCCCGTTCCAGCCGGGCGCACGCCGCATGAGGCGCTCACCAGGACAAGGGCCGCTGCGGGCAGCAACCACCGGGCCTGCGGGCCAGACCATCGCATCGTGATCATCTCAGAGCTTGGACGGTTTGCTGCGCCGTCCGGTTCCTGCTCCGGGCAGCTTCGACGGCCTGAGCCTGGCGGACAGCAAAACCGGCGGCCTGTCGCAGGCCGGCGCCATGCGCGTACGGCGCGAGTCCCGTCACGTCCCCCGGCCGCCCACGCTACGGCTGGCGCGGGTCGCGGCGCAGTGGGTGATCGGCGGGTACTTCGACGAGAACGATCCGGACGCCATCGGGGTCCTCGATCCACATCTCGGTCAATCCCCAGGACTCTGTGGCCGGTTCACGCAGGATATGAACGCCAGCCGCGGCGAGCCGGTCGTGCTCGGCGTGAACGTCCCGTACCTGGAGCCAGATCATCACCGGGCCCCCCGCAGCGCCCGCCGAGTGCCCGGAGACTTCCAGGAAGCCTGGGCCGAGGAAGAACACCACCGCGGGATCAGCGGGCGAGCCGAACTCCCGGTAGATGGCCAACCCCAGCACGTCGCGGTAGAAACGGCGGCTTCGATCCAGGTCGGCGGGGCGCAGCAGGATCCGGCTACTCAATACCTCCATACTTTCATCCTGGCAGCCCCAGCCGTCGGTGACCGGAAAGCCCGGCTGCGCCCGCGACCTGAACGCTGCGGGTTGCCCGGCGGGATTCGGGTGGCAGGTTCGGCGCGGTTAGAATCGCCGTGACCGTCTGAGATCGGGGGCCCGACTCTGGAACCGGTTCTGCTGCTGGCCGATGACTCGCGAACGCATGAGGGCGTCGAGGCGGAGTTGCGCAAGCGCTACGGGGCTGACTACCAGGTCATCGCGGCCAGGTCCGTCAAGGAGGCGCTTGAGGTCCTCGGCGGGCTCCGCGATACCGGGCGGCAGGTCAGCCGGTGCTTACCGGCCACCGGCGGCCTGGCGGGACCGGGACTGAGTTGCTGCGCCGACCGGTGAAGCTGGCCCCCGAAACGTGCCGGGGCCCTGTTCGTCCTACGGGGCCGCCGCGCACCGACAGCCGGGCGCCGCCGGCGACCAGTGGGTGCGCGGCTCGGCCCCGATCAGAGTGGCCGCTCAGTCGCATGCCGATGTTCCTGGATCCAGCCTGCCCGGGTCTTCGCGGTCGGCGACGTCCGGCACGGGTCGTTGAAGCGCGTCGCCGCGGCTGTCGGTGACGGCTCGACCGCGATCCGCCTTGTCCACGACCACCTGCGCGCCGAATGACCAGGCCCCCCCCTCCCCCCCCCCTTCTTCCTGGGGGCACTACGTTGATCTCATGGGACTGCCCACCTACAGCGTCCGGCCTCTCGATGAGTTGACGTGGCCGGCGTTCGCAGCGCTGGTGGAGCGCAACAACGGCATCTTCGGTGGCTGCTGGTGCATGGGATTCCATCCCGAGGGCGTGGGAAAGGACACCACGGCGGAGCGCAACCGTGACCGCAAGCTGGCCCGCGTGCGTGCGGGGACGGCCCAAGCGGCCCTCGTCTTCGACGGTGGCGACTGCCTGGGCTGGTGCCAGTTCGGCACGCCCGGGGAGCTGCCGCGGATCAAGAGCCGCGCCGCCTATGAGAAAGGCCAGACGGCCCCGCCGGACTGGCGGATCGCGTGCTGCTACGTCGGCAAGGGGCACCGGCGTCAGGGCGTGGCTGCGGCCGCGCTCGCCGGCGCGCTGGACCTGATCGCCGCCCTCGGCGGGGGAATCGTGGAGGGATATCCCGAGAACGCCGGCCCGTTCCGGCCGGGTTCCTGTACAACGGGGCGCTATCGACTTACGAGAAGCTGGGGTTCACCCGGAACCGGAAGATCGGCAAGCATCGCTGGGTCGTGACCAGAGTCGTCAAGCCCGGGTCCTAGAACCCGCATCGCTCGCGCGATAACGGCCAGGACCTTGCCCGCCCCGGTCAGCACGGCGCCCGACCTGGCCGTGCTGACCCCGTAGCTGGCCCTAGCCAGGTGGATGACGAGGAATGGGTGCGTCGTTGAGCTGCTGGTCAATGTCGACGAGAATGGCGTCGTCTTCGACCTTGCATGCGTAAACAGGGATGGGGCCGCAGGCGAACACGCCAACGGCCTCGCCGGTGGTCAGGTCGTAGCGTGACGCGTGGGAGGCGCACACCAGCGTGTCATCGTCCTGCAGGGAGCCCTCGTGCAGGGGTTGCTGCTGGTGGGTGCAGGTGTTGTGGATCGCCCTGACGTCCTCATCATCGAGGCGGATGAGGCAGATCGGTTCGCGCAGTTCCTCCACCAGCAGGGTGTCGCCGACCTCTAGATCGTCGAGGTTCGCAACGACTACGAACGTCATGGCTGTTTCCTTCCATTTGCGGGCCGCCGGGGTGCCGGCAGGCTGCCGCGCACCTCTATCCAGCCGTTGCGGATCCGGGTCGGTAGCACGGGTTGCGGCTGGCTAGCCGGGCCGCGTCCGACGCAGCCGTCGGACAGCGCGAAGCGGGCCCCGTGCAGCGGGCATGTCACAGTCAGATCCGCGACAGTGCCGCGGCTGAGCAGGCCACCGGCGTGGCTGCAGACGTTGTCGAGGGCGTAGAGGGTGCCGCGGTGGCGGTACAGCAGGATCTGCCGGCCCTCGGCCTCGACGGCGGTCGGCGAGTCGTCAGCCAGGTCGGCCTCCTGGAGCGCGCGGGTCCACCGCCGCGGCCCGATGGCCCACGCCACCCGGTTGACCATCACGCCCTTGGTGAATACGAGATGACCGCCCAGGTAACCGGCCCCGGCCGTGACCGTGAAGCTGGCCGCGGCCAGAGCGCGGGCCGTGCTGCGGTGGCCCGCCATCCGGCTGCCCAGGGAGACACCTTGCAGCCCGAGGGCCACCGTGTTGAGCAGGCCGTGGAAGAGCCCGACCCGGCGGTCCTCATCGTTACTGACGGTCCAGTCGCTGAGCCCGGTCACGGCGGTAGCGACCGAGGCCAGGATGCCGGCCGCGCTGAGCACGCCTGCGGCGTCGAGTCCGCGCCCGGGAGCCGGGTCACGGTCGGCAACGTCCAGCACCATGACGCCCGTCCACAGCCCGATGGGCAGGTCGCTGAGGGCTGGATGTATCGGGTGGCCAGCCCATCGGCCGCCATGCAGCAGCTCGAGAACCAGATTGTCCTGGTGCCGTTCGCGGACTGGGTCCAGCGACGCCGGTCAGCCAGTCGCTCAGCGACCGGAGCCAGCCAAGCCGGTCGAGCGAAGCCACGAGATCGCCGTGCCAGGTCACCAGCCGGGTGGCAGCGAACGGGGACCCGATATCCAGCCCGGCCTGCTGGCCGGCCGCTGGCGGATCGCCGGCCTGGTCGCTGCCTGTTCGCATGAGGTTCCTCCACGATGGCGTTAGCTTGCGGCTCGATCCTGAAGAAAATCTTCTAGGCCTTCGCTCATTCTGCTCGTCTCACCTTGCTGCACAAGCTCCGCCCGCTCGTGTTCGCGTGCCACGTGCCAGCGTCTTCCTGCGTCAGACAGGGCCAGCGTCGGCCGGGCCTGCAGCCCGAAGCCGTGGCCTGCACGTGCTGGTCTCCCTTGAGCTGCTCCTGACTCGGGCTCTGCCGTTTACCGCTGGCTACAACGCGGCGAAGGTCGCCCACGAGAAGGCCATGCTGGCCGGCCCGATCCCGGTACGCGTGCTGCGCGCAGCACAGTTTCACGAGCTCGTCGCCCAGATGGTGGAGTGGGGCACGCACGGCGAGGTGAGCTATGTGCCGAAGATGCGAACCCAGCTGGTCGCGGCGAGGACCGTCGCCGAAGCCCTCGCCGACCTGGCCACCGGCCCGGAGCCGACCGCGGACAGCGGATCCCGGAGATCGCCGGGCCCCGGGCAGAAAACCTCGTGGACATGGCTAACCTGCTCACGGCCAGGCGCGGCGACCCGGTGAAGGTCGAGGGCGTCAGTGATCCGGCCGACCCGGACCGCGACCTCTACGAGAACGGCGGCCTGCTGCCCGGCCCGGACGCGACGCTCGCCGGCCCGACGTTCGAGGAGTGGCTCGACGCCGCGTCCTGACCTGCGGCGGTGCCCTCGACCTGGCAGATCGTTCAGGCTGGCTGGCTCGTGGGGTGGGGATAGACCTCGAGGTCGGTGGCCTTGGTGGTGAGCCATACCTGGCTGCCCGGATCAAGCGATAGTTCTGCCACCGCTGCGGGCGTGACGTCAACCAGGGCGCTCGGCTGCCCCTCCAGGTCAAGCCGCACGCGATCGGCGAGCAGCGAGAGGCCAGCGACCTTGGCGGGCCAGGTGTTGCGGGCGCTGCTGGGCTGGGGCTGCTGGGTACTGACCACCACCGCGGACGGGCGGACCGCGACCAGGACGTCACCATGGTGACCCTGGTCAGGCACGACGAAGGTCCCGCCTCCGCTGAGCACCACCTCGGAGCCGCTCGCGAGGCCGGCGTACAGGTTCAGGCCGACGAGCTTGGCGACGTAGTCGGTGGCGGGCTGGCGGGCAATGCCCGCCGGTGTGCCTTCCTGGACGATGCGTCCCCCTTCGAGGACGATGAGCTGGTCGGCCAGCACGAGCGCTTCGAGCGGGTCATGAGTGACCAGCAGGCACGGCCCCGCGAAGTCGGCCAGGTGCCGCTTGAGCTCGGACTGCACATCGAGGCGGGTTCCGGCGTCCAGAGCTGACAGGGGTTCGTCCAGCAGCAGCAGCGCTGGCTGGCCGGCCAGCGCGCGAGCCAGCGCCACCCGCTGCGCCTGCCCGCCGGACAGCTGGTCGGGCTTGCGTTCGGCGAGGTCGGCCAGCCTGAGCCGGTCAAGCCAGTGACTGGCGGCTGACCTCGCAGCCCGTTTGCCCAGGCCCCGCGCGCGCGGCGAGAACGCCACATTCTCCGCCACGGTCAGGTGGGGAAACAGCCGGTAGTTCTGGAACACGAAGCCGACCGGCCGCCCCGAGGCCTCAACAAAGACCCCTGCGTCCGCATCGTCCAGCACCCGGCCCGCGAGCGTGATGCGGCCAGCCGAGACCGGGGTCAGGCCGGCCACCGCGCTGAGCAGGGTGGACTTCCCGGCCCCGTTCGGCCCCAGCAAGCCGAGCACCTGACCCGGTGCCGCGGTCAGGCTGACCTCGAGCAGGAAACTGCCGCGCCTGACCGCGGCGGCGACGGCCAGGCCGTCGCTGGCCTCGCCCATCATGAGGCTGAGCCACCCCGCAGCCAGTGATCGCGCAGGGAGACCAGCACCACGACGGAAACCACGAGCAGAACCAGGCTCAGGGCGATCGCCGCATCGGGGTTGGTCTCCAGCGCGTAGTAGACGGCGATGGGCATGGTCTCGGTCTGGCCAGGGAAGCTGCCGGCGAAGGTGATCGTCGCCCCGAACTCACCCAGGGCCCTCGCCCAGCACAGCACCGCGCCCGCACCCAGGGAGGGGGCGATCATCGGCACGGTGACCCGGCGGAACACGGTCATGCGTTTCGCGCCCAGTGTGGCCGCTGCTTCCTCGAAGCCCCGGTCCGCGGATCGCAGCGCCCCCTCAACGGTGATGATGAGGAAGGGCATGGCCACGAAGGTCTCGGCCATCACCACGGCTATGGGGGTGAAGGGGATGGTCAGCCCGAACCAGGAGTCCAGGTACTGGCCGAGGAAGCCGGTCCGCCCGAACGCCAGCAGCAACGCCACCCCGCCCACCACTGGGGGTAGCACCAGCGGAAGGGTCACCAGCGCGCGGAGGAGCCGCTGTCCCGGGAAGGTGCTCCGGGCCAGTACCCACGCCAGTGGTACCCCGATGACCAGGGAGATTGCCGTGCTCGCGGAAGCGGTCCACAGCGAAAGAACGAGCGCCTGGGTCGCATCGGACCCGCTGAGAGCCGCCCCGAGGTGACGCCAGGGGACACGGATCAGCAGCCCGATCAGGGGCAGCACCAAGAACCCGACCGCGATCAGTGCCGGTACCAGCAAGGGCGCCGGCACTGACCGTGAGGCGCCGCCCCGGGCGGCCCGCCTGGCTCGTTCCCGGCCGGTCAGGTGCGGCGGCGCGCCGACGGGCACCATGGCGGCTCCGGATGCTAGGTCAGGGCTTCTGGAACCCCGCGGCGGTGAGAACCTGCTGGCCCGCGGGGGACAGCACGTAGGCGACGAATGCCTGCGCGATGGACTTGTGCTTGCTGTTGCTGATGGTAGCGATCGGGTAGAGCGTCGACGCGTTGTCGCTGGCCGGGATAGTCACGCCCTTAACCATGGTCCCGGCGGCCATCACATCGGTCACGTACACCATGCCCGCGTCCACGTTGCCCGTCTCGACCTGGGTCAGCACGGACTTCACGTCCGGCTGGAGGGTCACCGGCTTGACCTTGATGCCAGCGTTCTTGAATACCTTTGCCGCCACCACCCCGCACGGCACCTGCGGCTGGCACAGCGCGACCTTCACCGACTTCTTCGACAGGTCCGTCACGGAGGCCACCTTCCCGGGGTTGTCCGGGGGCACGGCGACTTCCATGGTGTTCTTCGCGAAGTCCTGCGGGGTGGCCGCGTCGCCGGCCGAGACGACCGTCTGCATGTTCGCGGGCGCTGCCGAGGCGAACACGTCAGCCGGCGCGCCGCTGGTGATCTGGGTGGACAAGCCGGAACTCGGCCCGAAGCTGAACTTCACCGTGTCGCCGGGATGGGCGGCCTCGAACTGCTTCCCAAGCTGGGTAAAGGTTCCCATCAGCGACGCGGCGGCGAACACGGTTATCGAGCCTGTCGGCGAAGCCGAACTGCTTGCGCTGGACGACGAGTTTCCTGACCCACTGCTGGAACAACCGGCCACGGCGACCGCTGCCAGCCCGGCCGCCACAACGGCGATACGACGCATTGTCATCCCCCAGATTGAGGCGAGCCTGGCCAGCTCCACTCCCTCCACGGCGAGCCGCCCGCCCGCGTCGGTGGTCGTCTGAATCCGGCCACCGTCTGCCCAGCGGCGCAGGGTGTCAGTGCTGACGCCGAGAAGGCCCGCAGCCTCCTTGATCCGGAAAACCGGCATCCACCGATTCTAACGCAGATGCGGCAGCAGACTCCATAACCGGGCGCGTTTGCGCCGACTGAGACGTCTTCGCTGACGCATCTGTTTCTAAGCCGTGGTTAAGGTCGCGTGGCCCCTGGCGTTCAGTGGCCGGTGAGGTGGATCACGCCGACGTCGGACAATCCCTCGAGCGCCAGCTGCACCGCGAGCGCGGCGAGCAGGAAGCCGAATACTTTCTCGGTGACCAGCATCCGGCTGGCGTCCAGGTGATTGCTCACCTGCACGGCCCAGCGGAAGACGACGACGTCGACCGCGAGTATGACAATGAGCACGCCGACGACCACGGCGAGAACCGCGATAGAGCTGGCTTCCGCCGAGGCGGTGACCAGGACGACGATCCCGGCCGGGTTGAGCAGGTAGGGCACGGCCAGGGGGAAGACGGCGGTTCGCATCGGGTCCTGGTCGCCCGCTGGGTGGCCGGCGCCGTTACCGTCGCGCGGCCCGAGCACCATGGTGACCGCGATGATGAGCAGGATGATGCCGCTGGCGACGCCGAGCGCGCCCGGTGAGAAGTGCAGCAGCCTGGTCAGGAGCCCGCCGAGGATCAGCAGGAGCACCGCGACGATGGCGGCGGTGGTCAGCATCTTGCGCAGGACGCGGCGCTTCGTGGCCTCGGGCATCGAGGCGGTCACCTCGAGGAAAGGCACCAGCGCAATCTTGGGGCCGACGCCGATCAGGAGCAGCAGGAACACGTCGATGACGAAGCTGGCGTTCAGCGATTCAAGCTCCATACCGGCGCTCTCCGTTCCTGTCCTGCAGTGCTTGCGACCAGTGTCCCGCCCAGGAGTTCAGGGATTCGAGTGCCGGTCCGAGTGCCGCTCCGAGATCGGTGAGCAGGTAGTCGCCGGCTTCGTCACGGGCGATCAGGCCCGCGCCCGTGAGTTCTTCGAGCCGCTCGTACAGCACGCTGGAGGACATCCGGTCGCACCGGCTCCGCAGGGCCCGTGCCCCCAGCGGCTCGTCGCGAAGCTCCCACAGGATCCGTAGTGCCCAGCGCCGTCCGAGGAGATCCATCGCCGCCATCAGCGGGCGGCCTGTCGTCGATCCCCGGACCGGCGTGCCGGGACGCGGTACCCGTGCTGCCATCGCGCTCCTTTGCGTTTCGATATCAGAAACGATACCCTCGTTCAGGCGTTTCGGAATCAGAAACGTCAGAACCGCGGAACCCTAAGAACCGCAGAAAACGGCAGAACCGCGGAACCGCAGAGGAGGACCCCAGTGACTACCCGGATCGATCCCGTCCGTCCCCCGTACTCATCCGACGTCGCCGAACGGCTCGACGTCATGATGCCGCCGGGCGTGCCGCCGATCCTGCTGTTCCGCACCTTCGTGCGGAACCTTCCGATGACCTCCGCCATGAGCGGCTGGGGCAGCTACGAACTCAGCAAACGGCTCTCCCTCTCGCTGCGCGACCGCGAGATCGTCATCGACCGGACGTGCGCGAGATGCCGGTGCGAATACGAGTGGGGAGTGCACGTCGCGTTCTTCGCCGGGCGGGCCGGTCTGTCCGGCGAGCAGGTCACCTCCCTGACCCATGGCCGCGCGTCCGATCCTTGCTGGACCGATGAGCGGGACCGGCTGCTCATCCAGGCGGCCGACGCCCTGCACGACTCCGCCGGGATCGGCGACGGCCTCTGGGGCCTGCTGGCCCGGGTGTTCAGCGAGGAGCAACTGCTGGACCTGCTGATGCTCGCGGGCTGGTATCACGCCATCAGCTTCACGGCCAACGGGGCCCGCGTCGGGTGCGAGGACGGCGCGCCGCGCTTCATCGACGTGCAGACGAGCATCCGGTGACCAGGGTGTGCTTGCGCGCGCATTCCATGATTCCTCCATGTCGCGGATCGGAGCAGTCTCTACCCGCCCTACGCTGCCCCGGGTCCGGCTGCCGCAACATCGGCCAGCTGGCGGATGTCCGCGGGTCCGCCGCGACCGCACGCTGGGCACGCCGCCCCCACCCAGGCGGTGCATCGCCCAGGGGGACGGCTGGACGTCTGCCACCCCGCTCGCCGTGGGCGTGGCCGTGCGCGACGCGGACGCGGTGTTTCATCTGGGCGTCCGCCATTCTGGTGGACACGGCGCTGGCCGCCGAACAGGCGTGACCACCCCTCGCGGGCGCCAGGTGTCAGTTCGCCGCCGGTGAAGTGGCCTGGGCGGCCGGCCGGCGTGCCTCGGTCCACGGCCGTGCCGAGCGCTCGGCGACAGTGATGAGCCTCTCCAGCCGCGGCAACGCTACCGAGGTGAGGAACTCCTGACGCTGCGGTCCGGTGAGGCTGACGACTTCGCGCCACACGGAACGGCCGGCGATGAAACCGGATGCTCCGCCTTCGTCGGCTGCGATCGCGATGATGTCGGTGAACTGATCGAAGGGCACGCCGGCCGACAGGACGGCCCAGGGCCGGCCGAGGATCGAGGCCAGCCGCCGGCAGCCTTCCGGCGAACCGGGATATTCGAGCTTGAGCAGGTCGATGTCCAGGTCGTTGAGGGCCCGGGCCGCCTCGATGATGGCGTCTTCGCGGGCCTGGCCGGACAGGTCTTCCCCGGGCCGCGCGTACACGAGGTTCTCGATGACCACGGGGACACCCGTGGCCCGGCAGTCGCGGATGATCTCTGTGCAGACGGCCAGGGCCTCGGCGACCAGGTCCGGCTCACCGGGGGCGGGGGCCGCCACGCCGAGGCGGACCTTCTGGTCGGCGCGGACGGCCTCAACTCGGCAGTACGCCGGCAGTATCTGCCTGATGCCCGGATCATCGACACCGGGTCGCGGTGCATCTACGGTAAGACACCGCTGACCGACGCCGCGGTGCGGCTGCTGCCGCCGTCGCTTCACGACGGCTTCACCGGCATCGTCGGCGGGCAGGTGGGAATGGCGGCCGGGCTGGTCCAGTTCCGGCAGCGCCCCGAGCAGGCGGCGGCGGTGATCGCGCCAGGAATCCGGCTGAGCCCGGCCGGCGACTACCTGATGTGGGCCATCTCCGCGGGCCACCAGCGCTTTCCGGTACCGGACCTCCAGCTGGCCGGGCTGGGACCGGACGGGCTGCACGGCATCGCCGCGACCATGGTCCGGTCGTGGCACCCGGACCTGCGCGGGCTGGTCGGGCTGGCCGACATCGGCCAGACGTTCCTGGTGCGTATCCGGACGTCGGTTCCGGTCCCGGCCTGGGAACCGGGCCCGGTGACGCTGCTGGGCGACGCTATCCACGCCATGAGCCCGGCCCGTGGCTCCGGAGCGAACACCGCCTTGCAGGACGCCGGGGTGCTGTCCCGGACGCTGGCCGGGGCGGCGCCGGAGCGCCAGCCGCTGATCGCCGCGATCGGCGGCTATGAGAGCCAGATGCGCGACTACGGATTCGCCGCGGTCCGGGCTTGCCGCGAGGCTGAGGCCGAGATGGGCACCCGGCGCGGCGGTCTCGCCTTCTGGCTCTACCGCCACCTGGCCCGCGCCCGGTCTGGCTGACGCCCCGCTGGCCATCGGTGGCCGTCTCCGCCGCAGCTCCTGCCCTGGTGGCCTTCACCTGGTCTTCACACGCCCGGCAGCTGGACTGCACCGGCACCTGGTCGCCTTGGGCCATGACCCGCGGCGCCTGCCTGTGGGGAGGGCGCTGAAGGGCGCCGTCAGCGGGCGCCCGGGAGGGGGGAGCAGGCATGACGCAGATGACCAGGGGAACTGCCAGGGAGCTCCGCGCGATGATGGACGGTCCGGTCCTCGAGCCTGGCGGACCCGGCTTCGAAGACGCCCGCCGGGTGTGGAACGCGGACATCGACCGACGTCCGGCGATGATCGCCCAGTGCATCTCGGCCGGCGACGTGGCCAGCGCCATCGGGTTCGCGCGGCAGGGCCAGCTGGAAATCTCCGTGCGCGGGGGCGCGCACAACAGCGCGGGCACCGCGGTCTGTGACGGCGGCCTGATGCTCGACCTGAGGCTGCTCAATGAGGTCACCGTTGACCCAGCGGCGCGGCGGGCGCGGGTGGGCGGCGGTGCGCTCCTGGCCGACGTGGACGCGGCCACCCAGGCCCACGGGCTGGCTGTGCCCGCCGGGCTGATCAGCCACACCGGCGTCGGGGGGCTCACCCTCGGGGGCGGCATGGGCTGGCTGACCCGCAAGTTCGGCCTGACCATCGACAACCTGGTCTCCGCTGAGGTGGTCACGGCCGCCGGGCAGGTGCTGCAGGTGTCCGGCGACGAGCACCCTGGCCTGTTCTGGGCCATCCGGGGTGGCGGCGGCAACTTCGGTGTCGTGACCTCCTTCGAGTTCCGGCTGCACGAGGTCGGCCCGATGGTGGAGTTCGGGCTCTTCTTCTGGAGCCTGGACCAGGGGCCGCAGGCGCTGCGGGCGGCCCGCGAGATCGTCGCGGCGATGCCGGCGGACGTCAACGCCGTGCTGGGCGCGATTAACGCGCCACCCGCGCCGTTCGTCCCGCCCGAGCAGCATTTCGCGCCCGGCTACGCCCTGCTGCTGACAGGGTTCGGAACCAGCCAGGAGCACACCAGGATCGTCACCCAGGTCCGCGACCGCGTGCCGCCCCGGTTCGAGCTCGTCACCACCATGCCTTACGTCGAGTTGCAGCAACTGCTCGACGAGGCGAACGCATGGGGTTCCTGCAGCTACGAGAAGGGCCTGTACCTCGAGGACCTGACCGACCCGGTGATCGACGTCATCACAGGGCACGTCCCGGGCAAGACCTCACCCATGTCCGTGGTGCTGTTCTACCGGCTCGACGGCGCGTACAGCCGGGCCGGGGACGGCGACACCGCGTTCAGCGGCGGCCGCTCGCCGCGCTACGGCGCTTTCATCGTCGGCTCGGCGCCGGACGCCGGCCGGCTGGCCGCGGATCGCCGCTGGGTCCGGGGCCTGTGGGAGGCGCTGCAGCCGCATGCCATCGGGACCGGCGGCGGGTACGTCAACGGCACGAGCGACTACTCCGCCGACCGGGTCCGGGCCAGCTATGGCCCGGCCAAGTATGAGCGACTGGCCGCGATCAAGGCCGAGTACGACCCGGACAACGTATTCCACCTCAACGCCAACATCGTGCCGGCCTGAGGGCCGTCCGGCCCGTACGGGCCGCACGGGCCGGGCGTGAGTCTCGCCGCGGCGATCTGGGCGCCCTGGGTCGCCGATCTCGCCGGGTACCGGCTGCACCTCGTCGAGCTGCCCGGCCACGGCCTGTCCGGGCCGGCCGCCTACCGGCCGGGCGCCGTGCGCAGCCACAGCCTGGACCTGATGGACGGGCTCTTCGACGCGCTCGGCCTGGCCACCGCCCCGTCGTGGGCCACTCGCTGGGCGGGATGCTCGCGCTCTGGCACGCGGCCGCGCGGCCGGGGCGGATCGCCTCCCTGGTGATCATCGGGGAACCGGCGGTCGCGCTTCCCGGTGCCTCGGTCCGGATGCCGCTGTCCCTGCTGACCGTCCCGGTGCTCGGCGAGGCGGTGCTGCGCAGTCCTGCGCCACGGCCGGTCTACCGGCGGCTGCTCGGCCAGGGACTCAGCCCGGCCGCCGCCCGACGACCTGGTCGACGTGCTGCGCCTGGCCGCCCGCCGCACGAGCAACACCAGGACCGTCGCCTCGCTGATGCACGCGATCGACGGCTTCCGCCGGCCGCGGGCAGGCAGCGTGATGACCGGCGGCGAGTTTCGCCGGATCACCGCACCCACCATGTTCTGCCTCGGCACGGGCGACCCGTTCCTCAGCCCCGCCCAGGCCCGTCCCTCGATCGCCAAGATTCCGGGGGCCGTGCTCCATGAGGTCCCGGGCGGCCACGGCCCCTGGCTGGAGGACCCCGCGGGCTGCGGCCGGCTGGTGACCAGCCACCTCGCGGCGACAGGATTCGCGCCCCGCTGAACGATTGATCGTGGCCGGTGCCCACATTTCACGCCGGGCGTGCGTGTTGGCGCGTGATTTGTCCGGTTCGGGCGAACGTTCGGCGTGACATGTGGGCGGGAGGGGCAGTGCGACTCGCGGGGCGGGGCAGGGCAGGGCAGGGGCAGACGGGGGGATCGGAGGACCAAGGGCCCGGGTACGGCGGCTGAACGCCACTGCCGTGGTGACGGCCCGTCGCCGAAGCTGTGGGCGAGGGGGCCTTGGGATGGCTGTCAGCTACTACGACGCGCTCTTGCCGGTACGCGAGCCCGGGCCGGGCCTGCTGGCCACGGTCGCCCGTCTGCGGCCCGCCAACCGCGTGCTCGCCTCGGTCCGCGTGCCCGGGGGCCGCATCGTGGTCGCTTTCCTTTCTGACAGCGCCCGGCTCAGCCGCATGTTCGCCGCCAACTGGGCGCAGGCCGGGATGGATCAGGAGCCTGACGCCACGCTGTACGCACTGACCCAGCCGGCCCGCTGTTATGGGCTTGACGGACGGTGGGACGCGGCGCGCTGGTGGTCGCGGGACCGCAGGATCATGGTCGTCTTCGGGTTCGGCCCGTACCGGCTGGCCAAGGTGTGCGTCCGGGGCATCTGCTCGGCCGTGAGCGGGGACGACACGTTGTTCATGCACGGATGCGCGGTGTCTGCCGGCGCGGGGGCCGCCCGCCGCGGCGTGATTATCACCGGGAGTTCAGGGGCGGGGAAGACCACGCTGGTGGCCGGGCTGCTGCGGCATCCTGAATTTTCAATGGCGGTGCTGAACGACGACTGGGGTGCCGTTTCGCTGAGCTCCGGTGATTCAGTCAGCACCGGAGAGCGGATGCTGCACATGAAATCAAGCAGTGTGCTCGCCCTCCGTTCCGGCTTCTTCTCCAGCGCACCGGCAGGCTCGTACTCGCGTGATCTCTCAGAACGGGACCAGGCCGCCCGGATGCTGGTGTCACCGGGAAGCGTGTACGGGGCGGCCTGGACTACCTCGTCCATGGTGGCCACGCATGTGGCCGTGGTCGTGCGGGAATCTCCTGACTGGCTGCCGCCCGGCCGGGGAGGTGAGTCGGTGCGGGAGCTCGAAAGCGAGGGCGGCACGGGTTCCGCGCACCACCACGAGGCGTTCTTCAATGGATCCCTGATCCTCATTGAACAAGACGATAAGTTGCGTGAGGAGTCGCGCTACCGGCGGCTCCTTGATCGCACAACCGTATGCTGGATAAATAACTGCGCCACCCCTGAGGTTCTGGTGGGCAACTTCATCTCCGCCGTGTGGGCGTAGCCCCTGGCCAGAATGTCTCGCCCGGGCGGGGTGGGCCACGGTCCGGACATTGATTCCGGTTGCGGTGGTGGCCGGGCTGTTCTACCCCGGTATCTCGTGGCTCCTCAGGCGGTGAGCGTCCACGAGCGCGGCCTCGGCGCTGCGATCGCGCGGCGTCTGGGGCGCGATGGGCTCGCCGTCGCGGTCAATGGGCGGCGCGGCGATCAGCAGGCACGCGAGGTCGCCTCCGCCATCCGTGACGACGGCGGCGTTGCCGAGGCCTTCGGCGCGGACGTCACCGACGAGCAGCAGATCGCCGAGCTGGTCGCCGGCGTCACCAGCCGGCTTGGCCCGGTCGATGTGCTGGTCCTGAATGCGACCGGCCCCCAGCCCGAGGCGCCGGTGACCGACGTGGCGTGGGCAGACCATGTCGCCCAGCTGGACTTCTTCGTCAAGAGCCCGGTGCTGCTCGGCCGCGCGGTGCTGCCCGGCATGCAGGGCCGCAGGTACGGCCGCATCGTGCACATCGACTCCGAGGTCGCCCACCGTCCACCGCCTGGCAGGTCCGCGTACGCCACGGCCAAGAGCGCCCAGATAGGCCTGGCCCTCAGCTGGGCGGCCGAACTCGCCCCGTACGGCATCAGCGTGAACACGGTCGCGCCCGGCTTCGTCCCCGTTGAGCGGCACGCGGATGTTCCCGATGAGATCAGGAACGCCTACCTGGCCACGGTGCCCGCCGGGCGGATGGGGATTCGCCGCGATGTCGCCCACGCCGTGAGCTTCCTCGCCTCCGAAGACGTCGGCTTCATCACCGGCCAGCGCATCGTGGTCGACGGCGGCCGGAGCCTTCGCACCTGACGCCCGGCCCGCCGCTCACGGGCACTCAGGAGCTGGAGAGTGTCCGGGATTCCCGGAGGGCGCTGATGACCGCGTCCGCCGCGGCCCCGGGCGCGTGAACCGGCGCGATCCGCTCACCCCAGCTGAACCAGTACCACCAGTCACCGGCGGCGGGTGCCGCGACGATGTCGCTGCCCATGGTGAGCTCGTCACGGGGGTCCTGCACCACCAGGGACGCGAGCCGGTCGGCCGGCGCCCGGAGGTAGGCGGTCCAGCCGCGGGCGTGCATCTGCGCCGCGAGCATGTCCAGGCACGCGATCCCGTCCCTCACCACGGCCCCCCGGCCGTGGCCGGCTGCAGCGCAGCACCCCGGTCGCCGTCCGGCTCCGCGCCCGGTACCAGGGCGATCTCGTATTGCAGGGTGTTGGACTCGCGGCTGACCAGGCTGGCGCGTATCTTGCGCAGCAGCCGGCCGACGACCTCGTTCTCGGCCGCGACCAGCGCGGTGAAGCGGTGGATGCCCTCGTCGAGCGCGCGATCCGACAGCCGGGCCAGCAGTTCGGTGCCCAGCCCCCGGCCCTGCCAGTCGTCCACGATGGTCACGGCGAGGTCGGCGGCGTACGGGTCGTCCGCGCTCCTGACGTAGCGGGCGATGCCCACCCCCCGCCCGTCGCCCTGATCCAGGGCGCCGAGCGCCTCATGATCGTGGTGGTCAACGTCGGTGAAATACCTCAGCTCCGCTGGTGACAATTCCTGCTTCGCGTTCAGGAACCGCAACCATCGGGATGTGGCGCTCAGCCGGGTGAAGCCCTCCGCCAGCAGCGGGGCGTCGGTGCTGCGCACCGGCCGTATCAGCACGCCTGAGCCGTCGCGCAGGATGACCGGGTTACCCCGGCGCGCCCCCGGCCCAGGCCGGCCCGCTCGCGCTTGCCTGCCCCGGCGGGCGGCCTGCGCCCCGGCCAGCAGGGTGCCGCTCCGCTCGCGGGCGAGTGCGGCATGGATGTGATCGTTGAACATCATGGTTTTGCTCCCTCGGCGTGGCCTGTTCACGGCCACTGCGGTGAGGTCGGGCTCCGCCTCCCAGGGCGGCTATCCGATCTCGACCGACAACTCGTAGATTTCCTCGGTGGGGTGCCCGGCCTGGTCGTGCACCCGGCGTACCGCCTCTTTCGAAGGCCCGGACGACAGGCAGAACACGGTGCCTGACCCGGGGTCGAGCCACACGTGCTCGAAGTGCACGCCCTCAGCGGTCTCGGCCGCCAGGTCGCGCTCACAGGCCTCGCGCAGCGCAGGCTCGGTCACGCCGACGAATCCGTTGTGGATATCCATGAACTTCGCCACGTCAGGCTCCTCACGCTCACCGATGTGCATGACCTGAGCCTCGGCCCGCGCAGGGCTGCGATACATCGGTCAGTTGCCCTAATCGGCAGCGAAGGGGTACTTACTTCTCAGGGGGGAGGTGGCCGCAGTGCCGGTTGGGGGCGTGATCCAGTCACCCGTGCTGGTCGGCCGGGACGCTTTCCTCGCCCTGATGGAGAGCCGTCTCGCCGGTGCCGCCGCGGGCGAAGGACGGGTGCTGTTCGTGGCAGGCGAAGCCGGCATCGGCAAGACACGGCTGCTCGGCTCGCTCACCCGGCGGGCCCGGTCGAGCCGCTTCGCCGTCGCCCGGGCCGCGGCCTTTCCCGGTGACGTGCAGTCCCTCGGCGGCCTGCTGCTCGACCTGGCCAGTGACCTGGTGTCCGCGCCCGATCCGGTCCTGGGCGATCTGGGCCACAGCCTCACGTCGCGGCTTCGCGGCGTCCCGGCTGACGCCGGGGACGCGCATCACCGGCGCCGCCTGCTGGTACAGGACCTCGCCGACCTGCTCGTCACGGCCGAACCCGGGACCCCGGTGCTGATCATCCTGGAAGACCTGCACTGGGCCGACGAGCTCAGCCTGGACGTGCTGGGTCATCTGGCCGGCCGGATCACGAACCGGCCGGTGCTGATCGCGGGCGCGTACCGCAGTGACGAGCTCTATCCCAGCCTGCCCCTGCGTGACCTGCGGTCCCGCTTGCTGGCCCAGCGGCTGGCGGAGGAGGTCCGGCTGCCGCGCCTGGGCGTGGACCAGACCGCGACCATGACCAGCGCCACGCTGGGCCGGCCGGTCCCGGCCCAGCTGGTGGCGGCGATCCATGAGCGCACCGACGGCATCCCGCTGCACGTCGAGGAATTCCTGGCCGCCATCGACGAGAACAGCCTGACGTCGCAGCCGGGTGCGGCGGTCCAGGCGGCGGCGGTGCCGGACACGCTGAGCGACGCCGTGCTCGGCCGTGCCCGGCGCCTGACCGCGCCCACGCGGGACGTCGCGTCGGCGGCCGCCGTCATCGGCCGCTCCTTCGACTTTGACCTGCTCACCGCGGTCACCGACGCTGGCCCCGATGACGTGGCCGGTGCCCTGCGGGAGCTGCGTGAGGCCTATTTCGTCCTTCCCGGCGCCGACGCGGTCACCTTCGACTTCCGGCACGCGCTGATCCGCGACACCCTGTACGCGGACACCGGCCTGCCCCTGCGGCGCCGCCTGCACGAGAAGGTGGCCGGAGCCGCAGCCGAACGCGACTACCGCGGTGCCTTCATCTCGGCCCACTTCGAGCAGGCGGGGTGTGCCGGGCCCGCCTACGAGTACGCCGTCGCCGCCGCCCGTGAGGCCAGTGCGATATCGGCCCATGGCGAGGCGCTCGAGTTGTGCCGCCGGGCGGTGCGCAACCTGCCTGCGCAGCTTCCGATGCTGGACCAGGCCGCGCTGTTCGCCGCGCTCGGTGACGAGGCCGCGGCGACCGACGACAACGCGGCTGCGGCGCAGGCGTACCACAGGGCCCGCGAGCTGACCACCGCGGCTGGTGACGTGCGTGCGGCCGCCGCGCTGGTGCCCCGGATGGTCGCCGCCGAGCACCTGCTCGGCGCCGGTCTCGATGCCCGGGCCGGCGCGCTGCAGGCGGCGCTGGACAGCCTGGACGCGGTGGCGGGCGCGGATCGTGAGCGGGCCCGCTTGCACTCCGCGATGGCTGCTGCCTACCTGGTCGACGACCGGCTCGACGAGGCCATCACGCACGGGGAACGCGGCCGGGCGGAGAGCCAGCGGATCGGGGATGACCAGGCTGCTCTCAACGCCGCCACAACGCTCGGATCGGCGCTGGTCTTCGCCGGCCGGATGGATGAAGGCTGGCGGCTGCTCGAGGAGGCGATAGCGGGGGCCGGCGAGACCTGCCAGGAAGCGGAGGCGGCCCGCGGATACCGCATGGTCGGGTCGTCCGCGTCCGAGCTGATGGAATACGACCGCGCGGAGCGCTGGCTCATCGAGGGCGTCCGTTATGCCGAGAATGCCGAGCTCTGGAATCACCGGCACTACATGGCGTCGCACCTGGCGCACGTCCAGTGGGCGACAGGGCAGTGGGAGGCGGCTACCCAGACCGCCCAGCGGGCCCTGGCGGACGGGCGCGGCGGCATCACCACCCAGATCACGGCGCAATACGTTCTGGGCTACCTCGCGATAGGCCGTGGCGACTGGAGCGCCGCCGGGAGCCTGCTGCGGGAGGCGCTCGCCGCGGGGGAGCGCATGGCCGAGCTGCAGCGGCTGTCGCCGCCGCTGTGGGGCCTGGCCGAAGCCGCCCGGTGCCGCGGCGACAACGACACGGCGCTCGCCCTGTGCGAGCGCGGGTACCAGGCCTCAGCCGAGGTCATGGACGCCGCCAGCCTGTTCCCGTACCTGCTCACCGGGGTGCGGGCGCACCTGGCCCGCGGCGCTGTCGAGGCCGCGGGGGAGTGGTCCGCCCGGGTCGGTGCCGTGCTGGAGGCGCGCGCCATCCCGGGGACGCTGCCCGCGATCGGCCACGGCCAGGGCCTCATCCTGCTCGCCCGCGGCGATATACCGGCGGCGCACCAGGCGCTGGAGTCGGCCCGGGAGTCGTGGCGGGCCCGGCGCCGCTTCTGGGAGGGCACGGGGGCCCTGCTCGATCTCGCGGCGGCCGCCGCCCGGGCGCGGCGCCCCGGCGAGGCGGGCTCGCTGCTGGACGAGGCCCGCACCCTCGCCACGGCGGCCGGGGCCAGCACCCTCGCCGATGAGGCTGACCGGCTCACCCGCTCGCTCGGGCCCCAGCCTGCGGAGCCGTGGCGTCCGCTGAGCGAACGCGAGTACGAGGTCGCCCAGCTGGTGGCGGCCGGACTCACCAACCGGCAGATCGCCGAGCAACTGGTCCTGGCCCCGAAGACGATCTCGGCCCACGTGACGCACATCCTCACGAAGCTGGGGGCCGGCCGGCGGGCGGAGATCGCCGCGTGGGTCGTGACTGTCCAGCGTGACACCCCACGGTGAGGACGCCCCGGCACGGCCGGCGGCGGCGGCAGGCCGGCGATATGGCCGTTAGGAAGCGGTAGTCAGGAGACGAGCTGCTGTCCGCCGTCGATGTCGTACGTCGCGCCGGTGAGCGCGGTGTTGGTCATGATGTGGACGGCGAGCGCGGCGACGTCGGCGGGGCCGACGACGCGGCCGATCGGGAGCGTGGTCCGCAGCTCATTGCGCCGCTCCTCGAGCTGGTCTCCGAGCAGCGATGCCGACAACGGGGTGTCGACGAAGCCGGCGGCGATGAGGTTGACGCGAACAGGGGCAAGCTCGAGCGCCAGGGCCGCCGTGAACGGGGGCAGCGCGGCGGTGGCCGCCGGGACGATGCCGAGGCCGCGCCGCACCCGCCGGCCGCCGGTACCGCCCATGAGCAGCAGCGTGCCCCCGGGCCGCATCTTGCCGGCGGCGTTGCGCGCGACCTCCAGCGCCAGCACCACATGATCGCTGATCGCGTCGCGCACCTCCGCTGGATCCATCTCGAGCAGGGGACCGTACCGCGGGCCGCCGGCCGTCACCAGCACATGGTCGATCGGGGCCGGCAGCTCCTGGAAGAACCTCTCCAGGGCGGCCGTGTCACCGGCGTCGAAAGCCGCGGTGCGCGGCGCGCCGAGTTCCAGCGCCGCCTGCCTGAGCCGCTGCGGATTGCGGCCGGTGAGGATGATATCGGCGCCCTCGGCCCGGGCGCGCCGGGCAGTCTCGAGCCCGATGCCCGCGCTGCCGCCGATCAGGACGACGGTCTGCCCGGCCAGGTCCGGGTCGCGCAGGGAGAAGCAGGAGTGGATGGCGTGGTCATGGTTCCTCCGGTCCTTCACCGATATGGCTCATCACCCGGGTGCACGGGCCCCGCCTGGTGCCCGCTGCTGGGCCTCGGTGATGGCCCAGGCGGCGTTGATCAGGCCGATGTGGCTGAACGCCTGCGGGAAGTTGCCGATCATCTCGCCGGTGCGGGGGTCGACCTCCTCGGCGAGCAGGCCGACATCGCTGATCGAGGCCACGGCACGCTTGAAGGTCATGATGGCGGCCTCGACCTCGCCCCCGAGGGCCTGCGCCTGCGCCAGCCAGAACGTGCACAGCACGAACGTGCCCTCCTCACCCGCCAGGCCGTCGCGGGCCAGGTACCGGTACACGAGCCCGCGCTCGTCGGTCAGCCGCCGCGCGATGGCGTCGATGGTCGCCTTCATCCGCGGGTCGTCCGCGGCCAGGAACCCAGTGATGGCCAGCATCAGGCTCGACGCGTCGAGGTCCTCGCTGCCGAACGCCTGGGTGAAGGCACCTGCCCGCTCGTTCCAGCCCCGCTCCGTGATGGCCGCCCGGATCTGGTCACGGGCCGCCGCCCAGTCAGTCACGCGCTCCTCGGCGCCGAGGTGGCCGGCCAGGGCGATCGCGCGGTCCAGCGCCACCCAGCACATCAGCTTCGAGTACAGGAAGTCCCGCGGCTCGCCGCGGACCTCCCAGATCCCCTGGTCCTTTTCCTGCCAGCGGGTGGCGGCGGTGTCCGCCGCCGCGGCCAGGAACTGCCGGGTCACCGGGTCCAGCTCGCCCAGCTGGTCGACCAGCCGCTGCGCGGCGAGGAGCAGCTCACCGTACACGTCGAGCTGACGCTGCAGCCATGCGCCGTTCCCCACCCGGACCGGCCGGCTGCCCCGCCAGCCGGCCAGGTGCGGCAGTTCCCGCTCGGACAGGTCACGCTCGCCGCCGACCCCGAACATGATCTGCAGGTCCGCGCCGCGCTGCAGCTGGGAGGCCGCGGCATCGGCGAGGAAGGCGAAGAACTTGTTCGCCTCGTCCGGGCAGGCCGCCACCCAGAGGGCCTCCATGGTCAGGCTGGCGTCCCGCACCCACGTGTAGCGGTAGTCCCAGTTGCGCGCGCCGCCGACCGTCTCCGGCAGTGAGGTCGTCGGGGCCGCCACGATCGCGCCGGTCGGCGCGAACGTCAGCGCCTGCAGCACCCGCCCGGAATGGCGCACCAGCTCCTGCCACGGCCCCTCATAGTTCTGGTGAATCGCCGACCAGGACCGCCAGCCCTCGACCGTGTCGGCCAGCCGGCCGGTGATCTCCTCCGCGGTCCACGGGGCCAGGGGCGGGGCGGCCGCTGGCCCGTGGCCGAGCGCGAACACGGCGGCCTGCCCGGCGGACAGCCGGACCCGGGCGGTCGCGGTGGCGCCGTCCACGGCGAACCCGGCGGAGGTGGACAGCAGCAGGCGGCCGGCGCCGCCCCGGGCGGTGAGACCGCCAGGGACCGGGACCAGGATGGGATGGACGAGGCCGTACTCCGGCCGGGGGGCGTAGCTGACCTCCGCCTCGATCTCGCCGCCGGTACAGGCGAGCCGGCGCAGCAGCATGCTCGGGGAGTGCGTGCCCAGGTCGTGTCCGCGCTCGTTGCGGCCGACCGCGAGGGCGTCGGTGAGCACGGCGGTACCGCCGGCGGTGGTGAAGGTGGTCTCCAGCACCATCGTCTGGTCCGCATACCGGCGGCTGGCCTGGAACTCGCCTGCGGGCCGGATGGCGAAACGGCCGCCGGCGGGGTCGAGCAGGCGGCAGAACACCGACGGCCCGTCGAAGCGGGGGAAGCACAGCCAGTCCACTGAGCCGTCCCGGCTGACCAGCGCCGCGGATCGGCAGTCCGACAGCAGCGCGTAATCACCGATCGGCAGGCCTTCCACCGTGTTCCTGTGCCCCCGGCGCCGGGTCGCTACACCGCCAGCTCGGCCCAGACGGCCTTGCCCGTGGGCGTGCTGCTGACTCCCCAGTTGGTGGCCAGGGCATCCACGATGACGAACCCGAATCCTGACTCGTCGAGCCCGGCCGGGATGACCGGCCGCGGCCACCGCGGGTCGGCGTCGTGGACCTCGATCCTCAGCGAGGTTGCCGCGGCTTCAAGCCGCAGCACCAGCATGGACCCTCCGGTCGCAGCGTGCCGGACCGCGTTCGTGACCAGCTCGGAGACGAACAGGACCGCCGTTTCCTCCACGTGGGCGGCGTGCCGCGAGACCAGGACCTCGCGGGTCGCCTGCCGCGCGTAACCAGGGGCATGCCTGGCGGCAGGCAGTGTCATCTCCCACACCCAGCAGGAGGCCCGGGCCCCCGGTCCGCCAGGTCCGTCCGCTGCGCTGGGCCTGGCCGCGTCGCCGGTCATTACCTGCTGCCTCATTCTCGTTACCTGCCCTGGCCGTCCGGCTGATGTCACGGTGGACACGGCGATGGTGTCCTGGCCGCATGCCAGCAGGCGCATCACCGGTCGTTCCCGTGGCGCGCTGGCCGGTGATTGCCCCGCGATGGACACAATTCCCCCGTGTTGTACACACCCACAGTTCGTTATCTAGCTGAAAGTCAGCTCCAGGCCTGCTGACGCCCCGCTGAAAGTTTGCTGGCTGGCGCTAGGATCGCGGCATGATCACCGGCATGCACGCGATCGTGTTCTCATCCGAAGCTGGCCAGGTCCGGGCGTTCTTCAAGGACACGCTCGGGCTGCCGTCGGTCAACGCGGGCGGAGGCTGGCTGATTTTTGCCTTGCCCCCGGCTGAGCTCGCGGTGCATCCCGCGGACGGGGAAACCCGCCATGAGCTTTACCTGATGTGTGATGACATCCACGCCACGCTGGCCGAACTGCGGGACAAGGGAATCGGGGTGGCGCAGGACGTCACCGACCAGGGGTGGGGCCTGCTGGCCGCGATCCGGCTGCCGGACGGCTCGCAATTCCCCATCTACCAGCCCCGGCACCCCTCGCCGCCGTCACCCTGACCGCCGTTGCGGCGGTCAGGCGTTACCCGTCCGTGCCCTGCCGGTTGGCTGCGTCGATGAGCCGCCGGGCCGCGGCTTCATCGGCGGGCGCGACGAGCACCCGCACCCCCTGGGCCTGCAGCTGGGGCTCCTGCCCTCCGGCATCGTCGGCGGACACGACGGCGCGCAGGTCGTTGTTGCGCAGCATGCCGACGATCAGTTCCGCCTCGGTACGGGTCGTCACGACGGCGACAGCTACCGGCGCACCGGCACGCCCGGCCGGGGACGCGGGCCCGGGCCCGGCCGGCTCGCGCCCGGGCCCGGCCTGCTCGCGCTCGAGGTAGGCCGCGTACCAGTCCGGCCAGTCCGGGTCGGGGTGCCCGATCTGCTTCTCGTGCTGGCCGTGCGCGTCCGCCGCACGGGCCAGTGCGCGCGCCAGATCGCTCGCGGACTCAAATGTCAGTCTCATGACTCTCCCTCCTTCCGCCCGGCAGCTACGCCTGCGGGGCGATCGTGACAGGGTCGCCGACCCTGACCAGGCCGGGCTGGATCGTGCTGGCGTAGACGCCGGCGCACGCATTCCGCTGACGGCCCGCGGCTTTGAGCACGGGTGCGTCGGGCTGCCCGGTCCCGGGGTTGACGTTGACGATGACGCACCGCGAATCCCGCCGGTCAACCCGGATGACCGCGCCGCCGATGCAGAGCGAGCATCCGGCCCATTCGTCCTCGGTGTAGGGCGCGCCGGAGGAGGGGGTGATGACGAGGTTGGGCCTGAACCGGAGCTCGTTTCCCGGAACCCCGGCCAGGGCGCAGAGGGCGGACACGGTGGAGGTGGTGATGAGTGAGACAGGCATGGCGTCGAACAGCCCGCGTTCCAGCCGCATGACCCGCACCCCCGCTCCCAGCTCGTCAGCGAGGCCTGGATCGGTGATGCGGTACGTCGTGCCGCCGGGTGCCCGCACATCGACCGCGGACTTGTCCGGGCGGCCGGGCTCGAGCAGCCTCGGAACGTAGGCCGACATGGCGGGGTTCTCGCGGATGGTGTGCCACGGGAACCCGCTCGCGGCGGACTCCGGCCGCAGGAACGCCCACCTCCGGTCGCCGGCTATCCCGGCCCAGGAGAGGTCGGCGCTCGTGAGGGCTTCCCCCGCCATGGACTTCACCGGATAGCGCCAGAGCCCGGTCACGATGCCTGCCTGCACGCCGTTCCTGGCGCCGGTGTTGCGGCCCACGCATGGCCTCCCTCAGCGGAGGCGCCCTTGGATGGCCTTGCCCGAGCGTGGCGGACCGGGTCCGTCGCAGCGCCTCTCGGGCCGGACCGCCACGCTAACCGCACAGGCCCGCCGCGGGCAAGCCGCCGGGCGGCGCAAGGCCCCGCCCGGCCGGCCCGGCTAGCTGGTCAGGGCCTGGTACACGAGCTGGCGCAACTGGGGGCGGATGGGGTAGGCGCTGGACGGGAGAAGCTGGGTGAAGAACGAGACGGTCAGCTCTTCGGCCGGGTCGATCCAGAAGGTGGTGCTGGCCGCGCCGCCCCACGACAGCTCGCCCGCGGAACACAGCACCTTGCCTGGCCCGGGATCGATGACGACGGCCAGGCCGAGTCCGAAGCCGACCCCGCGGAACGGGGATTCGGCGTACAGCGGCCTGCCGAACGTCTCCAGGTCAGCGCCGCCGGGAAGATGGTTGCGGGTCATGTCGCACGCCCGCGCCAGGTCCGTGCCCGGGGGACCGGCCCGGCCGGCAGCCCGGCCTCGACGTCACGGGACCCGTAGGCCGACACGTGCGCGAGGCGGCCATGCCTGCTCAGGGTGATCAGCCAGCCGGGGAGCCTGCCGTCGTTGACATAGCGCGCGAAGTGCCGGTCGATCCGCTGCAGCCGGCCCGGATCAAGGCCTAGCTCGGCCGGCTCGGCCTCGGGCTTGAGCTCGGTCACCGCATCACCTTTCCTGCTACGGGGAAAGCCGCCGCCGCAGGGCAGCCAGGGATTCGGCGTTTTCCCGGCGCATTCTGGGTGCGAGCAGCCGCAGCAAGGGCCCGAACCCGCCTTCCACATCGGCTCGCTTGACCACCCGGACACGTCCGTGGCCCACGGATTCGAGTGAGTGACCGAAGACCACCTTGCCGACGGGCAGCGGGCATTCGGATACCCAGCTCCAGCCAGCATCGACAGCAGTGATGGTGAAGGAGCCGCCAAGGTTGCCGCGCTGCTTGGCCCAGCCGCTGGTACCCGGCTCAAACGGGCCATCCAGCCGGGTGATCTCCTTGCCGACGTCCCACTCAGGCCAGCGGGCCACGTCGGTCCAGACCTTCCAGACCGCATCCGGCTCGGCCTCGAACGTTGCCTCGCATTCGAACAAGTACATGAGTGCCTTTGGTGAACATAGGCTGACATTGGTCAATCTAGCCGGTTTGCACCTTCTGGCACGATCGTTCCCGCGGTGATTGCGGCTAGCTGCCGGCCGGGAGGAGGGCGTTGATGACCCGGGCGGCGCGGTCGGGATCGGGGTGCTCGCCGGTGATGAGCCCGAGGTAGATATAGGACTCCATGATGCGGACCAGAACGTAGGGCAGGTCTTCCTGGGGGACGGCCGCGGCGAGTCGTCCTGCCGAGGCCTCCTCGTCCACGAGCTCGCCGACCAGGCCGGTCAGCCGGGTTTCGAAGTCGGTCGCCCTGGTCGTCAGCAGGCGCAGGGCCAGCTCGCCTTCGCGGTCCAGGAAGCGCTGCATGCCGGGGCTGGCGATGACGTGGCGGACGGTGCCGGTGATGACGGCCGCGGCGGGTGACTGGCCGGCGGCGCCGGACCCGCTGGCGTCCTTGCGGAGCTGCCTGATGGTGGGCTCGATCAGGGACCAGAGGATCTCGGTGAGCAGCTGCTCGCGTGAGCCGACCCAGCGGTAGAGGGTGGCCCGGTCGACGCCGAGGCTCCGGGCCAGGGCCTGCATGTCGACGCGGCCGCCGCGGAGGAAGATCCGGCGTGCGTGGCGGAATGCGTCGAGCGCGGTCGGCCGCGCCGTGGTGGCCTGGGCGAGCTGGCGTCGCAGAGGCGTATCCGCGGGGCGCGGATCAGGCGTATCCGCGGGGCGCGGACCGCTGGCTGCCATCCGGATGCTCCTGTCCCAGTGGCGATGTGGCCTTGACATGCCCGGGGGGCTGGGGAACAGTGTGCACCACATCGGACAAACGTCGCAAGGGAGCTACATGTGAGCGAGATGACGCAGCGCCCGCTGGTTCAGCTCAAGGCCGGGGCCGTCCGCGGCAGGACCGAATCCGGGATCGCGGCGTTTCTCGGCGTTCCCTACGCGGCGGCCCCGTTCGGCGTCAACCGGATGAAGCCACCCCAGCCCGTCCCGCCCTGGGACGGCGAGCGGGACGCGAGCGCGTACGGGCCGACGGTGCCCAAGGGTGATTACCCGCCGCAGTACGCCCCGTTGTTCCCGGAGGTGGTGATCCCCGGCGAGGATTGCCTGAACCTCAACGTGTGGACGCCCGACCTGACCGCCGGCGGCTTGCCCGTGCTCGTCTGGATCCACGGCGGCTCGTTCATGAACGGGTCCGGGTCGGTCGGGCAGTACAGCGGCGCGGGGTTCGCGCGGGACGGTGTCGTGTGCGTGACCATCAACTACCGGCTGGCCGCTGAAGGCTTCCTGTTCCTCGGCGACGGCCGCGCCAACCTCGGCCTGCTCGATCAGCTGGCCGCCCTGCGATGGGTGCAGGACAACATCTCGGCGTTCGGGGGCGATCCGGCCCGGGTCACCGTCGCGGGCGAGTCGGCCGGGGCGATGAGCGTGACGACGCTCCTGTCGATGCCGCTCGCTGAGGGCTTGTTCGCCCAGGCCATCACCGAGAGCGGCGCGGCGGCTCACACGCTCACCCGGGACGAGGGCCGCATGGTGGGCGGCTACCTCGCCGACGCGCTCGGCGTGCCTGCTGACCGGGACTCGATCATGGCCGTCCCGCTGGGCAAGCTCGTGCAGGCGGCATCGGACCTGGTCGTGGAGGTGCAGACCGCGCCGGACCCGGCCAGGTGGGGCCAGCTCGCGCTGAGCCTGCTCCCGTTCGCCCCCACCGTGGATGGCGCCGTGCTGCCGGAGGCACCCCTGCCGGCGATCGCCGCCGGGCACGGCGGCGGCGTCCGGCTGCTGACGGGGTCGAACCGTGACGAGGCACGGCTGTTCCTGGTCGCGGCCGGCACCATCGACCTGATCGATGACGGCGCGCTCGGGGCCGTGGCCGGCGCGTACGGGCTGTCAGCCGGTTCCCTCGATGTCTACCGTGCGGGCCGGCCGGGGGCCAGCGCAGGTGATGTCCTTGCGGCTGTCGTCACCGACTGGTTCTTCGCCATCCCGGCTCTCCGGGTCGCCGAAGCCCGCGCCGGGCGGGGCGCCGGCACGTGGGTCTACCGCTTCGACTATCCCGCGCCGCGCGATAACCACCGGCTCGGCGCATGCCACGGGGTGGAGATCCCGTTCGTGTTCGACACCATCACCCGTGGTGACATCCGCCCCCTCCTGGGCGACGCCCCCTCGCAGGCCGTCGCCGGCCGGATGCACCAGACCTGGGTCGACTTCATCACCGGCGGCGACCCGGGCTGGCCCGCCTACGACACCAGCAGCCGCACCACCGGCCTGCTCGCCGACACGATCACGGTGGCCGATGACCCGTCCGCCGGCGAGCGGGCGTGCTGGGACGGAATCCGGTAACGAGGACCAGCCACCGGCGTGCGACCGGCGTCCGAGGGGTGACAGCGGGCCGAGGTGGGCGAGCTTGTCGGGGTTGACGACCGACCGCACGGCCTGGACGGACCCGTCGGCGATGTCGGGGCTGAGCACGTTGATCAGCCTGCCCTGCGGGTCGAGAAACTTGGCTCCCGGCCGAACACGTCGTGCAGCAGGAACGCGGCGCGTTCCAGCGGGGTCAGGGTCTCCAGGACCACCAGGAAGGCCATGGTGAGCGAGTCCGCCGTCTCGACCTCGGCGGCAACATCGTCTGCGTCGCCGGGCAGCGGCTCAGGCAGCCACGGTCCGACGTAGCTCTCACGCCGGGCCCGGGCGGATCGGAGCTCGTCGATGGCAAGCCGGGTGGTCACGGTGGCCACGAAGGCCTTGCGGGAGCGGATGTGCTCGTCATCGGCCTGAGTGAGGCGCACGAACGCGTCCTGGACGACGTCCTCCGCCTCGCTGACGCTGCCGAGCATCCGGTACGCGATGGCGAACGCGTACGGGCGCAGATCGCGGTAGATCTCGTCAAGGTCACGTCTCACCAATGGTCCCCCGCGCTGCCCGCGGCACCGGCACGTCGCCGAGCCCGTTCCAGAAACCGTCATGGCAGGTCCGGTAGCGGGGCGCCCACCCGAGTCCGGCCTTCGCCCTGGCGTTCGACGTGCCGCGGATACGCGTCATCATCGACACGCCGACCTCGCCTGCCACCAGGCGCCCGAGCCAGACCGGGATGTGGCGCGGCGGCTGCGCGCCGACCGCCGCCGCGAGATCGGGCAGCCACTGCGCCACCGGGGCGGGCCCGTCGTCGGCGACGTTGTACACACCGGGCCGGCCATGCTCGATCGCGGCGATCGCCGCGGCCGCCGCATCGTCCATGTGCACGAACGACCAGATCCCCGCTCCGTCGCCGATGATGGGAAGCAGGCGCCTGCGCACCTGCCCGACGATCTCGCCGCCGGAGCCGATCCCGGTGCCCGGTCCGTAGAAGTTGCCGTACCGCAGCGCGATCCCCTCGATCCCGCTGGCGTTCACGACCGCATCCTCGAGATAACGGATGGCCCGCAGGGATTTGACCTGAGGCTCTTCACGCCGGCCAGCCCGGTCAGCTGGTGGATCACCACCTCCGGCTCGCTTCGCCGCAGGGCCGCGGCCACGGCCGGGCGGTCCAGTGCGTCCGCGATGACCGGCTGGGCGCCAGCCTGGCGCAGCCAGGCGGCCCTGGCATCGTCACGGGACATCGCTGTCACCTCGTACCCGGCCGCAACCAGCTGCGGCACCAGGCGGCGCCCCATCGCTCCGCTTCCGCCTGCCACGAACACCTTCATGAGCGTCTCCCATCTGACCGGATGTTCGTTCCGTAGACGGGAAACCCCGGCTGGCTGTGACAAACGTGGTCACAGGTCGAGCACGACGTCGCTGCGTGGCTGGGAGCAGCAGATCAGCGCGCTGCCACCGGCGGGCTCGTCGACCGGATCGGGAGCATAGCTGAGCGTCCCGGACAGCAGCGCGGTCTCGCAGGTGTGGCACACGCCGGTGCGGCATGACCAGCGCACCGGCACGTCACAGGCCTCAGCCAGCTCGAGCAGGCTGGCGTAGCGCTGGCCCCATGCGGCGGTCAGGCCGCTGCGCGCGAACACGATGCCCGGGCCGGTGCCGGGCGGGCCCGCCGGCTGGTGCGGTGGCCGGGCCGCCGCGGCCGCGATGCCCGGCGTGGACGAGCCCAGGCTGCCGAAGATCTCGGTGTGCACCCGGGCGGCGCCGATACCCAGGTCCGCCAGTGCGGTGGACATCTGGTCCATGAACGCGGCCGGACCGCACAGATACGCATCCGCGTTGCGCGGCAGGCCGAGGGCGGCCAGCACGTCCGGAGTCAGCCGTCCGAGGGTCTGGTAGTCGCGCCCGCGGACGTCGTCCGGGCCCGGGTGGCTGTAGCTGATGTGGCGGTGCCCGCTAGGCAGTTCCGCGAGCAGCGACCGGGATTCCCCGGCAAACGGCTCGTCCGCCCGGCTCCGGGCCCCGTGCAGCCACCAGATATCGCGGCGGGACCCGGCGCCGGCCAGGGCGTGCAGCATGGCCAGGACCGGGGTCGCCCCCACCCCGGCGCTGATCAGCAGGACCGGTGTCTCCCCCGGCTGCAGGATGAAGGTGCCGCGCGGCGCGGCCACATCCAGCAGATCGCCCTCCCGGACCCGGGTATGCATGAACTGGCTCCCCGCGCCATGCGGTTCGCGCTTGACACTGATCCGGTAGGAATCCGCGCCCGGCGCCCCGGACAGGGAGTAGCTGCGCACCAGCGGCGGAGCGCCCGGGCTGGGCGGCAGCCGCAGCGTCAGGAACTGCCCTGGCTGGGCGGGCGGCACCGCCGTCCCGCCCGGGTCAGCCAGGTACACCGAGATCACCGACCTGGTTTCCCGCTGGAGCGCGGTCACGGCCAGGGGCCGGAAACCCGGCCAGGCCGGTGGCGGGCTGGCCGGGGCCAGCCCCGCGTTACCGTCCGGGCCGGCGGATGATTCGGGCTGGTCCAGCAGGGCCCGGAACGAGGCCTTCCAGCCGTCCGGGAGAGCCGGGATCCGCAGCGCCTCAGCCAGCCGCTGGCGGGAATGCCCCGGCAGGTAGAGCAGGGCATCAACCTCGGCCACCGTCATCCCCTCGGGGCCGGACGCGACCTGAACGATGTCATCCCCGGCCTGCACGGGGCCCTCGCGCAGCACCCGCAGGTAGAACCCGGGCCTGTGGTGGGAGACCAGCAGCGCCGGGATCTGCGGGTTGCCCATCCGGATACCCACCCGGTAGCAGGTGACCCGCGGCTGGGTCACCTCGAACAGCGCCCCGCCGACCTGGTAGCGGTCTCCGATGCGCACCTGGTCATCCGCCAGCCCCGCGACCGTGAAGTTCTCCCCGAACTGGCCATGGACAAAGTCGTCGCGGCCCAGCTGGCGCTGCCAGTACCGGTAGGACTCGATCTGGTACACGAATACCGCGCGGTGCTCACCGCCGTGCCCGGCCAGGTCGCCCTGCCCGTCGCCGTCGATATTGAGCCGCCGCACCATCCGGGGGCCCTCGACCGGCCGCTTCCACACCGCCGTATGCACGGTGCGGCCATGCCAGGCCACGTCCTGCGGCAGGCCCACGTTCACCGACAGCAGGCGGCCGGCCCGCGGTTCCGTGATCACCACTGCCGCTCCCCCCGCTCCCGGTGCTTTGAGGACCGGTTAATTCTGCCAGCCGGGCCGCGGCCGCCCTCTGGCAGCGGGCTTCCCCCGTCTGCGGAGCCTCCCCGTGCATCGTCGCCGGCGCGGTGGGCACGATGACATCAGCCGTACCCGGAGGATGGGTACGGCCTGGCCGCAGGGGACACGGTGAACACGAGGAACTATGAGGTCGTGCCGGTGGGCTGGGTCGAGTCGCCGCTGCAGGAGCGGGCGCAGGCACCCCGGCAGGGAGATGAGGGAGCGCCGGACGCCTGGCTGGTCTTCGAGCCCGGGGTCGGCGAGGCGCTGCGTGATCTGCGGGCTGGCACCGAGGTCATCGTACTGACCTGGCTGGACCGGGCCGACCGCGGCGTGCTGGTCACCCGCCCGCGCGACGATCCCGCACGCCCGGCGACCGGGGTCTTCGCCACCCGGTCCCCGGACCGGCCCAACCCGGTGGGGCTGCACCGGGTCCACGTGGTCGAGGTCCGGGGGCTGAGGATCCGGGTCCGCCCGCTGGAGGCGCTGGACGGCACGCCGGTCATCGACGTCAAGCCGGTGCTGGGCACCCAGGATGAACGGTGACCGGCCTCCCGCCGCGGGACATCGAACGGGAAGCGGGCCCCGTCGAACTCATCACCTACGCGTCCAGGCTCGGGGGTGATCTGGGGCGCTTGCGGGAGGTCATGGCCGGCCCGCTCGCCGGACTGTTCGGGGGGATCCACATCCTGCCCTTCTATACTCCCTTCGACGGCGCCGATGCCGGCTTCGACCCGCAGGATCACACCGCGGTCGATCCGCGGCTCGGCTCCTGGGATGACATCGCGGCCCTCGCCCGCGACGGTTACTCGGTCATGGCCGACGTCATCGTCAACCACGTGTCCGCCACGGCGCCGCAGTTCCTGGACTGGCTGGCCGGGGGCCCTGAGTCGGCCTACGACGGGATGTTCCTCACCCTCGGGTCGGCCTTCCCCCAGGGAGCGCGGGAAGAGGATCTGCTCCGCCTGTACCGGCCCCGGCCAGGGCTGCCCTTCACGCCCTACACGCTCGCTGACGGGAGCAAGCGCCTGGTGTGGACGACCTTCACGCCGCAGCAGATCGACATCGACGTCCGGAATCCGCTCACCCGCGACTACCTGCGCCGCGTGCTGGACCGGCTCGCCGCGGCCGGTGTGTCCCAGGTCCGGCTGGACGCCGTCGGGTACGCGGTCAAGACACCCGGCCTGTCGTCCTTCATGACCCCGGAGACCTTCCGGTTCATCGACGAGATCACGGGATGGTGCCACCAGCGCGGGCTGACCGTGCTGGTGGAGGTCCATTCCTACTACCAGCACCAGGTCCAGATCGCGCGGCAGGTGGATGAGGTCTACGACTTCGCGCTGCCGCCGCTGGTCCTGCACGCGCTGACCGCCGCCGACCCCCAGCCGCTGCTGGAATGGATGAAGGTACGTCCCGGCAACGCGGTCACGGTGCTGGACACCCACGACGGCATCGGGGTCATCGACGTCGGCGCGGACGGCCGTGACCCGTCCCGGCCCGGCCTCCTCACCCCCGCCCAGATCGGCCAGCTGCTCACGGCCATCCACCGGGGCAGCGGCGGCACGTCCAGGCTGGCGACGGGCGCCGCGGCCTCCAACGTCGACCTGTACCAGGTCAACTGCACGTTCTACGACGCGCTCGGCGCCGAGGACCCGCGTTACCTGCTGGCCAGGGCCCTGCAGTTCTGGGTGCCAGGCACACCCCAGGTTTACTACGTGGGGCTGCTGGCCGGCCATAACGACATGGAACTGCTGCACAGCACGGGGGTGGGCCGCGACGTCAACCGCCACTGCTACACGCTCGCCGAGGTGACCGGGGCCGCGCGCCGGCCCGTCGTCCAGGCGCTGTTCGGGCTGATCCGGTTCCGGAATACGCATCCGGCCTTCGGCGGGACGTTCCAGATCAGTGCCTCGGGCGCGCACCTGCAGGCGGCGTGGACCCACCGTGACCATGTCGCCCACCTGGATGCGTACCTGGACAGCGGCGAGGGGCGGCTGCGGTGGACGACCCCGGACGGCGAGCGCGAGGCGGCGCTGGGCGACCTGGGCCGCCCGGAACTCATCACGGGCTGACGCGGGGCCCCGGCGTGCAGCTCCGGCACGTGCGGTGCAGTAGGGTCGCGCTTAAATCCGCGCCGCGCTGAACGACGCCGGACTGGCCTTCGGTCGGCTCGATGCGGTCCGTTCCCCGCCCTTCGAGGCGTGGCATCTGCCCCGGCCCGGAAATTGGTAATCCCAGGGAATTGCGCCAGCGCCGCCCGGCCGTGGCAATTCTCGCAAAAGCATCCATAGTGCCGCTCCATCGTGTTTCCCGTGCCTGAAGGCTGCCGGGATTTCGGATTTACATTCAACGCCACTTCAAAGTTGTCTATCCTCTCGGCATGGCACCTGCTGAGCCGAAATCCGGGCAGGATTCCGGGCGGATGCGATGGATCTGGTTAATACCGGGCCGGCGCTCTGCCCCGATGCGAGGCTGGCCGGGCGCCCGTGGGCCGGCGACCGGACGGGGTGCCCGGTGACGGCGGGTGAAGGGCCGGGCCGGATCCCGCCCGGCCGGCGGGGCCGGGAGGCCGGCGGCTCCCGCGTTTACGTGCACATCGGGGAGCCGAAGACCGGCACGACGTTCCTCCAGGATGCGCTGTGGGGCAACCAGTCCTGGCTGGCCGAGCGCGGGGTCGTGCTGCCCGGCTACAGTCACCGGGACCATTCCCGGGCCAGCCGGGACCTGCGCGAGGCGCCGAGAACGGCCTCAGATCCGGCCGAGCCGTGGACTGGCGAATGGGACGTCCTGACCCGCCAGGCGCTCTGTGCGCCCCGGGCGGCTGTGATCTCCGACGAACTGCTGGCGGCGTGCACCCCCAGGCAGGCCGATCGTGCGGTCCGGTCGCTGCTGACGGCTGAGGTGCACGTCATTCTCACCGTGCGGGACCTCGCGAGCCTCCTTCCCGCGGAATGGCAGGAAAAGGTCAAATGCCGCAGTACCGTCGCCTGGGAGGAGTGGCTCAATTGGGTGATCGGTGTCGAGTCGGCCATCGACCGCCGGAGCCGGTCATGGTTCTGGAAGGTGCACGACACGCTGGCCATCCTGGACACGTGGTCCCAGCACATCCCGCCGGATCACGTGCACGTGATCATCATGCCGAGGGAATGCCCAGCCGAGGCTCTCTGGGCCCGATTCGCGTCGGTCCTCGGAATCGAAAGCGAGGGAATCGACCTCAGCGGGGTGCGCGCTAATTCCTCGCTCGGCCTCCCGGAAGCCGAATTCCTGCGGCGCCTGAATGAGGTGCTTCCTGAGGAAATGCCGGATTGGTTCTACACGCGCCACATCAAGCGGACCCTGGCCCACGACATCCTGGGCGCCCGGCCGCGCCAGGCGCGGCTGGGCCTGCCCCCGGGCCGGCAGTCCTGGGCGAGGGAACAATCGGAAGGCCTCGTGGCCGGCCTGCGTGACGCCAAGTACCACATCGTCGGTGATCTCGGCGAACTGCTCCCGCGGCCGGCCGCGGGGCGCCACGCCGAGTCGCCCGGGCAGCTGCCGGAGCAGCTGCTGCTACAGGCCGCTGTGCACGCCGCAGCGGCTTTCGCGGATCGCCAGTACAGGCAGATGTACCCGGCCCCGAGGCCGCGGCCGGGGCTGGGCGGCCCGCGGCAGATGGCCGGACGGCTGATGCGCCGGGCGCTGAACGGGCCCCGGACCAGGCGGGCCCTCCGGAGCACCAGTCACATCCGGGCGGTCCGGCACCTGCGGGTCCTCATCTGGCGGACCCTCGTGCGCCCCGCGCGCCACCCGTAGCCGGGCCTATCGTCCGTCCGGGACGACGACGACGGGGCAGTGCGCGTGGTGCACGACCTTGTTGCTGACTGAGCCCAGAACCGCGCGCGCGAAGCTGCTGCTGCCACGGAAGCCCACGACCAGCAGGTCAGCATCGCGGGACGCGTTGAGGAGTTCCTCGGCCGCGATGCCGTTCACCGCGCGGACGGTCACGGCCGCGGGCCGCGGCTCGCCCAGCTCGCTGAGGGTCTTCCGCACCGTCTCCTCCGCTGCCTGACGTGTTTCTTCCACGGCCGGCAGGTCGGGGGGAAGGATGATCGGGTTACCGGTCCAGCCGCTCGCCGCCACCTCGTGCACGGTCAGCACGGTCAGCGGAGCGTGGTGGGCCGCGGCTTCTTTGATCGCCCACTCGAGCGCCCGGTGGGCACCGTGCGATCCGTTAACGCCTACAGTGATTCCAGGCATGTCCCGCTCCTTCTCGACGGGTTCCGACGGGAAGCCGGAACATCCCGGCACCTATCATCGCGCAGCCGGCGCGTCCGTTCCAGGGCATCCGGCCAAGATCATGGGTCCATGCTCCCGGGCTCCTGCGGCCCTGGGTGCGGGGCTGCGCCGGCTGCGTGACGGGACCCGGTTCAGCCGCCGCGCCGCCGGTCTGGCCGGTCATCTTAAGTTGCAGCAACGATGGGCTTACGGTCCCGCGCCGGGAGGAGGATGCTCTCGCGCCCACGTCTCGTAGGCGTCCACCGCCGTGGGCAGGGTGGGGAAGAGCCGGTCGGCTCCGATCCTGCTGGCCAGGCCGAAGGCCTGCAGACGATCCAGCAGGTCCTGCTTGACCCGGGCGAGCGCGAAGACAGTGCCCGCGCTGGTGAGCTGGTCGCGGAGCGCGTCGACTGCCTCCAGGGCCGTGAAGTCCACCTCGACGTTGGCCTCGACGTTGAGCACAAACCACCGGGCGCCGCCCGGCTGCTGGTCAGCGGCAGCGAGCGCGCGGCGCCGGAAATCAGCGGCGTTGGCGAAGAACAGCGGTGCGTCGTAGCGGTACACCACCAGGCCGGGGATCACTGTCGCGGCCGGGTAATCGTCCACGTCATGCATGCCGGCCAGGCCGGGGACGCGGCCGAGGACCGCGTCATGCGGCCGGGCTACCCGGAGCAGCAGTTCCGCGACGGACAAGCCGATGGCCAGCAGGACTCCGTAGAGAATGTCGAAGGCCAGCACCCCCGCGCAGGCCGCCAGGGCCAGCGCCATCTCGCTGTGGCGGAACGCGGTCAGCCGCCGGAACGCCTGCACGTCGATCAGCCTGATCGCCGCGAAGATGACAATCGCGCCGAGGGCAGCGGACGGGAAGCGCGCCAGCAGTGGCCGGGCGGCTAGCAGGACCGCAAGCGTGGTCGCTGCCACGACCAGGGAGTACGCCTGCGACTTGCTTCCGGCCGTGATCCCGATGGCGGTCCGGGTGCCGCTGCTGCTGACCGGGAACCCGTGCAGCACGCTCGAACCGGCGTTCGCCGCGCACAGCGCGAGCAGTTCCTGGTTGGCCCGGATCTCCTCACCCGGCCGCGCGAAGGCCCGGGCGGTCAGCACGTCGTCGCTGAAGGCCACGAGGAGCACGCTGAACGCAGGCAGGAGCAGCAGTCGCAGGTCATGAACGTCGAGGCCGGGAAGTGCGGGGGCCGGCAGGGCCGCCGGAATCGGGCCCACGACGCTGATGCCAGTGCCGGCGCAGACCGAACACCGTCACGGCGGCGGTAGCGAGCACGACGGCCAGCAGCGGCCCGGGACCATGGGTCCACCGGGTGCGGACGACGACAAGGAAGACCAGGACCGACGCCGCGACCACGATGGTCGCCAGCTGGATCCGGCCTAGGCCGTGGCTGAAGGAAATGACCTGGGCGAAGAAGCTTTCGCCGGTCACCGGCACAGCGGTGACCCGGCCGAGCTGGCCAGCGATCATGATGAGTCCGACACCCGCCATGTAGCCGACCAGGACGGGCCGCGACAGCAGGTCGGCCACGAAGCCGAGCCGCAGCAGCCAGGCCGCCAGCGACATGACCGCCACGAGCAGCGCCAGCGTGGCGGCGAGGGCGGCGTAGCGCGCAGGGTCTCCCGCCGCGAGCGGGCCGATGGCGATCGCGGTCATCAGCGCGGTCGTCGCCTCCGGGCCCATCGAAAGAGACCGCGAGGATCCGAGCAGGGCGTAGGCCGCCAGGGCCGGCAGCGCCGCCCACAGCCCCGCGACCGGCGGCAGGCCTGCGATCGTCGCATACGCCATGACCTGCGGGACCAGATAGGCCGCCACGGTGACACCGGCGAGCAGATCTCCGCGCAGCCAGGTGCGCCGGTAACCGCGTATCACCGCAAATCCAGGGATCACCCCTGATACCTACCCCCGCCGGGGCGTCCCACCAAGCCCGGCGGCCGGGTGCAGCGGCCGGGTGCAGCGGCCGGGTGCAGCGGCGTGCCGCGCAGGGCATGGGACCGGCCCGCCTTGCGCCGCCAGGCGGGCCGGGTCTGGATGCCTGTTACGGCTGGAGCACGATGCGGGCCCGGGTCTTGCCCTGCAGGACGTCGTCGATGGATTGGTTGACTGTGTTCAGTGGGCGGGTTTCGGAGATGACGTGGGTGCGTCCGTGGCGGTGCAGGTCGAAGACGGTGGCCAGGTCGGCGCGGGTGCCCACGATGGATCCGATGACGGAGGTGCCGTTCAGGACGGTGTCGAAGACCGGGATCTGCAATGTCCCGGCCGCCGGGAGGGCGACCAGCACGAGGCGGCCGCCGCGGCGCAGCCCGGCGTAGGCGGCGGCGAAGGATTTGTCGTCGACGGCGAGCCCGATCGCGACGGTGGCGCCGCCGTGGGCGTGCAGGATGGCGGCGGGGTCTTCGGTGCGGGCGTCGATGACCAGGTCTGCGCCCAGGTCCTTGGCGAGCTGGAGTTTGCTGTCGTTGATGTCGATCGCGGCGACGGTGGCGCCGAAGATCCTGGCGTACTGCAGGGCGAGGTGGCCCAGGCCGCCGATGCCGGAGATGGCCACCAGGTCGCCGGGGTGGACGTTGCCCACCTTGACGGCTTTGTAGGTGGTGACGCCCGCGCAGGTCAGCGGGGCGGCGTTGACCGGGTCGATGCCGTCGGGGACCGGGGCGGCGAACGCGGCGCTGGCGGTGAAGTACTCCGCGAAGCAGCCGTCGCCCGAGTAGCCGGTATTGCGCTGGCTCAGGCAGAGGGTTTCCCAGCCGGTCAGGCAGTGCTCGCAGGTGCCGCAGGCGTAGCCCAGCCAGGGCACCGCGACCCGCTGCCCGAGCGGGGGGCTGGTCACGCCTTCCCCGGCCGCGACCACGATGCCAACGCCCTCGTGGCCCGGCACGAACGGCGGAGCGGGCCTGACCGGCCAGTCACCGTGCGCTGCGTGGATGTCGGTATGGCACAGCCCCGAGGCCTCCATCTGGATCACTACCTCGCCCGGCCCGGGCTCGGGAACCGGCCGCTCCTCAATGACCAGGGGGGCGCCGAACTCACGGACAACTGCAGCTCTCATGATGGAATTCCCTTCGGGACGTATCGTGAGGGTCCAAGCCAGATCCGGCCCGTCCCGGAGGCAGGGCCGGATCTGGGGGCGGGGCCGGTTAGGCGGTCGCGGTGGTGGGGTGGACGGTCTTGGCGAGGACTTCGGTCTCGGCGGGGACCCGGCGCTCGTGCACCAGGCCGAGGATCGACAAGATCAGCAGCAGGCCGGCGCCGATGAAGGACGCGATCGCGCCGAACAGGGCGATCTGGCCCATCTGCCAGAAGCCGTAGGCCTCGAGCAGCATTGACCGCAGCGTGGTGCCGCGGAACACGGTCTGGACCTGGTCGGCCAGCGCGGTGTTCTTGGGTGCGGCCAGCGAGGCGGCGGACAGCTGGGAGTAGGTCTTGCCCTGGCCAATGATCTTCAGGTGGACGGCGATGAAGTGGTCGGCGTAGGCCTTGGCCTGCGCGCCGGTGGTCATGGCCTGCCCGGCGTAGACGCCCATGGCGGCCTGGTCGGAGGCCGGCAGCGCCTTGAACTCGGGGCTGCCCTTCGCGGGGAAGACGATCTTCTGGGCGGACAGCTGGGCGGCGACCTGGTCGCCTGCGTAGGAGTGACCCCACAGCAGCAGCACGCCCGCGACGAGCAGGACCGCGGCCAGGACGAGCCCTCCCACGCTGACTAGTGCATCGAAAGTCTTGCGGCGCATTGTGATGCCTCCTCTAAGTGCCGGGCCCTGGGCCCGGCCTTTATTTCGTCATAAGTAAGAGTGCCGTGAGCCCGGCACGACCATTAGGGTCGCGTGACCCTGGTCGGAAAGGACTTCAGTCACCGCGGTAGCGGCCTTTCGCCAGAACGGCGGGCTGGGCGGTGGGCCGCGGACTCGAAGTCCCGCTCATCACCGACCTTCGGCCCTGCCCCGGGCCAGGCCGCGAAGGTAAACCTGGGCAGGTAGGCGTGCTGGCCTGAGACGGCACGCGGTCACGATCAGCGCGCAAGAACCCCGCGCTGGCCCACGAGGAGAGGCCTGAACAATGAAGCGCATCACGCTGGTGGCCCTGGCCGCCACCGCATTCCTGGTCCTGCTGGCCGGCAAGGATGACATCCGCCGATTCCGCCGTATGTACAGCATGTGAATATTGGATCCCGCACCTGCGTCATGACGGTGGCCGCCAAAGATAACTTTGGCGGCCACTTCGCTGCGTCCGTTGTCAGGCCTTGCTGTCTGCTTCCGGCACGACCACGACAGGGCAGTGCGCGTGGTGCACGACCTTGTTGCTGACCGAGCCCAGAACCAGGCGCGCGAACCCGCTGGTACCACGGAAGCCCACCACCACCAGGTCAGCATCGCGGGAGGCGTTGATGAGTTCCTCGGCCGCGAAACCGTTCACCGCATGGACCGTCACCGACGCGGGCTGAGCCTCTCCCAGCCCGGCGGCGGCCTTCGCCACCGCCTCCTCCGCCGCGTGGCGGGTCTTCTCCAGGTCAGGCTCGTCGGCGGGAAGAATGATCGGGTTACCCGTCCATCCGCTCGCCGCGACCTCGTGCACAGCCACCACGGTCAGCGGAGCGTGGTAGGCCGCAGCTTCCCTCATCGCCCAGTCAAGGGCCCGGTGGGCACCGTGCGATCCGTCGACGCCCACAATGATTCCAGCCATGAGCTGCTCCTTCCATACGGGCTCCGGCTGGCGCCGGAGGGCTCCGGTTCCTACCGTCCCGCGCGCCAGCCGGGCCGCCCAGAGGCATCCGGGCAGCAGCCAGAGGCCCTAAGTCATGGATCACCGGGCCAGTCGCAGGTGAGCCGTCCAGGACCGTAGGTGCCCCGCGGTTTAGGGCCTTTGGTCCTTCGCAATAGCCGCCGGAGGGGAGAGACTGGCTCCAGGACCGGCGCCAGCTTTCACTGGTCGGCCACGAAAGGGGAAAGCACCGTGGCAACTCAGCACCCGGATGCTGGCGGCGCTGCGCGCGCGATCTCCGAACCGGTCGTCGAGGTTCTGGATGAGCCGGCGTGCCTGTCCCTGATCGCCGGGGGCGGCGTGGGCCGGATCGGGTACACCAGCCGGTTCGGGCCGGCGGTGGTGCCGGTCAACTATCACCTGTACGAGCGGACGATCGTGTTCCGCACCGGGCTGCACAGCTCGATGGTGGAGGACCTGCGCACCGGGATCGCCGACGCGGAGTTCAACGTGGCGTTCGAGATCGACGAGATCCAGCGGGACACGCAGGAAGGGTGGAGCGTCCTCATCCAGGGTCCCGCGCACTTCGTGGACTCCCAGGAAGAACTCGCGCCGCTCGCCAGGCTGGGCGTGCAGCCGTGGTCCGGCGGCTCAAAGGAGCAGTTCATGCGCGTCATCCCCATCCACATCACCGGCCGCCGCATCCAGAGGGGCGTGGAGCAGGCATGAACGACGACGGGCTGCAGACTCATCACGGCAACGGCCATGGGCCGGGGCGGGACATCACTCCGCTGCCGGACCTCGCCCACGACGCAGCGCGGGCCGGTCCGGTCCGCGCCCGGCGGCCGGTCTACCTGGACCTGCTGCCACCCTGCAACGCGGGCTGCCCGGCCGGGGAGAACATCCAGGCCTGGCTGGCCGAGATCCAGGCCGGGCAGCCGGAACGGGCGTGGCGCCAGCTGGTCGCCGACAACCCGCTGCCCGCGATCCACGGCCGGGTCTGCTACCACCCGTGCGAGAGCGTCTGCAACCGCGCGCAGCTGGACAGTTCCGTGTCCATCCACGCGGTCGAGCGCTACCTCGGCGATCTGGCCCGGGAAAGGGGCTGGGCCCTCGACCCCGCGCCGGTCCCGGCGACGGGCCACCGGGTACTGGTGATCGGGGCCGGCCCGAGCGGGCTGTCCGCCGCCTACCACCTGGCCCGGCGCGGGCACCAGGTGGAGATCAGGGACGCCAGTCCCGAGCCGGGCGGCATGATGCGCTACGGGATCCCCGCCTACCGGCTGCCCCGCGACGTGCTGGCTGGCGAGATCGGCCGGATCGAGGCGCTCGGGGTGACGATCACCTGCGGGCACCCGGTCACCGACCTGGCCGCCGAGCGGCGCGAGGGGAACTTCGACGCCGTCTTCGTGGCGGTCGGCGCGCACCTGTCCAAGCACGTGGACATCCCGGCCCGCGACGCCAGCCGCATGGTGGACGCGGTGTCGTTCCTGCGCGACGTCGCGTCCGGGGGGCACCCGGTGATCGGCCGCCGGGTCGCCGTCTACGGCGGCGGCAACACCGCGATGGACGCGGCCCGGGTGGCCCGCCGCCTGGGCGCGGACGACGCGACCATCGTCTACCGGCGGACCCGGGCCCAGATGCCCGCCCACGAGGATGAAGCCCAGGAAGCCGAGCGCGAGGGCGTCCGCATCAACTGGCTGCACACGATCACGGCCTTCGACGGCCCGGAGATGACCGTCGAGGTCATGGCGCTCGACGAGTCGGGCTTCCCGCAGCCGACCGGGCAAATGGAGACGCTGGCCGCCGACACGCTGATCCTCGCGGTGGGCCAGGACGCCGACACCGAGTTCCTCCGCCCGGTGCCCGGCGTGGAGTTCAAACGGGACGGCACCGTGGTGGTGTCGGCGTCCATGATGACAGGCTGCCCGGGCGTATTCGCGGGCGGGGACATGGTGCCTGACGAGCGGACCGTCACGGTGGGAGTCGGGCACGGCAAGAAGGCGGCCCGGTTCATCGACGCCTACCTGAGCGGCGAGGGCGGCCTGATGCCCCCCAAGCACGACACCGCCGAGTTCGGCCTCCTGCACCCGTGGTACCTCACCAACGCGGGGCAGCGCCGCCAGCCGGAGCGTGAGCCGGCCGGCCGGGTCGCCGACTTCGCCGAGATAGTCGGCGGGCTCGGCGCGGAGCAGGCGACCTACGAGGCGGGACGGTGCCTGTCCTGCGGGAACTGCATCGAATGCGACGGGTGCCTGGGCGCCTGCCCGGAGGACGCCATCATCAAGCTCGGTCCCAGTGACCCCGCCGGCCACACTCACGACACGCCGTTCAACTACCGCTTCGACTACGACCGCTGCACGGGCTGCGCGACCTGCCACGACCAGTGCCCCGTGCACGCCATCGAAATGATCCAGGAGTAACGCTGATGCGCACCACGATCGACGGCAACGAGGCGGCCGTGTCGGTTGCCTACCGGCTCAACGAGGTGTGCTGCATCTACCCGATCACCCCGTCCTCGCCCATGGCCGAGCTGGCTGACGAGTGGTCCAGCAAGCGCCGGCCGAATCTGTGGGGCACCGTGCCATCCGTGGTCGAGATGCAGAGCGAGGGCGGCGCGGCGGGGGCGCTGCACGGCGCGCTGCAGAGCGGAGCCCTCGCCACCACGTTCACCGCGTCGCAGGGCCTGCTGCTGATGATCCCCAACATGTACAAGATCGCCGGAGAGCTCACCCCCACGGTGCTGCACGTGGCCGCCCGGTCGCTGGCGGCGCAGGGCTTGTCGATCTTCGGCGATCACGCCGACGTGATGGCGGTGCGGCAGACCGGCTTCGCGCTGCTCGCCTCGTCGTGCGTCCAGGAGGCCCACGACCTGGCGCTGGTCGCGCAGGCCGCCTCGCTGGCGACGAGGGTGCCGTTCGTGCATTTCTTCGACGGGTTCCGGACCTCTCATGAGCTGAACACCATCGACCTGCTCACCGACGACGACCTGCGCGCGCTCATCCCCGAGCAGCTGATCCGGGACCACCGGGGCCGGGGGCTGTCCCCGGACCGCCCCTTCATCCGCGGCACGGCCCAGAATCCCGACGTGTACTTCCAGGGCCGGGAGACGGTCAACCCGTTCTACGCGCGGGTCCCCGGTGCCGTCGCCGACGCCATGGACGCGCTGGCCGCACGCACTGGCCGCCCGTACCACCTGGTCGACTACACCGGGGATCCGGCCGCCGAGCGGGTAATCGTGATCATGGGGTCCGGAGCCCAGACCGCCGCTCGGACGGCGGAATACCTGGCCGCCCGCGGTGAGAAGGTCGGCGTGGCCACGGTGCGGCTGTACCGCCCGTTCCCGGCCGAGGCCCTGCTGGCGGCGCTGCCGCCGACCGCCCGCCGGGTGGCCGTGCTGGACCGGACCAAGGAACCCGGGTCGCTGGGTGAGCCCCTGTTCCTCGACGTGCTCAGCGCGCTGGCCGAAGGGCATGCCGCCGCGGGGACAGGAGAGCGGACCGGGCCGGAGATCATGCCGGTCGTCACCGGCGGCCGGTACGGGCTGTCCTCCAAGGAGTTCACCCCGGGCATGGTGGCAGGCGTGTTCGCCGACCTCGCCGCCGAGCGTCCCAAGCCGAGGTTCACCATCGGAATCAACGACGATGTCAGCCGGATCAGCCTGGACTGGGACCCGTCGCTGGACATCGAGCCGGCCGGCACGGTCCGCTCGGTGTTCTTCGGCCTCGGCGCGGACGGAACGGTCGGCGCGAACAAGAACACCATCAAGATCCTCGGCGCGGACCGGGGGCTCAACGCGCAGGGCTACTTCGTCTACGACTCGAAGAAGTCGGGCTCGCAGACCGTCTCGCACCTGCGCTTCGGCCCGGACCCCATCCAGGCGCCCTACCTGGTCCAGGCGGCCAGCTTCGTCGGCTGCCACCAGGCGGAGCTGCTGGAGCGGGCCGACGTGCTGGGCGTGGCTGCGCCGCGGGCGACGCTGCTGCTGAACACGCCGCGCCCGGCCGCGGACGTCTGGGACAGCCTGCCCCGGCCGGTCCAGGACCAGATCGTGGCCAAGCAGATCACCGTCTACGCTATTGACGCCACCGAGGTGGCCCGCGCGGCTGGGCTGCCCGGGCGGATCAACACCGTGCTCCAGACCTGCTTCTTCGCCATCTCCGGGGTGCTGCCCCGGGACGAGGCGATCGCGGCCATCAAGGCGGCCATCGCCAAGACCTACGGCCGCCGCGGCGCTGAGGTCGTCGACCGCAACAACGCGGCCGTGGACCAGTCCCTCGCCTCGCTGCATCTGATCGATGTCCCGGCCACGGCGACCGCCAGCCGCGGGCTGCCCCTGATGGTGCCCGCCGACGCCCCCGAGTTCGTGCGCCGGGTCACGGCGGAGATGATGGCCGGCCGGGGCGACGCCCTGCCGGTCAGCGCGCTGCCCGTGGACGGCACGTACCCCAGCGGCACCACGGCGTACGAGAAGCGGAACGTCTCCGAGCTGGTCGCGGAATGGGATCCGGACCTGTGCATCCAGTGCGGAAACTGCAGCTTCGTCTGCCCGCACAGCGTGATCCGGTCCAAGTTCTATGACCAATCGGAACTGGCCGGGGCGCCGGACACCTTCCGGTCCATGCCGCTGGATGCACGCGGCGTGCCGGACACCAAGTACTCGCTGCAGGTCTACGTGGAGGACTGCACCGGCTGCGCGCTGTGCGTGGAAGCTTGCCCGGTGGCCTCACCCAGCGAGCCAGGGAAGCGGGCCATCAACCTCGCGCCGCGCGAGCCGCTGGTCGCGGCAGAGCGCGAGAACATCGCCTTCTTCGAGGCGCTGCCGGTCAATGACCGGGCCCGGGCGGACTTCGGCACGGTCCGGGGCACCCAGTTCCTGCAACCGCTGTTCGAGTTCTCCGGTGCCTGCGCGGGCTGCGGCGAAACCCCCTACGTCAAGCTGCTGTCCCAGCTGTTCGGCGACCGGCTGATGATCGCGAACGCGACCGGCTGCTCATCGATCTACGGCGGCAACCTGCCCACCACGCCCTGGGCGACCAACTCGGCCGGCCGGGGCCCGGCCTGGTCCAACTCGCTGTTCGAGGACAACGCCGAGTTCGGCCTGGGCTTCCGGCTCGCCGCGGACCTGCATCTGGGGCTGGCCCGGTCCCGGCTGACCGAGCTGCGCGAGCGGATCGGCCCGGACCTGGTCGATGACATCCTGGCCGCGCCGCAGCGCCGCGAGTCCGAGTTCGCCGCGCAGCGGGCCCGCGTGGATGAGCTGACCCGCCGGCTGGACGCAATCGACAGCGCCGGTGAGGTCCTCGTTGCGGATCTGAAGAGCGTGCTCGGCCATCTGGTCCGGCGCAGCGTCTGGCTGGTCGGCGGGGACGGCTGGGCCTATGACATCGGCTCAGGCGGCCTGGACCACGTGCTGGCCAGCGGGCGCAACGTCAACGTGCTGGTGCTCGACACGGAGGTGTACTCGAACACCGGCGGCCAGTCGTCCAAGGCCACGCCGCTCGGCGCGGTGGCCAAGTTCGCCGCGGCCGGGAAGACGGTGCCTAAAAAGGACCTGGCCATGCAGGCCATCGCCTACGGCAACGTGTACGTGGCCAGGGTGGCGATGGGCGCCGACCCGCAGCAGACGCTGCGAGCCCTGCGGGACGCGGAAGCCTACGACGGGCCGTCGCTGGTCATCGCCTACAGCCACTGCATCGCCCACGGGATCGACATGACTAAGGGCATGGATCAGCAGTACCGGGCGGTGGCCAGCGGGTACTGGCCGCTGGTCCGCTACGACCCGGTGCTGCGCGCCGAGGGCCGCAACCCGTTCCTGCTCGACTCGCCGCGGCCGCGTATCCCGCTGTCGGAGTACACCAGCCGGGAACTGCGGTACCGGATCCTGATGAACGCCGACCCGGCCGAGGCTGATCGGCTGCACAAGCTGGGCGAGCAGGAGGTCCGGCAGCGCTGGGCCAGCTACGAGGAGATGGCCACCCGCGGGGCGGCCCGGTTCCCGGCCGACGCGCGCAAGGACGGCCCGCGCGAGGCCGGGATGGGGGACGAAGCGGCAGGCGGCTCCCCGGAACCAGTCCGCTAGCGCCGGCCGGTGCGGCCCGGCTCTCCGTCAGCACGGGCGGCCCAGCTCGGCTGGGGCCAGGACCCCCAGCTGGGCCAGCGTGCCCGTGACGCCATCGGCGAAGGCAGCGAGGTCGGGCACGGCCGCGCAGTCGCCGGTGATGTCGAGGTTGAGCTGCCCGTCGTACGAGAGGGCGCCCACGCTGATCGGGACGTTTCCCTGCACGACGCCGATCTGGAAGATCTCCGCCACCCGGGCGCCCGCGACGGACACGGGCACGGGAGGTCCGGGCAGATTGCTGACGAGCAGATTGACCAGCCGCTGCCGCGTCATGGTCCGGACCATCCACCGCTGCAGAAGGCGGCCGTTCGGCTGGTACAGGGGCCGGCGCTTCCGCAGGGCCGTCGCCGCGGCGACCCGCGCCAGCAGCCGGGCCGGGTCGGCCTCCCCGAGCGGCAGCGGGACGATCATCATCCCGACCCGGTTACCGGCCATCCGCCGCTGCGGCGGGCCGCGGAGTGAAGCCGCGACCGACGCCTTGAGGACCAGTCCCGGCGTCAGCTCACCGCGAGCCCCCAGCAGGCTCCGCGCCCCGCCGGCGACCGCCGCCAGGACGACGTCATTCACCGTGCCGCCCTGCGCGTGGGCGACGGACCTGGCCCGGGCCAGGTCCGCCCGGACGAGGCACAGGCGGCGGTGCCCGCTCACCGGCACATTGACGGACACCCGGGGAGCCCGCCCCTCGCGGGCCAGATCGCCCACATTCCGGGCCAGCCCGCGGAGCCCTGCGGTCAGGGCGGCCGGATGCCGCAGGCCGGACAGGGCACTCGCCGCGGCCAGGGTCCGCCCGCGCATCGCGTCGGCGAGGAGTTCCCGCCGGCCCGGTGCCGGCCGAGGCCACCAGGCCGGGGCGTCAGGCTCCGGGCCTGGGGAGCCGGGATCGAACAGCGCTCCCATCATGGCCACGGCCGCGATGCCGTCGGCGGCTACGTGGTGCAGCCGGATGAGCAGCCCGGCGCGGCCGTCGGCCAGCCCGGTCAGCAGCCAGAGCTCCCACAGGGGCCGGGAGCGGTCCAGCCGGCCCGCGTTCAGCTCCGCGCACTCCCGGAGCAGCGCAGCCTCGTCTCCCGGCACCGGAACCGTGCGGGCCCGCACGTGCTGCCGTATGTCGAAGTGCGAATCGTCGGACCACACGGGCGGCCCGAGCCCGGCCCCAGGCCGGAGCAGCACCTGGCGCAGGCGCGGCACCCGGTGCAGGCGCCGTCCCACCGTCGTCCGCAGCGTGTCCAGGCCGGGCGGGCCCGGCGGCCCGGCCACGGAAGCCTGGCCGAGGATGACCAGCGCGGCCACCTGCATCGGCAGACCGTGGTCCTCGACACGGAGGTTGCTCACGTCGAGCGGGCTGAGCCGTTCGAGAGGGCCATGGCCGTCCACGATCCCAGCCTGCTCGGACCCCGCGCCGCCGGCTAGTGCTGAAGGTCCCCCAGGGGCCGGCCGGGATAGCGGCTACGGAACGTGGGCGGGGCGTTACCGCAGCTCCCCGGCGGCCTTCAGGTCGTCGAAGAGCATCTGGTCTACCAGGGGTACCCGGTGACGGTCGGCATAGCAGAACCAGGCGAGCTCCTCGATCTCGCTGCTCGGGGCCAGTGTCCCGGTGTAGTCACCCGTGTAGCAGCTCATGCGCACGACCGTCGCGCCCTGGTGGCCGCCGGGCGGTCCGGCCTCATACGTGCCCACGTGCCTCACGGTCCCGGGCAGCAGCGTGACCGTGAGTTCCTCGCTGATCTCACGCAACAAGGCCTGCAGATCGCTTTCCCGGCCCTCACGCTTTCCGCCCGGGACGTAGAAGATGTCCTTGCCGCGCGGCCGGGCGCACAGGACCCGGCCGTTTTCCGCGTGCACCCACGCGACGGTGTCGATCAGGGCCGCCGCGACCGCCCCGGGATTCTGCTGGCCTCCACGACCAGCGACGGGAGTGGTCAGGCCGTTTCCCCGGCCTGCAGCTTCCGGACCTCGCCCAGCGCGTCGGTGACGTGCTGGCTGATGTTGGTCATGGAGCTGAAGACGTAACGGACCGTGCCCTCGCGGTCGATCACGTAGGTGACCCGGCCGGGCAGCAGACCGAGCACCGCCGGAACCCCGTAGAGCTTGCGGACCGTGCCACCTTGATCACTGAGCAGCGTGAACGGCAGCTCGTGCCGGCCGGCGAAGGCCGCGTGCCGGTCGACCGAGTCGGAACTGATCCCGATCACCTCGGCGCCGGCCTCCGCGAATACCTCGTGGCTGTCGCGGAAGGCACAGGCCTCCGCCGTGCAGCCGCGGGTGTCGTCCCGGGGATAGAAGTACAGGACCACGACCCGTTCGCCGAGCCGGTCCTTCAGCCGGACCGGTTCCCCGGACTGCGCCGGGAGGGTGAAGTCGGGGGCCTTGTCGCCGGCCTGGATGCCGTTTGCCATGCCCGCCCGCCGGTCAGCGGGCGGCCGTGCGGATGACCTGTCCGGCGCCGGCGGCGCCGGCGGCGGACGAGGGGGCCACGGGCGTTTTGCTCATGAGCCTCACGCTATCCGCTGCCGTCCAGAGCGGTGCCACCCGGCCGGCCGCCTGCCCGGGTAGCGCGGTCGTTCAGGGGCGGCGGCCGAGTTCGGCGACGCCATCTCCGCTGAGGTCGGGATGGACGGCCTTGCGCCCTGTCATGGCCAGGATCAGCGAGAGGAGCGGGCCGGAGACCTCCGGGCCGTCGCCGTGGGCCCATTCGGCGTCCGTGGCCTGAAGCCGCAGCCCGGCGATCCGTCGTTTGGACCCGATCAGGAGGTTGGAGTTCTTCCAGCTGTCGGCGACAGCCATCAGGGCGGCCTCCGGGGGCTGGTGTTTCAGGCCCAGGGGCCGGCGGATGTCCTCGCCGTGGACGACGATCTCGCCCAGCATGGCCATGACCGGAGCGGGCGGGTGGTTCGTGGTCGTGGTCCGGGCCCGGAGGCGGCGGACCAGCGCATCCGGGCTGGCGGACCCCACGCGCCTGGCCCCCCGGTCGGTGAAGACGTTGAACTTGAGGCCGGCCGCGAGCAGTTCCTTGTAGAAGTTGACGGGCGTCTGCTCTGCGGCGGCCACGATGTGGCCGGCCGTGTCCTGGACCGACCAGCCCTGGCACCAGGACGGGGCCGCCCACTGCGCGGCGGCCAGTCCGGTCCAGGTGTCCGCCATCTGCGCCCGCTCGGAATGGATGTGTTTCCAGGTCTCCCCAGACTTCATTCGGATCCCCCTCGGTCTGGCTGCCGGTCGCGCTGGACGGGCCCGCCCGGTGGCGGCTTGCTGGCTGTATACCTACGACGAACAGCATGCGCCCTGATCGACACGCCCGGGCAGGACTTCTCCGAGGGAGCCGGAGATGGGAAGCGGAATGAGCGGCCTTGTACCGGCATGGTCCCTTGCCTGGTCAGACGAGTTCGAGGGGCGCTGTGACCTGGGCGGCAAGGGAAGCATCAAGACGGGTGCAAGAGCGGCGTCCGGACGTGTGCCGCAGCCTGATGGTGCAGTTCCGGCAGCCAGCACGCTGGCCGCCGGCTCGAGAAGGGGTGCCGCTTGTGCAGTTCATGAACAGTTCAGAGCCGGCCTGGCGTAAGTCCACCCACAGCACCAACGGAAACTGCGTGGAGATTGCCTGGCGCCAGGGCGCGGAAGGCATCAACATCCTGGTGCGTGACTCCAAGTTCCCCGGCCGCGAGCCGCTCGTGTTCACCCCGGGGGAGTGGGCCGTGTTCCTGGAGCGGGCGAAGACCGGGGATTTCGACGTCCTGGCCAGTCCTGCCGCCGCCTGAGGATCGCCGGGCGGCCGGGCCGCCGGCTCCGGCCGGTGCGGAATCCCAACCTGAGGGCGAGTCCTTGACGTGGGTGAATGGCTGAACCGTGTATCCTCACGCGCAGTGATAACGAACCGTCAGGGGTGGGGAAATGGCGACGCAGACTACTGTCACGGTGACTTGTGACCTTTGCGGTGGCACGAAGGAGGCGCGGACCCGGTCGATCAGCATCGATGGGCAGACCCTCGAGATCGACCTGTGCGCGAAGGACGGGCGGGGCCTGGACAAGGTCGCCCAGAAGTTCATCCCGCACGCGCGCAAGGTCCGGCGGGTTGGCGGCGGCGGCGGCCGCCGGACGGCCAGCACCCGCCAGCACAGCGCCAGCGTCCGGGACTGGGCCAAGGAGCAGGGTCTCGTGGTCAGTGACCGTGGGCGGATCCCGGCGGATGTGGAAAGGAAGTACGCGGCGGCCCATTGAGGCGCGGGATGGGCCGGGCGCAGGGGTAGTTCGCGCTCGATACCCCTAAGTCCGTCAGGGGGCCAGCCTCCGGGACATCTTTACCGTTGCGCGGCATAGGGTCGCTTATTCCCGTAGCTCTGGCGAACCGTCCGTTAATAGCGCCCGGGAACATGAGTCCACCCGGCTGGCCCATCCTGGGACGGCAGAGCAGGAAAAAGGATGCCCATGCCGAGTGAGCCCGGGTAACCGTGGAGAACCCGGTCGTCGTGGCCATTATCGGCGGTCCTGCTCCGTCCGTTCCGCGCGATCCCCCCGGCCCTTGACGCAACTCATCGGTTGCCATACTATCGCAACCGATGAGTTGCTACGTACGGGTAGCGGCGCAGGCGGGGCCGCCACGAGGCGCGAGCCCGAGGAAGAAGTGATCATGGCTCAGATAACGGTCAACATCGAGATCATCACGCGCTTCGAGCACGCGTTCCGCGCGGCGGACCAGGCGACGATCGACGAGCTCTGCGACCCGGGCCTGGTCGACCACAATCCAGCGCCCGACGAAGAGCCGACGCTGGCCGGCTTCAAGCAGAAGGTCGCGGGCTTCAAGGCGAGCTTCCCCGACCTGCAGGAGGACCTGCAGGACATCATCGCCAGCGGCGACACCGTCGCCACCCGGTGGGTCGTGACCGGTTCCCAGCAGCAGAGCTCATGGGGATCCCCGCTCCGGCCAGACGATCAGGGTCGAGGGCATGAACTTCTACCGCCTCAAGGACGGTCGCGTGACCGACATCTGGACGCAGTTCGACGGCGTCGCCCTGATGCAGCAACTCGGCGCCATCCCGGCCTGACGCCCGGGTCGGCCCGGGCGTGCGGGGTGAGCACGGCCGTTAGCGCGGCCCGGCGGCGGCGAGGTCGCGGGCCTGGGTTTCGGTGAGGATGCGGGCGATCCCGACCGGCGTCCAGTTCGAGTTCTCCTCGATCTCGTCCCGGAGTACCGCGGCCTGGTACTCGATCGCCACCGGGCCGATGGCCATCAGGTCAGACTGCTCATTCTTCATGATCAGCATGAAGTTCATGGGTCACGTTCCTTCCAGGTAGTCCGGCGCTGAAGCGACGCGGCCTGCGATCGGCCCGGGGCCTAGTCCCTGACCGCGAGGAACAGGTAACGGTTGAGGCTGAAGAAGTACCCGGGGCCGAGCGCGGTGAGGTCGCTCGCCCAGGACGCGATGTCGTCGGCGGTGATGTCGCTGTGCCTGGGCACGAACGCGGAGATGAATCCGACGAGCCCGGCGCTGTAGGTGCCAGGGTCGTAGCCGACGTTGAGCAGCGGGATGACCGCACGGTGCGTGACGGGCAGACCCGCGCCCTCGAGCAGCCCCGCGAGCCGCCTCGGCAGATGCGGGTCGGCCAGGTGCCCGTCCCAGGCGCTGAGCACGCGCCGCATCCGCTCGTCGTCGCTGGACCGCCAGACGATCGAGTCCCAGTCGGTATCGAGCACGAGCAGCCTGCCCCCGGGGCGCAGCACCCGCCGGGCCTCAGCCAGGGCGGCAGGAATGTCCTCGACGTACTCGTAGACCTGGGTCGAGGTGACGGCATCGAAGGTCGCCCCCGCGAAGGGCAGCGCGATCGCCTCCCCGGCCCTGAACCTGACCGGAGCCGAGCCGGCCTGGGCTGGCCGGGCGCGGGCGATGGAGAGCATGGCCTGGCTCGGGTCGACGCCGGTGACCGACCCGTCCGGTCCGACCTCACGGCCCATGTCGCTGGCCAGGAACCCCGGTCCCGACCCTATGTCGAGGACATCCTCCCCGGGTTTCAGGTTCAGTGCGGCCAGGACGGCCCGGCGCTGCCCGGCGACGTCGGGCGTGCGGTAGGCCGCTTCGACCCGGCGTGACGTGGCCTCGTCGAAGGGCATAGCCGGGCTCATCAGGACTCCCTCCGGTGCGCCACCCGGGCGGCAGGCAGGAGTATGTCACGCGCGCGGTACCCAGGGGCGCGCTGGCCGGCCCGCCCGCCGCGCGACGTGGCCGGCGGGCCGCCCGCCGGGTCACGTCATCCCGCGGCTCGCCGGTGGCGGGAGTGCGCTGATCTGGCGCATCCACCACGCGCTGGCCGACGGCATGACCGCGATGCGCATGGCGCGGTCCGGGTGAAAGTGCCGGTGAGCCTGCACGCGCTGCCAGCGCCCGGCCGGCTGGCGCCTGGCGAACAGACGTCCCGGGCCCCGGCGGCCGGTACGCGTGCTGGGGGTCCCGGTCCGGGCGCTCTACTCGCTCGCGGAGATCGGCGAGCATCACGCGCTTCGTGTCGCGGTGGTGTCCCTGGCCGACACGCTGAACGTCGGGCTCGTCGCGGATCCGACCCTGCTGGCCGACGTCGACCACCTGGCCGCTGACATGCAGGCCGAAGCCGCCGCCCTGACCAGCTGCCTGCCGCGCGCGTGAACGCGCCGGGCAGCTTCGCGACGGCGGAGCCGCGCCCCCAGGCCGATTAGGGTCGTCTTGTGAAGCCGTTCCTGTTGCTGGCTACCCGCCCCGAGGACGCCGCCGCCGACGGCGAGTACGAGCTGTTCCTCCGGTTCTCCGGCCTGGAGGAGCGTGACCTGCGCCGTATCCGGCTCGAACAGCGCGCTCTCGGCCGCATCGACCTCCGGGACTGCTCCGGCCTCCTCCTCGGCGGCGGGCCGTTCAACTCCAGCGATCCGGAGACCTCGAAATCGCCGGTCCAGCGGCGGGTCGAGGCAGACCTGCGCGGGCTGCTCGACCAGGTGATCAGCGAGGACTTCCCGTTCCTGGGGGCCTGCTACGGCATCGGGGCCCTCGGTGCCCACCAGGGCGCCGTGATCGACCGCCGCTACTGCGAGCCGGTCGGCACGGTCTCGGTCACTCTCACCGCCGAGGGCCAGCAGGATCCGCTGCTGGGCGGGCTGCCCGCGACGTTCGAGGCGTTCACCGGGCATAAGGAGGCCATCAGTCACCTTCCAAGGCACGCCGTCCTGCTGGCCACGTCGTCCGGCTGCCCGGTGCAGGCGTTCCGGATCGGCTCGGCGGTCTACGCCACCCAGTTCCATCCCGAGCTGGACCTGGCCGGCCTGTATACCCGCATCGAGGTCTACAAGCACGCCGGGTACTTCCCGCCTGCGCAGGCGGACGAGATCAAGGCCCGGGCCGCCCGCGGGAACGTCGTCCACCCGCATGCGCTGCTGCGCCGCTTCGTCGGCTGCTACGCCCGCCCCGATGTGGCCACACCGCGGCCCGGGGCGCACTAAGGCGTCCGTGGCGGTCAGCTGCCCGCAGCCGTCAGCTGCCCCTGGCCGTCAGTCGTCCGGGGCCTCAGCCGTGGGCTCCCCGCCCGGCGGGGCGTCGATGATGGGCACCGGGTCCAGCCCGATCCTCTCGGCGATGCGGGTCAGCAACTCGTCCTGGGCGGCCAGGTGCCCTTGCACATGCGCGACCTCATGCAGGGTCGCGCTCGCGTCGTGGAACGTCGCCTCGGCGCGCTTATCCGCCGCGGCCGCCTGCACATTCTGGCCCACCATGATCACCGACAGCAGCACCAGCTGCAAGAAGGTCTGCGCGACCCACTGGACGATCGTGGGGGCACCGCCCCTGATCGCATCCGGCAGGCTGATCAGGTCGAACAATGCGAAGGCATAAGCGCACCACATGCTGCCCACGATGGTGGTGACCAGCAGCGCGACTTTCGTGTTGAAGCGGTTCACCGCCGAGCCCCGGGGCAGCAGATCAGCCACTTTCACCGGGCTCTCGGCGAGCCGTGAGGCAATCCGCGGATGGCGGATGTGCTGATATATGGCCATGGCCAGACCCTTCCCTCGATGGGCGGAACGCATTTCCGGGCGGGCGGAAACTCCGCCAGGGTAATCGCCGGGGCCCGGTGAATCGTCGGGCCCCGGCGAATACCGGTCAACCACCAGCCAAGATGGGGTGGATGCCGGGGTGCCGGCGCCGGGGCGCCGGGGCGCCGGCGGCCGGCCGCTGGAACCGAGGGAGCAAACTGTGGCGGATGTCTGTGCGGCTGACGCGGTCACGCTGGCAGGGATGCTGCGCTGCCGGGAGATATCCGCCCGTGAGGTCATCACCGCTCACGTGCAGCGGATCGAGGACGTGGACGGTGCCGTCAACGCGGTCGTGACCCGGACCTTCGACGCGGCACTGGACCAGGCGGCGCGGGCCGACGAGGCCCTGGCCGGGGGGGCCGAGCCGGGCCCGCTGCACGGCCTGCCGGTCGCCCATAAGGATCTGCACGACACGGCGGGCGTGCGCACCACGTACGGCTCGGTCCTGTTCGCAAGCCACGTACCAGACCGCGACTGCCTGGTGGTGCAGCGCATGTCGCGGGCCGGGGCGATCAGCCTGGGCAAGACGAACACGCCGGAGTTCGGCGCAGGCTCACACACGGTCAACCCGGTGTTCGGCGTCACCCGCAACCCCTATGACCTGAGCCGGAGCGCGGGCGGCAGCAGCGGCGGGGCGGCGGCGGCCCTGGCCGCGCGGATGATCAGCCTCGCGGACGGCAGCGACCTGGGCGGCTCGTTGCGGAATCCGGCCGCGTTCTGCAACGTGGTCGGGCTGCGGCCCTCGCCCGGCCGGGTGCCGGCCTGGCCCGTCACCGACGTCGCGGACGTCCTCGGCGTCGAGGGGCCGATGGGGCGCACGGTGGCCGACGTTGCGCTGCTGCTGTCCGTGCTGTCCGGCCCCGACCCGCGGGTCCCGCTGGCGCTGGACGCCCCCGCCCCGCACGTGCAGCCCCCGGAGATCGGGGAGCTGCTGACCCGGGACCTGCGGGGCGTCAAGGTCGCGTGGAGCGCCGACCTCGGCCTGCCGGTGGAGCGGGCCGTCCGGGAGGTGCTCGCGCCGGCCCGGGACGTGCTCACCGGGCTGGGCTGCGAGGTGATCGACGCGGCACCAGACCTGTCCGGCGCCGACGAGGTGTTCCGGACCCGCCGGGCGTTCCGGTTCGCGACCTCGTTCGGGACGCTGCTGCGCGAGCAGCGCGGGCGGCTCGGCCCCAACGTGACCTGGAACGTCGAGCGCGGCCTCGAGCTGAGCGCGGCCGACCTGAGCCGGGCCACCGTGCTGCACGCCGAGGTGGCCGGCCGGGTCAGCGAGTTCTTCGAGTCCTTCGAGGTGCTCGCCTGCCCCGTTACCCAGGTCGCCCCGTTTGACGTCACCCTGGACTGGGTGCACGACATCGAGGGCGAGCCGCAGCAGACGTACCTGGACTGGATGGCGTCGGCCTACCTGATCTCGGTCACCGGGCTGCCGGCCATCTCCGTGCCGGCCGGGTTCACCCCGGACGGCTTGCCGGTGGGGCTCCAGCTGGTCGGCCGCAGGCGGGCCGACTGGCCGCTGCTCCAGGTGGCGCAAGCGTTCGAGGCCGCCACCGGGTACGGCCAGGTCATTCCGCCGCTGCTGCGCTGACGGCGGTCAGCGGGGCCGCCGGAACGACGCGACCGCGAGCCACCCGGCCGCGCCGGCCAGCCGCCGCCGGCGGTGAGCCCGCCGAGGCGAGCCCGCTCCGGGTGAGCCCCGCCGCGGAGTCCCGCCCGCCCCGTAGGCGGCCATCACTCCCAGCGCGGGTGCCCTGGCCCGTGCAGGGAACCGTGCGGTGGGTAAGGGCCGGGGCCGCCCTGGGACATGCGGCGCCGGAACCGCCGTGCGAACACGAACGCGGCCAGGCCGGTCACCAGCCAGAAGATCAGGAACAGCTTGAAGAACGCGAACAGCATCCAGCCGCCGGGGCCGGGGGCCAGCACCGCGAACAGCAGGACGAGCAGCAGCAGCGGAAGGAACCGGGGGCCGCGGCGGCGCGCGAGCCACGGCGTTCCCGCGGGCTGCAGGCCCGGGGGGCCCGGCGGCGTGAGCACCGGGTCCGGCAGGTCGGCCATGACCCGGCGGAGGTCCCCGAACGTTGTCGCGTGCAGGGCGGCCGAGGTCCGCTCGTCCAGTTCCTCGGACATGAGCCGGCCCTCGGCGTAATGGTCGCGCAGCCGGGCGGTCACCCGTTCCCGGTCGGCGTCAGATGCGCGGATGCGGTCATCCATGGCTGGTCCCCTTGCCTTCTCTGCCTCTTTGTCGCCTGCTGATCTGGCCGGCCCGGCCGCTCGCCCCCGCCCCGGGCCGGCGCCTACCCCTCGTCGTCCTCATCCGGGTCGTCGCTGGCCAGGATCTGGTACATCTGCCGCCGGGTCCGCTCCAGCAGCTGCTCGGCGGCCCGGATCTGCTCTGGCGTGCCGGCGTGGGCCAGCTGCACGATGCTGCCGCCGAGGCGGGCCGCCTGCGCGAACAGGCCGGGCATCTCGCCGGGCTCGTCCTGGGCCATGGCCTCCCAGGCCGGCCGGGCCGTCTCCGGGTCCTCCTCGATGTGGCGCGGCAGGCCTCGGTCAGGCTGAACGTGCGCCGGCCGCCGGATTCCTCCGCCTCGATCAGGCCCTCGTCGGCAAGCAGCTGCAGGGCCGGGTAGACCGCGCCGGGGCTGGGCCGCCAGACGCCGCCGCTGCGCTCTTCGACCTCGGACATGATCTGGTAGCCGTTGCGGGGGCCTTCCCTCAGCAGGGCCAGGATGGCGGCGCGCACATCGCCGCGGCCGGCCTTCGGCCCCCGGGGGGGACCGGGCGGGCCGGGCCACCAGCCGCGCGGCCCGCCGAAGCCGGGCCCGCCGAAGCCGGGCCCGGCGAAGCCGGGCCCGCCGGGGCGGCCCGCCCATCCGCCCGGGCCGCCCGGGCCGCCCGGGCCGGCCCACCTGAAGCCGCCCTCCCAGGGCCCGCCCCGGCGCGCCCGCGGCCCGCCGCGCCGGGGCTCGGAGTGCTCCTGCCCTTTCCCGCCCGCCGCGGACATCCCGTGCAGGGCCTCCCGGGCCTGGCCCAGCAGGGCCTCGGCGGCCCGGGTCACGTTGCGGAAGTATGGACTGAAGTCGCCGCTGGCGCACGATGCCGCATCCATCCGGGCCTCCAAGTGATCCACTCGCGATACGATCCCGATATATCGTCACTTTAGGCCGCCCGGGACCGGAAGGCAAACGGCCGCCTGAGGGCCGGTTGGACCGCGGTCCTGCGGGCAGGGGATCTCTGGTGGCCGGGCCCGCCGGCAGGCTGGCGGGCGCGGGGGGATGCTGCGGCCTTAAGGCGATAACTTCGCAAACTTGACTGAATCCAGGTAGTTCGGCAGGGTGGGTCGCATCATGGTTCTGGCCGAGATTGACCCGGGCGGCGAGATGTCCCGGGGCCTGCGCGCGGCCGGGCTGCGCGTGACGCAGCCGCGGCTGGCCATGCTGAGCTGGCTGGCGGGACATCCGCACTCGACCGTGGACGCGATCGCGGCGGGCGTGCGGGACCGGTTCGGCACGGTGTCGACCCAGGCCGTTTACGACATGCTGGCCGCGTGCGCGGCCGCCGGGCTGCTGCGGCGCATCGAGCCCGCGGGCAGGCCGGTCCGGTACGAGCGCCGCGTCGGGGACAACCACCACCATCTCGTGTGCCGCCAGTGCGGCCGCACCGAGGACGTCGACGGCGTGACCGGAGCCCAGCCGTGCCTGACCCCGGCCGAGGGCACGGGTTTCGCGGTGGACGAGGCAGAAGTCGTGTTCTGGGGCGTGTGCCCCGCCTGCAAGACAGCCCAGGGCTCCCCTGGCGGAGAGCAGCGTGACGAGGAGGTATGGCAGTGACAGACAATCGTCCAGCACCAACGACCACCGACGCCGGCATCCCGGTCGAGAGCGACGAGTTCTCGCTGACTGTCGGGCCGCAGGGCCCCGTCCTGCTCCAGGATCATTACCTGATCGAGCAGATGGCCAACTTCAACCGGGAGCGGATCCCGGAACGCCAGCCGCACGCCAAGGGCGGCGGCGCGTTCGGCCACTTCGAGGTGACCAGCGACGTCAGCGCCTACACCAAGGCCGCGGTGTTCCAGCCCGGCACCCGGACGGACACGCTGATCCGGTTCTCCACCGTGGCGGGCGAGCGGGGCAGCCCCGACACCTGGCGCGACCCGCGGGGCTTCTCGCTGAAGTTCTACACGTCCGAGGGCAACTACGACATGGTCGGGAACAACACCCCGGTCTTCTTCGTGCGTGACCCCATGAAGTTCCAGCACTTCATCCGGTCCCAGAAACGCCGCGCGGACAACAACCTGCGCGACCACGACATGCAGTGGGACTTCTGGACCCTGTCCCCGGAGTCGGCGCACCAGGTCACCTGGCTGATGGGTGACCGCGGCATCCCGCGGACCTGGCGGCACATGAACGGGTACAGCTCGCACACCTACATGTGGATCAACGCCGCCGGCCAGAAGTTCTGGGTCAAGTACCACTTCAAGACCGACCAGGGCGTGGAGTTCTTCACCCAGGACGAGGGCGACCAGATGGCGTCCGTGGACACCGATTACCACCAGCGCGACCTGTACGACCACATCGAGCGCGGGGAGTACCCGAGCTGGACGCTGAAGATGCAGATCATGCCGTTCGAGGACGCCAGCACCTACCGGTTCAACCCGTTCGACCTGACCAAGGTGTGGCCGCACAGCGACTACCCGCTGATCGAGGTCGGCCGGCTGACCCTGGACCGGAACCCGACCGACTACCACACCGAGATCGAGCAGGCCGCGTTCGAGCCGAACAACCTGGTGCCCGGCATCGGGCTGAGCCCGGACAAGATGCTGCTGGCCCGCGGGTTCTCCTACGCCGACGCGCACCGCGCCCGGCTCGGGGTGAACTACAAGCAGATCCCGGTCAACTCGCCCCAGGCGCCGGTGCACAGCTACAGCAAGGACGGCGCGATGCGCGTCGTCAACGTGTCCGACCCGGTGTACGCGCCGAACTCCAAGGGCGGCCCGCGGGCCGACTCCGAGCACCACAAGCCGGCCGGCTGGTACTCGGACGGCGAGATCATGCGCTCCGCTTACGTCCCGCGTAAGGAGGACGACGATTTCGGCCAGGCAGCCACCATGGTCCGTGAGGTGCTCGACGACGCCGCCCGGGAGCGGCTGGTCAGCAACGTCGTCGGCCACCTGCGGGGCGGGGTGAGCGAGCCGGTCCTGCAGCGCGCCTTCGAGTACTGGCGCAACGTGGACAAGGACCTCGGGGACAAGATCGAGTCCGGCGTCCGCGCCCAGGCCGCCGAGAAGGACCCCAAGGCGGCCGGGCAGGCCAACCCGGCCCGTCAGAGCATGCAGGCCAAGGCCTGACCAGCCTGGCCCAGGCACGCGAAGCAGGCGGGGCTCCTGGCCCGAGCGACCACATGGTGGCCCGGGACAGGAGCCCCGCCTGCTGCGCGGTGGCCGCTGTCTCCTCCGCAACGAAAACCGTTCCCCGCCGGTCAGTCCCGCCCCGCGACCCGCTCCTGGCGCCCGCCCGGATCCCCGGGGCGGGACGCGGGAGTGGCCGGACGGTTCCGTTGGGGAAAAGCTGGTGCGAGCATCGAAGCCGAAGGAGAGGTGGCCCATGGACGAGGCGACGTTCGGTGAGGTCCGGGACGCGGTGCGGCGGTTCGTGCGGGAGAAGGTGCTGCCCTGCGAGGACGAGATCGAGGAGACCGACGCGATCCCGGCGGACCTGCGCGCGGCCGCCGCCGATATGGGCCTGTTCGGGTACGCGCTGCCTGCTGAGTACGGCGGGTCCGGGGTCAGCATGGCCCAGGACGTGCGGCTGGCTTTCGAGTTCGGCTACGCGACCCCCGCGTTCCGGTCCATGTTCGGCACCAACAACGGCATCGCCGGCCAGGTCATCGCGAAATTCGGCTCGGACGCGCAGAAGAAGGCCTTCCTGCCCGCCCTGGCCGCCGGGGAGATGGTCGCGTCGTTCGCGCTGACGGAGTCCGAGGCCGGATCCAGTCCGGCCGGGCTGCGGACCTCGGCGCTGCGTGACGGCGACGGCTGGGTGCTGTCCGGCACCAAGCGGTTCATCACCAACGCGCCGCTCGCCGACCTGATCGTCGTGTTCGCCCGCACCGATCCCGACGCCGGGGCCGGCCGGGGTATCTCGGTGTTCGCCGTCGATGCCGCCAGCCCGGGCCTGACGGTCGGGCCGAAAGACCACAAGATGGGCCAGCGCGGCGCGTGGACCGCCGAGGTGATCCTCGATGACGTCCGCGTGCCCGCAGGCCGCCTGATCGGCGAGGAGGGCCGCGGCTACCGCAGCGCGATGACCGTCCTCGCGCGCGGCCGGCTGCACATCGCCGCCGTGTGCGTCGGCACCGCGCAGCGGATCCTGGACGAGTCGGTCGCGCACGCCGCGACCAGCAAGCAGGGCGGCCAGCTCATCGGCAGCTACCAGCTGGTCCAGGCGATGCTCGCGGACTCCTACGCCGAGATCGAGGCGGGCCGGTCCCTGGTGCTGTCGACCGCGGACGACTATGACGCGGGGCGCAACGTGGCCGCCGGGCCGTCCGCGGCCAAGCTGTACTGCAGTGAGATGGTGTCCCGGGTGGCCGACCGCGGGGTGCAGGTCCACGGCGGCCTCGGCTACATGAGCTCGACCGTGGTCGAGCGGCTGTACCGCGATTCGCGGCTGTACCGGCTGTACGAGGGGACCAGCGAGATCCAGAAGCTGATCATCGCCCGGGAGCTGCTCGCCGCCGCGCCGCCACGCTGAGTCCTGGCCCGCTGAGTCCTGGCCCGCTGAGTCCTGGCCCGCTGAGGGCCGCGGTGCCCGCCCGCGGTGAGGCTGGCTCCCGGGCAAGTCTCGTGCTAGCCACCGCGCTTCCGGCGCCGGGCGTGAGGCACAATCGCACCTGGGATCCGGTGCACATATAGGGCGGGGAGCAGGATGCGGGCGGTATGGCTGCGCGTTCGCGCCGGGCTGCGGCAGGACTGGCGCGGCCCGCTCGTGCTGGCGCTTATCACCGGCCTGATGGGATCCCTGGTGCTGGTGTCGCTCGCGGGCGCGCGCCGGACCGACACCGCGGTGCCTCGGTTCCTGGCCTGGTCCGGCCCGACCGAGGGACAGGTGGCCGGGGTCCCGTTCGCGACCCTGGGCCGGATCGGCCGGCTGCCGAGCGTCGCCTACAGCGAGCGGGGCGCGTTCATGCTGATGCTCGCGTCCCCGGCCGGCCACCCCGGGGCCGGCCGGCCCGGCCAGGTGTCGACGTGGGCCCTGATCGACACCCCGCCGCAGGCCCGCGCGATCCTGGTGGCCGGCCGGCGGCCCAGCCCGTCACGGGCCGACGAGGTCATGATCAACGAGACGGCCGCGCGGATTCTGGGCGCGCACGTCGGCTCGGTGATCCAGCTCCGGGGGTTCCGGCCCGACCAGCTGATGCAGGTGCTCAACAACGAGGTCCGGCACCCCGGCGTCACCCTGCCCGACGTGCGCGTGACCGCGATCATCCGGTCGCCATCGGACCTGGCCAGTTCCGGGGCGCCCTCCGACGTGACGTTCACCGGCACCGGCTCGCTCTTCCTGACCGCCGCGTTCTACCATCGCTTCGCCGGATCGGTCGCCAACATGGCGGGGGTCTCCTTCCGCCTGGACCGCGGCCTGGCTGGGCTGCCCGCCTTCAAGGCCGAGGTGAACCGCCTGACCGGGGGCCGGGCCCAGTTCGAGCTGGGCAGTGACGATGCCATCGCCTCGGCCGCTGTCGAGCGCGGCACCTCACTGCAGGCGCTGGCGCTGCTGCTGTTCGGGATCATCGTGGCCCTCGCGATGCTGGTCATCGTGGGCCAGAGCGTGGCCCGGCTGGCCCTGACGGCCGCGGACGATTTCCCCGTGCTCCGGGCGCTCGGATCCAGCCGGGAACAGCTGGTCGCCGTGGCGCTGGCCCCCGGGGCCCTCGTCGCGGCGGCCGGGATGGCCCTGGCCATCCCGGCCGCCTACGCCCTGTCCGTGTTCACGCCGATCGGCCTGGCCCGGCGGGCCGAGATCTCGCCCGGGCTGTCGTTCGACGCCCCGGTCCTGCTGGGCGGCGCGGTCCTGCTCACGCTCCTGCTGACCGCGCGGGCCGTCCTGACCGCCCAGCGCGTGGCCTCGAGGCAGGCTGACACCATGGCCGGAAGCCGGGGCCGGGGCTCGCGCCTCGCGCGCTGGATGGCCCGCCGCGGCTTCCCGTCCCCCGCCGTGACCGGCATCCGCCTCGCGTTCGAGCCGGCCGGCGACCGCACCCCGGTCCTGGTCCGCTCCGCGGTCCTGGGCACCGCGCTGGCGCTCGCCGCGGTCATCGCCGCGCTGGTGTTCGGGGCCAGCCTCGCCCACGTCATCGGCGACCCCCGGCTCGCCGGCTGGAACTGGGACGTGGCGGTGGGGAACCCGCACTCGGGTGACACCGCCGCGCAGACCATCCCGAAGCTGCGCGCGAACGCCAGCGTGGCGGGCTTCACCGCCACCGCCCTGGGGGACGGCGCCATAGGCGGCCAGGATGTCCCGGTCGTCGGGATCCGGCCGCTGCGCGGCCACGTGGCGCCTCCCCTCCTGGACGGGCGGCTGCCACGCGGCCCGCGGGAGATCGCCCTCAGCGGCGGGGAACTCCGCGCCATGCACACGGGCGTCGGCCGGCTGGTCCGGGCCCGGGCCAGCCGGGGAATGGTCGCGCTCCGCGTCACCGGCCAGATCGTGCTGTCACCGGAGATCACCAACGAGCAGGTGAAGCTGGGCACCGGCGGCGTCATGACGCTGGCCGGCGCGCAGGCGCTCAGCCGGACCCCGCTGCCGGTCAACGTGTACCTCGTCCGCCTGCGGCACCCGGGCGACCCGGCCGCGATCGCCCGCCTCAAGCGGCAGTTCCCGGGCGTGGTGCTGCCTGCGGTGCCGCCACCGGAGGTCCGGGAACTCCGGGGAGTCAACGGCCTGCCGCTCGTCCTGGCCTGCGCGCTGACGCTGCTGGCCGTCGGCACGATCGCGCACACCCTGGTGACCTCGGTGCGCCGGCGGCGCCGCGAGCTGGCGGTCCTCAAGGCGCTGGGGTTCGTGAGCCGGCAGGTCCGGGCCACCGTGGCCTGGCAGGCCACCGCGATCGCCGCCACGGGCCTGGTCATCGGGCTGCCGCTGGGAGTAGCCGCCGGGCGCTGGGCCTGGACCCTGCTGGCCCGCGGGTTCGCCATCGAGCCGGTACCGGTCATCTCAGCGTTCGTGCTGCTGTCCGTGCCCGCTGTCCTGCTCATGGCCAACGTGGTCGCGGCGGTACCCGCGCGGGCCGCGGCGCGCACCCAGCCGGCCGTGGTGCTCAGGACCGAATGAATCCCCGCGCGGTGACCGTCGAGGCCGCCCGAAACGGGCAAAACGCCACGCCTGAGTGCACCAGGTACGTGATAAGCGGCTGAGCCCCCTCCGCAGGGTCGTGTCCGGAGGCTCGTTGCCGGGAAGAACTCGGGCAAACGACCCAAGCGGAGGTCGAAATGGAACGCGATCCCAGAACCGCGGGCGAGCCCGGGCAGGATGCCGGCGTGCTCGGCTCCGAGACCGGCGGCAGTGACGAACTCGGCCCGGAAGCGGGTAACACCGACGAACTCGGTCCCGAGGAAGGCGGCACCGACGTCCTCGGGCCCGAGGAAGGCGGCACCGACGAGTTCGGTCCCGAGGAGGGCGGCACGGACATGCTGCGCCCGCCGGGCCGCTAGTCATTAACGAGCCGGTTCCGTTCTCGTCCCCGGTGGCCTTGAGGCCCTGGTAAGAGGCGGCGCGGAGAATCCCGTCCGGGGTCTGCTCGGCGTAGCTGACCTCGACGACGAGCCGGGGCTCCACCCAGGTCACGTCCCGGGCCTGGGCCGGGGGAACCGGGCCGCTGAAGGGCGGGCTGTCCCGCCGCAGCGGGCTCAGCAGCCCCTCGAGCGCGCGCAGTTCCGGCTGCGTGAAGCCGGTGCCCACCCGGCCCGCGTAGACCAGGCCGGGCCCAGCGGGGATTCCGACGAGCAGCGAGCCGATCCGCCCGGTGCGGTGACCGCGGCCGGGACTGATGCCGCCCACGACCACGTCGAGCAGCCGCCGGTTCTTGATCTTCAGCCAGGCGGGGGCGCGGCGCCCGGGCTGGTAGGGGGAGTCGAGGCGCTTGACCACGACGCCCTCCAGGCCGTCGCGGACGCTGACCGCAAGCACGGCCTGGCCGCCGCCGGGAAACGACGGGGGGACGTGGACGTGCGGGCCGGCCAGGGGCTGGACCTCGAGGATGGCCCGCCGCTGCGCGTACGGCTCGCTGATCAGCGGCTGACCGTCGGCGTACATGATGTCGAAGGCCAGGTAGGTCACGGGGACCGCGGCCACCAGGCGCGGTGCGGGCGCGCCGACGTGCATCCGCCGTTGCAGGGCTGCGAAGCTCGGGCGCCCGCCGGCGAACGCGGTGATCTCCCCGTCGAGGACCATGTCCCGGCTCCCGGACTGGCGGGCCAGGTCCGCCAGCTCAGGGTAGGACCTGGTCATGTCCCGGTCACTGCGGGACAGCAGCCGCAGCCGCCCGGCGGACAGGTACGCCACCGCCCGGACGCCGTCCCACTTGAACTCCGCGGCCCACGAGGTCCCCGGCTCCGGGAGTTCCGCGGCGGGCACGGCCAGCATCGGCGCGATCCGCGGCGGGAACCCGGCACTGTCCCCTGATCCCGGCATGCGCCCCCCGTCGGTGCCTGCTGGGGAGCACTGACCGGCTACCTACCCGGCCCGCTGGCCAGGACACGGGGAGCGCGGGCCTGGAACGAGGCCCGGTCCGGGGTGGGGCCCGGCCCGGGTGGGGCACCGTCCGGGCGGGGCCTGGCCCGGGGTGGGTGATCAGGGGTCAGAGGCGGGGGCGGGTGAGGTCCTTGCCGCTCGCCGGACGGCTGGCGTCGCCGGTCCCCCGCGTGATGAGAGCCACCGCGAGCAACGCGGCCAGGGGGGCGACCAGCGCGACGAACTCGGAGGAGGCCAGGTTGCCGAGAGCATCGAGCGCACCGGCGAAGCCCACGATCAGCACGGCGACAGCCACCAGGCCCCAGCCGTGCAGGAACAGCCGCAACGTGAAGGGTGGCGCGGGCTCGGTTACCTCTGGTACCGCGGTGATGGTCTTCATGCCGCGGGTCTCCGTCATCCCCTCACGCACGCGCACCGTGAGGTTCAGAGTGCCCGGCTGGTCCGCGATCAGGAGCAGCTCGTCGGGATGAGCGGGATCAGGAGCCTGCGCCACCGAGCCTCCGCCCGCAGCCCACGACATCACCTTCCGGGTACCCGAGGGCTGGACGCGGTAGCGGGCCTGCTCGCCGGCGACGACCGTGTCCGGCCCGTCGATCACCACGGGCGGGGCCAGGCCCGTGGTGGCCCCCCGGGTGCTCTCGGGGGTCACCGCCTCAGCGCCCCCGACCGCGCCCGTATGGCCGCTTCCCTTCCCGTTTCCGTTCATGGCGTGCGCGGCCGGGGTGGCCTCGGCGGTGACGAGGAACTGCCGGCGGGCCAGCTGCTCGGCCAGCCGGATCTGGTGGACGTGCACACTCCAGGCCATCACCACCACGGCCGCGGCGAGGCCCGCCGCCCCCAGCCCGAGCAGCCCGGCGACCACAGGATGACCAGCGTCAGCCAGCACGGCGGTGAGCATGTCATGTCCCCCAGCCTGAATGTCTCTCCTGCTTCACGAGAGCATTCAAACATACAATCGAATTCGCTGGAAGCCCGGCGGGGATCCCGATGCTGGCGGGCCGGGCGGGCCGCCGCCCGCCCGGACGGGCTAGAGCGGCCGGATCGCCGTGGACGGCCGGGCGGCCAGGCCCCGGCGATCGCGCCGGGCATCGGGGGGGGGTGACCCTCCGGAGCGTCCGGGATCGCCGCGCGACCCGCGGCGCTCCTTTCTGCTGGCGGGGGTAACGGTGACGGCGGCCCGGCGCAGGCGGGCAGGCACGCGCCGGCGTCGGCGTGGAGGGCGCAGGCGGAAAACGTGGGGGCAAACATCACCCCAGAATCGCACTGCTCGTATGCACGTGCAGACACACGTTCGTATGCAACGTGCGGGTAGGGGTGACATTTCTCTTACCGTCGGGCTGGATCGAGCCTGGAGACGGCCGGATCAGGCCTGAGGCCGCCGGCCCGCGCCTGAGGCGCCCGGATCGGTAAGGTGGCCGGTCCGCGCCTGGAGCGGCTGGATCGGGCCGTGTGCGGCGGCCCGGCGTAACCGCCGGGCAGGTGCCCGGCCTGGTCACCCTGACCGGGCCGGTCGTGGAGCGCAGCGGCCCGCAGGGCTCGTTCAGCCACAGCCACGGGGCTGCGCGCCGCTGGGGCGTGGCGTGATCAGGCGGGGGAGACCGCCCCGATCTTGTTCGCCACGTCCACCACGCCATCGATGTCCCAGGTGAGACGGACCGCGACCGGGATCAGGTCGGACTGGCCACCGAGATCGGGCTCGCCGGTCAGGGTCACGATGCCGTTGTGCACCCGGACTGTGACTGCTGCGGGGTCAGCCAGCAGGATCTGGGTCAGCATCTCGCGGACTTCCGTGGCGATGTCCTCGTCGGGGCGCAGGAACACGCTGAGCAGGTCCCTGACGCTGACGATGCCTTCCAGGGTGCCGTCTGGCTTGACCACGGGCAGCTGCTTGAGGTGGTGGGTGTTCATCTTCCTGGCCGCCGCGGGCAGCGAGGCGTCCTCGTGGATCGTGATGGCTGGCGAGGTCATCAGTTCCTCGGCGGTCAGGCCCCAGTGCTTCTGCCGGGTCAGGTGCAGGTGCAGGCCGCCCTCGGCGTGCTGCCGGGCGTCGCGCTCGCGCTTGTCCTCCACGGCCAGCAGGTCGGCCTCGGAGACCACGCCCGCGACGTGCCGGCCCAGGATCAGCACAGGGACGGAGTTGATGTGGTGCTTAGCCAGCAGGCCCGCGATTTCCTTGTACGGTGTGATCCGGTCCACGGTGATCACGGACGTGGTCATGACGTCCTTGACCCGGTGGTGCCAGCGCCCATGATGCTGCTTGGCGCCGCGTGCGGGCTCGTGCTCCCTGGTGGTCTTCCTGGCCGGCTTCGCAGAGCCAGAGGTGAGCTGGTCGCCGGTGTGCTCCTCGACAGAGTCGAGGGCCCGGGCCACATCCGCTGTGCTGGCCCTGCCGTGCAGCGACTCGTAGTAGGCCGCGCCAAGGTGACGGAGCATAGCGTCCAGATGATCATCTTGCCGGGACATCTCCGCTCCCTTCCTCGAGATCGGGTGCTGAGGATCTCAGTACTCCGACATGATCATTTTCTCAGGGAAAGGGCGTTCTACGTCACTGCTGTATGTCCTGGGGGAGCGGGACCTCTGTCACCAGCCCACGTCCTGGCGGCGGTGCGGGGCGAGCCGGGCCGCGCAGGCCGTCCATTTCCAGGCCGGGCGGGCGGGGCCGCGCCTCGTGACGCAGCCTGGGTTCAGCGGTCCGGGATCCAGCTGCCGTGGAACCCGAGCGGGATCCGGGCGGGCAGGTGGACGCGGGCCACCGGCTCGCCGGTGAAGTCCTGGGCGGCCAGGATGACCAGGTCGGCGGCGCCGCGGCCGGGGTTGTGCACGAAGGCCATGACGTAGCCGTCGTCCTCGTCGGCGGCGGGCCCGGCGGGCGCGAACACGGCCTCGCCCGCGGTCGCGTCCCGGCCGAACTCGTGCGCCTGCGTGGTGCCGCGGGCCAGGTCGTGCTTGAGCAGCGCGTTGGCGAAGGCCTGGTCGGCGAAGTCGCCGCCCAGGGAGACGGTGCCCTGGCTGACGTCGCCGATCACCGCGCTGTAGCCGTAGCGGTGCGGCCGGGAGATGACCCGGTCGTCAACGCGGGGGAACTCCTGGAAGCGGTCGTCGAGCCGCTGTTCGGTGACCTTCCCGGCGGACGGGTCCACGATCCAGCGCTCCAGCGTCAGCGGCCCGCGGCCGTCGAGGGTCGAGACGTCGTAGGCGCTCTGGTAGCGGCACAGGTCGATGACCACCCGGCCGTCGTGCTCGTCGTAGGCGTTGAGAGTGTGGAAGACCCAGCACGGGCCGACCTCGAACCATCGGATGTCCCCGGGGCTGCCGTCGCGGGGGAGCAGCCCGACCCGGGCCGGATGGCCGGGGTTCCACGTGTACGGCAGCTTCTTCCCGGCTGCGACGGCGTCCATGCTGAACGTGACGGGCAGGTCGAAAAGCACGACGTAGCGGCCGGTCAGCGCGAAGTCGTGCATCATCGGCCCGTCGGTGACCGGGATGTTCGTGGCCGACGTCAGCCGGCCGCCCGAGCCGACCACGACGTGCTGGACGTGGTCCCAGGCCCAGTAGTAGGCGATCGCGTGAAGGTCCCCGGTCACCGGGTCGGCCTTGGTGTGCGCGGCGAACCCGCCGGGCAGTGTCCCGCTGAAGTCGCACGGCCCGACGGTGTCGAGCTCGTCGGTGAGCTCGTAGGGCAGCGGGCCGGATTCCACGGTGGCCAGGGTGCGCCCGGCGCTGGCAATCACGTGCGTGTTGGCCGCGAAATCGATCCCCTCGTGGACGGGGCCGCGGCCATGTCTCGCCGCGTGCCTCCGCGACGGCCCGGGACCGGACCCAGCGGTTGCGGTACCACTCGGCACGGCCGTCGCGCAGCCGGACCCCGTGCACCATGCCGTCGCCCAGGAACCAGTGGTAGCCGGGGTCCTCCAGGCCCATCGGGTTCGGCCCGTTACGCAGGTAGCGGCCGTCCAGGCTGGCGGGCACCTGGCCGGTCACCGGCAGGTCGAAGGCCGTGATCTCCTCGGTCACCGGGGCGAACGGGCCGTCCAGGAAACGCTTCATGTCCGTCATGCCCGATGTCCCCTCGGTGAGCCTGGGGAGCATTTACCCGCATTTGCGCGCGGGCAAAGGCCCGGATTCCGGTTAAGTAGACAGCCAACATGACCTTGACGTCGATATCAAGTTGCTGTTGAATCGCGTCACTGAGCCGCGCCGTGCCGCCGTCTGCACCCCATGTCCGCCAGGGGCCCGGGCAGGCGGGCGCCGGCGGACGGGTGGTGGATTGGCTGTGCTGACCACGTCCTACTGGCCTGCTCAGGCCGGTGTCCCGCTGAACGAGATCACCGTGGGCGACCTGTGCCGGCGGCGATGAGTTTCCCCCGGGCGCCCGGTCCTACGTGTGTCAGGGACCAGGGTCGACAGACGCAGGGGTTCCACCGAAACCGAAACAGAGGAGCTGAGGTAATGGGCGCAATCAAGGTGCATGAGTTCATCGCCCTGGATGGGGTTTACGAGGACCCGTCCTGGACGTTCGAGTTCGGCTTCGATCCCAAGATGGGGGAGGCCCTCGCCGCGATCACGGGTTCGTGCCAGGCCATCCTGCTGGGACGCCGCACCTTCGAGATGTTCGCCCCGGCCTGGTCCACCCGGACCGCCGAGGAGGACCCGGGCGCGCCGTTCTTCAACGAGTCGCCCAAGTACGTCGTCTCCCGCTCGGCGCAGGCCGCGGACTGGAACAACTCCACCATCCTCGGCCCGTACAGCGCCGGCGCCATCCGCGGGCTCAAGGACAAGGTGGACGGCGACCTCTACGTCAGCGGCAGCGGCACGCTGGTCCGGGCCATGCTGGCCGACGGCCTGGTGGACCAGCTGCATCTGTTCGTCTACCCCGTGGCGCGCGGCGCAGGCCAGCGCCTGTTCGCCGAGAGCACCCCGGCCACGACGTTCAGCCTGACCGGATCCGAGGCCTACAGCAACGGGGTCGTGCATCTCGGCTACGCCCCCTCAGCGGGCTGAACCGACCGGACGTTCAGCACGTGGAACAGGACTGAGGGGGCAAAGAAGATAACGCTGCGGAATAGGGCGAATACTCGCCTGACCGACAAGGGGGGCCTAGTGCGCAAATACATCGTGGCCGTAGCCGCCGCCGCAGGTTTGATGGCCGTCAGCATCCCGGCCGCCGAGGCAGGAACCGGAGGCCAGCCGCCGCCTGCGGGAGTCGTATCGGCGACGCCCGCCAGCGGCACGCCTCACCTGCCCGCCACGTCCAGTCCCACGCAGCAGGTCCGCCAGATCGCCCAGTGCGGCAGCACCATGTACGCGGTCGGCAGCTTCAGCTCCATCAAGCAGGGCAGCCAGACCCTCGCCCGCAGCGACCTGGTCAGTTTCAGCGCCAGCAGTCCCTATACGGTCACGTCGTGGGCTCCCGTGGTGGTGGGCAGCGCAGCGACCAACAATGACGGCGCAGACGCGATCAATTCCATCGCGTTCAGCGGCAACTGCGCGGACGCCTACATCGGCGGGAACTTCACGAAGGTCAACGGCACCAGCGTGACCAACATCGCCGAGATCAGCACCAGTACCGGCAACGTCGTGACCAGTTTCGCGCACGCCGCCAACGGCACGGTGGATACCCTGGCCCCCGTCGGGGGGCATCTGCTGGTGGGCGGTGCCTTCACGTCCATCAACGGCGCCGGCATCCCGCGCATGCTCAGCCTGAGCCCGTCCACCGGCCTGAGCGACGGGTTCCTGAACCTGTCCATCGCGGGCAGCCACGTCTTTAACCAGCAGCTCAGCCACGGCGGTACGCTCGACCTTGTCGAGGGCGACGTCAGCTCGGCAGGAGGCGTCCCGCGGCACCAGATGTTCATGCTGAACGTGGGCGGCTCGAAGGCCAGCGTGACCGGCTGGACGTCACCGACGTTCAACATTGCCTGCAGCCCCCAGACGTTCTGGGCCCGCGGGGGGGGGGGGCGTGGTCGCCGGACGACTTGACCGTGTACGCGGCCACCACGGGCTACAAGGAGCCGAACGTCAGCGGGTCCCGGCCGCGCCCGGCGGGCAGCCCGTGTGACACGGCCATGGCGTTCCCGGCCACGCAGGCGTCGGCGAACCCGAAGTGGATCAACCAGACCGGCTGTGACTCCCTGTTCGCGGCCGCGGCCGACAGCCTGGCTGCGTACTTCGGCGGCCACGAGCGCTGGTCGATGAACCCCAACGGGTGCGACGCCCTCGGGGCCGGCGGGTACAGCGCGCCGGGCATCGAGGGACTGAACCCGGCTAACGGGGCGCTGTACGTCAACCCGGCCGGCTCCGCGGGGTACTACAGCCGGGCCCGGGGCCTGGGCGCCGACGACATGCTGGTCACCAGCGCCGGGCTGTGGATCGCCAGTGACAACCTGGACGGCAGTGACACCTGCGGAGGGGTGAGCGGGCACGCCGGGATCTGCTTGCTGCCCTACGCCATAGCTAGAGGCCGGGGCGCTCGCCACGCCGGCCGCTAGAGGCCGAGGCGGTCGGCGAGGGCGGCCCGGCGGGCGGTCTCGGTGCCGAGCAGGACCGCGGAGGTCCGGGCCCGGCGGAAGTACAGGTGCGCCGGGTGCTTCTGCCCGGCCCTGGAGCGCCCCGCCAGTACGCCGCGGCGTGCCGGGTGGGCGCGAACACCCCGCACAGGTGGGTACGGATGACGCCGTCCCAGTTGTCCTCGGTCATGTTGACGAGCATCCGGTCCCGCAGGATGCCGGCGTTGTTGACCAGCACGTCCAGCTGTCCGTAGCGGGCCACGGCGGACTCGATGAGCTGGGCCACGCCGTCCCAGCTGGCCGCGTCGTCGTAGCTGGACACGGCCTCCCCGCCCAGCCCGCGGACCTCAGCGGCCACCGCGTCGGCGGGCCGGTGTTCCCCGCCAGTGCCGTCCCGCTCGGCGCCCGTGTCGTTGATGACCAGCCGCGCGCCCTCGCGCGCGAAGGCCAGCGCGTGCGCCCGGCCCAGGCCGCGGCCGGCCCCGGTGATGATCACAACCCGGCCCGCGCAGATCCCGCTCATCCGCCCGTCCTTCCCTGCAGCCCGGTCGCCCGGGCCCACAGGCCGGTCAGCTCGTCGGTGGCCTTGTCCAGCTCGAAGTCCTCGCCCTGGGCGCACCAGGTGTAGGCGAACCGGCTGACCATGCCGGTCAGCGCGTGTGCCGCATAACGCGGGTCGAGCGACGGGTCGGCCAGGCCGGCTTCCTGCAGGCCGCGGATGGACTTCTCGGCCCGGGTGACGAACGCCGCTTTGGCCTCGTGCAGCAGCCGGGCCATGTCCGGGACGATCGCCGCGGCGTTCTCCCAGATGACCATCAGCTTGCTGTTCGCCCGGTACGTCTCCAGGTAGCGGCGGTTCGCCGCGCGGAGCACGCCGACCGGGTCCCGGTCATCGCGGCGTCCCTGGTACTGCGCGGCCCCCGCGCCGAGCAACTCGGACTCCAGCTGCAAGATGACCGCCCGCAGCGCGGCTTCCTTGGAGTCAAAGTAGGTGTAGAAGGTGCCGTGCGCCGCCCCCGCCTCCTCGGCGATGTCGGTGATGCGGGCGTCGATGAAGCCGTCCCGCTCGAAGACCCGGCGCGCGGCGCCGATGAGTGCCCCGCGGGTCCGGCGGCCACGCTCGCTGAGCTGCCCGGGTGGTTTGGGTGAGCCGCCGGCCGGGAGGGAATCGGCGGTCCGCAATCGCGCCATGCGGCCTGACATTAGTCGAACTTGACGTCGGAATCAAGTTCGGCTTAAATGGGAGACCCGAGCGGGTGCTCGGCCTTCCCCGCGGCCGCGCCCTCCCGCCGGAGCCCCCTGATCGCGGGTTCAGGAGGCGGGCCGGGCAGGCGGGGCTGGCCGGGCAGATGCGGACGGCCGGCCGCCGATGAAGTCCTCCCAGTCGGTCTGGACCGGTTTCCACCGCCGGTCGAACGCGGCGGCCCGGCGGGTGGCCCGCTCCAGCCGCTGGCCGTGGTACCAGTGCCGGGCCCAGATCGACGCCGGGCGGGCCAGCCGGACCGCGCCGACCCAGGCGACCGGCGGCAGGAACAGGCCGAACAGCGCGCAGCGGTACTTGCCCTTCAGCGCGCAGGTCACCGAGAACACGCCGTCGATCAGCAGCAGGACGGTCGCGCTCAGCCTGACTGACCGCTCGATCGCGCTCGGGCCCTGGATGCCGAACGGGCTGAAGCCCACCAGCGCCAGGCCGAGGCAGGCGGCCGTCAGCGTCACCGCCTCCACCGAGAGCTGGCCCTCACCGCTCCAGTAGACGTCCTGCAGGTGCAGGATCAGCGCGAACTCGTCCAGGACCAGGGACATGCCGATCCCGACGGCCACCCCGGCGAACGCGAGCCAGCCCAGCGAGCCGGGTCCCCCGATCGCGGTGAGGGCGCCGACGATCAGAAGTATCAGGCCGGGAACCGCATGATGAACGTGCGTCCCGGAGGCCGTGATGTTCCGGAACGGCCCGCGGCCGTCTCGGATGAGCCGGGTGATCGTGCGCGTGGACGCGAACGTCAGGACGAAGGCCAGGAAGCACAAACCGAGCGGCAGTCTTCCGGCCGCGATCACGTCGCGGTGCCACCACGAGCCCATGCCCCTGATATTCGCAGAATCGCGAGGTCACCGGGCCGGAGCGCAAGCAGCCGGGCAGCCCACCGCAGCCGCGGATGAAACGTGCAGGCCTGCCCGGCCGGCCGTCAGGGCAGGTACAGGTGCAGCCCGGCGGGCATGTGGTCGGTGGCGGCGATGGTGCCGCGGAACACCCCGTTGATGAAGGCGGCGACGTTGGCCGGGTACGCGTTCCCGGGACTGTGCTCGGCGGTGAGGCGCAGGATGGCGGATGGCTGGGATTTGTGCCCGTCGGCCAGCTCAGCGAGGGACATCTGGCCTGCGGTGGTGTGCTCGATCATCGTGGCTCCTGCCTTCGGGGGATCTGGCCTGGCGGTCGCAGCCTAGCTTCACCGGGCTGGCATCCTGGAGCCATGCGCATGTCGCTGACATTGCTCGACTGGCGCCGCCGGGTCGCCCGGCTGTACGCGGAGGTGCGCAGCGAGCCGGACACCCTGGCCGCGCACGATCACTGGCGCAAGACCCGTGATGACCTGCTCCGTACCCATCCGGACTCGCCGATCCCGGGGGACAGGCGCGGGCACTACCCGGGCGCGCCGGTCGCGCCCTACGATCCGCGGCTGCGCTTCGAGGTCACCATCGACACCGATGTGCCACCCAGGCACATGGAGGTCCCCACGGGTTCCGACGGGGTCGCCCGCTTCGACCGCATCGGATGCGCGCACCTGCCCGGGAGCGGTGATGGCGGAGGTGGTGACCTGGATGTCTGGTGGCTGGCCTCCTATGGAGGCGGGGTCTTCGTCCCGGTGAAGGACGCGACGTCAGGGACGGCGACCTACGGCGGCGGCCGGTACCTCATCGACACGGCCAAGGGCGCGGATCTCGGCGGCGACGAGGGCCGGCTGATCCTCGACTTCAACTTCGCCTACAACCCGTCGTGCGCCTACGACCCAGCCTGGGCCTGCCCGCTGGCCCCGCCGGGCAACACGCTGGGGCGATCACTGCTGGCGGGTGAGCTCATGCCGTAGCCCGGGACAGCTAGGCAGGTCTGGTAGCAGGCGGCCGCAGAGGGCGTGAGGAGCCAGGCGGCGCCCGGACCGGGCATGTGCCCGCCTTGCGCCTACCGGCCGGTGAAGCGGGCCTCGCGCCGCTCAGTGAAGCTGCGCAGGCCCTCAGCCGCGTCCTGGCTGTCCAGGATGCCGGGCAGGACTGATGCGATGTGCTCGCGTGCCGCGTCCGGGCCCTGGCCCCGTCCGGCGCGTGCGCTGGCGAGGGTGGCCTGAACCCCGAGGGGCGCCTGCCGGGCGATCAGCTGGGCCAGTTCCCGCGCCCGGCCTGTTTGCGATCCGGCCGGGACGACCTCCTGCACAAGCCCGATCCGCAGCGCCTCGCCGGCGCCGAATTCCTCCGCGGTGAGCAGGAAGCGCATCGCGTTGCCCCAGCCCAGCTGCGCGGGCGCACGGAACGTGGCGCCGCCGAACGGCATGATCCCGCGGCCGATCTCCAGCTGGCGGAAGCGCACGTCGTCGGCGGCGACCACGATGTCGGCGGCCAGGGCGAGTTCGATGGACAGGGTGTAAGCAATGCCGCCGACCGCCAGCACGACCGGCTTGGGTACCGGCTCGCCCCAGACCCCGAACGGGTCGAAGCGGTGCGAGCCGGCAATCGCGCTGGGACCGGACTCAGCCACCGCCGGGCCCACCTCCGCCAGATCCAGGCCCGCCGAGAAGTGATCGCCGTGCGCGAAGAGCACGCCGGCGCGGAGCCCGTCGTCGGTGCCGAGGGTCTCGTAGGCGGCGCCCAGCGCCTCGATGGTGGCCAGGTCGAAGGCATTGCGCTTCGCCGGGCGGTTGATCCCGATGAGCAGAACATGCCCATCGCGCTCGACGGTGATGGGCTCGCTCAACATCGCTCCCAGGCGGCCGTGGACGGTCAGTCGACCCGACTCTACGCACATGGTCGCTCTGTGGCGGGGGGGCGCCGTGCTGGCCTCGGTGCCGGCACCCGGATTGATTCCGGCGGCGGATCCGGCAACCGAGCACAGCGTAACGACTGGGTAACGTCAGGCCTGCATTATCTTCTGCTGGCCCCGGCTTATACCGGAGAATTGGCGTCCTTCACATGCGCTCGCTGGAGTTTCGACGAGTGGAGCCAGGAGGGAACCCGAGGAAGAGATTCCTAGCCGTAGCCGCCGCTGCCAGTACCCTGGCCGGCGGGCTCGGCGTCGGGGCGCCGGCCGTGGCAGGCACAGCCGCTCCGGCCGCGGCCAGCTCGTTGAAGTGGGGACGGTGCGCCGAGAGCGATCTGCGGCAGGCCGGCGCCCAGTGCGCCATGCTGACCGTGCCGCTCAACTACAGCGACCCCACCGGGGCGACGATCAAGATCGCCGTCTCGCGGATCAAGCACACCTCAACTGCCGCCAAGTACCAGGGCGTCATCCTGACCAACCCGGGCGGCCCGGGTGGCAGCGGCCTAGACCTGAACACCTTCCTGATCGCCCAGCTGAAGGCCGAGGGCTCGGCCGCGGATAAGGCCGCTGCCGCGGACTATGACTGGATCGGGTTCGATCCGCGTGGCGTCGGCTCCAGTGTCCCGGCGATAACCTGCGCGCCGTACTACTTCAGCGGCGACCGGGAGAACTACAACCCGCGGACCAAGCAGATCCTGAACTACTGGCTGACGCGCGCACGCAGAGGGGGGTCACGATGGCGCAGCAGCAGGTGGTGGACCTGGGCAGGCTGGACCGGCCCGGGACATGGACAGTATCCGGCGGGCGCGGGGCCGCGCCGGATCAGCTACTACGGGTTCTCCTACGGCACCTACCTGGGCCAGGTCTATTCGACGCTGTTCCCGTCGCACGTCCGGCGGCTGATCATGGACAGCAACGTGGACCCGCGCAAGGTGTGGTACCAGGCCAACCTGGACCAGGACATCGCGTTCAACCGGAACATCAAGATCTGGTTCGGCTGGCTGGCCCAGCACCACTCGTTCTACCACCTGGGCCGGACTGAGAAGACGGTGGAAAATCGCTTCTACGCGGAAAAGGCCCGCCTGTTCAAGCACCCCATCCAGGGGGTGGTCGGCCCGGACGAATGGATCGACATTTTCCTGCAGCCCGGGTACTACGAGGAGACCTGGCTGCAGTTTGGCAGCGCGTTCGCGAACTGGGCCAACACGCACAGCAAGAAGGCCGGCGCCGCGCTCGTGAGCCTCTACCAGGCGGTGGACGCGCCAGGCGACGACAACGGTTTCGCCGTCTACAACGCGGTCCAGTGCACGGACGTGCAGTGGCCGACGAGCTGGGCGGTATGGAGCAAGGACAACCACCGGGTCAACAAGATCGCGCCGTTCGAGACCTGGGGGAACGCCTGGTTCAACGCCCCCTGCCTGCACTGGCCGGGGCCCGCCTCGGCAATGGCCCCGATGCAGATCAATGGCAACGGGATCAGCAGTGCCCTGCTGATCGACGAGACCCTGGAAGTGGCGATGCCGATCGAGGGCAGCCTGGAGGTCCGCTAGCTGTTCCCGCACTCCGTGCTGCTGGCCGAGCAGGGCGGCACCACGCACGCCGACTCGCTCTTCGGCGATCTGTGCGTGGACAACACCATCGCCAACTACCTGGCCAGCGGCCAGCTGCCCGCCCGGAACCCGAACGCGAAGTGGGACAAGACCTGCAAGCCGCTGCCCCGGCCGGTCCCGTCGGCCAGACAACAACAACAGCAGCAGCTCGCGGCGAGCGGTCCTGTCGTCATCGCGGCAGCGCCTGACCGTCAGGCCAGGTCGGGCCTCCCGGCCATAGCAGGGCCGGGTGGCGCCTCGCCCGTATCTCCCGGCCGGGCGCCACGCGTGCCAGAATCTCAAGGCGTGACCACTCACCCGGTCAGCCGCCGAGCTACCGCCCGGGATGTAGCCGAGCGGGCCGGCTGCTCTGCGTCGACCGTGTCACTCGTGTTCACCGGCAAGGACGCCGGGCGGGTCAGCCCGCAGTCGCGCAGGCTCATCTACGCGGCCGCCGCGGACCTCGGCTACCGCGTCAACTCCACGGCCAGCGCCCTGGCCCGCGGGCAGCTCGAATCGATCGGTTTCGTCAGCCCCGACCCCGCGAACCCGTTCTTCTCCATGGTCCTGGAGGGACTGACCCGGCACCTGGACCGGGCCTTCTCGCTGACCGTGCTGATGCCGGAGGGGGGTGAGGACTACAACCTGACCACGGTCCAGCGGGCGCTGGCCGGGAACCTCGCCGGGCTGATCCTGGCCAGCCCGGGCATCGGGTTCCTGGACAGCTTCGTGCCCACCTGCCCGACCGTGATCCTGGACTGCGGCGGGGCGGCGGGGGAGCTGCCCAGCGTCGATCTCGACCTGAGCAGCGCGGTCCGCGAGCTGTCCGGGTACCTGGCCTCCCTCGGCCACAGCCGGGTCGCTTACGTCGGTGTCAGCCGGGAGAAGAAGGTCTCCCTGCAGTACCGCCGCGAGGAGCTGCAGGCCGGGCTGGTGGAGCACGGTTCCGGCCTGGCCGTGGATGACCTGGTGCTCGAGGGCATGACGATCGACGACGCCCATGAGGGCTTCCGGCGCATCTGGCCGGCCTGGTCTGCGGCAGGCGTGACGGCCGTGGTGTGCGGGGACGACCTGCACGCCTACGGGGTGCTCCGGGCCGCCCGGTCGCTGGGCCTGGACGTTCCGGGTGACCTGTCCCTGGTGGGCTTCAACGACCTGCCCTACTCCGAGCTGACCGCGCCCGCCCTGAGCACCGTCAACCTGTTCGCCACCCGGCTCGGCACGGAAGCGGCGGCCCTGCTAGGCAGGTACATCCGGACCGGGCGGGTGCCCCGCAGCGTCGTGCTGCCCAGTGCCCTCGTCGTCCGCGACTCCACCGGCCCCGCCCCCGCCGCCGCCGGGGCGGGTCTTGACCCGGAGCCTCCGGGCGCCGCGTTTCGCGGCGCCGTGGTCCCGGACCGGCCGTGAAGGTCCAGGAACGACGTGGCGACCTGCTCGTCGATGAACCGCGGTACCGGGACCACCGCGCGGCCCGGGCCGAGCGAGCCGGCCGCTTCCGCCTCCAGGCAGCGCGCCGCAAGCGACCCGAGGTCCGTCTCCTCGGTGAATTGCCCAGCGGGTACGGCCCGGCCAGGTTGACCATGTGCCCCCCGGTCAGCAGGTGACGACCGGCCGGCGTCAGCAGGAACGTCTACGATCCCGTCCGCGGCCCCGCCGCTGCACCACCCCCGGGGCACTGGCCAGATCATCCACCGCGATCTCCTGGGGGAAGTGCCCGGCGTTCAGGACGAGCGCCCCGTCCTTCAGCAGGGCCACGGTCGTTCGAGGTGATCACGGCCCCGGCTCCCGGTCACGGTGATCACCACGTCCGCGCTGCGCAGGGCGCTCTCGGCGCCAGGGTTGAGCGCCGGGCCCGGGCCGTTGGTCCCTGGCCACCGCCGGGTCCCGTGCCTACGCTGCGCCCATGGCTGGGACCGGGAACGCGGGCACCGGGGAGCGGCGGTTGCGCGACGGCCGGGCCGTCTGGCTGCGCACGGCGGGCCCGGACGATGTCCCCGCCATCGCGCAGCTGTTCACCGACCTGTCACCCACGGCCTTCCGCAGCCGGTTCCAGGCCGGCCAGGCCACCCCCGCCCTGGTTACGCGGCTGGCCGGCGTCACCGAGCCCGCGGGCACCGTCTGCGTGGTGGCGGCCGCGACCGGGGACGAGCTGGCCGGCCCCGGCGGCGCAACCGGGGCGGCTGGTCGCCGAGGCCCGGTATGTGCCGCTCGGTGAAGGCAGCGCCGAGCTGGCCCTCACCGTCCGGGACGACTACCAGGGGGCGGGCCTGGGCCGGATCCTCCTGGCCGAGCTGGCCGGGCTGGCCGGGCGGGCCCCGGCGTCCCGGATCGAGCGGCTGCGGGCCATCGTCAGCCTGAGCAACACCGCGATGCTGCGCCTGCTCGCACCGTACGGGTGGGTGCTCGCCGAGCCCACGGACGGGTGTTCCACGGCCTGCCTGGAGATCTCCGCGACCGGCGGGATGCCGGGCTGGCCTGCCGGGGTCACGGGCCGGCGGGTCCTGGTGGAACAGCGGGGCTGGTTCGACACCGGCCGGGTCGCCGAGCTCAGGGCCGCGGGGGACGACGTGCGCCAGTGTCACGGTCCTGGGCGTACGGGCCTGGCCTGCCCGCTCGTCACCTCCGGCCACTGCAGGCTCGCGGAGGAAGCGGACCTCATCGTGCCTCTCCTGCCTGCGGACGACGAGGACTGCGCGGCCGTCCTCGAAGCGCACCAGCGCCGCTGGCCCGGGCGCCTGGCCCGGTAAGGCCCGGCCTGGTCCGGGATGGCCTCGACCCGGCATGCCTGGTCCGGGACGGCCGGGTGAGCCCGCCGGTCCCGGCCGTGGCACTCTTGACCGGGATCCCCGCTCGCGGGGCCCGGGATGGGAGTGAGCATGGATCTCGAACTGCGCGGCAGCCGTGCCCTGATCACCGGCGGGAGCAGGGGCATCGGCTTCGCCGCCGCGGGGGCGCTGGCCGCTGAGGGAGCCGCGGTGGGCCTGGTCGCCCGGGATGCCAGCGGCCTGGCTGCCGCGGCGGAGCGCCTGGGCGGCCGGGGGACGCCGGTGGCCACCGCCGCCGCGGACGTCATGGACATCGGCGAGCTCAACCGGGCAGTGGAGGAGGTCGCGGCCGCGCTGGGCGGTCTCGACCTGCTCGTGGCCAACGCGGGCGGCACGGTCGGCAGCGGCAACCTGACCAGCGCGGGCCCGGGTGAGTTCACCGCGACCTTCGCCCTGAACGCCGGGCACGCCGCGGAACTGATCCGGGCCGGCCTGCCTCACCTGCGCCAGGCAGGCGGGGGAGCGGTCGTGATCGTCTCGTCCATCACCGGCATGCGTCCCGCGCCGCGCACCGCCTACGCCGCGGCCAAGGCCGCAGAGATCCAGCTCGCGGCGACCGCGGCCCAGGAACTGGCGTCCGACCGCATCCGGGTGAACGCGGTCAGCCCGGGTTCCATCATGTTCCCCGGCGGGTCCTGGGAGACGTTCCAGCGGGAGAACCCGCGGGACTTCGGCACCTTCCTCAGCACCCAGTTCCCGTTCGGCCGGCTGGGAAGCCTGCGCGAAGTGGCCGACGTCATCACGTTCCTGCTGTCCCCGCGGGCCTCGTGGGTAACCGGCTCCAACGTGGTGGTGGACGGCGGCCAGCGCTACCCCAGTGCCCGCCGCTTCGACTGAGCTCCCGGCCCCATCCCGCTCGGACGCCGGCTGACCGGCGAGCACCTGCCGGCCGGCGCGGTCCGCACCTGACGGTGCGGCAGCGACCTGACCGGGAGGCCGCGGCACGAGCGGCGTGGCGGTGCTTGTAAGTGGGCCCGCCGGCGGGTAGCACGCATCTATGAGTACCGAGGGCCCGGCGCCCGCGCCCACGGCCGCGCCGGGCACCGAGCGGCCACGGCGGTACCGCCCCAGGCTCCGCTATGAGCTCATCGGCTGCGGCCTGCACGGCCACGAACTGCTCGGCACGGACGCGGCCGAACTCCGCCCCGGTGACCACCTGTTCGCCCGGGAGTCAGGCGGGCTGAGGTGGTACCGCTGCCTGCGCTGCGACTCGTGGGTCGTGCTCAGGCCGCCCGGCCGGCCGCTCCGGCGGTACCCGCCGGAGCGGGGCGAGGTCAGGCTGCCGCTGCGTGGCCGGCCGCTGCGCGACCGTTACGTCCTGCGGCTGATCGCCATCGACCGGATGCTGCATTTCCTGATCCTGTCCGCGCTCGCCGCCGCCGTGTTCCTGTTTGCCAGCAACAAGGCCGCGCTGAACGCGGACTTCACCCGGATCCTGCGTGACCTGCAGGGAGGTGTCGGCGGCCCGATGGCCAGCAGCCGCCAGGGAGTCGTACACGACCTGCAGAGGCTATTCGCGGTCAGCATCAGGAACCTGTATCTGGTCGGGGCCGTCATCGCCGCGTACGCGGTCCTGGAGGGAGTCGAGGCGATCGGGCTGTGGCTGGGCCGCCGCTGGGCCGAGTACCTCACGTTCGTGGCGACGGTGGTGTTCGTGCCGTACGAGATCTACGAACTGACCAAGAGCGTGACCGCGCTGAAGATCCTCACCCTCGTGATCAACCTGGCCATCGTGGTCTACCTGCTGGTCTCCAAGCGGCTGTTCGGCCTGCGCGGGGGCAGCCGCGCGGAGCGGGCCGAGTACGACGCAGACGTCGGCTGGCCGGCCATCGAGCGCGCGACCCCCGAGCCGTTCGCGGCTGCCGCCCAAGGTCCCGCGGCGCCAGGCAGTCAGGCCGTACCGGGCGATCCCGCGGCACCTGGCGGGGTAGCCGCCCCGGGCCGCCCCGCGACGCCGGGTGGCACCACCGGGGCGTCCTCCACGTCGATGTAGAGTTCGCGGCCACCGGGCAGCAGCACACCCAGCGAATATGAGGTGATCCCCGCCAGGATCTCCGTCTGGCCGAGGATCTCGATATCGACGACATCAGGGTGGCCGATCAGCAGACGGCACAGCACGCTGCCCGCATGGTCAGGCGCCGGATGCCCAGGCGCTGGACGCCTGCGGCCGGCCCGCCCGGGCCCTGCGTGGCCGGGCCGGGGCGTCCCGGGATTGCAGGCGTCATCGGGGGATGTCATGTCACCACCGCGGGCGGGTTGCCGCCGTGAGCCTGCACCGTCGTGCGGCGCCGAATCGGACAAGCTCCACCGGCGAGGATGAAACTGCGTAGGCGAACACATTTCCTAAGGTAACTCGGCGTGAACGCGGGAACCCGGAATGACGCTCTGGAATCGCTCACGGCGTGTCATATGCCGGGTGATAAAGCCGCCGATATCCGGCGGCGCCGGTGACGTGCCGTGCGCGTGCAGCCGGCGCCCGCGGCACGCCGGTCAGCCCCCCGGCCGGGCGACCCGGCTGAGGACGTCGCCTGCCAGCCCGGTCACCAGCGGAACCACGGCTTCGAGGTCACGGCCGGCGCCAGCCATGGCGTCGAAGCTCTCGAAGCTGGTGATCGCCAGCAGGGCCCGGACCGCGTCCTCGGGCCGCAGTTCGGGGACCGCGTCCCTGGTCGGCCCGGGGCGCGGCGGGCCGGCGCTGACGCGGCGAACCAGGACCTCCAGTCCCTGGCGGCGGCGCTCGTCCCGGGCGGTGATGACGGCCCGCACGTCGGGATCGAGGGCGGCCAGGGCGCGGAGCCGGCGCATGACCACCCGGTCCGCCGCCCAGAACCTGGCGAAGACCTCGATGAGGCCGTGCACCGCCGCGAGCGGATCGGACCCGGCGAAGGCGCGGGGCAGATCCCCCATCTGGCCGGCTTCAGCCAGGTCGTCGCAGAGCGCCTCGAGCAGGCCGGTCTTCGAGCGGAACTGGTAGTACACGGTGGCGCGCGCCACGTCGGCCCGCCTGGCCACCGCGTCCACGGTGAAGGCCGTGTAGCCATCCGGCTCGGCCAGCAGTGCCCGCGCGGCGTCCAGCACCCGGCGGCGGCTCTCGTCGATCACCGCCTGCCGCTTGCCCAGCTCATAGCGCCGGGGACTCATCGCCAGCTGCCCTCCCCGTCTCACGCCGCGGTCTGGCACCGGAAGCCCGTCACTTCATTCGGGCAGGCTGACTGACTGAATCCTACGCCGCCCGGGGTCCCAGGGCCGGGCATGGAGATCCCCGACGGCATGCTCGCCGCCGCATGCCGGCCCGGGTGGGGCCGGTCACGGGGGGAGCGGGCCGGTGGGTCGCGAACAACCCGCGGATCTACCGGGAACTCGCACGCCGGCACGCGGCCGGCGTGCTGCCCGTCCCCGGGCCAGGCCCAGGCTAGCGTCGGCCCGCCCGCTCGCTACCAGTGCCGCTGGGCGGGCACGGCCAGGGTCGTCGTCCGCGGCCGGCCAGCTCGGGCTGGTTACTGCCACCCTGCCCCCATCAGCGCCGGTAAACGTGCTAGCCGCGCTCCCACGGCGCGTCCTCGCCCATCTTCTCGTAGTACTTGGCGAGATGGCTCTTGACACGGTCGATGTCCTGCTTGGGGAGGTCCACGCCGCCTCGCGAGCCCTGCATGACGTTCCCCGCGGCCATGATGCCCCGGGGCACGGCGCGGACCTTGCCGTCGATGACGTCAGCGATCAGGAGCTTGTACGCGGTGAAGTTGTCCTTGTTCTCCCCGTCGTACCAGACGTGCGCGTCCCGGTACTTCGCGTTCGGCTCATCCTCCGCGCCCGCCCACTCCCGGATCCGCTTCTCTGCCGCTGCGCCGTCCCATTCCCGGTCCCGGTCCGCCAGCGGATAGTCCTGGAAGGATGAGACAGTCATGACGTCTCCCTAACTCGTGGTCAAGTAATCGGTGCCCGGAGCATCTGCCCTGGACAGCCCGGATAAACGAGTGCCGTCCGTGCCGTCCGGGGCGACGCGGTAGTGATACCCGTGATGCGCGGTGAAACCGAGCCGGCGGTACAGCGCCCGGGCGGCCTCGTTGTCGTCCTCGACCTGGAGGTAGAGATGCCGGGCGCCGTACGCGGCGGCCCGGGCGGCCAGGATGGCCGTGATGACGGTGGCGAGCCCGCGGCGGCGGTGCTCCGGGGTGACCTCGATGGCGGTGAGGCCGGCCCAGCCTGCCCCCGCGGCCACCCGGCCGATGGCGACGGTGTGACCGGCGGCCCGGATCGACGCGGACGCCTGCCAGGGCGCGGACGTGAGCACCTGCCGGGCGACCAGTGGGAGGCCCGGCTGACCGCGGTAGTGGTACAAGCCCAGCCAGGCCTCATCGGGCTGGGGATCCACCGCGACCCGCCTGCGCGCCGCGGACGGGTTCACCGGGCGGGCGAACAGCGCCCTGGCCGTCGGTGATCCCGGGCGGCCGGTGTCCCGGCCGGAGCATCCGGGACCCGCACTGATCGGGGATCGAGATGGCCACGGACCACAGGGTGTCACGCCACCTGGCCCGCGGCCAGTTAGTCCGGTAATGCCGGAATTAATAAGCGGCTGGCCCCCTTATTATGTAATAAGTGGCCGGCGAGTGTTCTTTACTGCCACCGGCAGCAGCCGTCCTCTGTATTGTGTAATTCATGTTAAGCCTGCTGGGTCGGCGTTCCCCCATCCGTGCGGCCGGACGGAGGAATCCATTAATCCGGTATGCCGGAAACGGTGCGAGGCTAGATTATTGCCGCGAACGCGGCCCGCTTGGCCTGGATCAGGTCCGGAACCTTGGCCGGGGCCGCTCGGTCGACGCGAGCAGCATCCGGAATATTCTTACCGGCGCTGACAAGCCTGATCCACCGCAACTGATTGATCCCCGTGGCGTGGTGATCTGCGGTGCCTGGATTCGCGGTGAGCTGAACCTGGATGGAGTTATCTCCGCCATCGGGCTGCGGTTTACCGGATGCCGCTTCGAGAAGCCCCTCAGCATGTCTGATGCCAGGCTTCCCTGGCTTTTCCTGGACACCTGCGTGCTGCCCGCCGTCACGGCCGACCGGGCCCGGGCCGGCACGCTGGTGATCCGCGGCTGCGAACTCGAGGGCCGCCGTCCGGAGGGCCTGATCCAGCTGGCCGGTGCCCAGGTGGCCAGCGAACTGAGGCTGGACGGCACCCGGCTGCTCAACCCCTCCGGCCCGGCTGTCCGCGCACCGGGCCTGTCCGTGGGCGAGGGCGGCACCTGCGTGGGCGCGTTCATGGACGGCCTCGACGCGGCCGGTCACGCGGCCGGTGAGGCCGCCGTCCAGTTGTCCGGAGCCAGGATCAGCGGCAATCTCATGCTGCGTGGCGCCCGGCTGGCCAACCGCAGCGGTCCGGCGCTGGTCGCGGACGGCCTCAGTGTCCGGGACCTGTTCCTGACCCGGGACGCGTCATCGGGACGGGATTTCCAGGCGTCCGGCGGAGGCTGGCAGGGCACCGTGCTGCTGCGCGGTGGGGCCATCGCCGGGCAACTGTCGCTGGAACGCGCGAAGGTCCGATGCGGTCCCGCAGAAGCGGGCGACGGCGCCCCGGGGGCCGGTGACGACCCGCCGCCCCACCGGCGCCGGTCGGTGGGGGCGGTCTGCCTGTCGGGCAGCACGATCGCGGGCAACCTCGTGCTGCGGCACGCCCAGCTGGCGGCCGGCGCGATGTCCGCGCTCATGGCCGAGAACCTGACCGTCCGGGGCCACGCCGGCGCCTGCGAGAGCCGTCACGAGGGCCTGACCGCGACCGGCTCTGGCCCGCTCGGTGCGGTATGCCTGGCCGGGGCGTCCGTCACCGGCCAGCTGTCGCTGCGCGGGACGACGCTGGTCAACGAGTCCGGGCCGGCCCTGCTGGCTGACCTCGTCACGATCGGGGACGGGGCCCGGCTCGATCAGGACTTCAGCGCCGAAGGCGAGGGCGAGGCTGGTGCCGTCCGCCTGACCGAAGCGGCCGTCGGCGGCGACCTGCTGCTCAACGGCGCCCGGCTGACGAACCACACCGGGCCCGCCCTCCTGGCCGATGGCCTGACCGTGCACAGTGACCTGGTGCTGGAGGCCGATGCCGCGTCGGGGCGCCGGTTCGAGGCGGCCGGCGCGGGCCGGCGGGGAACCATCCTGATCCGCGGGGCCACCGTCAGCGGGCGGCTGTCCCTGGACGGTGCGCACGTCCGCCGGGGGCACGCGCCCGGCAGCCGGCCCGGGCAGCAGATCCGTGACGAGATCGAGGAGCACAGCCCCGCCGGGCTCACCGCGATCACGACCATCCTGCGGGGCTGCGACTGCGAGCCGGCCGGCGGGGACAGGTCACTGGGGGCGGTGTGCCTGAGCAACACGACGGTCGGCGGCCACCTGGCGATGCGCAACGCGTTCCTGTGCAACGACACTGGTCCCGCCCTGCTGGCCGACTACCTGACCGTGAAGAACGACGCGGCCGGCTGCGAGGAAGCACGCAACGGGCTCACCGCGATCGGTGCCGGGCCGGCCGGCGCGGTCTGCCTCGCGGCGGCCACCATCAACGGCCAGCTGTCCCTCAGCGGATCCACGCTGGCCAACGCGACCGGGCCGGCCCTGGTCGCGGACTTCGCCCAGATCCAGGGGGACGCGCTCCTCGATCAGGGTTTCGTCGCGGTCGGCACCGGCCCGGCCGGCTCGGTCAGCTTCACCGACGCCAGCGTGGGCCGGGAGTTCCGGTGCGCGGGGCGGTTCGTCAGTCCCGTCGGCGACCCGCCGGATCCCGCCGGGCGGCTCGGCTCCGGTGCGGACGGTCCCCGCCCGCTGGCGCTCAACCTGGCCCGTACCAAGGCTGCCACCGTCCAGTTCGGAGATCAGCGCCACGGGTTCCTGCTGGACGGCCTGCTGGAGCTGGACGGGCTCAGTTACACGGGCCTGCCCGGGCTGGGTGACGTGGATCGCGTGGGGCCGAGGCCGCCCGGCCCGAGCGGGCTCTCCCGCCGGATCAGGCCGGTCTCCGGTCCGCGCGCCGCCCACGTCGCGCAGTGGCTGTGGTGGCTCCGCGAATGCTCGGCCGGGTACCGGGCCCAGCCGTATGAGGCGCTCGCCGCCGCGTACGGCGGGGCCGGGCACGACGACCTGGCCCGCCAGATCCTCGTCGCCCAGCGGGATGACGTGCGCGACCGCGGATCGCTCAGCCCGGTACGCAAGCTTGGCCAGCACGGCGCGAAGTGGCTGATCGGCTACGGCTACCACTGCTTCTACGCGTTCTTGTGGCTGGCCGGGCTGTTCACCGTCACGGCCCTGCTCGCCCTGTTCTGGCTGGGACCGCACAAGTACATCGTGGCGGTACCCGCCGCCGGGACGGCCGCCAGCGCGGCTGCGAGCCGTGCCCCATCCGCGGCTCCCTCCGCCTCAGCGGCTCCCTCCGCCTCAGCGGCTCCCTCCGCCTCAGCGGCTCCCTCCGCCTCAGCGGCTTCCTCCGCCTCAGCGGCCCCGGCCGGGCCGGCCACCCCCTCGGTGGCGGCCAGCCCGTCCGCCTCGCCCTCCGCCCCGGTGCCGGCCTCCGTCACGGCCTCTGTCACGGCCGCCGCCCGGCCGCCCGCCGCCCGCCCGGCCGCCGTGAGTGCCGGCCGGCGCCTCCCGGGAGTGCTCCGTCCAGGCCCGGATCGGGTACGCGATCGACCTCGCGTTTCCGATCATCAACCTGAACAGCAGCGCGGCGGGGCAGTGCGACGTTCCGGCCACCGGCGGCGCGGCCGGGGTGGTGGTGCTCGGCTGGGCGGTCCGCGCGGCGGCCGCGAGCCTGCTCGCCCTCTACACGCTCGGGCTGACCGGGGTCACCCGCAGCCCGCCCGGCGCGGGCTGACCGGGCCCGGCGGCCCCGCCCGGCCGGGCCCCGAGCCCGCCCCGCGGGGGCTGACCGCCCGGCGCGGCGTAGGGTCGGGTGCCGTGTCCAACCGTGAGCTGGTGGTCCTCGGCACGGCGAGCCAGGCGCCGACCCGTACCCGCAACCACAATGGCTACCTGCTGCGCTGGGAGAACGAGGGGCTGCTGTTCGACCCGGGGGAGGGGACGCAGCGCCAGATGCTGTTCGCCGGGGTGACGGCGAGCCAGATCACGCGGATCTTCATCACCCACTTCCACGGCGACCACTGCCTCGGCCTGCCGGGGGTTCTGCAGCGGATGTCCCTGGACCAGGTGCCGCACACGGTGGACGCCTACTACCCGGGGCAGAGCCAGCCCGTCTTCGACCGGCTCCGGCACGCGGCGCTGTTCCGGGACGTGCTCAACCTCCGCGAGTGCCCAGTCGTCTCGGACGGCTCTCCGGCCGCGGCGACCATGCTGGCCGCTGCGGCGGCGTTCCGGCTGGAAGCGCGGCCGCTGTCGCACAGCGCGCCGACGTTCGGGTACCGGCTCGAGGAACCGGACGGCCGGCGGATGCTGCCGGGGCGGCTGGCCGCGCTGGGCATCACGGGGCCGGACATCGGCCGGCTGCAGCGGGAGGGCAGCCTGGTCGCCGGCGGCCGCCCGGTCACCCTGGAAGAGGTCAGCGAGCCGAGACGCGGCCAGCGTTTCGTATTCATCATGGACACCCGGCTGTGCGATGCGGCGTTCGCGCTGGCCGACCAGGCCGACATGCTGGTCTGCGAGTCCACGTTCGCGGAGACCGAGGCGTCGCTGGCCCGGGAGTACGGGCACCTGACCGCCAGCCAGGCGGGCCGCATCGCCGCGGAGGCGGGCGCCCGCCTGACCGCCTCCCGCCTGACCGCCTCCCGCGCCGGTCAGCCGGCCGGCTTGGCGCCGGAGTTGTCGGTCTCCTTCTCGGCGTGCCCGCCGAACTCGCTGCGCAGCGCGGACAGCAGCTTGTGGCCGAACTCCCCGAGGCCGCGCGACTCGAACCGCTCGATCAGCGCCGCCGTGATGACCGGGGCGGGCACGCCCTCGTCGATCGAGGCGATCACGGTCCACCGGCCCTCGCCGGAGTCCGAGACGTGGCCGCCGAAGTTGTCCAGCCTGGGGGACCGGGCGAGTGCGTCCGCGGTCAGGTCCATCAGCCAGGAGCTGACGACCGACCCGCGCCGCCACACCTCGGCCACCTCGGCCACGTCGATGTCGTACTGGTAGTACTGGGGGTCGCGCAGCGGCGTGGTCTCGGCGTCCGCGGACCGCATGGCTTCCTGGCCCACGTTGGCGTGCTTGATGATGGACAGCCCCTCGGCGATGGCGGCCATCATCCCGTACTCGATCCCGTTGTGGACCATCTTGACGAAGTGGCCCGAGCCGGCCGGCCCGCAGTGCAGGTACCCGTCCGGCGCGGTCCCGGTCGCGGTCCGGGTCCGGCCCGGGGTGGGATCCGCGGTCCCGGCGCCCGGGGCGATGCTCCGGAAGATCGGGCCCAGGTGCTCCACCGGCTCGTCCTCGCCGCCGATCATCAGGCAGAAACCCCGCTCCAGGCCGAAGACCCCGCCGGACGTGCCCACGTCCACGTAGTGCAGCTCCTTCGGCTGGAGCTGCTTCGCCCGGTCGATGTCGTCCCGGTAGTAGGTGTTGCCCCCGTCGATCACGATGTCACCCGGCTCGAGCAGCCCGGTGAGCTGGTCCAGAACCCGCCCGGTGACCGCCGCGGGCAGCATCAGCCAGGCCGCCCGGGGCTTGTCCAGCTTGGCCACGAACTCCGGCAGCGTCAGCGCGCCGGCCGCACCCTCGCCCTCGAGCTGCTTGACGTGGGCCGGGGTGTGGTCGTAGGCGACGACGCGGTGGCCGTCGCGCATCAGCCGGCGGGACAGGTTGGCGCCCATCCGGCCCAGCCCGATCATGCCCAGCTGCATCGGCCTGTCGGTTGTCATAGTGGTTCTCCGCTCTTACTGGGTCTTCAGCTGCCGGTAGCGCCTGATCAGCGTGTTGGTGGATGAATCGTGGTGGAGGTCGGGCTCCTCGGCGCTCTCCAGCTCGGGCAGGATCTGCAGGGCCAGCACCTTGCCCAGCTCCACGCCCCACTGGTCGAAGGAATCGATGTTCCAGATGGTGCCCTGGGTGAACACGCTGTGCTCGTACAGGGCCACGAGCGTGCCGAGCAGCCGGGGGGTGAGCTTCTCGGCCAGCAGCACGTTGGTCGGCCGGTTCCCCGGCATGACCCGGTGCGGCGCCACGTCGGGCGGGGTTCCGTCGGCCAGGACCTCCTCCTGCGTCTTGCCGAAGGCCAGCGCCTGGGCCTGGGCGAACACGTTCGAGGTCAGGATGTCGTGATGGTCGCGCAGCGGGTTGAGGGTCTTGCCGAAGCCGAGCAGGTCGACCGGGATCAGCTTGGTGCCCTGATGGATCAGCTGGTAGAAGCTGTGCTGCCCGTTGGTGCCCGGCTCGCCCCAGAACACCGCGCCGGTCTGGTAGTCCACCGCCGCGCCGTCCAGGGTGACGCTCTTGCCGTTGGACTCCATGGTCAGCTGCTGCAGGTAGGCGGGGAAACGCTTCAGGTACTGCTCGTAGGGCATCACGCCGTAAGTCTGGGCGTCGAAGAAATCGCCATACCAGACCGCGAGCAATCCCATCAGGACCGGAAGATTTGAGGTAAAGGGAGCGGTTTTGAAGTGCTCGTCCATCTCGTGGAAACCGGTCAGCATCTCCGCGAACTGCCCCGGGCCGATCGCCACCATGGTGGACAGGCCGATGGCCGAGTCCATCGAGTACCGGCCCCCGACCCAGTCCCAGAAACCGAACATGTTCGCGGGGTCGATACCGAACTCCTTCACCCGCTTCTCGTTGGTCGAGACCGCGACGAAGTGCCTGGCCACGGCGTCCTCGCTGCCGAGCTGGCCCACCACCCAGTCCCGGGCGGAATGGGCGTTGGTCAGCGTCTCCAGCGTGCTGAACGTCTTGGAGGAAATGATGAACAGCGTCTCGTCGGCCGACAGGTCGCGGGTCGCCTCGGCGAAATCGGTCGAGTCCACGTTGGATACGAAACGGAACGTCAGGTCCCGCTGGGAGTAGTGGCGCAGCGCCTCGTACGCCATGACCGGGCCGAGATCGGAACCGCCGATGCCGACATTGACGATGTTGCGGATCGCCTTGCCCGTGTAGCCCTTCCACTTCCCGGAGCGGATCCGGTCCGCGAACTCCGCCATCCGGTCCAGCACCTCGTGCACCTGGGCTACCACGTTCACCCCGCCGACCACCAGCGAGCTGCCCTTCGGCATCCGCAGCGCCACGTGCAGGACCGCCCGGTGCTCGGACACGTTGATCGGCTCGCCGCGCATCATCGCGTCCCGGCGCTCCGCCACCTCCGATTCCCGGGCCAGCTGGATGAGCAGGGCCAGGGTCTCGTCCGTCACCCGGTTCTTGGAGTAGTCGAGGTACAGGCCCGCGGCCTCGGCGGCGAGCCGCTCCCCGCGCCCGGGGTCCTCGGCGAACAGTTCCCGCAGGTGCCGCCCGCCGATCTCGCGGTGGTGCTGCTGCAGGGCCTTCCAGGCCGGGCGCTGGCGAAGGGGAGTGGTCGGCATGTGCTCAGTCCTCCAATGGTCAGCCAGTCAGCCGGCGGCATCAGCCATGGGGCCGCAGGGATCAACGTAGCCTGCTGCCCCCGGCCCCGGCGCGCCGCACCGGGGGGACGGCGGGAACGGGTCCGCGGGCCAGGAAGTCCAGCATGATCGCGTTGCACAGGTCAGGCTTCTCCCGCAGAAGAAAGTGCGAGGTGCCGGGCACGATGGCGAGCTCGGCGCCGGGTATTCCGTTGTACAGGGCCACGGTGTCGTCCAGGCAAACAGCGTCCTCGTCGCCCGCCATCACCAGCGCGGCGCTGCTGACGCCGCCGAGGTCAGCCTGGGCCAGCACGGGCGCCCCGGCGAGCATCGTCACGATCTTGCTGGCCACGACGGGGAAGTGTGCTTCCCCGTCGGGCGAGACCTCCCCGTAGCCCGGGCCGAGAAACCTGACCAGCTCAGCCAGCCCGGGCCAGGGCGGACCGCCGGCCCGCAGCCGGGGTGGCGCGATCGTCGCGCTGATCAGGACCAGCCGCCGGACCAGGCCGGGATGGCGCAGCGCGACAAGCAGGGCCGTGGTGCCGCCCAGGCTGTGCCCGGCCAGATGGGCCGGGCCTCCCACCACCGTGGTCAGGAAGGCCACCGTGTCCCGCAGCAGCAGCTCTGCCGTGATGGGCCCGGGCACGTCGGGGCTGCGGCCATGCCCCCGGGCGTCGGGGGTGTACACGTGGAACCGCTCGGCGAGGTCGGGCACGTTCCGCGAGAAGAACCGGGAATCGGACAGCCCGCCGTGCAGCAGGACCAGCGGCTCGCCCGCGCCCCGCTCGTCCCACCACAGCGCCCGCCCGTGATGGGCCGACCCGGCCTGCCCGGCGCCGGGCTCCCCATCCTCGCGCCCTGGTATCCCCATGACCTTTCAGACCATGACCCGTGCCGGAACTCACCGGCCCGGCCGGGGGAAGATGCGCAGCCGCGGGCCGCGGATCTCACTCTTCGAGCGCGCCGGGGTTGGCGGGGACGTCAACCGAGTACTGCGTGAGTGCCTCGAGCGGGACGACTTCCAGGGCCCGCTCGTGGGTCGAGGCGAGCACCACCGGCGCCGCCGCGCCGTCCTGGTGCGCCCGCAGCCAGTTGGCGGCGGTCACGCACCAGCGGTCACCGGGGACCAGCCCGGGAAAACGGTACTGCGGGACCGGGGTACTCAGGTCGTTGCCGATGCGGCGCTGATGATCCAGGAACTCGGCGGTCACGACCGCGCAGATCGTGTGGCTGCCCCGGTCCTCGGGGCCCGTGTTGCAGCACCCGTCCCGGTAGAACCCCGTGACTGGGTCGTTGCCACACGGCTCCAGTTCCCCACCGAGCACATTGCGGTCGCCCATCTCTGCAGTATGGCCCACCCCGGGGCCGGCCCGGAACAGCCCGCGACCGGGTTGTTCCGGGCCGCCATCGTTGCGGCCGCCCTCACCGGCCACCCGATCCGGCCTGCACCACGCTGATGGTCAGGACCTGGACCGGCTTGGCGCAGGTCTGCGCCGAGTAGTGCACATACGCGGGCGTGGTCTGGTTCGGCGGGTAGATCTGCAGGTAGGCCGCGTTGGTCGGGTGGCACTTGGCGGCCGGGAAGTTGACCGCGTGCGCCACCTGGAGCACGGCGTTCGCCACCGCGCCGGGCGCCAGCGTGATCAGCTTCCGCGGCGTCGCGTGGCTCCGCGCCGCGGCCAGGCCGATCTGCGTGACCGGTTTCCCGCCCGCGAGGGACACGCCCGGGTAGCCGTACAGCGTGCAGGTGGCGTTGGAGATGTTGGTGAAGTCGATGACCTGGTACGTGCTCCCGGCGGCGCCCTGGGCCAGACCGAGCTTCAGGCCCAGGGAACGAGTCGGGCAGGCCGGTGCCGCGGCGGCGGTGGGACTGGCGGTGCCCGTGGCGGGGGTGCCCGGGGTGGCCGCGCTGGCCGGGGCGGCGGGAGTGGCTTTGACAGTGATCGTCTTGGTGGGGGCGGCAGCCGGGCTGCCGCTGCTCCCGCATCCGGCGGCGAGCGCCGCGGCGCAGGCGAGCGCCGCCCCGGCGAGCAGCCGCCGGCGCGTGGCGGAACATGAGGTCATCGTGAGGGTTTTCCTTCTGCCCAGGCGGCTCCGTGAGCCGTATGACTGATATGACGCCCTGTGCCTCCCGCCGGTTGGCGCGTTCGCCGGGGTAACGTCGCAGCTGTGTGCTTGCTCATCGCCCTGTTCGCCCCCGCGGCGGATGTGCCGCTGCTCATCGCGGCCAACCGAGATGAGCTGTACCAGCGGCCGGCCGAGCCGATCACCGTGCTCCGCGCTGCGCAGCCGCGGATCCTGGGCGGCCGGGACGGGCTCGCTGGCGGCACCTGGCTGGCGGTCAACGAGCACGGGCTGGTGGCCGGCCTGACCAACCAGCCGGCCACGGCGCGGGACCCGGCCCGGCGATCCCGGGGCGAGTTGCCGCTCGCCTTCACCGCTTACCCGGACGCGAAGACGGCGGTGACGCAGGTATGCGCCCGCCTCGATCCTGCCGCCTACAACCCATGCTGGATGCTGGTCGGCGACCGGCACGCGCTGTTCTCGGTCGATGTGAGCGGCGGCCACCGGGCCCGGGCCGAGGAACTCCCGCCGGGACGCTACGTCCTGGAGAACGCGCCGCTGCGGCAGCCGTCCGCCAAACAGCAGCGGGTAGCCGCACGGGTGGCCGCGCTGGACGCCGGGCAGGCCCAAGCCGGCCTGGCCGGGGTGCTCCGGGATCATCAGCCGGCCGCCGGGCCCCGGCCCGCGGCGGGCGGCCGCCCGGCCCGGCCGGCCGAGCTGACGGCCGCCTGCGTGCACACGGAGCGCTACGGCACCCGGTCGGCCATGATCGTCAGCGTGGGCCCGGCCGGCGTCCCCCGGGTGAGCGTCGCCGCCGGGCCGCCCTGCGTGACACCGCTGCTGGACGTGACCGGGATGTGGGCTTCGCCAGCAGGCCCGCCGGCCGGTTTGCGCTGAGGGCCAGCACCCGGGGCTTGCTAGTATCCGGGGGATGGCGGACGAAGGGGCAGCATGGCTGACTATGTGATCGCGGCGGCCCTGTTCGTCTTCATCGTGGTCGTGCTCGTGACCCTGAAACGCTCCGAGCGCAATCGCGACCGCAAGCCGGGTGACTGAGCGCCGTCCCCGGACGGCCCGCCCCGGTGACTACGCGGCCATCGCATCCGCCGTCGATGAGTGGTGGGGCCGCCCGGTCCAGGGCGGGCTGCCCCGCCTGTTCCTGGATCACTTTCACCGCAGCAGCCTGCTGATCGACGGGCCGGCCGGGCTGCTGGCTTTCCTGGTCGGGATCCTGTCGCCATCCGACCCGCGGCAGGCCTACATCCACTTCGCCGGGGTGGGCTTCTCCGTCACCGGCCCCCTCGCCGACTACGACGGCCCCGGCCGCGACCTCGTCCGTTTCGAGCGCGCTCTGTGAGGCATCACGGGACACGTTCCGCCCGAACTGCCCCGCTCGCCCCGGCCCGATGCGCGCGCTGGCGGTTCGTCATCGATAACGGCTTTACCGGACCGGGTGTACATGTTTCATGCTGTTCGTGCCTGATTGGGCGATTTCCTTGGGTAGGGTCGGCGGAGTGTACCCTCGTGCCCGATTCTCGCGGTGGCGGCAGGGGCTGGGCGGCGTGCCCGGCGGGGCCGCGCTGGCCGGGGTCCTGGCGGGCGTGCTCGCGGTGCTCCTCGGACTCGGGGCGGCGGGTGTCTTCCCGCCGTCCGGCACGGGTCCCCGCGCGGCTGCGGCGGACGCGGCTGGCCCGGCCCGGCCCGGCGGCGGGCCTGGCCCGGGATCGCTGGCGACGGGCGCCACCACGCCGGGCCCGCCCGCATCAGCCACCTCCAAGGCGGGCGGTTTCGGGGCGGCGGCCAGCGGGCCGGGCCAGGCCAGCGGGCCGGCCGCCAGCCAGCACACCGTCGGCCGGCCCGGGACCGGCCACCACGGGACCGGCCACCACGGGACCGGCCACCACGGGACTGGCCACCACGGGACCGGCCACCACGGGACCGGCCACCACGGGACCGGCCACCACGGGACCGGCCAGCGGCCGGGGCCCGGCCCGGGCGCGGGCCGGCAGGCCGGTGCCGCCCGGGCCGGCATGTCCGGCACGTCCTGCCGTTCCGTGGCCCACATCGGCGATTCCACGTCGGTCGGCCTGGTGTCACCACTGGACCTCCCGGACCCGGCCCAGCGCCTCGCGGCGCAGTACCGGGAGGTCGGGGTCCGCCACAGCTGGATCGACGCGTCCGGCGGCCGCTCGATGGTGGAGGAGATGCCCGGCCAGGTCAACGGCTACGACACTGCCCGCGCCATGGTCAGCCGGGGATTCCGGGGCTGCTGGGTGATCGCGCTCGGCACCAACGACACCGCGAACGTGTCGGCCGGCTCGAACGTCGGCCGGATGGCCCGCATCCAGGAACTGATGTCCGTTGCTCACGGGGCGCCGGTGATGTGGGTGAACGTGAAGACCCTCGACCCGTCCGGTCCCTGGGCCGAGGCCAACATGCAGCTCTGGAACGACACCCTGCTCCAGGCCTGCCGCCAGTACCCGAACCTGCGGATCTTCGACTGGGCGGCGGCCGCCCAGGACGGCTGGTTCATCTCGGACGGGATCCACTACACCCCGGCGGGCTACGCCGCCCGGGCCCACCTGATCGCCCGCGCGCTGGCGCGGGCCTTTCCCCGCTCCGGGCCCGCGGCCGGCTGCGTCATCTCCTGACCGAGCCGTCCTTCCGGCCGTCCTTTAAAGCGGCCGTTCCGGGGCTATCTGAGCCAATGCCCGGACATTACGTCTCGCCCGTTGAGGGTGATGGTCAGATCCCTTGTAACTACTACGTGTAATCAATGCGTGGCTTTGGGTAGTGCATTTTCTGCCGCGCACTATCACGACCTTGCCGGCCGGGGGAGCCGGACGGGGCGTTCGCGGCACGGGGGGAAACCATGCCGGAACCAGTCCGCGCCGGCCAGCGCTACATGCCCGGACTCGATGGGCTGCGCGCGCTGGCGGTGCTCGCTGTCATTGCCTATCACGAGCAGCTCGGCTGGGCCCCCGGGGGCCTGCTGGGCGTGGGCGTGTTCTTCACGCTGAGCGGTTACCTCATCACCGACCTGCTGCTGGGCCAGTGGGTCCGGTCGGGCGGCCTGAACCTGGGCGACTTCTGGCTCCGGCGGGCCCGGCGCCTGCTGCCGGCCCTGTTCGTGATGCTGGCCGCGGTGACCGCATGGGTCACGGTGATGAGCCCGGCCCGGCTGGCCAGCCTGCGCGGGGCCGTGGCCGGCGCCGCGACGTACTCCAGCAACTGGTACTACATCTACACCCACAACTCCTACTTCGCGCGGTTCGCGCCACCTGGCCCCTTCGACCACCTCTGGTCGCTGGCCGTGGAGGAGCAGTTCTACCTGGTCTGGCCCTGGGTGCTGCTGCTGGGTGTGTACTTCCTGCGCGGCCGGAAACCGGGCGCGGTGCGCTGGCTGGCGCTGCCCACCCTGGCGCTGGCCGCCGCGTCCGCGGCGGCGATGCTGATGCTGTACCACCCCGGCTACGACCCGACGCGGATCTACGAGGGTTCCGATACCCGCGCCTGCGGCCTGCTGGTCGGGGCCGCGCTGGCCATGGTCTGGCCCAGCCGCCGCACCGCCCGGACCGCGCTGTGGACCCGGGTTGCGCTGGACGGTGCCGGGTTCGCCGGGCTGGCGGTGATCGGCGTGATGATCTGGCGGGTGGGCCAGTACTCGGCGTTCACCTACCAGGGTGGGCTGGTGCTGCTCTCGGTGGCCACGGCCGGGACGGTGGCGGCCGTCGCCTACCCCGGCAGCCTGGTCGGCGTGATGCTGGGCTGGAAGCCGCTGCGCTGGATCGGCGTCCGTTCCTACGGCATCTACCTGTGGCATTACCCCGTGATCATCCTGACGTCCCCGGCCAATTCCGCCGAGGATCTGCCGCGCGCCGCGCTGCAGGTGGCGGCGAGCATCGGGCTTGCCGCGCTGTCGTGGCATTTCGTTGAGGAGCCAATCCGCCATGGCGCGCTGGAACGGGCCTGGAAACGGATGCGGTCGCGGACGGCCTGGCAGGCGCAGCCAGCCGGGGTCGGCGGCTGGGCCGCGGTCACCGGCGGGGCCATGGTGGTCGCCCTGGCCTGCGCGGGACTGAGCGGTGCGGTGCGCGCGCCAGCCACCAGCGACGCGGCCACCGGCACCCTGGCCGCGGGCTCGGTCCTGCCGCCACCCAGCGGCACGAGCCAGGGCGGCTCGGGCACGAGCGGGACCAGCACTGGCGAGACCAGCACCGGCGGGTCCGCGGAAGGCGGGTCCGGCGCGGGCGAGGCCGCGAAGGGCTCCGGGGGCGCCCAGGCCGGCGGGCCGGGCTCGGCCGGCAGCGCGTCGGTCCCGGCGGCCTCGCTCCGCACTTCCTGCGGGGCGGTGACGCACATCGGCGACTCGACCTCCGACGGCCTGGTCTCCCCGGAGTACCTGCCGAACCCGGCGAAGCGGATAGCCGCGCAGTACCACGACGTGGGGGTCGGCAGCGTCCGGTGGGACATCTCCGGGGCGCGCTCCGTGGTCGAGGTCCTGCCGGGCCAGGTCAACGGCTATGACGCCGCGCACGCCATCTACCGGAGCGGATTCCGCGGCTGCTGGGTGATCGCGCTCGGCACCAACGACACCGCGGACGTGGCCGTGGGCTCCAATGTGGGCCTGATGACCCGGATCGGCCGGATGATGGCGGCCGCGCACGGGGAGCCGGTGATGTGGGTCAACCTCAGGTCGCTGCTGGCCGGGGGCCCCTATTCCGAAGCCAACATGGTGACCTGGGACAGCACGCTGCTGAAGGCCTGCGCCAGGTACCCGAACATGCGGGTCTTCAACTGGGCGGCGCTGGCCAAGGCCAAGTGGTACATCTCCGACGGCATCCACTTCACCTCGGCCGGGTACGCGGCCCGTGCCCGGCTCATCGCCCAGGCCCTCGCCCGGGCGTTCCCGAAGACCGGCGCCAGCAGCGGGTGCGTCGTCAGCTAACCGGATCCAGTAGTCCAGGGCCCCCAGCCCAAGCCCGCCCACGGGCCGGTGCACAGAGGTGCGGCGGCCCGCGGGCGGTTCCATACCCGGGTTCCGGCCCCCGACCGGAAACCGGGTATGGGCTCAGACCCGGGCGGTGTCCTTGCGGAACCGCCACACGGCGCCCCCGGCGAAGATGGCCAGCCAGGCCACGGCGTTCACGGCCCAGGCCCACTGGACGCCGACGCCGAGCAGCGGCGCATGCACCAGCTGGTTGAGCCCGTACAGCGGCGTGTACTCGGCGATGTCCTGCAGGATGTGCGGGAACTGGCTCAGCGGGATGAACAGGCCCCCGGCGAAGGCCAGCAGCGCCAGGCCGAGCCCCAGGAACTGCATGACGTTCTCGGTCGGCAGCAGGTACCCCATGAACAGGCCGAAGGCGGCGAACACCAGCGAGCCGATCCAGACGCTGGCCGCGCTGACGATCCACAGGTACATCGGCATCGAGGGCTTGCCCGTCAGCCCGCCCACGGCGAAGACCACGACGACCGACGCGAGACCGAGGACCATCGCGGTGAGCATCTTGATCACGATGTACGCCACCGGGGAGAGCGGGGTCAGCCGGAGCTGGCGGCTCCAGCCCGCGGCCCGCTCGATGGAGACCATCGCCCCGCCGCTGGTCGTGGCCAGGACCGCCCCGTACAGCGCCATGCTGATCATGACGAACGCGGACACGTTGCCATGGCTGCCAGGGCCGGCGGACAGGGTGGCGTAGGCCTTGTTCAGCCCGAAGGCCAGGAAGAACACGACCGGGAAGATCAGCGCGAAGATGACCGTGCGCCGGTTGCGCAGCAGGCGGCGGATCTCCAGCCTGAGCACGGTCAGGTTGAAGCCGCCCAGGCCCGGGGCTTCCCTGTCCAGGGCGGCGGGCGCCGGAACTGACTGGGTGGTCATCGGGATCCTCCTGCGGGGTTCTCACTGTCGTCGCTGGTCAGGGCGATGAACGCGTCCTCGAGACCGCGGGTGTTGATCTCCAGGTCCCGGGCTGGGGTGCTGGTCAGCAGGTACCTGGCCACCGCGTCGCTGTCGCTGGAGTGGATCAGCACGGTGTCACCGCGCACCTCCACGCTGTCCGCGCCGGGGATCGCGCTCAGCCGGGCCTGGTCGGGATCGGGCAGCGTGGCCCGGACCGTCCGGCCCGCCGCCATCGCCTTGACCTCGGATGAGGTGCCGTCCGCGACGATCTGGCCGTGCCGCAGCAGGATGATCCGGTCGGCGTAGGCGTCGGCCTCCTCCAGGTAGTGCGTGGCGAAGAGCACGGTCCGGCCCCGGGCCGTGTCCTGCCGGATCGCCGCCCAGAAGCCGCGCCGTCCCTCGACGTCCATGCCGGTGGTCGGCTCGTCCAGGATCAGCAGCTCCGGGTCGGAGACCAGGGCCATGGCGAAGCGCAGCCGCTGCTGCTCACCGCCGGAGCACTTGCCCACCCGGCGGTCGGCGATGCCGCTGATACCCGCCCGGTTCAGCGCCTCGTCAACCGGCCGCGGCCGCACGAACAGGCTCGCCGTGTATTCCGCGGTCTCCCGGACGGTGAAGTCCTTGAGCAGTCCCCCGGTCTGCATGACCGCGGAGACCAGCCCGCGCGAGATGGCCGTCCGCGGCGCCATCCCGTACACCTCGGCCGTGCCGGTGCTGGGGTGGGACAGCCCCAGGATGATGTCGATGGTCGAGGTCTTCCCCGCGCCGTTGGGCCCGAGGAACGCGACAATCTCCCCAGACGAGATGTCCAGGTCAACGTCCCTCACCGCCTGGACCGCGCCGAAATTCTTGCTCACGCCGCGCAGGGCGACCGCGGCCGGCTGGCTCCCCCCGGCCGGCCGTCGCCCCCGCTCGCCCGTCATGTTCGTTACTGTCATGCGGCCATCGTGGCACCGGCGCCGTGGCCACCCAAGGGCTCCGTGTCACGACGCGCCCATGACAACTGTCATGGGGCCGCCGGCCCGCGGGCGGCCGTCCTATCGTGAGGGGACCGGTGCCGCGCCGGGGCAAGGACGGGAGGGGCCGGGGGATGACGTTCGACGGGTGGCCGGAAGAAGCCCTGGAGTTCTATGAGGGCCTCATGGCCGACAACTCCAAGGCCTACTGGACCGCGCACAAGGCGGTGTACGAGGACGCGGTGCTGCGCCCGATGACCGAGCTGATCGAGGAGCTGGCCGCCGAGTTCGGCGAGGCGAAGATCTTCCGCCCGTACCGCGACGTCCGGTTCAGCGCGGACAAGTCCCTGTACAAGACGCATATCGGCGCGGTGATCGGCACCGGCTACGTGCAGCTGTCCGCCGACGGGCTGGCCACGGGGGACGGCATGTACGGCATGTCACCCGGCCAGCTCGACCGCTACCGCCGCGCGGTGGCCAGCGACCGGTCCGGCCCCGAGCTCGAACGGGTCGTCGCGGGGATCGAGGGGCAGGGCATCGGGGTCTCCGGACGCGACATGCTCAAGACGGCCCCGCGCGGCTACCCGGCCGATCATCCCCGGATCAGGCTGCTCCGGTACAAGGGTGTCGTCGCCTGGAATCAGTGGCCGGTCGAGCCCTGGCTGGAGACCGCCGCGGCCCGCGGCAAGGTGGCCGGCTTCCTGCGCACCACCCGGCCGCTGAGCAGCTGGCTCGGGACGCACGTGGGTCCCGACGCGGGGCCCGCGAGCCGGTAGGGTCAATCCCCGGTCGCGCCGTCGATCTGCTCACGCAGCAGATCGGCGTGCCCGTTGTGCCGGGCGTACTCCTCGATCATGTGCACGTAGACCCAGCGCAGGTCCATGGTGGTGCCGCTGAACTCGTGGACGAACGTGTCATCCAGGGACCGGCCCGAGGCTGCCGCCCGGGCCAGCTCGCACTCCCGCGCCAGCGCGGCCAGGTCAGCCTCGGCGCTGGCCGCGCCGGCGAAGTCGAAATCCCCGTCCGGGGACTCGTCGCCGCAGTACAGGTAGCCCAGCTCCGCGTGCCCCGCGAAGCGCCGCCGGAACCAGGCCCGCTCCACTTCCGCCATGTGCCGGACCAGTCCGAGCAGGGACAGCGACGACGGCGGCACGGCCCGGCGGGCCAGCTGCCCGCCGGTCAGCCCCTGGCATTTCATCAGCAGCGTGGCGCGGTGGAAGTCCAGCCAGCTGTCCAGCGATTCCCGTTCGCCGGCCACCGGGGGCGGGTCGGCGCGGTCCACCTCAGGCGCGGTCCATGTCATCTGGCTGATCCTGCTCGCTCCCCGGACCTGGCCGCAACGAAATTCCGCCCGCGCCGCGGCGCCCGGGCCGGCCGTGCGATCACCAGGTCACCGCGTCCCTCCGTTACCCTGCCAGGGTGGCGCAGCAGGCGGAATGGGACGTCGCCGTGGTGGGCGCGGGGCCGGCCGGCCTGACCGCCGCCCTGGCCGCGGCGGCGGCCGGGGCCCGGGTGGTGGTGGTCGAGCGGGCCGAGCATCCCCGGTACAAGACCTGTGGCGGCGGCCTGATCGGGACCTCGATCCAGGCGGCGGGCCAGCACATCCAGGTGCCCGCCCGGGACCGCATCCACGCCATCACCGCCACCCTGAACGGGCGGCGTGAGTTCACCCGGCGCACGGACGTGCCGCTGCTGGCCATGGTGTCCCGGGAGGACTTCGACGATGCGCTGCGCAAGGCCGCGGCCGACGCGGGCGTGACGATGCAGCAGCGGGCCACGGTGCGCGGGATCAGTGCGGACGCGGAACTGGCCTGGGCCCGGCTGGCCGACGGGACGAGCGTCGGGGCCCGGGTGCTGGTCGGCGCCGATGGGTCGTCGGGGGTCAGCTCGCGCTACGCCGGGGTGCGGTTCCAGCAGGTCGATCTCGGCCTGGAGCTGGAGATCCCGGTGCCGCCGCCGGTCGCGGCCCGCTGGCGGGAGCGGGTGATGCTGGACTGGGGGCCGATGCCCGGGTCGTACGGCTGGGTTTTCCCCAAGGGTGACGTGCTCACCGTGGGAGTCATCGCCGCCCGGGGCCAGGGCGGCCGGACCCGGGACTACCTCCGTGATTTCATCCGGCGGCTCGGGCTGGCGGGCTACCCCGCGGCCCGGGATTCGGGGCATCTCACCCACTGCCGGGCGGACGGCTCACCGCTGCGCCGGGGACGGGTGCTGGTCGCCGGCGACGCCGCGGGCCTGCTCGAGCCCTGGACCCGGGAAGGCATCAGCTTCGCGCTCCGCTCCGGGACGCTGGCCGGGGCGGCGGCCGCGGCTGCGGCCGGCGCCCCGGACCCGGCGGGCCTGGACCAGGCACTGGAGGCGTACCCGGCCGCGGTCGGGCAGGCCCTGGTGCCGGAGATGGACGCCGGGCGCCGCCTGCTGACCGCGTTCAGCAGGCACCCGGGTGCCTTCCACACCGGCCTCGCGACGCCGAAAGGCTGGGATGCGTTTGCCCGGTTCTGCCGCAGTGAGCTGCCGTTCGCGGCGCTGGTCGAGCGCAGGCCGGTCAGCGCCGCGCTGTCGCTGATGTCCCGGTTCTGAGCACCACGGCTGATATGGCTAATACCAGCCGTAGTCCAGCTCGTGCTGCCACGCGTTCCACGGGTCTCCGTACCGGGACTTGATGTAACCCATGCCCCAGATGATCTGGGTTCGCGCGCTCGTCCGCCAGTCCGGCCCGGCGGCCGCCATCTTGTCCCCGGGCACGGCCTGCGGGATGCCGTACGCGCCCGAGCTGTGGTTGCAGGCGAAACGGTTCCAGCCGCTCTCGCGCATCCACAGCAGGTTCAGGTAGTGGAATTGCCAGCTGGTCCAGTGGTAGTCGGGCATCAGTGAGCCAGCGATCTGCCACGGCGTCCCGTGCCGCCGCCCCCTATGGGCGTGGTGCCTGCGGGCTGGGTGGTGCCTGATATGGCGATGCTCGGCCCGGTAGCGCCGTTTGTGGTGCTTCGGGTGCCGGCGGGCGTGATGCCGGGGATCCGGATGCTTCCCGGCTGTCCCGTAGTCGGCCAGTGCGATAGGGCCCGGCGCGCCGGTGCTGCTGGTCTGCGGGCCGGTCCGCAGGCCGGTGGCGCTGGTGCCGCCGGGCCAGGCCGGCCACGCCTGATGGCTGGCCGTGAGTGCGGCGGCCAGGCCGGCCTGCCGTGCTCCGTGGCCATCGTGGCGGGAGTCGTTGGATGGCGCCCCCAGGTAACCGGCCAGGGCGATGGCCGAGCCGGTCAGTACCAGGACCGTCTTGGCTGGTCCGTGGGTGAGAGTTCGCTTCGGTGGCAAGAGTCGCCTTCGCTTGGGGCGCGCGACGGCGCGCCCGGGTTCCGCCCCTGGGCACATGGCGGCCACGAGGAAAGGTGTGGCCGCGGTGGCGGCGGATGTGACGCAGGTTCAGGGCGTCGGTGTCGCTGCGGGCGACCATCACGCACGCGGGGCGTTTGAATATCTGGCCGGGCACCCGGAAGGCTTTGTGCCCCGGCAGGCTAAGAGAGTTCTCTAAGCCATCAGCCAGGCTGGCCGGGCCAGCCTTATCGCGAATATCGCGGTCACCCCCTGTGCGCGTATTCATAGTTCAGGGAGGCCGGCGCCTGTAAGAATGAGGCTTCCGGTACGCCGGCTTCCCCAAAAGTATTCTCGATCTTTATCAGTAGCCTTTTAAAGCAAGTGGTAAACACAGGCTACTTACTTATGTCACGGTCGCCTATAGGAAACCGGCCCGTAGTTAGGCTGATTAAATTGCCTTTAACGCTATGAACCGGGCATTCCCGCGTGCCGGGGGGCGAGGTGGCGGGCCGTCCGGGCCGGCGGTCGGGGTGATGGCAGCCACGGCCCCAGTAGGGTCGTCATGTGGCTGAGGCTCCCCGTGCGACCGCCGGTTCCCCGGGACCCCGGCCGACCGCGGCCGATCTGGAGGCGGCCCGGGATGCCACGATCCCTGATGTGCTCGCCGTGGGCCTGCGCGTCGTGTTCGCGGGCATTAACCCTGGTCTGTACTCAGCGGCGACCGGCCAGCATTTCGCCCGCCCGGGCAACCGCTTCTGGCCGGCCTTGCACCGGTCGGGGTTCACCCCCCGTCAGTTCCGGCCGGACGAGCAGGGCCAGCTCCTGGCCCTGGGGCTGGGGATCACCAACGTGGTCCCCCGGGCCACGGCCCGGGCCGCCGAGCTGACCCCGGCCGAGCTGCGCGAGGGTGCCCGGGTGCTGCAGGAGAAAATGACCTGGCTGCGCCCGCAGTGGCTCGCCGTGCTCGGCGTGACCGTCTACCGGACGGCGTTCGGCCATCCCGGGGCGGTGGTGGGCCCCCAGGCCGCCACCGCCGGCCACGCCCGGCTATGGGTCCTGCCGAACCCCAGCGGCCTCAACGCGCTATGGACTGCACCCAGGCTCACAGAGGCGTTCCGGGATCTGAGGCTGCGCGTCAACGGCTGAGCCAAGGTTGACCGGAGTTACTCATGGCTATAATCTATAGCTATGGCTAGCGCCTATAGCCCTGATGGGGGCGTGAGTCGCCAGCTGTTGCGGCGCCAGCGGACGATCGAGGAAGCACTCGACGCAGCAGTGGCGATCATGGAAGAACTCGGAGTCGGCGGGCTGTCGATGTCAGAGATCGCGCGCCGGGTCGGCATGCGCCAGCCGTCGTTGTATAAGTACTTCCCGTCGCTGCACGCGGTCTACGACGCGCTGTTTGCCCGCGGCCTGGAGCTGAACGGCGCGGCCATGAGGGCCGCGATCGAGGCAGCGTCGCCCGGCGTGGCGGCCATCCGGGCGTCGGGACAGGCCCTGGTTCGCTGGGCGGTCGAAAATCCTGCGCTGGGGCAGCTGCTCTACTGGCGCCCGGTGCCGGGGTTCGCTCCCGCGGCGGCGACCTTCGATGTCAGCGAGCGGCAGATGGACGAGCTGCGCGCAGCATTCGCCGCCGCGGCGCGGGCAGGACAGCTCCGCCCCAGTGCCGCATCCGACGAGGCCCCGCGCTTGTTCACGATCGTGCTGAGCGGCCTCATTTCTCAGCAGATGGCGAACGAGCCAGCCGCAGACTACGACACCGGCTCGTTCACTGGCCTCACCGACACTGCCTTCGACATGTTCTTCGCCCGGTACGCGCCCCCAGGGGGAACGGATGCAGACCCCCGACCCGAGAGTCACGCCCCGGCGGTGGGCGACAGTACCGGCTGACGAGTCACGCGACGCCACCCTCCGTCGCTTCATGACGACGACCGAACAGATGCTCGGCCAGCTGCGCGCCTGGCTGGCCCAGGACCGCAGGTTTGATGTCCACCTCCCCTACGGGGCGATGGACTGGACGGTCTTGGCGCTGCACGCCTGCTGGGATTCGTGGATCCACGAACGCGACGTGCTGCTCGCCCAGGGCCGCCAGCACCCTACCGGCGATGACGCAACCTTCTACGCGACCGCGTACGGACTGTTCATCGCCGCCGCGGTCGCGCCTTTCTTCGGCGATCAGGTGCAGGAGAAGCTGACGCTGGGCGGTGACGGCGGCGGCATCTTCGACGTGGAAAGCCGAGGCGCCGTCACGCTTGCCGTCACCCGAATGGTTACGTCCGGTCCGCCCGCAGCCCAGGTCACCGACGCGCTCGCCGGACGCTCAGCAGACGCCGCGGTGCTCAGCGGCCTATCCGCTGGTTCTAGTACCGCGTTGTTGCGCATGGCGGGCTTCTTCAATTCCCCCGGAGAGCAGAGCCCGCCCTGAAGATCCGTCTGAGCGGTGAACCACGCGCCCTGGCCAGCGGCCCGCCCGGCCCGGGGCGGGTGGCCCGGGGCGGGCGGCCCGGGACGCGTGGCCCGGGGCGGGTGGCCCGGGGCGGGTGGCGCCCGGGTCCCGGCACCGGCTGCCTGACGGACGGGCTCGGGCTCATGATCCCCGGCAGCCGGGCGCGGGGATGACTAGACTGGGCGGTGATCACCGCGACCGCGGCCGTGGCCGCTTACCCGCAGGGGGCCAACCATGACTGTCCGGCCGGACTTTGGGCCCGAATACGGCGATGAGGAGCGGCAGAGGTTCGAGGAGGAGGCCCCGCCCGGCCCGACTGAGGCCGAGGAAGAGCGGGAGTTCCTCGAGCGCCAGCGTGAGGACGATGAGGTCGAGTTCGTCGATGCGGAGAGCAACGAGGCGCACGCGGCGGGCCAGGTCTGCGAGCGATGCGGGCAGGTCATCACCGCCGTGCAGGACGCCCGGCGGCGGCCGGACGGCCGGTGGGTCCACGACGAGTGCCCGGTCCTGTTCACCGGCGGGCCCGCGGCGGCCAGCCCCGGGACGCCCTCGTAGCTCCCGCGCACTACCCAGCGGCAGGCCCGGAATGCCCGCCTAGGAGCCTGCTGAAAAGCCCGGGGCCGCTCATTGGCGTGCTTGGCTGGTTGTTCCAGCATCTGGGATGATTTAGTCATGCAGGGCTTCGAGCGGGCAGGCGGGGAGTTACTGGACGCTGCGGCGCTGGCCGGGCACCTGATCCCGGCGGGCAGCATGTTTGCGTTCCTGGCCGCGCACCGGGCCGAGATGTTCCCGGACGCCGATTATGCGGACTTGTTCGCCGCGCCGGGGGTGGGCAGGCCGTCGATCCCGGCCACCCGGATGGCGGCGGTGCTGACCCTGCAGGTGCTGCATGATTTCTCGGACCGGGAGACCGCCGAGGCGGTCCGGTTCGATGTGCGGTGGAAGGTGGCGATCGGGGCGCCGCTGGCCGATGCGGGGTTTGACCCGTCGTCGCTGGTGTACTGGCGGAACCGGATCGCGAAGTCGCAGCGCCCGCACCGGGTGAACGACTCGGTCAGGATGGTGATCGAGGAGACCGGGGTGCTGCGGGGCCGGCGCCGCCGGGCGGTGGACTCCACGATCCTGGCCGATGCGGTGGCCACCCAGGACACCGTCACCCAGCTGGTGTCGGCGATCCGCAAGGTGGCCCGGGAGGTGCCCGGCGCGGCGGAGCAGATCGCGCGGGTGTGCACGGGCCACGACTACTCTGAGCCCGGCAAGCCGAAGATCGACTGGGATGATCCCCGGGCGAAGGAGGCACTGGTGTCCGCGCTGGTCAACGACGCGAACGCGGTAGTGGCCGCGCTGGAGGGCGACGACCTGGATGAGCGCGCCTCATCCGCGGTGGCGCTGCTGGCCCTGGTCGCCGGGCAGGACGTCGAGCCCGCCGAGGGCAGTGACGGGACTGACGGGCGGTGGCGGATCGCCCGCAAGGTCGCCGAAGACCGGACCATCTCCACCGTGGACCCTGAGGCCCGTCACACCCGCAAGTCCCCCGAGGCCCGCAGGGACGGCTACCGGGCGCACCTGGCCGCCGACCCGGAGACCGGGATCATCACCGATGAGAAGTTAACCAGGGCCGCCGGGGCCGAGAGCTCCGACCCGGCGGTGGCGGAGGAGTTCCTGGCCGCCGGTGACGGCGCCGGCGCACCCCCCGGTACCAGCAGCGGCAGTGACAACGGCGGCGGCGGTGACCCGCTGGCCTGGTACGGCGATTCCGCTTACGGCACCGGTGACCTGCGCGATGCGATAGAGAAGGCCGGGCACCGGGCGGTGATCAAGCCCAAGCCGCTACAGGCCCCGATCCAGGGCGGGCTCACCATCGACGACTTCACCGTGGACGAGCAGGCTGGCATGGTCACCTGCCCGGCCGGGCACACTGTCGCCTTGAGCCGCACCCGTGTCGCCACCTTCGGCATCTTGTGCCGCGGCTGCCCGCTGCGGGCACAATGCACCACCTGCAAGACTGGCCGCAAGCTCGTCCTGCACGAGCGCGACGACCTGCTCCGGCAGGCGCGGGCTGACTGGGCCGCCACCGGGCTGCGCAAGGACTACATGGCCCACCGGCCCAACGTGGAACGCGCCATCGCCCAGGTCGCCACCTGGCGGGGACGCCGGCTGAAGCTCCGCTACCGCGGCACCGCAAAGAACCACGCCTGGCTCAAGCGCCGTACCGCCGCGCTGAACCTGCGTAACCTGACCGGGAGGGGACTGGCCCGCCGCGACGGCGCCTGGGCGCTGGCCACCTGACCAGGGCGGACAGGCCCGCCCGGCATGCCCTCAAAGCGGATCCGGCTCGAGGGCTGCCCGTGTCCCAGAGACCCACAGGCTACCGGGAGGGGCTGGATCTCAGCGCAGACGGGCTGGCCACAGGTACCGGAGCGGGCACTCGGCAGCCATACAGAGCCCCAGGAACTGACCTTTTTCAGCAGGCTCCTAGCCTTCGCGGCGCACCCAGATGGCCTCCGCGCTCCCCGCCGCCCGGTTCGGCACCGGGTCCGCCCTGGTGAACATGGGCCGCCAGGTCGCCTCCGCGCTCGGCGTGGCCGTGCTGGTCACCCTGATCGGGGCGCCGGCCACGGCCGCCGGCGCGGTGACCGCGTTCCGGCACGTGTGGCTGGTGACCGCGGCGGCCGCCGTGCTGGCCGCCACCGTGGCCGTGTTCGTGCGCCGCCCACCCCCCATCCCGGCCCCCATCCCGGCCCCCTCCGCCTCCAAGCTGACCTCACCAGCCACTCCAGCCCCATCCACCCCGTCTGTGCGCTCGGCGACTCCGTGATCATGGGATCGCTGTTGCCAGGGCAACAGCGATCCCATGATCACGATGGGCCGGCCGCCCGAAAGGGGAGTCAGCGGGGCTCCCCGGGTGCCACGGGCGGACCGTTAGGGAGGCGTTAAGGTCGCGGGCGGGCGCGTTAAGGCGGCGTGAAGATCGGCTCCAGGCTGCCCCGGACGGGGTGAACTGGACCCAAATGGATCGCAACCGCTCACCCCGCGGGCTGGCCGCCCACTTCGCGCTGCCCGTCGGCTTCACCGCGCTGCTGCTGACCGGCGCGCTGGCCGCCGGGCTGGGTGGACGGCTCCCGGCCACCGGGGTGCTCATCCTGGCCGCGGCCGTGGTCCTGGCCATCTCGGTGGTGGCCGAGCCGCTGGTCGCGCCGGTACTCGGGGTGATCGGCTGGCTGACCGTGGTGGGCTTCTCCCACCCGCCGTACGCGCAGCTGCGGATGACCGGCCCGGTCGCGCTCCGCGCCGCCGTGACCATGGCCATCTGCGTGCTGGCCGGGGCCGGGATCGGCCTGATGGTGCGCGCGCTGGCTTCTTCGTTCAGACTAGGGATTGTGCACGTGCGTGGCGGGAGGCCCGAGAGCGGCGACGCGGGCCGGAGCGGGATCACCGGGCCGGCGGCCGGCACCATGCGCGCGGGCCTGAAGGGCCGGCGGCAGGCGGTCGGGATCCTGCTGGTCGCCGGGCTGCCGCTGCTGACCATGGCGCTGGTGGCGTTGCGCCCGCACCTCGACCTCGCCAACGACCTGCTGGTCTACCTGGTGGCCGTGGTCGCGGTGGCGATCGTCGGCGGCTTCTGGGCCGCCGTGCTGGCGGCGATCACCGCGAGCCTGCTGCTCAACTGGTATTTCACCCGCCCGCTGCACACGCTGACGATCGCCGAGCCCCGCAACATGCTGGCCCTGCTGCTGTTCGTCACCGTCGCGGTGACGGTCAGCAGCGTGGTCCATCTGGCCGCACGCCGCCAGGTGCTGGCGGACCGCAGCGCGAGTGAGGCCGCCTCGCTGCTGGAGCTGGCCCAGACCGTGCTCGGCGGCGCCGACACGCCCACCGCCGTGCTGGATCACCTGACCGGCGCCTGGGGCGGCCGGGCCGAGCTGGCCGAGCGGGTCCGGGATCAGTGGGTGAGCGTCGCGGTCAGCGGGACCGCGCCGCCGGGGACGGTGGCGATCCGCGTCCCGGTCAGCGATACGGTGGCCCTGCTCGTGGCCGGCCAGCCGGTCCCGGTCACGGCCCGGCTGCTGGACGGCTTCGCGGCCCAGGCCGGCGCGGCCCTGGACCGGGACCGGCTGCGGACCCAGGCCGCCCAGGCCGAGGCGCTGGCCGAGGGCAACCGGATGCGCACCGCGCTGCTCGCCGCGGTCAGCCACGACCTGCGCACCCCGCTGGCCTCCATCAAAGCCAGCGTCAGCACGCTGCGGCAGACCGACGTGGAGTGGACCGCGGCCGACGAGGCGGCGCTCCTCGCGACCATCGAGGACGGGGCGGACCGGCTGGACGCGCTGATCGGCAACCTGCTGGACATGAGCCGGCTGGCCACCGGGTCGCTGCAGCCGTTCCTGCGGCCCACCTCGGTCGAGGAGGTCGCGCCGGCCGCCCTGCTCGGGCTGGCCCCGGCCAGCAGCGTGCGGATCGCGGTGCCCGACGACCTCCCGCTGGTCCGCACCGACCCGGTGCTGCTGGAACGGGTGCTGGCCAACCTGTTCTCCAACGCGCTGGCCCATTCCCCGGCAGGGCGGCCACCCGAGCTGCGCGCGTGCCCGGCCGGCGGCAGCGTCCGCCTGGAAGTGCTCGACCACGGCCCGGGCGTGCCGGACGAGTTCAAGCTGCGCATGTTCGAGCCGTTCGAGCGGCTCGGTGACCGCGCCACCGGCAACGGTGTCGGTCTCGGCCTCGCCGTGGCCAGGGGCTTCCTGGAGGCCATGGGCGGCACGGTCCACGCCGCGGACACCCCGGGCGGCGGGCTCACGGTCCAGGTGAGCCTGCCGGTGGCGGCGGCCCCGGCCGCGTCTGCCGCGCCCGCGGAACCGTGAGCCCCGGACCGTGAGCCCCGGACCGTGAGCCCCGGACCGCGGGCCCCGGACAGTGAACGCCAGGCCGTGTCGGCCCGGCCGGACCGCCGGGAGATGACCAGGGTCCTCGTCATCGACGACGAGGAACCCATCCTCCGCGCCCTGCGGATCAACCTCACCGCCCGCGAGTATGAGGTCACCACCGCGGCGGACGGCGCGTCCGGGCTGGCCGCGATGGCCCGGGACCGCCCGGACGTGCTGATCCTCGACCTCGGCCTGCCCGACATGGACGGCACCGAGGTGATCCGGGGCGTCCGCGGCTGGACGTCCACGCCGATCATCGTGCTGTCGGCGTGGGGCCAGGAGGTCCAGAAGGTGGCCGCCCTGGACGCGGGCGCGGACGACTACGTCACCAAGCCGTTCGGCATGAACGAGCTGCTGGCCAGGCTCCGTGCCGCGGTCCGCCGGGCGACTCCCGCCCCCGACGAGCCGGTCCGGGTGACCCCGGATTTCACCGTGGACCTGGCGGCCAAACGCGTGATCCGGGGCGGCGCCGACGTCCGGCTGACCCCCACCGAGTGGTCGCTGCTGGAAATTCTCGTCCGCAACGAAAACCGGCTCGTCACCCAGAGGCAGCTGCTGCAGGAGGTGTGGGGGCCGCAGTACCAGACCGAGGCGAACTACCTTCGCGTCCACGTGGCTCACCTGCGGCGCAAGCTGGAACCCGACCCGTCCCGGCCGCGCTATCTGCTCACCGAGCCCGGCATGGGCTACAGATTTAGCGGCTAGCCCGGGATTCGCTGGCGAGGCGGGGCCCGCCGCAGGCGGGTTCCCTCCGAGCCGGCGACGAGCCCGGCAGCCGCAGCAGCTGACGTGCATACGGGAGCGGGCAAGCGGGGGTCCGGGGGGTCGCCCCCCGGGCTAGCAGAGTGGGGGTCCGGGGGGCCGCCCCCCGGGTCAATCAGGCCCGGGCTGGAGCTGATAGCTGGGGTTGTAGATAGTCCGCTCGTCCTTGACCTGGGCGACCCGCCCGTGCACCGTGATCTTCCGGCCGGGCCTGATGCCCGGGATGTCCCGGCGGCCCAGCCAGATCAGGGTCACGCTGCCGGTGCCGTCCCACAGGTCCGCCTCCATCGTCAGGCTCGTGCCCCGAGGGCGGAGGGTGACCGTGCGCAGCGTGCCCGCCACGTCCACGTAGTCGTGGGCCGCGGTATCGGCGATCGGGGTCGCGCCGGCGTCGCGGCACTCGGCCTGGAGGTCGGCGGCGTGCAGCGCGTCCCGGTCGGCGGTCAGCTTCGCCAGCGGCGGCATCGCGTCCGCCCCGCCCGCCAGCGGGGCAGGGTCCACGATGGCCGGCAGCTGGACGCCCGCCGGATAGCGGTGCGCCGCGGACCGCAGCTGGTACGGAACGCTGGCCACCACGACCCCGGGCAGCAGCAGCAGCCGGGACTTCAGCCGCAGCGCGCTGTGGTTGTGCAGCAGCTGCTCCCACCAGTGCCCGAGCACGTACTCGGGGATGTACACGGTGACGATGTCGCGGGGGCTCTCGCGGCGCAGCCGCTTGACGTAGCCGACCACGGGCCGGGTGATCTCCCGGTAGGGCGAGGCCACCACGGTCAGCGGGACCGGGATGTTGGCCCGCTCCCAGTCCTCCTTCAGCCGGAGCGTCTCCGCCTCGTCCACGTCCACCGTGACCGCCTCGAGTTGGCTCGGCTGGGTGGCCCGCGCGTAGGACACGGCCCGCAGGGTCGGCAGGTGCAGCTTGGACACCAGGACGATGGTGCGGTTGCGGGCCGGCAGGGTGATGGTGAGATCCTCCGGCGGGGTCAGCTCGACCGCGACGCTGTCGTAGTGCTTGTGGATGCCGCGCATGGTCAGCCAGATGATCGGCATGGCCACCACGACGATCCACGCCCCGCTGGCGAACTTGCTGATCAGCACGATGACCAGTACCACCGCGGTGACGCACGCGCCGACCGTGTTGATCGCCCGGGACCGGACCATGCGCCGCCGGGCACCCTTGTCCGTCTCGCCGCGCAGCAGCCGGTTCCAGTGCCGGATCATCCCGGTCTGGCTGCAGACGAACGAGACGAACACGCCGATGATGTAGAGCTGGATCAGCCGGGTGGGCGAGGCCTGGAACACCACGATCAGCAGGATCGCGAACCCCGCCAGCAGCAGGATCCCGTTGCTGAAGGCCAGCCGGTCGCCGCGGTTACGCAGCTGGCGGGGCATGTTCCCGTCCCGGGACAGGATCGAGGCCAGCACCGGGAACCCGTTGAACGCGGTGTTCGCGGCGAGCACCAGGATCAGCGCGGTGAACAGCTGCAGCACGTAGAACAGCGGCGAGGTGTCCCCGAACACGGCCCGGCCGACCTGGGCGATGACCGTGCGCTGGGTGGTGCCGGGGGGCATGCCGGTCAGGTCCTGCGCGGGGGCGTAGTGCACGTGGCTGGCCAGGGCGAGTGCGGTGACCCCGGCGAACATGGCCACGGCGATCAGGCCGAGCATGAGCAGCGTGGTGGCGGCGTTCTTGCTCTTGGGCTTGCGGAAGGCGGGGACGCCGTTGCTGATCGCCTCCACCCCGGTGAGCGCCGTGCACCCCGAGGAGAAGGCCCGCAGCAGCAGGAACAGCAGCGCGACGCCGGTGAACTCGCGGCTGGTCTTGATCCGGTAGGCCGCGCTGTCGGACTGCAGGTGATGGCCGAGTCCCACCCGGGTGAGACCCCAGATGATCAGCAGGGTGACCACGCCGATGAAGCAGTAGGTGGGGATGGCGAACGCGGTACCCGACTCGCGGACCCCGCGCAGGTTCATCAGCGCGATGATCGTCACCACCAGCACGGCGATGAGCGTGACGCGGGAGTCCAGGACCGGGAAGGCCGAGGCCAGGTTGGCCACCCCGGCGGAGACCGACACCGCCACGGTCAGCGTGTAGTCGACCATCAGCGCGCTGGCCACCACCAGCCCCACATTGGGGCCAAGGTTGGTGGAGGCTACCTCGTAGTCGCCACCGCCGGAGGGGTAGGCGTGCACGTTCTGCCGGTAGGACGCCACCACCACGAGCATGAGCACGCCCACGGCGAGCGCGATGTAGGGCGTGTAGTGGAAGAACGCGAGACCGCCGACCGACAGGACGATCAGGATCTCCTCGGTCGCGTACGCGACCGAGGACAGGGCGTCGCTGGCGAACACCGGCAGCGCGATGCGCTTCGGGAGCAGGGTATGACCGAGTCGGTCGCTGCGTACCGGGCGTCCCAGCAGCAGGCGCTTGACGACCCCAAACATCATGGCCACGACCGCGATGGTAAGCCGGCGATGGGGTGTGCGCTAGCCAGCGAGCGCGGCGGACAGCCAGGGGGATATCTGGCGGGGGCCGTTCAGGGGCCCGTCAGTTACCGAAAGGAATGTCGTGACCGGTGATGTGGACCAGCGCCCCCTGGGCCGTGAGCGTGACGCTCTGCAGCGTCATGCCCATGGGCAGGTTGGGCAGCGGGATCGAGAAGTCGCCCAGGCCGCCCAGCAGTGAGGCCGGGATCCCGCCCGCCGAGATGAGCCGGACGTGGATCTTGCCGCCCGACTCGGTGACCCGCGCTACCCCGCTGCTGGAGAAGATGCCGGCCACGTTCGCCGTGATCTTCGCCTCGTCGTTGCTCTTCCTGGCGATCTTCAGGTCGGCCACGCCGGCCGCGCTGGACCCGGCCTTGGCCAGGTTGCCGAACGTGATCAGCCCGGTGCCGTCGATGCTGGACACCGTGCCGCTGTTGAAGCCGGAGTTGAGCTTGATGTCCCTGAGCGTGGCGTTGATGTCGTCGACCGTCACGGGCCCGGCCTTCTCGCCGTTGGCCGTGATGCGGACGTCCTTGAAGTCGCGGGCGGCCACCTGGGTGAGGAAGGGGAAGCCCTGGATCGACACGCTGGGCTTGGTGCTGAAGCCCTGCTTCTGGATCTGGGTGGCGAACTCGTTGTCGGCCAGGTGAACGGCCACCCGGTCGACGACGACGAACAGGCCGGCCAGCACCACCACGATGATGAGCAGGATGAGCGGCCAGCGGCGGCGCCTCCGGGGCGTGCGGCTGCTGCGGCCCTCCGGCTCTTCGATGAGACCGCCGTACCCGCCGCCGTTTCCGTGCTGGATCGGCAGGCGTTGCGTCGGGTATTCGCTCACGGAAGCCGCCAGGTGCTCAGGTCCCGGCCGGATGCCAGGCCGCGTTGCGCAGATGTTATGACATGACCGTCCAGGGCGCAGGTGCCCACCGGGCTGCGGTCAGCCCGCGACGGACCGTCCCCACTGCTATCTTCCCTGGCTACAAGCGGGTTATCCAGCTTTCTGGGAATCGGATTATCCCAGCTGGGACACATTTACGGCCTCCGGGGCCGGGCCCGGCCCCGGGCCGCCGCGCGGCCGGGAACGCCAGCAGCGCGTTGCTGGCCCGGGCGGTGACCCACATCGTGGAGCCCCCGCGGGGCCGCATGCGGGTCTCGCTTCCGGGTGGTCACGTAGAGCCCACTGGCCGTTGCCGGACAGCTTCCCGGCCAGGGGGGGCCTCGTCACTCACCACGCCTCCGGCGTTGGCCCGCCTGCTGGTGCCCGATCGCGCCTCCCCGGCGAGCGCGCCGTGCATTCTGCTGGTTAACGGGGCATTCGCGCGGAAAATTTGAGTTTCGGGCATTTAAGACATATGCCTACTGGCCAAAATCGGGCAAAGTCTATGAAACCCCCGCAAGCTGGATGCCGGGCGCGGCTATATTACCTCGCGCTGAATCGCCATACACTAGGCCAATGAACGACCGTCTCGTGTCGCCGCCGGATGCCCCGGTGCTCGTGGTGAAGACCCAGGGATCCGACCAGACACTGCGTGCTGGCTCGCAATACCGGGTCGGCCGTGATCCGCAGTCTGACATCGTGATCAACGACTCCCGCGTCTCCTGGCGGCACGCCGTGCTCCGGGTCAACCGCGATGCGTGGATCCTCGAGGACTCCGGCAGCACCAACGGGACCTTCCTCGGCACCCGGCGCATCGGCAAGGTTGAGATCAGCCAGAACTGCATCCTGAGGCTCGGTCATCCCGATGACGGGCCGGTGATGATGTGCTCGGTGAACCGGCCCGGCGCCGGGAACACCGTCCTGAATACCGGAATGAGCAGCGTGGACCGCCGCCCGACCTCGGTGAGGCGCGCGCCCACCCGGCTGCTGCGCATCGGCCGGGCTCCCGAGAACGACCTGGTCGTCCCCGACCTCAGCGTGTCCCGCGTGCACGCCGAGCTGCGCAACCTCGGCGACGGCCGGTACGAGATCGCCGACCTGGGCAGCCACAACGGCACGTTCGTGAACGGCCAGCGGATCGCCAGAGCCACCACGGTGACCGAGCAGGACCTGATCGGCATCGGCCGCGCCACCTTCCGCCTGTTCGGCGATGAGCTCCGCGAGTTCATCGACGAGGGCGATGTCTCGTTCGTGGCCCAGGACCTGACGGTGCGCCTGCCCAGCGGCAAGGTCCTGCTGGACCACGTGAGCTTCCCGATCCCCGAGCGATCCCTGGTCGGGGTCATCGGCCCGAGCGGTGCCGGCAAGTCAACCCTGCTCGGCGCGCTGACCGGCACGCGCCCCGCGACCGAGGGCGCCGTCCTGTACGACAACCGCGACCTGTACACCCACTACGCGGAGCTGCGGCACCGGATCGGCCTGGTCCCGCAGGACAACATCCTGCACGACCAGCTCAAGCCGAAGCGGGCCCTCCGTTACGCAGCTGAGCTGCGGTTTCCCGGTGACACCTCCCGGTCGGAACGGGACCGCCGGGTGGACGAGGTCATCGACGAGCTCTCGCTCACGGCGCACTGCGGAACGCGGACCGGGGCCATGTCCGGCGGGCAGCAGAAGCGGGTCAACGTGGCCCTCGAGCTGCTCACCAAGCCGTCCCTGCTGTTCCTGGACGAGCCCACGTCGGGCCTGGACCCCGGGCTGGACAAGTCCGTGATGGAGCTGATGAGCGGCCTGGCCAAGGACGGCCGGACCGTCATCATCGTCACGCACAGCGTGGCCAACCTGGGCGTGTGCGACCGCCTGCTGGTCCTGGTCCCGGGCGGGCGGGTGGCCTTCTACGGCCCGCCCGCCGAGGGGCTGCGCTACTTCGGCAAGACGGACTGGGCCGAGGTCTTCCAGGCCTTCGACGCCGAGCCGGACCGCGACTGGGCCGGGGACTTCAGGCGGTCGCCCTACTACGCCGAGCACGTGGCGGGAGGGCTGGCCCAGCAGATCCCGGAGGCCGACCGGCAGTCGCCGGGGCGCCCGCCCGCGCCGCGCGGCGCGCTGGCCCAGATCTCCACCCTGTGCCGGCGCTACCTGGCCGTCATCGCCTCCGATCGCAGCTACCTGGCTGTACTCGGCATCATGCCGATCGTGATCGGGCTGCTGTTGCGGGCGGTCCCGGCTCCCGAGGGCCTGGCGGGCAAGCCAGGGACCAATGGCGACGCCGAATCCCTGCTGCTGGTGCTGATCATCGGGGCCTGTTTCATCGGGGCGGCCAACTCGGTCCGCGAGCTCGTCAAGGAACGGTCCATCTACGCCCGAGAACGGGCCGCCGGGCTGTCGTCCGGCACCTACCTGTTTTCCAAGATCATCGTTCTGGGGTTCATCAGCGGGATCCAGGCGCTGCTGCTGGTGGTGCTGGGCCTGTTCGGGCGGCAGATGCCCGCCCACGGCTCCCTGCTGAAGTCGCTGCCGCTGGTGGAGATAGCCCTCGCGATCGTGGTGCTGTCGCTGGCCTCGATGGCGCTGGGGCTGCTCATCTCCTCGATCGTGAGCACGTCCGAGAAGGCCATGCCGCTGCTGGTGATGCTGGCCATCGCGCAGGTCATCCTGTCCGGCGGGGTGCTGCCGCTCAACGGGAAGATCGGGCTGAACCAGCTGTCCTGGATCGCGCCGTCCCGGTGGGGGTTCGCGTCCACCGCCTCCACCGTCAAACTGAACGTGATCTCGCCCCCGGTCAGCGGGCTCCCCGACCCGGTCTGGGACCACAAGCCAGCCGTCTGGCTGATGGACATGGGGCTGATGGTGCTGCTCTCCCTGGTGTTCACCCTCATCGCCTGGCGTCGCCTGGTCGGGCTCAGCCCGGGCCGGAAGCGGCGCTGAGCAGGTCCCGCGCCGCTGCGGTCGCCGGTCCGGGTGAAACGATCGACAGGTGACAACCCCCGAGCGGACGCCGAAGCCGCCGGGCCCGCCCGCCCCGCCCGCCCCGGGCGGGCAGGGCGGCCCGAGGCTCGCCGCGGCCCGGACCGCTGGTGCCGGGCCCGAAAGTGCCCTGCCTGCCGGCGCCGGGCCGGCCCCAGTGGTGGTCGTCGAGGATGACCTGGTCCGCCGGATCCGCCGCCCGGGTGACCTGCTGCGCTGCGCGGCCGCCTGCTTCGGGATAGCCGTGCTGGTCGCGGCCGGCCTGCTGGCCAAGGCCACCACGACCGGCGTGGAGACCGACGTCGTGGGGGCGAGCCGCCGGCTGACCGGCGAGGTGCTGTCCACGCTCCGCGTCCTGGCCATCCTGGTCCTGGTGCTGCTGCCGGTGGCCCTCGCGGCCCGGCAGCTTGTCCGCCGCCAGCCCCGCCGGCTGGCCGAGGCAGTGGTCACCGGCGTGGCCACGGCCATCGTGGTCGGCCTGACCGGGCTCGCGCTGCGCAGCGGCATCGGCGACCAGCTCTACCGGGCGATCGCCATGTCCTCGCCCGGCGCGAGCCACTTTGCCCTGCTCGACGGCTACCTGGCCGGGCTGGTGGCCTACACCACGATCATCGACCTGGGCGGGCGGCCCCGCTGGCGCAACGCGCTCTGGCTGACGCTCGCGGTGTACGCGGTGGCGAGCCTGGCCACCCTGCGGACCACCGTCCTCTCAGTGCTCATCACGCTCCTGCTGGGCCGGGCGATCGGGCTCGCGGTGCGTTACGCCGCGGGTTCCATGTCACAGCGGCCCACCGGCGAGGCGATCGCGGCCGCACTGGCCCCGGCCGGCGTGGCGGTGAGCGAGCTGCGCCGGACGGAGGGGGCGGGCCCGGCGTCGCGGCGGTACACCGCGGTCACCCGGGGCGGTGAGCGGCTCGACGTCCGGGTGTTCGACCGCGATCAGCAGGCGGCTGGAGCGCTGTACCGCGTGTACCGGCTGATCCGGCTGCGCGGGCAGGTCTCCCGGCGGGCGCCGCTCACCACTGACCGGGCGGCGGAGCGCACGGCGCTGCTCACGTACGCGGTGGAGGACGCCAGGGTGCCCACACCCCGGCTGCGCGCCCTGCTGCGGGTCGGCCCGGAAGCTCTCGCGCTGGCCACCGAGGTGCACCACGGGACCGCCCTGGCCGACCTGGCCGGGACACTGACCGACGCGCAGCTGGAATCGGTCTGGATTTCGGTGGACCGGCTGCACACCCACCGGGTGGCTCACCGCTCGCTGACCGCCGACCGGATCCTTTTCGACGGTGCCGGGCGGGTCGTCCTGCTCGACCCGGGCGGGGGCGACGTGGCCGCCAGCGACCTGCAAATCCGGCTGGACCTGTGCCAGCTGCTCGCCGAGCTGGCGGCGCTGGTCGGGCCGGACCGCGCCGCGGACCTGGCGCTGCGCAAGCTCGGGCCGGCCGGGGTGGTAGCGCTGGTCCCGCTCCTGCAGCCGGTGGCGCTCTCCCGCTCCACCAGGTCCGCGCTGCGCCGGGACAAGGACGTGCTGCCCGCGCTCCGCAAGCGGCTGCTGGCTACCGTGCCCGAGGACGCGGCCGAGGTCCCGCCCGTCCAGCTGGAACGCATCCGCCTCCGCACCCTGGTCACGCTGGCGGCCACGATCCTCGCGGGCTACCTGCTGATCGTTCAGCTGGGGCGGGTCAACTTCGCGACGCTGCTGCGACAGGCCAGCCCGCTGTGGATACTGGCCGGCCTGGGCCTGTCGGTGCTGACCTACGTCGCCGCCGCATGGTCGCTGTCCGGGTTCGTGTCGGAGCGGCTGAACTTCATCCGGACCATGCTGGCCCAGGTGGCCGGGTCGTTTGTCACCCTGGTGACGCCCGCCGCGGTCGGCGGCGCCGCGCTCAACGTCCGCTACCTGCAGCGCAACAAGGTTTCCCCGGCGGTCGCTGCGGCCAGCGTCGGGGTCGCGCAGGTGGTGGCGTTCGTTCTGCACATCACGCTGCTGGTCGTCTTCCTGGCCATCACGGGCGCGCGCAGTCATTCGCTGCGCCCGCCCACCTGGGTGTACTTCGTGATCGCCGGGCTCGTGGTGGCGGCGCTCGTCGTGGCGGCGGTGCCGCGCGGCCGGCGGCTGCTGCGGGCCCGGCTTGCGCCGGCCCTGGGCCAGGTGCTGCCCCGCTTGCTCGTGGTGCTCCAGCAGCCGCGCAAACTGGCGGAGGGCATCGGCGGGGCGCTCATGCTCACCGCCTGCTACATCCTCTGCCTGGATACCTGCGTGCGCGCGTTCGGCGGGTCCCTCGCGATCACCAGCGCCGCCGTGGTCTACCTGACCGGAAGTGCCCTGGGCTCGGTAGTGCCCACGCCCGGCGGGCTCGGGGCGGTCGAGGCTGCGCTGGCGGCCGGGCTCACGGCGACCGGGATGGCGGCAGCCACCGCGGTCAGCGCGGTGCTGCTGTTCCGGCTGCTCACGTTCTGGCTGCCCGTCCCGGTGGGCTGGGCCGCCTTCACCTACCTCCGGCGACGCCAGGCTCTCTGACCACGGGAGGTGGCCGGGTGAGCGGGCCGGGGGGGGGGGCCATTCGGCGGCGGTCATGTGACTTTAGTCCCTCGTGTCCCGGCGGTTTACGGTGGCTCACTTAGGGACATGTTCGCGAGCCACGAGGTCGAGCTGAGCATGGGCTTTGCCAGGGCCCGGGCGAAGCTGGCTGTGCTGGGCAGCGGGGGGTGGCTGAGTGGCCCGTCGGCGCGGGCATACGCCGAGGGCCTGGACGGTCTGATCCGGGTCGGGCCCTTCGGCGCGGTGCTCGGCGCGTCCAAGCTGGTCCGGGTGCAGCTGCTGGAGCCGGTGCCGCGGGAGGACACCGTGGTGCTCCCGCTGCGCTGGGAGGCCACCGGGGCGGCAGGTCGGCTGTTCCCGGTCCTGGACGCCAACCTGGTGCTGACCCCCAGCGGTGAGGACCGCTGCAAGCTGGCCCTGACCGGCGCGTACCGTCCGCCGCTCGGCGGGGTGGGCGCGGCCCTCGACCGTACCCTGCTTCACCGGGCGGCCGCCGCGACGCTCAGGTCACTGGTATCCCAGGTCGCGGACTCCCTCACCGACGGTCAGCGGGCACCGGGACTCGCCCCCGCGCAGGAGCACGCCGAACCTGCGCCCGCCCGCTGGCAGGCGGAACCGGAGGCCTCCACCTGACCCGGGCCTGACGTCCCCACGGGCCCGGGCCTGACGTTCGCGCAGGCCCGGCCCTGACGTGCGCGCAAGCCGCGGCCAGGCGGGCGGTGATGAGCCCGCGGACCGGCTTCCCTAGGATCGCTCACCATGACGGGGCTGCTCGCCGCACTGCGGGGATTGCTGCACCGCGCCGGGATATCACTGAACATCCTCCTGGTGGCGGTGGTGGCCGTCGCTGCCGTCAGCATCGGGCCGGCCTACTACGCCGCCGCCCAGTCGTCCGTCGTCCAGGACACGGTGGGCACGGCGCCCGCCCCGGGCCGCGGCCTGGAGGTCGCGCAGTCCGGCTCCGTCAACGCGGTCGACGGGGTGGCCCAGCAGGCCCAGGGGCTGCTGGCCCAGTACCTCGGCGGTACGGCCACCCTGCACCGGCTATTCGGGCCGCCCGTCCTGGCCGCGGAGACCACCGTGCAGGCCGGCGGCCAGACGATTCCCCTGGTCTACCGCACCGGCGTCTGTGCCCACCTGCGCTTCACGTCCGGCCACTGCCCCCGCGCACCGCGCGAGGTGGCGGTGAGCCAGTCCCTGGCCTTCCTGCTGCACTGGCACACCGGCCAGCGCGTCGCCGTGCCGACCTGGGGATATCTGGTCATCACCGGCCAGTACCAGATCACGGTGACGGCCGCGGGCACCCGGTACTGGTTCGAGGCGGGGAGCCGCTACTTTCCCTACGAGACGGCCTACGGCCCCAACCGCCCCGGGACCCCGTACGACGCGATGTTCACCCCGCTGGCCACGATGGGCGTGGTCCCTGGAGCCGTCCAGGGCACCGACTACGCCGACTTCTCGCTGCTCCCCGCGCATCTCACGGGTCCCGATGTCGCGCTGGTGCAGACCGCGGTCACCGGGCTGACCCTGAACCGCGAGCTGACGAACGACGGCGCGACCACCACCACGTCCCTGCCGGCCACGCTGGGCACGGTCCGGGCCAGCTGGCGGGCGATCCTGGTCCCGGTGGTGCTGATCACCGCCCAGCTGCTGCTGCTGGCCTGGCTGCTGCTGTTCCTGATCGTCGCGGACGCCGCCGAAGCCCGGGGCCCCGAGGTGGCGCTGGCCAAGATGCGCGGCCGCGGCCGGTGGCGGTCGCTCACGTTCGCCCTGGGTGAGCCGGTGATCCTGCTTGCCGTGGCGCTGCCGGTCGGTGTCCTGGCCGGCTGGGCGATCACGACCGGGCTCGGGCACATCCTGTTCCGTCCCGGTACTCCAGTCGCGCTGCCCGCGGCGTCCTGGCTGGCGGCCATCGTGGCGACGGCCGGGGGCGTGGCCGCGGTGGCCGCCACGGCGCGGCGGACCCTGAGCCGGTCGGTGGTCGAGCAGTGGCAGCGGGCCAGCCGCAGTGCGGCACAGCGAGGGTGGGTACTCGACGCCATCCTCATCACCGCGGCCGTGGCCGGGCTTATCGAGCTGCGGGTGAGCGGGCAGATCGGCTCGGCGCGCCGGGGGGTGCTCGGCCTGCTGCTGCCCGGGCTGCTCGGTATCGCGGTCGCGGTGGCCGCCTCCAGGCTGCTGATCATCGCCTGCCGGGCCGGGTTCCGGAGCACCCGGCGCAGCGGCCGGATCGGGCCGTTCCTCGCCCTCCGCCACGTGGCCCGCAGGCCCGGCGGGATGCGTACCACGATCGTGCTCGCCACCGCGTTCGCCCTGGCCGGGTTCGCCGCCGGGATCTGGTCGGTCAGCGTGGCCAACATCAGGGCGGTGGCGGACGCACGAGTCGGCGCGGCCACCGTGCTCTCGGTCGTCCCGCCGGCCGGTCACAGCCTGGCCGCGATCGTGGACCGGATCGATCCGGGCGGGCGGCAGGCCATGGCTGTCGACGAGTACACCAACCTGGCCGGCAGCAGCGCCGGGCAGGTCCTGATGGCGGTGGACCCGCCGCGGTTCGCGCACATCGCGGCCTGGCGGCCGGGCTGGGCGGATGGCCGGCCGCTCAGCTCGCTGACCCGCGCACTCCACCCGCCCGCTCCGCCGCCGGTCATCCTGCGCGGCAGCCAGGTGCGGGTCAGATTCAGGGCCAGCGGGATCAGGCCCGCGGGCGGCACCCTGGTCCTCGACGTGTACGAGCAGGGGGTGGGCGCCGTCGGGCAGACTTCCGTGTATCTCGGCCCGGTGAGCGGCTCGCGCTCGGCCACCGCCCAGCTGACCGGCTGTCCGTGCCTGCTGGCCAACGTGACCATCTTCGCGCCCCCACCATCGGGACCCGTGATCAGCCCGATCCCGATCGCCGGATCCCTCACCCTGGCCAGCATCGACGTCCGGTCCGGCCATGGCCGGTGGGCGCCGGCCGGCGCCGGGCTGAGCACGCCCGGACGATGGCGGTCGAGCGGGACCGAGAAAGGAACCCTGCGCCCCGGCCCGGCCGGGCTGGCCTGGGCCTTCAAGTCCCAGCCGGGGGTGAATCCCGCCGTGAGCCCCGTGGACCGGCCGTACCCGCTGCCGGCCCTGGTGGCGCGGGGGATACTGCCCGGCGGCACACGCGCGGCCCAGGTCGCCGGCCTGGACAGCAGCCCGCTGTACGTCCGCCCGGTGGGCATCGCCGTGGCCATCCCGGGCGCGCCCGCCAACGGCGTCGTCGTCGACCGCACATATGCGGAACGGGCCGCGGGCGGGACGCCCGCCTACGCCAGCCAGCAGGTGTGGCTGGCGCCGGGCGCGCTGGCCCGGGTGCGCCCGGCGCTGCTCTCGGCCCGAGTGCGGATCAACGGGATGATCACCGCCTCCGCGGCGCGGGCGCAGCTGATCCGGCAGGGGCCCGCGCTGGCCACCGTGCTCTTCCTGGCCGATGCGGCGGCGGCCGCCGCGCTCGCCGCTGGCGCCGCCATCACCGGCCTGTACGCCTCGGGCCGCAGGCGCAGGCATGAGTACGCAGCCCTCCTCGCCAGCCGCGTCACGCGCCGTTCAATCCGTGCGTCGCTGCTGGCCGAGCAGGCCATCGTGCTCGGCTTCGGCGTCGTCATCGGCCTCGCCGCCGGATTCGGGGCCACGGTGCTGGCGGTCCGCAGTGTCCCGGAGTTCATCAGCCAGCCGCCGGCCCCGCCGCTGGATTACCTGCCGCCGTTCGCCACCCTGGCCCTGCTGGTCGGGGCCGCGCTGCTGGTGCTGGTGCTGGCGGCGGTGACGGCCAGCATGCTGCTGGTCCGGTCGGTCCAGCCGGACCTGCTCCGGGAGGCCGAGCCGTGACCGTGCTCCCTACGGCCCGGCCGTCCGCGGGCCAGCCGGCCGTCCCGCCGCTCGTGGTTCGCTGTGACAACCTGGTGCACGTCTACGGGACCCCGGGCTCCGAGATGGCCGCGCTGCGCGGGGTGGATCTGACCGTCAGGCCCGGCGAGATGGTGGCGCTGCTCGGCCCGTCGGGGGCGGGCAAGACCACCCTGCTCTGGCATCTGGCCGGCCTGCTGCGGCCGACCGCGGGGCGGGTGGAGATCAACGGCCGGCGGCTCACCGACCTCGGCGCCGGTGCGCTGGCCCGGTTCCGGCTGACCGAAGTCGGGCTGCTGCTGCAGAACCCGGCCCGCAACGTGCTGCCGTACCAGAGCGCCCTGGGCAACCTGCTGTTCGCCCAGGCGCCTGCCCGGCGGAGCGCGGCGGCCCGGCGCAGGCGGGCCGCGGAACTGCTGGACCGGGTGGGCCTGACCGGGGTGGCGCACCGCCGGGCCGGCGGCTGTCCGGCGGCGAGCAGCAGCGGCTTGCCCTGGCGGTCGCGCTGGCGAACGAGCCCGGGCTGCTGCTGGCCGATGAGCCGACCACCCAGCTCGACCCCGTCTCGGCCACTGCGGTGATCGAGCTCATCCGCGACGCGAACACCAGCCTGGGCACGACGGTGGTCGCGGTGACCCACGACCCGGCCGTGGCCGCCGCGCTGGGCCGCACCATCACGATCAGGGACGGCCGGGTCGGCGCGGAGGGCCTGGCCGGACAGGAGTACGTGGTGGTCGGCCGGGACGGGGCGCTCCAGCTGCCGGCCGAGCTCACCGACCTTTTCCCCCCCGGATCGCTGGCCCGGGCTGAACGCCACGAGCACGGCGTGTTCCTGCACCAGGTAGATCCGCACCACCTCGGGGACTCCGCCGGGCACCGGGGTCCCGGTGAGGACCCCGGTCCTGACGAGGACCCCGGTCCCGGTGGCGCGGGCCTCCCCGGCCCCGGGGCGGTCCGGTGAGCGTCCTCGAGGCCAGGGGCCTGCGCTACGCGATCGGCGGCCGCCTGCTGCTGGCCGACTTCGACCTTACCGTCCGGCCGGGGGAGCGGGTAGCTGTGGTCGGGCCCTCCGGCTCGGGGAAGACCAGCCTGCTCATGCTGCTAGCCGGGCTGGCCGCGCCCGGGGCCGGCCAGGTGCTGCTGGACGGGGTGCCAGTCGTTGCGGGACAGGTCCCTCCGGGCGTGGCCACCGTGCTCCAAGGCCACGGCCTGGTGTCGCTGCTCACCGCGGCGGAGAACATCGAGATCGCCCTGTTCGCCACCGGCACGCCGCCCGCCCGGGCCGCGGCGGCGGCCCAGGAGGCGCTCGCCTCGCTGGGCCTGGCCGAACATGCCGGGCAGCTGGCGGACGAGCTGTCCGGCGGGCAGCAGCAGCGGGTGGCGGTCGCCCGGGCCCTGGCCACCGGGCCCGCCGTGCTCATCGCGGACGAGCCGACCGCCGAGCAGGACAGTGCCTCACGGGAGCTGGTGCTCAGCCAGATGCTGGGGCTCGCGGGCGCCCGGACTCTGCTGGCCCCGGGGAGCGACCCCCCGCCCCGTTTTCCCGGGGGACGGCCCCCGGAGCCCCCGGCCCCCGCGAGGTCGCTGATCCTGGCCACTCACGACCCGGAAGTCGCGCAGCTCTGCGACCGTGTGGTGGACCTCGCTGACCTGCGCCCGGATCACCTCGATCCGTCCGGCCTGGCCGCTGGGTGACGGCCCGGATGCCAGAGCTTTACCTATCCGTGGTTTCTTCTTTACTGTCGCGCAGCGTACCTTCGCGGCAACCCCAGCAGCGGTGCTGAGTCCCGGTAACGACATTGCCCGCCCAGCGTCACTGCGCCCCCCGCTACCCGCAGGAGGAGCTACATGCTACGGAAATGGTGCATCCCGCTCGCTGGCCTGGGCATCGTGCTCGGGTCGGTGGCGGCGGCCGGAACGGCCTCCGCAGCACCTGCCGCACAGCACGCTACCCACCTGATCAGGCCCGCCGTGCACCTCATCCGCCCAGGCGGTCACGGCACCCGGCCCCTAGTCGCGCACGGCGGCCCGGCGAACGCGGCTTCGAGCACCAACTGGTCCGGCTACGCCGCCACCACCGGCCCCTACACCAGCGTGTCCGCGACGTGGAACGAGCCGACCGGCACCTGCAGTGGGTCCGCCAAGTACTCCAGCTTCTGGGTCGGGCTCGACGGCTACAACAGCAGCACCGTTGAGCAGACCGGCAGCGAGGTGGACTGCTCCGGCAGCACGCCCGAGTACTACTCCTGGTACGAGATGTACCCGAACTTCCCGGTCAACTTCAGCAACCCGGTGAGTCCTGGGGACAAGTTCTACGGCTCGGTCACCTCCACGGGCGGCGGCCACTACACGCTGGTCCTGAAGGACACCACCAAGGGCTGGACCCGCACTGTGCACGCGTCGCTCTCGGGCGCGGCGAACTCCTCGGCCGAGGTGATCGCGGAGGCACCGTGCTGCACGGCCAGCGGCGGCATCCTGCCCCTGGCCCACTTCAGCCCGGTTAAGTTCACCAGCGCCACGGTGAACGGCTCGGCGATCGGGAGCCACAGCCCGACGCAGATCATCATGGTGGACGGCTCCGGCCGGGCCAAGGACTCGGTCTCCGGGCTCAGCGGGAACAACACATTCACAGTCACCTGGAAGAGAAGCAACTGACCGCCTGACCGGAACGGCCCCGGCAACGACGGCGTTGCCGGGGCTGATCCATGTCCGCGGGCCCCTCGCCGGCTCCGCCCGGCAGACACCGTCCCCGCGGCGGGGGCAGAATTCAGCCAGGGTCCTCGCCCGGAAGGAGAGCGCCGTGACTGCTGGGGTCCGCCGCATCATCCCGCTCACCCTGGGCTGGGCGGACCTGCCCAGGTCCGTGTCCGTGGAGGGGGCGCCCGATGACGAGATGCTGCGCGAGCCCGTACCCGGCGTGCTGCTGCTGTGCGACGGCGGCTGGCTGCTGCTGGACACCGGCTACAACACCGCGCTGATCACCGATCCGGCGCTGCGCGCCCGGTTCCACGGGGACCCGCTGGTCCAGCCGGTGCTGCCCGGCCCCGGCGAGCCGCTGGCGGAGGCGCTGTACGCGGCGGGCGTGGACCTGGCCGGCGTCCACGCGGTCGCCGTCAGTCACCTGCACTACGACCACGCGGGGGGCCTCAAGCATTTCGCCGGCCGGGTGCCGGTGCACATCCAGCGGTCCGAACTCGACTACGGCATGTCCGCGCCCCCCCGCCCTGAAGCGAACGGCATGTTCCGGGTCGACTTCGACGACCCGCGGATCGACTGGCGGGCAGCCGAGGGCGACACGGAGATCGTGCCCGGTGTGACCGCCGTACTGACCGCCGGGCACACCCCGGGTCACCAGAGTTTCGTGGTGCGGATCGACCCGTCCGCGGGCGGCGGGGGGTTCGTCTTCGCGTTCGACGCGGCCGACCTGACCGAGAACATCGAACGGGAGGTCGCCGTCGGCGGGCGGATCGAGGCCTCGGCGGAGCAGAGCGTGGCCCAGATCCGCAAGCTCAAGCGGATCGCCACGGAGCGCGGCTACCGGCTGGTCCCCGGGCACGACCCGGACGCCTGGCCCGCGCTCACCGCGGAGCTGGCCACGCCCGGGCCGGCCCAGGTATGACCTGGGCCAGCCCGGGTTCGACTCTCACGCCGGGGAATGCTGGCCCGGCGTTCGCGTCTCAGCCCTCGGGGTCGATGCCGTTCACAGCGGGCACCCGTACCGTCCGGTGGCCTCGTTTGCCGCCGAGAATGACCTGGCGGAGCGAGACGTCGTTACTGGTGTCGCTCTCATGCAGGACTTTCAGCGGGTTGGCGGTCACCTGGATGTAATAGGTGCCGTTCGGCACGCCGGTGATGTTGAACGACTGCCCGGCAACCGACTGGAAATAAGTGTCGCCCCAGCCGACCGGCATCATTTCCTGCACCCACAGGGCGGTCGTTGACCCGCACTGGAAGCCGAACCCGAGGAAGGAAGGCTGCCATACCGCGTTGGGCTCCAGCAGATCGACCGGGTCGGTCGGGGCGATGCAGAAGCCCACCTTGTGACTCCGCACGGCTGGCTGCTGAGCGGAATTGAGCAGCTGGTACCGGGCGAACTGCTCGAAGTGCCAATGGTTATGGCCCTTCTTCGAGTCGAATCCCATGGTCCCGGCGCGCAGCCGGCCGATGATGTGCCCGTCCTGCCAGAAATACTGATAGGCCTTCATGATCGGTGAGCCGTGGGACCGGAAGCCCTCGACATCCAGCGGGGCGTTCCCGTCCCACACCGTGGCGCCGAAGTCGAGCTGGTCGGACGCTGGGTGCGTCTTCGTCTTCTTGATGTGGTCGACCGAGATGCCCCAGGACGGGAGCGGGACCAGATCCGGCTGCGTACTGGCCGGCGGGTTCGCCAGGGTGGGTACGGCCGGCGCGGACCGCAATGGCCGGCTCTGCGGGCGATGCGCGGTCCCGGCCGCCCTGGCCCTGGCGGCCAGACCGCAGCAGCCCGAGGCCTTCACCACCTTGATCTTGACGCTCGCCGAGGCGTCGGCGGGTGAGATGTTCAGCAGCCGCACGTAGGTGGGCATGATGGTCTCGGTGACCGTGTACCGCCCGAGCGCCAGCTTCATCCCCTGCCCGCCCTGCGAGGCGGGGTCGACGGCCCAGCCCTTGGCCACGCCCCAGATCAGCGACTTCGGGAATGGATCGCCGACGCACTCCTGTGGGTACGGGGAGGTGGCCGGGCTGTTGGGCGAAGCCCGTTCCGGGTTGTAATCGTTCGGGCAGAACTCGAAGCGGCTCGACGCCACCACCTTGCCGCTGGAATTCTTGACGGTCATGCGGGCAAAGTGTGGCAGGCCGGTCGGAATCGTTCCGAGGAGGCTGGCCGGCCAGGGGATCCGCTGGGTGCCGCCGCCGGGAAGGTGGACGACCTGGGTGAGGGACAGCGGCGCCGGGTAGTCCGGCCGCTGCACGTCGAGCTCGAAGGGTGAACCGAGTGACGCCACCCAGATGCCAGGATCCAGGTAAACCCGGTGGCCGTACCGGGGGACGGTGACATTGTTCTGGGCCACGATCAGCTTGACCCGCGGGCCTGTGGCCGGGGCCGCCCCCGCGGCGGCCACCGGTCCGCATACTGCTGCTGCCGCTAAACCCGCCGCCGCTATCGCCGCCCAGCGGGCACGCCAGCCAGTCCGTTTCATGGACACCTCCACAGTTTCCCCCGCCCCGTTTCCTGGCCCGGGACGCGCAGCCAATCTCTTCGGAAAGACGGTACTGCCAATGTCCGGGAAAGACCATGACCGGCTTTTCAAAGCCAGATAACCGTCGAAACGTTGCTTAGATACTCGTTACTATTACATAACGATCGTTTCGGGGCGGCCTTGTCGTTCAGTAGCCGGCGCGTCCGGGCCGGGCACGGCGGGACCGGACGGCGCGGGGCTGGCCGCGGCCGTCTGCGGCCACCCGGCCGGGGCGGCCGCGGGAGGCCGGCGGCGCGTCCGCCGGGGCTGGCCATGAGGCAACGAATGACTATCAAAGCCCCGGACGCCGTTCGGCCCGGGGGATGCGCGGGAACTATGGACCAAGGGAAAGTAAAGTACCCCGGGTAATCAGTGTGGCCAGTGAGATTCCCGAGAGCTGGCTTCGGCACGCGTGGGCAGGGGGCCGCGGTGGCTGACGAAACCCCGGCGTTTGGCGGGTTCGGCGTCGGATCCCGCCTGGCCTCGTACCGGCTCGATGAGCAGATCGGGCGGGGCGGCATGGCCGTGGTCTACCGCGCCTACGACACGAGGCTGGAGCGCCCGGTAGCGATCAAGGTCCTGGCGCCCGAGCTGGCGCGCGACGAGGCGTTCCGGCAGCGGTTCATCCGGGAATCGCGCACGGCGGCCGCGGTGGACCACCCCAACATCATCCCGATCTTCGAAGCGGGCGAGGCCAACGGGGTGCTGTTCATCGCGATGCGCTTCGTGCACGGCCCGAACGTGCAGGAACTCGTCGAAACCGAGGGACCGCTATCCGCCGTGCGGGCCTGCCACATCATCACCCAGGTCGCGGCCGCCCTGGAGGCGGCTCATTCACACGGCCTGGTGCACCGGGACGTCAAGCCGGGCAACATCCTGCTGGACGCGGCGGGCGGGGGAGGCCACCCCGGCCACGCGTACCTGTCCGACTTCGGCCTGAGCAAGCGGGCCCTGTCGGTTAGCGCGCTGACCTCGACCGGCCAGTTCCTGGGCACGCTGGACTACATCGCGCCCGAGCAGATCGAGGCGCGGGCGGTGGACGGGCGGACCGACGAGTACGCGCTGGCGTGCTCGGCGTACACCATGCTCACCGGCCGGCCGCCGTTTGTCAGGGACGAGTCGGTCGCGGTCATGTGGGCCCAGATCTCCGCACCGCCGCCCACGCTGACCAGCCGCCGTCCCGACCTGCCCGCGGCCGTGGATGAGGTGATGGCGAAGGCCCTGGCCAAGGTGGCTGTGGAGCGGTACGCCACCTGCCCGGAATTCGCCGTCGCGCTGCGCCGGGCCTGCGGGCTCGACTCGTCCGGGACCGACCCCGGACGGCCTGGGGCTGTCCCCGGCCCGCCGCCCCGCGAGGCCACCCGGATCGCCGGGATACCCGCCGATCCGGGGCAGGCCGGGCCCGGGGATAGCTCCGCCGGGCCAGGCGGCGTCCCCGCCGGACCCGGGGATACCTACACCGGGTCCGGGAGGGAGCCGGGGGCCGCCGCCAGCCAGCCTCCCGCGGACCTCCCGGCGGCTGACCACGGCCCGGCCACCGAGCTGGCCGGGCCTGCCTCTGGCGAGACCCCGCGGTATGAGGACCCACCTCCGGAGACAGCACGGCCGCAGACCGCGCCCGGTGCGTCCCCGGCGGGCGAGCCCGCGCATGGTGGGGCCCCGGCGGGTGAGCCCGCGCATGGTGGGGCCCCGGCGGGTGAGCCCGCGCATGGTGGGGCCCCGGCGGGTGAGCCCGCGCCCTGGGATTCGCTGTACCGCAAGCCCCCGCCGCGGATTCCCCGCCCGGGCGAGGCGGCCCCGCCCCCGGCCGCAGCCGCCGCCGGAGCCCAGGTTCCCGACGCGACCCGGGACGTGCCGCTGGTCACCGCGGGCGGCTATCCCGCCCCGCCGGCCGGCCCGCCACCTGCCTTCCGCCGGGTGGCTCCGCCGCCGCCCAGCGGCCCGGGCCGCGGGCATCGTGGCCGGTGGGCCCTGCTCGCCCTGGGCGTCGTCGTGATCGTGGTGGCGGCCGTGTTCGTGGTAGTCAAGCCCTTCTCGACCGGGAATGCCAAGACCGTCGGGTCGTCGCAGACAAAGCCGGTAGAGGTTCCCGGGTGCACCACCCGTGCGGCCAAGGGCTCGCAGCTGGACCACGTCACCAGCCATATGGTGCAGACGGGCGGGAACCCTTTCGACGTCGCCACCGTCCCGGGCTTTGCGTTCGTGTCGGGCGCCGGCAACGGCCTCGCCGTGATGAACACATCCAAGGCCGTGCCGTCGCTGATGTGGAGCAGCACGCTCTCGCACGCCCAGGGGGAGGCGCTCACCCCGGACGGACGCCACCTGGTGGTCACCGGGGGCAGCGGAATCACCGTCTTCCAGGTCAGCTCCCTGGAGCAGCAGGCGGGGGCCAGCCCTCTGGGGTCACTGACCAGCCCGGGCCAGCAGCACGCGGAAGACGTCGCGATCACTCCCAACGGGCGGTACGCGTTCGTCACCTTCCAGAACTCCGCGCACGTGGGGGTGTTCAACCTGAAGCGCGCGCTCACGTCCGGCTTCGGGCCTGACGACCTCGTCGGGCTGATCAAGGTGGGCCCCCAGCCCATCGGGATCGCGATGGCCCCGGACGGCGGCCACGCCTACGTGGCCAGCGGGCAGGCCAACCCCGCCACGCCTGGTGCCGGCGTGCTGAGCGTCATCGACGTGGCCAAGGCCGAGCAGCACCCGGGCTCGGCGATGATGAAGACGATCCCGGCCGGCTGCAAGCCCAATCGCATCGTGATCTCGGACGGCGGGCAGCATCTGTGGGTCACCGCGGTCGGCTCCAACGCGCTGCTCGGGTTCTCCACGGCCAAGCTGCTCAGCGATCCCGGCCACGCCCTGCTCGCCCGGGTCGCCATAGGCCAGTCACCGCTCGGGCTGGCCGTTATCAGCCATGGAAGCCGGATCGTGGTCGCCGATTCCAACAAGGTCGCCCAGCCGGGGTCCACGCCCAACCTCGCGGTGGTCAATGTGAGCAAGGCCCTGGCCGGTAAGCCCGCCTTGCTCGGCTACGTCCAGTCCGGGTTGCAGCCCCGGCAGTTCGCGGTCAGCCGCGGCACGCTGCTCGTCACCAACACCAAGTCGGCCCAGGTCCAGGCCGTGCGGCTGGACAGCCTGCCCTGACCCCGGATTAGGCTGGCCGGCATGCCGGACGAGCCGCGCGGAACCCATGTCCTGGCCACCCCGGACGGCCGGCGGCTGGAGGTGCTCACCGCCGGCCTGCGCGGCGCTGCTGCCCGGCCGGTGCCTGGCCGCGGCCTCGCTGGCCGGGGTGGCACCGGCCCAGGCCGCGGGCCTGGACTGGACGGCCGGGATGGGCCCGGAGAACGTGGCCGAATTCGCCGCGGCCAGGCTGGGCGAGGCCCGGCTCACCGCGTTTCTGGAGGAGGCCTCGGCCGGACTCGGGCAGGTCACCGGCCAGGAGGTGGCCGACGAGCTGGGCGGGCTGATCGCCGCCGCGGACCGCTCCGTGGTCACCGCGGAGTTCGCGGACTACCTGGCCGGCTCCTTCCGGGCCGCGCTGCGGGCCGGCATCGCCGGCTGGCGGGATGACGACCTCGCGTTCGTCGGCGACTGGGGTTTCCCGGTTGATCAGGCTGGCGCCGTCCCGGTCGCCATCTGGCAGGGGGACGAGGACCGGATGGTCCCGTTCGGGCACGGCGCCTGGCTCGCGGCTCACATCCCGGGAGCGCGGACCCACCTGGCCGGCGGCGAGGGTCATCTGACCCTCCCGGCGCGCTCGTTCGGCGTGGTGCTGGACGACCTGCTCGACCTGGCGGGCCAGCCGTGCGCCCGCCCCGGGGCCGCACCCGGGCCGGACTGAACCAGCCGGCCACGCGCCGTTCAGCCAGCGCCACTCAGGCAGAACGCATGGCTGGTCCCGACCGGACGGATCACGGGTGCCGCTCGCTGGTCCCGACTGCTACGGGATCACTCCCGCCGCCTACCCCCGCGCCGCGGGGGGGGTCGCTAGGAACTGGCCGGGCGGGCCAGGTTGTACACGGTCACGCCATCCACGGTCTGCTTGGTGAAGTGCGCTTGCACCCAGGAGGTGATCCGCGCCGCGTCCCCGGAGCCACCGCCGAAGGTGTGGCCAGCTCTTGGTGCCCGCCTGCACGGCGGCGGAGTAGAAGTCGTTGGCCCAGCCGTTGCGGCTCAGCCCGGCCGCGTACAGCAGGGCGGTCAGCGCCAGCAGGGCGAGCAGGGACGGGCGGGCCCAGCGGGGATCGGCCGCAGGGCCGCGCAGCAGCCGGGGCAGCCGGCCGGGCCGGGAGCGGCCGGCCCCGCCCCGGCGCGGGCCGGTGGTGGCGGGGGACAGGGACGGCGGGGAGGTCATGCTCCCACCGTGGCCGCCGCGACTGGACCAGCACTGGGACGGGTCTCTGCCCTGGCTATGAACCGGCGACGGGCACCGGCCTCAGCCGTCCAGGCGGGGCAGGGTGATGGTGAACTGGGTGTGGCCTGGTTTGCTGTGGACCTGGACGTGGCCGCCGTGGGCGGTGGTGACGGCGTCGACGATGGCCAGGCCGAGGCCGGTGCTGGCGGCGCTGCCGGTGCCGCGTGAGCGTGCGGAGTCGCCGCGGACGAACCGCTCGAACAGGGCGGGCTGCAGTTGCGGGGAGATGCCGGGGCCGTTGTCGGTGACGGTCAGCTCGACGGTGCCGGGGGCGGGGCCGGCGGCCAGGGCGACGGTGATGGTGGTGGCGGCCGGGGTGTGCTTGGCTGCGTTGCTCATCAGGTTGGCCAGGACCTGGTGCAGCCGGTGCTCGTCGCCGCGGACCAGCACCGGCTCGCCGGGCAGTTCCAGCAGCCAGCGGTGGCTGGCGGCGGCGGCGCGGGCGTCGCTGGTGGCGTCGATGGCCAGCCGGGTCAGGTTGACGGGCTCGCGGGCCAGCGGGCGGCCGGCGTCCAGCTGGGCGAGCAGCAGCAGCTCGTCGACCAGCACGCTCATCCGCTCGGATTCTGATTCGACGCGGCGCAGCGCGTGCTCGATGTCGGCGGGGACGGGGCCGGGGTGGCGCCGTGCGAGTTCGGCGTAGCCGCGGATGGCGGCGAGCGGGGTGCGCAGTTCGTGGCTGGCGTCGGCGGCGAAGCGGCGCAGCCGGGCCTCGCTGGCGGCGCGGCGGCCCAGGGCCGACTCGACGTGGCCGAGCATCCGGTTGAACGCCACCGCGACCTGGCCGACCTCGGTGCGCGGGTTGGCGCCGGGGACCCGGTCGGGCAGCGTGACCTCGCCGCTGGCCAGCGGCAGCTGGGTGACCCGGGTCGCGGTCGCCGCCACCCGGCGCAGCGGCCGCAGCGACAACCGCACGAACCCCGTGCCCAGCAAGCCCGTCAGCACCAGCGCGGCCGAGAAGACGGCGAGCTCGGCGATGCCCACGTCGCGCAGGGTGGAATCGACCGGCGCCAGCGGCAGGCCGGTGATGTTCGTGGTGCCGTCCCGGCCTGGGCTGGCCATCAGCTGGTAGGTACCCAGGCTCGAGAAGGAGACCGTGACGGGGCCGGACGCACTGCGCACGGCCTTGATCGCCGCCACATCAGCCGTGTCCAGGTGGGTACGGCCGTTGGCCAGGGCCGGGTTCTGCACCGCCGCCCCGTCGATCCAGGCGCTGAACGTCTCCGGGCCAGTGCGCTTCCCGCACAGCGCCCCCCCGCCTGGGACGTTGTCGTTGTCGTGGTCGCTGTCCGCCCGCGGTTTGCCCTCGGGAGAGGGCTGCACATGCCCGTCCTCTGGCGTGCCGGACTCCAGGCACTGGCCGTACTGGTTGCTCGTCGCGGCCAGCTGCGTGTTGAGCTGGCTTATCAGTGCCTTGTGCAAGACCAGGTAGGTGACGAGACCGACGGCGGCGCACGCGAGGGCGAGCAGCGTGACGAGGCCGGCGATAAGCCGGCCCCGGAGGGTGCGGCCGGCCAGCCACCGGGTGGCCGCAGTACGCCGGCCGGCCTCGCCGCCGGCCTCACTCATCAGGGGATCCTCAGCTTGCGGGCTTGAGCACGTAGCCGACGCCGCGGACGGTGTGGATCAGGGGCTCGCGGTTCGCGTCGATCTTCTTGCGCAGGTAGCTGATGTACAGCTCCACGACGTGGGCCTGGCCGCCGAAGTCGTAGTTCCAGACCCGGTCCAGGATCTGGGCCTTGGACAGCACCCGCCGCGGGTTGCGCATCAGGAACCGCAGCAGCTCGAATTCGGTCGCCGTCAGGTCGATCAGCTCATCCCCGCGGCGGACTTCCCGCGCGTCCTCATCCATGGTCAGGTCCCCGACCACCAGCTGGGTCTCGCCCCGGGCGCGGGCCAGGCCCGCCCGGCGGAGCAGCCCGCGCAGCCGGGCCAGCACCTCTTCCAGGCTGAACGGCTTGGTCACGTAGTCGTCGCCGCCGGCGGTGATCCCCGCCACCCGGTCATCGACCGCGTCCCTGGCCGTCAGGAACAGCACGCACACGTGCGGGGATTCCTGCCGCACCCGGCGCAGGACCTCCAGCCCGTCGAAGTCCGGCAGCATGATGTCCAGCACCACCGCATCGGGCCGGAACTCCCGGGCCGCCCGGACCGCCGACGCGCCGTCCCCGGCGGTCATGATCTCCCAGCCCTCATACCGCAGCACGCTGGCCAGCAACTCGGCCAGGCTCGGCTCGTCGTCCACGACCAGCACCCGGATCGGGCTGCCGTCCAGCCGCTTGATCGGGGCCGCCTGGCCGCTGCTGGCCGGCTGGCCTGCGGGCGCGGTCTGCGCGTCACTCATCATTGTCCCAGTGTGCGTGCCGTAGGTAGGAGGTAATTCTACGTTTCCTCTGAGTTGCCTCTCAGGACGCGGGCAGCAGTTTGAGGGCCAGCACGGGGCAGTCCGTCACGGCCCGCCGGACATGCTTGTCCAGCGCGCGTGGCACCGGCTCGCGGGCCACGATGGGGTAACCCCACTCATCCAGCGTGATGAGCTCGGGCAGGAGTTCCGCGCACAGGCCGTGGCCGGAGCACACGGTCGGGTCGACCCGCAGTTCCTTCCTCATCCTCATCTCAGCTCCAGTCCGCCGCGTCGAGTGCGGTATCCGGGGGAAGCGGCAGGAACGGCTCCCGGGCCGGGTCCACGCACCGTCCGGCCGAATGGTTCCGGATCTCCTCCCGGAACACATGCAGGGCGCTGCGGACGAACCGGGTCGTGCCGTCCGGGTGGTGGCAGGCCCCCCGGCCCTCGACCAGGCCTGCCCACCGGATCATGTCCGTGACCGCCCGCGGGTCGGGCCGGGGACTGGCCACCTCGTCGAGGGCGGCGGCGATGCGCGGCAGGCCGTTGAAGCACGGGCCGCACTGCCCGGCCGATTCCAGCGCCAGGTAGCGGGCGACCCGGGCCGTCTCCGCGATCCCGCAGCGGCCGGCCGGCAGGGCCACGAGGACCCCGGCCCCCACGAACGCCCCCGCGGCCTTCAGGTCCTCGTTGCTGAGCGTCATGCGGGCCGCGTCCGCGGACGGCAGCCAGGCTCCGTGGTAGCCGCCGCTGAGCACGGCCTGGGAGCCGCCCAGGGCGAGCAAGTCGCGCAGGGGCGTGCCGAGCGCAGTTTCCACCACATCCCGGCGGCCGTCCGCCTGGTGCAGCGTGCACAGCATGCTGCCCGGCTCATCCGGCGTGCCGGCCAACCGGAACCAGGCCTGCCCGTACCGGGCGATCAGGGCGATGTGGGCCAGGGTCTCGACGTTGTGCACCAGCGTCGGACGGCCCACCACGCCCCGCTCGAACACCCGCGGCGGCTTGAACCGGGGCATGGCGGGCTCGCCGCTGATCCGGCTGGCCAGCGCGGACTCCTCACCGGCCAGGAAACGCGGCGGCGCATCGATGATCTCCACCGGGGCCAGGTCGATCCGGGCCGCGGCACGTTCCGTGACCGCGGCCCGCAGCCGTTCCTGGAGCCGGGCGTTCCGGTGCACATAAAGGGCGACGGCCTGCGAGCCCACCGCCTCGGCGGCCAGCTGGAGCCCGTCCAGGACCAGATGCGGTGAGATCCACAGCAGCGACTTGTCCTTGTCGCTCGCGGGCTCGCCCTCCGCGCCGTTGCCGATGACGACCGGGTGAGTCCGCGCCTCGGCCACGGCCTGAAGCTTGCGGTGGACCGGGAAGGCCGCGCCGCCCCGGCCGGTGAGCCCGGCCGCCTTCAGCACTCCGATGAGCTTCCCCGGGTGCCTGAAGTAGGGCGGGGCCGCGTAACGCGACAGGTGTGTGCGCAGGTTGACGGGCACCGCCCCATGCACCGGCAGCAGCCGGGGCAGGTCGCCGCCGGGCGCTTCGGATCCGGTGCGGCCCGGCCCCGCGCGGCCCGGTGAGCTGTCCTGCGGCCCGGGGAACGGGGCTGGGTACGGCACGGTCGTGCCATAGGTCATCGCGTATCGGCTTTCGTGAGTCGGTCAGCGGACGTTCTCCGGGGCACGCCGGCGTGCCCCGTCGCGGGGGGAACCAGGTGGTGGCTGGGGGGCACGGTGGGGCGCCATCATCGCCAGGGTGGCGGCCGCGCGCTCCTCGCGCGGTATCTCCCGCCCGGCGTGGGTGAACCGCCAGGTCACCGCGGCGATGACCGCCACGGCGCAGGAGATGGCCAGATAGAGCAGGATCCCGCTGTGCAGGTCGTTGCTGGAGCCCAGGCAGTGCACCAGGGCGGAGACCCAGGCCAGGTAGCTGAGCCAGTGCAGGGACCGCCAGAGGCGGCGGCTCATCCGCGCCCGGGCCAGGCTGGTCAGGATCAGCGCCAGCACCAGGTCGAGCGAGATCGCGCCCAGGCCGAGCCACAGGGGTTTGTACGCCGACGTGAACGGGAGCACGATCGCGGCGATCCGGATGCTGACATAAGGATCGGCGACGGCCGTGATGACGTGGATGGCCACGAAGGCCACGCCGAGCAGCGACAGGTTGCGGTGCAGCCCGGTGACCACGAACCGGGGCAGCCCGGGCAGCCGCCCCTGGCGGTTGACCAGCACGCCCAGCAAGACGATCGCGGTCAGCAGCAGCAGGCTCACCACTCCGGTGGCCCTGCTCGCGTACCAGAGCGCCGTGCTCTGGGTGATTCCGTTCATCGGTGCCTTTCCGGCGGCGGCCGGGAGCGCGCGGCTGCGCGGCCGGCCAGGTGGTGATCAGGCTCTGGCATCAGCTTCCCCGGCCGGGCGCAGGCGGCCCTCTGGCCTACCTCTCAATTTCCTCTGAGCGTCGTGGCCTGCCCGAATCCTTCCCCGGCCGGAGGGCGAAGCAGGTCATTCGGTACACAAACGACTCAGCGGGCGTCCCGGGACGGCCGCGGGACCGGAGCAGGGCAGGTCAGGACCCGCCGGACGTGGTCTGCGGCGGCGCGCTGGTCGCGGCGGGGGTGGGTACCGGGGCGGCGGGCGCGGTCGTGGCCGGGGCGGCTGCCCGGGCCTTCCGCGCGCGGTGACGACGGTGATGACGATGCTTGGTGGCCGCGCCGGCGGCCGGTGCCGCGTTCCTGGCGGTGCTGGCCGGGGATCGCGTGGCGGCGGGCGCGGGCCTGGCCGCCGCGTGGGGACTGGCCGACGCGTGGGTCGAGCCGGGCAGGATGGCGGCTACCGCGCCTGCCGTGACGACGCCCGCGATGCCTGCCGTGACGGTGACCGCCCGCAGGTGGCCCTGGCTCCGCTGCCGCGCGAACACGGCGGCGCGCACGTCTGACCGGCGGTGACTCATCAGGTTCCTCGGTGCTCAGCAGGCCTCGGCGGGCCATCCGCCGACTGTCCGGACAGTACCCGCCGCGTTGACCAGGCGGGCTGGCAAGCCGAGGTTTGAGAGCCAATCCAGAGCCTGGGGGCCGCGGATGATCGCGGCGGTACTGGCCGTGTTCGCGTCCACGCAGGTCGCTGCGGCCACGGACACGGTACGCCAGTGCACCGGCGCGGGCAGCCCGGTGCGCGGGTCCAGGATGTGATGGAGCACGTCACCGCCGCGCCGCCAGCGCCGCGCCGTGGTGCTGGACGTGGCCAGGCCGCCGCCGGTGATCGCCACCACGGCGGCCGGTCCCTCCGGCGGGTCCTCCGGGCGCCCGGTGACATCCTGCACCCGGATCCGCCAGCCACCGCCGGGCGGCGGCCCGGCCACCGCGATGTCGCCGCCCAGTCCCACGAGCACCCCGCAGCCCAGCGTCCCGGCCAGCCGCGCCGCCGAGCGGTCCGCCGCCCAGGCCTTGGCTGTGGCCCCGAGATCCAGGTGTACCCCCTGGGGCAGGGTCAGCAACCTCGACCGCTCGTCGAATCCGACCTGGCGCCAGCCGGGCACCGCCCGGATGGTCAGCCGGACCGGGGGGCCGGCGTCCGGCAGCAGCGCGAAGTCGCGGTCGTAGCCGAGGGCCGACATCGCGTCGGCCACGGTCGGGTCCACGTCCCCGTCCGTCAGCCGCGCCGCGCGCAGCGCGACGGCGATCGCCTCCCCGAGCAGCGGGCTGACCTCGACCGTGGCTGCCCCGCCCGGGAGGCCCGGCCCGGTGATCGCGCCGAGCCGCATGAGCTCGGAGTCGGCCCGGAACCGGCTGCACGCCCGGTCCACCGCGTCCAGGTCGGCTTCGAGCAGGCGGCGGCCCTCGGCCAGCCGGCCCGGGTCGGTGACCAGCAGCCAGACCTGGGTGCCCAGCGCCAGCCAGTCCGCGGCTGCGGGAGCGCCCGGCTCCTGCGTGCCCGTCCCCGGCGGATCCATCATGAGCCGCCTGAGGTGGCGCTGGCCGGGCCTGAGGCCGACGACGGCGCCGACGAGGATGACTGGATCCCCGACGCCGAACTGCCCGTCCCCGAGGACGGACTGCTCGCGCTGGACCCGCCCGAGATCGCGTGCGCGGACGATCCCGCGGTGGACGCGGCGGACTTGGCGGGGGACGACCCGGTGGCCGCGGCGTGCCCGGAGCCGGGCAGGGTCAAGGCGAGTCCGCCCGCGACAGCCAGCCCGAGCACGCCGGCGCCGGCGGTCGTGGCGCGGAGCCGTCGCCGGGCCCGCTCACGCTGCACCATGGCCGACACGGTGCGGGGGTCGCTGCTGTTCATCATGACTCCTTCTCGGAAAGCTTGCACCCCTTACTCTTCCGCAACGATCTATGGCTGAGCTTTCCCGTGCATCTGCGGCGGCTCTGAATGCAGGTTTCCACCGCTGGCCCGCTGGGCGGGGTCCTTGGTCCCCGGCAGTGGTGACGGACGGCTCTGCTGTGTGTCTTAGGGCCAGCGCACGCTGTCACTAAACCAGGGCAGGGGGAGATATGCCGGATATCCCGCTCAGTATCAGTAAGCCTCCTGCCGGTGGCGGGGTCCTCACTGCCGATCAGGTGGCGTTCCTGCTGGCCACGGCAGGCCGGGCGCCGTCGTTGTTCAACACGCAGCCCTGGCGTTTCCGGGTCCGCGAGAACGGGATCGACCTGTACGCCGATCCGGGCCGGGGGCTGCGGGCCGTCGACCCGGATGGCCGGGAGATGCTGATCAGCTGCGGCGCGGCGCTGTTCGGGCTGCGGCTGGGCGTCCGGCACCTGGGGTACCAGGCCGCCGTGGAGCTGCTTCCCGAGCCCGGCCACCCGAGCCTGCTCGCCCGGGTTCGCCTGGGCCGGCCGGCCCCGCTCAGCGCCGAGGACTGGGACATGCTGGCGGCGGTGCCGCACCGGCATACGCACCGCGGCCCGTTCAGCCCGGATCCGATCCCGCCCGGGCTGGTCCCGCGGTTGCAGCATGACGCGATCGCTGAGGGGGCGACCCTCGTCCTGGTGGACGACCACGGCCGTGGCCGGCTGCGGGACCTGGTCGAGGCCGCGGCGCGCTGGCAGGAGCGCAACCCGGTAGTCCGCGACGAGCTGCGCAACTGGACCCGGGAGCGGGGCAGCCAGACCAGGGACGGGGTTCCGGCGAGTGCCTACACCGCCCTGCCCGATGGTGAGACGGACGCATCGGCGGGCTGGGACGGCGCGCTGACGCGGCGGGACTTCGACCAGGGCCGCGGTCAGGGCCAGCTCGAGGCCGGCGGCGTGCTGCCGTCGGTGACCGCCATCCTGGTCACCGCCGCGGACACGCCGACCGACTGGCTGCGGGCCGGGCAGGCGCTCAACAGGGTGCTCGTGCACGCTGCGACCACGTGGGTGTTTGCCGCCCTGAACAGCCAGCCCATGGAGTCGCCACCGCTGCGGACCCTCGTCAGGTCACGGCTCCTCCTGCCGGGCGCACCGCAGATGCTGCTCGAATTCGGCCGGGCCCACACCGCTGCGGCCACCGCCCGCCGCCCGGTCGGGGACCTGATGCTCTGAACCTCGGCCACGGTCAGCCCCGCCGCCAGCCGCCGGCTGACCGTAGCCGAGCGGCTGCATTACGCCCGGCTCGTCCGTACCCCCGGCTCATCCGTCCGGCTAATCCGTGCCCAGGACCCGGGCCAGCTTCGAGGCGGACCGGGACGGCGCGGCACCCGCCGCGGCCAGCCGGGCCCCCGCCGCGTCCAGCAGTTCCGGGGTTCCCGACTTGAGCTCCACCTCGACCTCCCGCCAGGAGTCATGGGGCCGCCAGGTCCCCTGGTCCGCCGGATCGGGCCGCGACCCGGTGACCTGGTCATCGGCCACCTCGGCGAGCACCTCACCCGCCCGGCCGAGCAGGCGCCGCACGGTGCGCCGGGTCTCCAGCCGCGCGACGGGGCGCAGCGGCGCACCGCCCGACCAGCGGGCGACCTCGGCGGCGATCTCGCCGGGGACTGAGTGTCCCGGCGGCCCCAGCGGGAAATGCACCTCACGCCGGGTATCCCCGCCGACCGGCAGCTTGATGTGCCACCCCGCGTCGTCGCCGCCGGTGCGGCGGCGCAGCGTGATGCGCGCCCCGATCAGCCGCAGGTCGTCGGTGTCGTAGTAGGTCGCGGCCAGCTGCTGGACCTCCGGTGGCGTCATGCCGACGGCACCGCCGCCCCCGGCCAGGTCCGGGACGACGAAGCCGGCATCCACGTCATATTTGCGCTCGGTCTCAATCTGCTCCTGCTCGCCAGTGGCCATGGTCTGAGGCTACGGGCCTGCCCGGCGGGCGGGTCGCGGGCGGGCCGGCGGAAGCCGCCCGGCCGGTTTCTCCCCTGTGACGGCAAACGCGCAGCCAGCGATGTGGCCGGGCCGCGTGTCTGCCCGGTGATTGCGAGAACGCGATGCCAAACTGCGTGGTGACGTTTCGCATGCGGGCCGGGCCGGCGGGAGCCGGGGCCGGGCTGCCGGGGACGGGGGAACGCGCTATGGGTCTCATCACGGACGTGCACGGGCCGGTCAAGGGATACGAGGCGGTCACGCTCCCGCTGCTCAGGCAGGAGCCGCCGGGCACCGGCCTGGACGGCGCGGTGCTCCGCCGCCGCAGCGCCCGTCCCACCAAGCGGGCGGTGATCTACCTGCACTGCATGACCGACTCCTTCGTGCCCGCGGACCTGGCCGCCTGGTACACCGACCGCGGGTTCCACTTCTACGTCGCCGACCTGCGGCGGCTGGGGGATCCGGACCGCCCCGCCGCGGAAAGCCACGCCGAGGAACTCGGGGAGTACCTCGCCTGCCTGGACACGGCCGTCCGGCATGTCCAGGAAGCGGACGGCATCGAGACCGTGGTGCTCTGCGCACACGCCAGCGGGGCGATCATCGCCGCACTCTGGTGCCACGCCCGGCGCAGCAGCCAGGCCGCTGATGCGCTGGTCCTGGTCAGCCCGTCGCTGCGGGGTGGCTCGTGGCTGGCCCGGACGGTCGGCCGCCGGGTCAGCGTGCCGAGCCGCCGCACCCCGCCGCTGCTCACGGTGGCCCGCCGCCGAGTCCGGCGCGGCCTGGACATCAGCTGCCCGGTCCTGGTCCTGTGCCCGCCCGGCGACTGGGACGCGCCGGGCGCGGCCGCCGGGCTCCTCGCCTGGCCCGCCACGGGCGGCAAGGCCACGATCCGGCTGGGGGCGCACGTGACCTGGCTCCGGCTCGACGGGGGCCAGCCCGGCCAGGCGCTGCCCGGCGGGTCGGCCCGCAAGCGCGTGTTCGATGAGCTGGCCCGCTGGCTCAGCGCCTACCTGTCCGGCGAGATCCGCGACCAGCTGCTGTAGCCGGGGGAGTAGGGCGGGCGGTTTTCGTTGCGGAAAGAAGCGTCAGCTGACGGAGACCGTGACGCTCGGGTACCCGCTCGCCCCGTTGGGCTCGGGTGGTTCCGCCGCCGCGGTCTGCGTGTAGCCCGTCGCATCGGTGGCCCGGGCCTCGATCACGTGGGTGCCGTGCGTCGCGTCCCACTCCCAGACCCACTGCCGCCAGGTGTCGATCCCGGGGACGGCGGCCAGCCGGGCCTGCTGCCACGGGCCGCGGTCCACCCGGACGTGCACCGCGTCGATCCCCTTGTGCTGGGCCCAGGCCACCCCGGCCACCGGGGTCCGGCCCGCGGACACCGACCCGCCTGGCACGTCGATGCGGGACTCGGTCTTGATCGGGGCCCGCTGCGACCAGCCGCGCTGGGCCCAGTACGCGAGCTCCCCACGGAACGTGGTCACCTTGATGTCGGTGACCCACTTGGTGGCGGACACGTACCCGTACAGGCCGGGCACCACCATCCGCGCCGGGAAGCCGTGCGCCACCGGCAGCGGTGCCCCGTTCATGGCCACCGCCAGCAGCGCATCCCGGCCGTCCATCACCGTGGCCAGCGGCGTGCCCGACGTGAAGCCGTCGACCGAGGTACACAGCAGCTGCTCCGCGCCGGCCCGGGGCCGGGCCTCCCTCAGCAGGCTGGCCAGGCTGGCGCCCAGCCACTTGGCGTTCCCGATGTACGGGCCGGCCACCGGGTTCGAGACACAGCACAAGGTGATGTAGTCCTCGGTCAGCGGGCGCTTCAGCAGCTCATCAAAGTTGATGGTGATCTCGCGCTCCACCATCCCGTGGATGCGCAGCGTCCAGGACTGCGGTGCGACCTGGGGCAGCAGCAGCGCGGTGTCCACCCGGTAGAAGGATGAGTTCGGGGTGATGAACGAGCTGAGCCCCTTGATGCCGAGATTCACCCCGCCAGGCAGAGGCGGCACGGGGTGCGCCGCCTTCGGGAACCGGATCGTGGACAGGGCGGCCGACACGCTGGAGCGTTCCGAGAGTGACCGCCCGGCCAGGGTGCCGACGCCGCCGGCGGCCAGGGCCACCACGCCGGCGGTCAGGAAGCTGCGGCGGCCCGGCTGCCACGGAACCGGTTCGCCTGATGGCGGCCCGGGTTGCGGGGACACAGGGTCGCCGGGCGCGGGCCGGGAAGGGTCGGCGGGCACGATGAAATCGGGCTGGGGGGCGGTGCCCCGGCTCCGCGCGGGCCGGGATACGGCCGCCTGCCCCGTCCCGGCCATGGCGCGCCCGCGCGGAACCTGGCCCCCGGCGGCGCGTACCAGGAGCCTCAGCGCGTACGCCCCGGCGAGCGCGCCGATCACGGTGGGCAGCACGTCCCACGGGGATGCATCCGGCCGGGTCAGCGCGGCGGCCAGGCCGATGACCGCGAAGATGGCCAGCCCGATGTAGCCGTACCGGAGGCTCCGCATCGCCGCGACCCCGATGATCGCGGAGAGCACCGCGAGCACCACCAGGATGCCGATGATCAGGACGGTCTTGTCGTGCGAGCCGAACACCGAGATGGCAAAATTCTTGACCGGAGGGGGGGTGTGGTCGATGGCCGCGCTGCCGACGGCCGCGACGGGTGACCCCTGCGGCCGGCCGATCCCGGCGACGAGCTGGCCCACTCCGAGCGCGACCCAGGCCATCAGCAGGCCGACGACTACCCCACGCCACGCCGCGGGCGGGTCAGGACGATCTCTCACAGAGACTATTCGTAGCCGACCGCGAAGCGGATTGCCGCTGAATGACCCCGGCGGCCAAGCCGCCCGGGTCCGGGCTACGAATTAAGGACATGGGAATGACCGACAGCCAGCCCTGGCCCCCGTCCGGGGGGCGGGGCGCTGGCGGGGCCGGGGCGGGGCAGCCAGGCTCCGGCGGCCAGGCTGGGAGCGGGGACGCCGACCTTGGCGCGCTGCTCGGCCAGGTGGCCCGGGGCGACGAGACCGCGTTCGGGCTCGTCTACGGGCAGGTGGCGGGGCATGTGCTCGGCGTCGCGCGCAGCGTGCTGCGCGATCCGGCCCAGGCCGAGGAGGTCGCCCAGGAAGTCCTGTTGGACGTCTGGCGTGATGCGGCCCGCTTCGATGCCGGCCGGGGGACGGCGAAGGCGTGGGTGATGACGCTCGCGCACCGGCGGGCCGTGGACCGGGTGCGGTCCGAGCAGGCCTCGGCGGACCGGGAGCGGCGTACGGCCCGGGCCGAGGTCTCCTACGACGTGGTGGCGGAGAGCGTGGCCGCCCGGCTGGACGCCGAGCGGGTCCGCCGCTGCCTGGGCTCGCTCACCGGCCTGCAGCGGGAGTCGATCACCCTCGCGTACTACCGGGGCTGCACCTACCGTGAGGTGGCGGCGCTGCTGAAGGTGCCGCTGGGAACGGTGAAGACGAGGATGCGCGACGGCCTGATCCGGCTCCGGGACTGCCTGGGGGTGGACTAGATGGCGGGCGTGTTCAGGCTGCGCCGTACCGATCCGCACACGCTGGCGGGCGCGTACGCGCTCGACGCGCTCGGCGAGGCGGACCGGGCGCGTTTCGAGCGGCACCTCAGCGGCTGTCCCTCCTGTGACCAGGAAGCCCGGGGCCTCCGGGAGGCCACCTCCCGGCTCGCGGACTCCCTGGTCACCCCGCCGCCCGGCGGGATGCGCGAGGCGGTCATGGCCGCCGCGGCGCGTACCCGGCAGAACCCGCCTGCCGTGACCCCGCCGGCCCGGGCCACGTGGCCGGCCAGGTTCAGGTGGGCCGGCTGGGCGGCCACGCGCGGCCGCCGGTGGGGGATCGCCGCCGCCTGCGGGGTCCTGGCCGTGGCCCTGGTGTTCGGCGGTCTCGCGGTCCACATGAAGCAGCAGCTCAACCGGGATCAGGCCAGCAGCCGGGCGATCGCCGCGGTGATGAGCGCGCCGGACGCGACCATGATGACGATGCCGGCCATCACGCGGGGGACCGTCACCATCGTGATGTCGCAGCAGGCCCGGGCGCTCGTCTTCACCACCGCGAGGCTGCCCGCGCTGCCGTCGTCGCAGCGTTACGAGCTGTGGCTGATGGACCGCAGCGGGCCCCACCCGGCGGGCATGGTGCCCCTGCCGCGCGCCGGGCTGACGGCCCCGGTCATCGTCTCTGGCCTGCGGTCGGGCGAGGCGTTCGCGGTGACCGCCGAACCTGCGTCCGGGAGCAGGCACCCCACCTCGCGGATGATCCTCAACGTCCCCCTCCCCTCATGATCGCTGCCGCCGCCCGGGCCGCGGCGGGCGGTTTCCGCCGGCGCCGGCGGCAGGCTAACGTGGGGACCCGTGAAAGCATCTCCCGAGGCGCAGCAGCGGCTCCTTGAGTTGGCCGATCTCGACGCCGAGCTGGGCCGCCTGGACCACCGGCGGCGCACCCTGCCCGAGATCGAGGAAGCCGACCGGATCGAGGGCCGGGATCGCGAGCTGCACGACCAGATCGTCTCCACCGAAGCCGAGGAGAAGGATCTCTCCCGGGAGCAGGTCAAGGCCGAGGGCGACGTCGATCAGGTCCGGGCCAGGGTGGACCGGGACCGCAAGCGGCTCGAGGGCGGCCAGGTCTCCTCCGCCCGCGAGCTGGAGACCCTCCAGTCAGAGATCGTGTCGCTGGCTCGCAGGCAGTCTGACCTCGAAGAGATCGTGCTCGACGTGATGGAGCGCCGGGAAACCGCGCAGAGCCGCCGGGACTCCCTCGCCGCCGAGCGGTCCGGGCTGGCCAGCCAGCTCGGGGACGTCGTCGCCCGGCGGGACGCCGCCCTGGCGGACATCGCGGACGAGGCAGGCAAGGCCCGCGGTGAGCGTGCGGAGGTCGCGGCCACGGAGCCCGCTGACCTGCTCGCGCTGTACGAGAAGCTGCGGGAACAGCACGGCGTGGGCGCGGCCGCCCTGCGCGGCGGCCGCTGCCAGGGCTGTCATCTCTCGCTGAACACGGTCAACCTGAACCGGATCCGGGCCGCGGACCCCGATGAGGTAATCCGCTGCGAGGAGTGCCGGCGGATCCTGGTCCGCACTCCCGAGTCCGGGTTGTGACGGGCCGCCCCCGTGGCAGCCGGTAAGCCAGTGGCCGCCGGTAAGCCAGTGGCCGCCGGTAAGGCGGCAGGCCAGCGGGTGGCCCGCAAGCTGATCGTGGAGGCGGACGGCGGCTCGCGCGGCAACCCGGGGCCGGCCGGGTACGGCGCCGTGGTCCGTGACGCTACCTCCGGGGACGTGCTCGCCGAGCTGTCCGAGAGCCTGGGCACCACGACCAACAACGTCGCCGAGTACTCAGGACTCATCGCGGGCCTGGAAACCGCCGGCGACCTCGCGCCCGGCGCGGACGTCAACGTCAGGATGGACTCCAAGCTCGTGGTGGAGCAGATGTCCGGGCGCTGGCGGATCAAGCACCCGGCGCTGCAGCCGCTGGCGTCCCGGGCCAGCGCCGCCGCCCGCCGCCTGGGCCGGGTCACGTACGCGTGGGTGCCGCGCGCCCGGAACACCCACGCGGACCGGCTGGCCAACCAGGCCATGGATGAGGCCCAGGGCCCGCAACTGGCGCGGCCGGGGCCCGGCTGGACCGCGGCGCATGGTGAGCCGACCACGACCGTCCTGCTCAGGCACGGTGAAACCCCCCTCTCGGCGGAGCGCCGGTTCGCCGGGCGCGGGGACATCCCGCTCACCGAGACCGGCAGGCTCCAGGCCAAGGCGGCGGCCCAGCGGCTCGCGGCCCGCGGCGGCGTCAACCTGATCGTCAGTTCCCCGCTGCAGCGGGCCCGGCTGACCGCGGAAGCGGTGGCGGCCGCGACCGGCGCCCCGGTGCAGGTGGACGACGGGTGGATCGAGGCGGACTTCGGTGAGTGGGAGGGGCTGAGCTACGCCGAGGCCATGGAGCGCTGGCCCGGCGCGGTGACGGCCTGGATGAAGGACACCTCGATTGCGCCGCCGGGCGGCGAGAGCTTTGCCGCCGCCGGCCGCCGGGTACTGGCCGCGCTCAACCGGCTGCTGGCCCGCAGCGGGCCCGGCCGGGTCGTGGTGGTCAGCCACGTCACCCCGATGAAGACCGTCCTGCGGCACGCGCTGCTGGCTCCGCCGCCGGCGCTGCGCCGCATGCATCTCGACGTGGCGTGCCTGTGCGAGGTCGATTGGTACGCGGACGGCCCGGCGGTCGTCCGGTCGTTCAACGACACCGGGCATCTCCGGCCCCGGGACTAGGCGCGTCGGGGTTACGCGGCCCGGGATTGGGCGGCCCGCCCTATGCTGAGGACACGGCGGGCGAGCCGGCCGGGCGGCCGCGCCGGGACTTCTGGTCCCGGTGAGGAAGGTCCGGGCTCCGCAGGGCATGGTGGTCGGTAACGCCGACCCGGGGTGACCCGCGGGACAGTGCCACAGAAAACAGACCGCCCGGGTGCGGGGCCTGCGCCTGGCGCCCGGGTAAGGGTGAAACGGTGGTGTAAGAGACCACCAGCGCCGCAGGTGACTGCGGCGGCTTGGTAAACCCCACCTGGAGCAAGGTCAAAAGGGACCCTGGCGTCGTTTCGGCGGCGCCAGGGGACTGCGCGAGCGATTGAGGGCGGCCCGCCCGATGCTCGCGGGTAGACCGCACGAGGCTGTCAGCAATGGCAGTCCTAGATGGATGGCCGCCGGCCCGCGTCTGACGCGGGTGCACAGAACCCGGCCTACAGGCCGGCTCGCCCGCCGCCCGATCTTCGGCGTGCTTGTCCCGGGCTGCGGCCGGTGTTAGACACCGGCCGCATGCTGGGGCGCATGGCACACCGAACGATCCGGCGAGCTGATCCCAGCTACGCCGGGGTTGCTCAGACGGGGATAGAGGTGAAGGCAAAGCCGCTGGCGGCTCGGTAGGTTCCCGTCGGCGGGGGGCTGGCGGGGTGCGGGTCAACGGCCAGGACGGTGACCTGGCCACCGCGGAGCCCGTTTTCGTGTGCCCAGCTGGTCAGGCGGCAGACGACCTCGCCGAGGTGGCTGGGGCAAGCCGCCGCGTCTCGGCGAGCGGGCCGCCGCCGGACAGGGGCGTCGAACCGGACATGGAAGCACGGCCTGCTGCTGCATGGCCGGCTGGCCTGGCAGGCGTGCGGGGTGACTGCTGTTAACGACATCATGGCTGATCCCGGGGGGTTGCTTTAGGCGCGCAGGCGGGCCGCGGAACAGGGGGACGTTGCGGGTCCGGCCCGCGCCGCCGGAGCGGTGGCGCGGGCCGGGGTGCTCAGTCGATGAGCTTGTGCAGCGTGGGGATGGCCGCACCGGACGCGGCGCCGCCTGCCAGAACGGCCTCTGCGAGGAGGTGGTAGGCCAGGTAAGCCAGGGTGCCGGTGGCGATCCCTATGACCAGTGCGGCGAAGATGATGAGCACCGTCCGCTGAGGCAGCAGCGGGCCTGGCCGGGCCGGTTCTGGCGGGCCGGAATCCTCGTCGGGATGGGGGCCCCTGTTCACATGTGGGGGTCTTCCACGTACAGTCATGTCTTGGTTGTTCCTCTCGTCCGAGGGCAACTACATGTGTGACGGCCTCCTGTTGGCGCAGGGGGCCGTTGCCATATGCAGGGGCAACGGCCCGTGGTGCCGCCGTGAAATTTGCGCGGGCCCAGGCTGTCGGGTCACATAGTTCTCGGTACCGATGTGGCTGCGCCACCCCCTTGCGGAAATTGCCGGTAAGTTCCTACGTAGATGGGTAATTAGGGGTTAACTCCCCGTGGTCACGTCCTCCCTGCAGGGCGCTACATCCCCGTTTGCGTGGCTCAGGAGGCTACTCGCGTCTCACTGGGTAGCTCACGTTCCCATTGATCATGCAACGCCCTAAACGGTCAGACAGTAGGTCATGGCCGCATGATCCATTGGAACTAGTAAGCACGTTAGTGGGCCGGGGAAAGACGTTAATGATCTTTTACCAGAGCATTCGGATGTGCGGATGCAAGTGCATTCGCGCTTTCCGCGAGCCGGCTACTGGCCAGCCTGCCCGTCGATCCGTTCGCGCAGCAAGGACACCTCCGCCCGCCGGCGGCCCAGGCGCAGGCTACCTCGCCGGGGTCGGCGGCAGCATCGTTGAACGCGGCGTCGCGGTCGTCGTCGCGGCGTGCAGGTAGTCGCGCAGGCTCAGGCCATTCAGCGTGCCGGGCGTCTCAGTCACTTTCTGCCGCGCGCTCCGCGCGCGGATGGCTGGCCCGTCGCCACCGCGAACGCCCATCGGCGTCTGGGGGCGGCGCACCGTCGGCGGCGGCGGCGTCGGGCGCCTGGGCCGGGGTGTTCAGGAAAGCCTCCACGATGGTGGCCATGCGGTTGGGATGCGTGACGAGGTCGAGGTGGCCGCCGTGGTAGATGTGCAGTTCGCTGCGCGGGATCAGCCGGTGCATGATCCGCGCGTTGGCCAGGGGGCTGAGGGGATCGTCGTCGCCCGCGAGGATCAGGGTGGGTGGGCGCAGCAGCGGCAGCATCGGGAGGCTTGTCCAGCCGGCCGCGGCCAGCAACTGGAAGTAGTAACCCCTCCCTGGCCCGGGGAATCCCTCAGCATGAAGCACCTCGCTGGCGCGTGAGGGGTCGCCGCGCAGGCTGCCCCCATAGATCTCGCCGGCGATGCTGGCGGCGTATCCCGGGTCACGGTGGCGCCGTGGGGTGAGCATGTGCCGCAGGACGCGCGGGTGGCCGGGTACCATCAGCGCCCCGGTTCCCGTGGCCACAAGCACGAGGCGGCGCACCCGGGCCGGGTAGCGCAGCGCGAACTGCTGGGCGAGCCCGCCTCCCCAGGAGATGCCCAAGACATCGGCCTGCTGGTAGCCGAGCTCATCGAGAAGGTCGCTCAGCAACGGCGCCGAGGTCCACAGGCTGTAGGGGACGACCGGCTCCGGGGACCCGCCGATGCCCGGCACATCAAACCGGATCACTGCCCGTCGCGGGTCGAGCGCGTCGACGAACGGCTGCAGCACCTCGAGGCGGGCGCCGATGCCGTTGCACAGCAGCAGCGGCGGCCATCGGGTGTCCCCGCCACGCACTGAGACGTGCAGGACCCGGCCGGGCAGGGTTAGCGTCCCTCTCTGCTCACCTGCCGCGGCGCGCCGCCGCCAGCCTTTGACCGTGGTGTGCAGCCCGGACGGCGTCCAGTGGCCGCCGGCCTCCGCTGGCGGAGGCCGGTCAGTGGTCATGCGGGTACACCTCCAGCTGGCAGTGCAGATAGGGTCCAGCGCGCCTGGCCGGGCAGGGCAACAACGCTATCTATATTCCCAGGTAACCAGTTCGCCACCATCGTGACATATGCCAGGGACAACAGCGGCCGGATGTCTGCTGCGAGGATTATGACGCGAGCAGGTGAAATCCGGACCGTCGCTGACGTTCTGGGTGGCGAGGGGAGCATGAGGATGACCGACCGGTCGCGGCTTGGGTGCCAGGCCCTCGACGACAGGGTCATGCCGGCTGAGGACGCGGCCGCGTTCATCGCACCGGGCGATCATGTCGGGATGAGCGGGTTCACCGGTTCCGGCCATCCGAAGGCAGTGCCGGCCGCGCTGGTCCGCCGCGTCACCGGCGCGGCCGAGCGGGGTGAGCGTTTCGTGGTCAGCCTCTGGACCGGCTCGTCTACCGCGCCCGAGCTGGACGGGGCGCTGGCGGCTGCCGATGGAATCGATCTGCGCATGCCCTACCAGTCCGACCCGGTGACCCGCGCCAAGATCAACGCAGGGCTGCTTGACTACGTGGACCTGCACCTGTCGCACGTCCCGCAGATGGTGTCGGAAGGCATCTTCGGTCACCTCGATGTCGCCCTCATCGAGGTCGCCGGAATCACCAGCGACGGGGCACTGATCCCGTCCTCCTCGGTCGGCAACAACCCGACGTGGATCGACCTGGCCGAGCGGGTCATCCTGGAGGTCAACTCCTGGCAGCCCGCCGAGCTGGAGGGCATGCACGACATCTCCCACGGTATCGCGCTGCCCCCGCACCGCCAGCCGATCCAGATCCTCCGGCCTTCCGACCGGATCGGCGGACCATATCTGCACTGCCCGCCCGAGAAGATCATCGCCATCGTCCCGACCCATGACCCGGACTACAGCTCCCCGCTCAGGCCTGTTGACAGCGACTCGCAGCTGATCGCCGGGCATGCCCTGGACTTCCTGACCCACGAGGTACGGCGCGGGAGGCTGCCGGCCACGCTGCCGCCGCTGCAGTCCGGGGTCGGCAATATCACCAACGCCGTGCTGGCCGGGCTGGATGGCGGGCCGTTCCCGCCACTGACCGCCTACACCGAGGTGATCCAGGACGGGATGCTGCGGATGCTGCGTTCGGGAGCGATGAGCGTCGTCTCGGCGACCGGCTTTTCGCTCAGCGCGGACGGGCTCGCCGATCTGCGGGCCGGCATCGGCGGCTACCGCGACCAGATCATCCTGCGCCCGGCGGAGATCAGCAACCACCCCGAGGTCATACGCCGGCTCGGCTGCCTGGCTATGAACGGCCTGATAGAAGCCGATATCTACGGCAACGTGAACTCCACCCACATCATGGGCTCGAGCATGCAGAACGGCATCGGCGGTTCCGGTGACTTCGCCCGCAACGCCTACCTGGCCATGTTCCTGACCCCCTCGACCGCCAAGAACGGAATGATCTCGTGCATCGTGCCGATGGCCAGCCACGTGGACCATACCGAGCACGACGTGCATGTCATCATCACCGAGCAGGGCGTAGCCGACGTGCGCGGCCTGCCGCCCCGCCGCCGGGCCCAGCAGATCATCGACCACTGCGCGCACCCCGCCTACCGGCCAGCCCTGCAGGACTATCTCGACCGGGCCACGGTCACCGGACCCGGCAGGCACACCCCGCACCTGCTCGGCGAGGCATTGTCATGGCACGCGCAGTACCTGCGCGAGGGAACCATGCGGCCGCACTGACCGCCCGCACCGGACGGGCCCGCCATGATGGCTTGCTGCCCGCCCGGTGCGTCCCGTGGCTCAGTTCGCGGCTGTGATCAGATCCGCTCGTAGATCGCGGCGATGCCCTGGCCGCCGCCAATGCACATGGTGACGAGCGCGTAGCGCCCGGACACCCGCTTCAGCTCATAGAGCGCCTTAACGGTCAGGATGGCGCCGGTGGCGGCAATGGGGTGCCCCATCGAGATGCCGCTGCCGTTGGGGTTGGTCCGGTCCAGCGGCAGGCCGAGTTCGCGGACGACGGCGAGAGCCTGGGCGGCGAACGCCTCGTTCACCTCGAACACGTCGATCTCATCGACTTTCAGGCCGGTCTTGTCCAGGATCTTCCGGACGGCTGGCACCGGGCCGATGCCCATGCTCATGGGCTCGACGCCGGCGTGGCTGTAGGCCACCAGGCGGCCCATCGGCTGCAGGCCGTGGCTGCTGGCGTACGTGCCGCTGGTCAGCACGACGGCGGCCGCCGCGTCGTTCATTCCCGAGGCGTTCCCGGCGGTGACCGTGCCTTCCTTGGAAAACGCCGGGCGCAGCCGGGCCATGCCTTCCAAGCTGGCATCTAGCCGGATGTGCTCATCGGTCACCATCTCGGTGGTGGTGCCCTTCTTGCCCGGTACCTGGACGGGCGTGATCTGCTCGTCGAAGTAGTGCGCCGCCGTCGCCGCCGCGGCCCGGCGGTGGCTCTCGACCGCCAGCGCATCCTGATCCTCACGGGAGATCCCGTAGTCCCCGGCCACGTGCTCGGCCGTCACGCCCATATGGCAGGCGTGCCACGGGTCGTTCAGCGCGCCGACTACCGGGTCGACGGCCTGGCCGTCTCCCATCCGCTGGCCCCAGCGCATGCCCGGCAGCCAGTACGGGGCATGGCTCATGGACTCGGCACCGCCGGCCACCGCGACCGCGGCGTCACCCAGCATGATGGCCTGGGCCGCCGAGACGATGGCCTGCAGCCCGCTGCCGCAGAGCCGGTTCACGGTGAACGCCGGCATGGTGACGGGCAGGCCGCCGTTGACGGCGGCGACCCGGCTCAGGTACATGTCCCTGGGCTCGGTGTGAATCACGTTGCCGAAGACCGCGTGGCCGAAATCCTCCGGATCAACGCCGGCCCGGCGTACCGCCTCACGGACCACGGTCGCCGCCGTGTCGCACGGCGGGACGCCCGCGAGGCCCCCGCCATACCGGCCGATGGCGGTCCGGGTGCCTGACAGCACGACAACATCGTTCAGTTCAGTCATGGTGTTCCCCTTACCTGTCCAGGCCGTCGCCGACTGCCCGGATGCCTAGTGATGTGTGCAGGCCGACCCGCAGCCGGGACGTGCCGAACCCGGGTGAGTTCCTGAGAGCCCGGCCTGGCGCATGGCCTGGCGCCTTACCTTCGATGCTGGGCTGAAAGAAGGCACCGTGCAAGGGGGCGAACGTCCCGCAATCACCGCGTCACGCCTGCCGGGCCCACAGCGGCCTGCCCGGCATGGGGGAGCAATCCGTTCACGCGGCACATCAGTAGCACAGGCCCCTGCATGCGGGACCTTCGGCCCTACGTGGCCAGCGCAGGTCAGCCTATATTCATAACATGTATCGTGGAATTCTGGCGCGCGCTATTGGCGTCAGGGTTTATGCCTGCCTGATACACACCACACTTTGGCGGGAGAACTGCAAAGAAATCTCAGTTTCGGCCACTCCCGCCGACGGCCTGGCTGTCCTGGGAACCATATAGTAAGGCTGGCCGGGATGGCTGATATGAGAGAGGTGCCCGTACATGGACTTCGAGTTGACTGATGAGCAGGAGCTGGTCCGCAGCACGGTCAGGGAGTTCGCCGACGCCGAACTCGCTCCGGTCGCGGCTGAGATCGATCGTGAGCACCGCTTTCCCGAAGAAGTCATCCCTAAGATGGCAGGCCTGAGCCTTATGGGCATGCCCTACCCCGAAGAGGTGGGTGGCGCCGGGGCGGACTACGTGAGCTACGTGATAGCTCTTGAGGAAGTGTCGAGAGCGTGCGCCACCACGGCGGTCATCATGACGGCGCACACGACGCTGGCCACCTGGCCCATCTTCAAGTTCGGAACCCAGGCACAAAAGGATAAGTATCTCTATGACATGGCCTCCGGCCGCCGCCTGGGTGCTTTTGCCCTGACCGAGCCGGCCGCGGGAACGGACGCGGGTGCCGGTACCTGCACGGCGATCCTGACCGGGGACGAGTACGTTCTCAACGGATCGAAGATCTTCATCTCCAACGCCCCGTACGCGGACGTGTACATCGTCTTTGCGAAGACCGATCCGGACCAGGGGACGCGGGGGATGAGTGCCTTCATCGTCGAGAAAGACACTCCCGGATTCTCCGTAGGCGAGGCCGAGCACAAGCTGGGGATCCGCGGCTCCAGCACCCCGCCTCTCTACTTCAGCAGCTGCCGCATTCCCAGCAGTGCGCTGCTGGGCGGGGAAGGCAACGGCTTCAGGGTGGCCATGCAGACGCTCGATGGCGGGCGGATCGGCATCGCCGCGCAGGCACTGGGCATAGCCCAGGCGGCGCTCGACGCGTCGGTCGCGTACGCCAAGGAGCGTGTCCAGTTCGGCAAGCCGATAGCCACTCTGCAGGCTATCCAGTGGATGATAGCCGATATGGCCACCGAGATCGACGCCGCCCGGCTCCTGACCTACCGCGCCGCATCATGCATGGACAACGGCCGCCCCTATTCCACCGAAGGGGCGATGGCGAAGCTGTTCGCGTCGGAGACCGCCACCCGGGTGGCTGGCAAGGCGATCCAGATCCACGGCGGATACGGCTATACGGAAAGCTATCCGGTAGAGCGGAACTGGCGTGACGCCAAGATAACGGAAATTTACGAGGGGACGTCCGAGGTACAGCGCATGGTTATAGCGAGAAGCTGCCTGCGGTGAGGGTGGGCGTCCGGGAACGCCGACCGTCCGTGCTGGCGAGCGGGAAAGCGGGAAATTGTGCCTGAGCTAGCCTACGCTGAGATCAAGGTCGGCGATTCCGCGTCATTTGCCAAGACGATCACCGAGGCGGACGTCGTGCTCTACGCCGGCCTCATCGGCGACTTCAACCCGATTCACATCGACGCCGAGTATGCGAGGCAGTCGCTGTTCAAGGAGCGGGTCGCGCACGGGATGCTGGTGTCCGGGCTGATCTCGGCGGTGGTGGGCACGCAGCTTCCGGGACCGAACTCCATCTACATGGGCCAGGAACTCAGGTTCACCGCCCCCGTCAAGATCGGCGATACTGTCACGGCGGTGGCGACAGTCACCGAGAAGCGTGATGACAAGAGGATCATCAAGCTCGCCACCACGATCTCGAACCAGCGGGGCGAGGTGGTCGTGGACGGCAGCGCGGTAGTCAAGAAAATGGGCCTGTAGGCCGGTGCATGAGCTGACGCGAGTGCAGTCGAGCAGTCACCGTGCCGGCTGCCGCGGTGGCCGCTGCCGAGAGGAGCGTTATGAAGATTGTGGTCGCCTACAAGTGGACCTGCGACCCGGAGGAGGCCACGGTCCGTGCCGACGGCACGGTGGACTGGAGCCGGGCGAAGCCCGGCATCAGTGCCTACGATCCGGTGGCCATCGAGCTGGCCCGCCGTCTCGCCGAGGCTGCAGGCGCTGAGCTGATTGGCGTGACGGTGGGGGCGAAGGGGGTCGGTGTGGCCATCGCGTCCAAGGCTGCCTTGTCCCGTGGCCTGGACCGGGTGGTGATCGTCGAGGATGAGTCGCTGCAGGACGCCGGGCGGTCCGAGCTGGCTGCGGTGCTCGCGGCGGTGGTCCGGCATATCGGCGACGTGGACCTGGTGGTCACCGGCGACTCGTCGGTGGACGTCGCGGCCAAGATGGTGCCGACCGTGCTGGCCGGTGAGCTTGGCTGGCCGGCCGTCGCTGAGGTCACCGCGGCTGAGGGCCAGGCTGGCGCGCTCCGCGTGGAGCGCGCGATCCCTGGTGGCACGCAGGTGCTCGAGATTTCCGGTCCCGCCGTGCTGGCCGCGTCCGCGGACGCCGCGGTGCCGCGGGTACCGGGCATGAAAGATCTCCTCGCGGCGGGCAAGAAGCCGGTGGAGCATCTGGAGCTCACGGCCGTGAACGTGCCGGCGAGGAGCGCGGTCATGACGGTCACGGGCCGGTCACGCCCGGACCGCAAGGCCCGCGCGGGCCAGCTCATCGACACTTCCGACCCAGCGGCCGCCGCTGCCGAGCTCGTCGCCGCACTGCGCGGCGCCGGAGCGCTGTGACGGCCCCCCACCGGACCTCCTGAGAAAGGACTCGACAATGAGCGTGAGCGCCTGGATCGTCGTCGGAGAGCAGCCGGCCATCGGCAACCTGATCACCGTCGCGCGTTCCCTGGGCGGGCAGGTCGGGGCGGTCGTGGCCGGACCCCGGCCGGTGGCCGAGACGGTGGCGGCGGGCGGTGTGGACAAGGTGGTCTGGTGCGGCGCGACGGGCGGCGTTCCCGCTGAGGCCTACGCTGCCGCTGTCGCCGGCATCGTCGCGGCCGAGCCACCGCGCGTGGTCCTCGGCGGGCGTAACCCAGCCGATCGGGTGCTCCTGGGCGCGGCCGCGGCCCGCCTGCGGGCGGCCGTGCTGACCGGCGCCCGCTCGGTCTCGGCCGACGGCGACGGCGTCATCGTGGTCAATGCGGTTTTCGGCGACATCGCTGACGAGACCGTCGCGGTCTCCGGCCCGGTAGCCCTGCTGCTGGACGGCGGCAGCGCACCTCCCGCGGGCGCCAGCAGCGTGCCCATCGAGGAGGCGGCCGCCACGCCGCTGGCCATGAAGGTGATCGAGACCAGGACGTCCGGCTTCGACGAGGTTGACCTCAACGCCGCCCCCCGGGTGATCGGCGTCGGCCGCGGCCTCAAAGCCAAGGAGGACCTCGCCATGATCGAGGCGCTGGCCCATGCCACCGGCTCCGAGATCGCCTGTTCCCGCCCGGTGGCCGAGGGCCTGAACTGGATGGGGAAGGACCGCTACATCGGAAGTTCCGGCGCGCACATCGCCCCGCAGCTCTACTTCGCGGTCGGCATCTCCGGCCAGCTGCAGCACATGGTCGGCGTGCAGGGAGCGGAGACGATCGTGGCGATCAACTCCGATCCCAACGCCGCGGTGTTCAAGGGAACCGACTACGGCCTCGTCGGCGACCTGTACCAGCTCGTGCCGGCGATCACCGCTGCCCTGAAATGATGGTGCCAGATGCCAGAAACTGCTGAGCCTGACTTCGAGGTCATCGTGATCGGTGCCGGTGTCGCCGGCTGCGTCACCGCCTACCAGCTCGCCAGGCAGGGGCGCTCGGTCCTGCTGATCGAGCGGGGCGAGGCGCCCGGCGCAAAGAATCTCTCCGGGGGCGTGCTGTACTCGCGCGGCATCCAGGAGGTCTTCCCGGAGTTCCTCGAGGAGGCCCCGGTCGAGCGCCGGATCACGCGCAACTACATCAATTTCATCAACGCCGGGAGCTGCGTCGGCATCGACTACCAGGACACGCGCCTGGCGGACCCGGTCAACGCGGTCACGGTGCTGCGCGCCAAGCTGGATGCGTGGCTGGCCGAGAAGTGCGAGGAGGCCGGCGCCCTCATCATGCCGGGGGTCCGCGTGGACCGGGTGCTCACCGAGGACGGTCCCGCCGGCGGGCGGGTCGTGGGCGTCCAGGCCGGTGAGGACGAGCTGCGTGCCCGGGTGGTCGTCGCGGCTGACGGGGTGAATTCCTTCATCGCCAAGGAGGCCGGGCTGCGCCACAGCGAGCCGCTGAACCACCTGGCGGTCGGCGTGAAATCGGTGGTGTCGCTGCCCAGGGAGACGATCGAGGCACGATTCAACCTGACCGGCGATGAGGGCGCGGCCATCGCCGCGGTCGGCGACTGCACCGAGGGCGTCGGGGGCGGCGGCTTCCTCTACACCAACATCGACTCCATTTCCGTTGGCGTGGTCGTGCGGCTGGACGATCTCACCGCCAAGGGGAAGGTCGTCACCGACATTTTCGACCATTTCCTTGAGCATCGGTTCATTGCTCCGTACCTCGAGGGCGGCGAACTGGCCGAGTACGGCTGCCATCTGGTCGCCGAGGGCGGTATGAAGATGATCGGCGAGATCACCATGGACGGCATGGTCGTCGTCGGTGACGCCGCCGGGCTCACCCTCAATACCGGGCTGACCGTGCGCGGCATGGACCTGGCCGTCGCCTCCGCGGTCGCCGCCGCCGAGGGCATCATCTCCGGCCTGGAGCGCAGCGACACGTCCAAGGCGGGCCTGGCCGGGTACCGGCAGAGGTTCTTTGCCTCGTACGCCGGCCAGGACATGAAGACCTACGCCAGGGCGCCCGCCTTCCTTGAAGCCGAGCGCATGTACAAGCAGTACGGTGAGCTTTTCGCCGACGTCCTCTACGGCGCGTTCAACCTCGATACCCAGCCCCGCCGGCACCTCCTGAGCGTCGCACGCAAGACGCTGAGCCGGTCGCCGGTGAAGATGAGGCAACTGGTCCGCGACGGCATTTCAGGAGCACGCGCGCTATGAAACCACTGTCCGTCCCTGAGCGGCTGACGAAGAACCGGTTCGTCCTCGACGAGCAGGAATCTCACATCGAGGTCAACCAGGAGATCGCCAAGGCCACCGGAACCGGCAAGGCCCTGGTCGCCTGCTGCCCGGCCCACGTCTACACCGAGGAACCCGACGGGACCATCTCCGTCGAGTACGCCGCTTGCCTCGAATGCGGAACCTGCCTGGCTGTCGCGGCTCCAGGGGCCCTGAAATGGCACTACCCCCGCGGCGGGTTCGGCGTCCAGTTCCGCGAGGGGTAGTACCCGGCGAGCGTTCTTACCGCTGAAGCACGTAGGTGCCTGGTGCGGGGCACAGCGGCGGGAATTTTGCGTTGCCCTGCGTGCGCGGGGCCTGCTTCATCTCGCCGCTCCGCTCCGCCAGCCACGTCGTGTAGTCCGGCCACCAGCTGCCCTGGACCGTTTCGGCCTGGGCCAGCCATTCGCGGTGGTCGGGCGGGTTGCCTGGCGACAGCCGGAAGGTTGCCTTCGGGTTGGATGGCGGGTTGACCATCGCCGCGATGTGCCCGCTGTTGGAGAGCACGAACCGGGAGTTGCCGCCGAGCAGCTGGGTGGCGCGGTAGGCCGACGGCCACGGCGAAATATGGTCGTCGATGCCGGCCACGACGTAGGTGTCCACGTCGATCTTGGAAAGATCGACGGGGGAACCGAGCATGCTGGTTGCGTCCGGCTTGGTCAGCGCGTTGTCCATGGCAATCTCGATGAAACTGCGGTGCAGCCCCGCGGGCATCCGGGTGGTGTCCGCATTCCAGTACAGGATGTCGAACGCCGGCGGGGTCTTGCCCTGCAGGTAGTTGTTGACCCAGTAGTTCCAGATCAGGTCATCGGGCCGGAGCCAGGCGAACACCCCGGCCAGCGTGCGCCCGTCCATGTAGCCGCGGGTGCGGGAGGCGAGGATGGACCCTGCGGCAGTGTTCTCGTCCATCAGCGAGACTGTCGTGCCTGCCTGTGTCATGTCCAGGAGCGTCACGCCCAGGCCCAGGCAGCCGATCTGGCCGAGCTGGCCGGTCGCACTCAGGTGCGCACTGACCATCGAGGAGAGGATGCCGCCGGCGCACAGGCCCATGACGTTGACCTTGGGCGCCTTGGTAATGGCGCGCAGTGCGCCGATCGAGTCCACGACTGCTTCACCGTAGGTGTTGATATCCCAGTTCCTGGCGTCCTTGCCTGGGTTGGCCCAGGAGAGCACGAAGACCTGATATCCCTGCGACACGAAGAATTCGAGCATGCTGCGGCCGGGCGCGAGATCGGTAACGTAATACTTGTTGATCATCGGCGGGACCATGAGCAGCGGGATCTGGTACACCGTGGGCGTGGTCGGCTGGTACTGGATCAGCTCGTAGACGTCGCTGCGGGCCACCACCGCCCCCGGCGACACGGCGAGATCCTTGCCGACCTCGTACGCGTCGGGCTGCACCATGGTGGGGATGCGCGGGGCAGAGGACATATCTGAGACCAGGGCACGGGCCCCCCGGACGGCGCTCAGTCCGCCGGTGTCGATGAACGCCTTCCAGGCCGCCGGGCTGAGCAGCGGGTTGTTACTGGGCGCGGAGGCGGCGATGAGATTGGTCAGCATGAACTTCAGGCGCGTATTGTCCCGCCAGTCCAGGTCGGCGTCAGTGAGCAGCTCCTCGGCCGTCCCGCCGAGGGCCAGGTAGGTCTGGACGGCGCGCTTGAGCAGCGGGTTCTCACTCCACGCGGGGTCCGCGAACCGCCGGTCGCGGCGCTCCGGAGCGATCTCCGAACTGCCCTTCGCGATGTCGGCGAGATCCGCGGTCAGCTTGGCGGCCCGCCGGGCCACCATCGCCGGACGGGTGGCCAGCCGGGTCGCGTACCGCACCAGGCTGGAATCCGGCACGAACCGGCGCAGCGTGCCGAGGGTGGCGTCAGGCAGGACAAGATCCAGCATGCCGACCGCGTTGGTGGCCTCGGGCTCGGCTGACTCACCCGGCGTGCGCGTGGTGCTATTGGGTCCGTGTGTATTCTCTGTGGCCGCCACGGGTGATCACGTCCTTCTTTTTGGTCCACAAATATGTGTGCTGGGCCATGCTGCGGCGAGCCAGCGAGGGCCAGCCCGGCGCCAGGTAATTAGGAATAAGCACATCAGCCGCCGGGGGAATCCGGCAGAGCCAACGGGCCCTGAAACAGCGGGACGTTTGCCCTGCGGCGCCGGCCCTGGCCCCCTTGCTAGCCGGCAATCCGGTACTCCTCCAGCAGCCGGCGGCCCACGATCATTTTCTGGATCTCCGCCGTGCCTTCACCGATGAGCAGCATCGGGGCCTCCCGGTACAGACGCTCGATCTCGTACTCCTTGGAGTAGCCGTAGCCGCCGTGGATGCGGAAGGAGTCCTCCACGACCTCCTTGCCGTACTCGGAGGCGAGGTACTTGGCCATGCCGGCCTCGAGATCGTTCCGGCGGCCGGAGTCCTTCGTGCGGGCCGCCATCACCATCATCTGATGGGCGGCCTCGACCTTGGTGGCCATCTCGGCCAGCTTGAACTGGATGGCCTGGTGCTGGGCGATCGGCTTGCCGAAGGCGTGCCGCCGCTGTGCGTAGTCGATACCCAGCTCGAAGGCGCGCAGGGCGAGTCCGCAGCCGCGGGCGGCGACATTGACCCGGCCGACCTCGACGCCGTCCATCATCTGGTAGAATCCCTGGCCGCTGGTGCCGCCGAGCACCCGGTCAGCGGGGATCCGGACGTCTTCCAGCACCAGCTCGGTGGTGTCGACGCCCTTGTAGCCCATCTTCTCGATCTTCCCCGGCACGGTCAGGCCCGGCACCGCCGGGTTGGCGCCGAAGCCTGGCTCCTTCTCGATCAGGAAGGTGGTCATGTTCCGGTGCGGTGCGTCGTGGCCCTCGTCGGTCCGGCACAGCACCGCCACCAGGTTTGAGCTGGCCCCGTTGGTCAGCCACATCTTCTGGCCGTTGATCACGTAGTCCCCGCCCACCTCCCCTTCCCTCTTCACTCGCACCGCCCTGGTGCGTAGCGCCGAGACGTCCGAGCCCATGCCCGGCTCTGACATGGAGAAGGCGCCCCGTACCTCGCCGGCCGCCATGCGGGGCAGGAAGTAGTCCTTCTGTTCCTGGGTGCCATGCTGGACGATCATGTGCGCGACGATGAAATGGGTGTTGACGATGCCCGACACCGACATCCAGCCCCGGGCAATCTCCTCCACCACCAGCGCGTAGGTGAGCAGCGATTCCCCGAGACCGCCGTGCTTCTCGGGAATGGTCAGCCCGAAAAGGCCCAGCTGCTTCATCCCGTCGACGATCTGGGCCGGGTACTCGTCCGCGTGCTCGAGTTCGGTAGCGACGGGGATGATTTCTTTCTCGACGAAGTCCCGCACGGTGGCGAGGATGTCCCGCTGGATCTCAGTCAGGCCGTCGGTCTGCGCAAGTCGTGCCATGTCGTTCCTCAGCTGGCGGGCTCGGGGCGGCCAGGCTGCTCGCCGCCGCGCTCTTTGATGTAGGTCTCGGTCGGCACCATCACCTTCCGCCGGAATACGCACACCAGGGTGCCGTCCTGCTTGTGGCCCCGGGTCTCGACCTGGACGATGCCCCGGTCGTTCTTCGACTTGGATGGCCACTTGCCGAGCACGGTGGTCTCGCCGTAGATGGTGTCACCGTGGAAGGTCGGCGCCACGTGCTTCAGGGACTCGACCTCCAGGTTGGCGATGGCCTGGCCGGAAACATCCGGCACGGACATGCCGAGCAGCAGGGAATAGATGTAGTTGCCCACCACCACGTTCCGGCCAAAGTCGGTGGCCTGCTCCGCGTAGTTCGCGTCCAGGTGGAGCGGGTGGTGGTTCATGGTGAGGAGGCAGAACAGGTGGTCGTCGTACTCGGTGACCGTCTTCCCGGGCCAGTGCTTGTAGACCGCCCCGACCTCGAACTCCTCGTAGGTTCGCCCGAACTGCATCTCGATGTCCTCCTCAGGCCTGCGGGGGCTCGAACTTCGAGGTGCGCTGCATGCCCGCCGCGCGGCCCTTGCCCGCGATGACCAGGGCCATCTTGCGGGAGGCCTCATCGATCATCTCGTCACCGAGCATGGCCGACCCCCTGGCCCCGCCGGCCTCCGAGGTGCACCAGTCGTAGGCGTCCAGGATCAGTTCCGCGTGGTCGTAATCCTCCTGCGAGGGAGAGAAGATCTCGTTGGCCGCGGCGATCTGGTCCGGGTGCAGCACCCACTTGCCGTCGAAGCCCAGCGCGGCGGCCCGCTGGGCGACCTCGCGATAGCCCTCGTGGTTGCGGATCTGCAGGTAGGGGCCGTCGATAGCCTGCAGGTCATGGCTGCGGGCCGCCATCAGGATGCGCATGAGGATGTAGTGGTAAGCGTCCGCCGGGTAGCCGGGAGGCTGCTCGCCGACCACCAGCGACTTCATGTTGATCGAGGCCATGAAGTCGGCCGGGCCGAAGATGATGGTCTCGATCCGCGGTGAGGAGGCGGCGATCGCGTCCACGTTCACCAGGCCCCTGGCGTTCTCGATCTGGGCTTCGATGCCGATCCGGCCGACTTCGAAGCCCATCGTCTTCTCGATCTGGGTGAGCAGCAGATCCAGCGCCTTGACCTGGTCGGCGTCCTGCACCTTCGGCAGCATGATGCAGTCCAGGCTGGCGCCAGCCCCCTCGACCACCGTGATCACATCCCGGTAGGTCCAGTGGGTGGTCCAGTCGTTCACCCTGACGACACGGGTCTTGCCGCCCCAGTCGCCGTTCTTCAGCGCGTCGACGATGCTGCGCCGGGCACCCTCTTTAGCCAGCGGCGCGCAGGCGTCCTCGAGGTCCAGGAACACCTGGTCCGCGGGCAGGCCCTGGGCCTTCTCCAGGAAGCGCGGGCTGCTGCCGGGGACAGCCAGGCAGGAGCGGCGGGGCCGCAGGCGGGTCGTCGGGATAGCCGGGGCGGTGGTCATATCGGGTCGCGCCATCCTTTGCAGGTTGCGGTGCTTGTCGGCCGGGCCGGTGCGGCGGCGCCGGTAAGGCCAGGATGCGCCTGCGGCCGGGCGGCAGCCAAGCATGTCGTGCTGTGGCGCGTCGATCCCGGCACTCTCAGGCCCTCCCGGCCAGGCGGCCCGGCCGGCCCGGCCACGGCTGGAGCTTGTTGGCGAGCCGGATCTCGTCGACGATACGGCCGATGATGGCGGTGATGCCGAAGTCCTTGGGGGTGAAGACGGCGGCCACGCCCTCGGCCCGCAAGGTCTCGGCGTCGGCCGCCGGGATGATCCCGCCGACGACTACCGGGAGGTCCTCCGCCCCGGCCTGGCGCAGCCGGTGCAGTACCTCGGGCACGAGCTGGCCGTGTGAACCGGAGAGGATCGACAGCCCCACGCAATGCACGTCCTCGGTTACCGCGGCGGAGACGATCTGCGCCGGGGTGAGCCGGATACCCAGGTAGATCACCTCGAACCCGGCGTCGCGGGCCCGCAGCGCGATCTGCTCGGCGCCGTTGGAATGCCCGTCCATGCCCGGCTTGCCGACCAGCAGCCGTAGCCTGGCCGTTCCGAGCTCCTCGGCGGTGGCGGCTGCGGCCGCGCGGACGGCGGTCATCTCGCCGTCCGGCTCGGCGGCGGCCGCCGCCGAGCCGCTGACACCGGTGGGTGCCCGGTACTCGCCGAAGATGTCCCGCAGTGCGAAGGACCATTCGCCGGTGGTCACGCCCGCCCGGGCGCAGGCCAGGCTGGCCGCCATCAGGTTGACGCCGTCCTGCGCCGCGTCAGCCCTGAGCCGGTCCAGTGCGGCGAGCACCGCGGTCTGGTCGCGCTGCTCGCGCCACTGCCCCAGGCTGGCCACAATCTCGCGCTCGGCGGCCGGGTCAACCTGCTGGACGGCGGCGTCGAGGTCGGCGGTCAGCGGGCTGGGCTCGCTGGTGGTGAGGCAGTTAACCCCCACGACCTTGTCCGCGCCGGACTCGATCCTGGCGTGCCTGGCTGCGTGCGAGGCGACGAGCTGCGCCTTGAGATAGCCGGACTCCACCGCCGGTATCACCCCGCCCATGGCCAGCACCCTGGTGATCTCCGCCTCGGCGGCCACCAGCAGCTCCGCGGTCTTGGCTGCCACCACAGCCGAGCCGTTGAACAGGTCGCCGTACTCCAGCAGGTCCGACTCGAAGGCGAGCACCTGCTGGATGCGCAGGCTCCATTGCTGATCCCAGGGCCGCGGCAGGCCCAGCGCCTCGTTCCAGGCCGGGAGTTGCACAGCACGCGCCCTGGCGTCCCTGGACAGCGTGACGGCCAGCATCTCCAGGACGATCCGCTGGACGTTGTTCTCCGGCTGAGCCTCGGTCAGGCCCAGCGAATTCACTTGCACGCCGTAGCGGAAGCGGCGGCTCTTGGGGTCGGTGATGCCGTACCGCTCCTTCGTGATGTGCTCCCAGAGTCGCGTGAAGGCCCGGACCTTGCACATCTCCTCGACGAAGCGGACTCCCGCGTTGACGAAGAAGGAGATCCGCGCGACCACGTCCGCCATCTGCTCCGCAGGGACCTGCCCGGAGTCGCGGACGGCGTCCAGGACGCAGATCGCGGTGCACATCGCGAAGGCGATCTCCTGCACAGGGGTAGCCCCGGCCTCCTGGAGGTGATAGCTGCAGATATTGATCGGATTCCACTTGGGGAGGTGGGTGACCGCGTAGGCGATCACGTCGGTGGTCAGGCGCATCGACGGACCGGGCGGGAAGACGTACGTCCCGCGGGAGAGGTACTCCTTGACAATGTCGTTCTGGATGGTGCCGGTGAGCTTGGTGATGTCGGCACCCTGCTGCTCGGCGACGACCTGGTAGAGCGCCATCAGCCACATCGCGGTGGCGTTGATCGTCATCGAGGTGTTGGTCTGCTCCAGCGGGATCGCGTCGAAGAGCGCGCGCATGTCGCCGAGGTGCCCGACCGGGACCCCGACCCGGCCGACCTCGCCGCGGGCGAGGATGTGGTCGGCGTCGTACCCGGTCTGGGTGGGCAGGTCGAACGCCACCGACAGGCCAGTCTGGCCCTTGGCGAGGTTGCGACGGTAGAGCGCGTTGGACTCCGTGGCTGATGAGTGCCCGGCATAGGTCCGCATCACCCACGGCCGGTCCCGGGGGGGCCGCTGCCCGTCCGATTCGGTCATGTGATGCCGCTCTCACACGTTCCGGAACCGGTTGATCTCCGTCAGGTGCTTGGCGCGCAGCTCGCCGTCGCGGACGCCGAGGCCCTCCTCGGGTGCCAGGCAGAGCACCCCGACCTTGCCATGGTGCAGGTTCCGGTGCACGTCCAGCGCGGCCTGGCCGGTCTGCTCAAGCGGGTAGACGACGGACATGGTCGGGTGGATCATCCCCTTGGAGATCAGGCGGTTGGCCTGCCACGCCTCACGGTAGTTCGCGAAATGCGAGCCGATGATGCGCTTGAGGCTCATCCACAGGTAGCGGTTGTCGTACTCGTGCATGTACCCAGAAGTGGAGGCACAGGTCACGATGGTGCCGCCCTTGCGGGTCACGAACACCGAGGCGCCGAAGGTCTCGCGGCCCGGATGCTCGAAGACGATGTCCACGTCCTCGCCGCCGGTCAGCTCGCGGATCCTGGCGCCCAGCCGCTTCCATTCCTTCGGATCCTGGGTGTGCTCGTCCTTCCAGAACTGGTAGCCCTCGGCTTTCCGGTCGATGACCAGCTCGGCGCCCATCGACCGGCACAGGTCGGCTTTCGACTCGCTGGAGACGACGCAGACCGGGATGGCGCCGCCGGCCTGCGCATACTGGGTGGCGTAAGCGCCGAGACCGCCGCTGGCCCCCCAGATGAGCACGTTGTCGCCCTGCTTCAGGCCGGCTCCGTTGCGCGAGACCAGCTGGCGGAAGGCGGTGGAGTTCACCAGCCCCGGCGTCGCCGCCTCCTCCCAGGTGAGGTGCCTGGGCTTGGGCATCAGCTGGTTGGTCTTGACGATGGCCAGCTCGGCGAGGCCGCCGAAGTTGGTCTCGAAGCCCCAGATGCGCTGCTCCGGGTCCATCATCGTGTCGTTATGACCGTCGGAGCTTTCCAGCTCGACGGACAGGCAGTGCGCGACGACCTCCTCGCCGGGCTTCCAGACGGTCACGCCAGGGCCGGTGCGCAGCACCACGCCCGCGAGGTCCGAGCCGACCACCTGGTACGGCAGGTCGTGCCGCGCGGTGAGCTCGGAGAGCTTTCCGTAGCGGCGCAGGAAGGCGAAGGTGGAGATCGGCGAGAAGATGGAACTCCACACCGTGTTGTAGTTGACCGCGCTGGCCATGACGGCAATCAGGGCTTCGCCCAGGCCGAGCTCGGGGACTGGCACGTCCTCCACATGCAGGGACTCGCGGGGATCGCGTTCGCCGGTGTCCATGCCGTCGAACATGTGCTCCTCGTCCCGGTGCAGGGTGACCGCCCGGTAGGCCTCCGGCAGCGGTAGCGCGGCGAAGTCCGCGGCCTGGCTGTCGGAACTGAGGATCGCGTCGAGTATTTCCTTCAAGGCAGACTCCTAATGCGTACCTGCATGAGGTGCGCAGGGCCTCGTGGAGCCGTGCTGCGACTGGCTGGACGCAAAGTTTCGTGCATCTTGGGCCGGTGGTGCGGGCCTCTGTCTCAGCCGCTTCCCCGCACCCTCCTGCCTGCATACGACGATGCCAGGCTGTCTTCGTAATGTCTATTGAGGGTTTCGCGCAGACAATTAAGCAAAAGGTTCAGACTCTCAGCTGCCTGCCGCTGTTATTCGAGTACACGCGAGTGGTGCATGAGGTACCTGCTCAGTCTGGTTCTGCGCCGGAGTCCCGCCGCCAGCAAGAAATAGGCCGCCAGCCGTGAACTGATGGGATTGACATGACAATTGAGGCCGTTGGTGCGTGCCGGCCGGATAATTTGCTGCGGGCCGGCCGGGTAATAGTGCGCCAGCAGCCGGGCTGGAGTTGCGGTCCTGGCATTTCCTTTGCGCCCGGCTCCGGGTAGCGTGAACACAGTGCACTTCCGTGTTTCCCGGCCGGCGCGCGGAAGGATGACTGATGGACCTGGCGACCAGCTACCTGGGGTTGGCGCTGCGCAACCCGCTCGTCGCCGCTGCCTCGCCGCTCTCCAACACTGTCAACGGTGTCCGGCGGCTGGCCGACGGCGGCGTTGGCGCCGTCGTGCTCTACTCGCTCTTCGAGGAGCAGGTGCGCCGTGAGATGCAGGAGAACGCACGGCTGGCCGAGGCCGGCACCGAGCACTTCGCGGAGTCGCTGTCCTATTTCCCGGCCGGGGTCACCGAGGACGCCGTGGCGCAGGATGCCGCACCCCGTCGCTACCTGAGCCTGCTGGAACGCGCCGTGGCCGCGGTGGAGATCCCGGTGATCGGCAGCCTTAACGGTGTCACCAGGGGCGGCTGGACCGGCTACGCGCGCGCGATGCAGGACGCGGGGGCCGCGGCGATCGAGCTGAACATCTACTACATACCAGGCGACCCGCGCATCTCCGGCCGGGACGTCGAGCAGCGGCACCTCGACATCCTGGGCCGGGTCAAGGCCGCGGTGTCCGTGCCGGTGGCGGTCAAGCTGAGCCCGCACTTCAGCTCGATCGGTGAGATGGCGATGCGGCTGGACCAGGCCGGCGCGGACGGCCTGGTGCTGTTCAACCGGTTCCTGCAGCCCGACATCGACCACGAGACGCTGGCGGTGAGACCCGCCCTGGAGCTCTCCCGCGCCGCCGAGGCCCGGCTGCCGCGCACCTGGATCTCCATCCTGAGCCCGGGAATCCGAGCCTCCCTCGCGGCGACCACCGGCGTCGATGAAGCTGCTGATGTGGCCAAATACCTCCTGGCCGGCGCCGATGTGGTGATGACCGCCTCCGCGCTGATCCGGCACGGCCCGCAGCATGCGGCCACCCTGCTGGCGGGCCTGCTCGACTGGATGGCGCGCAAAGGATACGAGTCGGTCGGCGACCTGCGCGGGAAACTCGCCCTGCCCCCGGACACCGACCAGGCGGCCTACGAGCGCGCCGGCTATGTGCGGGCCCTGCAGGCGGCCAACAGCGCCCGGCGCCCGTGGTGACCTGCGCGCTGTACGTGGCCTGGGATGAACGGCTAGGGGCCTACGACTTCGGGGCCGGCCATCCGATGGCGCCGCTCCGGGTCGAGCTGGCGATCGAGCTGGCGCGGGCCTTCGGGCTGTTCAGCCGGGCCGGGGTTTCGGTCGAAGGCCCGGTGCCCGCCACGGACGCGGAGCTTGAGCTGGTGCACGACCCGCGCTACATCGCGGGAGTGCGGCTGGCAGGCACGCTGGACAGCGGCCCTTCGGGGCTGGAATTCGGTCTCGGCACCGAGGATGACCCGGTGTTTCCAGGCATGCACGACGCCTCAGCACTGGTGGCCGGCGCGACCCTGGCGGCGGCCCGCGCGGTCTGGACCGGAGCAGCACAGCATGGCGCGAGCATCGCGGGCGGGCTGCACCACGCGATGCGCGGCAGCGCGAGCGGATTCTGCGTGTACAACGACCCGGCGATCGCGATCGCCTGGCTGCTGGGCCAGGGTGCGGAGCGGGTCGCTTATGTCGACGTCAACGTGCACCACGGCGATGGGGTGCAGGCCGCGTTCTACGACGATCCCCGGGTGCTGACGATCAGCCTGCACGAGCATCCGGCGGTGCTGTTCCCCGGTACCGGCCTGCCGTCGGAGACGGGCGGGCCGGGTGCACGGGGCTCGGCGGTGAACGTGGCGCTGCCGACCGGGATCAGGGACGCCGGGTGGCTGCGTGCGTTTCATGCGGTAGTGCCGCCGCTGCTGAGCGCGTTCCGGCCGACGATCCTGGTCAGCCAGCACGGCTGCGATACGCACTGGCTCGACCCGATGGCTGGCCTGCGGCTGTCCATCGATGCGCAACGGGCGGCGCAGGCCGCGATCCACGCACTGGCCCACCAGGTGGCCGGCGGCCGCTGGCTCCTGACCGGGGGCGGCGGCTACGACCTGCTCCAGGTGGCGCCCAGGACCTGGGCGCATCTGCTGGCGGAGGCCGCGGGGTATCCGATCGACCCCGCGGCGCGCATCCCGGCCACCTGGCGCGAGCATGCGTTCCGCTGCACGGGCCGCCCTGTCCCCGAGTTCATGACCGACGGGAATGATCCCGGCTATGCCCGCTTCGAATCCGGCTACGACCCGGCAGACCTCGTCGACCAGGCCATCCTGGCCACCCGGGCCGCCGTCTTCCCGGAGCACGGGCTCATGCCGCTGCCCTGAAGGGTCACGCCGCGGGGCGCTTGATCACCACGGGGGTGCCCGGGCCCAGCAAGTGTGACTCGCCCCGGATGAGGACGTTCAGCGCATCGCCCGTTTCCACCAGGTAGCGCTCCTCATCGTGGCTGAGCTTGATCCGGAGCTGCCGTCCGCGGAACCGGAGCGGAAAGGCGAGTTCGTTCCAGGTGCGCGGCAGCCGGGGATCGAAGGACAGCCGGCCCTCGTAGTCGCGGACGCCGCCGAACCCGAAGACGAGCGAGGACCAGACGCCGGCGGCCGAGGCGATGTGCACTCCGTCCGAGGCGTTGCCCGCCACGTTGCCCAGGTCCATCAGCAGCGCGTACTGGAAGTATTCAAGGGCCTGGCGCTCGAGGCCGATCTCGGCGGCGATGATGCTCTGCACGCACGCTGACAAGGATGAGTCGCCGGTAGTGAGCGGATCGTAGTAGTCGAAGTTGCGGCGTTTCTGCTCCTCGGAGAACTCGTTGCCGAGCAGGAACATCGCCAGCACGATGTCGGCCTGCTTGAGCACCTGGTGCCGGTAGATCACCAGCGGGTGGTAGTGCAGCAGCAGCGGGAACTTCTCCCGCGGCGTGCTGTCGAGATCCCACACCTCGCGGTCCAGGAACGTCTTGTCCTGCGGGTGAATGCGGTGTTCATCGTCGAACGGGATGTGCATGGCCGCCGCGGCGCGCTCCCAGGACTCGAGCTCCCGGGGCTGAAGCCTGACCGCGTGCACGAGCGCCGTGTAGTCCCTGGGCCGTTCCTCGCGCAGCCGGCGGACGGCATCGACCGCGGAATTGAGGTTCAGCCGGGCCATGAGGTTGGTGTAGGTGTTGTCGTTGACGACGGTGGTGTATTCGTCAGGTCCGGTCACGCCATGGATGTGAAATTTCCGGTCGGCGCCGTAGAAGCCGAGGTCCTCCCACAGCCGGGCGGTCTCGACGAGGATTTCCGCGCCGATCTCGCGGAGCATGCGCCCGCTGCCCTCCACGTGGGCGTAGCGCGTGACCGCGTAAGCGATATCGGCATTGATGTGATACTGGGCGGTGCCCTGCTGGAAATTGGACGAGGCCTCCTCGCCGTTGATCGTCCGCCACGGGAAGAGCGCGCCTCGCTGGCTCATCTCGGCCGCCCGCTCCCGCGCCCGGCCGAGCATGCTGTGCCGGAACCGCAGCAGGTTACGTGCGATCCTCGGCTGGGTGTAGGACAGGAAAGGCAGGACGTAGACCTCGGTATCCCAGAAGTAGTGTCCCTCGTAGGCCTGCCCGGTGAGCCCCTTCGCCGGAACCCCGGCCCCCTCGGCCCGCCACGACGCCTGCGCGACCTGGTAGAGATTCCACCGGACCGCCTGCTGCTGCCGCACCGGGTTGAGCCGGGTCTGCAGCCGCACGTCGGCGCGGTCCCAGAACCGGGCAAGATTCTCGCGCTGGCTCACGGCGAGCGGGTCGAAGCCGTCCCGGACCGCGCGGTCCAGGGTCCGGCGGCACCGGTTGACGAGCTCAGGCACCGCAATGTTGCGGGAGACCTGATAGGTCGCGTACTTGGTGATCCGGATCGGCACGCCCGGCACCGCATCGGCCCTGATGACGACCTCGGCTGTGCCCTCGTCGAGGGACCCGGCCACCTGGGACGGGCACGCCGTCTCGATCACGTGGTCGGCGCCGACGCCGAGCGTCATCCCGCTGCCGGTCGTCTGGTAGCCGAACAGGATGCGCTGCCCGGCCAGCTCGGCAGCCTGCAGGTTGAGCACCGGATGCGGCAGCACGGTCGCCAGGCGGGGATCTCCGGGCCGGTGCTCTGGCAGGTCGCCGGACTGGGCGTCCTGGCGGTTGAACACCAGGGAGGAGATCGTGACGGGCGCCGCCTCGTCGAGCATCGTGACCTCGTAGGTCATCGCGACCAGGTGGCGGTGCTCGAGCGAGACGAGCCGGCGCGAGCGGACCCGGACGTGCTTGCCGGCGTCAGTGGCCCACACCAGCTCACGGGTCAGCGTCCCGGCCCGCATGTCCAGGATCCGCTCGTAGCCCTCCAGGCGCGCAGTGGGCAGGTAGAACGGCTCGTCGTCCACGTAGAGCTTGAGGATCGTCGTATCGGGCACGTTCACGATCGTCTGGCCGGTCCGCGCCAGCGCGTGTGCCCCTTCCGCATGCATGATCGGCCAGGTCTCGTGGAACCCGTTGACGAATGTCCCGGGGACCGCCGCCGGGCGGCCCTCCTCGAAGCTGCCGCGGATGCCGACGAAACCGTTGCCCAGCGAAAAGACGGTCTCGGTCAGGCCGACAAACTCATTTGAGTACCGTGCCTCCACGATGCGCCACTCGTCGGCTGGGTAGAGATGTTCCGGTGGGAGCACGATTTTCCGCTTGAGCATGATTAGACGGTATTGCGGGCCGTGCGAAACGGACAGGGCCCGCGGGTGGCGACTATCCCGGTGATCAGCGAGCGCGGGCGCTGCTGCGGCAGCCTGAGCGGGTGGGCTCAGTGCCGGGACGGGGCACCCGGGTGACGGGGACCTTCCGGTCCGGCCGGCCGCGGGGCCGTCAGGGGGTGTGGAAGTGGAAGCCCTCGCGGAGCAGCCGGGGCAAGACGATGCCGAGGGCATCCACCGTCTGGGACCGGTTGCCGCCCCCGTCGTGCTCCAGGATGATCGATCCGGGGCGGGTGTTGTGCATGATGTTGCGGACGATGCTCCGGACCCCTGGCCGCGCCCAGTCACGCGGGTCAACCGACCAGTCCATCGGCACCAGCCTCATCTGCTCGCACTGCCGGATGACGAAGGCCGACCAGGCCCCGTAAGGGGCGCGGAACAGCTGGGGATGCACGCCGGTCGCCGAATGGATGGCATGAGTGGTCCAGGCGAGCTCGGTGTAAACCCGGTGGGCCGGCATGCGCACGAGGTCGGAGTGGGTCCACGTGTGATTGGCGATATGGTGGCCGTCCTCGGCGACCGAGCGGGCCAGGCGGGGATAGGCGGCCACGCGACGGCCGATCATGGAGAAGGTCGCGGTCACGCCGTAGGTGCGCAGCACCCGCAGCACCTGCGGCGTGTACACCGGATCAGGGCCGTCATCGATGGTCAGCGCGACCGCCTTCGAAGCATCGTCGATGTAGTAGAGCGGCTGGCGGGCCGTTGCGGCGTGGCGGGCGGCCGGGCCGGGCTGCCCGGCTGCCTTGTGATGAGCACTCACCTCATGATGGGCGGGCAATTGCGCGGCGGGCCCGGAAATGAGCCGGGAGCCGACAACGCCCGTCAGCGTGATACCGCCCACCGCCAGCAGCAGCCGCCGCCGGCGGGCCGCGAAAATAGCGGCGGAATCATGACCGGAATCCGAGAGATTCCCCACGGCCCCCCCGGCGTTTGCGCGGCTCATTACGGCAAGTTCGGTGACTAATTGCGGTTAAGCCATCCAGGGCATCATGCCGGAATTAACCGGCAAGACGAAGCAAATCCGATGGTGTGTCGCGCACGCCGGGGCGGATTCTTTCCGGGCGGAACGTGCCCGGCCGGCCGCTGTGCCCCGCATCAGCCTGGCGTGCTGCGCGAGGCGGCAATTCGGGATAAAGTATCCAGGTGCTGGAGTTGTTTCACCCGGTTGTTCGAAGCTGGTTCGCCAGCCGGTTCCCGGCTGGCCCGACGGCCCCCCAGGCTGAGGGCTGGCGGGAGATCGCGGCCGGGCGTCACACGCTGATCGCCGCGCCGACCGGATCCGGTAAGACGCTGGCAGCGTTCCTGGTCTGCATCGACCGGATCTACCGGGCGCACGAGGCAGCCACGGAGCGCGCGGCCGGAGCGGAGCGCGCGGCCGGGCCCCAGGTGGTGTACGTGTCGCCGCTCAAGGCGCTGGCCGTCAACATCTGGCAGAACCTCGAAGCGCCGCTGGCCGAGATCGCGGGCACCGCGGCCCGGATGGGACGGCCGGCCCCCGACATCCGCGTCGCGGTGCGGACGGGGGACACGGCCGCCGCGGAGCGCGCCGCGATGCTCAGGCGCCCGCCGCACTTCCTGATCACCACTCCCGAGTCGCTGTACCTGCTGGTCACGGCCGAACGGACCCGCGCGATGCTGGCGCCGGCCCGCACGGTCATCGTGGACGAGATCCACGCGGTCGCGGGCAACAAGCGCGGCTCCCACCTGGCGCTCACCCTGGAGCGGCTGGAGCACGTGGCCGCGCAGCCGGTCCAGCGGATCGGGCTGTCCGCCACCCAGCGCCCCATCGAGGCCGTCGCCCGGCTGCTGGTCGGCGCGGGCCCCGGCCGGTCGGCACCGGACGGGTCGCCGCGGTGCGCGATCGTGGACTGCGGCCACCGCCGGGAACTGGACCTGGCCCTCGAGCTGCCCGGCGACGAGCTCGGCGCGGTCGCCTCCGCGGAGCAGATGGACGAGATCCTGGACCTGATCGCCGGGCACGTGGCCGGGCACCGGACGACGCTGGTGTTCGTCAACACCCGGCGGATGGCCGAGCGGGCCGCCCATCAGCTGGGCGAGCGGCTCGGTGAGGGGCAGGTCGCGGCGCATCACGGCAGCCTGTCCAGGGACCGGCGGCAGCGGGTCGAGTCCCGGCTGCGCAGCGGTGACCTGCGGGCCCTGGTCGCCACCGCGTCGCTGGAACTGGGGATCGACATCGGGCCGGTGGAGCTGGTCTGCCAGATCGGCTCGCCGCGCAGCTTCGGCACCTTCCTCCAGCGGGTCGGCCGGTCCAACCACAGCCGCAGCGGGATACCGGCCGGGCGGCTGTACCCGACGACCCGCGACGAGCTGGTGGAATCCGCGGCGCTGCTGCGCGGCGCCCGGTCCGGCCGGCTCGACGCCGTGGCCATCCCGGACTGCCCGCTGGACATCCTGGCCCAGCAGATGGTCGCGGAGTGCGCGGCGCAGGAGTGGGCCGAGGACGACCTGCTGGCCCTGGCCCGGCGGGCCGCCCCGTTCGCGGGCCTGTCGGCCGGGGACTTCGGCGAGGTCGCCGAGATGGTCTCGGAGGGGATCCGGACCGGCCGCGGCCGCCGGGCTGCCTACCTGCACCGGGACCGGGTGACCGGGCGCCTGGCCGGCCGCCGGGGCGCCCGCCTGGCCGCACTGACCTCGGGCGGCGCCATCCCCGAGCTGGGTGACTACCGGGTCCTGGCCGAGCCGGACGGCGCCCTGGTCGGGACCGTGAACGAGGACTGGGCGATCGAGTCCATGGCCGGTGACGTGTTCCTGCTCGGCACCACCTCGTGGCGGATCCGCCGCGTCGAGCCGGGCGTGGTCCGGGTGGCGGACGCCCAGGGCGCGCCGCCGTCGGTACCGTTCTGGCTGGGCGAGGCGCCCGGCCGCACGGTCGAGCTGTCCGAGGAGGTCTGTGCCCTGCGCAAGGCGGTCGCCGAGCGGCTGGGATCCGGCGGGCCGGGGGAAGCCGCGGCCTGGCTGCGGGCGGAGTGCGGGATCGGCGGGGACGCCGCCGAGGTCATCGCCGCCTACCTGGCGACCGCCCTGGCCCAGCTCGGGCTGCTCCCGGACATGGACACCATCGTCCTGGAACGGTTCTTCGACGACAGCGGCGGGATGCAGCTGGTCGGGCACGCACCGTTCGGTGCCCGCCTCAACCGCGCCCTCGGGCTGGCCCTGCGCAAGCGGTTCTGCGTCACGTTCGACTTCGAGCTGCAGGCTGCGGCCAGCGACGACGCCATCCTGCTGTCCCTCGGCCCGCAGCACAGCTTCCCGCTGGAGCGGGTACCCAGATTCCTGGCCTCCAAGACCGTGGAAGGCGTGGTCCGGCAGGCCGTCCTGACCTCCCCGATGTTCGCGGCGCGGTGGAGGTGGAACCTGAACCGGTCCCTGGCCGTGCTGCGGATGCGGGGCGGGAAGAAGAACCCGCCCGCCATCCAGCGGATGGAAGCCGACGACCTGATGGCCGCGGTCTTCCCGACCCTGGCCGCCTGCCAGGAGAACGTGGCACCCGGCCCGCTGGAGATCCCCGACCACGTCCTGGTCCGCCAGACGCTCGAGGACTGCCTGCGGGAGGCCATGGACATCGACGGCCTGGCCGAGCTGGTCGGCGCGATCGAGTCGGGCCGGGTCACGGTGGTGGTGCGGGACACCACCGAGCCGTCGGTGCTCGCGCACGAGATCCTGAACGGGCGGCCGTTCACCTTCCTCGACGACGCCCCGCTGGAAGAGCGCCGCAGCCGGGCGATACCGCTGCGCCGCGGCCTGCCCGTGGAACCCCGCGAGCTGGGCCGGCTCGACCCTGCGGCCATTGAGCGGGTCGCCGGCCAGGTGCGCCCCGACCCGCGGGACGCGGACGAGCTGCACGACCTGCTGATGACGCTGACCGCCGTACGCCCCGACGCGGCGTGGCAGCCGTGGTTCGGCGAGCTGGCCGCCGCCCGCCGCGCGGTCAGCGTCCACGGGCCAGCCGGGGTGCTGTGGTGCGCGGTGGAACGCCGCCCGGCCATCGAGGCGCTGTTCCCGGACGCCGCCGTGGCGCCCGATCACCCGTGCCCTGAGCTGGCCGGGGGCCCCGGCAACCCGCCCGATCCGGACGCCGCCGCGGCCGACATGCTCCGCGGCCACCTGGACTGCCGCGGCCCGTCAACCGTCGCAGACCTGGCCCAGGCCACCGGCCTGCGGCCCGCTGACATCGGCATCGCCCTGGCCCGGCTGGAGGACGAGGGCTTCGCCATCCGCGGCCGGTTCACCCGGCCCGGGGCAGACGAGGAGTTCTGCTCCCGGCGGCTGCTGGCCCGCATCCACGTCTACACCCGGCAGCGGCAGCGCCGCGAGATCGAGCCCGTCACCGCGCGCGACTTCATGCGCTTCCTGCTGCGCTGGCAGCATGTGGCCCCGGGCACCCAGAGCCAGGGGCGCCGCGGCGTGCTCGGCATCGTCGAGCAGCTGCAGGGCTACGAGCTGGCCGCAGGCGCATGGGAGACCCCGGTCCTCGCCGCGCGGGTGGAGGCCTACCGGCGCGAGTGGCTGGACGAGGTGTGCCTGTCCGGCCAGGTCGTCTGGGGGCGCCTGTCGGTGCGCGACACCGAGCCTGACCCGGCCCCGAAGCGCAGCGGGCTGGTCCCGTCCCGGGCCACCCCGATCACCCTGGCCATCCGCGACGACCTGCCCTGGCTGCTGCGCGCCGCCCGCGGTGACCTGGCGCCCGCCGAGCCGGGGCCCGGCCGGACCCAGGATGTGATCGACGCGCTCCGCCAGCATGGGGCGCTGTTCCGCCCCGACCTCGCCGCGGTCACCGGACGCCTGCCGGGCGAGGTGGAGGAGGCACTGTGGGACGGGGTGGCCCGCGGCCTGATCACCGCGGACGGCTTCCGGGCGGTCCGGTCCCTGCTGCAGCGGCCCTCTGCGCAGCGGTCCCAGCGGCCCTCGGGGCTCCGCGGGCTGCGCCAGGGCCGGTCACGACCCGGGACTGCATCGGCCGGGCGGTGGTCGCTGCTCCCCGTCCCCTCCGCCGGCGCTGACCCGGACGAGCTGGCCGAAGCCGTGGCCGAGCAGCTGATCGTCCGCTGGGGCGTGGTCTTCCACGACCTGCTGGCCCGGGAGAACCTCGCGATGCCCTGGCGGGAGATCCTGTGGGCGCTGCGGCGGATGGAAGCCCGCGGGACCATCCGCGGCGGCCGGTTCGTGGCCGGGTTCAGCGGCGAGCAGTTCGCGCACGCCGGCGCCGTCGACGTGCTGCGCACGGTACGCAGGCAGCGGCCCGCCGGGGAGACCGTCCGGCTCTCCGCCGCGGACCCGCTGAACCTCACCAGCGTCGTGCTGCCCGGACCGCGGATCCCCGCGATCGCGTCGAACAGCGTCACCTATCTCGACGGCGCCGTGGCGCCGGGGACCGCCAGCCCGCAGGCCAGCCAGAGCGCGTCCTAGACGAACGCGCTCACGCCGGTGATGGCCCGGCCGACGACGAGGGTGTTGATCTCGCGGGTGCCCTCATAGGAGTAGATCGCCTCGGCATCGGCCACGAAGCGGCCGACCTGGTTCTCCAGCAGGATGCCGTTGCCGCCGAGCAGCTCGCGGGCGTAGCCGACGGCTTCCCGCATCCGCACCGTGCAGAACGCCTTGGCCAGCGCCGAGTGCTCGTCGGCCGCCGTGCCCGCCGCCTGCAGCTGGGCCAGCCGGGCGCACAGGCAGGCCGAGGCCGTGATGTTGGCCAGCATCCGCACGAGCAGGTCCTGCACCAGCTGGAAGCCGGCGATCGGCTTCCCGAATTGCTCCCGTTCCTTCGCGTAGGCGAGCGCATGCTCATACGCGCCGCGGGCACAGCCCACCGCCTGCCAGGCCACCCCCGCGCGGGTCAGCCGCAGCACCTTGGCCGTCTCCCGGAACGAATCAGCTTTTTGCAAACGGTTCGTCTCAGGCACCCGCACCCCGTCCAGCGTGATGTGGGCGTTCTGGACCACTCGCAGCGCGATCTTGTCGCGCATCTTCATGGCCGAGAACCCCGGTGTTCCCTGCTCCACGACGAACCCCTTGACCTGGCCATCGTGCACATCACGGGCCCAGATCACGACGTAGTCAGCGAACGTGGCGTTGCCGATCCACTTCTTCTGGCCGTCGAGGACCCACTCGGCACCGTCCCGGCGCGCGGTCGTGGTGAGGCCGCCCGCCACCCCGGACCCCACGTCCGGCTCGGTCAGCCCGAACGCGCCGATCTTCTCCATCCGCGCCATCTCCGGCAGCCAGCGCTGCTTCTGCTCCTCCGATCCGCACAGGTAGATCGACCCCATGGCCAGCCCGCTGTGCACCCCCATGAACGTGGAGATCGACGGGTCGGTCCGGGCCAGCTCCATGGCGATCATCCCGTCCAGGAGCGGGCCGCCGCCCGGGCAGCCGTAGCCGTCATAGGCCGTGCCGGCGATGCCCAGCCGCGCGAAGGCCGGGATCAGGTCGCGGGGGAACTCCTCCCGCGTCCAGTAGTGGTTGATGACCGGCTCGATCTCCTTGGTCATGAATTCCCGGGTGCGCTGGAGCGCGTCCCGGCCGGTGTCGTCCAGCAACTGCTCGAGGCCGTAGAAGTCGGCCTCCGCGGCGTTGGTCATGAGGGGTCCTCCTGGGAAGGCGAGACGGGCTAGCCTGCCTCGTCACTACCCTCCGCGCGGCCACCCTCACGGCTCTTCGCCGGGACCTCGGTGTCCCCGGCAGCGGGCGGGTGTACCTCACGCCGCAGGATCTTGCCCGTCGGCCCCTTGGGCAGCTCCTCGACCAGCCAGACCTGCCGCGGGTACTTGTAGGCGGCCAGCCGGTCCCGGACGAACGCCCGCAGCTCAGCGGGGGTGGCGCTGGCGCCGGGCTTGAGGGCCACGGCGGCGCCCACCTCCTCCCCGAGCGAGTCGTCCGGGATCCCGATGACGGCCACCCCCGCCACCCCCGGGTACTCGTACAGCGCCTCCTCGACTTCCCGCGGGTAGACGTTGTACCCGCCGCGGATGATCAGTTCCTTCTTCCGGTCGACGATGAAGAAGTAGCCGTCCTCGTCCTCCCGGGCCAGGTCACCGCTGCGGAACCAGCCGTCCGGGATCGCCGCCGCGGTCGCGTCGGGGTCTTGCCAGTAGCCCTTCATCACGTTGTGCCCCCGGATCACGACCTCGCCGACCTGACCCCGCGGCACCTCGGCCCCGGCGTCGTCAACCACGCGCATCTGCACGCCGGCGACCGGCGTGCCGATCGAGCCCGGCTTGCGGGGCCGGTCGGGATGGTTGAACGACGCCACCGGGGACGTCTCGGACAGCCCGTAGCCCTCCAGGATCGTGCAGCCGAACGCGTCCTCGAAGCCGCGCAGGATCTCGAGCGGAAGCGCGGCCCCGCCCGACACGCACACCCGGAGTGAGGACACGTCGGCCAGGCCGCGGTCCGGCTGGTGCAGCAGCGCCGCGTACATCGTCGGCACGCCCTCGAAGACGGTCACCTTCTCCCGGCTGATCATCTCCAGGGCCGCGCCCGGGTCGAACCGGGGGAGCAGAGCCAGGCAGGCGCCGCTGATGATCGCCGCGTTCAGGCCGCAGGTCAGGCCGAAGCAGTGGAACAGCGGCAGGCACCCCATGACCACGTCACCGGGTCCCGTGTTCAGCAGCGTCGTCGCGGTCACCTCGGCGTTCCGCAGCATGTTCGCGTGCGTCAGCTCGGCACCTTTGGGGACGCCGGTCGTTCCCGATGTGTACAGGATCACGGCGTCATCCTCGTCGGCCCGCGTGGCCCAGTCCTCCAGCGGTACCCGGCCGCCGAGCAGGGCCTGCGCGTCCGGCTCGGTGACCCGGATGACCGGGACGCCCCCGTCGGCCGCGCCCTTGGCTGCCTCGTCCCCCGCCGCGTCCCACGCGAAGATCACCGAGGCCCCTGAGTCACCGAGGTAGTGCGCGACCTCCCTGCTCTTCAGCAGCGGGTTCATCGGGACGACCACGGCCCCGGCGGCCAGGGCGCCGTAGAACAGGAGGGGGAACGCCAGCACATTCGGCATCATGAGCGCGACCCGGTCACCGGGGCGCACCCCGGACTCGCGCAGCAGCGCCGCGGCCTGGCCGCTGCCGCGCTCGAGTTCCCGGTAGGTCAGTTCCCGGCCGTCCTGACGCAGGGCCGGCCGCCCGCCCTGCGCTTCCTGCGCCGCCTGCTCTCGTACCATCCCGGCCAGGTTGGTCATCGCCGTCTCCTCTCTGTGAGACCGGCACACTCCGGCTCTGGTGAGACCGGCAGACTCCGGCCTTCATCCCATGCTGCGCGCAGAGGCACTGTCAAGGAGCGGCTCGAACCGCGCGGTGAAGTGCCGCAGATGCGCGGGCTGGGACACGATGCGCATTCCGGGAAGCCCGGCCGCCCGGCCGTGGACCCGGGTGAGAACCTCGATCACGTAGTCGATGTGGCTCTGGGTGTAGGTGCGGCGGGGAATCGCGAGGCGGACGAGGTCCATGGCGGCGGGCACCTCGGTGCCGTCGGGCTGCATCCCGAACATCACGGTTCCGATCTCGCACGCCCGTACCCCGCCTTCCTCGTACAGAGCGCAGGCCAGCGACTGGCCCGGGTAGTCCAGCGGGTCCAGGTGGGCCAGCATGGCGCGCGCGTCGATGAAGACCGCGTGGCCCCCGAAGGGGACCACCACCGGGATCCCCGCTGACTCGAGCGCCTCGCCCAGGTAGGAGACCGAGCGCACCCGGTAGCGCAGGTAGTCGTCGTCGATGCACTCGCGCAGCCCCTGGGCGATCGCTTCCAGGTCGCGGCCGGCCAGCCCGCCGTAGGTGGGGAACCCCTCCGTGAGGATTTCCATGTTGCGGCACTGCTCGGCGAGGCTGTCGTCGTTGAGGGCCAGCCAGCCGCCGATGTTGGCCAGCGGGTCCTTCTTCGCGGACATCGTCATCCCGGCCGCCAGGGCGGCCATCTCCCGGACGATGTCCCCGACCGGGACGGCTGCGTAGCCCGGCTCCCGGGTCTTGATGAACCAGGCGTTCTCCGCGAACCGGCAGGCATCGAGGAACAGCGGCTTGCCGAAGCGGTCGCAGACCTCGCGGACCCGGCGGATGTTGGCCATGCTGACCGGCTGCCCACCGCCGGAGTTGTTCGTCACGGTCAGCATGACCAGCGGGACGGCGGCGGCGTGCTCACCGAGCAGTCGCTCGAGCGCGGCCACGTCCATGTTGCCCTTGAACGGGTGGCGCAGGGCCGGCTGGAGGCCCTCCGGGATGGGCAGGTCCACGGCCTGCGCCCCGGTGAACTCGATATTGGCCCGGGTCGTGTCGAAGTGGGTGTTGTTCGGGATGACCCGGCCCGGCCCGCCGACCACGGTGAACAGGATGTTCTCGGCCGCCCGCCCCTGATGGGCCGGCAGGATATGCCGGAACGGGAACAGGCCGGTCACCGCCTCCCGGAAGCGGTAGAACGAGGGAGCTCCCGCGTAGGCTTCGTTGCCCCGCTGGATGCCGGCCCACTGTTCCGCCGACATGGCGCCGGTCCCCGAGTCGGTGAGCAGGTCGATCAGCACCTCGTCCGCCGCCAGCCCGAAGAGGTTGTACCCGGCAGCGGCCAGGGCCGCCGCCCGTTCCGCGCGGGTGGTCAGCCGCATCGGCTCCACCGAGTGGATGCGGAACGGCTCGATGATCGTGCGGAACGGCTCTTCCGTCACCGGAGCGCCTCCTTCAGGCCGGACGCTTCACGCCGCCTCCCCGCAGCTTCGCGGCCCCGCGGCCGGGGCGTCGTCACCCATTGCGGGTGGGCCGCCCGGCGCCGGCCGCTGCGAGGATCAGACTGACCAGTGAGGACGCGGCGATGCCCGTGCGGGACCGAGCAGGCCGGGAGGGCAGTATCGGCCCTCTCATGACCTTCGTTGACCATGTCCGCCCGGACGGGGCCGTGGCCCGGTGGGGTTCCCGCCGGCACCGCAAGCACCTGGGCGGCCCGGCCCGAGGATCGACCTGGTGGGCGCCGGGGGCCCGCGGATGGTGGATCGCGGTCCTGTTCGCGGTGGGCTCGCTGGTGTTCGCCCTGGGGGCGGTCCCCGCGTACGCGAGCGCCGTGGGGACGCGCTGGGATGCGCTGACGTTCTTCATCGGGTCGCTGTTCTTCACCGCGGCCGGGTTCCTGACCTACCGGGAAGCCGTCGATGCCGGCCCGCAGCCGCCCGGCGCCGCCCGGCGGCGGTTCTTTGTCGTCCAGCCCCGCCGCATCGACTGGTGGGCCACCGCGGTGCAACTGGCCGGGACCCTCTACTTCAACATCAGCACCGGGAACGCCGTGCGGGCCGACCTGACCGCACAGGCCGCGAACCAGCATGTGTGGCGGCCCGACGCCGTCGGCTCGATCTGCTTCCTGGTGGCCAGCGCGCTGGCCTGGTTCGAGGTCTGCCATGGCTGGGCCGCGTGGCGGCCGCGATCGTGGGCGTGGTGGATCACGCTGGCCAACCTGATCGGGTCGGTGGCGTTCGGCGTGTCCGCGGTGGCCGGTTACATCAACCCGGCGACCGGCCAGCTGCACAACGCCGAGCGCTCGAACCTGGGCACCCTGATCGGTGCGGTGTGCTTCTTCGCCGGTGCGCTGATGCTGCTGCCCGAGCGCACCGAGGAGGAGGGCCGCCCGGCGTGAGGGACCTGGCGGGAACCCGGTGGCCGCCCGGGCGGCGGTGGGCCAGGATGGGCCCATGGGAGTGATCCGGTTCACGACGCAGCTGCAGCCCCGCGGCCCGGCGGCGGCCGTCGTGCTTGACGACGCCCAGGTCGCGGAGGTTGGTGAAGGCGCCAGGCGATTCCCGGTGGCCGCGACCGTCAACGGTTACACGTGGCGGACAAGCGTGGCGCGCATGAAGGGCGAATTCGTCGTTGGCCTGAGCCGGGAGGTCCGCCAGAAGGCGGGGGCCGAGGTCGGCGACGAGGTCGAGGTGGTGCTCGAGCTTGACCAGGCGCCCCGTGAGGTCGAGGTGCCTGCGGCGCTCGCGGCCGCCCTGGCCGGGGACCCGGGCGCTCGCGCGTCCTTCGACGGCATGGCCTTCACCCACCGCAAGGAGTACGCCCGCTGGGTCGCTGAGGCCAAGAAGGAAGAGACCAGGCAGCGGCGCGTCCAGCAGGCGCTCCAGATGATCCGGGCGGGCCAGACCCGCAGCTGATCAGTTCTGGAGCTCGCGGAGAATGCGGGCGAGGTGGTCGCGGTCAGTCGGGCTGAGCCGGTCGAAGATCCGTTCGGCCTCGGTTCCGCGGGCCGCGCGGATCGCCCCGAGGACACCGCTACCCTGCCCGGTCAGCTCGACAAGGGTGGCCCGCCGATCGCGCGGATCGGGCCGCCGTTCGACCAGGCCGCGTGCCTCGAGGGCGTCGACGACCTCGGTGGCCGAGCGCGGCGCGATGTGCAGGCGCACCGACAGGTCCGACAGGCGCAGGGCGCCGTGATGGTTCAGCACGCGCAGCGCCCGGAACTGCGACGGGTTGATGTCCCAGGGGGCCAGGGTCTCCTGGGATGTCTCGCGCAGCCGGCGCGCGACGGACCGCACGGCGTCGGCCAGCGTCTCATCCCCGCCGGTCTCGCCGCCGGCGGTGCCCGGCCGGCGGCCCCCTCGTTCCCGCGGATCACGGGAATAGCCTACCAGCGATTACCGTTGCACCCTCACATTGAGGTTACCTCAGCAATATGCTAGCCTCAGCCCTGTACCTCGTCCCCAGGCTCCGCCCGGCGCGGGCCTCCCCCCGGCAGAATCGAGCAAGCACTTGGCATCCCCAGACACGGACACCCAGAACACGAGCATCCAGAACATCAGCCCCCAGAACCCGCACAGCTCCGGCCCCGGCCGGGGCCGCGGGACGAGAACCGTCACCGCGGCCGACAAGGCGCAGGCCCGCGAGGTATCGCTGGGCCGGATCGGGAGGCTGTTCGCCCCCTACACCTGGCAGATGGTGATCGTCACGGCCATCATCGTCGCCTCCTCCGTCGTGAGCGTGGCCTCACCGTTCCTGCTCCGCGCGGTGATCGACACCGCCCTCCCGGACCGGAACGTGCGGCTGCTGATCCTGCTGGTGGCCGGCATGGTCGGCATCGCCGCGATCACGTCCGCCTTCGGGGTGATCCAGACCTGGATCAGCACCAAAGTCGGCCAGCGGGTCATGCACGGCCTGCGCACCAGCGTCTTCGGCCACCTGCAGCGGCAGTCGGTCGCGTTCTTCACCCGGACCCGGACCGGCGAGGTCCAGTCCCGCATCACCAACGACATCGGTGGCATGGAGTCCGTGGTCACCTCGACCGCGACGTCCATCGCCGCCAACCTCACCACCGCCGTGGCCACGGCGGTCGCCATGGTCGCCCTGTCCTGGCAGCTGTCCCTCATCTCGCTGGTCGTCATGCCGCCCGCCATCTACCTGAGCCGCAAGGTCGCCCGGATGCGCCGGGCCATCACCGCCCAGCAGCAGCGCGAACTGGCCAACCTCAACGTCACGATCGAGGAAGGACTGTCGATCAACGGCGTCCAGCTGGCCAAGACGATGGGTACCGGGCCGTCCCTGGTCGAACGGTTCTCGGCCTCCTCGGCCCGCCTGATCGACCTGGAGCTGCGCTCCCAGCTGGCCGGCCGCTGGCGGATGGCCTCGATGAGCATCATCTTCGCCGCGATCCCGGCGGTCATCTACCTCGCCGCCGGCCTGCCGGTGGCGGCCGGCGCCATGACCATCGGCACCCTGGTCGCCTTCACCACGCTGCAGACCAGCCTGTTCCGGCCACTCACCGGCCTGCTCAACACCGGAGTGTCGGTCGTCAGCTCGCTGGCCCTGTTCGCCCGGATCTTCGAGTACCTGGACCTGCCCGTCGAAGTGGACGACCCGGCCCATCCGGTGGAGATCGTCCCGGAGGTCATGACCGGCCATGTCCGGCTCACCGACGTCAGCTTCACTTACCCGGGCGCTGACCGGCCGGCCCTGGCGGGCATCAACGTGGACGTCCCGGCCGGCACCACGCTGGCCCTGGTTGGCGAGACCGGATCGGGCAAGACCACGCTGGCCGCGCTGGTCGCCCGGCTCTACGACCCCACCGCGGGCGTGGTCAGCATCGACGGCATCGACGTCCGCGACATGAAGCTCACCGACCTCGCCGCCGTCGTGGGCGTGGTCAGCCAGGAGACCTACCTCCTGCACACCACGGTGCGCGAGAACCTGCGCTACGCCAGGCCCGCTGCGACCGACGCCGAGATCGAGGACGCGGCCCGGGCCGTGCAGATCCACGACCTGATCGCCGGGCTGCCGGACGGCTACGACACGATGGTCGGCTCGCGCGGGCACCGATTCTCCGGCGGCGAGAAGCAGCGCCTCGCCATCGCCCGCACCCTGCTCCGTGACCCGCGGGTGCTCGTGCTGGACGAGGCCACCAGCGCCCTGGACACCGAGACGGAGCGTGCGGTGCAGCACGCCTTCGACACCCTGGCCGAGGGCCGCACCACCATCACCATCGCCCACCGGCTCTCGACCGTCCGCGACGCCGACCAGATCGTGGTCCTCGGCCACGGCCACATCGTCGAGTCCGGTACGCACACCAGCCTCCTGGCCGGCCACGGCCGCTACGCCGTCCTCGCCGCGTGAACCACGAGGCGCCCGGTCACGGCAGGAATGGCCGGCCGCGCCGATGCTGACCGGTGAACCGGCGGGCGGGTGGGTAGCCTGATGAGCATGTCCCTCTTCCAGCGGGCTCACGAGATAGTCCAGGCGAAAACGAACAAGGCGCTCGACGCCGCCGAGAAGCCTGATGAGATGCTCGATTTGTCCTACGAGCAGATGCTTGACCAGATCACCCAGGTTCGCCGGGGACTGGTGGATATCGCCGCGTCGCGCAGGCGGACCGAGCTGCAGGAGCAGCAGCTGCAGCACTCGGTGGACCACCTCCAGGACCAGGCGAAGGCGGCGCTCGCGCAGGGCCGTGACGACCTGGCCCGGGAGGCCCTGTCCCGCAAGGCGGCGGCCCAGGCCCAGATCGACGCGATGGCGGCCCAGCACGAGCAGCTCAGCGAGCAGGAGGACAAGCTCGGGCACACCCTCGCTGAGCTGCAGAAGCGGGTCAACACCTTCCGGACACAGAAGGAAGTGCTGAAGGCGCAGTACACCGCGGCGCAGGCCGAGGCGTCGGTCGGCGAGAGCGCAGCCGGGATCTCCCAGAATTCCGGTGACCCGGGCGCGGAACTGCAGCGCACCCAGGACAAGATCGCCCAGATGCAGGCGCGGGCGGGCGCGGTTGACGAGCTGCTCGCCTCGGGGGTACTCGAAGACGTCGGCGGCGACACCGACGACATCCAGCAGGAACTCGACGACGCCGGGACCGCCGCCGGGGTGGATCAGGAGCTGGCCGCGCTCAAGGCCGAGATCGGGTCCGGTAGCGATGGCTCAGCGGCGCCGCGGGAGATAACCGGCAGCTGAGCGGTGGGCAGGGCAGCTAGCCGACCCAGACGGTCTTGATGTTGCAGAACTCGCGGATGCCATGGTGCGAGAGCTCCCGGCCGTACCCGGACGTCCTGACCCCGCCGAACGGCAGCTCCGGGTAGGAGGTCACGTTGCCGTTGATGAACACCATCCCGGCGGCGAGATCGGAGATGAAGCGGTCCTGCTCGGTCTCGTCGCTGGTCCAGGCGTTGGCGCCGAGCCCGAACGCGGTGCCGTTGGCCAGCTCGATGGCCTCCTCGATGTCCGCGACGCGGTAGAGGGTGGCCACCGGGCCGAACACTTCCTCAGCGTGCACCCGCATGGCCGGGGTGATGGCGGCCAGCACGGTCGGGGAGTAATAGAAGCCCGGGCCGTCGGGGGCGGCGCCCCCGCACAGCACCCGCGCACCCTTGGCGACCGCGTCGGCGACCAGCTTCTCGACGTCGTCGCGCTGCTGCTCTGAGGACAGCGGCCCCACGTCGGTGCTGTCCAGCATCGGGTCCCCGACGGACTTCGCCGACAATGGCCAGCACCGGGCCGAGGGGCTGGTACTTCACGAACGCACGCCCGGCCCCGACGGCCCCGGCGTCGGCGGGTTCGTCGGCCAGGAACCCGGCGGCGTGCCCGGCGTAATACCGGCAGGCCGCGGCGCACTTGGCCACTTCCTGCCGGGCCGCCGCCAGCGTTTTGCCCATCTCGGTCGTCATCATCGCCGCGATCTGGTCCTGCTCCTCGTCGAGGAGGCCAGCCGCCCGCCGCATCCACCCTGCCCGCGCGTCGAGGCTGGTCAGGCGGTAGCTCGCGTGCGCGGCCGCGGCGGCGGCCAGGCACCGCTCGACGTCCGTCCCGCTCATCTCGTCGTAGGTCTTGAGAGTCTCCCCGGTCGCGGGGTTGACGGTCGCAATAGCCATGGTGTCCGCCCCTCCGCCGCCCCGGCCGCGGCGGCTCCCGTCCGGGACATGCCCGGATCACACCCCGGCCCCTGCCCGCATCACGCCGGGCCACACCTCACGGCCCCCGGGGGACCAGGACTAGGCAGCCTGACGGTCTGCCCCTGCGGGCTCAGCGAGTGAGCCCGCGGCCCGGCCGGGCTCACCCGCCGCGTGGGCGCGGGGCCCGTGCCGGGCCTGGTCGTCCTGGCTGGCCGGGGCCGCAGGCCTCCAGCAGTACGGGCATCCCGGGCCGAAAGCGCTGTGCAGGTACGCACAGTCCATGAGCTGGGCGGTCATCACTGGAGCACCACCTCGGGTTTCCGGCGCCGGTGAGCCGGTGTGGCCAGGGGCGCCTGCGCGGCTCAGCTTCCCCAATGTTGCCCGGTCATTCCGGCTGGTCCGGGAACCGCAGCTCAGCGGGCGTGTCGTGGCCCGGGTGCCGGTTACAGGAATTGTCCCGGCGTGTCGCTGCCCCGGTCGCTGTGCCACACCACGGCCACCACCTCGCTGGGGTCGATCACCGTCCACCCGGTCTCCCGTTCCAGCCGGACCAGGCCGTCGGGGAGCGCCTCCACGCCGGTCAGCCGCTTGTCCTCGGCGGTCGGGAAGGCCACCGGCCCGATCCTGCTCACGAGCATGGACATGGATCCTGACTTGCCGATGAGGGGGCTGAGCAGGTCGCGTATCGTCTCGCCGGTCATGATCTGGCACCTCCAGCTGTCGCTATGAGCAGCATGCCCTCGCTTGGGCCGGACGCGCGCGGTTTGCGTGGTCGCCGGCCGCCGCGCTGGGCGCTTCTAGCATCCCCTTGATCATGGGCGGGCGGTCACGGGGGACACGGATGCTGAAGCGGTTGACCCGGTCGGCGTACACGGCGAGCCTGGTTGCGGCCGCGCTGATCGGCGGGGCGGGCCCGGCCGGTGCCAGTGCGGCCTCGGCAGTGAGCCAGGCGGCACCCTCACCCGCCATCATGACCCCCATCGGCACGGCGCCGGGCATCCCTCCGGGGGCCAGGATCAGCGGCCCGGAAGCCCGCTCGGCCACGCTGCACATCACCGTCGCGCTGCGCCCGGCCGATCCACGCGGCCTCGGCCGGCTGGCCGCCGAGGTCTCCACCCCGGGCTCGGCCGCGTTCCGACACTTCCTTCGCCCGCGCCGGATCCAGAGCAGGTTCGGGCCGGCCCCGGGGGCCACGGCCGCGGTCCGGGCCTGGCTGCACCGGCATCACCTCGCCACCGGGGCGCCCCTGGGGGACGGCTTGCTGCTGCCCGCCATCGGGCCCGTGGCGCGGATCGAGGCGGCGTTCCGGACGGCGATCGACCGGGTGCGGCTCGCCGACGGGCGGACCGCGCTGCTCAACCGGCGGGCCCCCGAGATGCCCGCCGGCCTGCGCCGCCGGGTGTCCGCCGTGATCGGCCTCAGCACCGTGCACCTGCCCGGGTCCAGCCTGGCCCGGGGATCGGTTCCCGGGCCGCGGGCCTGCCGCGCCGCCCGGCGCACCCGGCACGTGTACACCGGCGCGTGGCTGGCCCGCGCCTACGGGTTCAACCCGCTCTACCGGCGCCGCGACTTCGGGCAGCACGTCACCGTGGCCCTGTTCGAGCTGGCCGGTTACGCCAACCGGGACATCAGGGCGTACAACCGCTGCTACCACGTGCATCCCTCGGTCCGCAGGGTGCGGGTCGACGGTGGCACCAGCGTCAGGGCCTCAGGAGCCGGGACGCTGGAGGTCACCGCCGACATCGAGGTGGTCGCGGCCATGGCGCCGCGGGCGAGGATCCTCGTCTACCAGGCCCCGCTGTCCGGCGGCGACCAGTCCATCGTGGACACCTACGGCGCCATCGCCCAGCAGGACCGCGCCGAGGTCGTGAGCAGTTCCTGGGGTGGCTGCGAGCCGCTGGCCGGGGCGGCCGTCATCCGGGTCGAGGCCCAGCTCTTCCAGGAGATGGCGCTCCAGGGCCAGTCGATGATGGCCGCTGCCGGTGACTCCGGCTCCGAGGGCTGCCTGCCCGACGTGAAGGAGGTACCCGCCCGCGTCGCCTACAGCCTGCAGGTCGGCAACCCGGCCAGCCAGCCTTTCGTCACCGCGGTCGGCGGCACCACGATCACGCGCTACGGGTCACCCCCGGAGCAGTCGGCCTGGAACCAGACCCCGGCGGGGCGGGGATTCCCGGCCCCGTTCAACGGCCGGCACGGCCGGCCGCGCAAGTACCCGGGCAACCTGGTCGGCAGCGGCGGCGTCTCGCGGATGTGGTGGATGCCGTCCTGGCAGGCCGACTACGTGCGCGCCCGCGCCAGCGGGGCCCGCTGCGGTGCGCCGCGGGGGACAGGCTGCCGCGAGGTCCCCGACGTCTCCGCGCTCGCCGCGATCGGCACCCGGGGCACCCGCGGGTACGTCATCTACGGCACCGCCGGGGCCTTCAGGCGCAAGGGCTGGCTGACCGTCGGCGGCACCAGCCTGGCCACGCCGCTGTGGGCCGCGCTGGCCGCCCTGGCCGACGAGCAGGTGACCACCCACCGCCTCGGCCTGCTGAGCCCGAGCCTGTACCGCATCGCGCGGCATGATCCGCGGGCGTTCACCGATGTCAGGGCCGGCAACAACGATTACCTGGCCGCGCACGGCCGCCACCCCCATCACACCTGCCGGCCCGGCGGCCGGCGGGGGCAGCCGTGTTACCCGGCCGGCCGCGGCTACGACATGGCCACCGGGCTCGGCTCGCCCCGGGCCGGTTCTCTGGTCACGGCCCTGATCCGGGAGCGGGCCGGCCGCCTGGGTACCGCGGGCCGTAGTTCCAGGAGCGCTGTCCTCATCCCGCTGACGCGCCGGAACGGTCTGGACAGGCGGGCGGGGCCAGGTGGCAGACTGCGAGCATGACCGGAGCGGACCCGAAAGCAGAGCTCCTCGGATATCTCCAGGCCGGCCGCGAGGCCCTGCTGTGGAAGCTCGACGGGCTCCCGGAGTACGACGTCCGGCGCCCGCTCACCCCCACCGGCACCAACCTGCTGGGCCTGGTCAAGCACGTGGCCAGCGTCGAGCTCGGCTACTTCGGCGAGACCTTCGGCCGCCCGCCCGGCGAGGCGATGCCCTGGCTGGCGCCGGACGCGGAACCCAACGCGGACATGTGGGCGACCCCCGGGGAGTCGCGCGACCAGATCATCGCCCTGTACCACCGGGCCTGGCTGCACTCGGACACCACGATCGACACGCTGCCGCTCGACGCGATCGGCCACGTCCCCTGGTGGCCTGCGGACCGCAATGAGGTGACGCTGCACCGCATCATGGCCCACATGATCGCCGAGACCCACCGGCACGCCGGGCACGCGGACATCGTCCGGGAACTGATCGACGGGACGGTCGGGCGCCAGCCGGGGAACGACAACATGGCGCCCGGCGACCAGGCCTGGTGGGAGGGTTACCGGAGCCGGCTGGAGGAGGCGGCCCGGGGCGCCGGCCGCTGAGCCTGATAACGCACCCGGCAGGGGCTCTGCGGCCATTTCGTCTTCTGGCCGGGGATGGGCTGCGGGTCCGGGTCGATCAGCTCGAGCTGGTAGCGCTGGAGCAGCAACGTGAGGATGACCTTCATCTCCAGGTAGGCGAAATGCACGCCCAGGCAGCGGTGGACACCGCCGCCGAAGCCGATGAGATCCCGCATGCCCCGCGGGTCGTGCAGGAAACGGTCCGGCCGGTATTCGTCCGGCTGCGGGTAAGGCCCGGGCAAGCGGTGCGCGACGGCGGGGGAGACCAGGATCATCGATCCCTCGCTGACGCGGTAGCCGTCCACCTCGAACGACTGGTCGGCGATCCGGGCCAGGATGAACGCCACCGGGTGCAGGCGCTCGGTTTCGTGCACGGCCCGGTCCAGCAGGCGCAGCTCGTTGATCTCCCTGATGCCCGCGGGCGCGGCGCCGCCGAGTACCTCCCGCTGCTCGGCGCGCACCCGGTCCAGATCCCGGGGGTGGCGCAGCAGGTCGATGAGGGCCCAGCTCACGTGGCCCGTGGTCGTCTCGTGGCCGGCCCAGATGATCATCAGGATCAGGTTGATGCGCACCAGGTCGGGCACCTGCCCGCCGTCAGCGTAGGTGGCGTCGCAGATGGTCTGCAGGAAGTCCGGCGGGTCGGCCGGCTCGCGGCGGCGCTCATGTGCGGCGCAAGAACCTCCTGCCCAAGTTCACCGAGCCGCACCGGACCGCGTTCGGGGCCGTCTACGACACCGGCGACTACGTGGCCGCGCTGGACGTGGTCCTGGACGCCGCCGGTTACGCCTGCCTGCGCGAAGAGCAGGCCAGGCGCCGCGCCGCCGGTGACGTCATCCAGCTCGGCATCGGCCTGGCCAGCTACGTGGACAACCCGCTGCTGGCCGAGGGCCAGCGGCACGGCGGCATCGCCCAGGGCGCCGCGCAGGCGTTCCTCGAAGAGGTCATCTAGGACGCGGACGGCAATCCCCTGACCGCGAGCTTCGCCGACTACCCGTTCCTGTCCGCCACCGAGGTGCCGAGTTTCGAGCTCGCCGAGATGGCCACGCCGACCAGCTACAACCCGCTGGGGGTCAAGGGGATCGGGGAGGCCGGCACCATCGGCGCCACGCCCGCCGTGCAGAACGCGATCATCGACGCGGTGGCGCACCTCGGTGTCCGGCATATCGACCTGCCCGCCACCCCGCAACGAGTCTGGCAGGCCCTCCGGGAAGCCACGGCCGGGGAGCAGGTGTAGCTGCAGATCGAGGTCAGGGTCAACGGGGCGGCCCCCTGCGGGCCATGATGTGCCGAACACCATAGCGATGACGGGAACATCCTGAAACGCCCCGGTGTCATACATGATGTGACTGCCTACACCGAAACGCCCGGCCCTGCCCGCGCGGCCAACCTGGTCCTCATCGAGCAGTCCGGCGCGAAGCACGAGATCCCCCAGCCGTCTCCCGGTGAGGGGATGGCGGAAGCTGAGCACGTGATGCACGACCCTGCCCTGCATCTGCGGGAAGTGAAGGTCGTCACCGAGCACAAGGCCATCGCCCGCTGGAAGGCCTCAGACCTCGGCTGGCGCCGGGTGGCCTGAGCCCCTCTACGGAGGGCCCCACCGGGGGCGGGTCAGCCCGCTCCCGTGATGTGTGATGATGAAATCAGGGCCGAGGGCATTCCGAACGCCGGCACTCACGCCGGCGCCGTCCGCGGGCCCGGTAACCCGGCACACCAGTGCCAGGGATGGGACGGCCGATATGTTCGGCTTCAAGATCATCCGACAGTACGAGCAAGGGGTCGTGTTCCGCTGGGGCCGGGCCCTGCCCGGCGTGCGCAAGCCCGGCCTCATCTGGATCAACCCGTTCACCTCCCGGCTCACCAAGGTCAACATGCAGATCGCGGTGGCCGCGGTGCCTGCCCAGGAGACCATCACCCGGGACAACGTCACGCTGAAGGTGGACGCGGTCGTCTACTACCGGGTCGTCGACCCGTTCAAGGCCATCATCAACGTGCAGAACTACCACTTCGCTGTCTCCCAGGTCGCGCAGACCTCGCTGCGGTCGGTCACCGGGCGCAGCAACATGGACCAGCTGCTGTCCGAGCGGGAGGAGGTCAACGCCGAGCTCAAGGACGTCATCGACGCCCCCACCGAAGGCCCGTGGGGTGTCCGCGTGGAGCGCGTCGAGGTCAAGGACATCTCCCTGCCTGAGTCCATGAAGCGCTCGATGTCGCGGCAGGCCGAAGCCGAGCGTGAGCGCCGGGCGCGGATCATCGCCGCCGACGGCGAGTACCAGGCCTCGAAGAAGCTCGCCCAGGCCGCTACGGTCATGGCGGCCGACCCGGCCGCCTTGCAGCTACGGCTGCTGCAGACCGTGGTCGAGGTCGCGGCGGAGAAGAACAGCACCCTCGTCATGCCGTTCCCGGTGGAACTGCTCCGCTTCTTCGACCGCGCCTCGGTGGGGACCAGCCTCGCAGAGGCGTCCGACGCCGCAGGTCCCCCGGTCCCGCCCGCGCTGCCCGCTGCCGGGCCGGGAACCCAGGCCGCCGCCGCGACCGAGGCCGCCGCCGCGACCCAGGCCGCACCCCTGAACGGCTCCCCGAAGGCGGGCGCAGCGGGCTGATACGGCCCGCTCAGGTGCGCGGCCCCAGGCGGTAGACGAGTGCGCCGTCGGCCCGGTAGCCGAACCGGAAGCCGACGGCCCGGAGATAGTTGAGGATCTCGGGCGTGGGGGACCAGACGATCGCCCAGCCGACATGCATGCGTCGCGCGTCGAGCCGGGCCGCCGCGAGCCACGCCGGATGCCCGTGGCTGGCCCGCAGCTCGCGGTACACGACGCTGGGCTCTCGCTGGGCGTCGAGCAGATCCCCGTAGAACGGGTGCCGCTTGACCGCGGCCAGGATGGACTCCGGCAGGCGGGAAATGTAGGCCACGGCGCGGGGATGCCCGTCGGCCGTGGCCTGCACCTCGGCCTCGGGGTCGAAGGCCGCTCCCTCGTTCGGGAGCGGCACCGCGCCGCGCACGCCGAGCGGGACGTCGACGACGATCGAGCCGGAGTGGTCAGCGCCGATCGGGCGGTCCAGGGCCGGCAGCGCCACCGGGATGGTGGCGGTGACCGGCGGGGTGGCGGCCGCGCCGACACTGCCGGCCTCCAGGATGCCGAGGGCGAGCGCGACGGCCAGGACCGGCCGCGCGCGATACCGCAGCCAGTTCACCGCGGCGGCGGCCAGCAGCGCGGCGGCCACCAGCCCCAGCTCGGTGATCCGGTCCGCCTCGCGGAACGAGGCCAGCAGGGAGATCCGCACCATCCAGGTGTAAGGCATGATCATCGACAGGCGCTCGCCGTGCCACACCTGGGCCAGCGGGACGTACCGGTGGTTGCTGATGAGGATCCCGGTGCCCAGGGCCAGCCAGGTGGCGCCCAGCCAGAACAGGCCCAGCAGCCGCGCGCTGCGCCGCCGCCAGCAGACGACCAGGCCGAGCAGGGCCAGGGCGGTCAGCACCACGCCATAGGCCGTGAACGTGGCACTGTGCGGGCCAGAGTGGTAGTAGTACGCGGCCAGGCTCTTCAGCCCGAACGCGCCGACCCGGGGTGAGGGGGCGAATATCTGCTGCAGCGCCGCCCCGGAGCTGCGGTAGTCCGCCGCGAGAGCACCTTGCGGCACTGACGCGTCGCCGGCCCCGGCCTGCAGGGCCATCGCGATGAGCTGCGGGCTGGCGATCACCGCCGTGACCGCCGCGGCCACGCCGCCCAGGCGCAGCTTGGTCCAGGCCCGCTCGCCGCCGCGGCCCGCGGTGCGCGCCAGCCAGGGCAGCAGCGCCGCGATCACCACGATCCCGGTCATGATCGACGATTCCAGGTCGGTCAGCAGCACGGCCCCGAGCACCACGCCCAGGATGACCGCCTGCCGCCAGCCCGGCCGCCGCCCCAGCCGCACCGCCGCCTCCAGCGCCAGGGGCAGGAAGATCGCGCCCAGGGCCAGCTGGATCTCGAACCAGGCGTTCCACGTCATCATCGTGGACAGACCGTAGAACGCGCCGCCTGCGATCGCGCCGGTCTGCGAGGGCACCCAGAGCCGCGCTGCCCGGTACATCGTGTAGCACATCAGGCCGGGCGCCAGCGCGGTCAGCAGGTTGTAGCTGACAGCGGGCCCGTAGGCCAGCGTCACCGGGGTCATCAGCACGCCAGGCAGCGGCATCAGCACGTGAAATCCCAGCGGGACCCCGACCGGCGCGGCCAGGTAGTGGCTGAACCAGGGATTGCTGAGATGCACCACCGAGCGCGCTATCCACCAGTAGTCCCACACGAACAGGCCGGCGTCGCGCCCGGTCGGCAGGACATGGCCGGTCAGGTAGACGGCCCGGGTCCAGTTCACCGCGATCCCGGCCGCCACGTAGGCGATCAGCACCGTCGCGTGCACGCTCAGCGAGCGGGTGGCGGACCCAGGCCGCAACGGCCACGGCGCCGCCCGGGCCGCGGGAACCTCCTGGTCAGCGGACGCAATACCTCCAGCCCTCAACGCGCCAGCCCGTCCTTTCCCCCGGACCCGGTGGCTGGCCGGGTCGTGTCCGCCGGCCGGGGCAGCCGCCGGTGAAATCGCATACTTAAGAGATGCACGGAACGCTTCAAATGTTGCCCAAGAGCCTTTAAAGGAAGCGTCTGCTTTGCGCCCGCGGCCCGGCATCTTCTTCCTGACCTGCGTCAGGTGACGCTCTGACCTGGTCTTCCCGTTCATGCAACGGCGAAGGCCGTGGTGCCGATCTGATGGTAGCGGCCGTGAGCCGTCAGGGCTTCTCCCAGATGGAGACGTGCTGGTGGCTGTCGCCGGTGAAAGGCTCGCGGGCCCATCCGCCCCGCCGCTCGCGCAGCCGCAGCCCGGCGAGCTGGGCCATCAGGTCGAGCTCGGCGGGCCAGACGTAACGGAACGGGATCGACCGGTACTCGCCCTGGCCACCGCTGACCGTGACGTAGTTGGAGCTCATCGCCTGCGTGGCGGTGTCGTAGACGTCAAAGGCCCAGCGCTGCGGGCTGACGTGGAAAGGCACGACGTTCTGGCCCGGCGGGAGCTTGCGCAGCTCCGGGACCATGACCTCGATGACGAAGCAGCCGCCGGGCTCCAGCTGCGCTGCGACGTTGCGGAAGCAGGCCACCTGGGCTTCCTGGGTGGTCAGGTTCATGATCGTGTTGAAGACCAGGTAGGCGACGGAGAAGGGTCCACCGGCGGCTGTGGTCGCGAAATCGCCGATCGTCACGCGGATGGCGTCGCCGCCCGGCTTGGCCCGCAGCCGGGCCACCATCGCGCGGGACAGATCGATGCCCTCGACCCGGATCCCGCGGCGTGCCAGCGGCAGGGCGATGCGCCCGGTGCCGATACCCAGCTCGAGGGCGTGCCCGCCGCCGGCCAGCCCGGCCAGCAGGCCGACCGCCGGCTCCACCGCGCCGGGCTCGGACATCCCGGCCGTCGAGTCGTCATACCGCGCGGCGACCAGTTCGCCGAAGTACCCGTCTTCATCCACCCTCGGGACCGTACCGTCCCGGGCATCTGCGCCGCGACCGCATTTCTCAGGGGCCGGCGAGATGGAACTCCACCCGGTACAGCAGCGTGTCGCCGGCGATCGGTCCAGCATGCGCGGCCCGCCGGCGCAGCGATTCCCGGTCCGTCTCGCCTGAGCGGCGGATATCGGCCGCCGTGATGGACGCGAACGGCACCAGTTCCACGCCGTCGACTTCGATCTGCGCGGGACCGACCGCGTACCGCCCGCCCTCCTTCACCCGGGGGTGGCGCCACAACCGGAACGACACCGTGATGTCACCCGATATCACCGCGTCGCGCAGCTCACGGCTGAACTCCATGACCCGATGCTACGGCGGCCCGCCGGGGGGACCGCTCCCGGCCGTCTTACGCCGGCTGCGAAAACTCTTCTGGCCCCCGGGCCGGCCCGGGTACCGTGAGCTGGCCCGGATCCGGCAACGGGTCAGGAACGCAGCCACGGAGGGGACGGCGATGGGTGGTCCGGTCATCACCAGCCGGGAAACACGCAAGCGGGGCCCCAGGCCCCTGCTGCGGACGATGATCGGCGTGCGGCTGCGCCGGGCCCGCAGGGACCAGGGCCGGACCCTGTCCGACGTGTCCCGGGCGGCCCGGGTGTCGGTGCCCTACCTGTCCGAGGTCGAGCGCGGGCGCAAGGAAGCCTCCTCCGAGGTCCTGGCCGCGATCTGTGAGGCGCTGCGGGTCGACCTGGCGGATTTGCTGGCCGGGGTCGCGCAGGATCTTGCGGGGCAGCGTACCCGCCGCGACGTGGTCGTCAGGCTGGGCACCACGGCGGGAGGCGCCCGCGCCCCGTCACCGCTGCGGGCCCCGGGCGACGCCCGGTGCCTGCTGGCCGCCTGACGGCCCTCGTGACCGGCCGGCCTCCCGGGGTGCTGGCCGGATGATCACCGGCCACCACCCCGGCAGGGCGGCTAGGCCGCCTGACCCGCCCGGTCCGCCTCACGGCTGGTGATGACCTCGTCGGCCAGGCCGTACCCGACCGCCTCGTAGGCGCTGAAGGTCTTGTTCCGGTCGGTGTCGCTCCTGATCTTCTCCACCGGGTGGCCGGTATGCCGGCTGAGGATCTCCTCGACGTCGCGCCGGGTCCTGGCCACCTCCTTGGCCGCCGTGGCGAGGTCGGGGAGGGCGCCCTGGGCCTGGCTCGACGGCTGGTGCAGCAGCACCTTCGCGTGCCGCAGGACGGCCCGCCGTCCTGGCGCGCCCGCGGCGAGGAGCACCGCCGCCGCCGAGGACGCCTGGCCCATGCAGATGGTCGCGACGTCCGGGCGGATGTACTGCATCGTGTCGTAGATCGCCGTCAGCGCGCTGTACGAGCCGCCCGGGGAGTTGATGTAGAGGCTGATCTCGAGGTCCGGGCTGGCCGCCTCGAGATGAAGCAGCTGGGCCATGATCACGTTGGCCACCCCGTCGTCGATCTCGGTGCCCAGGAAGACGATGCGCTCCGACAGCAGCCGCGAGTAGATGTCGAATGCCCGCTCCCCGGCCGGCGTCCGCTCCACCACCGTGGGGATCGTGTACTGGCCCATGTCACAGACCTGCCTTCCGGCCGGCGGCACTGGGCCGCACGTCGTCGAGGCGTTCCACGATGTGATCGACGATCCCGTAGTCGCGCGCTTCCGCGGCGCTGAACCAGCGGTCACGCAGGCTGTCCTGCTCCACCCGCTCCCGCGGCTGCCCGGTGTGCTCCGCGATCAGCCTGATCATCGTGGCCCCGGTGCGCCCCAGCTGCTCGGCGTAGATCTCGATGTCGGCCGCGGTGCCACCGAACCCCGCCGAGCCCTGGTGCATCAGCACCTGGGCGTGCGGCAGGCTGAACCGCTTGCCCGCGGCCCCGGCGCACAGCAGGAACTGGGCCATGCTCCCGGCCAGCCCCATGGCCAGCGTGCTGACATCGTTGGGGATCAGCCGCATGGTGTCGTAGATGGCCAGGCCCGCGCTGACCGAGCCGCCTGGCGAGTTGATGTAGAGGCTGATGTCGCTGCGCGGGTCCTCCGCGGACAGCAGCAGCAGCTGCGCGCACAGCCGGTTGGCCACGCGGTCATCGACCTCGGTGCCCAGCAGGGTGATGCGCTGGAACATCAGCCGGCTGACCAGCTGCTCGTCCAGGGCGGCGGCGGCCGGGGGTGCTTCGGTAACGGCAAGCTTCATGATCTCCCTGCTCTCTCACGCCCGCGGATCCCGGGCTCACATCAACCATGGGCCGCCAGGCGCGGCGCAGCCAAGGCAATCTGCTGCCAGCAGAGAAACGGGAGTCACCCGGGCAGGCGCCGCGTACCCGGGCAAAGTAACAATTAATATGCGGATTACGTAAAAGCCATTAGCGGGTAACGGCACATCTTGCCTGACGTTTAACAGTCCGCCGTGCCTGGTGACCATTACTAGTAAGCGGGCCTTCCTGGGGCCGCTGCGGGAGATGGCGGAGGTTCTGCGATGGTACAGATCGAGATCATCACTCTGGACAGACCCGGAGGACCACCCGGTCCCGGCCGCCCGGATCCCGGGCGAGCCTTCCTGCTCGTTAACGGGGTAATTATCACGCTGGGCGGCATCTATGCCAGCACGCACTCGGTCCCCGTTACGGCCGTGGCCGGCTGCGTGCTGGTCTCAGCCATGCTCTACGGCTGGAAGAAGTTACGAGATGAGGAAGGGCTGTGCCGGTGGTGCCCCCGCGTATCCGCTAACCGCCGGGCAACTAGAGGCGTTCTACGCCGCCGAGTACCCGAGACTGGTCAAACTCCTGATGCTGCTCTTTGGCGCGAGTATCGAGGAAGCCGAAGACGGGGCGCAGAAGGCGATGCTGGATTTCGCCCAGCGCTGCGGATCCGCGGGCGCGCGTATTCACAACCCGGCGGGTTACGTACGCCGGGCCGCGGTGCACTTCTTCGTGAAAGAACGCCAGCGGGACCGCGAGCGCCTGCCGCACGAGCTCCGGGGCGGCTACCTGGTCGTCGGCGCGCAGTTCGACCGCGAAATGACCGCCCTCGAGGACGGGCAGTATGTCAACCGGCTGCTCGAGTTCGTCACGCCGATCCAGCGTGACGTCCTCAGGCTGGTCATGGAAGGCCTGTCGACCCGCGAAATCGCCGCCCAGCTGCACAGGAGCAACGAGAACATACGCCAGCATCTGAAGAATGGCCGGGACCGGATGAAACGTCATCCGGACGTCGCCCGGCTGACGTCGCGCCAGCCCAGGAAGAGGGAGGTCCAGTGAGCGACCGTCAGCATCTGCTGGACGAGTACACGGACCCGCGGGCGCAGGAACTGGCCGGGCACTTGAACCTCTTGGCGGAGATCGACCTCCGGGTCAGTTCTGAGCATGTGGCCGGGCGTTTCCGCGAGCTTCTGGGCCGGATCGGGGAGGAAGCCCCGGTGCGGCCCGCGAGGGTGGCGCTGGGCAGGACGCGGGCTCGCTGGCAGGATGAGGCGACGGCCCGGCGCGGGCCGCGGGCTGGCCGGGGGGACAGATGAGCGGACCAGACGCGGATTCCGCGGGCGCGGGCCCGGCCCCCGCTGCAGTGCCCGGCACCGGCCTGGTCGTCCGCGACGTGACCATCCGGGCGGTGGTGGTCCCGTTCCGCAGGCCCCTGGCCACCAGGGTGGGGCACTTCGCCCGGTGGCCGTTGCTGCTCATCGACCTGACCACCGAGCAGGGGATCACCGGCCGCTCCTACCTGGCGCCGTACCTGGCCGGCGCGGCAGCGGGGCTGCGTACCGTCCTGCAGGAGCTGGCTGACGGCCTGCGGGGCCAGCCGGCCGCACCCGGGCAGGCCTTCGCCCGCGCGCGGGGCTGGTTCGCGCTGGCCGGCTACCAGGGCCTGGCCCTGGCCGCGGTGGCCGGCCTGGACATCGCGCTGTGGGACGCCCTCGCCCAGGCGGCAGGGCTGCCGCTGGCCCGGCTCCTGGGCGGCACGCTGGAGCCGGTCCCTGCGTACAACAGCAACGGCCTCGGCCTGATCCCGCCCGCCGCGGTCGCCGACGAGGCGCTCGAGCTACTGGCTGAGGGCGGGTTCACCGCGCTGAAGGTCCGGGTCGGACGCGACCGCGCCGCCGACGACCTGGAGGCGGTCCGCCGGGTGCGGGCCGCGGTCGGCGGCGACGTCACCCTAGTCGCCGACTACAACCAGGGACTCGCCCTGGGCGACGCGCTGGAGCGCTGCCGCGCGCTCGACGCGGAGGGCCTGACCTGGATCGAGGAACCGCTGCGCTACGACGACCTGGACGGCCACGCCCGGATCGCCCGCGACATCACCACCCCGGTCATGCTGGGCGAGAACTTCTACGGCCCGCGGGCCATGCATGATGCCGTCCGGGCCCAGGCGTGCGACCTGGTCATGCCGGACCTGATGCGGATCGGCGGGGTCACCGGCTGGCTGCAGGCGGCCGCCGTCGCCGACGTGGCCGGCCTGCCCATGTCCTCCCACCTGTACCCGGAGGTCAGCGGGCACCTGATGCGGGTCACCCCGACCCGGCACTGGCTGGAGTGGCAGGACTGGGCCGATCCCGTGCTGGCCCGCCCCTCCGAGGTCCGCGACGGAGCCCTGCTCGTGCCGGACGTCCCCGGCAACGGGCTGGACTGGGACGAGGATGCCGTCACCCATTACCGGACCTCAAACTGACCGGCCCGGCCGGGTGGCCTATTCCGGGCGCCGTGCGAACGCGCGGACCGGGATGGTGCCGAATCCCTCGATGCGCAGCGGCGCGGCGGTGAACCAGGCGCCGGCCGGGGGGAGCTGCCCGAGGCCGGTCAGGTGCTCGACCACGGGGATCCCGGCCGCCAGCAGCAGCGAATGCGCGGGACGCCGCCCGTCCGCGGTGTCGTCGATGTTGACCGCGTCGATGCCGACCAGGGCGGCCTCGTGCCCGGCCAGCCAGGCAGCCCCGGCCTCGGTGAGAAAGTGCGCGTCCTCGGCGTAGGCCGGCGTGCCGAACCTGGTGTCGTCGCCGGTCTGCAGCAGCACCGCCGCGCCACGCACATCGAGCGCGGCCAGCGCACTGACGTCGATGCCACGCCGCTGCGCTCCCGTCACCCGGACCACCACGGCCGGGAGGTCAGTGGTCCGTTCCAGCGGGATCCCGGCCAGGTCGGCGCCGCCGGGGTAGCGGTGGTAGGGCGAGTCCAGGTAGGTCCCGGTGTTACCGACCAGGCTGATCCGGCCGATCAGGAACTCGGTGCCGGGGGAGTAGTGACTGCGCGAGGCTTCCCGGGTCAGGTGCGGGGTGATCTCCGGCCCGGGCAGTCCGGGATAAGTGATCATCCCGGCCCGGATGACATGGCTGAGTTCGACCAGCGTCCCGCCCCGGGCCGGTGGCCTGGCGGACTGGTCCGATGAGCCGCCCCCGGTGCCCTTGTGCGGCTCGGCGAACACCTCCACGTGGCTGAGGCTGACGGACTCGGTCATCAGCAGGCCGAGCGAGGCGACGAACAGTGCGGCGATCCCCGCCTCGCCGATACCCGGATCCGGGACGTCAACCCGGAAACCATGGACGGCCAGGCCGCCGCCGTTGGCGAACGTGACGGTGGCGTCGAAGGATGCCCGGTACTCAGTCATGGCCGGGCCCCAGCCGCGCCGCGAAGGCCGACATCCCCCCGGGCTGCTCGTCCGGGTCCGGTGACGCGGCCGGCCCGGCCACCCTGGTCTGATGCTGGGCCCCCGCGGCGGTGGAGACGGCGCGTGAGATCGCCCGCGCCACCGCCACGACGGCGGGCCGGACCGCGGCCGGCTCCAGCCGCTCCGACCGGGTGACCACGGACAGCGCCGCCACCGTGCGGTGCCGCGAGCCGAAGAGCCGGAAGGCCCGGTCCAGGACCGGCTCGCCGTGCGCGGGACGCCGGCCCCGCGTCCGCGTGCCGTCGTCGGCCACGGCTCCTCCTCCGCTGTTCCAATCAATGGAATCACGGATGTACAGCCAGGGCGATGGTGACCGAGCATGCAACTCGTGGTGAGGCCGGGCCGCGCGCGCAGCGAGGAGACGCCAGTACTGGTGGCCGGGGGCGGTCCTGCGGGGCTGGCCGCCGCCGCGGAACTGGCCAGCCGCCGCGTTCCCTGCGTGGTGGTCGAGCCGCGGGCCCAGGTGTCGAGGAATACATGGAGTGGTCGGCGGCTGGACGGCCGGGAGCGATTACCCACGAGCAAGCCTGCAGGCTGCTGCTCGGTGAGCACGGGTGAGAGTCGAATGGTCGCCGAGCGGAGTCACGACCGCCTCGCGGTTCTTAGAGGACACTGCAGGCATGAATGCGGTTGTGGCGGCGTTAGACGCCCTCGCCGGTGATCCATAGCCCGCAGAGTCCTTCAGCTGGGGTGACATGCTCCGGCTCCGCGTCGGCACATACCGGATCATGTACATCATTGAGGGCGACCTGATCACGATTCAGCGCGTCGATCGAATCAGCCGAAAATGATCCAGGCCAGGTCCCCCGTCGCGGCCCGCGGACGGGACCGAGGCCGTAGGCTCCCTCCGTGATCGATCAGCGGCTTCAGGAACTGGGCATCGTGCTGCCCCCGGTGTTCCCGCCCGCGGGAAACTACCTCGGATGCGTGGTGGACGACGGCCTCGTCTACGCCGGCGGCCACGGGCCCATCAACGGCGAGCACGTCATCCGCGGGAAGGTGGGCGGCGATCTCTCGCTGGAGGAGGGACGGCAGGCGGCGCGGCAGACGGCCCTCTCGATCCTCGCCACTCTGCGGGCCGAACTCGGTGATCTCGACCGCATCGCCCGCATCGTCAAGGTGTTCGGCATGGTCAACGTCGCCCCGGGCTTCAACCAGACCCCGGCGGTCATCGACGGATGCTCCGACCTGCTCGTGGACATCTTCGGCGACGCGGGCCGCCATACCCGCAGCGCCGTCGGCCTCGCCGAGCTGCCCTTCGACATCGCCGTGGAGATCGAGCTGACCGCCCGGCTGCGGTCCGGCTGACCGTGCACCTCAGCCTGGTGGCCATCGTCGTCGAGGAGTACGCCCCGGCCATCGACTTCTTCGTGGGAACGCTGGGTTTCGAGCTCGCCGAGGACTCGCCGTCGCTGACGAATTCGGTGAGGCGTACCGGCGGATGTCGTCGGCGGGAGTCGAGTTCATCACCCTGCCGCGGGAAGAGCCCTACGGCCGCGCGGCCGTGTTCCTCGACATCGCCGGCAACAAATGGGACCTACTCGGCCCTTGACCGGCGGAAATTACGGGTCATTCCTTATTGGCGTTGAGCCGCAGGCCTCGCCGCCGGGGCTAACTGCTGGGCTGCGGCGCGCTGCAGTGAATGCGCGGGTTCACGCCCAGGTAGTTGAGGGGGCCGGCCAGGATCGTCACCGCCGCCGTGCTGGCGTGGCTGCAGTTGCCGATGGTCCCGTGGTAATCACCGCGCTGGCCCGCGGCGAAGCCGCCGACGACCAGCCAGACGATGAGAAGCACCGATCCCAGGTGCATGACACCCTCCCTCAGCGTCATCCGCCTCTTATCTAGACCAAGAGGCAGCCGGCCGCAATTGCGAAGCCATTTATCCTGGCCCCGGAAACAAGCCTACCCAGGCGCAGTCATGGCGAGCCTCTCAGCGCCGGAATCGCGTCTTTTTCCAGAAATCTGGAAGCTGCGGTGGCGCTCTGGCTCCAGGGCGGATTGCCGGGCTATGAGTCGGCTATGAGCGGGCTATGAGTCGGCTATGAGTAGGTGGCCACAACGCGGCGCGCGGCGCCGTCGACGGTGATCGCGCCGCCGTGCGGGACGATCCATTGCGGACGTGTGTGGCCAAACGGAACGCCGACACAAACGACGGCTTCAGCGTTGTACCGGCCGACGAGCCCGGCGATGACGTCTCGCTGCTCGGCACGCAGCCGGGCGCGCTGGTCAGCCGGTGGGCGGCGCGTGAAGTCAGACACTGGCGGGCGGGCTACCAGGACCGCATGCACGGCCGAGAGGATGCCACGCTCGCCCAGTGCGCGGACGATCCATCCGACGTTGCGGGCAGGCAGGAGTTCCTCCGATGTCTCGATGATGAGAACACCGCCGTCGAGCACGCCCGGTTCGAAGGGGAACCGCCCTGCGGCCAGGATCTGCTCCATGACCTCCAGGCATCCGCCCCAGGTGCGCCCGGTGACTGAGCGTGCCGGGCCGTGCCACCACCCCGAGCGTGCTCCAGCCGCGGACCGGTTGGGCGATGGGCAGCGCCGGGATCATCAGGGAGCTGCTGCGGTTCTCCCGCTCGATCGACGGGGCTGATCCGTCCCTACGCCGTCACCTGGCCCGACCACCATCCGGCCGGCCCTGGTCCTGGCCCCTAACGGTCCGATCCCGCCAGGCCCTCCGGGACGCCGCATGCCCGCTCGTGTCAGCGGGGCGGCCGGTCGGGGGGCCGGCGGGGGCGGATCTTGAGCAGCGTGAGCGCGGCGATGAGGGTGAACGTGACGACGTTCGCGGCGAGCAGGGCGGGCTGGGCGGCGAGCAGCCCGTAGGCCAGCCATCCGAGGACGCCGGAGGCGAAGACGGCGAGGTAGGTGTAGGAGATGTCGTCGGCGCGGCCGCGGCGCCAGGTCCGCAGCAGCTGGGGGAGCCACGCGCAGGTCGTGAGCATGCCGGACAGGAGTCCCAGCGTAATGATCATGGCGGCCCCGGCGCGGGGCCGGTGCTGGCCCGGACGATCAGCCGGGTCGGGTGCAGGAGCGTGGTCACGGCGCCCGGGTCGATCAGGCGGCGTGCGCAGTCCTGGCCCTGCTCGTACAGGTCCTGGCAGACGGTGGTCAGCGGGGGAAGGCCCCGGCTGGACTCCTCGATGTCGTCGTAGCCCGTCACCGACACGTCGCGCGGGACGCCCAGGCCCTGGTCGCGGGCCGCCTGCAGCACCCCGAGAGCCAGCACGTCGGTGCTGGCGAGCACCGCGGTCGGGCGCTGCGGGCCGGGCAGGCTGAGCAGGGCGTGTCCCGCGGCGCAGCCATCGGCGACGCTGTGGCCGGGCTGTTCCCAGACCCGCACGGCGGACGGCGGCAGGCCGGCCTGCGCCGCGGCGCGCCGGTAGCCCAGCAGTCGCAGCCGGAACACCTCGTAGCGGGCGCTGTCCTGCCGGGCCTCGTCGACCCAGCCCGCATAGCCACCGGGATGCAGCCGCCAGGTGACGACGCCCAGGGTCCGGTGGCCGAGGCCGATGAGGTGGCGGGCGGCGCCCGCGGCGGCGGCCTCGTTGTCGATGGTGACGCAGTCCGCGCCCGCGGTGCTCGGGCCCCCGGACACGACCGTGGGCAGCCTGCGGCGCAGGGCTGCGGCCAGGGCCGGGTCATCGTCGGCGGGGGAGTGGGCGATCAGCCCGTCGACCGCGGCGTCGCGGACGAGGCGCTCCGCGGTCTCCGCGGCCGCCGGGATGAGCTGCAGGGCCAGGCCCGCGGCCGCCGTGGCGGCGGTCACGCCGTGCAGGAACGAGACCGTGCCGGGATCCCCGAACGCGTACGGGAGGGCCTCGGTGAGCAGCACGCCGAGCACGTCACTGCGGCCCCGTTTCAGCGCCCGCCCGGCGGCGCTCGGGCCGCCGTAGGCCAGTTCCTCCGCGGTCGCCAGCACCCGCTGGCGCAGTTCCGCCGACAGCTGGTCGGGGTGGTTGTACGCGTTGGACACCGTCATCCGGCTCACGCCGCAGCGGGCCGCCACCTCGGCCAGCGTCACCCGCGGGCGTTCCCGGATCTCGCTGCCGCTCACGGTCAGTACTTTATCGATAAAGACTGTATCGGTAAAGCCGTTAGGGAGAGCTCATCGGCTCCCAGGCGGACGGGCAGTCGGGGAGTCGGATATGGCTCAGCCGCCCACGCCTGGTCTAGCGTGGCAGCTATGGACGATGCGTCCATCCGGGTTTCGGATGCCGAGCGCGAGCAGGCCGTGGTCGTGCTCCGCGAGCACCTGCTCGCGGGCCGCCTGACGCTCGATGAATTCTCCGAGCGGGTCGAGGCCGCCCTCCGGGCCCGTGTCGGCGGGGAACTGGCGCGCCTCCAGGAAGACCTGCCCGCGGTCCCGCCGGCCGTGTCCCGCTCACGCCGCAGGCCATCGCGCTTCACCGCGGCCCTGCTCGGTCATGTCGCGCGGCGCGGGCCGTTCCGGCTGCGGACGTGGACGCTGGCCGCCAGCGCGCTCGGCGATCTGGACCTGGATCTGCGCGAGGCCACCATCGACGGGCCGCGGACCGCCGTCACCCTGCTCGTGGCCTTCGGCAACGCGGACATCTACGTTCCCGAGGGCGTGAGCGTCAACGTCACCGGGATGAGCGTTTTCGGTCACCGCCGCGAGTGGGGGCGCGACACCGGCCGCGCGGACGCGCCCGTCGTGCAGGTCCGCGTGCTCGGCTGCTTCGGGACCGTGGACGTCTGGCGCGTGCCGCACGACATGCGCGGCGGCTACAGCGAAATCTTCCGCCAGCTCGAGGAGCGCCAGCGCCAGCTCCCCGGCTGAACCAGCCCGGTCACGGGAGCCGGGCCGGCCGGACCAGGGACCGGTCCAGGTCCGCGAGCGTGGCCGCACCGCACAACGCCATCGTGGTCCGCAGCTCGCCCGCGAGAATGCTGATCGCGTGCCGGACCCCGGCCTCCCCGGCGGCCGCGAGCCCGTAGAGATGGGCGCGGCCCACCAGGACAGCCCGCGCGCCCAGAGCCAGGGCGGTGACGATGTCGCTGCCCCGCCGGATCCCGGAGTCGAACAGCACCTCGACCCGGTCGCCGACGGCGTCGGCAAGGCCGGGCAGGACCTCGAGGGCCGCGGGAACGTGATCCAGCTGCCGGCCGCCGTGGTTGGAGACGATGACGGCGTCCACGCCCTCGTCGGCGGCCCGGCGGGCGTCCTCGGTGCTCAGCACGCCCTTCAGCGCGAGGGGGCCATCCCACTCCTGGCGGATCCAGCCGAGATCGGGCCAGCCCACGGTCCCGTCGAACATGTCCGCCAGGCGCCGCCGGGAGGTCGGCCCGTTCATCGAGAGGTTGGGGAACCCCAGCGCCGGCGAGGTCAGGAAGTGCCAGGCCCAGGCCGGGTGGCGGGCACCCTCCGCGACCGTGCGCACACTGAGCTCCGGGGTCGGCAGCGCGATGCCGTGCCGCAGCTCGCGTTCCCGCTTCGAGCGCACCGGGGTATCGGCGGTCAGCAGCAGGGCCCCATACCCGGCCGACCGGGCCTGCGCGACCAGCTTGCGCGCCGCCGTCCGGTCGCCCCACAGGTAGAGCTGGAACCACAGCGGGCTGCCCTGGGCGGCGCCGGCGATCGCGTCGAGCGGCTGGGTGGCCAGCGTCGAGACGCCGTAGGCCAGCCCGGCGTGCCGGGCTGCCCGGGCCACCGCGAGCTCGCCCTCGTGGTGGAACATCCGCGGTGAGCCGATAGGGGACAAGGCGATGGGCAGCGGCATCCGCGTGCCCAGGACCGTCGTGGCCGTGTCCGGCCGGCTCACGGCGCGCAGGACCCGGGGGACCAGTTCCACCTCGCCGAACGCCTCGCGGTTGCGGCGCAGCGTCCACTCGTCCTCACCGCCGCCCTCGAGATAGCCGAGCGCGGCGGCGGGCAGCCGCCGGCGGGCCAGGCGGCGCAGATCGCCGATGCTGTGACAGCGGGCCAGGGCCCGTTCGCCGTAGGGCGCGCCGCCCCGCCCGACGTGGACGAGTTCACGGATCTCGGACAGGTTCATGCTCGCTTGCCTTCCCCGGGCCGTGCTGGTCACAACGACGCCGTCCGGACTTGTGGGATTCAAGGCCCCGCCCGCCCACTTATCACGTACGCGGTGCACCGAAAAGGGCAAATCACCCCCCAGACGGCACCAGATACGTGATACGTCGGCCCGGACCATGATCAATGTGAGCGGTGGTGCCGGTGATGCGGGAACGGTGGTGCCGGTGATGCGGGCCCGTCCCGGGGGAGCGGGTTAGCGGGTACCGATCGCTGTGACCACGGCCATGACGAACGTCGCCAGGGCGGCCAGCCCGTGCCCGAACGGGATGACCGCTGCTGGGTACACCCGGGGCTTGCGGGCCCGGGTGGGCGCCTCGGCGGGCAGGCTGGCGATCACCTCGTCGATCAGCTGCGCGGCCAGCACCTCGTCGGTGAGCGCCCGGGCCAGCGTCGCGTCCGTGAGCCCGGCCGCGCACGGCGTCGTGGGCGGGCGGCGGGAACAGGCCCGCGCCGTGCGACCCGCCCGCGCCGTGCTCATGCCCCGGATGCCCCGGCTGGCCCGGATGTTCCGGCTGGTCCGGGCTCCCCGCGCTTCCCGTGCGCCCGGGGTCGCCCGGGTGCGCGAAGTCCCCCGGGTGGACGGGGGCACCCGCGTCCCCAGCAGGTCGGGGATACGGGGTCCACAACGTCACCGTGCAGATGCCCAGCCCGATCGCCGGCGTCAGCAGCACCACGGCCACCCAGGTCAGCGGGCCCCAGCCGGTGGCCACGAAGGCGGCCCACGTCACGAGGCCGGTCAGGGCCAGGCCGAAGTGCCCGTAGAGGACCCGGGGGGACAGGCCGTCCCGGACCGAGCGCTGCCGGCGCAGGGCGCCGTGGATGAGCAGGGAACGGAGCATGTACGCCCCGAGGCTTGCGGTAAATAGCCAGCTCAGGAGGGTGGCCAGGCCCAGCGCGCCGTTGTGGGCCGAGGGGGCCGCGGTAAGCACGGTCTCCACCCGCCAATCTGCCCTGAGCTCCCGGGCCAGATGGGTCAGTCCGGGTCAGGCCCGGTCAGAACCGGCGGTCCGGCGGCCCAGGAGCACGAACGTGAAGAGCCCGGCGGCGAGCACCAGGAAGGCTGAGAGCAGGAGCGCGGCACGCAGTCCCGCGTAAAAAGCACTGTACGCCGCGTGGATGACCTCCTGCACCAGCGTGCCCTGGCCTGCCCCGGCCGCGCCCCCAGCGCCCGCGGTGTTCCCGTTCGAGGGGACACCGCCGGTTTCGACGGCGTGGATGACGATGGACTGGAAATTCGACGGGATGCCCAGGTGCTTGAGCCTGCTGGTCAGGCTGGACCGCAGTTGCGCGTTGACCAGCGCGCCGAGAATCGCCACGCCGGTCACGGCCCCGATTTCCCGGCTGGTGTTGGTAGCCGAGGCGGCCATGCCAGACCGGGCCGGCGGGACCGCGGACAGGGCTGCCGAGGTGATCGGCACCACGGTGGCGCCGATGCCCACGCCGGTCAGCGCGAGGGCCGCGGCCAGCGGCAGGTACGCGGGGTGCGGGCTGAGCGTGACCGTGGTGAGCAGCAGCCCGGCCCCGAACAGCAGGCAGCCGATGAAGATCGACCAGCGCGGCCCGGACGGGTCGGTCCACCGGCCGGCGAGCAGGGAAGCCGCGATCATCAGCGCCGTCATCGGCAGGAATACCAGCGTGATCTGGTACCCGGTGTCGCCGACCACCTCCTCGAGGTACAGGGCGGTGAAGAAGAAGACGGCGAAGGTCGCGAAGTAGGCGCAGAACGCGACCACGTTCGCGGTGAGGAAGGTGGGTTTCCGCAAGAACTTCAGGTCCAGCAGGGGATGGGCGGCCCGGCTCTCCCACCAGAAGAACGCCACCGCGGCCACCGCGCTCAGGCAGAGCAGGGTGACCACGCTGGCGGAGGTGAAGCCGGTGTCCTCGCCCCCGATCACCGCGAACACCAGCGCGCTCAGGGCGGCGGCCCCCAGCACGGTCCCGGCGATGTCCACCCGGTGCGCGTCCGGGTCGGAGTTCTCCGGCAGCACGATCATCCCGGCCGCCAGGGCCACCAGCCCGAAGGCCAGGTTGAACCAGAAGATCGCGCGCCAGTCCCAGACCCCGACGAGCGCGCCGCCGATGACCGGGCCGACCGCGAGGGCCAGGCCGGACACCCCGGCCCAGACACCGACCGCCCGGGTCCGGGCGCGCTCGTCGGTGTACAGGTGGCGGAGCATGGACAGCGTGCCGGGCTCGCTGGCCGCCGCGCCGAACCCCATCACGGCCCGCCCGGCGATGACCAGCCCGATGTTCGGCGCCAGGGCGGCCAGCACGGAGCCGCCGCAGAAGATGGCCACCCCGGTCAGCATCACCCGCTTACGGCCGAACTCGTCGCCGACCATGCCGAACGCCAGCATGGCCCCGGCGAACGTCAGCGCGTAGGCGCTGACCACCCACTGCAGGGCGCTGACCCCCGCGTGCAGGTCCATCTGCACGCTGCCGAGCGCCACGCTGACGATCGTGTTGTCCAGGAAGGTGAGGAACAGGACTGCAGTGAGCACGCCCAGGGCGAGCCCCAGGCTGCCGTGGCGTGGCGCAGGGGCCCGCTCGGAGGGCGCGCCTACCGAGCGGACCATGCGGCTAGCCCGCGGACTTGCAAGCTGCCGGAAGCCCCGACGTCTTGCCGCTGTTTTCCACGGTCAGCAGACCGCAGAAACTGGCCACCCCGACTTTCCAGGTGCCGTCCTGGTACACGGCCACGCCGGGCCGGTTAGCCAGCGCGGTCTGCCCGGCGAGCAGGATCGAGTAGGTGACCTTGGCCTGCGTGGGGGAAACCACGGTCACCTTGGTGACCTTGGACGTGGCCTGGGAGGCCAGGCCGGACCCGGCCTGGGCTTTGATGACGGAGGAGAACGTCTGCCCGTCCTGGAGGAGGCTGACCCGCTTGGCCACCGGGGTCTTGGGGTTGAAGAACGCCTCCCAGTTCGCCTTGATCGTGGCCGCGGCGCCGGAACTGCCGACCGGGCTGGCCGTGACGGCCGGGGCCGACGAGGATGGTGCCGAGCTCGGACTCGAGCTGGCACCGGAGCTGGAGCTATTGCCGCTACTCGAGCAGGCGGCGATGCCTGCGGCGAGTGCGCAGACCAGCAGAGTCTGCTGGACCACTCTTCGAGCTATCATTCAGCCAGTTTCCAACTTCTCGCCGCCAGCCGCGACTTCATAGCCCGCCGTTCATGACACTAGAGTCAGGCTGGCCTTCACCCGGACAGGCGCCGCCTTCGGCCGCTCCGGTCTCAGCGCGGTCGGGCAGGCCCCGGACCAGCCCGATCAGGGGCACCGCGAGAGCGGCGCCGATGACATCGTCCGGGACATACATCACCATCCGTCAGGTTGAGGCCGCCGATGTCAGGCCGCCCAGCTGGGGGCCGTGCTCACAAGCTGGCCCCTGCGGTCCCGGCCGGCGTCATCCGCAGAGGATGATGTGGGTGAAAGACCGCGGCCGCCATTCCCGGCCGCGCATGAGGACCCCGGACCAGCGCCGGAGAGGAGACGCAGACGGACGCCAGCGGCCCCGGGAGCCCGGCCTCGCCCTCATCGACCGGGCCCGGATCCGGGCCCGGACCGGCCGGGCCAGGATCCGCCGGGCCCGGCCATGAGCCGGACGCCCGGTATACGTTCGCCAACGAGCGGACGTTCCTGGCCTGGATCCGCACGGCCCTGGCCCTGGTGGCCGCGGGCCTGGCCATCGTCACGCTGCTGCCGCCGTTCCACGGGATCCGCTGGGGGCGGCACGCGATCGGGATTCCGCTGATCCTGCTCGGTGCGGTCGTGGCCGCGCGCAGCTACCAGGAGTGGGCCGTGAACCAGCGGGCAATGCGCCGGGGTGCGCCGCTGCGCCATTCCCGGCTGCCGCAGCTGCTGGCCGTCGTCATCGCGCTGGTCGCCGCCGCCGCGGCCGCGCTGGCGCTGGTGTCGGGCTGACGGCGCGATGACCCGGGCCGGGACGGGCAGGACCGATGACCCGGGGCTGGTCCGGGCCCGGACCAGCCTGGCCTGGACGCGCACCGCCCTGGCCTTCGCCGCGCTCGGCGGGGTCATCCTGAAGCGGGACCTGGCCGACGGGCTCGTGGTGCTCGGGCTGAGCGGCCTGGTCTGGGTCGTGGGCCGCCTCGCCGGGGTGCCCGGCCAGGTGCGGGCCCGCCCGGGCCGCCTGCTGGTGATCACGCTCGCGGTCATCGGGGTGTCGGTGGTGGCGCTGATGCTGGCGCTGATCGGCCCGCAAACCGCGGGCCTGCGCCTGCACTCCTGAGCCCTCCGGGTGAGCCCCGCGGGTGAGCCCCCCGGGCTGGCGGCCCTGAGCCCGCCGGTGCAAAACGGCTCAGGCGTGGCTGGCGGCCAGCGCGGTCAGCACGGCCAGCACCAGCGTCGCGCTGGCGGCGAACCCGTGCAGGAGAACCAGCCGGCGCGGGAAACCGGCCCGGGCCGGCCGGTCACCGCGCCGGGCGGCCAGCGTGTTGCGGGCCAGCCAGCTGAGCCCGGCGGCGATCGCCGCCACCAGGATGCCGAACGACACCCAGGCCAGCGGCGCGTGGTGGGTGCCCACGAAGATGAACCAGACGCCCATCCCGATCAGCCCGAGCACCGGGTGGCTGAACTCGAGCAGCGGGTGCTCACCCGGCGCGGCGTGCACCGTGACCCGGGGGATGGGCGGCGGCTCGGCGGGACCGTGTGCGGGCACCGCCACCGGCGCCGCCGGGGCGGGGGCCGCCGGCCTCGCGGCGCCACGCCTGGCCGCGCTGCCCGCCAGGAGCAGGACAAGGCCTGCGGCAGCGGTCAGTACCCACACGACCAGGGCCGCGATCGCCACCGGGATCTCCTTCCGAGCCCACCGGGTGCGGCGGCGGAGCCGCCGGGACCGCTCCTCAGGCTAGCGAACGTCGGCGGATGCCCCCGCCCCGCCGAGGACCCGGCCGGCCGCGGCCCGGACGAGCACCACGGCCCAGGTGCGCAACGGCCGCCACGGCTCGGCCAGCGCGCGGAACGCGGCGTCGGACAGCGGCGCGTCCAGCTGGTACAGGCGTGCGGCCAGGTCCAGCGCCCGGGGCAGGGCGGGCAGATCCTGGCCCGCCAGCCCGAAAACCGCACCATGCGCGCGGCCCAGCCGCTCGCGCACAGAAGGCCAGGCGCATGACCCCGTCCCAGGCGCCGCCCGCCCGCTGGCCGAACCCGAACGTGGCCGCCTCCTCCAGCGAGAACGGCCCGTCCGGCGTGATGGTGAACGATCCCAGCTCCATGCCTGGCATGCTCTCAGCCGGGTCTGACACTCATCCGGGGGCCGCAGGCTGCTCGGCCGCCAGGTAGGCGAGCACGGCCAGCACGCGCCGGTTGTCGTCATCGGACGGCTGCAGGCCCAGCCGCAGGAAGATCGACGCGGTGTGCTTGGCCACGGCGCGCTCGGTGATGACCAGCCGCTGGGCGATCGCCGCGTTCGTGCGGCCCTCGGCCATCAGGCCGAGCACCTCACGTTCGCGGCGGCTGAGCGCAGCGAGCGCGTTGTCCCCGGAGTTGCGCACCAGCAAGCGGTCGATCACCTCGGGGTCCATCGCGGTCCCGCCCGCGGCGACCCGGCGGACCGCGTCCACGAACTGCGCGCTGTCGAATACCCGGTCCTTCAGCAGGTAGCCAATGCCGCCGCTGCCGCCGGCCAGCAGCTCGCGCGCGTACAGCTGCTCGACGTACTGGGATAGCACCAGGACCGGGAGGCCGGGCACCGCGCGCCGGGCGGCCAGCGCGGCGCGCAGGCCCTCGTCGGTGAACGTGGGCGGAAGCCGGACATCGACCACGGCCACGTCGGGCCGGGCGGAGGTCACGGCGGCGAGCAGGTCCGTCCCGTTGTCCACGGCCGCGGCAATCTCGAAGCCGTGGGCCTCGAGCATCCGGGTGAGGCCGTCCCTCAGCAGGAAAAGGTCTTCGGCGATGACAATGCGCACGGGATCTCCATGGTCACCGCGGTCGGTCCGCCGGGCGGGCTGCTCAGCGCGAGCACGCCGTCGAAGGCCGCGACCCGGCGCTCGATGCCGCGCAGCCCGGTGCCCCGGGACGGGTCGGCGCCGCCGCGCCCGTCATCGCTCACGCCGACCTGCAGCATCCCGCCGCCGTAGCGGATGTCGATCCAGGCCTGGGTGGCCCCGGCGTGCTTGGACACGTTGGCCAGCAGCTCGCTGACCGCGAAGTAAGCCGCCGACTCGACCGGCGCGGGCAGGCGGCCGGGCACGTCGCTGACCAGGCGGGCGCGCAGCGGGGAGTCCATGGCCAGTGCGCGGACCGCATCGCCCAGGCCGCGGTCGGCCAGGACCGGAGGGTGGATGCCGCGGACCAGGTCACGCAGCTCGGCCAGGGCCCTGGCCGACGTGTCGCGTGCTTCCAGCAGCAGCGCCCGCGCCGCGGCGGGGTTGGAGTCGATCAGCTGCCCCGCGGCGTCCAGGGTCATGCCCATGGCCACCAGCCGGGCCTGGGCCCCGTCGTGAAGATCGCGCTCGATCCGGCGCATCTCCGCCGCGCCGGTGTCGATCGCCTCCGAGCGGGTCTCGGCCAGGTGCCGGACCCGCCGGGCCAGCTCCGCCTGCCCGGCCGGGGCGAGCACCGCCCGGGCCAGCGTCCCGTAGCCGGCCAGCAGCCAGGGAGCCGCGGCCACGCCGAGCCCGATGACGGTGAGCCCCAGGAGAAGCTCGAGCGACGGCGTGTCACCGGGGAAGCCACGCGGCGGGAACGTGGCCAGCGAGTGGGCCGCGGGCGCGACGAGTCCGGCCACCCCCAGCAGGATCAGCCCGGCGGGCAGGAGAGGCAGGGCCCAGCCGCCGCCGGCGCTGACCGCCAGCCACAGCACCTCGCGGCCGGTGGCCGGGTCGCCCAGCATCCAGCGGAGCCGGTGAAAGTAGGTTCTCCCGCCAGGCGGCGGGGGAAGGCCGGCGTCGGCGATACGGACGCCGCACCACTGACCCGCCAGCCACCGGGTGAGCTGGGCCAGCTGCCGCACGGCCCGCAGGATGCGCGGCAGCAGCAGCAGCCACAACACGGTGCCGGCCAGCAGGAGCACCGCCAGGAACAGCAGCAGCTGGAACGGCGGCTGCCCGGTGACGGGCTGGGGCAGGCGGCCGGGGACGACCGTGAACGCGTGCGCGGGCCCGTGCCCGCGCCGCACGACGATCACCGCGGTGACCAGCAGCGGCAGGGCGAGCAGCAGCGGTGCGGCCAGCGCCATCAGCAGGCCGGCCCCGGCCAGCGACAGCGCGCCGAAGCCCAGTCCCCGCCCCGTGGCCCGCAGGCCCGTGCCGATCGACCGGGTGTGCCTGCCGGGCAGGCCCGTGCTGCCCGCGGGTGGTGTTCCGCTGCTCATCAGGGTCTCCCTCAGCTGGCCGGGTCGCACTGTGCCAGTCTGCCGGGCCGGCGGCCGCCGGGCAGTGTCCCTGGCCCCCAGGATGCGGGTGTACCTAGGTCTACCCGCGAAGCAATGGCCGCCCGCGGTCACGGGCCAGGGTTTGTGCTCAGCCCGGCACCTGCCGCGGCAGGCCCGGTACCTTCCGCGGCAGGCCCAGCGCCCGGCCCGGCCGGCCGGGTGGCGACCAGGACCGTAGCGCCGTGCTCCCCGGACCGCTCCACGCGGGCGGCCAGGCCGGCGCCGGTGGCCGCCGCGGCCGCCGCGGCCACCTGGCGCTCGCTGATCTCGGACAGCAGATGGCCGCCTGGCGCCAGCCACGCGGGCGCGGCCGCGGTGACCCGCCGCAGCACGCCCAGGCCGTCGGGCCCGCCGTCCAGGGCCACCCGGGCCTCGTGCTCGCGGGCTTCCGGCGGGAGCAGCGCGACCTCGCCCGCGGGCACGTACGGCACGTTGGCGAGCAGGATGTCCACCCGCCCGTGCAGCGAGGCGGGCAGCGGCTCGTACAGGTCGCCCTGGTAGACCCGCCCGCCCGCGGCCGAGAGGTTGCGCCTGGCGCAGCGCACCGCGGCCGGGTCGATGTCGGCGGCGTGCACCTGCGCCCCGGCCACGGCGCCGGCCAGCGCGGCGCCCAGGGCGCCCGAGCCGCAGCACAAGTCCACGACCACGGCCCCCGGCCGGGCTAGCGCGATCGCCTGGCTGACCAGGAACTCCGTGCGGCGCCGGGGCACGAACACGCCGGGATCCACGCTGATCCGCAGGCCACGGAACTCCGCCCAGCCCAGCAGGTGCTCGAGCGGCTGGCCCGCGGCCCGGCGGCTCACCAGGGCGGCCAGCTCCGCCGGCGTGCGGGCGGCCGCGATCAGCAGGTCCGCCTCGTCCTCGGCGTAGACGCAGCCCGCCGCGCGGAGCCGGGCGGCCACGGCGGGTCGGGAGGCGGGGGCGTCGTCAGCAGGCATGAATGGCGGTACCTTACCGGCTCCGCGCGGCCGGGCCCGGGCGGTGGCTCAGGTTGGTTTGCCTGCTCGAGCTGGAATTAGCTTCCGCAAGCAGCCGCAACGAAGACCGCCCCCGCAAGCACGCGGGACGGGCTGGTCAGTGAGGTGGCCGCGAAGGCCGTCGGGGACAGGGGCATTCATGGCCGGCCGATGGCCGGGCTGGCCGATTCCCGGGTGTCCGACGTCACCGGGATGGCCGCGCTGATCCAGACGCCGTGGAGCGGCTGCCGCTCCTGCTGGACACGCGGGCCGCCCCCGGGGCCTGGCCAGGTGAGCCAGGCCCCGGCGGGCCGGGGCGGGTCCGGGGGGTCAGCGTCAGATGCCGCGGCGCAGCAGCAGGACGATGAGCACGATGATGACGATGACCACGATGGTGCCGATTCCGATGTACACCGGAGTGGCTCCTCTCAGCCGGTACTGCATGCCCAGCCAGGTGGCCGGGCCGGCCCTTGGCTACCCGGGGGGCGGGGCCCGAAACCCGGTGCCGTCCGGGCCGGGCCGGGCCGCGCTGGCCTGGCCGCCCCGTCCGGGATCCGCGCGGGCAGCTGCCGGGCAGGTCAGCGTGGCTGCCGGGCAGGTCAGCGTGGCTGCCGGGCAGGTCAGCGTGGCAGTACGTGGGGGTTCAGGATGCCGGCCGGGTCGAGGGCGCGCCGGATCCGGGCGAACAGGTCCAGCTCGGCCGCGGACCGGGCCAGCGGGAGCCAGCGGGCTTTCAGTGCGCCGATGCCGTGCTCCGCGGAGATCGAGCCGCCGAGCGACGCCACGAACGAGAACACCGCGTCCTCGTGCCGGCCGTCCGCCGGGAGTGCCGGGACGATGTTGACGTGCACGTTCCCGTCGGCGACGTGACCGAAGGTGATCACCGTGGCGCCCGGGTCAGCCCCGGCCACGACCTGCGCCACGCGGCCCGCCAGCTCGGCCCAGCGCCGGGCGGGGACCGAGACGTCCAGCTTGAGAGGCTGGCCGAGGAAGCCGGCCGCCTCCGGCTGGCGTTCCCGGTAGGCCCACAGCCGGGCCCGGTCCGCCGCCGACTCGGCCACGGCGGCGGGCCGGTCCCCGGCTACGGCGGCCAGGTCCTCCAGTGCGCCCGGGCCGGCCGCTTCCAGCAGGAGATACGCCGGGGCCGGGATGGCCAGCGGCGGGGCCAGGCCGGCCCGGCTGGCCAGCACGTCCAGCCCGGCCTGGGTGAAGAACTCGGCCGAGAGCAGGCCCGGAACCCCGGCGGCGGCCTTCCGCGCGGACGCGTGCAGCTCCGCCAGGGTGGAGTACCCGCACAGCACGGTGACCGGCCTGCCGGGCCGGGGGACCAGCCGCAGCCGGGCCTGGGTGATGACGGCGAGGGTGCCTTCCGAGCCGGCCAGCAGCGACGCGTAGTCGTACCCGGTGTTGTCCTTGACCAGGCCGGACAGGTGGGACAGGACCGTGCCGTCGGATAGTACGGCCTCGAGGCCGCGCAGCTGGGCCCGCATCGGCCCGTAGCGGAGCACCCGCAGGCCGCCCGCGTTGGCCGCGACCGCGCCCCCCACGGTCGCGCTGTCCCGGCTGGCAATCAGGACGCCGAGATCCAGCCCGGGCGCGGTCGCCGCGACCCGGCTGAGCGTCACGCCCGCCCCCGCGGTCACCTGCGACGCGTCCAGGTCGGGCGGGCCGAGCCGGTCCAGCCGGGCCAGGCTGAGCACGACCTCCCCGTGGACCGGGACACCCCCGCCGACCAGGCCGGTGTTGCCGCCCTGCGGGACGACGGGAACGCCAGCCCCGGAGCACAGCGCCAGGACCGCGGCGACCTGCGCGGTGTCCCGCGGCCGCACGACGGCGGGCGGGTCGCCCCGGAAGCGGCCCGTCCAGTCCACCGCGTAGCCTGCGGTCGCGTCGCCGGTCAGCACGTGCGGCCGGCCGGCCACGGCGGTGAGGTCGCGGAGCAGGGCGGGCGGCAGAGCCCGCGGACGGGCGGGTGGCACCGGGGTTACCCGGCGGCGCAGGCGCGCATGGCCCGGGCGAACGCGTCGCCCCGGTCCCGGTAGTCACGGAACCGGCCGAAGCTGGGCGCGGCGGGGGACAGCAGCACCACCCCGTCCGGGCGGGCCCAGGCAAAACCCCGCTGCACGGCCGCGTCCAGATCCGGGCAGGAGATCACCTCGGCCTTGCCCGGATGCGCGGCCTCGATCGCGGCCGCGATGCGCGGGCCGCTGTCCGGGACGGTGAGCACGAGCGTGGGAGCGGGGCGGTCGGCCAGCCCCGCGGCCAGCGGCGCGTAGTCGATCCCGCGGTCCTGTCCGCCGGCGATCAGGGCCACCCGGCGGCCCGGGAACGAGTCCAGCGCCGCCAGCGTGGGCAGCACGTTGGTGGACAGGCTGTCGTCCACGAACATGACGCCGGCCACCGCGCCGATAACCTGCAGCCGGCTGGTCAGCGGCTGGAATCCGGCCGCCGCCTCCCGCAGCGCCGCCTCATCACCGGCCTGCGGCACGCCCAGCGCGCGCAGGCTGGCCCGGGCGATCAGGGCGTTGCGCCTGCTGTGCGTGCCCAGCAGGCCGAGCGGGCCCATCCAGTCCGCGTCCGGGTCGTCATCGGCGTGCACCCACTCCACCCGCGGGCCGAGCAGGGCCACCCGGTCCCGCAGCAGGCTGCTGTCGCCGTTGGCCACGGTCAGGTCCGCGCCCGGCTGGGAGCACGCGGACAGCTTGTCCCGGTAATAGTTCTGCACGCCCTGGTGCCAGGGCAGGTGATCGGGATGCAGCGAGGTCACCGCCACGACCGGGGGTGAGCAGGCCAGGTCGGTGGCCTGGTAGCTGGAGACCTCGATCACCCAGTAGTCGTAGGCCAGGCTGGCCTGGGCGGGTTCCCACGGCGGCTGGCCGATGTTCCCGCCGATCATGCACCGGTAACCCCACCGGGTGAGCAGGTGACCGGCGATGGCCGTGGTGCTGCTCTTGCCCTTGGTCCCGGTGACGCACAGCACCCGGTCCCGGGTGGCCTCCTGGAGCCACAGCCCCAGGCCGCCGACGACCGGGATGCCGCGCGCTTCCAGCTGCCGCAGGTCGTCGCGGTACCGGCTGATGCCCGGCGATTTGATCACGACCGCGCAGGCGGCCAGGGCGGCCAGGCCGCCGCCGGCCGTGGCGAGGACGGGGTACCCGTCCACCCCGCCTGCCGGGGGATGGTCGTCGACCAGCACGGGGTGACGCCCGAGGGAGGTCAGCGTCCGGAGGTTGGCCAGGCCCTCCACGCCGAGGCCCCACAGGCCAACCTGGCCGCCGCCCTGCTCACCGCCGGGCCTGCCGCCCTGCTCACCGCCGGGCCCGGCCCGCAGGTCAGACCAGGAGATCGTCGGGCGCATAGGCCTGGGGGATGAAGTGGGGGCCGAGCGGGCGGAGCAGTTCCGCGGGCGTGGACAGCTGCGGCAGCCCGTCCAGCTCCGCGGCCAGCACCTGGAGCAGTTTGGTACCGGCCCGGTCGGGCCGCTGCGCGGCGAGCAGCGCCGCGGCGCGGCATTCGCCGACCTCGCCCACGCACTCGAACGGCTTGCTCGTGGGGGAGGTGCCGAGCAGGGACCGGAACTTGTCGGCCAGTGACTCGTCGTCACCCTCCGTGGTCCCCAGGCGAGGGGTGGCCATGTCGCTGTCGGCCAGCGGCTCGTGACCGCCGAAGATCCGCTCCAGGTCCGGGGCGGGCAGGAACGGCGCCAGGATCAGGTCGATGAAGCAGCACTTGTCACAGCGGCCGCACCAGTGGTCGAGCCGGCGTGACGTGTCGATGTGGAACGCGCGGTTACAGCTGCGGAACGTGTCGTGGTACTGGGGCAGCGCGGCGAACCGCCGGGCCACCCAGAGTTCGCTGAACGGGCGCAGCGCGGAGAAGTACTCGAAGCCGGCGCCGAGAGAGCCGGCCAGCACGCCGCGGAAGGCCGCCTCGAACGTCCCGCTCTTGGAATACTGGTGGTTGACCGGCACGCCGTCCACCTCCAGCGTCGGGATGGACGCGGACCACTCGTTCGACATGACCACGGCGTCGCGGCCGTCGAGCGTCGCGGCCAGCACGGCGATGGCCGAGATGATGCCGGTCACCGGGACGTGGCCGTTGAGGAACCTGAGCTCACGTGAACGCAGCAACTGCGGGTCGATCTCGCGCTCCGCGCGCATGATGGGCAGCCCGGCCACGGCCGCGGGCCGTTCGATAGCCTCGAACCGGTCCCGGGCAGGCTCACGATGAACAGGGCAGGCTCGGCCCGCTCGCGGATCATCTCGGCGGTGACGATCGAGTCGATGCCGCCGCCGAACGGCACCAGCGGGCGGCCAGCCTTCCCGGCCGCGGCTGGCCGGGCCGGCGGCGCGGTCCCGGGCCGGGATGGCCCCTCGATGCGCAGACCCGACAGGTCAAGCCCGTTCCGGTAGGCGTACTCGGCCAGGCCCCCGGTGTAGAACGACCGCAGGAACGTCCGCTCGGTATCGGTGACCGCGGTGTCGCCCAGGTCGATCACGGCCGGGGCGGCCGTCTTGTAGTAGGACACGCCGGCCAGCAGGAACACCAGCCGGGCCGCCTGCCGTACTTCCTCGCGGTCCCAGCGGCCCGGGTCAGCGGTCACCGTGACCACCTCGCTGAACTGGTTGTCACCCAGCGAGTACCGGCAGGTCAGCCGCCCGGGACCGGGATCGATCTGGTACCCCTCGTACCGGAACGGCGGGCTGGTCACGCGTCCTCCCTGGGCCTGAGGCGGGCAATCGCGGCGAACCGGCCACACGGCCGGGCCGCCCGGTCGCTGAAGAACAACTCCGGGCCCTGGTGGTTCATGCCCCGGCCGTCCGGACCCGGGGCGCCTGCCCGGCTGGCCGTGCTCAGGCCGGTGCCGGAGATCTGGCCGTCCGGAACCCCGGACTCGCGGATCACGCGCCTGTTGGCCGCGGGCAGGTCGAGCAGCCATCGTCCGGCACCGTCGGGGTGCATGATCCCGCTGGTGTTCCCGCCGAAGTAGCGGTCCGCCGCCGCCATGACCTCGGGGCCCACCTGATAGCGGTCCGCCGCGACGGCCGGGCCGATGGCCGCGCGGATCCGTTCCGGCCGGGCGCCGAGTCCCTGCATGGCGTGCAGCGCGGCGCCGGTCACCCCGGCCACCGTCCCGCGCCAGCCCGCGTGCACGCAGGCCAGCACCCCGGCCTGCGGGTCGGCCAGGATTATCGGCACGCAGTCGGCGACGAGGATGGCCAGGACCGTGCCCGGGTCGGTGGTCACCAGGGCGTCCGTGACCGCGACAGCGTCGCCGAGGCCGAGCGCGCCGCGTCCCCGGTCGCCCGCGGACACGACGGCGACCCGCCGGCCGTGCACCTGGTTGCAGAAGACGAAGTCGCACAGGTCGGCGCCGAGTGCCGCCGCCGCCCGCCGCCGGTTCACCAGCACGTCGGCCTCGGCGTCACCGACGTGCAGGCCCAGGTTGAGCGTGGCGTAAGGCCCGGCCGAGACGCCCCCGTGCCGCGTTGTCACGAACGCGTCCACGCCCAGGGCGCCGAGCGACGGCCAGGCCAGCACGTCCAGGCTTCCCTGCCGGCGAACGCCAGGCGTGCTCGATGTTGGCGCTGTCACCACTCCGCAACAGTACTAGCCCGGGAGGACGACCCCCCTGGACCCCCCGCCATCCGCAGCCTCGGCCAGAACCCGCCTGCGGCGGGCCTGGCCTCGGGCCGCGGATCACTGGTGGCTGGCGCCCTAGCCACAGCCCGGCCTGGGGCGCGGTCCGGGAGGACGACCCCCCTGGACCCCCCGCCATCCGCAGCCTCGGCCAGAACCCGCCTGCGGCGGGCCTGGCCTCGGGCCGCGGATCACTGGTGGCTGGCGCCCTAGCCACAGCCCGGCCTGGGGCGCAGTCCGGGGGGACGACCCCCCTGGACCCCCCGGACTAGTAGGGTTCAGCGGCATGCGGCCCGAGGCGATGTAGGAGCATGCGTGCGGCTGTGGTGGTTAATCCCACCAAACACTCCGATGGCGAGCGGTTCCGGGCCGAGGTCTGCGCGACCATGGCCGCGCAGGGCTGGAGTGAGCCACTCTGGCTGGAGACCACTCCGGAGGACACCGGCCGCGGACAGGCGGAGGCCGCGGTGGCGCAGCACGTTGACGTCGTGCTGGCCAGCGGCGGCGACGGGACCGTCACCGCGTGCGCCGAAGGGGTGGCGGGCAGCGGCGTCCCGCTGGCCGTGCTGCCGGCCGGCACGGGCAACCTGCTGGCGCGCAACCTCGGCCTGCCGCTGGCCCTGGACCAGGCGCTCGCGGTCGCGCTGGACGGCCAGGACCGGCGGCTCGACGTGGGCAGCGCCAACGGGCGCCCGTTCGTGGCCATGGCCGGGATCGGCTTCGACGCGATGCTGCTGGACAGCACAGGCGAGCCGTTGAAAAAGAAGCTGGGCTGGGTGGCCTACGCGCTGTCCGCGCTGCGCCATCTGCGCGCCCGCCCGGTCCGGGCCACGCTGCGTGCCGACGGCGGCCGGGTGCTTCGCCGCCGGGCCAGCGGCATCATCATCGGTAACGTGGGCGCGCTGCAGGGCGGGCTGGCCCTGCTGCCGGGGGCGGAGCCGGACGACGGGCTGCTCGACCTCATGGTGCTCACTGCCCGGGGCTGGTCCGGCTGGCTGGCCCTCACGGCTGACGTGGTGCTGCGGCGCGACCGGACCGGGCGGGTCGCCCGGACCGTGTTCCGCGAGCTGCAGGTCCAGCTCGAACGACCCCAGCTGTGGGAACTCGACGGCGAGGTCATGGGCACCACCCGCCAGCTGGTCGTCGCCGTGCAGCCGGGTCAGCTGCTGGTCCGGGTGCCCCGGTAGTGCTGCCACCGGCTGCCGGTGGCGACGCGGGGCGGCCGGGGGGGCTGGTTCCGCCTGCCGGTGGCGGCCCCGGGCCGGCCGGGCCGGGCCGGTTCCGCTGCCCATCCCCCGTGCGCGCCCTCTGGCCTGCGCGGATTTCTGAGCGAAAACTGCGGCTTTGCCCTGCGTTTGCAAGCGGGAGGGGCCGCGGTGAATGGGGTGCGATCGCCTGGGTAGTGAGAGGCAGGCTGCCGCGCCGAGACCGCGCCAGCCAGCAGCGCCGCAGGCAATGCGGTCATCAACCAAAGGTGGCGTGAACGTGTGGAAACGGCTCGAACAGCGTGAGCTGAAGCGGGTCTCCCGCCGTATTTCCGACTACAGCGCCGGCCAGCTCCCGGCGCCGGGACAGCCCGCGGGAACCGACCTGCTGCCCCAGATCAAGCACATCGTCGTGCTGATGATGGAGAACCATTCCTACGACAACTACCTGGGCATGCTCACGGGCCGGGGCGAGGGGTTCCCGCTCGGCCCGGACGGCCAGCCGGAGGTCTCCAACACCGGGGCGCAGGGCGAAGCGGTCCCGGCCCACCACCTGGCCGGCACGGCCCAGATCCCCGAGTCGCCGTCACAGGGCTGGCACGCCACCCACCTGCAGTGGGCGGACGGCAAGCTCGACGGGTTCGTCACCGCGACCCAGCAGCTCATGCCGGACAAGGACGCCACCCGGGCCATGGGCTACTGGACCGAGCACGACCTGCCCTTCTACTACGGCCTGGCCCGGACGTTCCCGCTGGCGGACCGCTGGTTCTCCTCCTGCCTGGGGCCCACGTTCCCCAACCGCCGGTTCCTGATCTCCGGGACCGCGAACGGGCTCATCGACGACCTGCCGATGAACATGGCCGACTACCCGGCGCACGGGACCATCTTCGACCTGCTCAGCAAGCACGAAATCTCGTGGGTGAACTACCACCCGCTGGCCGGGGGCAAGACCGGCCTGCGGTCGGCGCTGCGTCACCGGCGGCGGATGCTCCAGCGCCGGCTGCGCTCGCTCCGGGCGCTGAACCCGACCTCGCTGGCCCAGCTGGGCAAGGACATGCAGTTCACCGCGGACATCTACCCGCTCGGCCTCGGCCGCTACATGCGGCACGTGCGGGGCACGGACCAGTTCTTCGCCGACGCCGACAACGGCACGCTGCCCGCGGTCAGCCTCGTGGATCCCGACTTCAAGGTGTACTCCGAGGAGAACCCGCAGGACATCCAGAAGGGCGAGAGCTTCGCCTCGGAGGTCATCAAGCGGGTCATGCACGGCAAGGGATGGTCCAGCACCCTGCTGATCTGGTTCTACGACGAGCATGGCGGCTACTACGACCACGTCCCGCCGCCGCCTGCCGTGGAGCCGGACGAGGTCCTGGCCCGCAGCGTGTTCAGCCGGCGGACCTGGATCCACGCGCTGATGAGGGTGCTGTTCCCCAGCTACGTGAAGAACGCCCAGAAACAGGACGCCGGGCCGAAGCACTACGACCGGTACGGCCTCCGGGTCCCGGCCGTGATGGTCTCGCCGTACGCCCGGCCGGGGTACGTGAGCTCGCAGGTCTTCGATCACACCTCCGTGCTCAAGCTGATCGAGCAGAAGTGGAACCTGCCCCCGCTCACCGCCCGGGACGCCGCCGCGGTCGCGCCGCTCGACGCGCTCGACTTCGAGAACCCGCCCGCGTTCGCCGAGCCCCCGGAACTGCCTGAGCCCGCGCTGCGGTGGGGCTCGTGGCCGGCCGAGGTCTAGGCCGCAGGAGGACCACCCATGGCAGTGAACATGCAGGACGTCGGCTCGGCCATGGCCGAGCTCGGCAGGCTGCGATTCGGCGAGATGAAGGTGGAGGACGCGATGCACGAGATCGTCCGCTCCACCCACGCCATCTTCGACGTGGACGGCGCCGGCCTGATGCTCGCGGACGCCGACCACCATCTGCGTAACGTCGCGGTGTCCGACGACCGGCTGGCGCACCTGGAGGAACTCCAGATCCGTCACCGTGAGGGACCCTGTATCGCCGCGTTCGAGGACAAGGAGCTCGTCGGTGCGGAAGACCTGACGCGAGAGGCGCGCTGGCCCCTGTTCTGCACCGCGGCCGTGCAGCGCGGCGTGCGCGCGGTGCTGGCCAGCCCGCTGCCGTACAACCAGGACGCGGTGGGGGTGGTGGCCGTGCTCTCGGAAGACCAGCACCCCTGGTCCGCCGAGGGCGAGCTGGCCCTGCTGGCCTTCACCGACCTGGCCGCGCTGCTGATCGCCAGCATGATGCAGGGCCAGGAACAGTCGGAGCTGGCTGCCCAGCTGCAGACGGCGCTGAATTCGCGGGCCATTATTGAGCAGGCGAAAGGCGTGCTGATCGGCCAGCAGGGCTTGTCCGCACACGAGGCATACGAGCAGCTCCGTGCCCAAGCCAGGTCGCAACGCCGCAAACTCGCGGCCGTCTGTGCGGACGTAGTCCGGGACGCGGCAGGCCGCCGATGAAGACTTGCAACCAGCCCTCCGTGCGGCATAATGGAATCGCCGTCACGGAACCGCCGAGACTCCCGCGGTTGTCCGGAACGCCGCCGCTCGCCATTGACCGGCTCCGATATTGCGTCGGAGTCGCTCCACCTGGTAGCGCCCGGCTGGAAACCCAGAGCTATTCGCTCACATCGGATAACATCTTCTAGGAGATCTCATGATCATTCTCGGCATCCTCCTCCTCCTGATCGGCTTCATTGCCAAGATCGCGATCTTGTGGACCATCGGGATCATCGTCCTGGTGGTCGGCCTGATCCTGCTGCTGCTCGGCTCGCTCGGTCACATGGTGGGCCCGCGCCGCCATTACTGGTAGCGGCCCAAACTGGCCGCACCGCGCGGCGCGGTCCCGGCGGCTGACGGCTGCGCCGGCCCACGCCCGGTGCGGTCGCGAGACCCGCGGCCCCAGCCACCCCCCGGGTGGCTGGGGCCGCGGCTTTATCTCACCCCCGCCAGCTGATGGCGGAGCCGCTTGACGTCTGGCACCTTGGGTCGCGCTGTTCCCCCTGGCCGCGCCTGGGCCTGGCACTGTGGAATGGCCGCGACCCGATCCTGAAAGAACGGCCATTCGGCCTGACCGGCCCGCAGGGTAACCACGGTGAGTGTGTCAGGGAATACTGGTCGTGCCTGGACGCCACGCCCACCCACTCGTGGAACCGCTGGCGTTACCACTATCCGCAGTGCGCCTATCCCTGCCAGGACCTCGTCGCACAGAACGCGGCCCGGAACCGGCTCCAGCCCGAATACGAGCTGATCGACACCGGGGCTTTCGATTCCGGGCGTTACGGCTTACCGAGGTCCATTACGCCAAGGCAGTCCCGGATGACCTCCTGATGCGGATCCCGGTGACCAATGCCGGTCCGAGCGGGCCACCCTGCACGTCCTGCCGACCGCGTGGTTCCGGAACATCCGGTCCTGGGACCACGGGGCGCCGCGCCCCGTTCCCGCTCGGCGCGACCCCGCGCCGCGGCGGCACCAACTTTGCGGTGGCCTCCGGGATCGCCGGCCGGGCGGGGGACAAGCTCGCGGTCGGCCCCCACTCGGTCGTGGTGCTGCGCAGCCCCGCCCGGACGGCGGCTAGCAGGGCCCGCAGCTCAGCGGGGCGGGACCTCGACGGCGATCTCGCCGCCTAGCCGGGCCCCGGCCTCCAGGTCCAGCTCGTCGCCGCTCCAGAAGCGGCCGGGGTCATACCACTGCGGCTCCCGCCGGCCGGACAGCAGGCCCATCGCCTGGTATGTGGCCGCCACGACCTCCGCGCAGTACGCGCTCTCCAGGGCCCGGTCCGGCCCGGCCGGGGCCTCGCCCGGGCGAGCGGGGGATGCCGCGGGATCCCCGGCGGGCCGGGAGAGGCTGGGCCGCGACCAGGGCGGGCGGGGGACCCGGCCCAGAAGCCACCGGCTGGCGAGGCGGGCGGTGCTGGGGAACGGGGTGCCGTCCAGCCGGGCGATGGTGCGCAGCAGCGCATCCTCCATCCCGGGCAGCGGCGGATGCTCCAGCTGGCGCAGCCAGGCGTCCTGGCTGTACCGGCCCGTCCAGATCTCCACGGCGGACCGCAGGTCATGCAGCTGGACGCCGCGGTGCCGGCTCCCCGACCAGATGTCCTGCAGCGAGCGTCCCAGTTCCGCGTGCCACATCAGCGGGGGCAGGTCCTCGATAACCACGGACATGCCGACGTGATTCACCGGGCTGTTCGTTCCGACCCGGATCGCCCGGTCGGCCAGCGTGTGCCCCCGGAACAGCCAGATGTCGCCGGTCCGGGTCAGCTCCAGGGCCTCGTTCAGCGTGATGCGCGCGGTGGTGGTCGGCACGGTCCTAGCCTAGGCACGTGCGCTGGTGGAAAGTAGCGGGATTGGCAGGCCTGGCGGGCGTGGCCGCCACGGGTGTGGTGATCGTCCGGGCCGAGCGGCGCCGCCGGGCCTACACGCCCGAGGAGGTCAGGGAGCGGCTGCACGCGCGGCTGGCGGAATCTTCCCCGGCTGAGGTGACGGCCGGAACTCATACAGGCCCAGCCAGGAGACGCTGACCTGCCAGTCGCGGGCCAGCCGGAACGGCAGTCCCGCGAGCAGGGCGGGCCGGCTGGGCGCCGCCACATTGTTCTCGATGACCCAGACCCGGCGGACCCCGGCTAGCCGGCCGCGCACCACCTGCGGCGCGGCGTCGGTCCCCGCAATCGTGTCCGATCTCGCGGCCGTCTCGCCCAGCATGACGTCGCGCAGCCGGGCGAGGCCGACGGGGTAGGCGGCCGCGAACGACCGCGTCCCGCCGCCCTGCGGGTAGAGGACGGCGTCCCCGGGCCGCTCATACCGGGCCACGATCTGATCCAGGCCGCGGATGTTATCGGCGTGCCCGGCCGGCCCGCGCTCACCCAGCTGGGCGGGCAGGGCCAGCAGCATCAGCAGGGCCAGCCCGGCGGCCGTGATAACCCGCCCGGCCGCGGCCAGGCCGGTGCCGATCAGCAGGGCGGCCGCGGGTACGCAGAACACGATGTAGCGGAACGTGTAGGCCGGCTGGAACTGTGACATCACGAACAAGATCACCGGCGCGCCGGCCAGCCAGGGCAGGCACAGGGCGGGCAGCCGGGACGGCCAGTCGGTACCCAGGCGGCGGCCCAGTGCCGCATTGGCCAGCCCCGTCCCGGTCAGGACCGCCGCGGCCAGCAGCAGCGGTGTCGAGCCGACCAGCCGCCCGGTGGCCAGCGCGGCCGAGGTACCCGGCGGGCGCAGCCACCCGACCTGGGCGCGCTGCGCCCAGGCCGCCACGAGCAGCGGCAGCAGCACCACGCAGGCGGTGCCGGCCGCCGTGGCCTGCCGGCGGGCCACAGCCCGCCGGCGGGCCGAGGGCTGCCACGTCGCGAGGGCCGCGGCGTGCGCGGGGATGAGCAGCAGGCCGAACACGTTGGCCAGCCCGACGGCCATCAGGCTGGCGGCGTACCAGCGCGCCCAGCGCCGCCGGGAGCCGTCCTCGGCCATCCGGACCAGGGCGTAGCTGGCCGCCGCGCAGGCCGCGGTCTCCAGCGCGAACGGCCGTGCGTCCTGGGCGAACCAGCTGACTGCGGGCAGCACCGCAAACGTGAGCCCGGCGGCCAGCCCGGCCCGCCGCGACACCAGCCGCCTGCCGGTCACGGTGATCAGCGCCGCCGCCGCAGCCATGGCCAGGGCCGAGGGCAGCCGCAGAGCCAGCTCACCATGGCCGGCCAGCCGCACCTCGAGCCACATCAGCACGTAGTAGGCGCCGTGCACCGCATCCACGTGACCGAGCATGGCGATCAGGTCAGCGAAAGACCGCTGGGTGGCGGACTGGGTCGCGCCCTCGTCCCGCCAGAAGGACGGCACCTGGATCTTCCACAGAGTGACCGCGAGCGTGACCAGCGCCGCACAGGCCGGAGGCCAGCACGGCAGCACAGCCCGCCGCCAGGAGCGGTGGGCAGGCCGTCCCGCGGGGGGCTGGAGGGCGTTCCGGGGCGGGGCCGCAGCCGGGGATGCGGCGACCACGGGTACCGCTAATGCTGTAGTGACACGCTGACCCACGGTAAGGACCGTAGGGTCAGGTGCCAGGCCGTAGCCGGGATATTGATGGGGACTTTGCGCAATCCTGGCCTGATGACGATAAGAACACCGTGCCTGGTCCTCGCGTCCCGGTCCCCGGCCCGGCGCAGGCTGCTCCGTGACGCCGGATTCGCCCCCGTGATCGACGCCAGCGGGGTGGACGAGAGCCTCGACATCGCGGCCGGCACGGCGAGCGCCGTATGCGCACTGGCCGAACGCAAGGCGTCGGCGGTGGCCGGGCGGCATCCGGGAGATCTGGTGCTGGGCTGCGATTCCCTGCTCGACCTGGACGGCACCGCGCTGGGCAAGCCCGCATCCCCCCAGGCCGCCGTGGCGCTGTGGCGGCGCATGTCCGGCCAGCAGGGCACGCTGCACACCGGCCACTGCCTGATCGACACCCGTTCGGGCCAGCGCACGGTCGCGGCGGCCAGCACCCTGGTGCGCTTCGGCACGCCGGGGGAGCAAGAGATCGCCGACTACGTGGCCACCGGTGAGCCGGGCCAGATGGCCGGGGCGTTCAGCATCGATGGCTTCGGCGCCCCGTTCGTCGAGGGCATCGACGGTGACTGGAGCACGGTGGTGGGCCTGTCGCTGCCGTTGCTGCGCCGGATGCTCGCCGGAGCCGGGGTGGCTCTCGCGGACCTGTGGCCCCGCCTGTCCGGGCCGGCGGTGCGGAACCTGGCCGACGGCGACCGGGGCTGGCTGGCGGAGGTCATCACGGCCGCCTGGGGCCTGCCGGTCGTCAGCCTGTCCGGCGTGCACGACGTTCCGCGGCTGTCCGGCCTGGTGGCAGACCAGGAGCCGGGCGGCACGCGGCTCGGGGTGCTGACCTACCAGGTGCAGGCGGGCGGGCTGGAGGTGGTCACCCTCAACAGCCTGGCCGAAGGGCGGGGAGCGGGCACGGCCCTGCTCGCGGAGGCGCGGCGCCGGGCCCGGCAGGCCGGGCTGCGCCTGTGGCTCACCACCGGGAACGACAACGTCCGGGCGATCGGCTTCTATCAGCGCCGCGGCATGGACATCGTGGCGGTGCACCGGGACTTCGCCGATGAGGTCAGGAAGATCAAGCCCTGGCTGCCTGCGCAATCCGGCGGCGGGATCGCCTTCCGGCATGCGATCGAGCTGGAATACACCGCACCCAGCGCTCCGTGATCGATGGCCCGTGCTGGCCGCCTGCCGGGAAGGCAGCTCTCACCGGGAGGACAGAACCTCCGCGATCTTCGCCGCCGCCGCGGAGGGATCCTCCGCGTCGTGCAGCAGCTCACCCCATGACCAGCGGTAGTACCAGCGGAGGCGGCCCTTCCCGTCCGTGCCGGGGGTGCAGTCGATGCTCTCGGCGAGCATGGTCGCGCCCGGGATGAAGATGTGCAGCGCGGCCGGGTACGTGGTCTTCACGGACGCGTGCAGGCCCTTGGTGTCCAGGGCTGTGGCCAGCCGGTGCAGATGATAACTGCGTGCGTGATCCCGGGTTCCGTCCAGCATCTCCCCTGCCTAGCGTCGGTCGGCACATTGTCGCGGCGCGCGGGGTGGGTTTGTCAACCCTGACGGGAGTGATAGCCGCTGTACCCGTCGGGGCGGTACGGGTCCTCAGTCTGCCCGTTCCGGTACCGGGTGTCACCCCGGGTTCCGGCCGACGGTGCCCCGGGATACCCGGGCTGGGTGCCGTACTCGGCGGAGGCCGGGTACGCGGGATCGGGCTGGTATGGGTAGGCGCTGGCCGACGGCCGGGGCGTGGCTGGCGCCGGGGGCGGCGCGGGGTACCAGCTGGTGCCCCGATCCCCCCGGCCCTCAGTGGCCGGCTGCGCACTGCCCGCGGCGTATCCGGCCGGGCCGGGCCGGTACGGGTCTGAGTAGGCCGCGGTCGGGCCGGTCGTGTAGCCGGGATAGCTGTTGCCGGCGGCCGGGGCCTGCGGCCCGGTGTGTGCCGGAGCGGGGGGTGCCGGAGCGGGGGGTGCGGTGCGTGCCGGAGCCTGCGGGGTGGCCGCAGCCGGCCGTGGCGCCGGGGATGCCGGGGCTGGCGGGGCGGTGTCCACGTAGCTGCCGTACGGGTTGCCCATCCCAGTCTGGGCCGACGCGGCCTTGGCCGCGGCGTCCCGGTCGCTGCCCCAGGCCGGGGTCTGGGACTGGGCTTGACCGGGCCGGACTTGACTGGGCTGGGCTGGGCTTGACTGGGCTTGGCTGGGCTGGGCTTGGCTGGGGCGGGACTGGCGGGCGGGGGTGCTGCGCCGCCGGCCTGGGCTGGGGCGCGAGGCGCCGGGGTCGGTCCGGGAGACGCCGGGGTCGGTCCGGGAGACGCCGGGGTCGGTCCGGGAGACGCCGGGGTCGGTCCGGGAGACGCCGGGGTCGGTCCGGGAGACGCCGGGGTCGGTCCGGGAGACGCCGGGGTCGGTCCGGGAGACGCCGGGGTCGGTCCGGGAGACGCCGGGGTCGGTCCGGGAGACGCCGGGGTCGGTCCGGGAGACGCCGGGGTCGGTCCGGGAGACGCCGGGGTCGGTCCGGGAGACGCCGGGGTCGGTCCGGGAGACGCCGGGGTCGGTCCGGTCAGCCTGCCCCGCCGGGTAACCGTGCCTGCCGGCGGAGGCCGGGTAATCCCGCCTTCCGCCGGGCGCGGCCGGGTAGGCCTCGTATCCGGCCGCGGCGGTGCCCGGGTCGGTATAGCTGTCCCGGGCCTGATAGCTGTCCCGGGCCTGGCCGGGGTAGCCGCCGTGCACGCGGGACGGGCCGGTGTAGCCCTCCCCGCCAGCCGGCGGGTACCCGCCGGAGGTGCCGGGGTAGCTGGAGGGATAAGCGCCAGCCGTGCGGGGATAGCCGTCCGGCGCGCTGCGCACAGGGGCCCGGTAAGACCTGCTGTCGTCCGCTGCCGCACCGCGCGCGAAGGACGGGCTGGTCAGCGGGTCATCGTCGGCGCGGGTCCGGCCCGCCTGGGCACGGGTCGCGGGCTGCACCGCGGCCGGGGCCGGCAGGAACGGTGCGGCGCTGGGCGGCAGGTCGGCGGGCTCGCGGTGGTTCCGGACCGGCAGGTGCTCGGTGGCCTGGGCCGTCGCGGCGGGAAGCCGGTCGGGCAGGCCCGTGAGGCCCGGATCGGTATCCGCGCCGTCCGGCCGCCGGGGAGCGCCCGGACGGCTGCCCGTCCGCGCGGGGCGGCCGGCGGGCTGGCGGTGGCCCGGGCTGCCCGGGCCGGCATGCGGAGTGACAGAAGGCCGCGGGGCCGTGCGCCCCGAGACTGCTGGCTGGGCCCCGGCCCGCGCCGGCTTCGCAGCCGGGGAGGGCCGGGCCGCCGGGGGGGCGGTGCTGGGCTGCGCGCTGCGGGCCGTGGTCGCGAGCGGCTTGTCGGCAGACAGCTCAGCCCAGTACTGCTCGTCGGAGAGCTTGTCCCACTCCGTACTCGGCCAGTCGTCGTCATCGTCATCGCGCCGGCCACGGGACGGTCGGCCGCGGCCCTTGGCCTGATTCTTCGGGCGGGCCTTGGCTTCCGTCTCCGGGATGTCCGCCCGGACCCGCGGGAACACGTCAGAATCCGCCAGATCCGGGTCAGCGCTGACGCGCGTGGACGTGAAATCCGCGGCGGAGGGCCCGGTGTCGTACAGCGCGGCCCCTGGACCCGTGTCCGCGGACGGCCGGCGGGACGCCGCGGCGGCCCGGGGCGCCCGGGCGCCGACGGGCTCCGGCGCGTCCTGGTAGCGCCCGTCCCGGCGGGCGGGCTGGAGGCGCTCGGTCGGCTGCCCCTCGCGGCCCCGGGTGGGGTGCTCACCGTAGCCGCGGGGCGAGGGCTCGTAGCCGCGGGACTGGTGGAAGCCGGCCGACTCGTAACCCCGGTCCGGGCCGCCGTAGCCGCGGGGCTCCCCAGCAGGGCGCCGGGACAGCCCGGCGGAGCGCCCGGCTGGTTTGCGGGCCATGCGCGGGTCGGTGTTCCAGTGGGCATCGCGGGCCCGGCCATGCAAACGGTCCCGGACAGTTTGCCGCCCGCCTGGCTCGTCATCATCACCACGACGCCGCATCACGAGGAAAACCGCGACGAGGACGGCGATAATAACGGCGACGAGGCCGATCACGAGCAGAAGCATCGCACCACCCAACAAGCGATGGCCGTATGGGCAGCGCCAGCGAGGCCAACGCGGCCATCACGCGGGCCTTCCCCCTCTATCGCTAGCGCCTCGATTTCATCCAAGGCTGAGCTACTGATCAGTCAGTCTGGCGGACCGTATGGGCGGTGTCATGCGTTTAGGGTTTTTTTTGCCAAGTCCGTTTACCCATCGCGATCGGCCGATTACGGACTGGCGGTAGTCTGAAGCCTTCCGCGGGCGATGGCCGCTTGTGCGATTGCGCTCCAGGCGGTTTTCATGGCCACGCCGTCAGGCAGCGACAGCGACCTACTAAGGGCGTAGACAGTAAAGCGGTAGGTGTGGAGGCCATTCACGGGGCAGGGCGGATCATACCGATCGGTTCCTTTGCTGTTGTCTGCCTGCCGCGCACCCGGGGGAACCTGCCCGCTCTGGATCCCGGTGGTCTGCGATCCGATATCGAACATGATCCAGTAGATATAGGGCTGGATCGGTGCCGAGGCGTCGTCGACCAGAAGGGCGAGAGATTTCGTGCCCTGCGGGGCGCCGGACCAGTGCAGCGACGGGCTCTGCCCCCGGCCGTGGCATGTGTAGGACGGCGGGAACTGGTGCGGGTTGAACGCCTGGCTGGTCACGGTCATCTGGTTCGGGACGTCCGCCTGCATGGTCTTCATGCCGCCGACCAGGCCGCAGCCGCTGACCAGGGTAACCGCGGTCAGCGAGGCGGCAGCTGCCAGGACGGCCTGCCGGACCGGGCGGCCCGCCTCCCGGTCCCCACGTCTGCGCGGTGCACGGCTCACGCTGGCCGATCGTACGCGGTCCGGCCCCCCGCAGGGGCCAGGAGCCGCCGGGACCGCGAGGTGTCGCGCCCGGGTGCCGGCACCGGCACCGGCGCCGGATGCGGGGCAGATGGTGCGGCGGGAGCCTGGGCCAGGGCGGAAGAGGCCGTGATCCAGCCCGGGATTCAGCGTGCAAAAGGCTCGCTGCCCGGCGAGTGCGGGGGGCGTTCCCGCACCAGATCCCCGGCGGCCCTGTGCGGATCGTGAACACATGGCGAATCGGTGCGGACCGCGGGCCGGCCGCGCCACTTCCGCCGATCCGGCGCCGATCCAGCGCCGACGATTACCCACGGTGACTGTCGCCTATTACGGGGAGGTGACTAATCGCGCTCCACGCCCCGTCCGGAGAACACCCCGAGCCGGTCATGCGGATCACGGCGAGATAAACGACGGGATCGGGCCGCACAGGCCTTAGCCTGCCGAACCTGGTCCCGGATAGAGCCGGAAAGGCAGTCCGGCCGGACCGGCTAAACCGGGCCGCCGCATTACTCCGGCTGGCGTGAGGTGCCGAACATGATTTCATCCCAGGACGGCACGGATGAGCGCCTGGATCGGCCTCCGGCGGCCTTGCGGGCCCGGCCGCGCTGCGGCACCGCCGCTTCCTGGCTGCCTGCGTCCGGTTCGGTCTCGGCCAGCTCGGCGGCCGGGCGGCCCTCGGGGGCACGCGCAGGCCGGGCCTCCGCGGCGTGCGGTGAGTGCGCCCCGGCGACCCGCGGCGGCTGCGCCTCCGCGGTGGCGCGGGCCGGAACCTCGGCCGCGCGTGCTGGGTGCGCCTCGGCGGCCCGCGCCTGGCTCACCGCGGGCTCAGCGGCGGGCGCCGCCTCGGGCCGCGTCTGCGCGGGGACCGGCGGTGGCGCGGGGACCGGCGGTTGCGCAGCTGCCAGCCGGCTGCCGATCGGGGTAACCGTAGCCCGGGCCGGAGCCCGGGGACCGGGCGACAGCTGGGCCAGATCGGCCTCGGGCAGCGAGAGCCGGGCGGCGTCATCGTCGGCCGGGGTGACGTGGCGGCGCCGCGGGTCGAACACCCACTCCGCCATCAGCGGCCGCCCGCCGATCGTGAACATCAGCTGGATCTGCCAGCTGTTGTCCCCCCGCTTGCGGGAGTCCCACTGTGCTTCCTCGGCGGGCACGCCGAGCGCGGCGAGGCGCTCAGTGACGATGTCGCCGAGGCGGGGCCCGGGGCCGGAGTCCCCGGGCTGCCGGATGGACGCGCCCTGGGCCTCCTGCGCCCGGTACGCCCGCTCGGCCAGTACCGGGCCCTCGAAGCGGCGGACCCGCTCGATGGGCACGCCCGCGGCGTCGGCGATTTCCTCCGCGGTCTCTCCGGCACGGATCCGGTCCTGGATCTCCTTGGGTCGCAAGGGACTCTCCACTTCGATCTCGTACTGAGCAAGCCGGGAGAACTGCCCGCGCGCGACGATCCGCAGCCGGTCGTCGATCGGCAGCGAAAAGCGCCCGCCGCGTCCCGGTACCGCGAGTACGGCGTAACTGCCGTCCTCGCTCACCGCGACGATGCGCAGTTCCTGCATCGGCGTCCCTTCTGCGCCAGCCGGCGAGGCCGGCGAGCGTGATGCCGCGCGAGGGTGTAGCTCGGACTTCCCCCGGGGACGAGTCTGTCTGCCGCAGGCCCTCCTGGCCAGTACCGGGCCGGCATGTCCCGCAGATCACCGCACACTATTCGCGGCCGGGCGGGCCGGTGGCCGGAACGCGGATCGTCCGCAGAGGGGCTGGTTCCGGTCCGCTGCCGCGAATTTGCCGCCCGGGAGCACAGGTTTACGTTGATATCGGCCCAGGGCTCTGTATCTCTAGTTTGCCAGTCGGTATACTCGATTTTTATGCCCTCACTCCTGGGAACCCACGTGCACTCAGCGGACCTCGCCGACGCGGTGTCCCGGCTCCGGCGGGCCATGCGCCGCGCCGCCCGGGCCGCCGACCCTTCATCGGGGCTGTCCGTGGCCCAGCTGGAGATGCTGTCCTGCATGGCCGAGAATCCGGGCTCGCGCCCGGGACAACTGGCCCGGCTGCTCCGGCTGGCGCCCAGTTCGGTGGCCACGCTATCGAACTCGCTGCGCCAGGCCGGGCTGGTGACCCGGACCGGAGGCGAGGGGGACAGGCGGACTGCCAGTCTCGATCTCACGCCCGCCGGTGAGGCGGCCGTGCTGCGCTGGAAGAGCCTCAACGAGCGGCTGCTCAGCGTCGCGCTCAGGGAACTGCCGCCGGACAGCAGGGTCACGCTGCTCGACGCGCTCCCCGCGCTTGCGGACCTGGCCGGCGCGGTCGACGCCCTGGCCGACGGCCCCTCGGCCACGGACGCGCTGACTGGCGAGGTCGACGCCGTGGCCGACGACACCCCCTGGCCACGGACGCGGTGACCGGCGAGACCTCCCTGGCCGCGGACGCGGTGACCGGCGAGACCTCCCTGGCCTAGCCCATCCCGGCTCCGCTGCCCAGCTCATTCGGCCGTTTCCGGCTCCCGGGGGCTGCGTTGCTGCCGGGCCGCCGCCGGTGGTGCGGCTCATCCGGGAGGGCCGGGGATTAACCAGCGCGCTATTTCCGTACCGGATAAGCACGAGCCCCCGCGGGCCGCGTTGTGGCGGGGGGCTGCCCAGCCGGTCCCCGGCCCTGCAGCCTGCCGTGGTCTGGGAGCGATGTTGCAGGTGGGAATAGCTGTCCTGGCTGCCGGTCATGGGGAGGTCAAGTAGAGTCTTGCGCCAGATGTGCAGCAGGCCGGGGGCCGGGAGGTGGTGATCACGTGCCGAGGCATTTGCTGGGCGTAGCCTTCGCGGCCGCCCTGGCGGCGGCGATCTTCTTCGGCGGAGGCTGGGGAGTGGCGCACATGACCAGCCTGGCGGCGCAGGACGTCAGCCTGACCAGCATCGGCGGTCTCAGCGCCCTCGGGATCCTGCTGCTGGTCGGGTTGTTTCTCGGCATCCTGATGGTGGCCCCCGTGTCGCCGCTCAGCACGGCGCTGCCCGGGGCGGCCATGCTGGCCTGGACCGCGCTGCTCGGGCTGAATGCCCAGCTCGCGGTGCGTATCATCCCGCTGCGTGGTGAGGGGTACGGCACGGGATTCCGCATCATGCTCGTCAGCGGCGTGCTGGTTCTGCTGGGCGCGCTGATGATCTGCACGGTGTTCGTCCCGTCCCGCTGGCGGCGAGTCCGTGCCGGCGATGCCGACAGCACCGACGAGGGGGACGAGATCCCCGGGCGCCCCACCGAGACGCGCCTGCTCTCGTAGCCGGCCCCGCGACCGCGGCCCGGGCCGCGGGTCCAGGCGGCAGTGCCTGATCCGTACGGCCCGGCCCGGCGGCTCGGGGCGGGTACTCAGGACGCCGCGGTGAACTGCTCGCTCTCGGTCGACCCGCGCAGCGCGGTGGTGGACGCCTGCGGGCTGATCGCGGAGGTGACCAGGTCGAAGTAGCCGGTGCCGACTTCCCGCTGGTGCCGGGTCGCGGTGTAGCCCCGCGGCTCCGCAGCGAACTCCGCGTCCTGGACCCGCACGTAGGCGGGCATGCCCTCAGCCGCATAGCCCTGCGCGAGGTGGAACATCGAGTAGTTCAGCACGTGGAAGCCGGCCAGGGTGATGAACTGGAACTTGTAGCCCATCTGGCCCAGCTCGCGCTGGAATTTCTCGATCGTGCCGTCGTCCAGGTGACGGTGCCAGTTGAACGACGGCGAGCAGTTGTAGGCCAGCATCTGGTCCGGGTACCTGGCCTTGATGGCCTCGGCGAATTCGCGGGCCTCGTCGAGGTCGGGGGTGGACGTTTCCATCCAGAGCAGGTCAGAGTACGGGGCGTAGGCCAGGCCGCGGGCCACGCACGCGGCCATCCCGTTGCGCACCCGGTAGAAGCCCTCGGCGGTCCGCTCGCCGGTGATGAACGGCCGGTCACGCTCGTCCACATCACTGGTGATCAGGGTGGCCGCGTGCGCGTCGGTACGGGCGATGACCAGGGTGCTCACGTCGGCGATGTCGGCCGCCAGCCGGGCCGCATTCAGCGTCCGGATGTGCTGCGACGTGGGGACGAGAACCTTCCCGCCGAGGTGGCCGCACTTCTTCTCGGAGGCGAGCTGGTCCTCCCAGTGCACGCCCGCAGCGCCCGCCGCGATCATCGACTTCATGAGTTCGAACGCGTTCAGCACGCCGCCGAAGCCCGCTTCCGCGTCGGCCACGATCGGCGCGAGCCAGTACTTGCCGTCCGTGCCGTCCGACTCGGCCCACGTGATCTGGTCGGCCCGCATCAGCGCGTTGTTGATCCGCCGGACCGCCTGGGGAACTGAGTTAACCGGGTACAGGCTCTGGTCGGGGTACGTCTCGGCGGCCAGGTTCGCGTCCGCCGCGACCTGCCAGCCGGACAGGTAGATAGCCTGCAGGCCGGCCCGCACCTGCTGGACCGCCTGGTTCCCGGTGACCGCCCCGAGGGCGGCGATGTAGTCCTCCTCATGCAGCAGCCTCCACAGCCGCTGGGCCCCGAGGCGGGACAGGGTGCGTTCCTCCTGTACGGATCCGCGCAGCCGGATGACGTCGTCCGCGGAGTAGGTGCGTTCGGTGCCGCGCCAGCGCGGGTCGGTGGCCCACTGATGGGCGAGACCTGCGGCTTGCTGCTGCGGCCCGCTGACCGGGGCCTTCCGGGCATGCCCGTTGCTCGTGCCGTTCGTTGTGCCCTCGAGGCGACTCTCGTTCACTGGTGGTCCTCCCGACGTACTGCCGTCCCCTGGGTGGTTACTTCGAGCCTGGGGGCCACGCCGGGGTAAAACCAGGGCCAAACGTCCTGAAGAACGCTCAGATTTCATCTAAGATGAAGATGTGACAGAGTTCTTGGAGAAAGAACGGTCCAGATTTCCATCAAGTGGTCTAGACCTTGCGACATTCGGGCAGCGGCTCCGGCACCTGCGCCGGGCGCGCGGGTACACGCTGGCCGAGCTCGGTGCGCGGGTTGGCCGGGCGCCCTCGGCGCTGTCCCTCCTGGAAAACGGCCGCCGCGAGCCGAAGCTGTCCCTCATCGACGCGCTGGCCAAGGCCTTGTCCGTGCCGGCCGAGGAACTGCTGCGGCACCAGCCACCGAGCCGCCGGGCCCAGCTGGAGATCGCGGTGGAAGAAGCGCAGCATGACCCCCTGTACGCCGACCTGGGACTGCCGCACCTGAAGGTTGGCGCGCGCGTGCCCAATGACGTGCTCGAGCACCTGGTCGCGGTGTACGCGGAACTGCGCCGGCAGCGCACCCGGCCGACGGCCACCCCGGAGGAGGCGCGGCTGGCCAACGCGGGGCTGCGTGACGCGATGCGGGAGCGGGGCAATTACTTCGCCGAGATCGAGCACGCGGCCGCGGAAGCGCTGGATTCGGTCAGCTACCGGGGCGGGGCGCTGTCGCAGGGGGCGCTGCTGGCCATCGTCGGCCACCACGGTTTCTCGGTCAGGTACGCGCAGGATCTCCCGCGGTCCGTCCGCTCCGTCACTGATCTGCGCCACCGGCGGATCTACCTGAAGCAGGAATCCATGGGCATGCACACCCCCCGGACGATCCTGCTGCAGACCCTCGGCCACTTCGTGCTCGGGCACGCGGCCCCGCAGGACTTCGCGGATTTCCTCCGCCAGCGGGTGGAAGCAAACTACTTCGCCGCGGCGGTGCTGGTACCAGAACGGTCAGCCTCGCGGTTCCTGCGCGAGGCCATGGAAGCCAGGGACCTGTCCGTGGAGGACCTGCGGGATGTGTTCTCGGTGTCCTATGAGATGGCGGCGCACCGGTTCACCAACCTCGCCACCCATCATCTGGACCTGACCTGCCACTTCGTCAAGAACGACGAGAGCGGCACCATTTATAAGGCGTATGAGAACGACGGGCTGGCCCTCCCGGCCGACTCCACGGGTGCGATCGAAGGGCAGCGGATGTGCCGCAGGTGGTCCGGGCGCCAGGTGTTCGGGTCCCCGGACCGCTACTCGCCCTACTATCAGTACTCGGACACCCCGTCCGGGACGTTCTGGTGCATGGCCCACGTGGACCCGGGCGCGGAGCGCGGCTCCGCCATCACCCTGGGCACCGGCTACGAGAACTCGCGATGGTTCCGGGGCCGCGACACGACCACCCGGATGGTGTCGCGCTGCCCGGACGGGGACTGCTGCCAGCGTCCCCCCGCCGGCCTGGCTACCCGCTGGGAGGGGATGGCCTGGCCGTCGGCACGAGCCCACTCGCACATCCTGTCCGCCCTGCCGACGGGAAGCTTCCCCGGGGTGGACGAGTCAGACGTGTACGAGTTCCTGGACCGCCACGACACCGAGTAGATCAGCCGGAAGGGCTACTCGCGGGTAATTTAGGCGTGCTACTCTTCAGTAACATACGTTCCCCGTGCCGATCCCGAGGAGCATTATGACCACTGGACCTGACGCCGCGGGCGGATTCTCCCTCGAGCCCGGGCCCGGCCTGCGCGAGATGCGGGACTGGGTGCACGGGTTCGCCGCGGACGTGATCAGGCGGGCCGGCGCCGAATGGGACGAGCGGGAAGAGACCCCGTGGCCCATCCTGGAAGACGCCGCCAAGATCGGGCTGTACTCGCTCGACTTCTTCTCCAGCCAGTGGCTCGAGCCGAGCGGGCTGGGCATACCGATCGCCTTCGAAGAGCTCTTCTGGGGCGATGCGGGCATCGCGCTCTCCCTCGTCGGCAGCACGCTGGCCGCGGTCGCCGTGGCGGGCAACGGCACCCCCGAGCAGATCGGGGAGTGGCTGCCGGAGATGTTCGGCGCCCCCGGCTCGGTAAAGCTGGGCGCGTTCTGCGCCTCGGAACCGGAAGCGGGCAGCGACGTGGGCGCCATCCGCACCCGCGCCGAGTACCACGAGGCCAGCGACGAATGGATCCTCAACGGCACCAAGTCCTGGGCCACCAACGGCGGGATCGCCGACGTCCACGTGGTGGTGGCCTCGGTGGACCCCTCGCTCGGCGCCAGGGGGCAGGCCAGCTTCGTGGTACCGCCGGGCACCCCGGGGCTCAGCCAGGGCCAGAAGTTCCGCAAGCACGGGGTGCGGGCCTCGCACACCGCCGAGGTGGTGCTGGACGGCGTGCGGGTCCCCGGGCGCTGCCTGGTCGGCGGCCAGGAGCGGCTGGAGGCCAGGCTGGACCGGGTACGGTCCGGGGGGCGCAGCGGCGAGCAGGCCGCGATGAAGACGTTCGAGGCCTCGAGGCCGAGCGTGGCCGCGATGGCGGTCGGCGTCGGCCGGGCCGCGGTGGAGTTCGCCCGCGACTACGCCACGCAGCGGGTCGCGTTCGGCCGGCCCATCGGGCAGAACCAGGCGGTCGGGTTCATGCTGGCCGACATGCAGGCAGGCGTGGACGCCGCCCGCCTGCTGACCTGGCGGGCGGCCTGGATGGCCCGGCAGGGCATGGCCCTGGATGGTGCCGAGGGATCCATGTCCAAGCTGGTCGCCAGCGAGACCGCGGTGCGGGTGACCGAGCAGGCCATCCAGATCCTGGGCGGCAACGGCTACACCCGCGACTTCCCGGTGGAGCGCTGGCACCGGGACGCGAAGATCTTCACCATCTTCGAGGGAACCTCCGAGATCCAGCGGATGATCATCGGAAGGGCCGTCACGGGCCTGGACGTCCGCTAGTCCCTGGGCACCTGCTGCGGCCATGCCGGGCGGCCGCCGGATCCCGGCACGGTGAGGCGTGCCGGCGTGCCCGTACCCTGGTGATGGTGACCAGCCTGATCGAGCACATCCTCAGTCTCAGCGGATGGCTGGCGCTGCTGATCGTCTTCGCGGTCCCGGCCCTCGAGTCCTCGGTCTTCCTCGGCTTCTTCTTCCCCGGGGAGACCGCGCTGATCCTCGGCGGGGTACTCGCCTCCTATGGCCGGGTGAGCCTGTGGGCGGTCCTGGTCGCGGGGATCTCCGGGGCCATCGTCGGCGACTCGGTCGGTTACCTGGTGGGCCGCGAGTACGGGCACCGCCTGCTGCAGACCAGGCCTTTCCGGCGTTTCCTGAAACCCGGGCGCATCGAGCGCGGCCAGGAGTACCTGGCCAAGCGCGGTGGCCGCGCCGTGTTCTTCGGGCGTTTCACCGCAGCGCTGCGCGTCCTGGTCCCCGGCCTGGCGGGCATGGCGCGGCTGCCCTACCGGGTCTTCCTGCCGTTCAATGTGGCCGGCGGCGCGACCTGGGGGGCGGGCATGATCGTGCTCGGCTACCTGGCCGGGGCGAGCTGGAAGAAGGTGGCCCACTACGCCACCCAGGTCGGCATCGCGCTGTTCGTGATCGTGGTGCTCGCTCTCGTCACCGGGCGCCTGCTCCGGTCGGCGCGCGATCCGGAGAGCTGGGCCGGGCGGCAGGTCAGGCGGCTGGGCCGCAGCGGCCCGGTCCGCTGGCTGGGGCGGCACTTCCCGGTTCAGATCGCCTGGCTCGCGCGGCGTTTCCAGGCGGGTGTCCCCACCGGGTTCGCGCTGACCGTGACCGTGCTCACCTTGTGCGCGTGTGCCTGGTCCTTCGGGTCACTCACGAACAGCGTGCTGAACCACATCAACAGTGCCCGGCTCGATCCGCGCGTGCTCGCGTTCGTGGTCGGCCACCGGCAGCCCTGGCTCACCGGCCTGGCCAAGACGCTCACCTGGCTCGGCTCGGGTTTCGTGCTGTGGCCCCTGGTGATCGGCTCCGGGCTGGCCCTGTGGCGGTGGCGGCGGGAGTGGCTGCCCGCGGTGCTGCCGGCGCTGTCGCTCGCGGGCGCCTGGGCCTGGTCGATGCTGACCAAGACGCTGGTCGCGCGGCCCCGGCCGCCGGCCGTGGACTGGCTGGGCACATTCCACGGCTGGTCCTACCCCTCCCAGCATGCGGCCCAGGCCCTCGGTGCGTGGGGCATGCTCGGGATCATGGTGATGGCCGGCCGTTCCTTCCGGGCCCGCACCCTGCTCATGACCGGCGCGTTCCTGATCGCTCTCGTCGTCGGGCTGTGCCGGCTGTACCTCGCCGCGCACTGGATGACCGATGTGCTGGCCGGCTGGGCGCTGGCGGGGATGTGGGGGTGCCTGCTGATCATTCCCTACCTGGCCGCCCGGCAGGCGGCTGCGAGCGGATCGAGCCGGCCGTCAGCCCCCCATCACGCGCCGCTCCATCAGCGCGAACAGGATGAGCACCGGGATGGTGGCCACCAGGGCGGCGCCGGACAAGTGCTGCCCCGGCTGCGCCCGCGAGCCCGGCGCCCCGGGATGTTACGCAAACTTCACCATCGGTCATGGGCCGACCGGGGGCCTCGATCAGGCCGCCCATGGCCCGGCGCGCGGAACCGGGCGGAAATACCCGGCGAAGCCGCGGCTGACCAGTAAATTCATGCTGGTGTGCTGCAATCGCCGGATGGTGGGGCGGTGCCCGGCCGCCGGTGCGGGGTTGTCGCGGCTGCTGGCTTGACGGGGATGAAGGCCATATGGAGTATTTGCATCCGGTATGGGCCGGCATGTTCATCCGGTAACATCTGGTGGCGGTCGTGAGCGGCCGCTTCGCGCCCGCTGAGCCCGCCGGGGATACATATCCCGGTCCCTGCCCAAGAATGCAGCTCAGCGCGTTTCATAATTCCAGTGCGGGTTCATCACTTGCAGTGTGGTCATCGGCGCGGCGCTGTGCGCAGGTTGCTGTGGCGTTCCGGCGAGTAGGGCTGAGGGAGCAAACCAGCAGTGAGCGGAACGATTGCGAGGCCGGCCGCCGGCGGACCGCCCGGTGAATCGCGCAGCGACGGGGATGCAGCGCAGAAGGATCGCCGGAAAGGCTGGCTGACCCCCGTCAGCGTGGCCATCGGCGTCTGCACCCTGGTGGCCCTGGCGCTGCGGCTGCTGCTGCTGAGCCGTCCCGGCTACCTGCTGGGAGTCACCGAATACGATGACGGCCCCTACTTCGGCAGCGCCGTCAACCTGATCCACGGCTTCCTGCCCTACCGCTCGTTCGTCCTGGTGCAGCCGCCCGGGATCACCCTGCTGATGCTGCCGTCCGCGCTGCTGTCCAAGGTCACCGGGACGACCGCGGCGATGGCGACCGGACGGATCCTGACCACGCTGGCCAGTGCGGCAGGCGTGCTCCTGCTGGGCCTGCTGCTCCGGCACCGGGGCCTGCTCGCCGTGATCGTGGGCTGCGGGATTCTCGCGGTCTACCCGGACAGCGTGTCCACCGCGCGCACCATCCTGGTCGAGCCGTGGCTGGTGCTGTTCTGCCTGCTCGGGGCCCTGGCCCTGTTCGACGGGAACCGGCTGACCAGCAGCCGCAAGCGGCTGCTGTGGGGAGGCGTCGCGTTCGGGTTCGCGGGCTGCGTTGAGGTGTGGGCGATCTTCCCGGTCATCGTCCTGGTCGTCATGCTCCTCCCGCAGATCAGGCGGGCCGCCATATACGTAGGCGGGGTCGCCGTCGGCTTCCTTGTCCCGGTACTCCCGTTCGCCGCCCTGGCGCCCAAGCGCTTCTACCAGAGCCTGTACGTGGCCCAGGTCGCGCCGCGGGCCGGGTCAACCCGGGTTCCGCTCCCCGCCCGGCTGAGTCACATGCTCGGCATCAGCACCCTGCATCTGCCCGCCCATCCGCGGCTGGTGATCCTGGCGGCCACGGCGGCGCTCGTCATCGTGGTCGCCGCGATGATCGCCGTCGCGTGGCGGATGCTGCGGCAGGCGCCTCCCGCACTGGACTGGTTCGCGCTGGGCACCACCGCCGTGGTCGTGGTCATGTTCATGTGGCCCGATCAGTTCCACTATCACTTCGCCGCGTTCCTGGCGCCGTTCTTCGCGATGTCCATCGCCCTGCCGCTGTCGCGCCTGTTCGAGGCGCTCGGGCAGGGCACCACCTGGCTGCCCACGGCGGACGGGCGGCAGCTGTGGAAGCCGGCCGCGGTGCTGGCCAGCCTGGCTATCGTGGTCCTGGCCATGGATCAGGCCAGCTACGAATCCCATCTCCAGCTGCGCCTGGCCCCGGTGTCCCCGACGGTTGAGAAGATCATCCCCAAGGGTGCCTGCGTCGCCACCGACCAGGTGTCTTACCTGCTGATTGCCAACCGGTTCAGTCCCGCCCAGCCGAACTGCCCGCACATGCTGGACGGGCTCGGCAGTGATCTCGGCTTCTCCAACGGGCTCAAGCCGTCCACCGGCGCGGGCAATGACCCGACCGTCCAGGCGATGTGGCGGGACGAGTTCACCCACGCCCAGTTCGTCTGGCTGTCGTACAACTCCTGGCGCCGCGTCGCCTTGTTCCCGTGGCTGAGGACCTACTTCAAGGCCAACTTCGTGCAGGTCCACAAGAACGGCTGGCACGACACGCTGTACGCCCGCAAGGGCGCGCCCGCCGCCTGACCGGCCCGGCACCGCGCAGCGGCGGATCAGGACCGCTGCGGGTAGCCGGTGTAGTTCTCGGCCAGCGACGCCGCGGCCGCCCGTGAGGTGGTGACGTAGCGGAGCTGGGCCAGCTGGAGTTGCGCGTCCATCCCGTCGGCGCCGGGCGCGGCGTGCAGCATGGTGGTCATCCACCACGAGAAGTGGGTGCGCCGCCAGACCCGGTCCAGGCAGGTATCGGAGTAGGCGTCGGCCAGGCGCGCGTCTCCGCGCAGCAGGTCTTCCAGCGCGCCCGCCAGGACCGCGACGTCCCCGAGGGCCAGGTTCAGTCCCTTGGCGCCGGTGGGCGGCACGATGTGGGCGGCGTCCCCGGCCAGGAACAGGCGGCCATGGCGCATCGGCGCGCTGACAAAACTGCGCATCGGCGTGATCCCCTTGTCCAGGATCGGGCCTTCCTTGAGTTCCCAGCCGGGCAGGGCGAACCGCCGCTGGAGCCCGGCCCAGATCCGGTCGTCAGGCCACGCGCCGATCTCCTCGTCCCGGGTGACCTGCAGGTAGAGCCGGCTGACCAGCGGGCTGCGCAGGCTGTGCAGGGCGAATCCGTCCGGGTGATGGGCGTAGATCAGCTCATCCGTGGACGGCGGGACGTCGGCGAGGATGCCCAGCCAGGCGTACGGGTACTCACGTTCCCAGACCGTGAGCAGGCCCGCCGGGACCGCCGGGCGGCAGATCCCGTGGAAGCCGTCGCAGCCCGCGATCGCGTCGCAGGTGACCTCGCGCCTGGTCCCGTCCGCGCTGGTGTACCGGAGGACCGGGGCGCTGGTGCCCAGGTCGTCAACCTCGGTGCCGCTGACGTCGAACTCCAGGTGGCCGCCGGCCGCCAGGCGGGCCTCGATGAGGTCCTTCACCACCTCGGTCTGCGCGTAGACAGTGACGGTCCGCCCGGTCAGGTCGCGGAAGTCGATGTGATGCCGCTCGCCGGCGAACTGGAGGTAGATGCCGCCGTGCTCCAGTCCCTCACGGTCCAGGCGGCCGGCCAGGCCCGCCTCACGGAGCAGGGTGACGCTGCCGTCCTCCAGCACGCCCGCCCGCTGACGGGCCTCGCAGTACGCCCGGCTCCGGTCTTCGACCAGCACCGAGTCGATGCCGCGCAGCGCGAGCAGGTGAGACAGCAGCAGCCCGGCCGGCCCGGCCCCGACGATTCCGACCTGGGTGCGCGTGCGCGCGGGTGCGGGTGCGGCGGACACTAGAAGGGGTAAGGCGCGATCTCGCTGCGCATCGTGACCCAGCGGGTATCCGTGAACGCGTCGAGGTTGGCGGTGCCGCCGAACCGGGCGCCGGTGCCCGAGGCGCCAATGCCCCCGAACGGGGTGTTCGGCGCGTCGTCCACGGTCTGGTCGTTGATGTGCACGATGCCGGTCGGGATCTTCCGGGCCAGGTCCAGGCCGCGCAGCACGTCCCTGGTGAGAATGCCGAGTGACAGCCCGTAGTCGGTGTCCGCGGCGAGCTTGGCCGCCTCGTCCGCGGTGGAGAACCGGACGACGGGCGCGACCGGCCCGAACACCTCGCTGGCGTAGGCCGGCATCGCGGGCGCGACCTCGGCCAGGACGGTGGGCTGGTAGAACAGGCCGTCGTAGGTGCCGCCCGCGGCGAGCCGGGCCCCCGCGTCCACGCTCGCGGTGACCAGGCCGTGGACCTTGTCACGCTGCTGTTCGTCGATGATGGGGCCCAGCGCGACCTGGCCGCTGGCCGGGTCACCGACCGGCAGGTGGCTGGCCTTGCCCGCCAGTGCCGCCACGTACCGGTCGTAGACCGAGTCCTGGACCAGGTGCCGCCCGGTCGTCATGCAGATCTGGCCCTGGTGCAGGAACGAGCCCCACGCCCCGGCCGACGCGGCCGCGTCCACGTCGGCGTCGTCCAGCACGATCAGGGCCGAGTTGCCGCCCAGTTCCAGGTGGACCCGCTTGAGATGCTGGCCGGCCAGCGCGCCCACATGACGGCCCACGGCGGTGGACCCGGTAAACGAGATCACCCGCACCAGCGGGTCAGTGATCAGCGCTTCCCCTGCGCCCGCCCCGCCTGGCAGCACGTGCAGCAGTCCCTCGGGCAGCCCGGCTTCCTCGAAGACGCGGGCCAGCACCACGCCGCCGCATACCGCGGTGCGGGGGTCGGGCTTCAGCACCACCGCGTTGCCCAGCGCGAGCGCGGGGGCCACCGATCGGATGGCCAGGATCTGCGGGAAGTTGAACGGGGAGATGACGCCGACTACTCCCACCGGGACCCGCTCGGCCCAGCTGAGGTGGGGGGACTCGGTGGGCAGCAGTTCGCCGTAGGGACGCGAGGGCAGCGTGGCGGCCTCATAGATTTCCTCGGTGGCCACGTGCGTCTCGAACTGCGCCGCGGGTGCGATCTTGCCGCCCTCGCGGATGCTCCAGCCTTCGATCTCCTCTGCGTGCGCCTTCCAGATGTCACCCGCCCGGCGCAGGATGGCGGACCGCTCGGTGTGGGGGAGAGCCGCCCAGGCCGGCTGGGCGGCCGCCGCGGCCGTGGCCGCCGCGGCGACGTCAGCGGGGGAGGCGATCCCGACCCGGCCGAGTTCCGCCCCGGTGGCTGGCTCAGCGACCGGGGCCTCGCCGCCCGAGAGCACCGTCCAGCCGCCGCTGAAGGCCCGGCCGCGCCATGTCGCCTCGTCGAGAAAGGTCACGGGAACTCCTTTGATCACCGATGACGGGGAGCCCGGATAGGGACGTGCGCCGGGGTGGGTGTGCGACTTACGCACAGCAGTTCTATGGACGAACATTGCGAATCTAGGGGATGGCGGCTCCCAGTGTCAACGAGGAAGCTGGGGCCCTCCTCCCGGTCCCGGGTGCCCGAAAAATACGGTAAACGCCCGCTTTGCGTAGGGCGCTGTACGAGGGGAGGCCGCTCGTGCTACCTCTGTCCCATGAGTGACTACGTGCCAGCAGGCTCCGCGGGCGCCGCGGACGATGACGCGGTCAGCGCGGTCGTCGAGCGCGCCCACGCCGAGCAGGTCTCCCTCGTCCGGTTCCTGTACGCCGACCACGGCGGCATCATCCGGGGCAAGGCCGCGTCGGCGGCCATACTGCCGTCGCGGCTGCGGACCGGGATCGGGCACACGGTCGCGATGATGGCCATGTCCATGCTGGATTCCCTGCAGCCGGTGGACGGGATGGGCCCGGTCGGGGAGGTCCGCATCATGCCCGACCCGTCCACGTTCGTGGCCCTCCCGTACGCGCCCGGGGCCGGGGCGATGCTGTCCGACCTGGTCCAGCCCGGCGGCGAGCCCTGGGACGGCTGCCCGCGCACGTTCCTCAAGCAGGCCATCGCGGACCTGGCCGCCGAGGGCTACGCGGTGCACGCGTCGTTCGAGCCCGAGTTCACCCTGGGGCGGCGGGAGACCTCTCCAGACGGCCTGGACCAGCTCGTCCCGGTGGACGACAGCCTCTGCTATTCCTCCACCGGCTTCGCCCTGTCCCACGACTTCGCGATGGACCTGCTGGCCGCCCTGCAGGATCAGGGCCTGGAGGTCGAGAGCTACTACCCCGAACTCGGCCACGGCCAGCAGGAGATGACGATCCGGCATGCCCCCGCACTGCGTGCGGCCGACAACCACGTGCTGTACCGGGAGACGGTCCGCGGCGTCGCGTTCCGCCGTGGCCTGTGGGCCAGCCTGGCCCCCAAGCCCGTGACCGACCAGGCCGGCAACGGCACCCACCTGCACGTGTCGCTGACCGACCTCGGGCCCGATGGCCAGCCCGGGCAGCACCAGGTGTTCTACGACCCGGATGACGAGTACCAGCTGTCCGCCACCGGCTACCACTTCATCGGCGGCCTGCTCGCCCACCTTCCCGCACTGGTCGCGCTGACCTGCGCCAGCGTCAACTCCTACCGCCGGCTGGCCCCGCAGATGTGGAGCAGCGCGTTCACCGTGTACGGCATGGACAACCGCGAGGCGGCGGTGCGCATCTGCTCGCCCATGCTCGATGACGTGGCGGGCACGGTGAACCTGGAGCTCAAGCCGTCGGATTCGAGTGCCAATCCCTACCTGGCCCTGGGAGCCGTGATCCACGCCGGCCTGGACGGTATCCGGCGCAAGCTGGACCCCGGCGACGCCGTGAACGTGGATCCGTCCACGCTCAGCGACGCCGAGCGGGAGGCGCGGGGCGCGCGCCGGCTGCCGGACTCCCTCACCGCGGCGCTGGACGCGCTGGAGGCGGACGAACTCCTGTCCGAAGCGCTCGGGCCGCTGCGCCGCCGGGCCTACCTGGCGGTCAAGCGCTCCGAGGCCGCCGATTTCGCCGGCCACGACATGGCCTGGGAGTGCTTCCAGCACTTCACCAAGATCTGAGCGCGGATGGCTGACCCCTTCCCGGCCGCGCCGGGCCCGCTGGACCCGGAGGTCGCTGCGCTCGCCCTGGTCGATCACCATGTCCACCCGGCCCTGTCGGCGGAGACGGGGCAGGCCGAGTTCGAGCAGCTGATCACCGAGTCGGACCGGCCGCTGCCGGCCGGGCTGACCCAGTTCGACTCCCAGCTCGGCGTGGCCATCCGGCGCTGGTGCGCGCCGGTCCTGGGCCTGGAGCCGTTCGCCGCGCCCGCCGACTACCTGGCCCAGCGGTCCGCCCTGGGCCCGGCGGAAGTCACCCGGCGGCTCCTGCGGGCCAGCGGGACGGCTCATTACCTGCTGGACACCGGCTACGTGCGGCCGGGCCTGCTCGACCTGCCCGGGATGCGGGAGGCGGCCGGCGCCCGGGCCGACGAGGTCGTCCGCCTGGAGTCCGTGGCCGAGCAGGCGGTGCTGGACGGCGACGGCACGGCGGCCGGGTTCGCGGCGCGCTTCGCCGCGGCCCTGTCCGTCCGGGCCGCCGGCGCCAAGGGCCTCAAGAGCATCGTCGGCTACCGGTTCGGCCTCGACTTCGACGCGGAGCCGCCCCCGGCAGCCGGGGTGACGGCGGCAGCGGGCGCCTGGCTGCGGCATATCGAGGCCACCGCCCGGGTGCGGGCCGAGGACCCGGTGCTGCTGCGCCACCTGCTGTGGGCCGGCCTGGAGCTGGGGCTGCCGCTGCAGTTGCACACCGGGTTCGGGGATCCGGACGCGGACCTGCGCCGCTGCGACCCGCTGCTGCTGCGCGGGTTCCTGCAGGCCACCGAGCCCGCCGGAGTCCCCGTCATGCTGCTGCACTGCTACCCGTACCACCGCGGGGCGGGCTACCTGGCCCAGGCGTACCCGCACGTCTACCTGGATGTCGGGCTGGCCATCAACTACACCGGCGCGCGGGCCGCGGCCGTGGTCGCCGAGTCCCTGGAGCTGGCCCCGTTCGGCAAGCTGCTGTTCTCCTCCGACGCCTGGGGACCGCCGGAACTGCACTACCTGGGCGCCCTGCTGTGGCGGCGCGCCACCGCCCGGGTGCTCGGCGGCTGGGTCGCCGACGGCGACTGGAGCGCGGCCGACGCGCTCCGGGTGGCGGAGATGGTCGGGGCGGGCAACGCCCGGCGGGTGTACCGCCTCTAGCGGCAAGGGCCGCGGGCGTACTGTGGCCATACGTCATCCCACCTGTGCATATCCGTGCGCAAATAGGGAATTGGTCACCGGGACGGTGCCTGCGCGTGGCCGTGGCCGTGGCGGTGACCGGGGCCTGCCGGTGGGCGCTGGGGCTGGCGGCCGGGGCCCGGCGGTGGTCCAGGGGCGGGCCGGGAAATTCGCTGGGCCTGGGGCCTGGACCTGGGTAGATTGCTGAGTTCAGCGGGCTGCAGGGGGACCAGGGGACAGGCGATGCCGCCCGACGGTGAGCGGCCTCGCGGGCAAGAACGTCCCAAACCGGGCAAACCAGCCGAATGGGGGACGTCTGTTGACAACGGTGATCGCAGTGATCGCCGCTTTGCTGGCGGCATTCTGCTTCGCCGTGGCCGCACTCGTGCAGCAGACCGTCGCCCGGGCGACGGGGGCGGACGAGGCGCTGCATCCCCGGCTGCTGCTCGACCTGGCCCGCAGGCCCCGCTGGCTGGCCGGGATCGGCCTGGACGCGCTGTCGTTCTTCATCCTGGCCCTGGCCCTGGCGTTCGGCCCGCTGGCCCTGGTCCAGCCGCTGGCCTCCCTGGACGTGCTGTTCGCGCTCCCGCTCATCGCCCGGCGCCAGGGCCGGCGGCTCAGCCTGCATGACGGGGCCGGCGCGGTCACGGTGGCCGCCGGGATCGTCATCTTCCTCGCCGTGGCCACGCCCGGCGGCGGGGAGAAGGCACCCAGCCTGGCCGCGTGGGCCCCGGTGTTTGTCGCGGCCGGGGCGCTCAGCGCGGTGGCGGCCCTGGCTGGCCTGCGGGTCACCGGGAAGGCCAGGGTCATCTGGCTGGCCGTGGCCGCGGGGTCGGTCTACGGGGTGCTGGCCGCGCTGACCAAGGCCACCGTGGACATGGTCGCCATCCGCGGGGTGGGGGCCTTGGCCACCTGGGAGCCCTGGGCCCTGCTGCTGTGCGGGATCGCGGGCGCACTGCTCGGCCAGAGCGCGTACAGCTCCGGGGCCCTGTCGCTCAGCCTGCCCGTCCTGGACACGCTGGCGCCGATCGTCGCGGTGATCATCGGAGCCACCGTGTTCAACGAGAAGCTCGCCTCCACGGCCTGGCAGCTGGGCCTCCAGCTGGCCGGCGGCGCGCTCGCGGTGACCGGCATCGCCATGCTCAGCCGCTCGTCGATCGTGGCCGCCGAGACCGTGAGCGGCCGGGAGCGGGCCCTGGCCCGGATGGGCGCGGCGGCGCTAGAGGGGGAGTGACTACGCATACCGGGCGGACCCGCGTAAGAATGACTCATGAGCAAGCAGTCGAAGCCGCCGCCCCCCGGTGACAAGCCGGCGCCCACGGCGCCCCCGCCTCCGCCTGGCTGGCGGCACTGGCTCTGGCCGCTCGCGCTCATCGCGGCCCTGGTGCTTTTCCTGTTCCTGCCCCGGTTCGGCGGGGTCACCACGGTCAACCTGAGCTACTCCACGTTCATCAGCGATGTTCACGCGAACAAGGTCAAGACGTTCACGCTGGACAACAGCACCGGGTCCACCGCCCCGGCCACCGGCACGCTGAAGAACGGCAAGAACTACACCACGGTCATCCCGCTGCCGTTCGCCGGCACCCCGCTGGAGACCACGCTGCAGAGCGCGAACGTGGAGATCAACGCAGCCGCGCCGAGCAGCGGGCTGGGCACCGAGCTGCTCTACTGGATCATCCTGCTGGCCCCGTTCATCGTCGTATTCTGGCTGGTCCGGCGCATGTCCCGGGCCGGCGCGGCGGGCGGCCCGCTGGGCGGCCTCATGGGGGTGGGCCGGGCCCGGGCCAAGGTCTTCGACGCCGAGCGCCCGCAGACCAAGTTCTCCGACGTGGCCGGCTACGAGTCCGCGAAACGCGAGATCAGCGAGGTCGTCGACTTCCTGAAGCACCCGGAGCGTTACCGCCGCCTCGGCGCCGTGGCCCCCCGCGGCGTCCTGATGGTCGGCCCGCCCGGCACCGGCAAGACACTGATGGCGAGGGCGGTGGCCGGCGAGGCCGAGGTGCCGTTCATCTCGGTCACCGGCTCCAGCTTCGTGGAACTGTTCGTCGGGGTCGGCGCGGCCCGGGTCCGTGACCTGTTCGCCGAGGCCCGCAAGCGGGCCCCTTGCATCATCTTCGTGGACGAGATCGACGCGATCGGGCAGCGTCGCGCGAGCGGCGGCGCGTACGTGTCCAACGACGAGCGGGAGCAGACGCTCAACCAGCTGCTGGCCGAGATGGACGGCTTCGACACCTCCGAGGGCATCGTCGTGCTCGGCGCCACCAACCGGCCCGAGGTCCTGGACCCGGCCCTGCTGCGGCCGGGCCGGTTCGACCGGCAGATCACGATCCCGCTGCCCACCCTGGCCGAGCGCGCGGCCATCCTGGCCGTGCACTGCCAGGGCAAGACGCTGGCTCCCGACGTGGACCTGGACGTGGTGGCCCGCGGCACGCCTGGCTTCTCCGGCGCCGACCTGGCCAACCTGGTCAACGAGGCGGCCATCTTCGCGGTCCGGGCCAGCCGGGACAACATCGCGATGGCGGACTTCAGCGACGCCCGGGACCGCATCATCCTGGGCAGCCGGGCCGACTCGAACCTGCTCCTGCCCGAGGAGAAGCGGGCCGTGGCCATCCACGAATCCGGGCACGCCCTGGTCGCGGCGCTGTCCCCGCACGCCGATCCGGTGGCCAAGGTCACCATCCTGCCCGCCGGGCAGGCGCTCGGCGTGACGGAGCAGCTTCCGCTGGTCGAGCATCACCTCTACGGCGAGGACTACCTGAACGAGTCGCTGGCCGTCCGGCTGGGCGGCCGGGCGGCCGAACTGGTCGTGCTGGGCCAGGGCTCCACCGGGGCCGCGAACGACCTGGCCTCGGCCACCGACCTGGCCATCAAGATGGTCCGCGAGTTCGGCCTGTCCAGCAAGCTGGGGCCGGTGGGCTACCCGGAGGGCGGCTCGGTCTTCCTCGGTGGTGGCGGCGGCCCGGGACTGTCCAGCCGGCCCTACGCCGAGTCCACCCAGGCCGTGATCGACTCCGAGGTCTCCCGACTGGTCCGGGAGGCGGAGCAGAACGCGGTCTCGCTCATCCGCGCGCACCAGCGGGACCTGGGCCGGCTGGCCGACCTGCTGGTGGAGAAGGAGACGGTGGACGGGGACGAGGTCTACCGGCTGCTCGGCCTGGCCGTGCCGGAACATCAGCCCGCGGGGCGGGAGATCGCGCCGGGCCGGGCTGCCGCCACGGCGCCCGGCCCCGGCGCCGTGCCCAGGGGAAGCCTGCACGCCGCCCCGGTGCACGATGGCGCCGTGCACGATGGCGCCGTGCACGATGGCGCCGTGCACGATGGCGCCGTGCACGATGGCGCCGTGCACGATGGCGGAGCGCACGATGGCGGCGTGCACCACAGCAGCGCACCCCCGGTCCCCGCGGACCCGCCGCCGCCAGACGCGCGGGGGTGACTGCTGGCGAACGGCCGGCCGAGCCGATAGGCTCGCTGTCATGCGACCCAGCTACGCAGCCCGCCAGTGGTGGCGCCGCCGTTAGGCGGTTGCTGGTTCGCGCAGTCCCATAGCCAGAAGCGACCGTCCGGTTACCGGCGGTCGCTTCGTGTGTTCGCCTGATGCCGGCGGAAGACCCACAGGAAGCAGGCGACCAGGTGGATCCGCAGCCCGTCCAACGGGCAGAGTTCGTCACGGCCGGTGGCGTCCACGTCACCCGTACCGCCGAGCCGTTCAGCCCGGCCATCCTCGCCGGCCTCACCGCGAGCGTGGATGAGCGGCGCGGGGGGGTGCTCAGCTCCGGCATGGAGTACCCGGGCCGGTACAGCCGCTGGCACCTGGCCTACGTAGACCCGTGCGCGGAGATCGTGGCCCGCGGCCGCCGGATCGCGGTCCGGGCGCTGAACGCCCGGGGCGAGGTGCTGCTCCCCGTGCTGGGTGAGGCCCTGCTCCGGGCCGGGCAGCCTGTCCCGCATCACTCCTCACCGCCAGCATCATCACCGGCGGCGGCACCCAGCCCCGGTGGGCGCGAGATCGAGGTGGTCATCCCCAAGCCATCCGGGCTGGTCGCCGAGGAGGACCGGAGCCGGCGCCCCACCGTGTTCACGGCGCTGCGCGAGGTGATCGCGGCGTTCGCGGGTGACGATCCGCATCTCGGCCTCTACGGGGCGTTCGGCTACGACCTGGCCTTCCAGTTCGAGCCGGTCCGGCTCCGCCGCGACCGCCCCGGATCCCAGCGCGACCTGGTCCTGCACCTCCCCGACGAGTTGTACGCGCTGGACCGCAAGCGCGAATCGGCGTTCGTCTACCGCTACGAGTTCACGGCCGGGGGGGTCAGCACCGAAGGGCTGCCGCGCCGGACTGCGCCGTCCCCGGTCCGCATGACCAGCCCCGCTAGCGGTTTCGTTGCGGAGAAAAATAACGGGGGGACCGGGCCAGACGGGACTTTCCGGGCGCGTCCGGAACCGGGCGCGTTCGCGGAGGTCGTCCGGCAGGCCAAGGAGCGTTTCGCGCGCGGCGACCTGTTCGAGGTGGTGCCCAGCCACGTGTTCCGCGGCCCGTGCGACTCGCCGGCCGCCTTCTACGAGACGCTCCGGCAGGTAAATCCGGCTCCGTATGAGTTCTTCTTCAACCTCGGGGAAGGTGAGAGCCTGGTTGGCGCCTCGCCGGAGATGTATGTGCGGGTCAGCGGGGATCGGGTTGAGACGTGCCCGATCTCCGGCACGATCCGGCGGGGCGCCGACCCCCTGGGGGACGCCGAGAACATCCGCACCCTGCTCAACTCGGCCAAGGAGGAGTCCGAGCTGACCATGTGCACCGACGTGGACCGCAACGACAAGTCGCGGGTCTGCGTGCCAGGCAGCGTGACCGTCATCGGGCGCCGCCAGATCGAGATGTACAGCCGCCTGATCCACACCGTGGATCACATCGAGGGTCGGCTGCGGCCCGGCCTGGACGCGCTGGACGCCTTCCTGTCGCACATGTGGGCGGTCACCGTCACCGGCGCGCCCAAGACCTGGGCCATGCAGTTCATCGAGGACCACGAGGACGCGCCGCGCTGCTGGTACGGCGGCGCGGTCGGGGTGATCGGCTTCGACGGCAGCATGAACACCGGCCTCACCCTGCGCACCGCGCACATCCGTGACGGCGTGGCCGCGGTCCGGGCCGGCGCGACGCTGCTGTTCGAGTGCGACCCGGAGGCCGAGGAGGCCGAAACCCACCTGAAATCCCGGGCCCTGCTGGAGACCCTCGCCCAGGCCCAGGCCGCTCTCCGGGCCGGGAAGGCGGGGGAGCCGGCCGACGCGGCCGCCCTCGGCCCCTCCGCCGCCGCGCCGGAGCCGGCCGGGCGGCCGGGCCAGGGCCTGCGGATCCTGCTGGTCGATCACCAGGACTCGTTCGTGCACACGCTGGCCAGCTACTTCCGGCAGGAGGGCGCCGAGGTGATGACGCTGCGGGCCGGTTTCCCGCCGTCCGCGCTCGATGAGTACCGGCCCGATCTGGTCGTCCTGTCGCCCGGGCCGGGCCAGCCGTCCGATTTCCGCTGCGACGCCCTGCTCGCCGAGCTGGACGCACGCGGGCTGCCCGCGTTCGGTGTGTGCCTCGGGCTGCAGGCCATGGTGGAGCACGCCGGGGGGGAGCTGGGCCTGCTCGCCCAGCCTGCGCACGGCAAGTCCGGCCAGGTCCGGCGGACCGGACCCGGTGACTCGGGGCTGCTCGCCGGGCTGCCGGACGAGTTCACCGCGGGCCGCTACCACTCGCTGCACGCCGTGCCCGCGCAGGTCAGGGGGGCTTTCGTGGTGACCGCCGTCACCCCGGACGGCGTGGTCATGGCCATCGAGGACGAGCAAGCGGGGCGGTGGGGAGTGCAATTCCACCCGGAGTCGATCCTGTCCGCGCCGGGGCGGGCGGGCCACCAGGTCATCGCCAACCTGCTGCGGCTCTGCCAGGCCCGTGCTTCGGGGAGCCCGGCTTCGGGGAGCCCGGCTTCGGGGAGCCGTGCTCCGGCCGCCGGGGCCGGGCGGTCGGTCGGTGCGCCGGGCAGCGGCGCGGTCGCAGGCTAGGCCTGTCCCGCCGCCCGGGCGGCCTGGTCCGCGGCCATCCGGCTGAGGTAGCGGCGCTCGGGCACGCTGGTGGCCCGCCGCGCCGCGTCCCGGTAGGCGGCCGCGGCCGGGCCGTGCTGGCCGGCCAGGCCGAGCAGGTGCGCCCGGGTGGCGAGCAGCCGGTGGTAGCCGGCCATCCGCCGGTCGGACTCCAGCCCGTCCAGCGCGCCGAGGCCGGCCTCCGGGCCGTGCACCCGGGCCACCGCGACCACCCGGCTCAGGCTGCTCACCGGGTTCGGCGCGACGCGGTCCAGCAGGTCGTACAGGGCGAGGATCTGCGGCCAGTCGGTGGCGTCCACGTTCTCCGCCTCGTCGTGCACCGCGGCGATGGCGGCCTGCAGCTGATAGGGACCGGCCGCCGGGCCCGCGGTGACCCGAGCCCCGGCCGCCGGTGCCCCCGCGGCCAGCGCCCCGGTGATGAGCTCCACCCCCTCGGCGATCAGGGCCTGGTCCCAGCGGCTGCGCTGCTGCTCGGCGAGCGGCACCAGCTCCCCGTCCTGGCTGGTCCGCGCCGGGCGGCGCGCCTCGGTGAGCAGCATCAGCGCGAGCAGGCCGGCCACCTCGCCGTCGCCGGGCAGCAGCCGGTGCATCCACCGGGCCAGCCGGATCGCCTCGGCGGACAGGTCCGGCCGGGTCAGCTCCTCGCTGTGGGTGGCCGTGTACCCCTCGTTGAAGATCAGGTACAGCACGTGCAGCACCGCGCGGAGCCGTTCGCCGCGCTCCGGCTCGTCGGCGGGCCTGCTGGCAGGGGGCGGGGCCAGCGGCACCCCGCTGGCCTTGATGGCCTGCTTGGCCCGGCTGATCCGCTGGGCCATGGTGGCCTCGGGGACCAGGAACGCCGCCGCGATCTGCGCGGTGGTCAGGCCGCCCACCGCGCGCAGGGTCAGCGCGATCTGGCTCGGCGCGGACAGGGCCGGGTGACAGCACCCGAACAGCAGGGCCAGCGAGTCGTCGCGGTCCCGGCCGGGATCCGCGTCCGCGGCCGGGCTGAGCAGCTCGGACTGGGGGGTGGCCACCGCGACCTGGTCCTCCCGGCGGCGGCGGGACTGCTCGCTGCGCGCGGCATCCATCAGCCGCCGGGCCCCCACGGTGATCAGCCAGCCCCGCGGGTTCTCCGGGATTCCCTCGCGGGGCCACTGCAGCGCGGCGGCCAGCAGGGCTTCCTGGGTGGCGTCCTCGCAGAGGTCGAAGTGCCCGAACCGGCGCAGCAGTGCCCCGAGGACCTGCGGCGCCAGCTCGCGCAGCAGGTCCCCGGAGTCCTGGTCGGTAGTCATCAGGGCTCCGGCCCGGGCGCCGTCAGGGGTTGGCGGGGGACTCGTGCATGATCGGCCAGAGTTCGACCGGGTCCTGGTCGGCCCACGGCATGTCCGCGGCGATCTGCTCGGCCCGCTCGTCGTTCTCGCAGTCCAGCAGGTAGAAGCTGGCGATGTACTCCTTCGTCTCCAGGTACGGCCCGTCGGTGATCGCGGGCGCGCCGTCCCGCCTCCGGACCAGCTTGGCGTTCACCTCGTCGGCCAGCCCGTACGCGCCGATCAGCTCGCCCGTCCCGGCGTACTTGCGGTTGAACGCATCCTGCTTGGCGATAGCAGCCGGCCACTCATCCGCGGGGATCGAGTCCCACTTCTCCTGGTTACCGTAGATCAGCATCAGGTATTTCATCCCGGTCATCCTTCCGGTCCGCGCGCCTCGCTGGCGTGCTCTCATCGGTCAGGGCGCGCTCCCATCGGTCAGTCGGAGCCGCCGGGGCGTCCTCTACATCTCCGTCCCAACTTTTCCATCGCCCGCCCCATCCTTTCCTGGTGGGGGGCTGCGCCGGTGTCGGCCGGCCCCGCTAGGGTGCGGAGCCATGAGAAGTGTCCAGCCTGAGGTGTTCCTCGTCGCGAAGCCCGCCATCGACTACGACCAGCTTGCCGCGTATCTGCGTGAGGTGGGCGGTGAGCAGTGGCTGGAGCGGCTCGACCGGGATGAGCTATCTGGCGGGGAGAGACCAGCCGGCGGCGGGGAGCGGCCCGAAGGTGAGCGGGCCGCCGGGGGCAGAGCCAGCGATGCGCAGAACCTGGCCGAGTTCGCGGGCAAGATGTGCTACCGGGCCTGGGAGCCGGGACTGAACCCGAACGTCCGCCGGGTCCGCAACGACCACGAGGCCTACCTGCAGAACATCCTCAAGCAGCAGCACGGGTCGGTGCTGGAGCACGCCAGCTTCACGTTCGTGCTGCACAACGTGAGCCGGGTGTTCTGTTATGACGACGAGACCGAGGTGCTGACCGCTGAGGGCTGGAAACCGTGGCCGAAGGTGGACGGAACTGAGGTCTTCGGGACGCTGAACCCTGCCAGCCACGACCTTGAATATCAGAAGGCAACTGAGGTCTTCCACGCGGACTATGCCGGACCGATGTACCGGGTGCAGTCCGGGCAGGTCGATCTGCTGGTGACGCCCAACCACAGGATGTGGATCCGCAGATATGACACGCAGCGGGCGAAGCGGGGAGAGCAGGAGTTCGCCGTGGAGACGGCTGCGGACATCCTGCATAAGAGGGTTCAATATCAGAAACACGCGCGCTGGATAGGCTGCTCGCCTGATAACGTAACGCTCCCGTCAACGCAACGGACTTACCAGCGCCTGGATCGGGACAAGCCAACGACGCGCTCTTATCCAGGCGTCTGCTTTCCTATCGAGCCTTTTGCCAGGTTCCTTGGCTATTACCTTGCGGAAGGGTGCACCAACGGTCACGTGATCACCCTGGCCCGCAAGCGCGGCCAGGTTCTGGACAAGATGGCCGACACGATACGCGCGATGGGACTGCCTGCCTATCTGCCCGTGAGCGGTGGCGGCTGCGTCCGCACGCAGTGCCTGGCACTACGCGATTTCCTCGCTGGGCTCGGTCATTCCCACGACAAGCGCGTGCCTGCCATGGTGGGCGAGTGGGCTCCCGGCCTCATCAGGATCTTCCTCGAAGCGATGATCGAGGGCGACGGCACGGCCCATCGCACGTCCGGCCATCGGGTCATCTATACGTCGTCCCGTGAGATGGCTGACGATTTGCAGGTGCTGGCTATCAAGGCGGGCTGGTCGGCGAACGTGCGGATCGACGACCGTACGGGCCTCCAACCCACCATGGCGAATGGTCAGCGCTTTAGTAACCTACGCCCATGCTATGTGGTTTCCCTCCTCTCTCGCCGCCTCACGCCACTGGTCAATCACAACCGCAGGCAGGCCGTGCGGAGCCGCCACTGGAATGAGGAAGGCTATAACGACGGCATCGAGTACTACGAGGGCCGCATTCATTGTGTCCGCGTCCCCAATGGCCTGCTGTTCGTCAGGCGTAACGGAAAACCAGTGGTCTCGGGGAACACTCACGAACTGGTCCGGCACCGTCCCGGCACGGCGGTGTCGCAGGAGTCGCTGCGTTTCGTGCGGCTGGACGAGATCCCGTTCTGGTTCCCGGAGTGGGCCCGGGAGGATCCGGAGCTGATGAAGCGGGCCACCGCGCTGCTCGGGCAGATGGAGGAGTTCCAGCGCTGGATGGCGCAGCACTTCGGGCTCGACGAGGAGGGCGTGCCGTTCCACGAGAAGAAGGAGAAGACCTCGTTCATGCGGCGGCTCGCGCCGGACGGGGTGGCCACCGGCATCGTGTGGACGGCCAACATCCGGACCTTGCGGCACACGATTGAGGCCCGGACCGATCCCGGGGCCGAGGAGGAGATCCGGCTCGTGTTCGGCAAGATCGCCGAGATCATGCGGGCCGAGGCGCCGGCCCTGTTCGCGGACTACGAGGTGCGGGACGGGGCCTGGGTGCCGGCCTGGCGGAAGGTCTGACCGGCGGAGGGGCTGGGCAGCGGGGGGGCTGGGCGGCGGGGGAGCTGGGCCGGTCAGGCGGGCAGCCGGGCCCCGGGGTCTTCGTACGGGTCGCAGTACAGGTGCTCGCCCGAAGCCCGGCGGGCCAGGACCCCCAGCGTGGCCTGGACCATCCCGGGAGGCCCGCTGACGAACACATCGCAGTCGCGCCAGCTGGCCTGCTGGCAGACCACGGCGTGTAGCGGGCCGTGCAGGCCGCCGGCCCCAGGGTCGTCCGAGAGCGCGGTGACCACCTCCAGCTCCGCGCACCCGGACTCGAGCCGGGCCAGGTCGGGCAGGTCATACAGGTCCTGCCGGTGCCGGGCCCCGACGTACAGCCGGATCCGGCGGGTGGGCTGGTTCTCCGGCTGGGCCGCCAGCCCCTCGATGATCGCCTTGACCGGCGCGAAACCGGTACCGCCCGCGATGCACAGGATGTCGCGGGCCGAACTGTGGTCCGCGACCATGACGCCCCGGGCGGGGCCAAGCAGGACCGTGTCGCCCGGGCCGGTGTCCTGCACCAGTGCCGTGCTGACCTGCCCGCCAGGAATGGCGCGGACATGCAGGTCCAGAGTGCCGTCGGCCCGCGGTGCGTTGGCGATGGAGTAGTTCCGCCAGACCCGCGGCCAGCGCAGGACCTGGAGACTCAGGTATTGGCCCGGCAGGTAGGGAAATGGCTCGCCGGGCCGGACGGTGAGCACGGCCAGGTCAGGGCACCGACGTTCGTGCCGGATGACCTCCGCGACCCACCATGGCGGCTCGCCCGCCGCCTCCTGGGCCGCAGCGGCCATCACCGAGCAGATATGGCTGACCGCCGTGTGCCAGGCGGCCGCCGTTTCCTGCGTCCAGGCCCGCCCGTTGAGCAGGCGCAGCGCGGTCGCCAGTGTCTCGCCGAAGACCTGGTAATGCCGTTCCTGGACGCCGTACTTCCGGTGGTCGCGGCCCAGCCCGGCCAGGTACTCGTGCAGCGACTGCGGGTTGTCCATGCTCCAGACGCACCGGGCCAGCGCCCCGCTGAGCGCACTGCGCTGCTCGTCCATGGCCAGCGGGAACATGGTGCGCAATTCCGGGTGGGCCGTAAAAAGAAGGCTGTAGAAATACGCCATCTCCTTGTCGGCGGCCGGGCCAGCCTCCTTGAGCGCTTGTTTCAGAATGGCGTAATCAGGCACGGCAGGCCGGCCGCCGAATTCGGGACATTCTTTTCCGGCACCGGGCGCGTGTTCCGTGGCCTGGGTATGCGGGATGGCGGTCTGGTACCCGGGGGGCGGCGGCCCGGCCGACTCATGTCCGAAGGTTCCCGGCTGAGCAGGAAGGACATCCGGGGGATGTGGCGAGGGCTGGCCCGGATCTGCCGCGGTGGGGTCGTGCCGCGGCGGGCTGGTTGCGTCCCCCGCGGGGTTTTGCGCCGGTTCCTCCTCGGGAATTCGCCCGCCCGGTGTAATCGCCACGCCCTGAATTGTGGCATCCGCGCATGCTATCGACAAGTCATTCCGGGTAAGCCCGGATCGGCACCGGGCCAGCCGCTTAATAGCATGGCTAAATACTTAGTTACGTAGTAAATAAGTAGAATGGCGGAGCGTGGCCCGCGCTGATACCGGCTGGCCGGGCGCGGGCTCTGGGCCCGCCGGTCCTACGATGATGCGATGACGTCAGCCGGGTACCTCCGCTTTCCGCACATTCACGGTGACCTGCTCACGTTCGTGGCCGAGGACGATGTGTGGCTGGCCCCGCTGGACGGCGGCCGGGCGTGGCGGCTGTCCGCGGACCGGGCCGAGACCGCCAGCCCGCGTTTTTCCCCCGACGGGCGCTGGGTGGCCTGGACGAGCTGGCGGGATGGCCCGGCCGAGGTGTACCTGGCCGGCGTGGACGGCGAGCGGGGCCGCCGCCTCACCTACTGGAGCGATCAGCTCGCCAGGGTGTGCGGCTGGACGCCGGGCGGCGAGGTGCTGGCCCTGAGCGCCAGCGGGCAGGCCTTCGAGCGGCAGGGCTGGGCGTACGCCGTGCCTGTCGACGGGGGCGCACCCCAGCGGCTGCCGTTCGGCCCGGTCGCGGACGTGGCCCTGGAGGAAGGCGCACGGGGGCTGCTCAACGGCACCTGGGGACGCGACCCGGCGTTCTGGAAGCGCTACCGCGGCGGCACCGCGGGGCGGCTGTGGACCTCCGCGGACGGTGCCCCGTTCCAGCGCATCCTGGCCGGCCTGGCGGGTCAGTTCGCCAGCCCCATGCTGGTCGGTGACCGGCTGGCGTTCCTGTCCGACCACGAGGGCACGGGCAACGTCTACTCGTGCCGGCTGGACGGGTCCGATCTGCTCAGGCACACCGACCACGACGGCGGGTACGCCCGCCAGGCGGGCACGGATGGCCGCCGGGTCATCTACCAGTGCCGCGGCGAGCTGTGGCTGCTGGACAACCTGGCGCCGGACAGCGAGCCCCGGCCGCTGAACGTCAGCCTGGGCTCGGCCTCCAGCGCGCTGGCCCCGCGCCTGGTCTCGGCCGCGGATCACCTGGGCGACCTGTCCTGCGACCACACCGGGCTGGCCAGCCTGGTCGAGGTCCGCGGCACGGTGCACTGGCTCACCCACCACGACGGCCCGGCCCGGGCGCTGGCCGTGGACCCGGACGTGCGGGCCCGGATGCCCCGGGTGCTGGGCCGGGACGGACTCGTCGTGTGGGTCAGCGACGCCGGCGGCGTGGACGGCCTCGAGGTCAGCCCGGCCGAGGGCCCGGAAGTGTCTGCGGCGGGAGACTCCGCGGCCGGCCCGCGCCGCCTCGCCGCAGGAGAGCTGGGCCTGGTCAACGAGCTGGCCGCCGCCCCCGACGGGTCCACGGTGGCGGTCTCCGCCCGGGACGGCCGGCTCCTGGTGGTGGACGTCGCCTCGGGTGCGGTGCGGCAGCTGGCCCAGTCCCCGGACGGGGCCACGTCCGGGCTCGCCTACTCGCCGGACTCAGCCTGGCTGGCCTGGTCGCATCCCGGCCCGCAGCCGCTCAGCCGGATCCGGCTCGCCCGGCTGGCCAGCGACGAGATCATCGACGTGACCGACGGCCGGTTCGTCAACTCCGAGCCGGTCTTCACCGCGGACGGGAAGTACCTGGCGTTCCTGTCCGCGCGCAGCTTCGACCCGGTCTACGACGCGCACTTCTTCGACCTCTCGTTCCCATTCGGGTCGCGGCCGTACCTGGTGCCGCTGGCCGCGGACACGCCGTCCCCGTTCGCGCCGCTGCCCCAGGGCCGGCCGGTCGGGAACGGCCCGGACAAGAACGGCGACAAGGACGGCGACAAGGGCGGGGAGAGCGGAGGCGGAGACCCGGACGGCGAGGTCGTCGCCCGTGACAGCGAGGGTGACGGCCGGCCGGACGGCGAGGACGACGCGCCGCCGCCTGTGCGCGTGGACGAGGAAGGCCTGCTCACCCGGGTCGTCAGCCTGCCGGTGCCCGAGTCGCGGTACGCGTCGCTGCACGCGGTGACCGGCGGCTTCGCCTGGCTCAAGGAGCCGGTCACCGGCGTGCTCGGCGAGGGGGCCGCGATGCCCGACTCCAAGCGCCCCCGCTCCACGCTGGAACGCTTCGACCTGGGCCGCCGCAAGACCATGGAGCTGGTCGGCGGGCTGGACTGGTTCGAGGTGAGCGGCGATGGTGAGTGGCTGGTCATCCGGGACGGCAGCGAGCTGCGGGTGGTCCCGTCGCAGCGGAAGGCGGACCCGGACGGGGCGGACAGCGTCCAGGTCGACCTGTCCCGGGCCCGGTTCATGGCCGACCCGGTGGCGCTCTGGCGACATGCGTACACCGAGGCGGGCCGGTTCATGCAGCATGACTTCTGGGTCCCGGACATGGCGGGGGTGGACTGGCCCGGTGTCCTGGACTCCTACCGGCCGGGGCTGGACCGGGTCGGCACCGCCTCGGAATTCGCCGACCTGCTCTGGGAGCTCCTCGGCGAGCTCGGCACCTCTCATGCGTACATCCGGCCCCGGGCCACGCCGGGCAGCGGCGGCAAGGGCCAGGTGGGCCTGCTGGGTGCGGACCTGTCCCGGGACACCGGCGGCCGGTGGCGGATCGACCGGGTGCTGCCCGGCGAGTCCTCCGACCCCCGCGCCCGCGCCCCGCTGGCCGCCCCGGGCGTGACGGTCCGGCCCGGCGATGTGCTCCTGGCCGTGGACGGCCGGCCGGTGGACCCGGACGTCGGGCCGGGGCCGCTGCTGGTCGGCACCGCCGGCCGGCCGGTGGAGCTCACCGTGGGCCGCCGCGGCGAGCCGCTCCGGCGGTTCGCGGTAACCCCGCTGGCCAGCGACCGCCGGCTGCGCTACCAGGACTGGGTGACCGGGAAACGGCAGCAGGTCCGCGAGCTGACCGGCGGCCGCGCCGGGTACCTGCACATCCCGGACATGATGGGGGAGGGCTGGGCGCACTTCCACCGTGACCTGCGGGTGGAAATGGCGCAGGCCGCGCTCGTCGTGGACGTCCGGTCCAACCGCGGCGGCCACGTATCCGAGCTGGTGATCGAGAAGCTGGCCCGCCGGGTCATCGGCTGGGACATCCCGCGCTGGATGTCCTCGTCCACCTACCCCCAGGATGCGCCGCGCGGGCCGCTGGTGGCGCTGGCTGACGAGAACGCCGGGTCGGACGGCGATATCGTCACCGCCGCCATCCGCATCCTCGGCCTCGGGCCGGTAGTGGGCGCCCGTACCTGGGGCGGTGTGATCGGTATCGACGTGCCGTTCGAGCTGGTGGACGGCACCGCGATGACGGTGCCCCGGTATGCGATCTGGCTGGAGAGCTTCGGCTGGGCGCTGGAGAACCACGGCGTGGACCCCGACGTCGAGGTGCTCATCTCACCCGACGACTGGGCCGAGGGCCGGGATGTCCAGCTGGAAACCGCAGTGCGGCTGGCCATGGAGGCCCTCGAGGCCCGCCCGCCGGCCACCCCGCCGGGCACGTCCGACCGCCCGTCCAAGCAGCGCCCGCCGCTGCCGCCCCGGCCGCGGGGATAGGCCACGGCGAGGACCGCCGTGGCCTGGGGGACCGCCGTGCTCGGGCCGGGCCCGTTCCCTGGTCAGGCCCGTGCCCTGGTCGGGTCACGTTCACGGGAAGCCCGGCTCGGGGCCTCAGCGGTAACACGAGCCACACCAGCCGCAGGAGTCCCGGGCCGCGGAAAGCGCGGCCGTCCGGGCGGCCGTCCGGGCGGGCGTTCGTGGACAGAAAGGGTCGTCGGGGCAGCCATTTACGTCCACGAACAGGCGCACGAACAGGCGCGGGAGGGAGCCGGGCGGGTCAGAGGGGGCTCGTGTAGGAGCCGACCCAGTGCAGCTTGAGCCAGGCGAGAGCGGAGTTCCAGGCGCCGCTCACCTCAAGAATGCCGACCAGGACGAGCAGGCCGCCGCCGATGCGGGCGATGAGCTGGGCGTGCTGCCGGGCGAACTGGAATGCGGTCATGCCCCGCTGCAGAGCGAAGGCCACGATGATGAACGGGATGCCCAGGCCGAGGCCGTACAAGAACGCGAGCACGGCACCCCGTACCGCGGTCCCCGAGGTCAGGGCCAGCGACAGCACGACCGACAGGGTGGGGCCGACGCAGGGGGTCCAGCTTACGGCGAACAGCACCCCGAGCAGCGGGGCCCCGACCAGGCCGGCCCGGGGCCGGATCGAGGGCCGGACGATCCGCCCGGTCATCGGGAAGCGGTCGAACACCCCGGCGAACAGCAGCCCCAGCAGGATCGTGATCCCGCCCAGGATCTGGGTCACCCTGGCCTCATGGCGCACCAGCACCAGGCCCAGGCCGCCGAAGGCCAGGCCCTCGGTGGCGAACACGAGGGAGAACCCGAGCACGAACAGCGTGGTACCGAGCAGGGTCCGCCCCCGGGTGGCGCCCGCGAGCCCGCGGGGCCGTGCTGCGGCCGGGCGGTCCGCCGGTGCTGCCAGGAGGGCGGCCGGCATCCGCGCCGGCCGGGCCGCCGGGGCGGGCGCCGTCCGGTGGTACGCCATCAACCGCCAGGTGCGTCCCGTCGGGCGCCACCGCCACCCGCTCGGTGGTGGCGGCCCCGGCCCGCTCCGCGTCGGTCCCGGACATGCCGGTCACGTAGGACAGGTAGCCGGGAACCAGGGGCAGGACACAGGGTGACAGGAACGTGAGCGCACCGGCCGCCGCCGCGATCGGCGCGGCCAGGATCAGCGGTCCGGACTGGACCAGGTGCTCGATCCCGCCACTCATCGTCACGCCTCCTGTTCGCGCCCAAACTACCGGTTCAGGCCCGGCTGGCTGCCGGGGGCCGGTAACCAGGCCGGCCATTGCCTGGCGGCACCCCCCGATCTACGGTTCGGATGAGTCCGGCTGTTGGTTTACGGAGAAGTGTGTGCGATCGCGTCCGGTCGTGCGCATGCCCGGCAGGCCGGCGGCCCGCGAACTCATCGCCGGCGAGGCCGTCCGCGCCCCGCCGCCCTGCGCAGAACGGTCTTCCTGGTGGACGAGCTGGAAAAGCTGGGCCTGGTCGAGCGCAGGCGCAACCCCGCCGACCGCCGTTCGCACGCGCTCTACCTGACCGATCAGGGCGTGGCTGCGGTGGACCGGGTGCGGGCGGTGGCCGAGGAGCACGAGGCGGAGTTCGCCGCGGGACTGACCCGGGACCAGCGTGCGCAGCTCGCCGCCCTGCTCCGCGTGATGGCGCGGGAGCAGGGCCTGCCTCCCCGGGGGATGCCGGGCTCACCCCCGGACGCCGCACCGCAGCCCGGCTGACCGGCACGGGGGTGCGCGGCTGGCCTGGCCGGCAGCCCGGTCACCGGGGCTGGCCAGGCCGGAACGGGGGTGTTCCCAGGCTCCTGGCGCTGTTACCGTGGCCGCGGCATGCTCCGAATGGATCTTTCGCCGCTGCGCGGCACCGCGGACTTCCGGTGGCTGCTGGGCAGCCGCACGGTCACGCTGCTCGGGACCGAGGCCAGCGCGGTCGCCCTGCTGGTCCAGGCCAAGCAGCTCACGGGGTCGGCGTTCGCGGTGGGCCTGCTCGGCGTGGCCGAGCTGGTGCCGCTGGCGGTCTTCGGGCTGTACGGCGGGGTGCTCGCGGACCGGCTCGACCGCAGCCTGCTGCTCCGGTGGGGTGAGGCGGGACTGGGGGTGCTGGCCGCGCTGCTGCTGGTCAACGCGCTGCTCCCGCACCCGGCGGTCTGGGTGCTGTACGTGCTGGCCGCCGCGATGACCACCCTTACTGCCCTGCAGCGCCCCTCGTTCGACGCGGCGGTACCGCGGACCGTGCCCCGCGGCCAGCTCCCCGCCGCCGCCGCCTTGCTGGGCGTGTCCGGCAACGCCAGCCTGCTGGCCGGGACAGCGCTGGGCGGCGCGCTGGCCGCCGGGCCGGGTCCGCAGCTGGTCTACGCCTTCGACGCGCTCAGCTTCGCCGTGTCCTTCGTGCTGCTGGCCCGGCTCGGGCCGCTGCTCCCGGCGCCGGCCGGGGAACCCGGGCCGCTGCGCCCGGCTCCCGGCGGGGAGCTTGATCCGCTGCTCCCGGCCACGCCGGGGCCGCCCGGCCCCGGCCGGGAGCAGGGGGAACGCCGCCCGGCATCCGGCCTGCGCGGGGTGGCGGAGGGCCTGAACTACGCCCGGCGGCGCCCTGAACTGCTCGGGTCTTACCTGGTGGACCTGGCCGCCATGACCCTGGCCTACCCCACCGCGCTGTTCCCGTTCCTGGCCGCGCAGCTGCATGCGCCGTGGTCGGTGGGCCTGATGTTCGCCGCCCCCTCGGCCGGCGCGCTGGCCGCCTCGGCGCTGAGTGGCTGGACGGGACGGGTGCACCGGCACGGCCTGGCGATCGCGCTGGCCGCGGCCGGGTGGGGGCTGGCCATCACCGGGTTCGGGTTCGCCCCCGACCTGCCGGCCGCCCTGGCCTGCCTGCTGGCGGCGGGAGCTGCCGACATGATCAGCGGGATCTTCCGGGGCACGCTGTGGAACCAGACCATTCCCGACCCGCTGCGCGGACGGCTGGCCGGGGTGGAGATGCTCAGTTACAGCATCGGCCCGTCGGCCGGGCAGGTCCGGGCGGGCGGGGTGGCCAGCCTGTCCAGCCCCCGCGTCGCGGCCTGGTCAGGCGGGCTGCTGTGTGCCGGCGCGGTCGGCCTGGTCTGCCTGGCGCTGCCCGGCTTCGCCCGGTACAGCTCGCGGGCCAGCCTCAGCCCGGCGCCTGAAGGGCCCGCCCGTGAGGGCCCGGCTCCTGAAGCGCCAGCTCCTAGAGGGCCAGCTCCTGAAGCGCCGACTCGATAGCCCGGTGGAACGTGGGATAGGCGTAGATCATCTCGCGCAGCCGCCGGACCGGTACCCGCGCGTGCACGGCCAGGGTGAGCATGCCCAGCACCTCGCCCCCGGTAGGCCCGGCCGAGCTGGCCCCGACCAGGATGCCCTGGCCGGCGTCGGCGACCAGCTTGATCAGCCCGTCGTTGCCCGCTTTGTGGATCCAGCCGCGTGCGGAGCCGGGAATCGGGTAGCAGCTGGTGCGCACGTCGAGGCCGCGGCCCCGGGCCCGGGCCTCGCTCAGGCCGACCGACCCGATCTCCGGGTCGGTGAACGTGACCCGGGGCACCGCGTGGTACTCGGCGGGCGAGACATGCTCGCCGAGGATGTCGTGCACGGCGATGCTGGCCTGGTACATGGACATGTGGGTGAACGCGCCGTGGCCGGTGATGTCGCCGACGGCCCACACCCCCGGCACGACCCGGAGGTGGTCGTCCACCGGGAGGGTCCGGGCGCCCTCATCCACGCCCAGCACGCCGGCGCCGATGCCCGCCAGGTCGGTCCGCCGCCCGGTCGCGACCAGCAGCGCGGCCCCGGTCACTGCGGTGCCGTCGGACAGGGCCAGGGTGAACGCGGTCCCGTCGTGGCGGACCGCGCGGGCGGTGGTGCCGGTGCGCACCTCGATGCCGTCGCGGCCGAAGACGTCCGCGAGCAGCGCACCCGTCTCGGGTTCCTCGGAGGCCAGCAGGCGCCCGGATTCCTCGATCACCGTGACCCGGGCCCCGAACCGGGCAAAGACCTGGGAAAGTTCCGCGCCGGTCGTCCCGCCGCCGAGCACGAGGAGCGACGCCGGGACCTCGGTAGCCTCGATGGCTTCCCGGTTGGTCCAGTACGGGGTGCCGGCCAGGCCCTCGATGGGCGGGATAAGCGGCCGGGTCCCCGTGTTGATGACGATGGCCCGGCGGGCCCGGAGCACATCCCCGCCCACCGTGACCTCGCCCGGCGCGGTGATCCGGCCGTGACCGCGCAGCAGGGTGCCACCCTTGCCGGTGAACCGGTCGACGGCGACCTTGTCGTCCCAGTTATCGGTGGCTTCTTCCCTGATCCGCTGGGCTACCGGGGCCCAGTCCGGATGTATCTGGGCGTCCCCGGCCAGGCCCGGGATCCGGCGTCCCTCGGCGAGCAGGTCCGCGGCGCGGATCATCATCTTGGACGGGACACAGCCCCAGTACGGGCACTCGCCGCCGACCAGCCGGGCCTCCACGGCGGCGACCGACAGGCCGGCCGTGGCGAGCCGCCCCGCCGCGTCCTCACCCCCCGGGCCCATGCCCAGGACCACGACATCCACCTCGTGCACGGTCATCCCGCCTCCGCAGCGCTGATCGGTCCGGGGGGCATCGGTCCGGGGTCCCAGGGTATGACAGGGTGGAATTGCAGCGACGGAGACGGGGTTTCCTACTACGTGCCTGGCACAACCGACACGGACGGGGTAATCGATGACCTCTGAGCGCAGCAGTGCCCGCTCGTCTGGCCCACCGCTCACGGAAGACGATGCGGAGGCGCAGGTGCACGGGATCGCCTTCAAGACCGGCCCACCCGGACGGGTCGGGGTAGAGCTGGAATGGCTGGTCTGTGACGGCCGTGACCCGGCTCTCCCCGTGGACCAGCGGCGAGTGGCCGCAGCCCTCGCCCGCCTGGACGAGCCCGGAGCGCTCCCTGGCCGGGGCCGGCTGACTACCGAACCCGGCGGCCAGGTTGAGCTGAGCTCCGCGCCTGCGTCCGGCCTGGGCGGCTGTGTGGCGGCGGCCCGCAGTGACCTAACGGCTGTCCGCCAGGCCATCGCACCCTCCGGGCTCAGCCTCGCCGGGCACGGCCTCGATCCCCTCAGACCCCCGCGCCGGGTCCTCAACCAGCCGCGTTACGTGGCGATGGAAGAGTTCTTCGACCGCAGCGGCCCATGGGGCCGCGTCATGATGTGCAGCACCGCCTCCGTCCAGGTGTGCGTGGACGCCGGGCAGGAGCAGGGCGGCCCGTCCGGATTCCGGTGGCGCTGGCACCTGCTGCACGGGCTGAGCCCGGTGCTCGTGGCCTTGTTCGCCAACTCACCGTTTCAGGACGGCCGGCTGTCCGGCTGGAAATCCACCCGCCAGGCGGTGTGGTCGCGGCTGGATCCCAGCCGGACCCGGGCCCCGGCGGATGGGGAGCCAGGCGCGCCGGACCGCGGCATGACGTGGCCGGAAGACACCGATCCCCGTAGGGCCTGGGTGAGCTACGTGCTCGATGCCCAGGTCATGGTGCTGCGTGATCTAGCCTCCCGCTGCTGGACCGCGCCGTCCGGCCTGACGTTCCGCGACTGGGTGCGGGGTGCGGTCGGGCCTCCGCCCACCGCCGACGACCTCACGTACCACATGTCCACGCTGTTCCCGCCGGTCCGGCCGCGCGGGCACCTGGAGCTCCGGGTGATCGACGCCCAGCCGGGTGACGGCTGGATCGTGCCGACCGCGGTGGTGTCCGCACTGCTCGATGACCCGGTCGCGGCGCAGGCCGCGATGGCCGCGGTGGAGCCGCTGCAGAAGGAGGGCCGGCCCGGCGAACTGCTGCTGCGCGCGGCCCGTCACGGCCAGGACGACCCGCCGCTGGCCACGGCCAGCCGGGAATGCTTCGCCGCGGCCGACGCGGCACTCGGGCGCCTCGGCACCCCAGGCCCGATCCGGGACAGGGTGGCCCGCTTCGCCGACCGCTACGTGCTGCGCGGCCGCTGCCCCGCCGACGACCGCCTGGACGAGGCCCGGGCCGCGGTCAGCCTCCCGCTCGACCCCGGCCACCCCGACGCATGTCTGGAGGAGTCCCCATGACACCCAAGCCTGCCACCCCCGCGCCGCGCCGGCAGGCCGGCGAAGGAGTGGAGGAGCTGCGGGAGATGATCGCCGGGAACCTGCTCACCGCCCGGGAGCGGACCCGGCTGCTCACCGAGTCCGTGGACGACACCGACCTGGTCCGCCAGCATTCACCGCTGATGTCGCCGCTGGTCTGGGACCTGGCGCACATCGCCAACCAGGAAGAGCTGTGGCTGCTGCGCAACGTGGGCGGCCGGGAGCCGATACACCCCGAGATCGACCCGCTCTACGACGCATTCGAGCATCCGCGGGCCAAGCGGCCCACCCTGCCGCTGCTGCCGCCCGCCGAGGCCCGGGCGTACGCCCGCGAGGTCCGGGGCCGGGTCATGGACTTGCTGGAGTCGGCCAGGTTCGCCGGGGCCCCGCTGGTCACCGACGGGTTCGCGTACGGGATGGTGGCCCAGCACGAGCAGCAGCACGACGAGACCATGCTGATCACCCACCAGCTGCGCCGGGGCGCGGCGGCGCTGACCGCGGCACCGCCCGGCCCGCCGCCGCCGGGCGCCGCGGCGCTGCCGCCCGAGGTGCTGGTGGCCGGCGGCCCGTTCACGATGGGCACCTCCACCGAGCCGTGGGCCCTGGACAACGAGCGGCCCGCGCACCAGGTCCACGTGCCGTCCTTCTATCTCGACAGCACGCCGGTCAGCAACGCCGCCTACCAGGAGTTCATCGCCGACGGCGGGTACGACGAGCCACGCTGGTGGACCACGGAAGGCTGGGATCACCGGCAGCGGGCCGGCCTGTCCGCCCCGCTGTACTGGCGCCGCGACGGTGCCGCATGGATCCGCGACCGGTTCGGGGTCATCGAGCCGGTGCCGCCCGCCGAGCCGGTGCTCCACGTGTGCTGGTACGAGGCGGACGCGTACGCCCGCTGGGCCGGGCGCCGGCTCCCGAGCGAGGCGGAATGGGAGAAGGCGGCCCGGTTCGACCCGGCTGCCGGGCGGTCCCGGCGCTTCCCGTGGGGCGACGAGGAGCCGGCCGCGGGCCGGGCCAACCTGGGCCAGCAGTACCTCCAGCCCGCCCCGGCGGGCAGCTATCCCGACGGCGCCGCCCCGTGCGGCGCCCGGCAGCTGATCGGCGACGTGTGGGAGTGGACCAGCAGCGACTTCCTGCCCTACCCGGGCTTCCGCGCCTGGCCGTACCGCGAGTACTCCGAGGTCTTCTTCGGTCCCGAGTACAAGGTGCTGCGCGGCGGGTCGTTCGCGGTGGGGACGGTGACCTGCCGGGGCACGTTCCGGAACTGGGACTACCCGGTCCGGCGGCAGATCTTCTCCGGCTTCCGCACCGCCCGGGACGCGGCTCCCGCGGTGGCGCCCGGCCAGCCCGGCGGGGAGTGACGCCCCCCGGATGTGCCGGCATCTGGCCTACCTGGGGCCGCAGGCCACCCTGCGGTCGGTGCTCACCGACCCGCCGTACGGGCTGCTCCGCCAGTCCTGGGCGCCGCGGCAGCAAAGACATGGCACGGTCAACGCGGACGGGTTCGGGGTGGGCTGGTACGCCGGCGGTGACCCGGTGCCCGCCCGCTACCGGCGCGCGGTGCCCATGTGGGGCGACCCGTCCTTCGCCGACCTGGCCCGGGTGACCAGGACCGGAGCGCTGCTCGCCGCGGTCCGCTCGGCCACGGACGGCACGGCCCCGGGCGAGTCGGCCGCCGCCCCGTACGCCACGGGTCCCTGGCTGTTCAGCCACAACGGCAGGCTCGACGGCTGGCCCGGCGCGACGGCCGGGCTAGCCGCCACCCTGCCCGCCGCGGACCTGCTTGCCCTCGAGGCACGGACCGATTCGGCGCTGGCCTGGGCGCTCGTGCACCGGCGGCTCCGGGACGGGGAGAGCCCCGCTGACGCGCTGGCCGGGACGGTCGGCGACCTCGACGCGGCCGGGGTCACCGGCCGGTTCAACTTCCTGCTGACCGATGGCACGACGATCGCCGCCACGGCCGCGGGTGACACGCTGTGCTACCGCTGCGGGCCAGGCCAGGTCGTGGTGGCCTCCGAACCCTCGGATGACGAGCCGGGCTGGTGCAGCGCGGCGGACCGCACGGTGCTCACCGCCCGGCCCGGCGCCGCGGACACCATGACGCTCAAGTCCCCTGGCTGACCCCCGCCTATTGCACAGCCGCACACCCGGCCACCGACGGAACTGGCCAAGGACGGACAGGGAAGGAATGCAGATCATGAACCAGCTGCACGTCGAGAGGCTCCTGCCGGACGGTTTCCTGGCGGCCGCGCTGCGCGCGGACGCGCAGGCCGGCCTCACCGCGGTGCCGAAGACCCTCCCGCCCAAGTGGTTCTATGACGAGCGGGGCAGCGAGCTGTTCGAGAAGATCACCCTGCTGCCGGAGTACTACCCGACCCGGGCCGAGCGGTCCATCCTGGCCGCCGCCGCCCCGCAGATCGCGGCGGCGACCGGCGCCAGTGCCCTGGTCGAGCTGGGCTCCGGCTCGTCGGAGAAGACCCGGCTGCTGCTCGACGCGCTGCGCGACGCCGGCTCGCTGCGCAGCTACGTGCCGGTGGACGTGAGCGAGAGCGCGCTGGTCGGCGCCGCGCACCGCGTCCTCGCCGGCTACCCGGGCCTGACCGTGGACGCGGTGGTCTCGGACTTCGAGGCCCGGCTGGGCCTTCCCGCGCCCGACGGGCCCCGCCTGGTGGCGTTCCTGGGCAGCACCATCGGGAACCTGCTGCCCCCGCAGCGGGCCGCGTTCCTGGGCCGGCTGCGGGAGGGCCTGCGCGACGGCGACGCCCTGCTGCTCGGAACCGATCTGGTCAAGGACCCAGCGGTGCTGCTCGCCGCCTACGACGACCCGGCCGGGGTGACCGCCGCGTTCAACAAGAACGTGCTGGCCGTGCTCAACGCCGAGCTGGGCGCGGACTTCGACCCGGACGCGTTCGACCACATGGCCGTCTGGGACCCCCAGGCCGAGTGGATCGAGATGCGGCTGCGCTCCGCGGAGGACCAGATCGTCCAGCTGCCCGGCATCGGGCTGACCGTGCGGTTCACCGCGGGGGAGCAGCTCCGTACCGAGGTGTCGGCCAAGTTCCGGCGGGCCGGCGTCGCCGCCGAGCTGGCGGCCGCGGGGTTCACGATGCGGTCCTGGTGGACCGACGAGCAGGGCCGGTTCGCACTGTCCCTGTCGGTCCCGGCCTGACCGCGGCGCCCGCCGTGCTGGCTGGTCGCGCCGGCCTGCCGTAGCATCTCCGGCAGCCCCCTGGGGAAATAGCACCAATGCGCAGTTGGGGAAGATCACGTGCCTGGTGCCCGGCGCGGTATGGTTCACGCCAGGAACCCTGGCCCGCGCGGGGTATTCGCATTCGAGGCGGCAGACATCACCATGCAGAAAAGGAATCCGGCGGCCCGCCGTGACCGTCGTGGCGGGAGCGGCTGATGCTCACGCTCCCGTCCGCGGGCAGCGCGGACGTGTGGTGGCTCGACATCACCTCAGTCAGCGTGGGCCGCGCCGAGCTGGCCGAGCTCAGCCTGGAGGAACACAAGCGGGCCGCGGCGTTCGCGTTCCGCGCTGACCGGCGCCGCTACACCGCGGCGCACGTGATGCTGCGCCGGGTCCTGTCCGGCTACCTGGACATCCCGCCCTCCAGCCTGATCTTCCACCGCGAGCCGTGCCCGCGGTGCGGGAAGCCGACCGGCCGCCCCGCCCTCGAGCTGCGCTACGGGGTGCATTTCTCTCTCGCGCACAGCGGGGACGCGGTACTGATCGCCGTGGCCAGCCAGCAGGTGGGCGTGGACGTGGAGCAGCAGCCCACCGGGTGCGTCTGCTCGATGTCCGCGGACATGAACGCGGCCGACGCAGAGTGGGGCCGGACGCTCAGCGAAGCCGGGCGGCACGAGCTGGTCATCCGGTGGTGGGTCCGGTCCGAGGCCGTCCTCAAGTGCACCGGCGAGGGCATCGGGCACGAAGTCGGCGAATTCCCGGTCCTCGGCCGCCCCGGTGCCCCCTCCGGCCTGGCCGGGCCCGGCGGCCCGGACCAGCTGGTGCCCGCCACCCCCGTGCACGGCTGTTCGCTGATCTCGCTCCCCGCGCCGGCGGGCTACCAGGCCGCGCTGGCCCTGACCGGGAGCTCCCGGGCCATCCGGCTCAGCGTCCAGGCGCCGTGGGCACCCGCGGCGCGCGCCGCCAGCCGGGGAGCCCCGGTCCGCTGAGCCAGGTGGCGGGGCCGGCATGACTTCGCCAGCTCATTCGCGGCCGCGGCGCTGACCTGCGTGTCACCGTTTCTCAGCGGGGGCGTACGGGGGCCTTCCGCCATGCCGATGGGACAATGAGGGATCAGCCCGGGCTGGCTCCTGGTCGGCGGGGGAAACGGGGACCTGCATGCGGCCGTTCTTCAAGGGCGATGACTTCAACTTCCTGACCGAGATCGCGCTGGGCTCGGTCTACCGGCAGGCGGCGGACGTCGGCGAGGTCCTCACGACCGTCGATCGCATCCATGACGGCAAGGCGCAGTCGTGGAGCTGGCGGACTTCGGCGGGCCCGTCGCCGAGCGGGTCGAGATCCCGTACGAGACCACGACCCTGCCGGGATATTTCTTCCGTTCCGGCGCGGCTGGTGAGCCCCGTCGGACGCTGATCTTCAACAACGGCAGCGACGGCTCTGTCGTCGGCGCATGGACCGACGGGATCGCCTCCGCGCTGGCGAGGGGCTGGAACGCGATGACGTTCGATGGTCCCGGGCAGAACGCGGCGCTCGTGCGGCAGGGCCTGCCCTTCCGCCCGGACTGGGAGAAGGTCGTCACTCCGGTCGTCGATTTCCTCTCAGCCCGCGCGGACGTGGCCGGTGTGAGGCTGGCTCTACTCGGTGTCAGCCAGGCCGGTTACTGGGTGCCCCGGGCTCTTGCTTTCGAGCACCGCATCGGGGCCGCTGTAGCCGACCCGGGCGTGGTTAACGTGTCAACGACGGTGCTCGGGCATCTGCCGCACATGATGGTGAAGCTGCTGGAAGCCGGCGAGCAGGAGAAGTTCAACCGGGACATGCAGTGGTCGCTGAGGATGTCGCCGTCAACGCGGTCGCTGCTCGCGCTGCGCATGCGGCCATACGGCGTGACCACGCCGTATGAGTTCTTCTCCGCCGCCCGCGACTACGTGCTCACCGGCGTGCTGATCTCCCGGATCACCACCCCGATCCTGGTCACCAGCCCGGAAAACGAGCAATTCTGGCCGGGGCAGTCCCAGGAACTCTTCGACAAGCTCAGCGGCAAGAAGGCTATCGTCGCGTTCACCCGGGGCCGAGAGAGCTGACTCGCACTGCGAGCCCGTGGCCTCCGGCATACGGGGTGAGCGGATCTTCGACTGGCTCGACGAGCAGATCCCGGCCTGACCCAGGGACGGCTGCCGGTTTCGCTGGACCTCCCGCGTAAAGGGAGTGCGCGATACGGATACCTGTGCGCTGCGCGGGTAACCTCGAAGCGAAGCGGCGGAGGCAGAGGGCAGGGTGGCGCAGATGACGGCAGTGTTCGCGGTAGACGCGTGCCGGACCCCGGTGGGCAAGATCAAGGGTGCGCTGGCCTCGGTCCGGCCCGATCACCTGACCGCCGAGGTGATCAAGGCCCTGCTGGCCCGCAACGGATGGCTCGACCCGGCCCGGATCGACGACGTCTACTGGGGTGCGGCCAACCAGGCCGGTGAGGACAACCGGAACGTCGCCCGGATGGGCGTGCTGCTGGCCGGCCTCCCGGTCGAGGTGCCCGGCGCGACCGTCAACCGGCTCTGCGGATCCGGCATGGAGGCCGTGGCCAGCGCCGCGCGGGCGATCGCCGCGGGGGAGGCCGACATCATGCTGGCCGGCGGGGCCGAGTCGATGACCCGGGCGCCGTTCGTGCTGCCCCGGGCCAGCGAGCCGTTCGCCCGGGAGTCCGGCGTGGCCGACACCCGGCTGGGCTGGCGCCTGGTCAGCCCGCTCATGCAGGAGCTGTACGAGCCGATCACGCTGGGCGAGACCGCGGAGAACGTGGCCGAGCGGTACGGGGTGACGCGGGAGCAGCAGGACCAGTTCGCGCTGCGCAGCCACCAGCAGGCCGGTGCGGCCCGGGAGGCCGGGCGGTTCGACGACGAGATCGTGCCGGTGACGGCCCCGGCCGGGCCGGTCACCCGGGATGAGGGCATCCGGCCCGGGCTGACCCTGGAGGAGCTCGCGGCCAAGCGGCCCGCGTTCCGCAAGGGCGGCACCGTGACGGGCGGCAACTCCTCGCCGCTGAACGACGGTGCGGCGGGCGTGCTCCTCGTCTCCGAGCGGGTGCTGGCCGGTGGCGGCGGGGTGAGCCCGCTGGCCCGGTACGAGGGCACCGCGTCCGCCGGGGTCCACCCGGACTACATGGGCATCGGGCCGGTGCCGGCCATGGGCAAGGTCCTCGGCCGGGCCGGCTGGGACGTCGGCAGCCTCGACCTGATCGAGCTCAACGAGGCGTTCGCGGCCCAGGCCGTGGCCGTGGCGGACGAGCTCAAGCTCGACCCGGAGCGGGTCAACGTGAACGGCGGCGCGATCGCCATCGGCCACCCGCTCGGCTGCTCCGGAGCCCGGATCACGACCACGCTGCTGCACGAGCTGCGCCGCCGCGGCGGCTCCCGGGGCGCGGCCGCGATGTGCATCGGGGTCGGCCAGGGCATCGCGACCCTCTGGCGGGCGCCCTGACCGGGCCTGTGACAGCGGCCAGCCGGAAGACGACGACCTGCGGGACCCGGGGCCAAAGCGGCCCGCGAAGGCAGACCGGCCCGGGAACGCAGACCGGCCCGCGGGCCCTGCGTCGATCACGGGGCCCACGAGCCGGTTACCGGTGCGGCGGAGCCAGCCGTGGGACCCGCCGCGGGATGTTCAGATCGCCTGCTCGGCGAGCGTGAAGGCGACCGTTCCCTCCTCGTCCACCTGCGCGTCCAGGGACTTATCGTCCAGCGCCACCGCCGCCCCGGGCTCCAGGAAGACGCGTGCCCCCTCGGTCTCGATCACCTGGTCCCCGGTTACCGGGCTGTCGGCCAGCGTCACCTGGAAGGCCGGTCCGCCCTCGTCCTGCGACATGATGCGCAGGCCGGTGTCATCCGGCAGTTCTGGCTGGGAGGTGAGGTTACGGATGGCCGTCACGGCACTGTCGGTCAGTGTGAGCATGAGCTGCTCCTCTGTTCCATTGGGCATGTGCAGTTGGGCGACCACTACCCCGTCTTCATGGCCTCACTCCCTATGTGACCGGGGTAACGGGCCAGGCCGGCGGGGCCGTGTCGAGAATCGCGCGCCAGCCCCGACACAAGGCAGAGGGCGCTACCGTGGCGCCACCTGACCAGGGAGGATGAACCGATGCGATTCATGCTGCTGCAGAACTACGGGCCGGCGGAGTCGGATTGCCCGCCGATGCCGGAGTGGTCACCTGCCGAGATCAGGGCCCACATCGAGTTCCAGCAAGCGCTCAACCGCGAGCTTCTCGACCGGGGCGAGCTGGTGGATGCGCAGGGGCTGGCCGGCCCCGAACAGGCCCGGCGGGTCGTGTCGGACGGCACGGGCGCGCCGGTGATCACCGACGGCCCGTTCCCGGAGGCCAAGGAACTCCTGGCCGGGTACCGGCTGGTGGACGTCGAGACACCCGGGCGGGCCATCGAGATCGCCGCGCAGGCCTCCGCCGCGCCCGGCCCGGACGGGGTGCCGATCCGGCAGCCCATCGAGGTCCGTCAGGTGCTGAGCGCCCCCGACCCGGACCTGTGAGTGGCCGCTGCGGGCTAGCACTGTGAACGGGGGCGCCGCGACCATCGAGGACCTGCTGCGCGAGCTGGCGCCGCAGGTCCTCGCGGCCGTGGCCCGCCGCTCAGGGGATTTCGCCGCCGCCGAGGACGCGGTCCAGGAAGCGCTGCTGGCCGCGGCCACCCGGTGGCCCGGGGACGGGACACCGGACAACCCGCTCGGCTGGCTGATCCGGGTGGCCGCCCGCCGGCTGACCGACCAGTACCGCAGCGAGGACGCCCGGCGCCGCCGGGAGGCCCTGGCCGCCTCGTGGTCGCTGAACGCCCCGGCCGGCCCGGTGCCCGGCGAGGAGGACACGGCCCGCGACGACACGCTGATCCTCATGTTCATGTGCTGCCACCCGTCGCTCACCCCGGGCGCGGCCATCCCGCTCACGCTGCGCGCGGTCGGCGGCCTGACCACCCGGGAGATCGCGGCCGCGTTCCTGGTACCGGAGCCGACCATGGCCCAGCGGATCAGCCGGGCCAAGACCACCCTGAGAGCTTCCGGCGAGCCATTCACGCTGCCGCCCCCTGGCCAGCGCGCCGGGCGGCTCCGGTCCGTGCTGCACGTCCTGTACCTGCTGTTCAACGAGGGGTACGCCAGCAGCGGCGGCCCCGAGCTGGCCCGCAGCGACCTGTCCGGCGAGGCCATCCGGCTGGTCCGTGGGCTGCACGCCAGCCTGCCGGCCGACCCGGAGATCAGCGGGCTGCTGGCCCTCATGCTGCTCACCGACGCCCGGCGCCCGGCCCGGACCGGTCCCGGCGGGGAACTGATCCCGCTGGCCGGGCAGCAGCGCAGCCGGTGGGACCGGGCCCGCATCACCGAGGGGATGAGGCTGATCACCGCCGCGCTGGAGCATGGGCAGCCCGGGGAGTACCAGCTGCAGGCGGCGATCGCCGCCGTGCACGACGAGGCACCCAGCCACGCCGCGACGGACTGGCCGAAGATCGCGGCCCTGTATGGCCTGCTCGAGCGCAGGACAGGAAACCCGATGGTGACCCTCAACCGGGCGGCGGCCGCGGCCATGATGGAGGGGCCCGCAGCCGGGCTGGCCCTGCTGGACGGGGTCCGTGGCCGGCTCGGCGGGCATCACCGCTTCCACGCGGTACGCGGTCACCTGCTCGAGATGGCCGGGGACGCCCCCGGGGCCGCCGCCGAGTTCCGCGCCGCCGCCGCGGGCACCGCGAACCTGCGCGAGCGGCATTACCTGACCCTCAAGGCGGCCAGCCTCGCCGCGGGCCCAGCGGCCGGCGCCGGGTAGGGTCGGCCACGGGTGTGCACCGCGAACAAGGGGGCCCGCGCCGTGGGCGGAAACAGCAGCGCACCGGACGCTGCGGCGGAGGGACAGCGGGCCGGCGGCGAGGTCACGGCCGGCCGCGGCGCTGGCGTCCCGGCCGGCCAGCCGGAGCAGGGCCGGCTGCCGGACCGGATCTGGACCATCCCGAACGCGATCAGCATCGCCCGCCTGCTCGGCGTGCCGGTGTTCCTCTGGCTGGTCCTCGGCCCGCACGCGGATGGCTGGGCGGTCATCCTGCTCGTCGCCGCGGCCGCGTCGGACTGGCTGGACGGGAAGCTGGCCCGGGCCCTGCATCAGGAGAGCCGCCTCGGGCAGGTGCTCGACCCCACCGCGGACCGGCTCTACATCGGCGTCATGCTGATCGGCCTGGCTATCCGGGCCATCATCCCGTGGTGGCTGGTGGGCGTGCTGGTCGGCCGGGAGCTGGTGCTTGGCGTGGCCCTGCTCCGGCTGCGGGCCCGGGGCTGGGAGCCGCTCCAGGTCAGCCTCGTGGGCAAGGCCGCCACGCTGTGCCTGTTTTATGCGTTCCCGCTGCTGCTCCTGGGGGCTTACTCCGGTGACGCCGCGCTGGTGGCCAAGATCACCGGGTGGTCGTTCGTGGCCTGGGGGACCGCGCTGTACTGGACGGCGGCCGGGCTGTACCTGGTGCAGGCCTGGCGGCTCACCGCCAGGCCGGGGCCGTCCCCGGAGACGGCCGACGCGGAACAAGCCGATGGCTAACCAGGCAGCGGCGTTGGCCGGCCGCGAGCCGCCCGTCATGATGGAGGCACCCCGGCACGATCCGCGGGCCGGCCGGGGTGCAGGGACGCAGGGAAGCCGGCCCGGACGATGGTGAAGGAGGCCCACCACTGGTGAAGGCCGTCGTCATGGCCGGCGGGGAGGGCACCCGGCTGCGCCCCATGACCGCCAACCAGCCCAAGCCGCTGCTGCCCGTCTGCAACAAGCCGATCATGGAACACGTGCTCCGGCTGCTGAAGCGGCACGGTTTCGACGAGACGGTCGTCACCGTCCAGTTCCTCGCCTCACTGGTGCGCAACTATTTCGGCGACGGCGAGGACGTCGGGATGAGCCTGCAGTACGCGACGGAGGAGGCCCCGCTCGGCACGGCGGGCAGCGTGAAGAACGCCGAGGACGCACTGCGCGACGAGCCATTCCTGGTCATCTCCGGTGACGCGCTCACCGACATCGACCTGACCGCCATGGTCCGCGCGCACAAGGAAAACGGCGCCCTGGTCACCGTGGGGCTGACCCGGGTGCCGAACCCGCTGGAGTTCGGCATCATCATCGTGGGCGAGGACGGCCGGATCCAGCGGTTCCTGGAGAAGCCGACCTGGGGGCAGGTGTTCTCGGACACGGTCAACACCGGGATCTACGTGATGGAGCCCGAGGTACTCGCCGAGGTGGCGCCGGGCGAGTCGGTGGACTGGTCAGCTGACGTGTTCCCCGCCCTGCTCAAGCGCGCCGCGCCGCTGTTCGGCTGGATCGCCGACGGCTACTGGGAGGACGTCGGCACCCACGAGAGCTACCTCAAGGCCCAGGCCGACGTGCTGTCCGGCCGGGTGGACACCGAACTCGACGGGTTCGAGGTATCACCGGGAGTCTGGGTGGCCGAGGGCGCTGAGGTCGACCCCGAGGCCCTGCTGTCCGGCCCCCTCTGCATCGGGGACTACGCCAAGGTCGAGCCGGGCGCGGAACTGCGCGAGTTCACCGTGCTGGGCAGCAACGTGGTGGTCAAGGAAGGCGCCTTCCTGCACCGCGCCGTCGTGCACAACAACGTCTACGTGGGCCAGGGCGTCACCCTGCGTGGCTGCGTCATCGGCAAGAACACCGACGTGATGCCCTCCGCGCGGATCGAGGAAGGCGCGGTGGTCGGGGACGAGTGCGTGATCGAGCCGGAGGCCTATCTCTCCGCGGGCGTCAAGGTCTACCCGTTCAAGACCATCGAGGCGGGCGCGGTGGTCAACACCAGCGTCATCTGGGAATCCCGCGGCCAGCGCACCCTGTTCGGGCCGCGCGGCGTGTCCGGCCTGGTCAACGTCGAGATCACGCCGGAGCTGTGCGTGCGGCTGTCCAGCGCCTACGCGACCACCTTGAAGAAAGGCTCGATGGTCACCACCTCGCGCGACGTGTCCCGCGCCGCGCGGGCGTTCAAGCGCGCTGTCCAGTGCGCGCTCAACTCCAGCGCGATCAACGTGGTGGACCTGGAGGCGCAGCCGCTGCCAGTAGCCCGGTTCCAGACCGCGCGCAGCGCGTGCAGCGGCGGCATCGCGCTGCGCACCACCTCCGGTGACCCGCAGTCGATCGACATCGTGTTCCTGGACGAGCGGGGCGCGGAACTGTCCCAGGTGGCCGCGCGCAAGCTGGAGCGGGTGTTCTCCCGGCAGGAGTACCGGCGGGCCTTCCCGGGGGAGATCGCCGAGCTCACCTACCCGTCCCGGGTCGTCGATTCCTACACCCAGGAACTCGCGCGGAGCATCGACATGACGGGGGTGCGCGAGGCGGGGCTGAAGGTCGTGGTGGACTGCGCCGGCGGCACGGTGTCGCTGGTGCTGCCCAGCCTCCTCGGCCGTCTCGGCGTGGAGGCGCTCACGGTCAACAACCGCCTCGACGAGGGCACCCCCACCCAGAGCCTGGCCCAGGTCCGGGCGGGCATGCAGCGGCTGTCGGAGCTGGTCGCCTCGTCCCGCGCCGCGTTCGGGGTGCGGTTCGACCAGGTCGGCGAGCGGATCATGCTGGTGGACGACAAGGGCGCGATGATCAGTGACGACCGGGCCCTGCTGGTCGCCCTGGACCTTATCGCGGCCGAGCGGCGGTCCGGCCGGATAGCGCTCCCGGTGACCACCACCCGGGTAGCCGAGCAGGTCTGCCGGTTTCACGGCGTCCACGTGGACTGGACGCCCACCTCGCTGCACGGCCTCACCCAGGCCACCGCGGGGGACGACGTCATCTTCGGAGGGGACGGCCGCGGAGGCTACGTGGTGCCGGAGTTCAGCCGGACCCTCGACGGCATCGCGGCCTTCGCGCGGCTGCTCGGCCTGGTCGCCCGGACCCGCCTGTCCCTCAGCCAGATCGACGCCCGGATCCCCACCGCGCACCTGCTGCGCCGGTCCATGCCCACGCCATGGGCGGCCAAGGGCAGCGTGATGCGCACCGTGGTGGAAGCGGCTGGCGACCGGATCGTGGACACCACCGACGGGGTGCGGATCGAGGAGCCCGACGGCGGCTGGGTCCTGGTCCTGCCCGACCCCGCGGAGGCTGTGACGCACCTGTGGGCCGAGGGCGCCGACGCCGACACCGCCCAGGCGCTTCTGGACGAGTGGGCCGCCGTAGCGGAGCGCTCCGGCAATTAACCGGCCCGCCGGGCGGAGCGCTCCGGCAATTAACCGGCCCGCCGGGCGGAGCGCTCCGGCAAATAACCAGTCACGGCTCGGTCAGGGCGTTAAGCTGGCCAGCTTAAGTGCCCAACGAGGACATCGCCACCCGTGAGACAATCCACCTCATCGGAGCGTGCACGGATCGTGCGTCGGAGGTGCGGCCAGGATGTGGCGGAGGCGTCGCGAGAGCGGCCCGGGCTCGTCCGGCGGGGCGGAGTCGTCTCCCGGGCAGTCATCTCCGGGCCAAGGACGCCGCCAGGGGTGGCGGGCCCGCTTCACCCCGTCGGGACGCCGCGCGTGGCGCATGGACCGGCCGGGCGCGCCCCAGGTAGCGTGGACTGTGTCCGGTCAGCACGCTACGTCCGAGCACGCATCATCTGAGCACGGGGAACGGGCCAGGTCCGACGTGATCCCCGCCCCGAGCCCATGGCCAGCAGAGGAGAGGCTGGGCCACGACATGCCAAGCATCTACTGCACACGCTGCGGTCAGGCCAATCCTGACGACGCGCGTTTTTGCCTGCATTGCGGGACGATGCTGGCGCGAGGGGGGGCCGAGCGCCCCGGCGAGACCACATCGACGATCTCGCTCGGCGGGGATCTGGCCGAGGCCGACTACGACGAGTTCACCGACCAGGCCTCACCGGAAGACTCCCTGCCCCCTGGCACGGCGCTCCTGGTGGTCAGGCGCGGCCCGAACGCGGGCAGCCGGTTCCTGCTCGACCACGACATCACCACGGCCGGGCGGCACCGCGACAGCGACATCTTCCTCGACGACGTGACGGTCTCGCGGCGGCACGCCGAGTTCTACCGTCATGGCGATCGCTTCACCGTGCGCGACGTCGGCAGCCTCAATGGCACCTACGTCAACCAGGAGCGGATCGAGGAGGCGCCGCTGAATGGCGGCGACGAGGTCCAGATCGGCAAGTTCCGGCTGGTCTTCCTGACCGGGCGGCGGCCCCAGTACGAGCGTGGCGGCGGGGGCGCCCAGGTAGGGGCATGAGCGCTCAGCCTGCCCGGGCTTCTTTCGGCATTGGTGAGGTGCTGGCCCAGCTCCGGGGCGAGTTCCCCGATGTCAGCGTGTCCAAGATCCGCTTCCTGGAGTCCGAGGGCCTGATCCAGCCGGCCCGGGCACCGTCGGGATACCGGCGGTTCGGGCCCGCCGACGTGGCGCGGCTGCGGTACATCCTGACCGCCCAGCGCGACCAGTACCTGCCGCTCCGGGTGATCAAGGACCGGCTGGCCGCCGCTGAGGACGGCACGGGGGAGGAACCCGACGACTCGCCGCGGCGGCGCGGCCGCCGGCCACTGAGCCGCCGGGAACTGCTCGACGCGGCCGGGATCGACGACAGCTTCCTGGCCGAACTGGAAGACTTCGGACTGGTCCGGGCCTCGGGACGGCAGTACGGGCCGGAGGCCCTGGACGCCGCACGGATCATCGTGGCGCTCGGCCGGTACGGGGTGCAGGCACGCCACCTGCGCGCCGTCCGGGCCGCGGTCGAGCGCGAGACATCCCTGATCGAGCAGGTGGTGGCCCCCACACGCCGCCAGCGCAGCCACGGGTCGCAGGAGCGTGCCGGGCAGACCGCCCACGAAATCGCCGCCCTGTCCCTCCAGTTGCACGCGTCGCTGATGGGCAGCGCCCTGGCCGACGCCGGCCTGCAGACCGACGGGCTGGCCGGGGCGGCCCAGGCAGCCTGGTCCAGTGAGACCGATCAGCCCACCCCGACCGAAATCAGGCTGGGGGGTGCGGGATATGACGAGTCCGGATTCGCCGGGCCGGCCGCAGCCAGGTCAGGGGCGTGAGCAGGCCCGGCCGGGCCGGCCGCCACAGCACTTTGCGCCGGCACGGGTGTACGTTGGCAGGGGAGTGCCCACCGCAGGGCCCATGCATGAGGCAGCGCGTCAGGCGCGTATGAGGACGGAGCCGCCGTGAGGAAGATGGAGGTCGTCGGCGTCCGGGTCGAGATGCCCACGAACCAGCCCATCGTCCTGCTGAAGGAGACGCAGGGGGACCGATACCTGCCGATCTGGATCGGGCCGGTCGAGGCAACCGCGATCGCTTTCGCCCAGCAGGGCATGGTCCCCGCGCGCCCGCTCACCCACGACCTGTTCCGGGATGTGCTCGAGGCGCTCGAAGTCCAGCTCCAGACGGTGAACATCACCGCGCTGCGGGACGGCATCTTCTTCGCGGACCTGATCTTCTCGAACGGGAAGGAAGTCAGCGCCCGGCCATCGGATTCCATCGCCCTCGCCCTGCGCACCGGCGCGGCCATCTACGCCAGCGAGGAAGTCCTCGATGAGGCAGGCGTGGCCATCCCGGACGAGCAGGAAGATGAGGTCGAGAAGTTCCGCGAGTTCCTCGACACCATCACCCCGGAGGACTTCGGGCGCGCGACCTGACCGCCCGCCGCGGCGCCCGGCGTAGGGTGGGTGTGGAGTCCGGCGGCGACGCGCCGCCGGCGATCGTTGACGCACCCGCCGCTGGCGGCCTACCGTGCGAGACGAGTACCCAGGGTGGCGAGTTCCCGGGTGGAGGCAGGCGTGGCGGTAACCAAAGGTAACAGCGATTCACCCGGAGTCCGCGGTGCGGCCATCCGGCAGGCCGGGGAGCAGGGGCTGCTGTTCGGCGACGACGTCGCCTCCCGGCCGGAAGGAATCGGCTACCGCGGGCCCACCGCGTGCTCAGCCGCCGGGATCACCTACCGCCAGCTCGACTACTGGGCCCGGACCGGGCTGGTCGAGCCCAGCGTACGGGCCGCCCAGGGATCCGGCTCGGCCCGGCTGTACAGCTTCCGGGACATCCTTGTGCTCAAGGTGGTCAAGCGGCTGCTGGACACCGGCATCTCGCTCCAGCAGATCCGCGCCGCCGTGGCCCATCTGCGCAGCCGGGGCACCGGCGACCTGGCCAAGGTCACTTTGATGAGCGACGGCGTCTCCGTTTACGAGTGCACCTCCTCGGACGAGGTCGTCAACCTGCTGCAGGGCGGGCAGGGCGTGTTCGGCATCGCACTCGGCCGCATCTGGCAGGAGGTTGACGGGACGCTGGCCGAGCTGCCTGCCGAGCAGGCGGGCGAGGCCGCGGACGGAACGCCGGAGGCCACCGGGAGCACGCACGCGGACGAGCTGGCCCGGCGGCGGGCCCGCCGGACCGGCTGACCCCGCGGCGGCCCGGGCAGAACTGCCCCGCGGGGCTCGCCGGTCACCGGCCCGGGCTCGGGTAAGCTCGGTACCGCCGATCACACCGTCCGGGAGAGACTCCGCGCAGCCAGTGCGGGGCGCCGAAGGGGCAACCTCCCCGGAACCTCTCAGGCACCCAGGACCGGACGGGACAGGCATCTCTGGAGTACACGCGCGGGGCGGGCCACCGCCACCGGGCGCGGCGCGCCTGCAGGCGGCGTGCGGCCACCGGGCGGGCGGCGACAGAGGGGGAGGACAGGCAGGCACGGGCGTGCCTGGCGGCTCCCTCTGGAGGCTCCGATGACTTTTGAGGCACCGATATCTGCGGCACCGGCGCTTGACGGGCGCAATCTGGACAGCACGGAGCCTGGCGCACCCCGGCCCGAGGCAGCGGCCTTCGAATCACGTCACATCGGGCCATCCCCGGCCGAGCAGCAGCGGATGCTCGCGGCGACCGGCCATGCCACGCTGGGCGAGCTGACCCGGGCGGCGCTGCCCCCGGGTATCGGGGACCCGAGGCCGCTGGGCCTGCCGCCCGCGCTGTCCGAGGCGGAAGCGCTTGCCGAGCTGCGCCGGCTGGCCGCCCGGAACACCGTCGCCCGCTCCATGATCGGGCTGGGCTACTACGGCACGCACACCCCGGCGGTGATCCGCCGCAACGTGCTGGAGAACCCGGCCTGGTACACGGCCTACACCCCGTACCAGCCGGAGATCTCGCAGGGGCGGCTCGAGGCGCTGCTCACCTTCCAGACCCTCATCGAGGACCTGACCTCGCTGCCGGTGGCCGGAGCCTCCCTGCTGGACGAGGCGACCGCCGCCGTGGAGGCCATGACGCTGGCCCGGCGGGCGGCCCGGCGTGGCCGGATCTTCCTGGCCGACGCGGACTGCCTGCCGCAGACCCTGGCCGTGCTGGCCACCCGGGCCGAGCCGCTCGGGATCGAGCTCGTGACCGCCCCGGTCACCCCGGAGCTCATCGCGGCACAGCCCGAGGGCGAGCTGTTCGGGATCCTGCTGCAGTATCCGGGGGCCAGCGGGGAGATCCGGGACCTCCGCCCGGCCATCGAGGCCGCGCACGCCCGGGGCGCGCTGGCGGCCGTCGCCGCCGACCTGCTGGCCCTGACCCTGCTGGTGCCGCCCGGCGAATTGGGCGCCGACATCGCGGTGGGCAGCACCCAGCGGTTCGGCGTGCCGATGGGCTACGGCGGCCCGCACGCGGCGTACATCGCGACCCGTGACGACCTGCGCCGGCAGCTGCCCGGCCGGCTGGTGGGGGTGTCCCTGGACGCGGACGGGCGGCCGGCGTACCGGCTCGCGCTGCAGGCCCGCGAGCAGCACATACGGCGGGAAAAGGCGACCAGCAACATCTGCACCGCGCAGGTGCTGCTGGCCGTGATGGCCGCGATGTATGCGGTGTACCACGGGCCGGGGGGACTGGCCGCGATCGCCGCCGGCGTGCACGGGCGCGCGGCCCGGCTGGCCGCCACGTTGCGGGAAAGCGGCCTGGCCGCACCGGCGGGGGGATTCTTCGACACGATCCGGGTCCGCCTGCCCGGCGGGGCCGCCGCGGCCGTGGACCGGGCCCGGGAAGCCGGCTACAACCTGCTCCTGGCCGACGCCGACACGATCGGCATCGCCTGCGACGAGACGACCACCGACGCCGAGCTGCTGGAGGTAGCCGCGCTGCTGGCCGCCGGGCAGGACGGGGCTGCGGTCCCCGGCCGGCTCGCGGAGTCCGGCCCGGTGCTCCCGGCCGGCCTGGCCCGGAGCTCGGGGTACCTGGCCCACCCGGTCTTCCGTGAGCACCGGAGCGAGACGGCCATGCTGCGCTACCTCCGCCGCCTCGCCGATTTCGACATCGCGCTGGACCGCTCGATGATCCCGCTCGGCTCGTGCACGATGAAGCTGAACGCGGCCGCCGAGATGGAGCCGGTGAGCTGGCCGGAGTTCGCCGGCCTGCATCCCTTCGCGCCCCCCGCGCAGGCCGCCGGGTACGCCGAGCTGATCAGCGACCTGGAACGGTGGCTGGCCGAGATCACCGGATACGACGCGGTGTCCGTGCAGCCCAACGCCGGGTCTCAGGGCGAGCTGGCGGGCCTGCTGGCCATCCGGGGCTACCACAGCTCCCGCGGTGACGCCGGCCGTGAGATCTGCCTGATCCCGGAGTCGGCGCACGGGACCAACGCGGCCAGCGCGGTCCTGGCGGGCCTGCGGGTCGTGGTGGTCAAGTGCGGCCACGACGGCGCGATCGACGTGGCTGACCTGCACGCCAAGCTGGACGAGCGGGGCGGGCAGATCGCCGCGATCATGCTGACCTACCCGTCCACCAACGGGGTATTCGAGGAGACCGTGACGCAGGTCTGCGAGGCGGTCCACGAGGCTGGCGGCCAGGTATACGTGGACGGGGCGAACCTGAACGCGCTGGTCGGCCTGGCCCGGCCGGGCTGGTTCGGCGCGGACGTGTCGCACCTGAACCTGCACAAGACGTTCTGCATCCCGCACGGCGGCGGTGGCCCCGGCGTCGGCCCGGTCGCCGCCCGTGCCCACCTCGCGCCATTTCTCCCGGGGGGGCGACCCCCCGAAACCCCCCGCGAGTCGCCGGCTCGGAGGGAACGCGCCTCCGGCGCGCCCCGCCTCGCCAGCGAGCTTGCCGACCGTCCCGAAACGCATCCGGTAGCGGCGGCGCCCTATGGATCGGCGGGGATCTTGCCGATCTCCTGGGCGTACCTCCGGATGATGGGACCGGACGGGCTGCGCCGGGCCACCGAGGTCGCCATCCTCACGGCCAACTACGTGGCCGCCCGCCTCGGCCCGCACTACCCGGTGCTGTACACCGGGCGCGGCGGCCTCGTCGCGCATGAGTGCATCCTGGACCTGCGGCCCCTCACCCGGCAGACCGGGGTGACCGTCGAGGACGTGGCGAAGCGCCTGATCGACTACGGGTTCCACGCGCCGACCATGTCGTTCCCGGTCGCCGGCACGCTGATGGTCGAGCCCACCGAGAGCGAGAACCTGGCCGAGCTGGACCGCTTCTGCGACGCCATGATCGCGATCCGGCGGGAGATCGGGATGGTCGCCTCCGGGGAGTACGACCGCCAGGACAACCCGCTGCGCAATGCCCCGCACACGGCGTCCATGCTGCTCGAGGCCGACTGGAAGCACCCGTACGAGCGGGCCGGGGCGGCGTACCCGCTGCCCGGCGACCGGCGGGCGAAGTACTGGCCCCCGGTGCGCCGTATCGACCAGGCCTACGGCGACCGGAACCTGGTGTGTGCCTGCCCGCCGGCCGAGGCGTTCGCGGAGTGAGCCCCCCCGGCGCGCGGGCACCGGCGCCGCGCGCCCAGGTGGGGCCGCCGGCCCCTGCAGCCACGGCGGCATAGGCGTTACGCTGCCGCCAGGACACCGGCAGGAAAGGGTCAGGATGGCAAGCTCGCCCCCGTCGTTCGTCGTCGGCCTGGACAACGGCGGCACCATGAACAACGCTACGGTGCTCGATCCCTCAGGCCAGTTCCTGGTCGAGCACATGCTGGAGCGGCCGAGCCGGGTCCGCGAGGGCCCGGACGTCGCCATCGGGGCGCTGGCTGCCTCGTTCGCGCAGGTCCTGGACGTCACCGGGGTGGACCGGGCCACGGTGGGTGCGGTCGGGCTGGACACCCCCGGCCCGGCGAGCGGGGACGGGATCCTGTCTTCCCGGGGGGCCACGAACTTCGGCCATCCCGGCTGGGGCGGCTTCAACATCCGCGCCGCACTGGAGGAGCGGCTGGGCCTGCCCGTCGTGTACACCAACGACGCCAACGCCGCCACGCTGTACGCGCACTACGTGCGGTTCGGCGACGACGCGCCGCACCACTCGTCGGTGTCGGTCATCGTCGGCACCGGGCTGGGCGGCGGCCTGGTCGAGGCGGGCCAGGTGGTGAGCGGGGTAGCCGGCATGGCGGGTGAACTCGGCCACGTCCAGATCCCGCTGGAGGGGCTGCTCGGCGAGGGCCAGCCGGTGCCGGCCTGCAACTGCGGGCTGCGCGGCGACGTGGAGAGCTTCGCGTCGCTGAGCGGGATCGAGCAGAACCTGCTGCCATACTGGCTGAGCCGCTACCCCGGACACGGGCTGGCCGAGGTCCAGCCGCTGTCCCTGGCGGCCAAGCTGGTCCGGGGCTACGGTGAGGCGGGCGACCCGCTGGCCCTGAAGATCTTCGAGCAGCAGGCCATGGCGCTCGGCCGGGTCTTCTCCATCGCGGCCATGTTCACCGATCCGGGCACCTATTTCGTGGGCGGGGGCGTGGTCGAAGCCGATCCCGCGTTCGCGGAATGGTTCCTCGGGCGGATCCGCGAGCACACCACGCTCCGGACCGAGCAGGCCAAGCTGGTCGATTTCGCGCTGGTTCCCGACCTGGACCGGGCCGGCGCGCGTGGCGCCGCGCTCGCCGCACGCTATGCCGTCGGCGACCACGCATAGAGTTACCGGGTGGCAGATCCGCAGTCCTACCGGCCAGCGCCAGGGTCCATTCCCGAGTCGCCGGGCGTGTACCGGTTCCGGGATGCGCACGGCCGGGTCATCTACGTCGGAAAGGCGAAGAATCTCAGGCAGCGGCTGAATTCCTATTTCGCGGATTTCGCCAGCCTGCACCCGCGGACCCAGACCATGGTGCGCACCGCCGCCAAGGTCGACTGGACCGTGGTGGCCACCGAGGTCGAGGCGCTCCAGCTGGAGTACTCCTGGATCAAGGAGTTCGACCCCCGGTTCAACGTCCGGTACCGCGACGACAAGAGCTATCCCTATCTCGCGGTCACCATGAGCGAAGACTTCCCGCGGGTCATGGTCATGCGTGGCGCCAAGCGGCGCGGGGTTCGTTATTTCGGCCCGTATTCGCACGCGTGGGCGATCCGGGAAACGGTCGACGCGCTGCTGCGGGTGTTCCCGGTCCGCACCTGCTCGGCCGGGGTGTTCAAGCGGGCCGGCCAGATCGGGCGGCCCTGCCTGCTCGGCTACATCGGCAAGTGCTCGGCCCCGTGCGTGGGCCGGGTCAGCGAGGCCGAGCACCGGCTGCTGGCCGAGGAATTCTGCGACTTCATGGCCGGCCAGACGGACCGCTTCATCCGCCGCCTGGAAGCCGAGATGCGCGAGGCCGCCCGGGCCGAGGAGTACGAGCGGGCCGCCCGCCTGCGCGACGACATCAAGGCGCTCCAGCGCGCGCTGGAGAAGCAGACCGTGGTGCTGGGCGACGGCACCGACTGCGACGTGATCGCGCTGGCCGAGGACCAGCTGGAGGCGGCGGTCCAGGTCTTCTACGTGCGGGACGGCCGGGTCCGCGGGCAGCGCGGCTGGGTGGTGGACAAGGTCGAGGACGTGAGCACCGGCGAGCTCGTCGAGCAGTTCCTGGGTCAGGTCTACAGCGACGACGCGGTGGCCGGCCCGTCGGCGGGCACGGAGATCCCGGACGGCGCGGAGCCGACCATGGGGCAGCGCGGCAACGCGCGCCCGGCCAGCCGGTCCGCGGGCATCCCGCGCGAGGTGCTGGTCCCGGAACTCCCGCCCGACTCGCCGGCGGTGGAGGAGTGGCTCGCGGGCCGCCGCGGCGGCCCGGTCAGGCTCCGGGTGCCGCTGCGGGGGCACAAGAAGGCACTGCTGGAGACCGTGGCCCGCAACGCCGCCGAGTCGCTGGCCCTGCACAAGACCCGGCGGGCCAGCGACCTGACCACCCGCAGCCGCGCCCTGCACGAGATCCAGGAAGCGCTGGGCCTGGACGAGGCCCCGCTGCGCATCGAGTGCTACGACGTATCCAACCTGCAGGGCACGCACGTGGTCGCGTCCATGGTCGTGTTCGAGGACGGCCTGGCCCGCAAGTCGGAGTACCGGCGGTTCAGCATCCGGGGCCTCGACGGGACCGACGACGTCGCCGCGATCCACGAGGTGATCTTGCGCCGGTTCCGCCGCTACCTGGACGAGCGGGAGGCCACCGGCGAGCTTGACCAGCTCGGTGACCCGGAAGTCTCCGCCGAGGCGGCGCGGCAGCGGAAGTTCGCCTACCCGCCCAACCTGGTCGTGATCGACGGCGGGCCGGCCCAGGTCGCCGCCGCGGCGCGGGCGCTCGACGAGCTGGGCATCGAGGACGTCGCCGCTTGCGGCCTGGCCAAGCGGCTGGAAGAAGTCTGGCTGCCCGGCGACGACTCTCCGGTGATCCTGCCCCGCAGCAGCGAGGGCCTGTACCTGCTGCAGCGGGTCCGTGACGAGGCACACCGCTTCGCCATCACATACCACCGGGCAAAACGCTCAAAGGCGCTCGCGGTGAGCGAGCTTGACTCGGTCCCGGGACTAGGCCCGGCGCGGCGGGCTACGCTGCTACGGCACTTCGGCTCCGTGCGCAGGCTCGCCAGCGCCACCGAGCCCGAGATCGCCGGGCTCCCTGGCATCGGCCCGCGGGTCGCGAGCGCGGTGCTGGCCGCCTTGCGGCCGGAGCCGCCGGCGGACGGGGCCGGCGGACGGGGCCGGCGGACGGGGGGCCGGGGCCGCCCGCGGAGGAGCCACCGGCAGACCAGCAGGGGAACAGCGCGCACAATGGCAGTGATATCGGGGGGCGCAGCGGCGATGGGTGAGTCAGGCCCGGACATCGTGATCATTACCGGGATGTCCGGCGCGGGACGGAGCACCGCGGCCAAATCCCTCGAGGACCTGGACTGGTTCGTGGCCGACAACCTGCCGCCCGGCCTGCTCCCGACCATGATCGAGCTGGCCCGCCGGGCCATGGGCGCGGTGCCGAGGATCGCGGCCGTGATGGACGTGCGCAGCCGGGCGTTCTCGACCGACCTGCAGACGGCCATCGGCGAGCTGGCCGCCCGGCGCGTCCGGCCGCGGGTCGTGTTCCTGGAGGCCAGCGACGACACCCTGGTCCGCCGGTTCGAGAGCGTCCGCCGCCCGCACCCGCTGCAGGAGGACGGCCGGGTGGTGGAGGGCATCGCCGCGGAGCGGGAACTGCTCCGCGGCGTCCGCGAAGAAGCCGACCTCGTCATCGACACCTCGGCGCTGAACGTGCACGAGCTGCGGGCCCGGATGCACGACGCGTTCAGCGCCGACGCACCGGCCACGCTGCGGGTGAACGTGGTGTCGTTCGGCTACAAGTACGGGCTGCCGGTGGACGCCGACATCGTGGCCGACTGCCGCTTCCTGCCCAACCCGCGGTGGGTCCCCGAGCTGGCCGAGCTCACCGGGAAGGACGAGCCGGTCCGGGACTACGTGCTCAGCCGCCCCGGGGCCGCGGAATTCCTGGACTCCTACCTGGCCTCGCTGGCGGTGGTGCTGGCCGGGTACGAGCGGGAGGGCAAGCGCTTCGTCACGCTGGCGATCGGCTGCACGGGCGGCAAGCACCGGAGCGTGGCGGTGGCCGAGCAGATCGCCGGCCAGCTGAGCGCCAAAGGCCCGGCCGTCCAGGTCGTGCACCGGGATCTGGGGCGCGAATGACGGCTGGCCTGGCTGCCCCCGGCTCGCCGCGCCTTGGCCCTTCCAGCTCGGGCGGGACCGACGAGGGCGTGGTTCCCTCTGTCCGGCTGCTGAACCCCAAGGTCGCGGCGCTCGGCGGCGGGCACGGCCTGTTCGCCGCGCTCTCGGCGCTGCGCCGGGTGACCCGCCAGCTGAGCGCGATCGTGACCGTGGCCGACGACGGGGGCTCCAGCGGGCGGCTGCGCCGCGAGTACGGTGTCCTGCCGCCCGGTGACCTGCGGATGGCGCTGGCCGCGCTGTGCGGGGACGACGCCTGGGGCACGACCTGGAGCCGGGTCGTCCAGCACCGCTTCACCGGGGAGCAGGAGCTGGGCGGGCACGCGGTGGGCAACGTGCTGATCGTGGCGCTGTGGGAGCTGCTCGGGGACACGGTCCTGGGCCTGGACTGGGTCGGCCGCCTGCTCGGCGCGCACGGCCGGGTGCTGCCCATGGCGTCCGTCCCGCTCGACCTCGTGGCCGAGGTGCAGGGAGCTGACCCGCAGTGCCCGCTCGCGCTGAGCACGGTGCGCGGCCAGGTCGCATGCGCGTCCACCACGGGCCGGGTCCGTTCGGTGTCGCTGATCCCGGAGGACCCCCCGGCCTGCCCGGAGGCGGTCACCGCGGTCCTGGACGCCGACTGGGTGGTGCTCGGGCCCGGGTCCTGGTTCACCAGCGTGCTGCCCCACCTGATGGTCCCCGAGCTGGCCCAGGCGCTGATCAGCACGCCGGCCCGGCGGATCGTCGCCCTGAACCTGGTCGGGCAGCCCGGGGAGACGGACGGGTTCTCCCCGCAGACTCACCTGGAAGTGCTGGCCGACCACGCGCCGCAGCTCAAGATTGACATCGTGCTCGCCGATCGCGGGGCCGCGGGGGGCGCGGCCGCCGATCTGGAGAAGGCGGCGGGCTTGCTGGGCGGCCGGCTGGTGCTGGCCGACCTGGCCATGCGCGACGGGACACCGCGCCACGACCCGCGTCAGCTGGCCGGGGCGTTCGCAGAGATTTTCGAGGGGGAGTGACGCCGATGGCAATGACCGGCCTGGTCAAAGACGAGCTCAGCCGCGTGACGGTGCTCAAGCCGTGCTGCCGCAAGGCGGAGGTGTCCGCACTGCTGCGGTTCGCCGGGGGACTGCACCTGGCCAGCGGGCGCATCGTGGTGGAGGCCGAGCTGGATACCGGCGTGGCCGCGCGGCGGCTGCGCAAGGATATCGCGGAGGTGTTCGGCCATTCCTCGGACCTGATCGTGCTGGCTCCGAGCGGCCTGCGCAAGGGCAACCGCTACGTGGTCCGGGTCCGCAAGGACGGGGATAGCCTGGCCCGGCAGACGGGCCTGGTGGACAACTACGGCCGGCCGGTCCGGGGGCTGCCCCGGCAGGTCGTGTCGGGTACCACGTGCGACTGCGAGGCGGCCTGGCGCGGCGCGTTCCTGGCCCACGGCTCCCTGACCGGCCCGGGCCGGTCGATGTCCCTGGAGATCACCTGCCCGGGCCCGGAAGCGGCACTGGCCCTGGTGGGCGCGGCCCGGCGGCTGAAGATCCACGCCAAGGCCCGCGAGGTACGCGGGGTGGACCGGGTCGTGGTCCGGGACGGCGACGCGATCAGCGCGCTGCTGACCCGGCTCGGGGCCCACGACAGCGTGCTGGCCTGGGAGGAACGGCGGATGCGCCGGGAGGTCCGGGCCACCGCCAACCGGCTGGCCAACTTCGACGACGCGAACCTGCGGCGCAGCGCCCGGGCCGCGGTCGCGGCCGGCGCCCGGGTGGAGCGGGCGCTGGAGATCCTGGGCGCTGAGGCGCCCGACCACCTGACCCTGGCCGGCCGGCTGCGCATCGAGCACCGGCAGGCCAGCCTGGAGGAACTGGGGCAGCTGGCCTCGCCGCCGCTGACCAAGGACGCGATCGCCGGGCGGATCCGGCGGCTGCTGGCCATGGCGGATAAGCGGGCCCGTGATCTGGGTGTCCCCGACACCGAGTCCAGCCTGACGGCGGAGATGATGACGCAGTAGCGCCCGGGGTGAATCCCCCGGTACCGCGACAGCCAGGGCGCGGCACCGGGCAGCCGGTCACGCCGGGTGAGCCCAGCCTGTCCACGGCCTTCCGGGTATGCCCGCGCGGCGGCCGGTGTCCGATAGGGTCGAAGCCGGGAACGCAGGCGCAGCGCTGGGTTCGGGCCAGCGCAGGGCCGGGACGAGAGCTAAGGGACGAGGAGAGGCGCAGCCGTGACTATCCGCGTGGGCATCAACGGATTCGGCCGCATCGGGCGGAACTACTGGCGGGCCGTGAACGCCGCGGCGGCCGCGGGGCAGGGCGGCGCCGGGAGTATCGAGATCGTCGCGGCGAACGACCTGACCGACACCGCCACCCTGGCGCACCTGCTCAAGTACGACACGGTGCTGGGCACCCTCGCGCAGGACGTCAGCGTGGACGGTGACGCGATCAGGGTGGGTGACAAGAGGCTCGCCGTGCTCGCCGAGCGGGATCCCGCCGCGCTGCCCTGGCGGGACCTCGGGGTGGACGTGGTGATCGAGTCCACCGGGCGGTTCACCAAGGCGGGGGACGCGCGCAAGCACCTCGACGCCGGCGCCAAGAAGGTGATCATCTCCGCGCCCGCCTCCGACGAGGACATCACGATCGTGATGGGCGTGAACGACGGCGCCTACGACCCCGCCCAGCACGACATCATCTCGAACGCCTCGTGCACCACGAACTGCGTGGCCCCGATGGCCAAGGTGCTCAACGACAACTTCGGTGTGGTCAAGGGCCTGATGACCACCATCCACGCCTACACCAACGACCAGGTGATCCTGGACTTCCCGCACAAGGACCTGCGCCGGGCCCGGGCCGCGGCCCAGAACATCATCCCGACCAGCAGCGGCGCGGCCAAGGCCACCGCCCTCGTCCTGCCCGAGCTGAAGGGCAAGTTCGACGGGATGGCCATGCGGGTCCCGGTGCCGGACGGGTCCGTGACCGACCTGGTCGTCCAGCTGTCCCGGGAGGTCACCAAGGACGAGGTGAACGCCGCGTTCAAGGCGGCCGCCGAGGGCGCGCTCAAGGGGTACCTGCACTACACGGCGGACAAGATCGTGTCCTCCGACATCGTCGGCACCCCCTGGTCCTGCACGTTCGACTCGCTGCTCACGATGACCTTCGGCGACCAGGTCAAGATCATCGGCTGGTACGACAACGAGTGGGGCTACTCCAACCGCCTCGCCGACCTCACCGCGCTCGTCGGCGCCCAGCTCCGATGAAGCGCATCGACGATCTTGACGTGGCCGGGCAGGTTGTCCTGCTCCGGGCGGACCTGAACGTCCCGCGCGACGGCGACGTGATCACCGATGACGGCCGGATCCAGGCCAGCCTGCCCACCATCAGGAAGCTGACCGGACGCGGCGCGCGGGTAGTCATCTGCGCTCACCTCGGCCGGCCCAAGGGGGACGGGTACGCCGCCCGGGCCGCCGGCGGGCCCTCGCTGCGGCCGGTCGCCGCCCGGCTCAGCGAGCTGCTGGGCCAGCCGGTCCCGCTGGCCGGGGACGTGGCCGGGGAATCAGCCGCGGCCCTGGCGGCCGGGCTGGGCGACGGCGACGTCGGCCTGCTGGAGAACGTGCGGTTCGAGCCGGCCGAGACCAGCAAGGACGACGCCGAGCGGGCGGGGCTCGCCGCCCGGCTCGCCGCGCCGGCCACCTGCTACGTCGGCGACGGCTTCGGTGCCCTGCACCGCAAGCACGCCAGCGTGTACGACGTGCCCGCGCTGCTCCCGCACGCCGCCGGGGAGCTGGTGATCGCCGAGATCGCGGTGCTCCGCCAGCTCACCTCCGACCCGCCGCGGCCGTACGTGGTGGTCCTGGGCGGGGCCAAGCCGTCCGACAAGCTCGCGGTCATCGGCAACCTGCTCAGCCGGGCGGACCGGCTCATCATCTGCGGGGGGATGTCCTACACCTTCCTCGCGGCCCAGGGTTATGAGGTGGGCAAGTCCCTGCTGGAAGCCGACCAGATCCCCCAGGTCAAGGAGGTGCTGGCCGAGGCGTCCCGGCGGGGGGTTGAGGTCGTCCTGCCGGTGGACCTGGTGGCGGCCGACCGGTTCGCCCCGGACGCGGACTACCACGTGGTCCCGGTCAGCGCATTCCCCGCCGACCGGGAGAGCCTCGACATAGGCCCGGAAACCCGGGCCCTGTTCGCCCAGAAGCTTTCCGACGCGAAGACGGTCTTCTGGAATGGCCCCGCCGGGGTCTTCGAGTTCCCGGCCTTCGCCGCCGGGACCCGGGCCGTGGCCGAGGCGATCAGCCGGGTCAGCGGGCTGACCGTGGTCGGCGGCGGCGACTCCGCGGCCGCCGTCCGCCAGCTGGGCTTCCCCGCGGACGCATTCACGCACATCTCCACGGGCGGCGGGGCGAGCCTGGAGTACCTCGAAGGCCGGACGCTGCCCGGGCTCAGCGCGCTCGCGGCGGCCGGACCCGGGGTGGGCGGATGAACGGCGGATCCTCCGGCCGCAAGCCCCTCATGGCCGGCAACTGGAAGATGAACAACACGCACTTCGAGGGGCTGGCCCTGGTCCAGAAGCTCGCGTTCACGCTCACCGGCGCCGACTACGACGCCGTCGAGGTGGTGGTGCTGCCACCGTTCACCGCGCTGCGCAGCGTGCAGACCCTGGTGGCCGGGGACAAGCTGCGGATCGGCTACGGAGCCCAGGACCTGTCACCGCACGACAAGGGCGCCTACACCGGTGACGTGTCCGGGCTGATGCTGGCCAAGCTGGGCTGCAGCTACGTGCTGGCCGGGCATTCCGAGCGCCGCCAGTACCACGCTGAGGACGACGCGCTGGTCAACGCCAAGGTGAAGGCGGCGCTCCGCGCTGAGATAACCCCGATCCTGTGCGTTGGCGAGCACCTGGAGGTCCGGCGGGCCGGTGAGCACCTTGGCCACTGCCTCAGCCAGCTCGACGGAGGCCTGGCCGGCCTCTCACCGGAACAGGTCGCGGGGCTGGTGCTGGCCTACGAGCCGGTCTGGGCCATCGGCACCGGGGAGGTGGCGTCACCCGCGGACGCGCAGGAGGTGTGCGAGGCAATCCGCGGCCGTGTTTCAGGGAGTCACGGCGCCGGAGCAGCCGCAAGTACGCGTATCCTGTATGGCGGGTCGGTGAAGGCCGACAACATCGCTGCGATCATGACGCAGCCTGACATTGACGGTGCGCTGGTCGGCGGCGCGAGCCTGGATGCCGGTGAGTTCGCCACGATATGCCGGTACCGGAAGCTAGCACTCGACGCCTGACCCGCGGCAACCGTCCAGCTCAGCGCTGGTTGACGATACGCAGACCGCGGCAGGCACCCGGAGGGACGAGACAGGGCAGTGGTCATCGCAATCTCGGTCGTCCTCATCATCACCAGCCTGCTGATGATGCTGCTCGTGCTGTTGCACAAGGGCAAGGGCGGCGGCCTGTCGGACCTATTCGGTGGCGGGGTCTCCTCTACGCTGGGATCATCGTCCGTAGTTGAGCGGAACCTGGACCGCCTCACGATTTTCACTGGCATCCTGTGGTTCCTGTGCATCATCGGGCTGAATCTGCTGCTGAACAAGTGATGCGGGCACCCGTGGGGTCGCCGGGCGGGCCAAGAGCGGACGTAGCAAGGGGTGAGCTGTGAGTAGTGGCAACGCGATCAGGGGAAGCCGGGTCGGGGCTGGCCCGATGGGCGAGGCCGAGCGTGGTGAGGCGGCGCCCAGGATCAGGGTCTCCTTCTGGTGCTCGAACAAGCATGAGACCCGGCCCAGCTTTGCCTGCGACGCTGCGGTGCCCGAGACCTGGGATTGCCCCCGCTGCGGGTACCCGGCCGGACGCGACGAGAACAACCCGCCCGGGCCGCCGCACAGCGAGCCTTACAAGACGCATCTGGCCTACGTGAAAGAACGGCGCACCGATACGGATGGCGCCGCGATTCTGCGCGAAGCGCTGGACCGCCTCCGCAGGAACGCCTGACGGTCATCCTGGCCCGGCCGCGGCCGCCCGCCCCACGCGGGCGAGCCGCGCCGGGTCTTGGTGTAACTGCGCCCGGTTCGGTCCCTGGTGCGCCGGTCAGTGCGCGAACGACTGCCGCTGGTCCGGCGAGGCCAGCGGCACGTGGCTGCGCGGGTGCGCGGCCAGGATCCGGACGTGCCGCTGCACGTCGCTGAGCAGCAGGTCGGCGAGATCCTTGCTGAACCCGTTGCGGACGACGATCCGGAGCACCGCGACGTGCTCCAGGCGGGTGTCGCCGCCGGGGCGGTCTGCTGCCGGGCCTAGCGGCTGCGGCCCAGGCTACCCCGGCGCGCACCGCCCGGGCGGCCCCTTGATCCGCTGTTGATTCCCGGCTGACCTGCCCTGATCTGGCCGGCTGAGGCGGCCGCTTGATGCGGCCGGCCGTCCGGGCCAGCGTCCGGCCAGGCAGGATGGGGTCATGCAGCTTCCCGTTAACCCGCCGGTCGCGCCGATGCTGGCCCGCCCGGTACCGCAGATACCCGAGGGCCCGTTCAGCTTCGAGCCCAAGTGGGACGGCTTCCGGTCGGTCGTCTTCGTTGACCGGGGTGAGGTGGAGATCGGCAGCCGCAACGAGCGCCCGATGACCCGGTACTTCCCGGAAGTGGCCGAGGCCCTCACCGCCAACCTGCCGTCCCGGTGCGTGGTGGACGGGGAGATCGTGATCCCGGACGCGTCCGGCCGCAAGCTGGACTTCGAGGCCCTGCTCCAGCGGATCCACCCGGCGGCCAGCCGCGTGGCCCTCCTGGCCGGGCAGACACCGGCGCACTTCATCGCGTTCGACCTGCTGGCCCTGGACGACACCGATCTGTGCGGGCAGCCGTTCGCGGAGCGCCGGGCCGCGCTGGAGCAGGCCCTGGCCCAGGCCCGCTCCCCGGTCCACCTGACCCCGGCGACCACCGACCGCGACCTGGCCGTCCGGTGGTTCCGGCAGTTCGAGGGGGCCGGGCTGGACGGGCTGATCGCCAAGCCGCTGGACGGCACGTACCAGCCGGACAAGCGGGTCATGTTCAAGATCAAGCATGAGCGCACCGCGGACTGCGTCGTCGCCGGGTACCGGCCGCACAAAAGCGGCCCGGACGCGGTCGGCTCGCTGCTCCTCGGCCTGTACACCGACGCCGGCGACCTGGCCAGCGTGGGCGTGGTGGGGGCCTTCCCGATGGCCCGCCGCCGTGAGCTGTTCACCGAACTCCAGCCGCTGGTCACCACGTTCGAGGGCCATCCGTGGCGCTGGGGCGGAAGTGAGGAGGCCGGCGGTGCCCCGGCGGCGCGCAACCCCAGGTCGGCGGAGGGGAGCCGCTGGAACGCCGGCAAGGACCTGTCCTTCGTGCCGCTGCGGCCCGAGCGGGTGGTCGAGGTCCGTTACGACCACATGGAGGGCCGCAGGTTCCGGCACACCACCCAGTTCGCCCGCTGGCGCCCGGACCGTGACCCGCACTCGTGCACGTACGCCCAGCTGGAGGAGCCGGTGAGCTACGACCTCGCCGAGATCCTCGGCCGCCCGGGCGGCTAGGTCCCCGGCGCGCCGACCGGCCACGCGAGCGGTTCGTTGCGGAGAATTTTCCGGGCTGGCCGGCCAGCCGGGCCGGGCCCTACGAACCCGCCCGCCGGTAACGGCACAGGAGGTAGTCCCCGTCGGCCAGGACGTGAGCGAGCGCCAGGCGGCTGGGTCCCGCGGGCGCGGGACCGCCCGGGGCCGGTGCCGGGCCCTGGATGATCCGGCCCGCGGGCCCCCCGGCCAGGACGGGGCTGATGGTCACGCACAACTCGTCGATCAGGCCCGCCGCCGCGAGCTGGCCGAGCAGGCGGGGGCCTCCCTCAGCGAGAACCTCCCGGTAGCCCAGCCCGGCCAGCGCGCTGACCGCGGCCGCGGCGGTCACCTCGTGCTCGCCGCCGATGATCACGTCGGCGTGCCGGGCCACGTCCGCCCGGCGGGCCGCGGGCGCGGACTCCGTGGTGATGACGATGGTGCGGGCCCCGGCCGGTGCCCCCGCCAGCAGCGGGCCCGCCGGGTCGAGGTCCAGCCGCCCGCTCAGGACGGCGATGGGCGGAGTGGCCGGGCGTCCCGCGCGCAGCCCCGCCCAGCGCTCCGCCACCCGGGCCGGGCGGTATCCCTCCGCGCGGGCCGTGCCCGCGCCGACCAGGATCACCCCGGCCAGCGCCCGGAGCACCCCGAAGACCTCGCGGTCAGCGGGGCCGCCCAGGCCACCGGACAGGCCGTCCACCGCCGCGGCCCCGTCGGCGCTCTCAATCATGTTGACCCGGACCCAGGGCTGGTCCGGGCCGGTCCGCGCCACCCCGGCCCGGGCCGGGTACGCGTAGAGCCGGGCCAGGTCCGGCGGCCCGCCGCCGGCCGGGCCGGGATAGATCAGGCGCACGGGCTCAGCTCCACGCCAGGCTCAGCCGGCCGTACCGGACTCGCCGGTCCGGCGCAGCACGATCATGGAGCGGCCCGCGAGCATCACCGTCGAGCCGGCCTGATGCTCCGGCGGTTCCACCTGAGCCGCGACCGCTGCCTCGGATCCCGGCAGGGCCGGGTGCGGCAGCAGGTGGCCCGAGACCGCCGCCGCGGGCAGGCCATCCGCCGCGCCGGTGTCCAGTACGACCTCCCAGGTGTGCCCGAAATCCTCGGCGGGCAGCGTGAACCGGGCCGGCTGGCTGTCCGCGCTGAACAGCAGCAGGAACGTTTCATCCCGGACCGGCTCGCCCCGGGGATCCGGCTCGGTGATGGCGTCACCGTTCAGGAAGACGCCCATGGCCTTCGCGTAGCCGGTCTTCCAGTCCGCATCGGTCATCTCCCGGCCGGACGGGGTGAACCAGGCGATGTCCCCGGGCCGGCCCATGGCGCCCTCGCCGGGCCCGGTGAAGAAGCGGCGCCGGCGGAAGACCGGGTGTTTACGGCGCAGTTCGGCGACCCCGCGGGCGAACTCCAGCAGGCTGCGCTCGTCCTGCGCCGCATCCCAGTCCACCCAGGACGTCTCGTTGTCCTGGCAGTAGGCGTTGTTGTTGCCACGCTGGGTCCGGCCGAGCTCGTCGCCGGCCAGCAGCATCGGGACGCCCTGTGAGCACAGCAGCGTGGCCAGGAAGTTCAGCCGCTGCCGGGTCCTCAGCTCGAGCACCGCCGGGTCGCTGGTCGGGCCCTCGGCGCCGCAGTTCCACGAGCGGTTGTCGTTGGTGCCGTCCGCGCCGTCCTCGCCGTTCGCGTCGTTGTGCTTGCGGTTGTAGGACACCAGGTCGGTCAGGGTGAACCCGTCGTGGCAGGTGATGAAGTTGATGGAGGCGACGGGCCGGCGGCCGCTGGTCTCGTACAGGTCGCTCGAGCCCGTCAGCCGGGAGGCGAACTCGGCCAGCGTGTAGGGCTGGCCGCGCCAGAAGTCCCGGACGGTGTCCCGGTACTTGCCGTTCCACTCGCTCCACAGCGGCGGGAAGTTGCCGACCTGGTACCCGCCCTCGCCCACGTCCCAGGGCTCGGCGATGAGCTTGACCTGCGACACCACCGGATCCTGCTGGACCAGGTCGAAGAAGGCCGACAGCCGGTCCACGTCGTGCAGTTCCCGGGCCAGGGCGGAGGCGAGGTCGAAGCGGAACCCGTCCACGTGCATGTCCAGGATCCAGTACCGCAGCGAGTCCAGGATCAGCTGCAGCGCGTGCGGGTGCCGGACGTTCAGGCTGTTGCCGCAGCCTGTGTAGTCCACGTAGTAGCGGGGGTCGTCGTCGCGGAGCCGGTAGTAGGCGGCGTTGTCGATGCCGCGGAAAGACAGCGTCGGGCCCTGGTGATCGGACTCGGCGGTGTGGTTGTACACGACGTCGAGGATCACCTCGATACCGGCCGCGTGCAGCGCCTTGACCATCGCCTTGAACTCGCCCACCTGGCCGCCGCGCTGCTGTGATGACGAGTACGCCTTGTGCGGGGCGAGGAACCCGATCGTGTTGTAACCCCAGTAGTTGGTCAGCCCCCGGGCCTGCAGGTTGTGCTCGGGCACGAAGTGGTGCACGGGCATCAGCTCCACCGCGGTGACCCCGAGCCGGGTCAGGTGCTCGATGACCGCGGGGTGGGCCAGGCCCGCGTAGGTGCCCCGCTGGCCGGCGGGGACGTCCGGGTGGCGCAGGGTCAGCCCGCGGACGTGCGCCTCGTAGATGACGGTCTCGTGGTAGGGAATCCGCGGGGCCCGGTCATCTCCCCAGTCGAAGAACGGGTTGATGACCACGTTCGCCGGCATGTACGGCGCGCTGTCCGTGGTGTTCAGGTCGGATGGCTCGGAGAAGCGGTAGCTGAACAACGCCTCGTCCCAGCGCACGTTACCGTTGATGGCCTTGCCGTACGGGTCGAGCAGCAGCTTGGCCGGGTTGCAGCGGTGCCCGCGGGCCGGGTCGTACGGACCGTGCACCCGGTAGCCGTACCGCTGGCCCGGGGCCACGTCAGGGAGGTAGCCGTGCCAGACGAACGCGTCGATCTCGGTCAGCGCGGTGCGCGTCTCGTTCAGCTGGGCCGCCTCGTCGCCGTTGAGCAGGCACAGCTCCACCTGGTCGGCAGCCTCGGAGAACAGCGCGAAGTTCGTTCCCGTGCCATCCCACGTTGCTCCGAGCGGATAGGGAGCTCCTGGCCAGACGCGCACCTGCCGACCTTACCCGCGCGCCGGCGTGACCCGGCCCAGCACGTCGCCGGTGGCCAGCCCGTCCGGGAGTGTCCCGAACGGCACCCCGGGCCCGGACAGCGCCCCTGCCCCGAGGCGGGAGGCGCAGAACGCGTCCGCGATGGGGGCCGGCGCGTGCTGGACCAGCAGCGCCGCCTGCAGGGTGACGGTGATCGCGGCGGCCAGGCGGCGGGCCCCGGCCTGCGCCTCCGGCCCGGGCCGGGTGACCAGGTCCCGCAGCGACCGGCCCAGGTCGCTGACCGCCGCGTCGAGCCTGGCATCCCCGCCCGCGGCGAGGGCCAGCTCGGCCGTCAGGGCGTCAGCCGCCCCCTGATGGCGCGTCACGGCGCGCAGGAGGTCCAGGGCGGTCACGTTCCCGGAGCCCTCCCAGATCGAGTTCAGCGGCGCCTCGCGGTACAGCCGGGGCATCCCGGACTCCTCCACGTAGCCGTTGCCGCCCAGGCACTCGAGGGCCTCGGCCGCGTGCAGCGGCGCGCGCTTGCAGATCCAGTGCTTGGCGGCGGGCAGCGCCACCCGGAGCAGGGCGGCTTCCGCCGCGTCCCCGCGGGCGGCCCGGTCGGCCGCGCCGGCCAGCCGCAGCGCCAGCGTCGTCGCGGCCTCGGATTCCAGCGCCAGGTCGGCGAGCACGGCAGCCATCAGCGGCTGGGAGATCAGGCTCGCGCCGAACGCCCGCCGGTGCGTGGCGTGGTGCACGGCCGTGACGCAGCCCAGCCGCATCCCCGCCGCGCTGCCCAGCACGCAGTCCAGCCGGGTTGCGCTGACCATCTCGATGATGGTGGGCACGCCGCGCCCGGCCTCGCCCACCTGCCAGGCCAGCGCGGCGTCGAACTCCACCTCGGCGGAGGCGTTCGACCGGTTGCCCAGCTTGTCCTTGAGCCGCTGCAGCCGGATGGCGTTGCGCGTCCCGTCGGGCCGGACCCGGGGGAGCAGGAAGCAGGTCAGCCCCGCCGGGGCCTGGGCCAGGACCAGGAAGAGGTCGCTCATGGGCGCGGAGCAGAACCACTTGTGCCCGGTGAGCAGGTGGGCACCCGGGCCGTCCGCAGGCACCGGCTCCGCCCGGGTCGTGTTCGCGCGAACGTCCGAGCCGCCCTGCTTCTCGGTCATGGCCATGCCGGCCAGCACGCCCTGCTTGCCTTCCGGTGCCCGCAGCCCGGGGTCGTAGTCCCGGGCGGTGAGCAGCGGCGCGAAACGGCGGGCCAGGCCCGGCGCATGGCGCAGCGGGGGGATGGCCGCGTAGGTCATCGAGACCGGGCAGCCGTGCCCCGCCTCGGCCTGCGACCATACCAGGAACCTGGCCGCCCGGGCGACGTGGGCGCCGGGGGAGGGATCCGCCCACGGCGCGGCGTGCAGCCCGTGAGCGACCGCCGTGCCCAGCAGGACATGCCAGGACGGATGGAACTCGACCTCGTCGATCCGGTGGCCCCGCGCGTCATGGGTACGCAGCACCGGCGGATGCTCGTTGGCCAGCCGGGCGTGCTCCTGGGTCTGCGCGGCGCCCGCTAGCTCACCCAGCTCGTGCAGGCTGGCCTCGGCCCAGCCCGCGCCCTCGCGGGCGGCCGCCGCCAGCAGCGCCGGGTCGTCCGCGACGTCGTAGCCGGCCAGCGGCGGGACCTGGTTGCGCACGTCGTGGGTGACACGCGGCCCGGCGGCGGCCGGTTCTGTGGTGGTCGGCCCCGTGCTGGTTTCCCCCCTGCTGGTCTGCCCCGTCGACGTTTCCTCCGTAGTGGTCTGCCCCCTGGTGGTCTGCACAGACGTCATGATGTGACACTACTGTGCTTGCCACCACGCGGAAAGCCGCCCCGATCGGGCCGTTTACCGTGCGGAAGCCCTCGCGTCGCAGCGCTGGCCGGTGGTTGCTTCCCGGGCCCGCCCGCCCGCGGCGGCCTGCTCGTAACGGTCGAGCAGCACGTCCGCGACCTCGTCCGCGGCCCCGAGCGGCGCCGAGACGGCCATCGCGCCCGCGGCCACGGCGCAGGCGCGGATCCGGTCGGCGAACAGCCCGGGCGCCAGCAGGTAGCTGGCCACCACGACGCGCCGCGCGCCGCCCCGCAGGAGGTCCGCCACGGCCTCAGCCGGGGTAGGCCGGGCGGCGGACGCGTAGGCGGGCCGGACCGCGAACCAGCCGCGGGCGGCCTGCCAGCCGGATGCGATCCCGGCGATCGACGCGTTGGCCGCCGGATGGCTCGAGCCAGCCGAGGCGAGCACCACGGCCGTGCGGGCCGGGTCCGCACCGGGATCCTGGCCGACCTCGGTGAGCCGCCGCTCCAGCGCGCGCACCAGCCCCGCGTGCGGGCCCAGCGGCTCCCCGTAGCGGATCCGCAGCCCCGGCAGGCCTGCCGCGGCCCTGGCGAGCAGTTCCGGTATGTCCGTCCCGCTGTGGTAGGCCGCGGTGAGCAGCAACGGGAGCACCACCACGTCACCCTCCCCGCCGCCGGCACCGGCCAGCGCGGTGAGCACCTGCAGCGGGGCAGGCGGCGCATGACCCAGGAAGGCCCCGCGGGCCTCGAGCCCGGCCAGTCCGCGCGCGCTGGCCCGGGCCCGGGCCAGCGCGAGCAGTTCGGCCACGGTTGCCCCGGCCCGCGGGTCCCTGCTGCCGTGCGCGATCGCGACCAGAGACGGGGTCAGGTGTGGATGCCGCATTCGGTCTTGCCCGTCCCCGCCCACCGGCCGCTGCGCGGGTCAGCCCCGGGGGCCACCTTCATCGTGCAGGTGGAGCAGCCGATGGAGGGGTACCCGTCGTAGACCAGCGGGTTCACCAGCACGCCGTTCTCGGCGATGTAGGTGTCCACCTGCTCCTGGGTCCAGGCCACGATCGGGTTGACCTTGACCATCTGCCGCCTGGGGTCCCACTCGACGGCCTTGGTGTCGCTGCGGGCGTTGGTCTCCCCGCGCCGCACGCCGGTGATCCAGGCGTCGAACGGGTCGAGAGCCCGCTCCAGCGGCACGACCTTGCGGAAGTAGCAGCACAGGTCGGGGTTCCGGCCGTAGAGCCGGGGGCCGAGCTCGGCGTCCTGCTCGGCCACGGTCCGGGTCGGGGTCACGTTGACGACGTTGACCGGGTAGACGGCGGACACCGCGTCCCGGGTGCCGATGGTCTCCGGGAAGTGGTACCCGGTGTCGAGGAAGATCACATCCAGCCCGCTCTTAACCTGCGAGGCGAGATGGATGATCACCGCGTCGGTCATGGACGACGTGATGCAGATCCGGGACCCGAACGTGTCCACCGCCCAGCGGATGATGTCCTCCGCGGGCGCGTCGGCGAGTTCCTCCGCCGCCTGGGCTGCGAGCCTCTCCATACGGATTGGTTCCTCCCGAGCTTCAGGATCGGAGAATTCAGGGACTGCCTGGCCTGGATGAGTGCGCTTCGTCACGCTGGTGCTCACAGGATCACTCCTGTTCCAGCAAATCGTAGCTGGAAAGACCGGATGCAGCTGCGGCACCGCCAGCCGCCGTCCTGTTCCTGCGGTTCTAGGTCTTCTTCACCACAATAGGGGCAATAAAACGGAATTGCCCGTTCTGTCGCAGATGCGTGGAAGGTCACGCGAAGTCCTCCTCGCTGGCCCGGCTGGCCCACGTGGCGAAGGTCTCGCCCGCGTCCCGGCCCTCCTGGAAACGCCTCAGGACCCGCTCCAGGTAGTCCGGCAGGTCCTCCGCGGTGGTCTTCAGGCCCCTGATCTTGCGGCCGAAGCCGGAGTTCTCGCCGTCGCCCCCGCCCAGGGTGCCGCCGAGGTGGATCTGGAAGCCCTCAGTCTGCCGCCCGTCGGGCCCGATGACCAGTGATCCCTTGAGCCCGATGTCGGCCGTCTGGATCCGGGCGCACGAGTTCGGGCAGCCGTTCACGTTGATCGTCACCGGCTCCGTGAAGCCGGGCAGGCGCCGCTCGAGCTCCGCGATGGCCTGGGTGGCCCGCGCCTTGGTCTCGACGATCGCCAGCTTGCAGAACTCTATGCCAGTGCAGGCCATCGTGTGCCGCCGGAACACGCTCGGCGTGGCGGGCAGGTCCGCCGCGTCGAGTTCCGCGGTCAGCCGGGCCACGCTGTCCTCGGGCACGTCGAGGATGACCATCTTCTGCTCGGTGGTGGTCCGGACCCGGCCGCTGCCGTACCGGGCGGCCAGGTCGGCGACCCGGGCCAGCGAGGCGCCGGACATCCGGCCGACCCGCGGCGCGAAGCCCACGTAGTACCGGCCGTCCCGCTGCCGGTGCGGGCCGACATGGTCCCGCCGGCCGCCCGCGGGCGGGGGCGGCGGGGGTCCGTCCGGGAGCGCGTAACCCAGGTATTCCTTCTCCAGGATCTCACGGAACTTCTCCGGGCCCCAGTCCGCGATGAGGAACTTGAGCCGGGCCCGGTGCCGCAGCCGGCGGTATCCGTAGTCACGGAACACCGACGTGATCGCGGCCCAGACCTCCGCAACCTGGTCGGGCTGGATGAACGCCCCGAGGCGCTTGGCGATCATCGGGTTGGTGGACAGCCCGCCGCCGACCCACAGGTCATACCCCGGCTCGCCGTCCGGCCCGCCCACGCCGACGAAGGCCACGTCGTTGATCTCGTGCACGGTGCACTGGGCGGTGCACCCGCTCATCACCGACTTGTACTTGCGCGGCAGGTTGGAGAAGGCGGGGTCGCCCACGTAGCGCTCGGTGACCTCGGCGATCTGGGGTGTCGCGTCGATCACCTCGTCCGCGTCGATCCCGGCCAGCGGGCACCCCAGCACCACCCGGGGCGTGTCGCCGCAGGCCTCGGTGGTGGACAGGCCGACCGCCTCGAGCGCCGTCCAGATCGCCGGGACGTCCTCGATCCTGACCCAGTGCAGCTGCACGTTCTGCCGGTCGGTGAGGTCGGCGGTACCCCGGCCGTACCGCTCGGAGATGTCGGCGATCGTGCGCAGCTGGTCGTTGCTCAGCTGCCCGCCATCGATGCGGATGCGCAGCATGAAGTAGCGGTCGTCGAGTTCCTCGGGCTCCAGGGTGGCGGTCTTGCCCCCGTCGATGCCCGGGCGCCGCTGCGTGTACAGGCCGAACCAGCGGAACCGTCCCCGCAGGTCGGCCGGGTCGATGGAGTCGAACCCCTGCCTGGAGTAGATGTCGATGATCCGCTGGCGGACGTTGAGCCCGTCGTCGTTCTTCTTGTTTTCCTCGTTCTTGTTCAGCGGCTCGCGGTATCCGAGCGCCCACTGGCCTTGGCCTCGGTGACGGTGGGCTGACGGCATCTGGCGCGTCCCTTCTGGTCCTGCTCGGCCGGCCCGCTGCTGCGGGTCGGGCTGGGGCGGGACGCATGACGCGTCAGGCAGCCTGAGTAGCTGCGCCGGTCATCCTGGGGCCAGGGCGGCGAGAGTGATCCGCGATGCGGGACGCGGTCAGGAGCTGCCAGGGCTACAGGGCACCGGCCGCGGCACACGCCCCACGATCGGGGCAGTGGTCAGCGGCCGTGCCGACAGACAGCGCTGCGCACCCGCAGCAGGTCCACATGCCTGCGGGCGACGAGAAGGGGATCAGCAGCGCTCACCATACGAGGATCACATGAAAGAGCACGGCGTGTCGAGACAACTTCGGGTCCCGAACCAAATCGTTGTCCCGGCTGCCCGGCGGCCGGGGCGCTCAGCGTGCCCACGGATGGTGGCAACCCCGGCCCGGCGGCACGTATTCCGGTGCCGGTCATCTTTCTGCTGCCGGCCGGCATGTGGTGCTGCCGGTCAGCGCGTTAGTGCCGGTCAGCGCGGCCGGCCTGGGCCCGGAGCGGTCACCCCTGGCGTACCCAGCTGAGCGAGCGGGGACCGCGCGGCGGCTGCGGCAGCGCGGACAGCGGCAGATGCTGGCAGTCGCACCAGTTGCCTCCGGGGCAGTCCTCGTGATGCTGGCGGCGGCAGGGCGGGCAGACCATGGACCTAGTGTGGCCGGCCGCGGCGTCCGCCGCGGCCGGCCAGTGGTCCGTGCTACCCGTGTTTCCTGGTCTGGTGCGACCCAGTCTGGTCTTCCCGGTCTGGGTGAGGCCGGTCAGGCCGCGTTCGCGCGGCGCATCCGGCGGCGGCGCTCAGAAGCGCGCTCGTCCTCGTTCAGACCGCCCCAAGTGCCGTACTTCTCCGGCCTCGAGATCGCGTAATCCAGGCACTCGGTGCGCACCGGGCACCCGGCGCACAGCGCCTTCGCCTTGCGCTCCCGGATGTCCCGCTCCGGCTGCCGTTCGCCGTCGGGGCCGAAGAAGAGCACGACATCCGTGCCGCGGCACGCGGCGGCATCTTGCCAGCCCCAGTTCGGCCGGGGAGGCAGGGTGACCTGCCGCCGTACCTCAGACATGACTTGATCTCCTCAACAAGCTCAGTGTGTATTCCGCGTCCAGCTGACCCTCTGGTTCCGCCGGACATCTGGGTTCGCCCGTGCGGCTTTTGCCCCGTCGTAGGTATCCAACGCACTGCATCACCTGCGTGTTCCCGGGGGCGGGCAGCCTCAAGGCGCCCGTGACCGCCACGGGAGTAGCTAGAGGAACAACCCTGCCGGATGAGCAGCGGCAACCAGGGTGCCGCCCGCTCTGACGAAATCCAGTCCTGTCCACCGGACCGATGATCAATGATGCCATCCGCGGGGCCGGTTCCGCAGGCAGGATCGCGAATCCGGGGCAGAGATGTTGAGCGCGCGCGGCCCCGGCCGGCCCGCAGTGGCATACCGCCAGCCCACAGGCCGTGCCCGACGCTACGCCCCCCAATCATAGTGCCGGGTTAATTGGACAAACCCCCGAGTCCGGCGCCACCATGGGCTGCATGTCAGCGTCGGACGCAGCCCCGTTGCCCCGGCTCGGTGAGGTGTTCTTCGACGTACGAGGCGACTCCCGCAGCATGCGGCTGAGTTGGTACGCCGATACGGGCGTGGCGGTTTTCAGCATCTGGCAGGGCGGTACGTGCACCGGCACGTTCCGGCTGCCCATGGATGACCTGGCCCGGATGGTCGAGGCGCTGCGGCGCGGCCCGCAGGGCCAGCGGGCCGGGCGCCGGGAGTCGCCCGGCGAGGCGGGCCGGGAGGCGCCGCCGGGCCGGGGCGCGGCCGGGGACGCCCCGGCGGGCCGGAGCCCGCAGGAGGGCCAGGCCACGGTCGCCATGCGGATGCCTGCCGGGTCCGGCGCCCAGCCGGGCCCGCGCCCGGATGGCCCGCCGCCCGGATGCGCGCCCGGATGGGCCGCGCCCGGAGCCGGGCTACCAGGCCGGGGCACCGGGCGACTACGGGACCGGCCCGGTCCGGGCCTACCGGGGGGAGTCGGGAGGCTATCCCATCGACCCGCTCGATCCGGCCTACCCGATCCCGGCCGCCGGGTACCAGGAGGAGCCGGCCACAGGCTCCTACCGCCGTCCCGCCCAGGGGTACGGCCCGGGTCCGGGCTACCCCGAGGACCCGGGATACCAGGACGGCCCGGCCGGCGGTGACTACCGGCGGGGCAGGGCGGCGGGATACCAGGATGTGCCCGCCACCGGTGACTACCGCGCCGGCCAGTCCGGCAGCCACCGCCGTGAGCCGGGTGACTTCCCCGGTGAGCCCCGCCGGGCCCGGTACGAGGACGAGCCTGCCGCCGCGGAATACCCTGATGGGGACGCGCGGGGCGGGTACCGGGAGCCTGGCCACCCGGAGGTGCCGGCCACGGGTGACTACCGCGCCGGCCAGTCCGGCAGCCACCGCCGTCCGCCGGGCGGGTACCCGGGCGCCCCCCCGTATCATCCTTATTCGGGCCAGCAGGGCATTGCGGATTATCCCGGCGAAGCGCCCGACGACGACTCCGGCGCTTATCCGGCCGGCCCTGATTATGGCGAGGGCGCCGAGTGGGATGACACGGCCGACCACTCCGTCGGGGAGTACGGCAGCGAGCCCGAGGGATCCTTCCCCTATGGGCCCCCGCCCGGGAATCACGACCGCCGGGAACGGGGACGCTATCCCGGCCGTCATTGACGGATAGCCGGCCCTGCCTCCGTGGGGCAGGGCCGGGCTGACCGGCCCTGGCCCGGCATCATCACCGCGAATGGCGGCCTCCCGAGTTGCCGCTCCGCCCATCTTTGGGTGTCGTTATGGTTGGGCCGCCCGTGGCGGGATATATTTGCCACCAGAGGAAGGGGGGCCTCAAGTGGCACAGAAGGTTTCCGTCACATTTGCCTGTGACTACGACCAGAAACCGATTCCTGAGGGCCAGCATCACGCCCGCAGGTTCAGCCTGGATGGCCGGGAGTATGAGATCGACCTGTGCGCCAAGCACAGCCAAAAGTTTGACGATGTGGTGGGCCGTTACGCTGAGCGCGCCCGCCGGGCGTCCGCCCGGCCTGGCCGCACCAAGCGCCGGACAACCGCTCACCGGCAGCACAGTGCCGCCATACGCAGATGGGCCAAGCAAACCGGAATTGAGGTCAGCGACCGTGGCCGTATCCCGGCCGAGGTCGTGGCCAGGTACGAGGCGAAGCACCACTGAATGAGCCAGCACCGGGCCCGGGCGTCATGGCGATCCGTACGGCGGCCCGCCGTACGGCGGGTCGTCATGGGCCGGTTTGGCCTCGCGGGCCTCGCGGGCCTCGCCGGCAGCGGTTCCCTGGGCAGTGGTCCTGATTCCCCGGGCTGGGGCCGCGCGATAGGCCCCACCGCGGCCGCGAGCACCTGTGAATTGGGCAGATGCAGGGTGCCGTCCTCAGTGTCCAGGCGCAAGTAGGTAATGCCTATCTCGGCCACCAGGCCGTCGGTCACGCCGCCCAGGGCCCCGGATTTGAGCCGGATATAGTCCCCCACAGTGAACGGCCGCGACAGCAGCAGGACGAGGCCGGCGAATATGTTCGACAGGGATTGCTGCCCGGCGATCCCGAGCAGGATCGTGGTGACCGCCCCCCCGACGAGGAGTTGCCCGATCGGGACCTTCATCAGCCCTATGCCCAGGACGAGGATGGTCGCCCCGCCAACGAGCAGGATGGCGTAGCGCACCACCGCGGCGTGGGCCGAGCCAACGGCTGGGGTCAGGACCTGCCTGGCTTTTCCGGCCAGCCCGACGACGGCCACCGCGCCGAAGACGAAGAACGCCGCGATGCACGCCGTCGCCACTATCTTGTAGACGTAATGACGGCGGCCGGTCCAGTCCCTGAAATCCGTGCCGGCCAGGGACGCGACCGCACCGGCCGCGATGGCCACCACCGCTGCGATGATGGAGCGCCACGGCCGCGCGTGGGCTTTGACCTTGGCCACGTGCTTGTTCACCCTGGCCACGTGAACGGCCAGATCGAGTTGCCGCTTCTCGTCCAGATCCACGCGCACAATCCTGCCCGGGCCGGGAAACGCGTGATCCCGGGGGGCCTGCTTCGGCTCCCCGGGATCAGCTGAGGTGCTAGCTGGCAGTGGTCAGACGCGCGGCGCGATCAGCGGCCGGCCGACCGGAACCCTGAAGCGGCCGCCCATCCCGTTGGCGACCCCGGCCGCCGAGGCGTACCAGGCGCACACCGCGGTGATGATGCCCACGATCCCGCCGAACTTGACCGTGCCGCTGCTGTTCGAGAAGTTGCCGATGAACAGGATGATCTCAGTGAGTTCCAGGGTGAGGAACACCGCGAACACCGCCGCGTTCACCTGCGTGCTCCACAGCAGCATGTAGGTGTTGAAGATGGCGAAGGCCAGCAGGATCCAGGCGATGTCATGGTCGGCCGCGGTGGGGGTGGTGGCATGGGGGGCCACGAGCAGGACCCATAGTCCCAGCCCGATCCAGAACCCGCCGTAGGTGGAGAACGCGGTGGCCCCGAATACGTTCCGGTTGCGGAATTCCCACATGCCCGCGAGCAGCTGGCCGAGGCCGCCGTAGGCGAAGGCGTACCCGAGCCAGGCATCACCGGTGGCGCTCTTCATCCAGCCCGCGTTCGCCGCGGACAGCAGGAACGTGGTCAGGGCGAAAGCGCCCAGTCCCAGCGGTGCGGGGTCAGCTATCCCCGACCCTGCGGCCACAGGAGCTGCGGGCAGGTCATCGTTGACGCTCAAGTGATTCCTCCTGATAACGCGGTGCACTGCCCGGCCGCGGGCAGGTAGCCCGGACGGCCGGGGCGGCGCGCGGGTGGACTGGAGATCCCGGCGGCAGCTACTGGGCAGGCTGGCGGGCCCGGCGCGTGGGCCGCAGCGGGTGTCCCCTGAACGGGACAAGAAACCCGGATAGGACGGGCCATCTGGGACCTTCTTCCGTCTTCACAAGTGGCTCAGCAGAACCACACGGAAGATCTGCCCTGAGCGTAACGCCGGATTCGTGCTGGGGGGAGGCCCAGGTTTTTGCTTACGCTGGCGCGACTGCGCCGCCGCTTTGGCTTCGTGCCAATACCCCGCTCAGCCCGGTGCGAGTAGCCAGAACGTAGATGCGGTCCTGCGGGGCGATCAGGTAATCGGGGCGCGGTGACCAATCGACCCCGTCGGCCGCGGTGCGCTGCACGGCGATGACACGTACCTCGCCGGCGCGGTGCACATTCTCCACCGGCTGCCCGGCCAGCTCGGAGCCGGCCCCGACCCTGACGTCCGCGATCAGCAGCACGTGCCGGCCGACCGGGATGGTGCGCAGCACCTGGTGCTCCAGCATGGCGGCGGCGAAGGCCGGGGCCGCCAGGTAGGGCACACTCCGGGAGATCGCGTTGCCGACGGTCTTCTGCACCCGCTCGGCCAGGTCGTCGTCGGACAGCCGCAGGACCAGGCGCACGTCGGCGGCCAGGGCCCGGGCGTGCAGTGCCGTCTCCAGGTTCACGATGTCACTGTTGGTCACCGAGACGAGGGCCTGGCTGGTGCGGATACCCGCCGTGCGCAGGGTCTCCTCCCGGGTGGTTTCACCGATCACCACGCGCAGCCCGAGCTGGCGGGCCAGGCGGATTCCGGCCGCGTTCTCGTCCCGGTCCACGCAGACCACCTCGACGCCCAGGTCATGCAGCTGGCCGGCGATGCGGGTGCCGACGTTGCCCAGCCCGGCCACGATGACATGGCCGCTCAGTGGCCGTTCCTTGCTGCGCAGGGACCCGGTCAGCCGGGCACCGACGACGGCCGCGGTGACCACGGGCAGGAACGCCATCCCGTCGAAGGTGAGCATGAACTGGGCGACCTTCTCCGGGGCACTCAGCCGGGAATTGGTAACCGCCGCGCCGGCCGTGTCGAGAAAGGTCAGGTACAGCGCGTTTCCGGGGGAGTAGTCGCCCGCGGTGGCCAGCAGCGCGAAGCCTGCCACCAGCACGCCGAACAGGGCCAGGAACACCAGCCCCAGCTTGTGCCCGAAGAGCAGCCGGGGCAGGCCAGCAACGGCCCGCAGGGGCCGCCGCTGCCGGGTCAGCGGGTTGCGCGGGGTGCCGTCGGCCACGGCGAGCACCAGGTCGGCCAGATCCTGGCCGGGCGCCAGCAGCCGGGGGAGGCCAGGCGCCCCCGTCGTGGCCAGCCCGCAGATGAGGTGTGCGGCGCCCGCCTCACCGGGGCGTGCCACGAACAGGGTGCGCCCGGCCAGCCGGACGTGGCTGGGGGCTGGCTCACCCAGCGCGGCCGCGACGAAGGAGGGCGCGGCCATCGAGGAACTGGACAGCACCGCGCAGTCCGGGAAAAAACTGCGCATCCGCTCGCCGAGCCCCGTGTTGAAGATCCGCATCACCAGCCTGAGGCCCGGGCTGAGGTCCTGGGCGCGGAGCGCGGCGTGGAAGTTGGCCAGGTCGTCCCGGCCCATCAGGGCGATCGCCCGGGCGGAGCGGGCTCCCGCGTCCGCGAAGGCGTCGCCGTCCAGCTCAGGGCGCTCGATGACCCGGACCCCCGGCAGCCGCGCGATCCGCGGGCCGTGACCGCGCGCCCGGGCGCTGAGCAGCACCGTCACCCGCTCGCCGTAGTTGGTGGTGAGTTCCTCGACGACCCGGAAGGCCAGTGCGTCGTCCCCGCAGACGATCAGGTGATTCCGGTCCTGGGTGAGTCGGCGGGGGACCGGGGGCACGGCGAGATCTAACCATAGCGGGGCAAGCTTGGCCATGCGGGGCCCCGGTCGGCGTCCCCGCCGCGGCCCGGCTGCCCGCGCGGACCGGCCGGGCGGACCGGGCGGACCGGGCGGGCAGGCTGGCGGGCCGGGCGCGGCGACGGATCCGGTCACCCGGCCGGGGTCCGCCTTGACCGGTCCGGGGTATCCTCCGGAAGAAAGGGGCGAATCACGGACAGGGTCTTTGGGGAGGTCCGGACATGACGGATGACGGCGGTATCCGCGCCTCGGACGCCGACCGTGAGCACGTCGTCGAGATTCTGCGCGAGGCCTTCAGCGCCGGGCGGCTGACCCTGGAGGAGTTCGACGAGCGCACCACGCTGGCGTTTGCCGCGAAGACGTGGGGCGGGCTTCGCGATCTCACCCGTGACCTCCCCCGGCAGGCCAGCCTGGAGATTCCCCAGACGGAGCCGCAGGTCAAGCCGGCCAGGGAGAAGCAGCTGCCGGTGCCGGCCGGGGCGCCGCGCCGCCGGCTGAGCCCGATGCTGCCCATCCTGGTCATCTGGCTCGGGATCGCCCTCAGCTTCCGGGATCCCTACGCGTTCATCCCCGTGCTGGTCATCCTGTTCACGCTGCTGCGGCTGGCCACCCGGCCGACCCGGGTCAACCGGCCCGACCAGCGGCCCGGGGACCACGGGCCAGGGCCGGGCGACGGGCCCGGACGGTACCCCGACTGAGGTTATCCTCGCGGGGTGAGGCGGTGCCGGGCCCGCGGCCGGAGCCTGGGGCGGCTCAGGGCCGGGTGATCCGGCTCAGGGTGACGCGATCCGGCTCAGCTGGGGCGGGAGCTGGCTGGCCGCGCTGCGGTCCAGCAGGAACAGCGTGCGCTGCTGGCCCCGTGCGCCCGCGGCCGGGACCTGCACCGGCCCGGCATCGGACAGTGCCAGGCGGACTGCCCCGGCCTTTTCCTGGCCGGCCGCGAGCAGCCACACCTCGCGGGCCCGCTGGATAGCAGGCAGCGTCATGGTGATCCTCGTGGGCGGCGGCTTGGGTGCCCCCCGGACGGCGACGACCGGCCGCTCGTCGTACAGCGCTGGCAGGCCGGGAAACAGCGAGGCGACGTGCCCCTCCGGCCCGATGCCGAGCAGCAGCACGTCGAAGGCGGGCACCGGGCCGTGGTCCTGCGGCTGGGCGGCCCGGCGCAGCTCGGCCGCGTACCGGGCGGCCGCCGCTTCCGGGTCGCTGCCGCCGGGGCCGTCGCTGCCCGGCATCCGGTGTACCCGGGCCTGGTCCGCATCCACGTGGCTGAGCAGGGCCTGCTGCGCCTGCGCCTCGTTGCGCTCCGGATGGCCGGACGGCAGGAAGCGCTCGTCTCCCCACCAGATGTCCAGCCGCCGCCAGTCGACGGCGCCAAGCGCCGGGGCGGCGGCCAGCTGGTCCAGCACGGCGGTGCCGATGCCGCCGCCCGTCAGCACCAGGTGCGCGCTGCCCGAACTCGCCTGCGCGTCCACCAGCCGGGTCACCAGCCTGGCCGCCGCCGCCTTGGCCAGCAGGCTCGCGTCGTGGTGGACGAGCACCTCGGGCGTGCTCACCGTGTTCTGTCTTTGCGGGGCGTGTCCGCGCCCGCGGCGACCCGCTTGCGGCTGCTGCCGCCGTTGCGCTTCGCTTCGGCGGGCTGGGCGACGAAGGGGGCGATGGTCTCCGCGTACACCTCGTCGGGGTCGAGCCGGCGCAGTTCCTCGGACAGCAGCTCGGCGGTGTCCCGGCGGTGCAGCGCCACCCGGCGCTCAGGCTCGCCGGGCCGGCGCAGCATGGCCACCCGGCCGTCCGGCCGGGTCAGCGTCATCTCCCCGTCACTGGTGTCGAAGATGACGGCGGTGACTCCCGGGCCGTCGGACACCCGGTTCTCGAACGGGGCCCGGAGCCGCACGGACAGCCAGGAGGCGATCAGTTCGGCGCTGGGATTGCCGCGCTCGGCTTCGACCCGCCCCCCGCGGATCGTGCCGTGCGGCTGGTCCAGGGTAGCGGCCAGGAGGGAGCGCCAGGGAGTCGCGCGGGTCCAGCTCAGATCGGTGTCCCCGGGCCTGTAGTGCGCGGCCAGCTTGGCCAGGCAGTCGTGCGGCGCGGCGGCCGAGGCGGCGTCGGTGATCCGGCGCTGCGCGAGGGCACCGAGCGGGCTGCCGGCGGGGATGTCCGGGGGAGTCCCGGGCCACCAGGTCACCACCGGGGTGTCCGGCATCAGCAGCGGGGTGACGACCGAGTCGGAGTGCTCACCCAGGGCGCCGTACATCCGCAGCAGCACCACCTCACCGGGCCCGGACTCGCCGACCCGGATCTCGGCGTCGAGCCGGGACCCGGCCTCGGGCCGGCGGGTGATCACGGCGAGCACGCGGCACGGATGCTCGCGGGCGGCCTCGCTGGCCGAGCGGACGGCGTCGTACTGGGCTGCCTCGTCGGTCACGATGACCAGCGTCAGCACCATCCCGCTGGCGGGGCCGCCGAGCCGCTGCCGGGCCTGGCGGATCGCCTCGTGAATCCGGTCGGTGGTCGTCTCGGCCAGGTCGATCATCATCGGAGGCAGTCCTTTCCGCCCGCACCGGTGCGGCACGCTGTCGTGGCGGGCGTGGCCTGGCCCGTGCCGCGGACGCCGCGGGCCGCTGCCCTCAAAGCCGTCTCCAGGCTCGCCCGTCGCGGGCCATCATGGCATCCGCGGAGGGCGGCCCGTCCGAGCCGGCCGGATAGGGTTCGGGCCGGCCGTGCTCGGCCCAGAATTCCTCGATGGGGTCGAGGACCATCCAGGACAGCTCGACCTCGCGATGCCGCGGGAACAGCGGCGGATCGCCGATCAGCACGTCGAGCAGCAGCCGCTCGTACGCTTCCGGGCTGCTCTCGGTGAACGATTCGCCGTAGGCGAAGTCCATGTTCACGTCGCGTACTTCCATGGCCGAGCCGGGGACCTTGGAGCCGAACCTGACCGTGACCCCCTCGTCCGGCTGGACCCGGATGACCAGGGCGTTCTGCCCGAGTTCTTCGGTGTCGGTGGCCGCGAACGGCAGGTGCGGGGCGCGCTGGAAGAGCATCGCGATCTCCGACATCCGCCGCGGCAGCCGCTTGCCGGTGCGCAGGTAGAAGGGGACCCCGGCCCAGCGCCTGGTATCCACCCGCAGCTTGACCGCGGCGTAGGTCTCGGTGCGCGAGTCGGGCGCCATGCCTTCTTCCTCGAGGAAGCCCTGCACCGGGACGCCGCCCTGCCAGCCGGCCGCGTACTGCCCTCGCGCGGTGGTGGCCGCGAGGTCTTCGTGCAACTGGACGGCGGACAGGACCTTCTCCTTCTCCGCCCGCAGCGCGTCCGCGTCGAACGAGACGGGTTCCTCCATCGCGGTCAGCGCCACCAGCTGCATCAGGTGGTTCTGGATCACGTCCCGGGCCGCGCCGATGCCGTCGTAGTACCCGGCCCGGCCGCCGACGCCGATGTCCTCGGCCATGGTGATCTGCACGTGGTCCACGTAGCCGCGGTTCCAGATCGGCTCGTACAGCGTGTTGGCGAAGCGCAGGGCCAGGATGTTCTGGACCGTTTCCTTGCCCAGGTAGTGGTCGATGCGGAAGACCGACTCCGCCGGGAACACGGCGCTGAGCCTCTCGTTGAGCGCACGGGCGCTGGCGAGGTCGTGACCGAACGGCTTCTCGATCACCACGCGGCGCCAGGGCCGCGCATGCCCGGAGGGCGGCTGCGGCGGGGTGGACAGCCCGGAGCGCTTCAGCTGGGTGACCACCAGCGGGAAGAACTTCGGCGGGACCGACAGGTAGAACGCGTAGTTCCCGCCTGTGCCGCGCTCCCGGTCGAGTTCGGCCACGCACCGGGCGAGCCGGTCGAACGCCTCATCGTCGCCGAACTCACCGGGCACGAACCTGACACCTTCCGACACCTGCTGCCAGACCGTGTCCCGGAACGGGGTGCGCGCGTGCTCCTTGACCGCCTGGTAGGTGACCTGGGCGAAGTCTTCGTCCTCCCAGTCACGGCGGGCGAAGCCGACCAGCGAGAAGCCTGGCGGGAGCAGGCCGCGGTTGGCCAGGTCGTAGATGGCCGGCATGAGCTTCTTGCGGGCCAGGTCCCCGGTGACGCCGAAGATCACCAGGACGCACGGGCCCGCCACCCGGGGGATCCGCCGGTCGCGCGGATCCCGCAGCGGGTTGGCCGCGGCACCGGTGGCGACCGGGGTCAGCCCGGCCGGCTGGGCCAGTGCCTCCTGCTCCGCCTGGCTGATGTGGGGCCCGGCCGGCTCTGGCTCGTCCGCGCCGTTCCCGGCCGTCTGGGTGCCGTCCTCAGCCGTGGTCGCCGGGTCAGTCATCACTGCGCTCCGTCTGTCGTCACCAGGCGGCCCAGCGGTCATGGCTTGGCCACCGCGGCCATGTTCGTCTCGATCGTGCCCAGGAACTCGTTCCAGGAGGCGGCGAACTTCTCCACGCCCTCCTCCTCCAGCACCCGGACCACGTCGTCGTACTCGATCCCGAGCTTGGCCAGATCGGCGAAGACCTGCCGGGACTGGTCGTAGGTGCCCCGTACCGTGTCCCCGCGCAGCTTGGCATGATCCGCGGTGGCCCGCAGCGTCGATTCCGGCATCGTGTTGACCGTGTCCGGGGCGACCAGGTTGACCACGTACATGGTGTCGTCGTAGGCGGGGTCCTTGGTGCTGGTCGAGGCCCACAGCGGGCGCTGCACCCTGGCCCCGGCCTGCCGCAGGGCCTGCCATCTCGGGGTCGAGATCCGCTGCTCGTACAGCTCGTAGGCGAGCCGGGCGTTGGCGATCGCCGCCTTGCCGCGCAGCGCGGAAGCCCCGGGGGTGCCGATCTTGTCCAGCCTGCGGTCCACCTCGGTGTCCACCCGGCTGACGAAGAAAGACGCCACCGATCCCAGCCTGGACAGGTCATGACCAGCCTCAAGCGCCTGCTCCAGGCCGGCCATGAACGCGTCGATCACCTGGCCGTACCGCTCCAGGGAGAAGATCAGCGTGACGTTCACGCTGATCCCCTCGGCCAGGGCGGCCGTGATCGCGGGCAGCCCTTCGAGGGTCGCCGGGATCTTGATGAACAGGTTGGGCCGGTCCACCATCCACCACAGCGCCCGCGCCTCGGCGATCGTCTTCGCGGTGTCCTTCGCGATCCGGGGGTCAACCTCGATGGAGACCCGGCCGTCCACGCCGTCCGTGGCGTCGTACACCGGCCGGAACACGTCGCAGCCCCAGCGGATGTCGTAGGTGGCGATGCTCCGCGCGGCCTCGCCGATCTTCACTTCGCGGATAGCCAGATCCCTGAGCTGCTCATCGTAGGCATCCCCGTGCGCCACGGCGCTGGCGAAGATCGTCGGGTTGGACGTCACGCCGGTGACGGCCCAGTCGCGGATCAGCCCGGCCAGGTTGCCGGTCCTCAGCCGCTCCCGGCTGATGTCGTCGAGCCAGATGGAGACGCCCGCGGCGGTCAGCTCGCGGAGGACCGGGTGGGCCGGTGCGGGGTGAGTCTGTGGGGTTTGCTGCTGAGAGGTCATGAATCCTCGCTTCTCGCGTTCGCGTCCGCTGCGGCGCCCAGCCGGGCCAGGCTGGATCGGGCGGCTGCTGCCACGTGTTCCGCGGTGAACCCGAACTCCTCGTACAGCTTCATGTAGGAAGCGGATGCCCCGAAGTGCTCCAGGCTGACGCACTCACCGAAATCCCCGGTGAACACGTGCCAGGGCTGCGCAACGCCGGCCTCGACGCTGACGCGCGCCCGGATCTGCGGTGGCAGTACCTCCTTCTGATAGGAAGCATCCTGCCCGGTGAACCATTCCACGCACGGCATGGAAACAACTCGCGTCGAGATCCCCTCGTCCTGGAGAACGTCCCGTGCCGCCAGTGCGATCTGCAGTTCGCTGCCCGTCGCGATCAGGATCACTGTCGGCTCACCGCCCGCCCCTTCGGCAAGGATGTACCCGCCCCGGGCCACCCCATCCGCGCCGGCCAGGCCTGTGCCCTCCGAGCGGTCCAGCACCGGCAGGTTCTGCCGGCTGAGGCACATCCCGGCCGGCCGGTCGGTGTGCTCCAGCACGGTCCGCCAGGCCACGCTCGTCTCGTTCGCGTCGCCGGGCCGGACCACGTCCAGCCCGGGGATGGCGCGCAGCGCGGCCAGGTGCTCGACCGGCTGGTGGGTCGGGCCGTCCTCGCCCAGCCCGATCGAGTCGTGCGTCCAGACGTAGGTCACCGGCAGTTCCATCAGCGCGGCCAGCCGGACAGCAGGCCGCATGTAATCGCTGAAGACCAGGAACGTGCCGCCGTACGGCCGGGTCAGGCCGTCCAGCACGATGCCGTTGAGGATCGCGCCCATGGCGTGCTCACGGATCCCGAAGTGCAGGGTGCGGCCGTACACGTTGCCGGGGAACGACTCAGTCTGGTGCTCGGCCGGGATGAACGACGGCTCGCCCTTCATCGTGGTGTTGTTGCTGCCGGCCAGGTCGGCCGACCCGCCCCACAGTTCGGGCAGCACCGGGGCCAGGGCGTTCAATACCCCCTCCGATGCTTTGCGGGTCGCCATGCCCTTCTGGTCCGGGGGGAAGGCAGGCAGCGCCCCGGCCCACCCGTCCGGCAGCCGCCGGGCCCTGAGGCGTTCCAGCAGCGCGGCCCGCTCCCGGTTGGCCCGGGTCCACGCGCTGAAGGTCTCGTCCCACTCGGCGTGCAGGCGCTTGCCCCGCTCAGCCACCTTCCTGGCGTGCCCGACGAGCGCTTCCTCGGCGGGGAACGTCACCGTCGGGTCGAAGCCGAGGACTTCCTTGGTCGCCGCGACCTCGTCCTCGCCGAGGGCGGCACCGTGCGCCGCGCCGGTGTTCTGGGCGTGCGGGGCCGGCCAGGCGATGATGGTCCGGAGCGCGATGAGGGAAGGCTTGTCGGTGCGGGCCCTGGCTTCCTGCAGCGCCTGGTACAGCCCGGCCGGGTCCTCGTGATAGCCGGTGGGCCGGCGCCAGTCCAGCCGCTGCACATGCCAGCCGTAGGCCTCGTAGCGGGCGGCCACGTCCTCGGACTTGGCGATCTGCGTGTCGTCCTCGATCGAGATCTGGTTGTCGTCGTAGAGCACCACGAGGTTGCCGAGGTCCTGGTGGGCGGCCAGCGAGGACACCTCGTGGCTGATGCCCTCCTCGATGTCGCCGTCCGAGACGAACACGTAGACGTGGTGGTCGAACGGGCTGGTCCCCTCGGGCGCGTCGGGGTCGAGCAGGCCACGCTCACGGCGGGCGGCCATGGCCATGCCGACCGCGTTGGCCAGACCCTGGCCGAGGGGACCGGTGGTGGTCTCCACACCCGGCGTGAGGCCATGCTCCGGGTGTCCCGGGGTCAGGCTGCCCCACTCCCGGTAGCGCCTGAGGTCGTCCAGCGACAGCCCGTACCCGGACAGGTACAGCTCGATGTACAGGGTCAGGCTGGAGTGGCCGCAGGACAGCACGAAGCGGTCCCGGCCGAGCCAGGTCGGGTCGGCGGGGTCATGCCGGAGGACATGCTGGTAGAGCAGGTAGGCCGCGGGGGCCAGGCTCATCGCCGTGCCCGGGTGGCCGGAGCCCGCTTTCTGCACGGCGTCCATGGCCAGGACCCGGATCAGGTCGACCGCACGCTGGTCGGCCTCGGTCCACTCCAGGGTGGCCGTGCCTGCCGCCTGGGTGCCTACTTCCTGGGCGTTTGAAGGGCTGCTCACCGCGGGATCAGGGCTCCTCTCATGGCCTCCGCCCGGCCTCCCCTCAGCCAGGCAATCGAAACCCTATCCCCAGATTCGGGTCCTTCCCGGACCCGCCCCCGCGGTCCGGGAACGACGCCGTGAGCGCCGGGCTCACGGCCACGGGCTTATCGCTGCTGTTCCCGGTACGCTCCCTGCCATGGTGACCCCGGTGCCCGGCTTCGACCCCCGTGCGGTGATCGAGGGCCGCCCGCCGGGACGGCCGCGGACCGGGCTGATTCTGGGCATCATCGCCGCTATCGCCTGCGGGATCGTGGTCCTCGGCACAGACGCCCTGCAGAGCGTGGACGCCGCCGGGCACAGCGTGGCCCCCTTCCTCATCGCGCTGCCGTTTGCCCTGCTCCCGGTGCCGCTCCTGGTCGGCTGCGTGCTGCTGATCGACCGGCTGGAACCCGAGCCCCGGGCCAACCTGGTGCTCGCCTTCGCCTGGGGGGCGGGCGTCGCGGCCCTGCTCGCGGCGGTGATCAACACCGCGGGGCTGGTCTTCATTACCCAGCCGGCGCTGGGCCACAGCACGGGCCAGTACGTGTCCGCCACGTTCGGGGCGCCGGTGGTCGAGGAGAGCCTCAAGGGACTCATCCTGATCATCCTGCTCTGGCGCCGCCGCCAGGAGCTGGACGGCCCCACGGACGGCATCATCTACGCGGCCATGGTGGGACTCGGCTTCGCCATGACGGAGAACATCGGCTACTACATCGGTGCCCTGGTCCGCCCCGAGATCGGCGGGGTCAGGCTGCTGGGCGCCACGTTCGTGCTGCGCGGCGTGCTCTCCCCGCTCGCGCACCCCATCTTCACGTCCATGACCGGCCTCGGGGTGGCGTACGCGGCGACGCACCGCGGCGCCCGGTGGGCGGTGCCGCTGGGCCTGCTGGCCGCCATGCTGCTGCACGGCCTGTGGAATGGGCTGACCGCGTTCGGCCTGCACGGGCTGGCCATCGCGTACGCCCTCCTGGCCTGCGTCCTGGGCATCCTGGCCGGGGTGATCGTCGCGGACCGGCGCCGGATCGTCCGCCTGATCTGGCGGTTCCTGCCCGTTTACGAGGCTATCGGCGTGGTCACCGAGGCGGATCTGCGGATGCTGAGCACGCTGCGTGAGCGGCAGGCCGCCCGGCTCTGGGCCCGCCGCACCGGGGGCCGGGCCGCGGCCCGGGCCATGGAGGACTATCAGCTGGCCGCTACCGAGCTCGCCCTGGTCCACCTGCGCGCCCAGCGCCAGATCATCGACCCCGGGCAGTTCGAGCAGCGGCGGCGGGACCTGCTGCGGCTGATGGCCATGGCCCGCGGCGCCTTCTTCCGTAACCAGCCCGAGCCGCCGCAGCCCCCGTGGGCGCCGCGCAGTGCGTCAGGTTTCGGCCGGCACCGTCAGGGTCCGGCCCGCGCGCCCTAGCCCGGGGCCGGGCGCCCCCGTGGCCGACGGCACCGGCCCCCGGTCCCGGGTGGCGAACATCAGCCGCAGCGCGGTGATCCAGATCAGCACGGAACCGCTGACATGCAGCCAGACCAGGCCGGCCGGGAGGCCGGAGAAGTACTGGGAGTAGCCGATCACCCCCTGCAGCCCGACCAGGGCGAGGAGCAGCCAGCCCAGCCTGCGCACCCGCCGTGGTGCGCCGGTCAGCTGCAGGCATACGGCCAGCACCGCCACCAGGGTGCCCAGCATCCAGCCGATGTCCGCGTGCAGCTGGGTCACGCCCTCCAGCGGCAGGTGGTAGCGCGGCACGTAGGCCGGGCCGCCGCCGGCGTGCGGGACAAAGGTCGCCCCGGCCAGCGGCCCGGTGCCGGTGACCACGGTGCCTGCCGCGAGCATCAGCGCGACCACGGGCACCAGGGCCACGGACAGCACCCGCAGGTCCGCCCGGACCAGCCTGGCCGCGGGCCGGTCACCCTCCGCGCAGCGCGACCAGAGCGTGACGGCCAGGGCCAGGATCGTGCTGGACAGCAGGAAGTGGAGCGACACGGCGGCCGGGTTGAGGTCCGTCAGCACCACGATCCCGCCGAGCACGGCCTGGGCCACGACGCCGAGCGGCTGGGCGGCGGCCAGCCAGACGATGGCGCGCCGCCGGGTGCCGGCCGGGCGGAAACGCCAGGCCGTGACCATGACCGCCACGGCGACGACCATGAGCGCGAAGGTCAGCATCCGGTTGGTGAACTCGATGTAGGTGTGGGCGATCGGGTCGCCGGTGGTGCGCGCCGCCACCAGGCTGCGCGAGGTGCAGGCCGGCCAGTCGGGGCAGCCCAGGCCGGACGCGCTCAGCCGCACCGCCGCGCCGGTCATGATGATCCCGGCGTTCGCCGCCACGCCGGCCAGCGCGACCCGGCGCATCGACGCCGGCGTGGGGAAGATGAACGGGGCAGCCCAGGCCCAGGGCCTCCGCGAGTGCGCGGCGCTCCCCGCAGCCGCATCGCCCGCCGGCGGGCCGCCCGCGGCTGAACTGGCCGGGAGTGTTCCGGCCGCAGAGGGCTCGGTGGCGTCCGGACTGAGATCGGCTGGCACGGACCCCATCGTAGGAGTGCGGTGCCCGGTGTGCACCCGCGGGCCCGTTAGTTGACCGACAGGGCGGCACCGGCGGAGGCCACCGTGACGCATCCGATCGCGGCCCACTCCGGGAAGCTGAGACTCTGGCCGAGCATGACCAGCCCCACCAGAGCCGCGACCGCGGGCTCGAGGCTCATCCAGATGCCGAATACCTTGGCCGGGACCCGGCGCAGGGTCTCGAGCTCCAGGGAGTACGGGATGATCGAGGACAGCAGCCCGATGGCGGCCCCGGTGCCCAGCACGGCCGGCCGCAGCAGAGACCGGCCGCCCGCCAGCAGGCCTGACGGGGTCACGGCGAGCGCGGCGACAACCATGGCCACGGTCAGCCCGGACGAGCCGGGGAAGCGCCGTCCCGTGGCCACGCTGAGCAGGATGTAGATGGCCCAGGAAACCGCCGCGGCCAGCGCGAACAGCAGCCCGGCCAGGCTGAGCCCGGCCACGGCCGTCCCGGCGCTGGCATGGCTGCCGGCCGCGGGCGCCGGGCCGCCGGCCTGGCTGAGCAGCGCGACCCCGGCACCCGCCAGCGCCACCCAGACCAGGTCGAGGGCGCGCCGGGACGCCGCCACGGCCACCGCGAGCGGGCCAAGGAACTCCACCGTCACCGCGACGCCCAGCGGGATCCGGGCGAACGCCTGGTAGATGGAGTAGTTCATGACGGCCAGGGTCACCCCGAACGCCACCACCACGGCCGCGTCCGTCCAGGCCCGCCGGCGGATCAGCCCGGTGATCTCCCGGCGCAGGCCGCGCGCACCCAGCACCGCGAGCAGCGCGGCGGCCGTCCAGAGCCGCAGTCCGGTCACCGCGGCCGGCGGCACCTGGCTGAACAGCCGCGCCGCCAGGCCCGCCCCGACCTGGACGGAAACGATGCCGGTCAGCACGAGCACCGGCGGCGGGGTGGTCCTGAGTGCGGCCTGCGCCCTGGCCTGGGTCACAGCGCCGCTACTCCCAGCGGAACACCCGCGCGGTCACGCCGATGCCGAGGATGGCCCAGGCCAGCAGCACGACCAGGTCGCGCACGGGCAGCCCGCCCGCGTGCTGCAGCACGGAGTGCAGTCCGTCGGACAGTGCCCCGGACGGGAGCAGCCGCAGCACCGGCTGGGCGCCGGCCGGGAACTTGCTCAGCGGGAAGATCACCCCGCCCACGCCGAGCAGCACCAGGTAAACCAGGTTGGCCGCGGCCAGCGTGGCCTCCGCCCGCAGGGTGCCCGCCAGCAGCAGGGCCAGCCCGCTGAACGCCGCCGTGCCCGCCAGCAGCAGGAACAGCACCCAGACCGCCGCGGCCGGGCGTGCGTCGGGCCGCCAGCCCAGGGCCAGACCCACCGCGATGATGACGACCGCCTGGCCCAGCTCCACCAGGAGCACGGCCGCGGTCTTCGCGGCGATTAGGCCGTCCCGCCCCAGCGGCGTTGAGCCGAGCCGCTTGAGCACACCGTAGCGCCGCTCGAAACCGGTCGCGATGGCCTGGCTGGTGAAGGCGGTAGAGATGACGGCCAGGGCCAGGATCCCCGGGACCAGGAAGTCGATCCGGGGCCCGGAACCGGTCTTGATCAGCGGCTCCAGGCTGAACCCGGCCAGCAGGGCAACCGGGATGATCAGCGTGAGCAGCAGCTGCTCGCCGTTGCGGACCAGGATGCGCAGCTCCAGCCCCGCCTGCGCGGCGATCATGCGGGCCCGCGGGGCGCTCCCGGGATCCGGGGCCGGCCATGTTGGGGCGGCTGCTCTGGAGGGCTGCTCGGCCTCGCTGGCGAGGGGGGGCGCGCCGGAGGCGTGTCCCCGCCGAGCCAGGGACTCGCGGGGGGATCCGGGGGGTCGCCCCCTCGGGCTGGCACTGCTCACGGGCGCAGCTCCCGCCCGGTCAGCTCGAGGAACACGTCCTCCAGGGTGCGGCTCTCGATGCGCAGGTCCTGGGCCAGCACGCCGTGCTCGGCGCACCACGCGGTAACGGCGGCGAGGAGCTGCGGGTCCACCCGGTCGTGCACCTCCACGATGTAGTGGCCCGCCGGGGACTCCTTGGCCGCGGTGCCCACCGGCAGGGCGGAGATCAGCCCGTCGGTGTCCAGTCCCGGCTCAGCCCGGAACCGGAGCTGCCCGGCGGTACCGGTCAGGTCGGCCGGCGTGCCCTCGGCCACCAGCTGCCCGTGGTCCACCACCGCGACCTGATCGGCCAGCCGCTGGGCCTCGTCCATGTTGTGGGTGGTCAGGATCACGGCCGCGCCGGCGGCGCGCAGGCTGCCGATCAGCTCCCAGGTGGCCAGGCGCGCCTGCGGGTCCAGGCCCGCGGTCGGCTCGTCGAGGAACACCAGCTCCGGCCGGCCGATCACCGCGGCGGCCAGGGTGAGCCGCTGCTGCTGGCCGCCGGACATCCGCCGGAACGGGGTCCGCAGGCTGCCCGTGAGGCCGAGCCGGTCCAGCAGCATCGCCGGGTCAAGCGGATGGGCGTAGAACGCGGCCACCACGCGCAGGTACTCGGCGGGCCGCGCCGCCGGCGGGATCCCGCCGGACTGCAGCATCACGCCCACGCGCGGCCGCAGCTGCCGGCCGTCGCGGGCCGGGTCCCGGCCGAGTACCCGGACGGCGCCGTCGTCGGGCCGCCGGTAACCTTCGCAGATCTCGATCGTGGTGGTCTTGCCGGCCCCGTTAGGGCCGAGGATGGCGGTCACGGCCGCCCGCGCGGCCCGCAGCGAGAGACCGTTCACGGCGGTCACCCGGCCATATCTCTTGACCAGGCTGGTGATCTCGACTGCGAGTCCGGTACTCACGCACGCGAGTCTAGAGGCTCGGCGCCAGCGGGCTTCCCGCTCCCTGCCCGGCGGCGAGCGCTTTTGATCAGCGCCTCGAACAGCCTCGGGTCGTCCCCGGCCTCGGGGTGCCACTGCACCGCGACCAGGAACCCGGTCCCGCCGCGGGCCGCGGGATCAGGCTCCACCGCCTCGATGGTGCCGTCGTCCGCCCAGGCGGTCGCCACCAGCCCGTCGCCGAGCCGGCTGACGGCCTGATGATGTGAGGTGGGCACGACCGCGTGCACCTGGCCGTCCGCCTCCGCCGGGCCGAGGATCCGGCCGAGCAGGCTGCCCGCCTCGATCCGGACCGGGTGCGAGCCGTATGTTCCTGCCGCCGACCCATGACCGTGGTGGCCCACATCGTCGGGCAGATGCTGGCGGAGCGTGCCGCCATGGGACACGTTGACGATCTGCAGCCCCCGGCAGATCGCGAGCACCGGCACCCCGGCCGCCAGGGCCGTGGCCACCAGGGCACGCTCGGCCTGGTCCCGGGCCGGGTACACGCGCTCGGTAAGCGGGTGCGGGTCGGCGCCGTAGGCAGCCGGGTCGATGTCGCCGCCCCCGGACAGTATCAGCGCGTCGAGCCGGCTGACCGCCTCCTCGATCCCGGGTAGCGGGGGGAGCAGGACCGGGACGCCCCCGGCCGCAGCCACCGCTTCCGGGTAGCTCATCGGCAGCAGCGCCGCGAGCCGGTCCCACGGGCCCCAGCGGGCGGTCTCGCCGTAGGCGCTGATGCCGACGTGCGGGGTCATGGCGCGCCGGCTCATAGCGGGGTCACGTACGCACCGGAGATCCCGCCGTCCACCAGGAAGTTGGACGCGGTGATGAACGACGCGTCGTCGCTGGCCAGGAACGCGACCGCGGCCGCGATCTCCTCGGCCTCGGCGAACCGGCCCATCGGCACATGGACCAGCCGCCGCGCGGCCCGGTCCGGGTCCTTGGCGAACAGCTCGCGCAGCAGCGGCGTGTTCACCGGGCCGGGGGACAGGGCGTTGACCCGGATGCCCTCCCGGGCGAACTGCACGCCGAGTTCCCGGGTCATCGCCAGCACGCCACCCTTGGATGCGGTGTAGGAGATCTGCGAGGTGGCCGCGCCCAGCGTGGCCACGAACGACGCGGTGTTGATGACCGACCCGCCGGGGCCGCGTGCCGCGGCCTGGCGTTGCATGTGCGGGATCACGTACTTGCAGCACAGGTAGACGGAGGTCAGGTTGGCCTCCTGGACCCGGCGCCACGCGTCGATGCCGGTGGTCAGGATGGAATCGTCCTCGGGCGGCGAGATGCCGGCGTTGTTGAACGCGACGTGCACCGCCCCGTACGCGTTGACCACCTGCTGGTACATCTCCCGCACCGCGTCCTCGTCGGTCACGTCGGCGTGCACGAACAGGCCGCCGACCTCCTCGGCAGCGCGCTTGCCCGCCGTCTCATCGACGTCGACGGCCACCACGGTGGCCCCCTCGGCGGCCAGCCGGCGTGCGCTGGCCAGCCCGATGCCGCTGCCCGCGCCGGTAATCACGGCGATACGGTCCTGCAGGCGCTGCATATTACGTGCCCCGTCCTTTCTCAGTGGTCCGTCGCGATGAACACATTCTTGACCTCGGTGAACGCGTCCAGCGCGTCGGGTCCGAGCTCGCGGCCCAGCCCGGACTGCTTGAACCCGCCGAACGGGGTCCAGTAGCGCACCGAGGCGTGCGAGTTGACCGACAGGTTCCCAGCCTCCACGGCCCGGGCCACCCGCAGCGCCCGGCCGAGGTTCTCGGTCCAGATGGACCCCGACAGGCCGTACGGCGTGTTGTTCGCGACCGCGATGGCCTCCGCCTCATCCTCGACCGGCACCACGGCCACGACCGGGCCGAACACCTCCTCGGTGAACGCGGGGTCGTCCGCGCTGACCGGGGCGAGCACCGTCGGCGGGAACCAGAACCCCGGCCCGGCCGGGGCGCTGCCGCGGAACGCCACCCGGGCCTGCTCCGGAACGTACGACGCGACCCGGGCGCGGTGCTCGGCGGAGATCAGCGGGCCCATCTCGGTGGCCGGGTCCCCGGGGTCACCCACCGTGACCCCCTGGACCGCCGGCTCGAGCAGCTCCATGAACCGGTCGAACACGCTTCGCTCGACCAGGATGCGGGACCGGGCGCAGCAGTCCTGCCCGGCGTTGTCGAACACGGCATAAGGTGCGGTCGCGGCGGCACGTTCCAGATCCGCGTCGGCGAACACGATGTTGGCACTCTTGCCGCCCAGTTCCAGGGTGAGCCGCTTCACCTGCCGCGCGCAGCCCGTCATGATCTGGCTGCCGACTTCGGTGGAGCCCGTGAAGACGATCTTGCGCACGGCCGGGTGGTCCACCAGGCGCTGGCCCACGACCGAACCCTTGCCCGGCAGCACCTGGAACACGCCGTCCGGCAGCCCGGCCTCCAGGGCCAGCTCACCGATCCGGATCGCCGTCAGCGGGGTCCGCTCCGCGGGCTTGGCGATCACCGGGTTCCCGGCGGCCAGGGCGGGCGCCAGACCCCAGCCCAGGATCGGCATGGGGAAGTTCCACGGCACGATCAGCCCGACGATGCCAACCGGCTCCTTGAACGTGACATCGAGTCCGCCCGGAACCGGGATCTGCTGGCCGGTGAGGCGTTCCGGCGCGGCGGAATAGTAGCGCAGCACGTCCCGGACGTTGCCCGCCTCCCAGCGGGCCTGCCCGACCGGATGACCCGAGCAGGCCACCTCCAGCTGGGCGAGTTCCTCGAGGTGGGTATCCACCACCTCGGCGAAGCGGCGCAGCAGGGCGGCCCGGTCCCCGGGGGCCACCGCCCGCCACGCGGCCTGCGCCGCGGCGGCCCGGGCGATGGCCTCATCAGCCTGCTCCGCCGAGCTCGGCGGCACCGCCGCCACCATCTCCTCGGTGGCGGGGTTCACAACGGTGAACGCGGACATGCCTGTTCCATTCTCCTCGCGCGCGGTCCGCCCGGCTATAGCCGCTCGAAGCCGCGCTGCAGTTCCCAGTCGGTGACCGCCGCGTCGAACGCCGCCATCTCCACCCGGGCGGCGTTGGCGTAGTGCTCGACGGCGCCGCTGCCGAACGCCTCACGGGCCAGCTCGCTCTTGAGCCACAGGTCCAGCGCGTCGCGCAGGGTGGACGGCACCCGGCCGCCCTCAGCTGCGTAAGCGTTCCCCTCGAACGCTTCCTCCAGCGGCAGTTCCCGGTCCACCCCATGCAGCCCGGCGGCGATCATGGCTGCCACGGCCAGGTACGGGTTCACGTCCCCGCCCGGGACCCGGTTCTCCACCCGCAGCCCGCCGCCGTGCCCGACCAGCCGCATCGCGCAGGTCCGGTTGTCCACGCCCCACCGGACCGCGGTCGGGGCGAAGCTGCCCGGCACGTAACGCTTGTAGGAGTTGATGTTCGGCGCGTGCCACAGCACCAGCTCGGGCAGCGCCGCCAGCTGGCCCGCGATGAAGTGCTCGCCGAACCGGGACAGCCCGTGGGGCCCGTCCCCGGCCATCACGGGCGTCCCGTCGTCCTGACGGACCGACAGGTGGATGTGACAGGAGTTGCCTTCCCTCGCGTTCGGCTTGGCCATGAACGTGATGCTCATGCCCGCCGCGTCGGCGATCTCCTTGGACCCGGTCTTGTAGATCGAATGGTTGTCACAGGTCGTCACGGCCTCGGCGTACCGGAAGGCGATCTCGTGCTGGCCCAGGTTGCACTCGCCTTTGGCCGACTCGACCTGGAGGCCCGCCCCGGCCATGCCGTTGCGGAGCCTGCGGAGCAGCGGCTCGATCCTGGCGGTCCCCAGGATGGAGTAGTCGACGTTGTAGGAATTGGCGGGGGTGAGATCGCGGTACCTGGCCGCCTGCGCGGCGGCGTAGGAGTCGTTGTACACCACGAACTCCAGCTCGGTACCGGCCATGGCCTGCAGGCCGCGCTCGGCCAGCCGGTCGGTCTGGGCCTTCAGGATCTGCCGCGGGGAGGCCACCACGGGCGTGCCATCGTGCCAGGTGAGGTCGGCGATGACCATGGCCGTCGCTGCCTGCCACGGCACCCGGCGCAGCGTGCCCAGGTCGGGCACCATCACGAAGTCGCCGTAGCCGGTCTGCCAGGACGACATCGCGTACCCGTCGACGGTGTTCATCTCCACGTCCACCGCGAGCAGGTAGTTGCACCCCTCGATGGCGCTGCCCACCACGTCGTCGAGGAAGAAATCCGCCGCGAGCCGCTTGCCCTGCAGCCGGCCCTGCATGTCGGTGAAGGCGACGACGACCGTGTCGATGTTGCCCTCGCTCACCTCCACGCGGAGCTGCTCGAGCGTGAGCATCCCGCGGCGCCGGGTGTGGGGCGTCGCACCGCGCTGCTTCTCCATGAGCCTCCAGTCTCCGCGTGCCGTTCTGCCTACGTGCTACCCGGTCCGGTTTGATCCAGTCCGCCGGGCGGGGCGGGCCAGGTCTGGCCCGCCCAGCCCGGCGGTGAGGAGTAGGGCGGCGTGAGCATGCCGCAGGGTCAGCCGGCCAGTTCCTGCTCGATCGCCGCCAGTTCCTCCGGCGTCCCCTGGACCCGCGGCCCGGTGAACCACTTCCGGGCCGACACCAGCCAGTAGATCCCGGCGAAGCCGATCACCGCGAGCACCGCGAACACCGCGTAGTTGAAGGTCGTGAAGTTGATCGGGCCGACCTGAGGGAGCATGAACAGGATTGTGATGATCACCACCCAGGCGACGGCGATCCAGCCGACCACGTAGCTCCACCGGCCCAGGTGCCATGGCCCGCGCTGGAAACCCTCGCCCCGGCGCAGCCGCAGGTAGGTCGGTGTCACGTAGGCGATGTACAGGCCGATCGTCGCGATGGAGGTGACGGCCGCGTAGGCGGCGTAGTTCCACAGGTAGGGCAGTCCGAGGATGAACGCGCCGCCGGCGGCCAGCCAGATCGCGTTGGTCGGGGTCCTGGTGCGGTGGTTCACCCGGTGCCAGAAGGCCGAGCCGGGCAGCGCGCCGTCCCGGGAGAACGCGTAGATCATCCGGGAGTTGGCGGTGACCGACGACATCCCGCAGAACAACTGGGCCCCGATGACGATCAGCAGCAGGAACTCGGCGCCCGTCTTCCCGATCGCGTCGATGATGACCTGGGCTGCTGGCACCGTGGGCCTGGGGACCATAGAGGCCGGGAGCGGAGCGGACGCGATCTGCCACCGGTGGCGCGAATGGTTTAATATCAGACCATTGATGGATAGCGAGCGTCGGATGTCAAGACCCAGGACCGGACTTCCGCGCCTTGCCAGCCGCCTCTCGCGGCCCGGCGGCCCGGGCCCGGCCGGCCTGGGCACGAGCGGCCCGGGCGGGGGCCGCCCGGGCACGGCCGGCCCCGGCGCGGCCGGCATGGACCTGACCGCCGTGCTCGGCCCGGTCCGGTCGCAGAACGCGTTCGAGGAGACCGTCGAGCGGCTGCTGGCCGTGATCAAGCTGGGCGTGGTCGGTCCCGGGGAGCGCTTCCCCGCCGAGCGGGAGCTCGCGGCCATGCTCGGGGTCAGCCGGATCACCCTCCGCGAGGCCATCGGGGACCTGCGGGTCGCGGGCTACGTGGAGTCGCGGCGGGGCCGGTTCGGCGGCACGTTCGTGACCTACACCCCGCCCGCGCCGAGCCGTGTCGAGTTGCGGCGGATCGCGGTCGAGGACGCCGACAAGATCAACGACGCGCTCACCTTCCGGATGGCGGTGGAGACCGGGGCGGCCCAGATCCTGGCCCAGGCGGACGGCGAGGCCGGCGGCCGCCCTGAGGCCGCCGGCGAGCGGATCCAGGACGTGCTGCTGGCCCGTCTCGCAGCCGTGAACCAGGCGGGCCCTGAGGAGTACCGGCGCATGGACACGCTGTTCCACCTGGCCATCGCGGAACTCACCGGCTCCAGCCTGCTCGCGGCGGCGTGCGCCGACGCCCGGGTCCGCCTCAACGACCTGCTGAACGCGATCCCCCTGCTGCAGCGCAACATCGACCACACCGCGACCCAGCACACGGCGATCGTCGAGGCCATCCTGGCGGGAGATACCCGGGGGGCCCAGCGGGCCGTGGCCGAGCACCTCGACGGCACCGCCGCCCTGCTCCGCGGCTTCCTCGAATGAGCGGCTTGCCCGGGTGACGGTCAGGCCCTGAGCGTGGCCGTCGGCCAGGACGCTCAGGCCGCGGGCACGCGGCACGCCCTCGGCCAGGCCCTGAGCGGCTCCGGCTGAGTGCCCCTGGTGCGACGGGCGTGACTGGTGCGTCTCAGCCGCGCTGCCCCACGTACTCCGCGAACACCACGACGTTGCCGAGGTACTGCCCGCTGCGGCGGTCGAATTCCCCGCCGCACGTGACCAGCCTCAGCGTCGGCCACCGGGTGTACCCGTAGACGGCCAGCGTGGGGAAACCGATCTTCGGGTACAGGCCCGCCGCGTACACGCTGAACACCGCGGTGCGCCCGTCGGCGAGCGTGACGTCGATAACATTCCCGACCCGCAGCCGGCCCAGGGAGTAGAACACGGCCGGGCCGACCGCCGCCGAGTTGACGTGCCCGAAGATGACGGCGGCACCCCGCGCCCCCGGCGTCGGCCCGCGGTCGTACCAGCTGGTGACGAAGGGGGCGGTCAGCGGGGGTACCGCGGGGGAACCGTCCGGGCGCAGGCCCAGGGGGATGATCCGCGCCCGGACCCGGATGCGCGGGATGTCAACGGACAGCGGCACCGAGCTCGTCATCGGCCGCGGCAGCTGGCCGGGCTGTGCCGCGTGCCGGGCGGGCGGTCCCGCGGGGAGGTCCGCCGCCGGGAGCGCCTCCGAGCGCGGCGGGAAAGGAGGTGGCGACCAGCGCAGCGTGTGGCTGCCCACGAAGGCCAGGATGACACCGGCCGCGAGGGACGCCGCGATCACCGCGACGCAGAGCCTGCGCAGGATGATGCTCACCGTGACGCTCCGGCCTGGCCAGGGTCAGGCGCGGTTATGGGAGCGGCGGCGGGTCAGGAGCAGGACGCCGGAGACCGTCCCGAGGCCGACCAGGGCAACACCGATCGCCGTCAGCCGATCGTCCGTGGCGGTCGCGGTGGTCCCGTCGCCCGTGGCGGGGGCGACGCCGGGTGCCGCCTTGACGGTGAACGCGGCGCTGGCCGTGACGCCGTTGGAGCAGTCGATGTCGGGCTGGTACGTGCCCGCCTTGATGTTCGTCGGCAGCACCACGGTGGTGATGAATTCGCCGGCGTGCGTGCTGGCCTGCATCGGGATGTGCTCGTTCAGTCCTAGCGTGGTGCCGATCAGGGTCGCGGACGTGGCGTTCCCGGCGCCGGTCTGGGAGCTGCAGTTGACCGCGAACGTGGTCGAGGTGCCCGGCGCGGACGTGCTCGGCGTGATGTCCACCGGCGATGAACCGGCCAGCGCCGCTCCTGCGGGCAGCAGGAGAGTCGTGATGGCGAGGGCCGGGACGGTGAGGGCGGCCATGGTGAGGGTTGCCTGTGCGGCACCCCGCAGGACAGCGCGCATAAGCCCTCCGATTGCTAATGGGATAACCCTTAGCAATCGAGCAACTACCCTAAGTGAGGGAGAGGTAAACGCCAGCCGGATGTGGCGGGTGGGGGGGAAACACCGAAATATCCGGCCAGAAAGCTGCGTTCGCCACAAGGGCCCCCTCAGCAGGCAGCTGCCCCGTCAGCAGGAGGCTGCCCCGTCAGCAAGCCGCCGCCGCGTCAGCAGGCCGCCGCCGCCGGGCGTTCCGGGGGGGGATTGCGGCCATGGAAGCATTTACGGCACAATGATGTTGTGAAAACTATGGGACTGGACGGCACGGGATCGGGCACCCAGCGCGGTACCGGCTTTCCCGCTGTCCCGGCCCAGCCAGGGTCGGAGCGGGGCACCCGGGCCCGCATCGCCCGGCTCATCCTGGAGAACGGCCCGGTCACCGCGGCCGGGCTGAGCACCAGGCTGAACCTGACCCCCGCAGCGGTCCGGCGGCACCTGGACAACCTCCTCGCTGACGGGATGATCGAAACCCGCACGGCCCGCCGCCCGGCCAGCCGGGGGCGGGGCCGCCCGGCCAAGCTGTTCGCGATCACGGACGTGGGCCGGAGTGCGTTCGAGCACGCCTACGACGACCTGGCCACCAGCGCGCTGCGCTTCCTGGCCGAGGTGGCCGGGCCGGGTGCGGTGGCCGAGTTCGCCCGCCGCCAGGTCGCCGACCTGGAGCGCCGGTACGGGCCAGTGGTCCAGGGGGCCGCACCGGCCGACCGGGTCGCGGCCCTGGCCGAGGCGCTGTCCGCGGATGGCTACGCGGCCTCGGCCAGCGGTGCCCCCGGCCCCGGCGCCGGCCGCGGGGAACAGCTCTGCCAGCATCACTGCCCGGTGGCGCACGTGGCCGCCGAGTTCCCGCAGCTGTGCGAGGCGGAGACGGAAGCGTTCGCCCGTCTCCTCGGCACCCCGGTGCAGCGGCTGGCCACCATCGCGCACGGCGATGGGATCTGCACCACGCACGTCACCGCACCAACGCTCCTGACCAGCACATACCGCGCCACTCCATGACCGCACCACAAATCGGAGGCATCTCCGTATGACCACGACCGCGCACCCCGAGCTCGAGGGCCTTGACCGATACAAGTTCGGCTGGGCTGACTCGGACGTGGCGGGCACGGGCGCCCGCCGAGGCCTGTCCGAAGAGGTCGTCCGCGACATCTCGGGCCTGAAGAACGAGCCGGGGTGGATGCTCGACCTGCGGCTGAAGGGCCTGAAGCTGTTCCACCGCAAGCCCATGCCGAACTGGGGCGCCGACCTGTCCGGCATCGACTTCGAGAACATCAAGTACTTCGTCCGGTCCACCGAGAAGCAGGCGGCGACCTGGGACGACCTGCCCGCCGACATCAAGAACACCTACGACAAGTTGGGCATCCCCGAGGCCGAGAAGCAGCGGCTGATCGGGGGGGTCGCGGCCCAGTACGAGTCCGAGGTGGTCTACCACAAGATCCGCGAGGACCTGGAGGAGAAGGGCGTCATCTTCCTGGACACCGACACGGCGCTGCGTGAGCACCCGGAGCTGTTCCAGGAGTACTTCGCCACGGTCATCCCGCCGGGCGACAACAAGTTCGCCGCGCTGAACACGTCCGTCTGGTCCGGTGGCAGCTTCATCTACGTGCCGAAGAACGTGCACGTGGACATCCCCCTGCAGGCCTACTTCCGGATCAACACCGAGAACATGGGCCAGTTCGAGCGGACGCTGATCATCGTCGACGAGGGTGCCTACGTGCACTACGTCGAGGGCTGTACCGCGCCGATCTACAAGTCCGACTCGCTGCACTCCGCCGTGGTCGAGATCGTCGTCAAGGCGGGGGCGCGCTGCCGCTACACCACGATCCAGAACTGGTCCGCCAACGTCTACAACCTGGTCACCAAGCGGGCCGTGTGCAGCGCCGGGGCGACGATGGAGTGGATCGACGGGAACCTCGGCTCCAAGGTCACGATGAAGTACCCGGCCGTCTACCTGATGGGCGAGCACGCCCGCGGCGAGACCCTGTCGGTGGCGTTCGCCGGTGAGGGCCAGCACCAGGACGCGGGAGCCAAGATGGTCCACTGCGCCCCGAACACCTCGTCCAACATCGTGTCCAAGTCGGTGGCCCGGGGCGGCGGCCGGACCTCCTACCGCGGCCTGGTCCAGGTCCAGGAGGGCGCCGGGCACTCCAGGTCCACCGTGAAGTGCGACGCGCTGCTGGTCGACTCGGTCAGCCGGTCGGATACCTACCCGTACGTGGACGTCCGCGAGGACGACGTCGAGATGGGCCACGAGGCCAGCGTCTCCAAGATCTCCGAGGACCAGCTGTTCTACCTGATGAGCCGCGGGATGACCGAGGACGAGGCGGCGGCCACCATCGTCCGCGGCTTCATCGAGCCGATCGCCCGCGAACTGCCGATGGAGTACGCGCTCGAGCTGAACCGGCTGATCGAGCTCCAGATGGAGGGGGCGGTCGGCTGATGGCAGGGCTTCAGGGGGCGGTGGAGTCCGCCGCCCCGGTTTCACGGCTGCATGAGCACCACTCGGCGGATCTGGCTGATTTCCCGGTGCCGTCCGGGCGGGAGGAGGAGTGGCGGTTCACGCCGCTGCGCCGCCTGCGCGGTCTGGCGGGCGCTCAGCCGCTGGAGGCCGGGAAGGTGACGGTTGAGGTCGATGCCGCACCGGGTGTCTCCGTCGAGCGCCCGCACCGCGGTGACGCCCGCTTCGGGACCGCGTTCATGCCGTCCGACCGGGTCAGCGCCCGGGCGTTCGCGTCGTTCGAGCAGGGCACGGTGATCACCGTGCCGGCCGACACCGACGTCGATCAGCCGACCGTGATCACGACGCGGGGTCACGACGCGGGGGGCGCGGCCTTCGGGCACACCCTCATCGACGTGGGCCGGCACTCCCGGGCCGTGGTCGTCCTCGATCACGCGGGGGCCGCGACGTACGCGGACAACGTCGAGTTCGTGGTGGGCGACGGGGCCTCACTGTCGGTGGTGAGCGTCCAGGACTGGGCCGCCGACGCGGTGCACCTGAGCCACCACCAGGCGCGGGTGGGCCGGGACGCGACGTTCCAGCACACGGTGGTCACGCTGGGCGGCGGGGTGGTCAGGCTGGCCCCCTCGGTCAGCTACGCCGGCCCCGGCGGCGACGCCGAGCTGCTCGGCCTGTACTTCGCGGACCCCGGGCAGCACCTGGAGCACCGGCTGTTCGTGGACCACGACCAGCCGCACTGCCGCAGCCGGGTCGACTACAAGGGCGCCCTGCAGGGCGACAGCGCGCACACGGTGTGGATCGGCGACGTGCTGATCCGCCCCGGGGCGATCGCCACCGACACGTATGAGCGGAACCGGAACCTCCTGCTCACCGAGGGGGCCCGGGCCGACTCGGTGCCGAACCTGGAGATCCTCACCGGCGAGGTGGTCGGGGCGGGCCACGCCAGCACCAGCGGGCGGCTGGAAGACCAGCACCTGTTCTACCTGATGTCCCGGGGCATCCCGCTGGACGAGGCGCGCCGCCTGGTCATCCGGGGTTTCTTCAGCCAGCTGATCGCCAAGATCGAGGTCGCCGAGCTGCGTGAGCGCATCACCGCCGCGATCGAGAACGAGCTAGCCCGCCTCCCCGGCTTGCAGGGATCCCCGGCATGAGCGAGACCAGCACCTTCGTCCGGGTCTGCGCGCTGGCCGACGTCCCCGAGCAGGGAGCCATCGGCGTCGAGGTCGGCGACGAGCCGGTCGCCGTCGTGCGGGCAGGCGGGGAAGTGTTCGCGCTGCGCGACGTGTGCTCGCATGAGGAAGTGCCGCTGTCCGAGGGTGAGGTCTACGACCACACCGTCGAGTGCTGGCTGCATGGCTCGTGCTTCGACCTGCGGACCGGCGCGTCCACGGGACCCCCGGCCACCAAGCCCGTCCCGACTTACCCGGTGAAGGTCGAGGGTGACGATGTGTACGTCGCCGTCCCGGCCGCGCCCGGTCCTTAACCGACACCTATGAACTCGGAGATAGTGAAATAGCGATGGCCACTCTGGAAATCCGCGACCTGCACGTCAGCGTGGTGGATGCGGCCGATCAGGCCAGCGAGATCCTGCGCGGCGTCAACCTTACCGTGAAAGACGGGGAGATCCACGCCATCATGGGCCCGAACGGCTCGGGCAAGTCCACGCTGGCCTACGCGATCGCCGGGCACCCCAAGTACCGGGTCACCCAGGGCAGCGTGACCCTGGACGGCGAGGACGTGCTGTCCATGAGCGTGGACGCGCGGGCCCGCGCCGGGCTGTTCCTGGCCATGCAGTACCCGGTGGAGGTCCCCGGGGTGACCGTGTCCAACTTCCTGCGCACCGCGGTGACGGCCGTGCGTGGCGAGGCGCCGAAGCTCCGCCTCTTCCTCAAGGAGATGCGCGAGGCCATGGCCGCCCTGTCCATCGAGCCCCAGTTCGCCGAGCGCAACCTGAACGAGGGCTTCTCCGGCGGGGAGAAGAAGCGGCACGAGATCCTGCAGCTCGAGCTGCTCAACCCCAGGTTCGCGATCCTCGACGAGACCGACTCCGGGCTGGACATCGACGCGCTGCGGGTGGTGTCCGAGGGCGTCAACCGGTTCAGCGCCCAGCCCGGCCACGGCGTCCTGCTGATCACCCACTACACCCGGATCCTGCGGTACGTGAAGCCGGACTTCGTGCACGTGTTCGTGGGCGGCCGGATCGTCAACGAAGGCGGCCCCGAGCTGGCCGACACCCTTGAGGCCGAAGGCTACGAGAAGTGGGTCAGGGCGGCCGCGGGAGCGGTCGCATGACCCTGGACGTCGCCCGGATCCGCAAGGATTTCCCGATCCTGGACCGGCAGGTCCGGGACGGGCAGCCGCTGGTCTACCTGGACAGCGCCAACACCTCCCAGAAGCCCCGCCAGGTCATCGAGCGGCTGGACGACTTCTACGAGCGGCACAACGCCAACATCCACCGCGCCAGCCACCAGCTCGGTGAGGAGGCCACCGCCGCCTACGAGGGCGCCCGGATCAAGGCCGCCGGCTTCATCGGCGCCCGGGACGAGACCGAGGTGGTGTTCACCAAGAACATCTCCGAGGGCATCAACCTGGTCGCCTACACCATGGGCAACGCGACCGCCGGGCAGTCCGGCGGGAGCGGGTCGGCGAGGTTCCGCCTCGGCCCCGGCGACGAGATCGTCATCACGGAGATGGAGCACCACTCCAACATCGTCCCGTGGCAGCTGCTGTGTGAGCGCACCGGGGCCACGCTGCGCTGGTTCGGGGTGACCGACGACGGCCGGCTCGACCTGCCCGGCGCCGGCGGCCTGATCAACGAGCGGACCAAGCTGGTGGCCCTGGCCCACCAGTCCAACGTGCTCGGCACCATCAACCCGGTCCGCGAGATCGCCGACGCCGCGCACGAGGCCGGCGCGCTGGTGCTGGTGGACGCGGCCCAGTCGGTCCCGCACATGCCCGTGGACGTGCAGGAGCTCGGTGCGGATTTCCTGGGCTTCACCAGCCACAAGATGTGCGGCCCGACCGGCATCGGCGTGCTCTGGGGCCGCCGCGAACTGCTCGAGGAGATGCCCCCGTTCCTCGGCGGCGGCGAGATGATCGAAAGCGTCTGGATGGACCACTCGACGTTCGCCCCCCCGCCGCACAAGTTCGAGGCCGGCACGATGCCGATCGCCGAGGCGGCCGGACTGGACGCAGCCATCGACTACCTCACCGACGTGGGCCTGGACGCGGTCCGGGCGCACGAGCGGGACCTGATCGCGTACGCACTGGACGCGCTGGGCACCGTGCCGGGGCTGCGCGTCCTGGGTCCCGCGGACCCGGCTACGCGCGGCGCGGCGATCTCGTTCACGCTGGGGGACGTGCACCCGCACGACGTGAGCCAGGTGCTCGACGAGCACGGCGTGGCCGTCCGGGCCGGGCACCACTGCGCCTGGCCTCTGCACCGCCGGTATGGCATCCAGGCCAGCACCCGCGCCTCGTTCTACCTGTACAACACGACGGCCGAGGTCGACGCGCTGGTCAACGGGATCGGGCAGGCGCAGCGCTTCTTTGGCGGTGCCTGATGCGGCTCGAATCCCTGTACCAGGAAGTCATCCTGGACCACTACCGCCACCCGCAGCACAAGGGGCTGCGGGAGCCGTACGACGCCGAGGTGCATCACGTGAACCCGCTCTGCGGGGACGAGGTGACGCTCCGGGTCACGCTCAAGGACGCGACCGGCGAGCCAGTCGTGGCTGACGTGTCCTACGACGCGCTGGGCTGCTCCATCAGCCAGGCCAGCGCGTCGGTGATGAGCGAGCTGATCATCGGCAGGACCGTGCCCGAGGCGATGAGCCTGGCCGAGGAGTTCCTGCGGCTCATGCAGTCCAAGGGCCAGCTGGAGCCGGACGAGGAAATCCTCGGCGACGGCGTGGCGTTCGCCGGAGTGGCGAAGTACCCGGCCCGGATCAAGTGCGCCCTGCTGGGCTGGATGGCCTGGAAGGACGCCACCGCGCAAGCCCTGGAGGAGCAGACATGACGGACGACACTGAGGCCAGCGGCCCCCTGCTGGAGATCACCCCGGAGACCGAGGACCTGGTCGAGGCCCTCCGCGACGTGGTGGACCCCGAGCTGGGCGTGAACGTGGTCGACCTCGGGCTGATCTACGGGGTGACGCTGGACGAGGACAAGACGCTGACCATCGACATGACGCTGACCAGCGCGGCCTGCCCGCTCACCGATGTGATCGAGGACCAGGCCCGGTCGGCCCTGGACGGCCTCGTCAGCGACTTCCGGATCAACTGGGTCTGGCTCCCGCCGTGGGGGCCGGACAAGATCACCGACGACGGCCGCGAGCAGCTCCGCGCCCTCGGCTTCAACGTCTGAGCGCGCAGACTGCGCTCCCGCGGGCCGGCCCGCCCGCACCGCTCTGCCCGCGCCGGGCCTCGTTCTCCGCAACGGTCCGACCGGCGCCGGCCTGGCTGCCCGCCGCGACCTTCTGGTCGTGCGGAACTGCCCCGTCCGCCTGCTCGCAGCCATCCGGGCCGTCCATCCGCCGACCCTCATGGCTACGGCCCAGGCGGCCACATCCCCCGCAGGGTCGGGCCGCGGGGGGAGCCGCGGCCTCCAGCCTCCCCCCTGAGCTCCCCGCCTGGGGGGAGGTCGGGACAATCGGCCCTGCCTAGGGTGGAAAGTCCGGTTCAGACTGGATTCAGGTCGACAGGGGAGGCGAACAGCCTTATGCCCGACAAGCTTATGAGGCTGCGCCGGAGCGAGTCGGTGCCGGAGCCGCCCCGGCCCGTCATGCTCGCTATCGCGGGCGACAGTGCCGCGGGCAAAACTACCCTGACCCGGGGCATCGCCGCCGCGCTCGGCGCGGACCGGGCCACGGCTCTGTGCGTGGACGACTACCACCGCTACGACCGGGTCGAGCGGCGCGGCGTGCCGTTCACCGTGCTCAACCCCGAGTGCAACTACATGGACGTGATGGAGCAGCACCTCCAGCTGCTGGCGCTCGGGCGGCCCATCCTCAAGCCCGTCTACGACCATGCCACCGGGCAGCTGGTCCGGCCGGTGCTGGTCGAACCGCGCGAGTTCGTGATCGTCGAGGGCCTGCTGCCCCTGCACACCAAGCTGTCCCGGGCCTGTTTCGACATCTCCGTGTACCTGGACCCGCCCGAGGACATCCGGCGTGAGTGGAAGCTCAAGCGGGACTGCGCCGAGCGCGGGTACACCCCCCGGCAGGTGCTCGCCGAGCTGGACCGGCGCGAGCCGGAATCGGCCGCGTTCATCCGGCCGCAGCGGCAGCAGGCTGACATCTCCATCCGGTTCGCCCCGGCTTCCGGCCGCGACGCCCCAGCCGGGACGCCCCTGTCCGCGGAGATCCTGCTCCGGCCGACCATCCAGCATCCGGAGCTGGCCCATGTGCTGAGCGACGACGACCGGCGGACCGTGCATCTCAAGCTGATCCGCGACTGCGACGGCCGGCCGGTCGACGCCCTGCACGTGCACGGGTACGCGCCACGGGAGGACAGCCGGATCGTCGAGAAGGCGATCTGGGAACAGCTGTCGTTCACCGCCGACGTGGACCTGCCCGACAAGCTGGGGGAGTACGCCCCGGGCAAGCGCAGCGAATCGCTGGCCATCGCGCAGCTCCTCCTGCTCTGGCACCTGCTCGAGGCGCGGCCGTGAGCGCCGCGTGGGTACCGTTCCGGACATGGACCAGCTGACGTCCGGGCCGATGACCGTGGTGATCGTCGACGATCACCAGATGGTCCTGGACGGCCTGAAGGCCATGCTGGCGCCATACCGGGACCAGGTGGACATCGTCGGCGAGTCCAGCGACCCCCGCGAGGCGGTCCGCCTGGCCGGCGAGCTGAAGCCGGACGCGGTGCTGCTCGACATCCGGCTGCGCGGGGCCAGCGGGCTGGACCTGTGCGCCGAGATCCTCCGCCTCACGCCCGGCTGCAAGGTCGTCTTCCTCACCGTGTACGACGACGAGCAGTACCTGTACCAGGCCCTGCGGGTCGGCGCGGCGGGCTTCCTGCTGAAGCGGATCCGGGGTGGGGAGCTGGTGGACTACCTGCGCCGGATCCGGGACGGCGAGGTGCTCATCGACCCCAGCCTGGCTGGCCGGGTCGCGCTGTCCGCGGCCCGGCTGCGCAGCGGCGAGTTCTGGCCCGGCGCGCACCTCGGCCTGACCCAGCGGGAGAGCGAGGTCTTGTCGCTGCTGGTGGCCGGCCTGTCCAACCGGGCCATCGCGATGCGGCTGGTGGTCAGCGAGGAGACGGTGAAGACACACTCGCGGGGCGTCTACCGCAAGCTCGGGGTGTCTGACCGGGCCGGCGCGGTTGCGGTCGCGCTGCGCGAGGGAATCTTCCATTGATCCCCGGACTCGGCGCGGGCGACGGCCCGGGCCGTCTCGGCGTGGCCGACGCGGAACGCGAGGCGCAGCTTCTGTCGAAGGTGGTCGAGACCATCTCGGCTGGCCTGGACCTGGACCGGATCCTGCAGGGCGTGGCCCAGCTGGTCACCGAGACCACCGAGACCGACGTGTGCTTCGTGCACCTGCTCGACGAGCGGGGCCGCAAGCTCCAGCTGCGCGGGGCCACGCCACCGTTCGACACCATGGTCGGCACCATCGAGCTGGCGCTGGGCGAGGGGGTGGCCGGCTGGGTGGCCGACCACGGCCAGCCCGCCGTCATCGTGGACGACAAGTCGGCCGACCCCCGGTACCGCTACATCCCGGCCCTGCGCGGCGAGGAGTTCACCTCCATGCTCTCGGTGCCGGTGGTCACCCCCATGGGGCACCTGGTCGGCGTGCTGAACGTGCACACCCGGCTGCGCCGTGAGTTCACCACGGCTGACGTGGAACTGCTCCGCTCGGTGGCGGGCCTGGTGGCCGGGGCGATCGAGAACGCCCGGCTGCACCGCAGGCTGGCCGAGCGGGAGGAGGCGCTGGAGCGGTTCGCGGAGCGGATCGTGGAATGGCAGGAACACGAGCGGCGGCGGCTGGCCGGGGAGATCCACGACGGCATCAGCCAGCGCATCGTCAGCCTGTTCTTCCACCTGTCCGCCGCGGCCGACGCGATCCCGGGCTCACCCGCGGTCGCGGCGGAGCAGGTGGCCCGGGCTCAGGAACTGGCCGCGGCCGCGCTGGACGAGACCCGGTCCGCGATCGCCGGGCTGCGCCCCCCGGTGCTGGATGACCTTGGCCTGGCGGCCAGCCTGGAGAGCCTGGGCCGTTCGTTCCCCACGCTGGACGTGCGGGTTGAGGCGGCCGCGCTGAGCATGGCCGAGCACGCGGAGACCGCGGTCTACCGGACCGCCCAGGAGGCGCTGCAGAACGCGGCCAAGCACGCCAGCGCCCAGTCGGCCCGGGTCCGGCTGCACCGGCAGAAGGACCGGGTCCTGCTGGAGGTCACCGACGACGGCACCGGCTTCGACGCTGCCGTCCCGGCCGCCGGGGGCGCGGTCCCGGCGGGCGGGCCGACCGGTTTCGGCCTGTCCGGGATGCGCGAGCGGGCGGAACTGCTCGGCGGCCGCCTCGAGCTGGCCAGCTCCCCGGGCCGCGGCACCACCGTCCGCCTCACGATCCCCTACCTCCCCGCCACCCAGTCCCAGTCTGGCTGACCCCTGCACTCCCGCTCCCCGTAGTCCCCCTCCGTGATCATGGGTTTGCTGTTGCCATAGCAACAGCAAACCCATGATCATGAACGTTGGTGCGGGGCGGGTGGGGCTGGGGGGTTCGGTGCGGCTGGTGTGATTCAGGGGGTGGCGGGGGGCTGGCCGCCTGGGGTGGCGGGGGGCTGGCCGGGGGCGGCGGGGGGCTGGCCGCCGGGGGGCTGGCTGGCCGGGGGCTGGCCGGCGGGGGGCTGGCTGGGGTCATCGAAGACGCGGCTGGCGCGGACGTCAGCCTCGCTGATCTCCATCAGCGAGTCCCGGCCGATCGTGCCGCCCGCCGCCACCAGCCGCCGGGCCTGGCGCAGCCGCATCCGGTCGATGGCGTTGCGGATGCTGCGCGCGTTGGCGAACCGGGGCTGCGTCATCCGCAGCGCCACATACTCGGTGAACGCCGCCCGGGCCGGGGCGGACAGCTGGTACTGCTCCCGGTCCAGCATCAGCCCGGCGATCTGCATCAGCTCGTCCAGGCTGAAGTCCGGGAAGTCGATGTGGTGCGCGACCCGGGAGGCCATCCCCGGGTTGGAGCGGAAGAACACGTCCATCCGGTCGGCGTACCCGGCCAGGATGACGACCAGGTCCTCACGGTGCGCCTCCATGAACTGGAGCAGGATCTCGATGGCCTCCTGGCCGTAGTCGCGCTCGTTCTCCGGCCGGTACAGGTAGTAGGCCTCGTCGATGAGCAGCACGCCGCCCATCGCCCGCTTCAGTACCTCTTTGGTCTTGGGTGCGGTGTGCCCGACGTACTGGCCGACCAGGTCGTCACGGGTCACGCTGACCAGCTGCCCCTTGCGGAGATAGCCGAGCTCGCGGAGCATCTCGCCCATGTGCATGGCCACCGTCGTCTTGCCCGTCCCCGGGCTGCCGGTGAAGCACATGTGCAGGCTCGGCCGTGACGACGTCAGCCCGTACCGCTGCCGCAGCCGGTCGATCAGCAGCAGCGCGGCGATCTCCCGGACCCGGGCCTTGACCGGGGCCAGCCCGACGAACTCCCGGTCGAACTCGTCCAGCATCCGCGAGAGCCGCTGGGCCTGCTGCTCCTGGCCCAGCTCCACGGTCTCGCCGGCGGACAGGGCGGGCTCGGCGTGCGAGTCCCCGGAACCGCCCGGCTCCTCTGCTGAACCGTTCACCGTGCCCTGGCCCGGGGCCGGGCGGGGCATGGCGAAACCGCCGGGCGCCGGGCCCGTCTCGCCGTTCATCCGCTGGCGGGCCCCGCGTGACCGGCGCCATCGTGGTGGTTGCCTCGGCCATAACGCTCGCCCGCGGGGCGCTGCGTGGCGTAAGGCTGCAGCGAGTACCGGATCCGCCGGTCGCTGCCCTCCTGGCGGTCCAGCCGGAAGCCCGGTTCCTGGCCGGGGCGGTTCACGATGAAGCTCAGCGCCGTGGTCTGCCGGCCCAGGCTCGCGTCGTAGGCGTTGACCCGGATGTAGTGCTCGGGGTAAGCGTCCCGGCAGGCGCGGACCTCGTGCATCCCCGCGGCCGCGTCGGCGATGTCGAACATGGGCAGTCCCCACATGTCCCAGAGGAAGTTCCGGGGGTGCGGGTCGTCGGTGAACTCCACCGCGATCGACCAGCCCTGGTCGATCGCGTACTGGATCTGCGCGGCGACCTCGTCGTCGGTGAGGTCGGGCAGGTAGGAGAACGTGCCCTGGGTGATCCGCATGCTGCTCTCCTCAGGCCGTCGGGGTGGCCACGACGTCCGGCGTGTCGGTCGATTCGTAGTTGAAGGTGATGTCGCCCCAGGTATCCAGGGCCGTCTGCAGCGGCTGGCAGACCTTGGCCGCCTCGGCCAGGATGGCGTCGCCCTCGGCGACGAAGTCCCGGCCCTCGTTGCGGGCCTTGATCATGGCCTCGACCGCGACCCGGTTGGCGGTGGCGCCGGCCGCGACGCCCATCGGGTGGCCGATGGTGCCGCCGCCGAACTGCAGCACCACGTCCTCGCCGAGGTAGCCGAGCAGCTGGTGCATCTGGCCGGCGTGGATGCCGCCGGAGGCGACCGGCATGGTGCCCGGCATCGAGCCCCACTCCTGCTCGAAGTAGATGCCGTGGCCCAGGTCCGCCGGGACGGTCGCCAGGCGGAGCGTGTCGTAGTAGCCGCGGACCATGGACGGGTCGCCTTCCAGCTTGCCCACCACGGTGCCCGCGTGGATGTGGTCCACCCCGATCAGCCGGCACCACTTGGCGATGACCCGGAAACTGACCCCGTGGTTCTTCTGCCGGGTGTACGTGCCGTGCCCGGCCCGGTGCAGGTGCAGGATGACCCCGTTGCGCCGGGCCCACTTCGACATGGACTGCAGCGCCGTGTAGCCGACGGTCAGGTCGGCCATGACGATCACGCTGCCGAGTTCCTTCGCGAACTCGGCCCGCTCGTACATGTCCTCCATGGTTGCCGCGGTCACGTTCAGGTAGTGGCCCTTGACCTCGCCGGTCTGCTCCGCGGCCCGGTTGACCGCCTCCATCGTGAACAGGTAGCGGTCGCGCCAGCGCATGAACGGCTGGGAGTTGATGTTCTCGTCGTCCTTGGTGAAGTCCAGGCCGCCGCGCAGGGCCTCGTAGACCACCCGGCCGTAGTTGCGGGCGGACAGCCCGAGCTTGGGCTTGGTGGTGGCGCCGAGCAGCGGGCGGCCGTACTTGTTCAGGTACTCGCGCTCCATCACGATGCCGTGCGGCGGGCCCTGGAACGTCTTGACGTAGGCCAGCGGGATGCGCATGTCCTCCAGGCGGAGGGCCCGCAGGGCCTTGAAACCGAACACGTTGCCGATGATCGAGGAGGTGAGGTTGGCGATCGAGCCCTCCTCGAACAGGTCGATGTCGTAGGCGATGTAGGCGATGTACTCGCCCTCGCGGCCCGGTACCGGGTCCACCCGGTAGCACTTGGCCTGGTAGTGCTCATGGGCGGTGAGCCGGTCGGTCCAGACCACGGTCCAGGTCGCGGTGGAGGACTCGCCGGCCACCGCCGCGCCCGCCTCCTCCGGCGGCACGCCCGGCTGCGGGGCGATCCGGAACGCGACCAGCACGTCGGTCGGCTTGGGCACGTAGTCGGGCTCGTAGTAGCCCATCTGGGCGTACGGGAGCACGCCCGCGTTCCAGCGCTCGCTCGGCGATGAGTCCGGTGCGCCCGTCATGGTTCCTCCGGTGGGTGGCGAGGGTGTCCTCCCTGTCCACGATGCCCGGTAACTCATCGCCTGTCTATTGAGACTTCCGCGTCCATTCTCAACTCGTCGCTTAACGGTTTCGTGCCCTCCGGGGGGCCGCGCCCGCACGGCGTGGTTTCTGCGCCGCCGGAGGGGCAGAAACCACCCCGCCCAGGGGTTCCGAGGGCTGGAATCCGCCGTGGGCCAGGATGTGGGCGAGGAGCCGGGCGGCGGCCGGGGGGAGCGTGCCCGGCGGGCCGGCCCGGGCGACCAGATACCAGTCCCGGTGCATCGGGGTTCCCGGCACCGGCAGCGCGGCGAGCCGGCCGTCGGACAGCTCGGCCGCGACCGCGTCCCGGGAGATCAGCGTGACTCCCAGGCCCACGCTCGCGGACTCGCGGATCGCGCCGTTGGAGCCCACCATCAGGGTGAGGGGGGCGATGTCCAGGTCAGTCAGCAGCGTGTCCGTGGCGGCCCGGGTGCCCGAGCCGGGTTCGCGCAGCAGCCAAGCCTGCCGGGCCAGCCAGGGGACGAGGTGGCTGCCACCGGGGGCCGCGGCGTCCGCGCTGGCGGCCAGGCTGGGCGCGGCCACCACGACCAGCTGGTGCGGCCGCTCGGCGAGCACCTCGACGTCCCAGCCTGGCTCGGGCCGGCCGCCGAGCACCAGATCGACCTGGTGCCGGTCGAGCAGGCCCCGGACCCGGTCCCGGTTGCCCGCCTCCAGCCGGACTCCCAGCCGCGGGTACCGGGTCCGGAATCCGCTGAGCAGCCCGGGCAGGATCTGCTCGGCCGCGGTGGTCACGGCGGCGATCCGCAGCTCACCGCGCTCCGGGTCGGCCGCGGCCGCCGCGGCCCGTCCGGCCTCGTCCAGCAGGCCCAGGACCCGCCGGACGTAGCCCGCGTACGCCTGCCCGGACGCGGTGAGCCGCAGGCCCCGGCCATCCGGCTCGATCAGCGTCACGCCCAGGGACTTCTGCAGTGCGGCGAGCGAGGCGGAAACCGCCGCCTGGGTCACCACCAGGTCCTCGGCGGCGGCACGGACCGAGCCGGTCTCCGCCACGGCGAGGAAGGTGCGAAGCTGGTTCAGCGTCACGGGACCTGCCCGGCTGGTCGTTAATGATTCGCCTAGCTATTACGGAATACCCTCAACCTTATGCTCAGCGAACCTGTATCCTCGCCGCCGCGCTGGATCGACGTGGCCCCGGAACGCTTCCCGGGCTGGGTCGACTCCTTCGGCGTCCGGCACGGCGCGGTCCGCGTGAGCGGCGGGCCGGGCGGCCTGGAGCCGGCCGCCGGGGTGGCGCTCGTGGCCGCGGACGGAGCGCAGGCCCGGGTCCACCCCCCGTTCCCGCCCGTGCCCGGGCTTGATCTGCCCGGGGATCCCGCTGCGATAGCCCGGGCCATCGCGGCCCATGCCGCCGCCGACCGGACCGTGGGCGTGCTGCTGGTCCGGCTGGGCGGCTACGCGGCCGGGGTGTTCGCCGGCACGCCGCCGCGGCTGGCCGCCTCCAAGGTCGGGTCCCGGCTGGTGCACGGGCGCAGCGCGGCCGGCGGGCAGTCCCAGCAACGGTTCGCCCGGCGCCGGGAGAAGCAGGCCGCTGAGGCGCTCGGCGCGGCCGCGGACACCGCGGCCGGGGTGTTCGGCCGCTACGGGCACCCGCTGGACGCGCTGGTGCTGGGCGGGGACCGGCGCGCGGTGTCCGGGCTGCGCGGCGACCCGCGGCTGCGCGGGTACTTCAGCGTCGCGGTGGAGCGGTTCCTGACCGTGCCCGATCCCCGGCTGGCCGTGCTGCGCGAGACGCCGCGGATGTTCCGGGCGATCCAGATCCAGCTGACCGAGCCTGCGCCGGCCTCCTGACCGGCCTGCCGCCTCGTGCGCAGCCCATGTCCGGGCGGCTGAATGGTGGCTCGCCGCGGCCCGCACCCAGCTCACCGGCGCCCTCGGTGCCGGCGGCCGGGCACCGGTAGCGGGCGCCAGGTACCCTGGGATACGGGCCGCGGCCGTGCCGCTTCTTCCCCGAATCCTCGTTTGGAGTGTGACTGGTGATCGCCACGACCGGCCTGGAGCTTCGCGTGGGCGCGCAGCTGCTGCTGGCGGACGCGAGCTTCCAGATCGCCGCCGGAGACAAGGTCGGCCTGGTCGGCCGGAACGGTGCGGGCAAGACCACCCTGGCCAGGGTCCTGGCCGGCGAGGCGATCCCCGCGACGGGCGGCATCCGGCGCACGTCGAGCATCGGCTACCTGCCGCAGGACACGCGGGCCGGCGACCTCGAGGGGCTGGCCCTGGACCGGGTGCTGTCCGGACGCGGCCTGGATGAGCTGCGCGCGGCCATGCGGGCCGCGGAGGAGCAGATGTCCGACGCGCAGCCCGCCCGGCGTGACGCCGCGGTCCGCCGCTACGGCCAGCTGGAGGAACGGCTCGCCCTGCTCGGCGGCTACGCGGCGGAGGCCGAGGCCTCGTCGATCGCCTCCAGCCTGGGCCTGCCGGACCGGGTGCTGGCCCAGCCGCTGGCCACCCTGTCCGGCGGCCAGCGGCGCCGGGTGGAGCTGGCCCGGATCCTGTTCGCCGACGCGCAGACGCTGCTGCTGGACGAGCCCACCAACCACCTGGACGCCGACTCGGTGACGTGGCTCCGCGATCACCTCAAGGCCTTCCGCGGCGGGCTGGTGGTGATCAGCCACGACACCGCGCTGCTCGAGGCGGTGGTCAACAGGGTGTTTCACCTCGACGCCGACACCGCCACGCTCGAGGCGTACAACGTCGGCTGGAAGGTCTATCTGCAGCAGCGGGAAACAGACGCGCGGCGGCGCCGGCGCGAGTACGCGAACGCGTCCCGGGAGGCCGCGTCGCTGCAGGCCCAGGCGGACAAGATGCGGGCCAAGGCCACCAAGGCCAAGGCGGCCCAGAGCATGCAGCGGCGGGCGGAGCGGCTGCTGGCCGGGGTCGCCGCGGAGCGTGCCCCGCAGCGGGTCGCGCGGCTGCGGTTCCCCGACCCCGCACCGTGCGGGCGTGTCCCGCTGACCGCGGCGGACCTGTCCAAGTCCTACGGCTCGCTCGAGGTCTTCACCGACGTGGACGTGGCGGTGGACCGGGGGTCGCGGATCGTGGTCCTCGGCCTGAACGGCGCGGGCAAGACCACGCTACTGCGCCTGCTGTCCGGGATGGAAAAGCCGGACACCGGGCGGGTCACCCCGGGACACGGGCTGCGGCTCGGCTACTACGCCCAGGAGCACGAGACCCTGGACACCAGCCGCTCGGTGCTGGACAACATGCGCACGGCCGCGCCGCATCTCCTCGACGCCGAGCAGCGGCGCATCCTCGGCTCATTCCTGTTCTCCGGCGACGCCGTGGACAAGCCGGCGGCAGTTTTGTCGGGCGGGGAGAAGACCCGGCTCGCGCTGGCCCTCCTGGTGGTCTCCGGCGCGAATGTGCTGCTGCTGGACGAGCCGACCAACAACCTCGACCCGGCCAGCCGGGAGGAGATCCTCGGCGCGCTGCGCCGCTACCAGGGGGCGATCGTGCTGGTCACTCACGATGAGGGCGCGGTCGAGGCGCTCGCCCCGGAGAAAGTCATCCTGCTCCCCGACGGCGTGGAAGACATCTGGAATGAGGGCCTGGCCGACCTGGTGGCCCTAGCGTGAGGGAAGCCCGGGGCTGCGCGGAAAAGTAGTGATCACTTACCTGGATGTGGGTAGCCGATCCCGCCGCGATGGGTGATCATGGCGGGAGACGTAACGCAGCGGTCACTTCAGTTCACGGGAGGTACGCGTGACCGAGACCCTCAAGAAAGGCACCAGGGTCACCGGTGCCGACCGCACCAAGCTGGCGTCGGATCTGAAGAAGCGGTACGACGCGGGGGAGAGCATCCGGTCGCTGGCCGCAGCCACCGGCAGGTCATACGGGTTCGTGCACCGCATCCTCTCCGAGAACGGGGTCTCGCTGCGCGGTCGCGGTGGCGCGACGCGCGGCAAGGCGCGGGCGAAGCGCTGAGGAGGACATGACCGCCGGGCTGGCCGGCCTCGAGCAGGCCGGGCTGCGCTTCGACGCCGGCGTGCCGGCCCCCGGGGCGGCCACGATCACGCTCGACCGGAGCCAGCGGCGCAACGCGATGACGCCGCGCATGTGGCACGGGCTCGCGGCGATCGGGCAGGCCCTGCCGCCTGAGGTGCGGGTGGTGGTGGTGCAGGGCGCGGGTCCCTCGTTCTCGGCGGGGATCGACCTGCGCCTGTTCACGCCGGAAGGCGTCCCCGGTGAGAGCGTGGCCAGTGCCGCCGGTCCCGGCTTCGAGGAGTGGATCGCGTCGGTCCAGGCTGGCTTCACCTGGCTGCGCGACCCGGGCATCGTGTCGGTGGCCGCCGTGCGCGGGCACGCGATCGGGGCCGGGTTCCAGCTCGCGCTGTCCTGTGATCTGCGGGTGCTCGCCGAGGACGCCCAGCTGTGCATGAAGGAGCCGGCCCTGGGCCTGGTGCCCGACCTGACCGGGACCAAGCCGCTGGTCAACATCGTCGGACTGCCCCGGGCCCTCGAGCTGTGCCTGACCAGCCGCACCGTGGGAGCCGCGGAGGCGGCCGCGCTGCGCCTGGCCGAGCTGGTGGTGCCCGGGCCGGAGCTGGACGCCGCGGTCGGTGACCTGGTGGCGGCGTTGCTCGCCGTGGAGCCGGCCGTGGCCCGCGCCACGAAGGAACTGCTCCAGCAGGCGCCGGGTCATACCCTGGAGCAGCAGTCCGCCGCGGAGCGCCGGACGCAGGCCGCGCTGCAGCGTTCCCGCCTGGAGGCCCTCTCCTGAGGTCCCTCGTTCGCCCTGAGCGGAGGCGGGAAGATCCACGGCGGGAGGGAGGTTGGCCTGGTCATGTACGGGTCCAGCTGGCACGCCATGCGCTCGTTCTACCGGGATTCCGAGGTCACCCGGCAGCGGGTCAAGCCGGGCACGGTCCGCAGGATCATGACCTACGCCCGGCCCTACCGCTGGGAACTCGCGCTGTTCCTGGGCATGAACGCGCTCGCCGCGGTGGCCGTGGTCGCCGTGCCGCTGCTCCTGAAGACGCTCATCGACAGCGGCATCCTGGCCGGGAACACCGGCGTGGTCATCGCGGTGGCCGCGGTCGTGGCGGGTCTCGCGCTGGTCAGCGCGGTACTGTCCATCGCCCAGCGCTGGTACTCCGCCAGGATCGGCGAGGGGCTGATCTATGACCTGCGCACCGAGGTATTCGGGCACGTGCAGCGGCAGCCGATCGCGTTCTTCACCCGGGCCCAGACCGGGTCCCTGGTCAGCCGGCTGAACAGCGACGTCATCGGGGCCCAGCAGGCGATCACCTCGACCCTCTCGTCGATCGTGTCCAACGCGCTGACCCTGATCCTGGTCCTGATCGCGATGTTCAGCCTGTCCTGGCTGGTGACGATCATCACGCTGCTGATGATCCCGGCGTTCGTGATCCCGGCCCGGCTGGTCGCCCGGCGGCTGCAGCGGCTGACCCGGGAATCGATGCAGCTCGACGCGGCCATGGGCTCCACCATGACCGAGCGGTTCAACGTGGCCGGCGCGATGCTGGTCAAGCTGTTCGGGAAGCCGGAACAGGAGACCGAGGTGTTCGCGGGCCGCGCCGCCCGGGTCCGCGACATCGGCGTCGTCACCGCCATGTACGGCTCGACCCTGTTCATCGCGCTGACCCTGCTCGCCTCGATGGCCACCGCGGTGGTCTACGGAGTGGGCGGGACCCTGGTCATCCACCACATCTTCCAGCTCGGCACGCTCGTGGCCCTGACCGCGCTGCTGGCCCGCCTCTACGGCCCGATCACCTCGCTGTCCAATGTGCAGGTGGACGTGATGACCGCGCTGGTCAGCTTCGACCGGGTCTTCGAGGTGCTGGACCTCAAGCCGCTGATCCAGGAGAAGCCCGGCGCGGTCGCCCTGCGCACCACCACCGCGGGCGGGGACGGCCGGCCGGATTCCGCGCCGGCCATCGACTTCCGGCACGTGGCGTTCCATTACCCGTCGGCGAGCGAGGTCTCCCTGGCGTCGCTGGAGTCGATCGCGCTGCCGGCGCCCGAGCACGCAGGCGCCGCCCAGCCGGTGCTGCGCGACGTGACGTTCCAGGCCCCGCCCGGGCAGCTGACCGCCCTGGTCGGGCCCTCCGGCGCGGGCAAGACCACGATCACCCACCTGGTGTCCCGGCTCTACGACCCGGACCAGGGCGAGGTGCTGATCGGGGGCCAGGACCTGCGCGGCGTGACCCTGGAGTCGCTGCACGACGGGGTGGGCGTGGTCACCCAGGACGCGCACATGTTCCACGACACGATCCGCGCCAACCTCAGCTACGCCCGGCCCGAGGCCACCGAGGCGGACCTCATCGCAGCATGCCAGGCGGCGCAGATCTGGGACCTCGTCGGCGCGCTGCCGGACGGGCTGGACACGGTGGTGGGGGACCGCGGCTACCGTCTGTCCGGCGGGGAGAAGCAGCGGCTGGCCATCGCGCGGCTGCTGCTCAAGGCCCCGTCCGTGGTGGTGCTGGACGAGGCGACCGCGCATCTGGATTCCGAGTCCGAGGCGGCGGTGCAGGCGGCGCTGAAGACCGCGCTGACCGGCCGGACGTCGGTGGTCATCGCGCACCGGCTGTCCACGATCCGGGAAGCGGACCAGATCCTCGTCATCGACCAGGGCCAGGTCCGGGAGCGAGGGACGCACGAGGACCTGCTGGCGGCGGGCGGCCTGTACGCCGAGCTGTATCACACCCAGTTCGCCGGGCAGGAGCCCGCGGCCACGCCGCTCCGGTAGGTCCCGCGGCCGGTCAGATGGCCCGGAGCGCGCCGCCGTCGACCGGGAGCATCGTCCCGGTCAGGTAACTGGCTGCCGGGGACAGCATGAACGCGGCGGCCCGGCCGAACTCAGCCGGCTCGCCGACCCGCCGCAGCGGGATGCTGTCCGCCAGTTCTTCCCGGGCTGGCCCGAGGTCGCGCAGCCGGCCGGTCGCGATCCAGCCGGGCAGCAGCCCGTTCACCCGGATGCCCCTCGGGCCCAGCTCCGCGGCCAGGGTCTTGGCGAACCCGGCCAGGCCAGGCCGCAGCCCGTTCGAGATCGCCAGCCCCGGGATCGGGACCCGGACCGACGAGGACAGCACGAACGCGATGGCCCCGCCGTCGGGAAGCTCGGCGGCCAGCGCCCGGCTGAGCCGCGCCGCTCCCAGGAAGACGCTGCCGAATGCGGCCTGCCAGGCCTCGTCGGGGACGTCGGTGGCCGAGCCGGGGGGCGGGCCGCCCACGCTGATCAGCGCACCGTCGAGCCGGCCGAACTGCCCGCGGGCCGCGGCGATCAGGCGCCCCGGGGTGGCGGGATCGGCGTTGTCCGCGGCCAGCCCGACCGCCTGCCCGGCCCCGAGGGCCTGCGCCGCGCCCGCCGCGGCCCCGGCGTCGCGCCCGCTGACCACCACCCGCGCTCCGTCGGCGACCAGGGCCTGCGCGGCGGCGTAGCCGAGGCCACGGCTGCCCCCGGTCACCAGGTAGACCCGATCCCGCAGGCCCAGATCCACGTCTGCCCCTTCCCGGCCCGTCAGGCGCCGTAGCCCACCCGGCGGAGTTCCTCACCTGCGATCGCCTCGATCTCGCCGGCCTGGGCCGGCATCAGCAGCCGGCGCCACGAGCCCGGCTCCGCGGCGGCCGAGTGGCCAGGCGCGCCCGGCTCCAGCATGTGCACCGGCGTGGACAGGAAGTCCGAGATGGCGGCGTCCGCGTCCGCGGGCTGGCGGATCACGTCCTCGTACCGGAACGTGACCATCTGGCCGGCGGACAGCTGGCTCCGCAGCCGCGCCATCTGGCGCACCGTGCCCCGCCAGCGCATCGCGCACCTGGCCGTCATGGACAGGCCGGGCCAGGCGGCCCGGTCCGCCTCGGTCTCCAGCCCCAGCAGCGGGTGCGGGAGCTCGGCGTCGATGTCCACGAACCCGGGCCGGAACCAGGCCAGCACCCCCGGATCAGCCAGCATCCCGGCCACCGCGTCCCGGCCGTCCCGGATGATCTGCAGGATCCGGGCGTCACCGAACGCGTCGAGCAGGGCCTCGGTGCAGTACATCAGGTCCGGGCTGGCGTCCCCGAAGCGGATGACCGCCTGCGGGCTGACGCACGGCCCGACACCGTCGAGCCGGCCGGCCTCGCGGCACTGCTGGGTGCAGCCCAGGCAGCAGTCCGCGGTGACCTGCCAGGCCTGGGCGAAGGCGTTCCGCAGCACGGTCGCGGCCGCCTCGGGCTTGCCCCGGGATATCGACGGCCGCCGGGCGAAGGCCTGCACCACCGGGATGACCCAGCGCTGGCCCACGGTGAAGTGGAAGCCGGCCGACCTCTTCAGCGCCCGGGCCAGCAGGTCGATACCGGAACACGGGGCGCCGATGATGAACACCGGCTGGCGGACCTTCCGCCCGTTCACGACCAGGATGTGCGGGCGCGGACCGGCTGGGGCCGGGCCGGCGGGCACGTCGCCCGGGTCCGGGCAGTCACCCGGACCGGCGGCGGGGCGGGGAGCCGCGGTCACCGTTTGCCGTGCCGCTGGACGTCCGCCGGGTGCGCGCCCGGCGCCCGGCAGTGCGCACCGGTGTGCCCGTCCAGGTTCAGCGCGGCCTGGATGAGCGGCACGTGACTGAAGGCCTGCGGGGTGTTGCCCACCTGGCGCCCGTAGCGGGGGTCGTATTCCTCGCTGAGCAGCCCGAGGTCGCTGCGCAGGTCCAGCAGCCGCTCGAACAGCTTCGTGGCCTCCTCGTCCTGGCCGATCATGTGCAGCGCGTTGGCCAGCCAGAAGCTGCAGGCCAGGAACGCGCCCTCGCTGCCGGGCAGCCCGTCCGGGCCGGCCTGGCCCGGGTCCGACCCGGCCAGCTGGTAGCGGCGCACCAGCCCGCCGCTCATCAGCTCGCGCTGCACGGCCCGCACGGTCGACACGACCCGCGGATCATCAGGCGGCAGGAAGCCCACCTCCGGGATCAGCAGGACGGCCGCGTCGAGCTGGGACGAGCCGTAATACTGCGTGAACGCGCCGCGGCCCGGGTCGTAGCCCTTCTCGCAGACCTCCTGGTGAATCTGGTCCCGGATGGCCTGCCACCGGCCGGCCGGGCCGCTCATGCCCGCCTCGACCGCCCGGACCGCGCGGTCGAAGGCCGCCCACGCCATCACCTTCGAGTGCACGAAGTGCCGCCGCGGGCCGCGGACCTCCCAGATGCCCTCGTCTGGCTCGTCCCAGTGCTCCTCCAGGAAGGAGAGCAGGGCGCGCTGCAGGGACCAGGTGTGCCGGTCCATGGTGATGCCGGATTCCCGGCCGAGCGAGAGCGCGTCGATGACCTCGCCGTACACGTCGAGCTGGCGCTGGTTCACGGCCGCGTTGCCGATCCGCACTGGCGCCGAGTTCTCGTACCCGGGCAGCCAGCCCGCCTCCCACTCATCCAGCCTGCGCTCGCCGGCCACCCCGTACATGATCTGCACGTCGCGCGGGTCACCGGCCACGGCCCGGGCCAGCCAGGCCCGCCACGCGAAGGCCTCGTCGGTGTACCCCGTGCGCAGCAGGGCCTCCAGCGTGATGGTGGCGTCCCGCAGCCAGCAGTAGCGGTAGTCCCAGTTCCGCACCCCGCCCAGGTCCTCAGGCAGCGACGTGGTGGCCGCGGCCACGATCCCGCCGGTGGGCTGGAAGGTGAGCGCCTTCAGCGTGATCAGGGAGCGGACCACCGCCTCGCGGTAGGTGCCGTGATAGGTACAGCGCGCGACCCACCCCTCCCAGAGTTTCCGGGTCTGGGCCCCGGCCTCGAGCGCGTCGACGGGGTCCGGCGCGCCTTCGTGTGAGGGCTTCCAGGTCAGCACGAACGGGACCCGCTCGCCGGCCATGACCTTGAAGGTGGCCTGGTGCGCGAAGCTGCGGCCGGTCAGCGTGATCGGCGTGTCCAGCCAGAGGGCGTCCGGGCCGGCCACCGCCAGCACGCTGCTGTCCTCGCGCCGTACCCACGGCGTGATCTGCCCGTAGCCGAAGCGGACCCGGAACACGCAGGACATGTCGACGGTCCCGGACAGGCCCTCCACGATGCGCACCACGGAGGGCGAATTGCCGTGCCGGGGGGGCATGAAATCGGTGACCCGGACGGTGCCCGCGGGGGTCTGCCAGTCGGTCTCCAGGATCAGGGTGTCGCCCCGGTAGCGGCGGGTGACCGTGATGCCGTCACCCGCGGCGCCCACGGCGTGCGCGGCGCCCTGGGGGCCGGCGGCGGCCGGCGCGGCCCGGCGGGGGGACCGGGGCGGGGCGCCCATCTGGTCCACGGCCTCGGTCGCGGCGGCCGGCGCGATGCTCCAGTGCCCGTGCCGGTCGTCGCCGAGCAGGGCGGCGAAGCAGGCCGGGGAGTCGAAGCGGGGCACGCACAGCCAGTCCACCGAGCCGTCCCGGCTGATCAGGGCCGCCGATCGCATATCGCCGATCAGCGCGTAATCCTCGATCAGGCCCGGCATCGGTACCTCCAGGTAGGAGCCGCGCTCCCGGCGGCGCGACGAGCGGCGGGAGTGGTGACCCACCCGCGCATGGTTCCTCCTGCCCGTACCGTACCTGGATCCCCTCGGCCTGCGCTGGCCGTGACCGATCGTAAGCTAGCCACCGTGCATGTACGCGTAGCGGCCCTGACGATCGCGGGCTCCGTGCTGGTGGCCGCCGGGCTCGGCGGCTGCGCCAAGTTCGACGCCGCGCTGGGCAAGCAGGAGGCGGTCGTCCAGTTCAGGACCGGGACTACCACCGCCGCCCGGCTGAAGGTCCGGGCCGCCTGCTCCCACATCCCCGAGGCCAGGCCGGAAGCGGTGCCGACCACTCACCTGGCCTCGGACAACCTCTATGACGTGATCTACCGGGTGGACGACGCCAGCAACGCGCAGCTCGCCCGGCTCGAGCAATGCCTGCAAAAGTACCCCTCGGTGCTCGGGGTTGACATCCAGACCCCCGGGGACAGCTGAGCCGGACGTCAGGCACCGGCCCGGAACCGTTTGGGAAATAGATTTCGGGGGTTTTGACCAGGATTGCCGGGCATTTGGCGGCGGCGCAGACCCGGCCCGGCGATTCTTCTTTACCATCGCTTTAGGCGTGCGTGGCGGTCTCACTACCCCAGCCCCGGCGATCCGCCGTCTCCGGCGGCAGCGCCGGACCCGGGCTTGCGCCGGGGCCCGCCGGGTATGGTTTAATCAGCATTGCCTATTAAACAGATCGACATACTAACCTGACTAGAAAACTTACAGACCGACAAGGGGTCCTTCGATGAGACGAGTGGTCTTTGCTGCTGCCGGAGCCGCAGCCATCACCGCCCTGGCTGCCGCGTGCGGGTCGTCCGCGGCCTCCTCCGGCTCCGGGGGGAGCAGCAGCGGCAGCAGCCAGCACGTCACGCTGCGGCTGGGCTTCCTGGCCAACATCACCCACGCGCCGGCCCTGGTCGGGCTGAACAAGGGCTTCTTCACCAAGAACCTGGGCAGCGGGGTCACGCTCAAGACCTCGGTCTTCAGCTCCGGCACGGAAGAGACCACCGCGCTGCTGGCCGGCCAGCTGGACGCGGCCTACGTCGGCCCGAACCCGGCCATCAACGCCTGGCAGAAGTCCAGCGGCAAGGCCATCAAGATCATCTCCGGGGCGGCGTCCGGCGGCGCGGCCCTCGTGGTCAAGCCGAGCATCACCAGCGCCAGCCAGCTGAAGGGCCAGAAGGTGGCCACGCCGTCGCTGGGCAACACCCAGGACGTGGCGCTGCGGTACTGGCTCAAGCAGCACGGCCTGACCACCACGCAGAGCGGTGGCGGGGATGTCCCCGTCACGCCGATCAAGCCGAACTCCGCCGCGGTGCTGCAGTTCAAGTCGGGCCAGATCGCCGGCGGCTGGGAACCCGCTCCGTATGACGCCGAGATGGTTGAGGACGGCGGCAAGGTGCTGGTGAACGAGGCCAGCCTGTGGCCGGCCGGCAAGTTCGTGACGACGAACCTCGTGGTCACCCAGTCCTTCCTGAAAGCGAACCCCACCGTGGTGAGCAACCTGCTCAAGGGGCATGTTGAGGCCGTCAAGTACATCAACGCCAACACCTCGGCCGCCGCAGCGGCCGCGAACGCCGAGCTGACCACGCTGCTCGGCAAGGGCCTGAAGTCTGCCCCCCTCGCCGCGTCGTTCAAGGAGATCACCTTCACCAACGACCCCATTGCCTCCTCACTCGACGCGGACGCCAAGCACGCCGTGGCGGTGGGGCTGCTCCAGCCGGTCAACCTGAACGGCATCTACGACCTGACCCCGCTCAACGCCGTTCTGAAAGCCAACGGAGAGCCGCAGGTGAGCCCATGAGCCTTGATTCGCGTGGTGCTACGCCCCCGGGAGTGATCCCGGGGGCGTCAGCCCATTCTCAGCCGGTGACCGGAGCCCCCATGACGACTGATCCCCGGCCTGACCAGACCGGGACCGACGAGACCAGGGCCGGGCCGGCCATCGAGATCAGCGACGTGTCCAAGACTTTCGGCCGGGGCGACACGGCGCTGGTCGCCCTGGACCAGGTGTCCCTTTCCGTCGCCCCGGGTGAGTTCGTCTGCCTGATCGGCGCGTCCGGATGCGGCAAGAGCACGCTGCTGAATCTGGTGGCGGGGCTGGACGCACCGACCTCGGGGGAGGTAGCCACCGGCGGGCGCCGGGTCACGCTGATGTTCCAGGAGTCGGCGCTGTTCCCCTGGCTGACCGCGGCGAAGAACGTGGAAATGCCGATGCGCGCCAGCGGGGTGCCGAGGGCGGAACGCCAGGAGCGGGTGGCCGAGCTGCTCGACCTGGTCCAGCTGAGCTCGTTCGGCCGCAAGCGGCCGCATGAGCTGTCCGGCGGGATGCGGCAGCGGGTCGCGCTGGCCCGGGCCCTGGCCCAGGACGCGGACGTGCTGCTCATGGACGAGCCCTTCGGCGCGCTCGACGCGATGACCCGGGACCTGCTGCACGAGGTCCTGGAGGGCATCTGGCGGCGCCGCAAGCTCAGCATCCTGTTCGTCACCCACGAGGTGCGCGAGGCGGTCCGCCTGGGCGACCGGGTGGTGCTGCTGAGCAGCCGGCCCGGCCGGGTGATCGGCGAATTCGGGGTGGACTTCGGGCGGCCGCGCGGGATGGACTCCGCGGAGACCGTGGGGCTCGCGATCAAGATCAAGGACCGGCTGCGTGAGGAGATCGTCCGCCATGGCCATTGACACCCCGCAAGAGCCGGCTGCGGCCCTGGCCGGCCTGGACCAGCTGGAACTGGCCCCGCCGCAGCAGGCCAAGCGGCACCTCGCGGCCAAGGCCTGGGCGGCGGCCTGGCCCAAGCTGCTGGCCCTGGTGCTCGCCCTGGCCATCTGGCAGCTGGTCTACCTCAGCGGCTTCAAGAGCGGGATCCTGCCCGGCCCGGCGGCGACCCTGACTGACCTGTGGCACCAGCTGCACGGCGCCCTGCTCTGGACGGCGGTCGGCACGACGCTGCGCCGCGCGGTCATCGGGTTCGCGCTGGCCCTCGTCATCGGCACGGTGGTGGGCGCGCTGGTCTCCCGGATCAGGCCGCTGCGCGCCGCGGTCGGGTCGCTGATCACCGCGCTGCAGACGCTGCCCTCGATCGTGTGGGTCCCGTTCGCGATCATCCTGTTCGGCGCGACCACCACCGCCATCCTGTTCGTGATCGTGATGACCGCGGCACCTGCGATCGCTAACGGTCTTATCGCGGGAGCGGACTTCCTGCCGCCGCTGCTGCTGCGGGCGGGCAAGACCATGGGGCTGCGCCGGGTCTCCCTCTACCGGCACGTGATCATGCCCGCCACCCTGCCCGCCTTCGTGAACGGGCTCAAGCAGGGCTGGGCCTTCGGCTGGCACGGCCTGATCGCGGCCGAGATCGTGGTCATCATCCTCGGCCAGCCCTCGCTCGGCGTGCTGCTCAGCAACGACCAGGACCAGGCGGCCATGGCCTCGGCGATCTCGATCATCATCGTGATCCTGGCCATCGGCATCGCCGTGGACCTGCTGTTCAACCTGGTCAACGGGCGGATCCGGCGCCGCTGGGGCGTCGCGGACAACGCCAGCGCCTGACACCGTGATCCCCGGCGGCAGGCCTGGCCGCCGGGGATCATTCCGTCGCCGGCGGCGGCCCGGCCAGCCGCTGCGCCCCGGTGTAGACGTTCATCGACGTGCCACGCAGGAAGCCGACCAGGGTCATCCCGGACTCCTCGGCGAGTTCGGCGGCCAGTGATGACGGCGCGGATACCGCGGCGAGCATGGGCAGGCCGGCCATCAGCGCTTTCTGGGTGAGCTCGAACGACGCCCGGCCGCTGACCAGCAGCACGCAGCCGGCCAGCGGCAGCCGGCCGGCCCGCAGGGCCCAGCCGATCACCTTATCCACGGCGTTGTGCCTGCCCACGTCCTCCCGGAGGACCAGCAGGCTGCCGGTGGCGGTGAAGATTCCCGCTGCGTGCAGCCCGCCGGTGCTGGCGAAGACCCGCTGGGCCTCGCGCAGCCGGCCCGGCATCGCGGCCAGCGCCGGGGCGCACACCCGGACCTGGTCCGCAGAGACGTCGTAGCGGGCCTGGACCCGGATCGCGTCGATGCTCTCCTTGCCGCACACCCCGCAGGCGCTGGTCGTCACGAAGTTGCGGCGCAGCCGCTCCCCGGGCAGCGCCGTGCCCGGGGCCAGGGTCACGTCGGCCACGTTGTCATCGCACATCTTGATCTGGGACAGGTCCGCCGCGGAGCCGATCACGCCCTCCGTGGCCAGGAAGCCGGCCGCCAGGTCGATGTCGTGACCAGGGGTGCGCATCGTCACGGCGAGCGGCTGCCCGCCGACCCGGATCTCCAGCGGCTCCTCCACGGCCAGCAGGTCGGCGCGCGGATCCGCCAGGGCCTGCTCATCCGCCCCGGCCGGGACGGTCACCCGCAGCACCCGGCGCCGTGCTGTCCTCGAGGTCATGCCTGCCTCCCTGCTAGCGGAGGATGAGGGTGCTGGCCGCGGCCGGGACCAGCTCCCCGATCACGGGCGCGCCCGGGATCTCCCCGGCGACCAGCAGCCCGCCCGAGGTCTGCGCGTCCGCGAGGAGGAGCAGATCCTCCTCGGCCAGCCCGCCGGGATCGGTGTGCGGGATGACCCAGTCGAGGTTGCGCCGGCTGCCGCCCGGCACGTACCCCCCGCGGACCGCGGCCCGGGCCCCCTCGATGAGCGGCACCGCGGCGTGGTCCAGCACGGCCGACACCCCGCTCGCCCGGGCCAGCTTGAACAGGTGGCCCAGCAGCCCGAACCCGGTCACGTCGGTGGCGCAGCGCACGCCCGCGGCCAGCGCGTCCCGGCTGGCCCCCGCGTTGAGCGTGGTCATCACGTCGATCGCCTGCGGGAACACCTCGCCGGTCGCCTTGTGCCGGGAGTTGAGCACGCCGCTGCCGATCGGCTTGGTCAGGCTGATCGGCAGCCCGGCCCGCCCGGCGTCGATGCGCAGCAGCGCACCCGGGTCGGCCAGCCCCGTCACCGCCATGCCGTACTTGGGCTCGGGATCGTCGATGCTGTGCCCGCCGGCCAGCAGGCAGCCCGCATGCCGGGCCGCGTCCAGGCCACCGCGCAGTACCTCACCGGCCAGCTCGGCGGGCAGCCTGGCCCGCGGCCAGCCGAGCAGGTTGAGCGCGACCAGCGGCGTGCCGCCGACCGCGTAGACGTCCGACAGCGCGTTCGTGCCGGCGATCCGGCCGAACGTGTAGGCGTCGTCCACCACCGGGCCGAAGAAGTCGGCGGTGGCCACCACCGCCCGCCCGTCGCTGATCTGGACGACCGCCGCGTCGTCGCCGTGCTCGACCCCGATGAGCAGGTCAGCGTCGATCCGCTGCTCCGCGGGCTGGCCCGGGGCCACCGGCGCGGCCAGCATCTGGGCGACCACCTGCTCCAGTTCTCCGGGCGGGATCTTGCAGGCACATCCCCCGCCCGTCGCGTACTGGGTCAGGCGGATACCGGCGGAGACCGTCATGGGTTGCACTCTAATGCGGCATCATCTTGCGGCCGGCGCGGGGACGTGGTGGCATTCGGTGAAGCCGGGCCTGCCGGGCCCACCAGGCGGAGGTGAGCGGTGACGACCGAGGTTCTGCGGGAGCGGGCGGAGATCGAGGAGTCGATCCAGGGCGGGACGGTCTGCGGGCAACTCCGGCGGACCGCTGAGCAGTTCGCGGACTGGCCCGCGCTGTCCCAGGCCTTCGCGGAGCCGGCCAGCGACGGTGGCGGCACCCTGCCGGGCGGCCAGACGCTGACCTGGGCCCAGGTCCGGCAGCAGGCACTCGAACTGGCGGCGGGCTTCATCGCGCTCGGCCTGGCCCCCGGAGAGCGCGTCGCGCTCATGATGCCGAACCGGGCCGAGCACGTGCTGGCGGACTTCGGTGCCGTGCACGCCGGCGGCGTCCCGGTCACCTTCTACGCCACGCTCGCCGCCGAGCAGGTCGGTTTCATCGCCGGTGACTGCGCGGCCCGGATCGCCGTGCTGGACGGGGCGGATCAGCTGGCCCGGTGGCAGCCCGTGCTGGCCAGCCTGCCCAGCCTGAGCACGATCATCGTCCGGGACGCCAGCGCCTGCCCGGCGGGGGAGCAGTACCTGACCTGGGACGATTTCGCCGCTCTGGGCCGTGAGCGGCTGGCCGCCGACCCGGGCCTGGTGACACAGCGCGTGACCGCCCTCACCCCCGAGGACCCGGTGACCCTGCTGTACACGTCCGGCACCACCGGCAATCCCAAAGGCGTCCTGCTCACTCACCACTGCGTACTGTACGAGGTCGAGGCGGGCAGGCGGGGCGGCAACATCAGCCCGCACTACCGATGGGTGTCCTACCTTCCGCTGGCCCACATCGCGGAGCGGATGTTCAGCATCTACCTGCCCCTCGCCATGGCCGCGCACGTGAATTTCTGCCCGGACCCGCAGCAGCTCGTGAAGACCGTGGGAGAGGTGCGCCCGACCGCCTTTTTCGGGGTGCCGCGGGTGTGGGAGAAGATCAGGGCCGGGATCCAGGCCCTGCTGGCCGCCGAGGCCGACCCGGGCCGGCGGGCCGCGGTCGAGCAGGCCATGGACGTCGGGCGGCGGTACGTGGAGAGCACCCAGTACGGCCGGACGACGCCTCCCGAGCTCGCCGAGGCCTTCAGCCGGGCCGATGAGCAGGTGCTGGCCCCGATCCGCTCGCTGCTCGGGCTCGGTGAGGCGTCCGTCGTGTCCAGCGCGGCGGCCCCGCTGCCGCCCGAGGTGGGCGCGTTCTTCGCCGGGCTGGGGATGAGGATCATGGACATCTACGGCATGACCGAGACCACCGGCGCCTTCACCTCCAACACCGAGACCCAGTTCCGGCTCGGGACAGTGGGGCGGGCGTTCGCCGGGACCGAGATCATGATCGCCGAGGACGGTGAGATCCTCACCCGCGGCCCGCTGAACACGCCCGGGTACCTGAACCGGCCCGACCTGACCGCCGGGCTGATCGACGCCGACGGCTGGCTGCACACCGGCGACATCGGCCGCCTGGACGACGACGGTTTCCTGTCCGTGGTCGACCGCAAGAAAGAGCTCATCATCACGGCGGGCGGGGAGAACGTGCCGCCCGCCGCCGTCGAGAACCTGCTGGTGGCCCACCCGCTCATCGGCCAGGCGCTGGCCTACGGGGACCGGCGGCCCTACGTGGTCGCGCTGCTGACGCTGGATGCGGAGGTTGCCCCGGCCTGGGCCCGGGCGCGGGGCATCGAGGCTGAGTCGCTGGCCGCGCTGGCCCAGAACGCCGAGGTCCTGGCCGAAGTCGAGCAGGCCGTGGCCGCGGCCAACCAGCACCTGGCCCGGGTGGAGCAGGTCAAGCGCTGGCGGCTGCTGCCGGTGGAGTGGACCGCCGAAAGCGAGGAGCTCACCCCGACGCTCAAGCTCAAGCGCCGCGTGGTGCACGCGAAGTACGCCGACGACATCGACACCCTCTACGCCGGATAGGGCCGGCGCCCCGATAAGGTCGGCCCGGAGGCGTCTGGGTGCCTGGTGGCCCTCCCGGTCTTCAAAACCGGTGAGGCCGAGTCTCTCGGCCTGGCGGGTTCGATTCCCGTCCGCCTCCGCCACCAGTGCACCCTTGTGCTGAGACGGCTGGTGGCGGGGCGGGCGGCCGTTCAGGCGGCGCGGTGGCGGACCAGCCAGACGGTCCCGGCGATGAGCAGCACGGAGAGAACGACCTCGCCGGCGACCTGTACCCGGCCGCCGGACAGCACGATGAGGTAGTCGGCGACCCGCTCCAGCTCGGCGAGCGCGTGCGAGGACAGCAGCACGGACACGCCGTCGTCGGCCATCGCGGTCATGACCGTGGCCAGGAAGTCCTGGCGAGCCAGCGGGTCCAGCGCGGACAGGGGCTCGTCGAGGATGAGCAGCCGGGGCCGCCGGGCCAGCGCAGGCCGCTGTCAAGGCGGCGCGGGCGGTGGCGAGCCCGGTTCTGGCCGGCGCGCGCGGCTGGCCAGCCGGATCAGAACCGCCAGCCGGCGCGGTCGAGCGCCTGCTGGCCCGGGCCGGGTTCCAGTCGCCGCAATGGCATGTCCTGTATGCCGTCATAATCGGGGCGGTCACGGCGTCGAAGTGACGCCCGTATCCCCCGAGCCGCAATCCGGAATAGACGCACGTGGAGGTCACTCATGCCGGCAGGTACACCAGGCACCGCCAGTGCGGTCGGTGAGCGGGCCGCCACGCGGCTGGCCGCGATCGACCCGCTGCTGCCTGCCCCGGCGGTTCCCGCAGGGTGCGGCGCGGAACTGGCCGTCAGCGGCCCGGACGGCTCGACAGCCGCGCTGGGCATCTGCGAGCACTGGGCCGGGGAACCGGGCTCGCTGGACCTGACCTGGGGGGCGGTCCGCCGGTTCCAGCTGACACCGCAGGTCGCGGGGCCGGACGTGGCCGGGGCCCTGGATGAGCTGCTGGCCCGGTGGCGCGATCATCTGGCTACCGTGCCCGAGGCGGGACAGGAGGACACCGCCGCCATCATCACGTGGCCCACCCGCGACATCGACGGACCCAGGCCCCTCTTGCGGCACGGGCTGGCCCCGCGCGCGGTCATCGCGGCCCGCGCCGCCGGTCGCCGGGCTGCGACCACGGTGCCCCTGGGGCCCGGCATGCGGATCCGCCAGGCCGGCCCGGCGGACCTGGATGAGGTGGTCCGGTTCGGCCTGGAGACGATCCGCTACGACGCCCATTTCGGCACCGTGATCGAGCGGCCCGAGACACCAGCCGCGCTGCGCCACGAGGCAGGCGCGGTGCTGGCCGCCCCCGACCCCTGGGTATGGCTGGCCGAGCGGGACGGGACACCCATCGGCCTGCTCTACGCCGAACGGCCGGAGTCCGCGGGCTGGATCGCCCCGATGGTGCGCGCGGCGCCGGTGGCCTACCTCGAGCTGATGGACGTCCTGCCGGGCGAGCGGGGCCGGGGGGTCGCCGCCGCGCTGACCGGGCAGCTCCACCAGGCCGCGGGCGAATCCGGGGTGGCGGTCATGCTGCTGCACTACGAACAGGTCAACCCGCTGTCCGGGCCGTTCTGGAACCAGCAGGGTTACCGGCCACTGTGGACCTCCTGGGAGGCCAGGCCGGCCAGCACCCTGCGCTAGGCCCAGGCAGCTAGTGCCGGGCGGTGTCGCTCTCCCGCCGCATCCGGAAGAACGGTGACTGGAGGATGAACCGGGCCGAGAACATCATCAGCACGCCGGCGATCACGATGCCGACCAGCGACCAGACCTGCGAGGAGGGGGCAGACAGGAGTGACTTGGCCAGGATCCAGGCCAGGAACACCGCCGCACCGAGCGGCAGCAGGCCCAGGATCAGCGCATCCCAGGCGCTGCTGAACACGCGGCGCCGGTAGTACACCATGGTGGCGAGCGCGGTCAGGATATAGAAGATGGAGAACAGCAGCCCCGTCACGTCGATCACGTCGAAGAAAGCGTTCTGCACCGAGGTGGCGAGGTAGTACACGGTGCTGAGCCCCACGATGAGCAGGCCCACGATGATGCTGGCGGCGACCGGGGTGGACCAGCGGCGGGACACGTTGGCCAGGAACTCGGGCAGCGCCCGGTAGCTGGCCATCCCGTAGATGATCCGGGCGCTGAGCACGATGCCGGTGCCGGTGGTGGCGATCACCGACAGGGCGATGGACAGGGCCATCGCCTTGGCCCAGAAGCCGCCGCCCAGCGCCTGGGCCACGGTGACGAGAGCGGTGCCGTTCTCCGAGGCGGCCGCCAGCTTCTTCGGCGAGATCACGCCCTGGAAGCCAAGCTGGGAGACCGTGTAGATGATGGCCAGCAGGCCGACGGCCAGGATCGCGGCTTTGCCCGGGTTGGTCCGCCGGTGCTTGACTTCCTCGTTCACGTACAGGGTGCCGTCCCAGCCGCCGTAGACGAACACCGCGACCAGGAATCCGGCTACCGCGCTGCCCTTGCCGTTGATCCCGGACACGCTCAGCCAGCCCCTGGTGATGGGGACGGTGCCCGGGTGGTGGCTGAGCACGAACACCAGTCCGGCCACGGCCAGCCCGATCAGTATGAGGTACTCGACCAGCGCCATCGAGACCTGTGCCCGCGCCGTGATCTTGATACCGACCACGGCGATGACCAGCATGATGATGCCGACGGCGGCGCCGATCGCGATGTACTGCCAGGTGCTGGTGGAACTGGAGCCGAACACGGCCAGGACCGACGGCCCGAGCAGCAGGACCTCGGCGACGGTCCCGATGATGTACGCGGAGATCATCAGCCAGCCGGTGAGGAAACCCAGGTACGGGATTGATGGCCCGGCCGACCCATTCGAAGGACGCGCCGCAGTTGGCGTTCCACATGTTCAGCCGGCGGTAAGCGTTGGCGATGATGAGCATGGGGATCGCGGTGAGGATGAGGATCGGGCCGCTGCCGTACGCGGTCGCCGCGGCCAGCGCGGCCAGGGACAGCCCCACCGTCGCCGCGGGCGCGGAGGAGGCCATGCCGATGACTGTGTCCTGGGCGACGCCGATGGCGTTGGGCTCGAGGCGGGCGGCGGGCTGGGGCGGGATCCCCACGATCGCTGCGGCGGGTCGCTCCGTCGTCATCAGGCTTCCTCTCGTGCCGGCCCTGCGGGCCCCCGGTGCTCCGCCGGTGCGGAAGGCCTCCCCGGCCATCGGATGGCGATCATAACGAGCATTTCCGGCATAGGGTGATATATCCCGGACAGTAATGTGCGCAAGTTTTCCCAGGAGTCCGCGTTTCAACATAAGGGCCATTCCGCCACGCGGACAGAGAGGGACAATTCAGGCAATCCGGGGGAATCGCGGTGATGACGCGGGACCGGTCCGCTAAAGCAGCGCACGCTGCCAGGGCTGGAGCGGGCAGCACCCCGGTGACCGGCCCGGAGCCGCATGTGGCCAGGCGGAGGTAGTGTCGTCTGCGTGTCGCAGATGTCCGGCGATCCGGGACGGTGGCGTGACCTTCCCCCAGCGCCCCCGCCCCATGGATCGTTCCTGGCCTGGTACCAGGGTTGCCGTTGCGGCCCGTGTGAGGCATGTGGCCAGGGTTTCCTGCGCGAGCTAGCCCGCCGCCGTGCGCAGCGGCGCGATGGGGACGAGCCGTACGCGGTGCGGCTGAGCGCCGACGACCGGGCCCACCTGGATCCCGCCGTGCGGGCCCGGAACTGCCCGCTGTGCGGGGCGCTGCGTTATCACCGCTGCCGCGATCCGCACTTCCCGCTGCACTTCAGCGCGACGCATCCGGAGCGCGAGTCAGGCTGAGGGACGCGGCGCGGCCTTCCGGTATTCGCGGAGCTGATCTTCCAGCGCGAGCAGGCTCGGAGCCCACAGATCGTCTAATCCGCGGGCGCCATGGCGGCGCGCGGTGAAACCCGTTCCCCTGCCGGGGCCCACGGGCCGGATCGACCACAGTGGCCACCGGGTCCGGGCTGCGGCCAGCTCGGCGGCGGGCGTCATGCTCATGCGTCCCCCCCTTCTCGTCTCGTTTCTAACCAGAAAGCTTCGCGTGCCTCTTCTCATTCCCGCGCCGGGCCGTGGAGTTCCTGCCCGTCCCGCGCCCTCGCGGGGCCGGGAAGCGCGGACGGGCCCGGCCCGCGAGACTGGCTCGCGGGCCAGGCCCGTCCACACGCAGGTGGCGGGCTGCCGCCCGGCGGGCCCGTTACGGCTGGCTTCCCGGGCTGACCGGGGTCCGGGTGGCTGTTTCCTCGCCCGCCGGGACCTCCGCGCCCGCCGCGACCTCGGTTTTCTCACCCACGGGCCGCTCGTAGACCACCGGGTCCGCGGCGGGCGCGGCCGGCTCGGTCACCGGGCCCTCGTCCTCGGCCGCCCGCTCACTGAGCCGCGCGTCCCTGACCCCGATCACCGTCAGCCGGCCGATCGACACCGCAGCCAGGAACACGATGACGACGCCCAGGCCGGTGAAATAGCACAGTTCCACCAGCGCCCGGTGCAAGGTGCCGCCGATGGGCGTGCCCAGGACCACGACGCCATGCGCGTTCCATGCCGGGCTGAGCACCCGGCCCACCGCGAACCAGGCGCCGCCGAGCGCGGCCAGCCAGGCACCGAACATCGCCACCGGCCGGACCCGGCTGGCCAGCAGGATGAGGCCGCCGAGCACGGTCGCGATACCGGGCAGGATCTCCAGCCACAGCCGGCCCGAGGTGTACGTCCAGGAGGTGCCGGGCGTATACGCGAAGTGGAAGTACGGCCCGACGAACGCGATCAGGCCGCCCCATAGTCCGAGCAAGACAAGAAGAGCGCCGCTCAAAGCGCCCCGGGTCCGGGGAACGCGCAGCATCCCGGCCATTTCGATCACTCCCTCAAACAGTCCAGCAGGGGTTTTCATCCCGCGCGCGCCAACTACCCGAGCCGCCGGCCTTTATGCGGCCCACCGCACGGGGGAGCGAAATCGCACCAGGTAAGGTCGCTGCGTGAACTCAGGTCTGGTGCAGGCAGGCCCGGCGACGGCTGGCGGCGCACGACCCCGGGACTGCGGCTAAATGCAGGTCATAGCCACCGCCGGGCACGTCGACCACGGGAAATCCACCCTGGTCCGGGCGCTGACCGGAATGGAGCCGGATCGCTGGGCTGAAGAACGGCGCCGGGGTCTCACAATTGACCTGGGTTTCGCGTGGATGACGCTGCCCAGCGGGCGGCAGGTCGCGTTCGTGGATGTGCCCGGGCACGAACGTTTCGTGCCCAACATGCTGGCCGGGGTGGGCGCCGTGCCTGCGGTCCTGTTCACCGTGGCGGCCGACGAGGGCTGGATGCCGCAGTCGGAGGAGCACCTGGCCGCGGTGCACGCGCTCGGCATCACCTACGGCCTGCTCGCCGTGACCCGCTCCGACCTGGCCGGCCCGGAGGATGCCCGCCGCCAGGCGCTGGCCAGGCTCGCCGCGAGCAGCCTGGGGGAGGTGGAGGCGGTCGCGGTCAGTGCCCGCACCGGCCTGGGCCTGCCCGCGCTCCGCGAGGCGCTGGACCGGCTGGCCGCCCGCCTGCCGCACCCCGATCCGGCTGCCCCGGTCCGGCTATGGGTGGACCGGGCGTTCCGCATCAAGGGGAGCGGCACCGTCGTGACCGGCACCCTGCCGGCCGGCACTGTCCGGGCCAGACAGGAACTGCTCCTGACGCCGTCCATGGAGCCGCTGCGGGTGCGGGGCATCGAGACGCTGAAACAGGCCGCCACCCAGGTGAGCGGGGTGGCCCGGGTCGCGCTGAACCTGCGCGGCGCGGAGCGGCTGACGCCAGCGCGGGGCATGGCGCTGATCACCCCGGGCCGGTGGACGCTGGCGGACACGGTGGACGTGCGCCTCGCCTCGGCCGGCGGCCGGCCGCCCCGGCAGCTCACCGTGCACGCGGGCTCGGCCCGCACCGCCGCGAGGCTGCGCCCCCTCGGCGGGCTCATCGCCAGGCTCACCCTGGACGAGCCGCTGCCGCTGCACGTCGGCGACCGGCTGCTGCTGCGTGATCCGGGGTCGGCCGCGGTGGCCTTCGCCGACCCGCGGGCGGGCGACAGCGCCGGGACGGTGGGCGGTCAGGCCCGGCGGTCGTGGCCCCCGCTGGTGGGCGCGACCGTGCTGGACGTGGCCCCGCCCGCGTTCCGCCGCCGGGGAGAGGCCGCCGCGGCGGGCCGGGAGCTCGCCGCCTGGCCCGTCCCGCCCGGCGCGGCCAACCTGCTGCGGCGGCACGGGCTGCTGGGCGCCGCCAGCCTGCGGGCCATGGGGCTGACCGAACTGCCCGCGCCAGTCGGGGGTGACTGGCTGGCCGACCCGCAGCACTGGGCGGAGCTGGGCCGGCAGCTCAGGAACAGTGTCGCCGCGCACGCCGTGCGGGAGCCGCTGGCGCCGGGCCTGCCGCTCGAGGCGGCCCGGGCCCAGCTGGGGCTGCCCGCCCGGCAGCTGGTCGAGCGGCTCGCCGCGCCGCCGCTGGCGGTGCGGGCCGGGTCGGTGGTGCTGGAGGTAGAGGGCGGCGCAGGGAGCGGCCCGGCCCTGCCGGACCGCGTGCTGACCGCCGTGCGGCTGCTCCGCGACGACCTGGACGGGCAGCCGTTCGCCGCACCGGAAGCCGGCCGGCTCCGCGAGCTTGGGCTGGACAGCCGGTCGCTGGCGGCGGCGGCCCGGGCCGGGCTGCTGCTGCGGGTGGCCGATCAGATCGTGCTGGCGCCGGATGCGGACCGCGAAGCGGCCCGCATCCTGTCGGGGCTGCCGGGGCCGTTCACGGCGGCCGAGGCCCGCCAGGTGCTGCACACCACCCGCCGGGTGGCGATCCCGCTGCTGGAGTACCTGGACCGCAGCGGGCTCACCCGCCGGCTGCCCGACGACCGGCGCACGGTCACCGCACCACGGTGACCGCTCGGCGGCCGGTCACCACGGTGAGCGGTCAGCGGCCGGTAAGGCCGCGGCCGGCGAACCGCTCGCTGCTCCAGGCCGGTGCCTCGGCGGGCGGCCGATCCGAGCTGATCCAGCGGACCAGCGCCTGGGCCGTCACCGGGGCGAGCAGGATCCCCGTCCGGTAGTGACCGGAGGTCAGCCAGGCGTTGCCGAGACCGTGGACCCGGTCGATGACCGGGAGGCCGTCGGGATGCCGGGGCCGGAAACAGCACCAGGAGTAGTCGGCGCGCAGCCCCTGCAGCTGCGGCAGCGTGGCGTACAGGCCCGCCAGGATGCTGTCGATGATCTCCTGCCGGACCACCGGGCTCTCGTCGCCCATGTCGAAGGTCCCGCCGACGAGCAGCCGCCCGTCCTCCAGCTGGGTCGCGACCGGCGCCACGATGCCCGGCAGCCGCACCCGCGTCGGCTCGGTGACGAGCAGGTGGCCTTTGACCTGCTCCCAGGGCACGTCGATGTCCAGGCCGTCCAGCACCGGCGGCAGCCCGGTGGCGAAGACCACCGCGCCCGGCTGGATCTGGCCGGCGGTCGTGTCCACGCTCACGATCCGGTCGCCCCGGACCGTGACCCCGGTGGCGGCGACCCCGGTGGCCACCGCGGGCAGCGTGGCGGACAGCCGGGCGAGTGAGCGCAGCGGGTTGACCCGCCCCTGGTGGTGGATGAGCGCGCCCGCCATGGGCAGCGCGAGCCCGGGGATGAGCCTGGCCACGTAGTCAGGTTCCAGCCATTCCACCGCCGGCGACTGGTGCGGGGCCAGGGCGCCGGGGTCGGGGGACAGCCCGATCCAGTCCACGTCCAGCAGCCCGACCCCGCCGGGAGAGGTTTCCTCCAGCTCGGCCCACTGGGCCAGGCTGGCCCGGGCCAGGTCCACGAACGGCTCCGGGTCGCTCCACTCGTGGATCTCCGGAGTCAGCAGCCCGGCGGCGCCGCCGGTGGCCCCGGCGCCCAGGTGACCGGCCTCGATGAGCAGTACGGACCCGAGGCCCGCCTGCTGGCAGGCGGCCGCGGTCGCTACCCCGGCGATCCCCCCGCCGATGATGAGCAGATCCGGACGCGGCTCCGGGATGACACCCGCACCGCGGACGAGCTCAGCGCGTTCCGTTGCGTTGAGCTGATCGAGCCAGATAGCAGTCTCCACAAGCACGACCCTATCGCTGCCTCCCTGGACGAGGGCGAACTCCTATTTTAGCCACCGGATAGACAGACAATTACCTTCTGCCCGCTGGCGCTCCGGGACGGGGATGCCCGGCGGACGCACCCTGGTCACCGGCGGATTACCGGGGCGCCTGGCGGATTGACGGTGGCACCGTTCAGGGGCGGCCCGGGGACGGCAGCATGCCGAGTTCCATGGCCCGGGTGACGGCGGCGGTCCGGCCGGACACCCCCAGCTTGGCGTGGGCCCGCGTTTCCTCACCCGAGCCCGCCTCGGCGACGACCGCTAGCCCGGGCTCAGCGCTCAGCAGCGCCCGCAGGCCGGCCCGCACTACCGGATGATCATCCGCAACGAGGACCCGCACCGGGCCGGACCCCGCCGGCAAGGCCCCGGTGCTCACGGCGTCCCCGCCTGGGCGCCGGGGTCATCCACCGGCACCACGACGCTCACCGTGGTCCCGCAACCCGGCGCGCTGAGCACCTCGAGCCGCCCGCCGGCCTCATCGACCCGGGCCCGCATGCCGGGCAGGCCGTAGCCTCCGCCGGGCTGCCCGGGATCGAAGCCCACCCCGTCGTCGGCGACCTCCAGGCCGACCTGTCCCTCGCCGTAGCGCAGGCGGACCTGCACCTGCCGGGCCTGGGCGTGCTGGCGCACGTTGGCCAGCGCCTCCTGGGCGACGCGCAGCAGCATGACCTCCGCGGGCCTCGGCAGCGGGCCGGCCGCCGGTCGTCTCGAAGCTGGCCGGCGGGCCCAGCCGCCCGGGCCCGGCGTCGGTCAGCCTGCGCAGCGCGCCGTCGAGCGCGCCCGGCTCCAGGCTGGCCGGGGCCAGCGCGGCCACCAGGGCCCTGGCCTCGGCCAGGTTCTCCCGGGCCGTCTGCAGGGCCAGCGCGAGATGCCCGCGGGCGGCCGCGGGCTCCCGCCCCACGTCCGCGTCCGCCGCCTGGAGCAGCATGATGATGCTGGTGAACCCCTGGGCCACGGTGTCGTGGATCTCCCCGGACAGCCGCTGCCGCTCGGCCAGCACGCCGGCCCTCCGGTTGGCCTGGGCCAGCTCAGCCCGGGTCTGGCCGAGTTCGGAGATCAGGCTGGCCCGGTCGTAGCTCTGGGCGATGATCCGGAAGACCCAGAGACCGAACATGACCGAGAACGTCACAGTCAGGATGCCCGACGCGATGAGCGAGGTCAGCTCGCCCGGCCCCGGCCGGTGATCAGGCCGTGAAGTACTGCCGGAAGGCCACCCCGGTGGACCCGATCGTGCCGTGGAACACCTCCCCGAACACCACGAGCAGGATGACCGGGAGGGAGAACGTGAAGATCACCGATTCACGGTCGCGGAAGAACGAGGTGACCTCGAGGCGGCCGCGGGACAGGCTGGTGCGCAGCAGCGAGGGAAGTGCCAGCTGGGAAGGGGCCGGTGAGGCAGGTGCGGGCGGCCCGGGCGGGGCCGGCGTGCTGGGCAGAGCGGTCATGGGGTGTCCTCCGGGGTAGTAGCCGGCGAGGTGCCGGAGCACCTCGAGCACGGTCAGCTCGCCGAAGTCGCTGGCCTTCTGGGGCACGATGCCGATCCGGGCCCGCCAGCCCCGGCCCGCCCCCGCGGGGTCGGCGCCCAGCACGGCCACCTCGCCCGCGTCACGGCGCCGGTATCCGGTGAGGATCTGCACCGCGGTGGTCTTGCCCGCACCGTTGGGGCCGAGCAGGGCGACGATCTCTCCGGTGTCGATGTCCAGGTCCAGGCCGTTTAGCGCGGCCACCTCGCGGTAGCGGTCAGGCCGGTACACCTTGCGGAGCCCGCGGACCCGGACGGACGGCGATATTGCTGTCATGATCAGAGATTGCGCCGGGCGGGGCCGCCCGCGCGTCGCCCGGCTGGCCAGGCTGGGGTCGGCCGATCGGTGGACACGCGGGACGCAACGTAGGCTTGGTCACCACGTGGGCGTTTCGCCCCGCAGATGAAGGGTGGTGAGATCCGGTTCCCGCCGACTCCCATGCTCTCGCCGACTCGTACGGGCGCGTAGCGACCGACCTGCGGATATCCCTCACCGACCGGTGCAACCTGCGGTGCTCGTACTGCATGCCGCCGGAAGGGCTGGAGTGGCTGCCCAACCCGGCGTTGCTGTCCGACGATGAGGTGGTCCGGCTGGCCCGGATCGGGGTGCGGCACCTGGGCATCACCGAGATCCGGTTCACCGGAGGCGAGCCGCTGCTGCGGCGGGGCCTGCCGGGCATCGTGGCCCGCGCCGCCGAACTGCGGCCGCGGCCGGAGATCTCGCTGACCACGAACGGGATCGGGCTGACCCGGCTGGCCGGCCCGCTGCGGGCCGCCGGCCTGGACCGGATCAACGTCTCGCTCGACACGCTGAACGCGCAGACCTTCCGCCAGCTGTCGCGCCGCGACCGGCTCGACGACGTGCTGGCCGGCCTGGCCGCGGCGCACGCGGCCGGGCTGCGGCCGGTCAAGGTCAACTCCGTGCTGATGCGCGGGCTCAACGACGGTGAGGCTCCCGCGCTGCTCGACTACTGCCTCGAGCGCGGGTACGAGCTGCGGATCATCGAGCAGATGCCGCTGGACGCGCAGCACGGCTGGCGGCGCGAGAACATGATCACCGCCGACGAGATCCTCGACTCGCTGACCGCGCACGTCAAGCTGACCGCGGCCGACCCGGGCGAGCGTGGCTCAGCCCCGGCGGAAACGTTCCTGGTCAACGGGGGACCGGCCCGGGTCGGCGTGATCGGCTCGGTGACCCGGCCGTTCTGCGGGACCTGCGACCGGGTCCGGCTGACCGCCGACGGGCAGGTCCGCAACTGCCTGTTCGCCCGGGACGAGAGCAACCTGCGCGACCCCATGCGCCACGGGGCCAGCGACGACGAGCTGGCCGGGATCTGGCGGCGGGCGGTCGCGGCCAAGCTGCCCGGGCATGGCATCAACGACCCGGGCTTCCTGCAGCCCGCCCGGCCGATGTCCGCGATCGGCGGCTGATCGGGAGGGAACGTGCTCGCGCACCCGCACGCGTTCGACGCGCTCGTCCTGGCCGGCGGCCGGAGCTCGCGGCTGGGCGGGACCGACAAGCCCGCGCTGGTCGTCGGCGGGCAGACCCTGCTCGGCTCGGTGGTCTCGGCCATGACATCGGCCGGCGCGGGCCGCGTCGTCGTGGTCGGCCCGGAGCGCCCGGCCGTGCCCGGCACCGGAGCCCAGGATGGCGGGCAGGTCAGGTACACGCGGGAGGGCCCGTCCGGCCGCGGGCCGGTCGCCGCGCTGCGCTGCGGGCTGGCTGAGGTGTCCGCGCCCGCGGTGGTGCTGGCCGCGGCCGACCTCCCGTTCCTGCGGCCGGCGCACGTCGCCCGGCTGCTCGCGGCCCTGGCCGCCCCGGCCGCTGCCGCCCCGGCCGGCGTGGTGGCGCTGGACGCGGCCGGCCGTCCGCAGTGGCTGGTCAGCGCCTGGCCGGCGGCCGGGCTGCGGGACGCCCTGGACAGCTACACCGGCAGTTCCCTGCGCGGGCTGCTCGCCCCGCTGGACCCGGTGCTGCTCCCCGACGACACCGCCGCGGGCCAGCCGCCCTCCTGGCTCGACTGCGACACCGCCGAGGATCTCCGCCTGGCGCGGGACTGGGCCGCCCGGGCCGGCAGCGAACAGGAGGCATCCCGGTGAACACCCTGGATGAGTGGTTCGATACGGCCTGCCGCGAGCTGGGCCTGGATCCGGCGACGCTGGACGCGAAGGTGGTCCTCGACCTCGCCCGGGACGTCGCGCACGGCGTGGCGCGCCCGGCCGCGCCGCTGACCGCGTACCTGCTCGGCGTGGCGGTCGGGCAGGGCCGCCCGCTGGCCGCCTCGGCCGCGCGGATCACCGAGCTGGCCGCGCAGTGGGCCGCGGCGGGCCGCACCGCCGGGGACCGGGCCCCCGGAGGATAGGGCCTGGCCCGGCGAGGGATCCATTGATCTGCGCTATGAATCGGCGAGGTCTTTGGCATTGGCGCTGATGGGTCCGGACTCCTTACCGTGGAGAGGTACGCCGCTCACCGTAAGGCTGGCGGCCCGGGCAGATCACCCCGATCCACGACCACGTCACCTGGTGCGTGATCGGCGTGCTGCAGGGCGCCGAGTATGAGGAGCTTTTCGCGCTCCGCGAAGGCGGAGCCGTCCTGGAGGGCGTGGGCACCAACGCGGGCGCTCCCGGCGACGTGTCCGGCTTCGCGCCGCCCGGGGACATCCACCGGGTCCGCAACCGCGGCACCGGCGTGGCGATCTCGCTGCATGTCTACGGGGCGGACATCTCCCGCCTGGGCTCCAGCGTCCGGCGGGTCTACGACCTGCCCGTGCGGCCCGCCCCGGACGGCCCGTAGCGCTCAGGCGCCCGAGCCCCGGCGTATCCCGAGGGTGGCGAGCAGATCCTCGTGGAACTGGATCCACAGGATGTGGCGGGAATCCCGGTCAGGGGCATCGACCCAGGCATGCCGTCCCCGTTCCACCTGGGCGCCAGTCTTGGAGGCCACGACGTGGTCCCAAACATGCCGTGCTCACAACATTCTGTTGAGGATGACCGTGACGGCGGGAGAGGTTTTCGTTGCGGGGGATCGGGCCGGGCGCGCTGACCTGCAGCGGGGCGCGGCCTGAGCCAGCGCGTCGCGGATCTTTTCTTCCGGGACTTGCTCTCCGAAGTATTCCGATATATCTTTGAGCTATCCAGTAAGGCAGAAGAACTCCTGGGAAGCCCAGTCGAGTCCTGCCACGAGATCAAGGAAGTGACACATCATGCGACACAGCGAACCCTGGGGTGGCCCAGGAGACGAGGAAGAAGCCTGGATGCACCGGCACGGACCACGCCGCCGCCCAACCCGCGGCCCGGGCGGCCCGGGCGGGCGCGGCTGGGGCATGCGCGGCGAGACGGTTCCCGGCTCGCCGGAGTTCGGGCCGGAATTCGGCCCGTGGTTCGGCGGCCCGCGGATGCGCGGCCCGCGCGTCAAGCGGGGCGACGTGCGCGCCGCCGCGCTCGCGCTGCTGGCCGACGGGCCACGCAACGGCTACCAGATCATCCAGGACATCAGCGAGCGCAGCAGCGGGCTGTGGAAGCCCAGCCCCGGGTCGGTGTACCCGGCGCTGCAGCAGCTGGAAGACGAGGGCCTGATCGCGGCCACCACCGGCGAGGGCGGCCGGCGGGCGTTCGAGCTCACCGAGGAGGGCCGCAGTTACGTGGCGGCGCACCCGGACGAGCTGCAGGCGCCCTGGGACCTGGTGGCCAAGTCGGTCGGCGGTGACACCATCGAGATGCGCCGGCTGTTCGGCACCGTGGCCATGGCGGCGATGCAGGTGGTCCGGGTGGGCAACAACGCCCAGGTCGCCCAGGCCCAGCAGATCCTCACCGACGCGCGCCGGAAGCTGTACCAGATCCTGGCCGCGGAGGACGAGCAGGCCGGGGACGACCAGCCCGCCGAGTAGGCAATGCCGGGGCCTGGCCGCGGTGAGTCGGGAGACCATCGCGGCTAGGCTCTGCTTGGACCGAGCAGGAGGCGCGTGAGAGTGGCAACACAGGCAGGCGCGGACGGGGCCGGCGAGCCGGCCCGGCCGGCGGCGTGCAGCTGGAGACCCGGCCCATCGCGGTGGCCGTGTCCGGGCTGGCCAAGAGCTACGGGGACATCGAGGCGGTGCGCGGCATCGACTTCGAGGTCGCCGCGGGGGAGACGTTCGGCTTCCTGGGACCCAACGGGGCCGGGAAGTCCACCACCATCAAGATCCTTTGCACCCTGGCCCGGCCGACCGCCGGGCGGGCCAGCGTGGCCGGCCACGACGTGGTCAGCGAGCGGGACGCGGTGCGCCGCAACATCGGGCTGGTGTTCCAGGACACCACGCTGGACAGCTACCTGACCGGGGCCCAGAACCTCCGCTTCCACGCGGAGCTGTACGCGGTCCCATCCGCGGCGGTCGCGCCGCGGATGAAGCAGGTGCTCGACATGGTCGGGTTGTGGGACCGGCGGGACAGCCTGGTCAGCACGTACTCGGGCGGTATGCAGCGGCGGCTGGAGATCGCCCGCGGCCTGCTGCACGCGCCGCACGTGCTGTTCCTGGACGAGCCGACCGTCGGCCTGGATCCGCAGACCCGCGCGTCGATCTGGGAGTACATCAACGATCTCAAGAGCCGGGAAGACATCACGATCTTCCTGACCACGCACTACATGGACGAGGCCGAGCACTGCGACCGGATCGCCATTATCGACCACGGGAAGATCGTGGCCATCGACACGCCCGAGGCGCTCAAGGCCAGCGTGGGCAAGGACCGGGTGCAGATCCAGACCGCCGACGACACGGCCGCGATCAGGGAACTGGCCGACGTGTTCGGCCTCGAGGCCGGCATTCACGAGGGAGCGGTGACGTTCCCGGTCGAGTCGGGGGAGCAGTTCGTGCCCCAGCTCTTCGCCCGGCTCAGTATCCCGATCCAGTCGGTCAGCGTGTCCCGGCCCTCGCTGGACGACGTGTTCATGTCCTACACCGGGACCACCATCCGGGACGCCGAGGCGTCTGGCACCGACCACATGCGGCAGATGGCGCAGCGTTTCCGAGGAAGGCGATGAGCATGGCAACCCAGACCGCCCGGCCGGGCGGGCGCACTGCTCCGGATGAGGGACTGGCCACCCAGATCAGGGTGGCGGTGCCCGAGCGAAACCTCCGCTCCGACCTGCGGGCCGTCAGCATCGTCTGGCGCCGCGAGATGATCAGGTTCCGCCGGGACCGGTTGCGGGCCATCACGTCACTGATCCAGCCGCTGCTGTTCCTGCTGGTGCTGGGCACCGGGCTGTCCTCGCTGGCAGGCCGCAACTTCCCGGCGGGAGTGGACTTCAAGACGTTCATCTTCCCGGGCGTGCTGGCCATGTCGGTGCTGTTCACCGCGGTGTTCTCGGCCGCGTCGATCGTCTGGGACCGGGAGTTCGGTTTCCTGCGGGAGATGCTGGTCGCGCCGGTCAGCCGGGCCGCGATCGTGATCGGCAAGTGCCTGGGCGGCGCGACCATCGCCACCTTCCAGGGCATCGTGATGCTGTGCCTGGCCTGGATAGCCCACGTGCCCTACAGCCCGGCGCTGATCCTCACGCTGATCGGGGAGCTGCTGCTGCTGTCCTTCACGATCACCGCGTTCGGGGTGATGATGGCGGCCCGGATCACGCAGTTCCAGGCGTTCATGGCGCTGACCCAGATGCTGGTCCTGCCGCTGTTCTTCCTGTCGGGAGCGCTCTACCCGCTGACCGGGCTGCCGGGCTGGCTGAGCGTGCTGACCCGGATCGACCCGCTGACCTACGCGGTCGGCCCGATGCGGCACGCGGTGTTCTCGCACCTGGGCATCGACCCGGTGGCCTTCGCCCATCTGTCGCCTGGGATCACCTGGAACGGCTGGGTGGTGCCGATCTGGCTGTCGCTGGCCATCGTGGCGGTCATGGGGCTGGTCATGCTGGGCGTTGCGATCGCCGAGTTCAGCAAGACCGAGTAGGACCGGCGGGCCACCCGTGGCGGCGGCGTGCGCCGCGGGCTAAGCCGATAAGTCTCTAAGTCGCTAAGTCAACTCCGGGACGCGTCCAGGACCGGGGCCGGGCGCGGGATGCGGTCACAGTCACAACCGTTTGCATCCCGCGACCCATAGGCGAGGCCGATCGAAGGCCTCTGAACATAGGGCGACTGCGCGCGGAGCGCGCTTGGTAGATACTGCGAGCTTCTGGTGAAGCGGGCCGGGGGCCCGCGAACATAGGGCGACTGCGCGCGGAGCGCGCTTGGTAGATACTGCGAGCTTCTGGTGAAGCGGGCCGGGGGCCCGCGAACATAGGGCGACTGCGCGCGGAGCGCGCTTGGTAGATACTGCGAGCTTCTGGTGAAGCGGGCCGGGGGCCCGCGAACATAGAGCGACGCCGGGTGGCTACGGGGGCAAACCACCCGGCGTCGCATTCATCGGCGTTCCGACGGGGGCCCGGAACGCCGGCAGGTGCTCCGACGGGGGACCAGAGCACCGCTATGCATGTTACACCGAAACCCCCCCTTGTGCGTCAAGACCGGATTGCGAGCAGATCTAGCCACCGACACGCGCCTTGGGGTGCCGTTCAGCCGTTTCCAGGCTGCTTTTCAGCCTCTGTTTCCTGGCTAAACGGCGGGGGCCGCTGCGGCCCGGCCGGAGGCCCTTCGGGCCCCGGCCTCCCAGCAGGCCATCCCGCTGCGTCCGGGGGGGTGTAGCGCGCGGGCAGCCGGGGCTCGTAGGCACGAAAACCAGTGGTGCTAGCCGGCTCACGGCCGCCGTTAGCGATCACTACGGCGAAATAGGGGATGGCGATAGCGCCCACGGCCGGAATCGCAGCGAGCCAGCCCGCGCCCTCGACGAACAGGACAATCGTGGCCCCAAAACAAGCGATCCGGATTCCCATCATGATCAGGTAGCGGCGCGTCCGCGACGCAATGTCCGCGGACAGGGGCGGCTGCGCCTCGGTGACGAGGTACGCCCGGTTGCGGCGTCCCCCCGTGGTGGTTTTCACCCCTCCAACGTACGTCCGCGCGGGGCGGCAGGCGAATGCGGGTTTCCGGGGTGATCAGCGGATCAGCCGGACCAGACTGGACCGGGGCCGGCTACCGCCCCGAGGCCAGGCAGCGCGGCCACGGAGGCGGCGCCTGCCAGCGCCATCACGTGGGCCAGCCCCGCGGTCAGGTCCGCCAGCCACGCCTGCACGCCGTCCGCCCCGCCGCAGGCCAGCGCCCACAGCACGGGCCGGCCGACGAAGACCAGGGACGCCCCCAGCGCTAGCCCGGCGAGCACGTGTTCCGGGCTGCGCACGCCGCCATCCACGAACACCGGCTGGGCCGCCGCGGCGGCGTGCACGGCAGGCAGGGCCAGGGCGGTGGGCATGGCCTGGTCGAGCTGCCGCCCGCCGTGGTTGGACACGATCACGCCGGCGGCCCCCGCCGCCAGGCAGCCGGCCGCGTCGTCCCCGCGCAGCACCCCCTTGACCAGCACGGGCAGGCCCCCGCCGATCTCCGCCAGCCAGCCGATGTCGGCCAGGCTGGCCGGGACGAAGCGCGCCCGGGACACGTCGTCCAGCCGCCCGATGTTGGCGGTGAAATCCCGCTCGCTGATCACGCCGCCCCCGGGGACCAGGGGCTGGCGTCCCACCACCGGAGTGTCGCCGGTGAGGACCAGGGCCTGTGCGCCCGCGGCCGCGGCCCGCCGGACCAGCCCGGCGGTGAGCTGCCGCTCCCGCATCATGTAGACCTGGAACCACCAGTGGCCCCCGGCGCCGGCGACCGCCGCGGCGACATCCTCGATCCTGCGCGAGCTGCGGGTGGACAGCACGAACAGGGCCCCGGCGCGGGCAGCCCCCGCCGCGGTGGCTGCTTCGCCCTCGGGATGGGCGAGCCGGTGGAAGGCGGTCGGGGCCACCGCGACCGGGGTGCGCAGCTCCAGGTTCAGCGGCGCTCCCAGCCGGACGCTGGTCGAGGCGGCGGAGACATCGCGCAGCACCCGCGGCAGGAACCGGACCCGGCGCCATGCCTCGTCATTCGCGCGGAGAGTCACCTCGCCACCGGAACCCCCGGCGTAGTACTCATAGACCTCAGGGCGAAGGAGCTCTCGGGCCTGCCGCTCAAGCTCGGAAACGTCAGCCATCACCCGGGCACCCTGCCGGAAACGCCGGGTGGGTCGCCAGTCCCGCGAGCGGGACCACATCCCTGTGGAGGGGATCATGACCGAACGTACCTACCGCGTTACCGAGATCGTCGGCACGTCCCCGGACGGCATCGAGCCCGCCATCCGCAATGCGGTGCACCGGGCCGGGCAGACGCTCCGGCACCTGGACTGGTTCGAGGTCACCCAGGTGCGGGGGCAGATCACCGACGGCGAGGTGGCCCATTTCCAGGTCGGCCTGAAGGTGGGTTTCCGCCTCGAAGACAGCTAGCCTGCCTGGCCGCCGCGCTACGGCGCGGCGGCTAACTGGCCTGGCTGACCGACGACATGTTGAAGCCCTCCACCCGGACCGGGGGCATCGCGCAGCGGGTGAAGTAGTCACCCCATTCGCGGGGCAGCGCGGGGACGGCCGCGCCGACCTCGGCGAGCCGGCCGAGCATGCCAACCGGGCTCTCGTTGAACCGGAAATTGTTCACCGCCCCGCTGACCTCACCGTTTTCCACCAGGTAGATGCCGTCGCGGGTGAGCCCGGTGAGCAGCAGGGTCTGCGGGTCCACCTCGCGGATGTACCACAGGCAGGTGAGCAGGAGACCCCGCTGCGTGCGGGCCACCATGTCCTCCAGCGACGCCGCGGAACCCGGGGGCCCGGCCAGGGCCAGGTTGTTGACGCCGGGCGTGACCGGCAGGCCGGAGAGCCCGGCGGTGTGCCGGGTCTGGGTGAGCGCGGCCAGCTCGCCGTCGCGGATCCAGTCGGTGTGCTCCAGGCCCAGCCCGTTGTCGAACACCGAGGCGTCCCGGCGCGACGCGTGCGCGACCACGAACGGGGAGCAGGCCAGGCCGGGCAGGCCCGGGTCGCTGTACAAGGTCAGGGGCAGGCTGGACAGCCGCTCACCGACCCGGGTGCCGCCCCCCGGCTTGCTGAACACGCTGCGCCCGTCCAGCGCGTCCTTGGCCCCGGCCGACCAGTACATGTAGACGAGCAGGTCAGCCACGGCCCCCGGGGGCAGCAGCGTCTCGTACCGTCCGGGCGGCAGGTCGATCTTCCGCTGCGCCCAGGCCAGGCGCTGCTCCAGGCTGGCCTCCAGCGAGGCGACGTCAACGTCCGTGAAGTCCCGGGTGGCGCAGCCGGCCCACGCCGAGCGGGCCAGGTCCGCGGACTTCGCGTTCAGCTCGAGCTGGCCGGAAGGCTGATCGTGGCGCAGCCGCAGGCCGGCCGACGAGCCGAGGAACGTGCAGTTCAGCGAGTGCTCCGCGTAGCCATAGAGCTTGCGCGCGCCGCCCTGCGCGGCTTCGAACGCTCCGCCCAGGTCCGCCGCGAACCCGCTGAACACCCCGATCTCGGTACTCGCCACGGGATCGTCCCAGCCCGCCGCGCCCTGGATCGTCCGCACCGCGTCGTCATCGGGCCCCAGCAGCGGCTGGGCATCTTCCACGGGTGAGCCCTCGGCCGCGGCCTGCTCGGCCGCCCGGACCACGTCCTCCACCTGGTCCTCACGCACGCCCGCCCGCGACACCACGCCGACCGAGGTGCCCGCCGCGCGGCGGCTGATCGCGACCACGGTCAGCTGCCGGGAGCGCGCGACCGCGTTGGTGGTGAGCGTGTTGCCCGCCCAGCGCAGGTTCGCGGTCGAGGTCTCGTCGGCGATCACGATGCAGTCGTCGGACCGGGACAGGGCCAGCGCCCGCTCGACGGTGTCCTGGGGCCCGGTGCCCAGCCCCACGGTCCCCCCTGATCGGGCCGTTCCCGGGCCGCTGCTGCCTGAGCTGGCGTTGTGCGGGCTCCTCATGCCCCCTCCTCCGCGGTGTTGAGCACCCGGATACCCCGCATGAGCGCCGCCGGGCAGCCGTGGCTGACCGGGGCGACCTGCCCCGGCTGGCCTTTCCCGCAGTTGAACGCGCCGCCGAGCACGTACGTCTGCGGGCCGCCCACGGCTTCCATGGAGTTCCAGAAGTCGGTCGTGGTGGCCTGGTACGCCACGTCACGCAGCTGGCCGTCCAGCCGGCCGTTGGTGATCTTGTAGAACCGCTGCCCGGTGAACTGGAAGTTGTACCGCTGCATGTCGATGGACCAGCTCTTGTCACCCTCGATGTAGATCCCGTTGGTCACGCCCGCGATCAGCTCGTCGGTGCCCGGGCCGTCCGGCGGCGGCTGGAGCGAGACATTGGCCATCCGCTGGATTGGCATGTGCCCGGGGGAGTCGGCGAAGGCGCAGCCGTTGGACCGGCCGAACCCGGTCAGCCGGGCGATGCGGCGGTCGAGCTGGTAGCCGTTCAGCACGCCGCCGGAGATCAGGTCCCAGGACTGCGCCGCGACGCCCTCGTCGTCATAACCGACCGTGGACAGGCCGTGCGGCACGGTCCGGTCGCCGGTGACCCGCATCCCGGGGGAGCCGTATTGCAGGCTGCCGAGCTTGTCGAGCGAAGCGAAGGATGTCCCGGCGTACGCCGCCTCGTAGCCGAGCACCCGGTCGAGCTCGGTGGCGTGCCCGATGGACTCGTGGATCACCAGCCACAGGTTGGACGGGTGGATGACCAGGTCATACCGGCCCGCCTGGACCGCCGGGGCGGCCAGCTTCTCGGCCAGCAGGTCCGGCAGCCGGGCCAGCTCGGCGCCGAAGTCCCAGCCGGTTCCGGTCAGGTACTCATAACCCCGCCCGGCAGGCGGGGCCAGCGTGCGCATGGTCTCGAACCGGCCGCTCGGCTCCACCGTGACCGCGGTGAGCACCGGGTGCAGCCGCACCCGCTGCTGCACGGCGGTCGTCGCGCCGTCGGCGTAGAACTTGCACTCCCGGACCTGCAGCAGCGAGGCGTCGACGTGGTCGATCACCGGGCTGGCCAGCAGCCGCTCGCTCCAGTCCGAGAGCAGGGCCAGCTTGTCACCGACGCTGACGCCGAATGGATCCAGCTCGTAGGCGGAGACCCAGCTGACGTCGCCGTAGCCCGGCTCCGGGGCCAGCTCGATGCGCTCGGTGTTCATCGCGGCGGCGACCCTGGCCACGTCGATGGCCTCTTCGGCGGCCCGCACCGCCGCCTGGGTGGTCAGGTCCACCGCGGCGGCGAAGCCCCAGGTCCCGTTCAGCACCACGCGGACGGCCAGGCCCAGCTCGTCCGCGTCCACCAGCGTCTCCAGGTGGCCGTCAGACAGCCCGATCTCCTGGCCCCTGATGCGCTCCGCGCGGAAATCGGCGTGTTCCGCGCCGAGCTCCCGGGCGCGCTGCAGCGCGGCCCCGGCGAGATCGCGCAGCGGCAGGCCGGCGAACTCCGGATCGATGGGATGCCTGCCGTCCGGGCTCCCGCCGGGCCGCGTGCCTGCTTCAGTGCTTGGCTCCATGCCTGGTCCTGTGCCTTGCCCTGGGTCTTGCCCGATGCTTGGTCCCGGGCCTGGTCCAGTGCTCGGGCTGGCCCGGGATGTGTACTGTGCTCCTCCAGTGGCAACCTATCCCACGCCCTGTGGCGGCAGCCGGGTACGCTCGCCGGGGCCGCGGGAGTCGATTGGACGATCATGGAAGAAGGCACGCCGATGAGCCGATCCGTCCTCGTCACCGGCGGGAACCGGGGTATCGGGCTGGCCATCGCCCGGCGGCTGGCGGCCGGCGGTGATCAGGTCACCGTGACGTCGCGGTCTGGCGACGCCGTGGCGGGGCTGGCCACGGTGGCCTGCGACGTCAGGGACTCCGCCGCGGTGGACGAGGCTTTCGCCAAGGTCGAGGCGGAGCAGGGCCCGGTGGAGGTGCTGGTCGCCAACGCGGGCATCACGCACGATCAGCTGCTCGCGCTGATGAAAGAGGACGACTTCACCGACGTCATCGACACCAACCTGGCCGGCTCGTACCGGGTGGCCCGGCGGGCGGTGCGCGGGATGATGAAGCTGCGCCGGGGCCGGATGGTGTTCATTTCCTCGGTCGTCGGCCTGCTCGGCTCCGCCGGGCAGGCCAATTACGCGGCTTCCAAGGCCGGGCTGGTCGGGCTGGCCCGCTCGCTGGCCCGGGAACTGGGCAGCCGGAACATCACCGCCAACGTGGTGGCCCCCGGATTCGTGGACACCGATATGACCGCGGCGCTGCCCGATGACCGGAAGGCGGCCATCCTCGGCCAGGTGCCGCTCGGCCGGCTCGCCACCGCCGACGAGGTCGCCGCGACGGTAGCCTTCCTGGCCGGGCCGGACGCGGCCTACATCACCGGGGCGGTCATCCCGGTCGATGGCGGGCTCGGCATGGGCCACTAGACCACAGCGCCGGCGTCGCTGGCCGGGCCGGGCCGGGCCGGGGGCGGGGCGGCCGGGGCCGGGGCCGGCCACCATGATCCCGGTCGATAACTGCCACATAGCGCCCCCGATTGACCGTGATCATGGGGTAGGGAAGGGACAGCGATGGGAATCCTGGACGGTAAGCGGATCCTGGTGACGGGCGTGCTCACCGACTCCTCGATCGCCTTTCACGTGGCGCGGATCGCGCAGCAGGAAGGCGCCCGGGTGGTGCTGACCGGGTATGGCCGGCTCAGCCTGGTGGAGCGCATCGCCAAGCGGCTGCCCGACCCGCCGCCCGTGATCGAGCTGGACGTGACCGACCAGGCCCACCTCGATTCGCTGGCGGACCGGGTCTCCGGGCACACCGATGGCCTGGACGGCGTGGTGCACAGCATCGGCAACGCGCCGCAGGCGGCGCTGGGCGGCAACTTCCTGCAGACCGAATGGGCCGACGTGGCCGCGGCCGTCCAGGTGTCAACGTTCTCGCTCAAGTCGCTGGCCATGGCCGCCCTGCCGCTGATGGGCGAGGGCGGATCCATCGTCGGGCTGGACTTCGACGCGTCGCTGGCCTGGCCCGCCTACGACTGGATGGGCGTGGCCAAGGCCGGGCTGGAGTCGTGCTCCCGGTATCTCGCCCGGTACCTGGGCCCGCGGGGCATCCGGGTCAACCTGGTCGCGGCGGGCCCGCTGCGGACGATGGCCGCCAAGAGCATCCCCGGGTTCAGCGCGTTCGAGGACATGTGGGATGACCGGGCCCCGCTCGGCTGGGACATCACCAACCCCGAGCCCGCGGCCCGGGCCTGCGCCGCGCTGCTGTCCGACTGGTTCCCCGCAACCACCGGCGAGATCGTGCACTCTGACGGCGGCGTCCATGCGGTCGGCGGCTGAGCGCGGCCAGCGTGCCGCCGGCCCCCGGCAGCTGGTGCTCACGCTGTCCTGCCCGGACCGGCCTGGCATCGTCCACGCGGTCGCCGCGTTCCTGCACGGCTCGGGCGGCAACATCCTGGACAGCCAGCAGTTCGCGGACCTGACCATGAACCGCTTCTTCATGCGGGTGCACATCGAGACGCTCGGGGCCGCCCCGGCGGACCTCCCGGCCCTGCGGGCCGGGTTCACGCCCATCGCGGGCGAGTTCGGCATGGACTGGGACCTGCATGACCTGGCTGTCCGGCCGCGCGTGCTGATCATGGTGTCCAGGGAGGGGCACTGCCTCAACGACCTGCTGTACCGCAGGGAGGCGGAGTCGCTGGCCATCGACGTGCCGCTGGTCGTCGGGAACCATCCCGACCTCGCCCGGCTCGCGGCGGGGCACGGGGTGCCGTTCGAGCACGTTCCGGTCGGCCCGGATCCGGCGGACCGGGCCGAGGCCGAGGGGCGGCTGCTCGACCTGGTCGCCGCGCACCGCATCGACTTCGTGGTGCTGGCCCGGTACATGCGGATCCTGTCCCCGGAGGTCTGCGCGAAGCTGGCCGGCCGGATCATCAACATCCACCACTCGTTCCTGCCCAGCTTCCGCGGCGCCCGGCCCTACCAGCAGGCGTACGAGTACGGCGTGAAGGTGATCGGCGCGACCGCGCACTACGTCACGGCCGAACTGGATGAGGGCCCGGTCATCGAGCAGGAGGTGGCCCGGGTCGAGCACACCGCCTCCCCGCCGCAACTGGCCGCGATCGGGCGGGATGCGGAGCGGGTCGCGCTGGCCCGGGCGGTGCGCTGGCACGCCGAGCACCGCATCCTGCTGCACGGCCGCCGCACGGTGATTTTCAAATAACGGTTCTGTCCGGGCCGCCCGCCCGCGCCCGGCCTACATTCCGGTGAGCAGGCCGCCCAGCCGGGTCACCCGGGGCGGCTCGCCGACCGTGGACACCGCGCGGGACAGTGCGGGACCGGCGCCGTGCACCACGGACAGGTGGCGCTGGGCCCGGGTCAGCGCGGTGTAGACCAGCGGCCGGGACAGCATCGCGGCGGCCTCCTCGGGGAACACCGCGACCACCGCGGGCCATTCGGAGCCCTGGGCCCGGTGCACCGTCAGCGCCCAGCCGTGCCGCAGGTCGCTGAGGAACTTGCCCGGCACGCACACGGGAGCGGCCGGGAATGCCACCTGCAGCCCGCCGTCCGCACGGCCGACGACCGTGCCGACCTCACCGTTGGTGAAACCCGCGTCGGCGTGGCTGGCGACCGAGACCACGCGGTCACCCGGGTCGAACCCGCCGTGCGCACCCGGCCCGGGATTGAGCCGTTCCTTCAGGGCCCGGTTCAGCGCGATGGTGCCGGCCGGCCCCTTGTGCACCGGGGTGATGACCTGGATGTCGGCCGCGGGGATGCCCAGGGCGCGCGGGATCGAGTCGGTGACGAGCTGCATCACCCGGTGCGCGGCCTCGCCGCTGCTGCGGGCAGCCAGCACGACCACTTCCCGGTCCGGTGAGTCCACCGGGGGCAGCGTGCCGCCGCGTACCTCGGTGGCCAGCCGGGCGATGACGCCACCGTCGCGCTGGCGGTACAGCCGGGTCAGCTCGGTGACCGGGACCGCCCCGGAGTCGATGATGTCCCCGAGCACCCGGCCCGGCCCGATCGAGGGCAGCTGCGCAGGGTCGCCGACGAGCAGCAGCCTGGCTCCGTCCGGGCATGCCTCGACGAGCGCGGTCGCGAGCTCGGCGTCGAGCATGGACGCCTCGTCGACCACCACCAGGTCCGCGTCGAGCGGCCATTCCTCGTTCCGGCTGAAGACCCAGGCCGGCTCGCCCGCCCCGGATGGGCGGCCGGCCGCCGCGGGCGGCCCGCCTGCCCGTGCCCCCGGATCGGCGGCCCCTCGATGGGCGGCCCCTCGATCGGCGGCCCCCGGGCCGTGGGTCCCCGGATCAGCGGCCCCTGCTCCGCCGCCCTGCGCCCCCAGCAGCCGGTGCACGGTCGCGGCCGGGGTGCCGGTGAGTTCCTCAAGCCGCTTCGCGGCCCGCCCGGTCGGGGCGGCCAGGGCCACGCGCAGGCCACGCTCGGCGGCCATCGCCACCACCGCCGCGACCGTACGGCTCTTCCCGGTGCCCGGGCCGCCGGTGAGCACGGAAACGCCGTGCCCGGCGACCGTCCGGACGGCCGCCCGCTGAGCGGCGTCCAGGTCCGCGGCCGGGGCTGGGTCCGCTTCCGGGCCGGGGTCCGCTTCCGGGCCGGGGTCCGCTTCCGGGCCGGGGTCCGCTTCCGGGCCGGGGTCCGCTTCCGGGCCGGCGTCCGCCGCCGGGCCGGGATCGAGCGGCTCGGCCAGGGCGGCCAGCCGCTGCAACCCTTCCGCGACCGTCTCCTCGGCCATGGCGTAGCGGGCCAGCGCCAGCAGGATGCCGGCCGAGGCCACCTCCGCCTCATCGCCCCCGTCGCCCCCGTCGGCCCCGTCGCCCCTGTCGAGCTCATCGCCGGTGAGACCCTCGCCAGGATCCGCCTCGAACGGCAGCACGCCGCCGTCGTCCACCGCGGCGGCGATGGCGGCCGCCGGATCCTCGATCCGGAACCGGGCCAGGGCGCCTGCGATCACCTCGGCGGGCACCGCGGTATGCCCGTCCCGCGCCGCCCGGGTCAGCAGGTAGCTCACCAGGGCCCGGCCCCGCCGCTGATCCTGGGGGCTGGCCTGGCCGCCCAGCAGCTTCCGGGCGAACCAGTCCGCCTGGTCCGGCCGGATCTGCGGCAGCGCCAGCAGCCGCCACGGGTCCTCGCGCAGTTGGTCCTGGGCGGTCCGGCCCAGCATGGCCACGGCGGGCCCCGCGAACCGGGCCGGCACCCGGCAGGCGGCCAGCAGTTGCGCGGTCTCGTAGCAGGGCCGGGCATCGTGGAACGCGGCCGCCAGCCATGCGGCGCGGTCACCACTCACCCCGTCGATGTGCTCCAGGCGTTCCGCGGTCACCAGCGCGGGCCCGGTGATTCCCGCGCCCGCCAGCTGGCCCGCCATTTTCCGGCCCAGCCCGGGCCACAACCCGGCCGCGCAGAACTCACCGAACACGTCGGGAAGACCGTCGGGCACCGGCGTCCCGCCCACCTCAGTTACCGCAGCCATCGCCACCCAGCCTAGCTGGGGGGCCTGACAATGCCCGGCAGCGAAACGGGCCCGTGCCGGTGAATGGCGCCGGGATTGGCATGGCCGTTTACCCATCACGCGGGACACGGATTCTCTGGCTTGTGCCCACGGCCGCCCTCGCTGATACTCGGGGCCATGGAAGGGAACCCGGGCGACGCCGCGCCTGCGGAACGCCCTGATCAGCCGGACCGCAGATGGTGGCCCGCTGGCCCTGTCCGCGCGTCGGACGCCGACCGGGACGCCGTGATCAGCCAGCTGCGCGAGCGGTACGCGGAGGGCCGGCTGACCCATGACACGCTGGACCAGCGGCTGGGAGCAGCGCTGAGGGCCCGCTACCAGCATGATCTTGCGGACGTTGTGGCCGATCTGCCGTCCGGGCGCCGGCTGGGCGCAGCGGTGCAGGCTTGCTGGCAGCGGGGCCGGGCCACGCTGGCCGGCCTGGTGGCGGGCGGCTCGCGGCCGGCGCCCGCCCGGCTGCTGGCCTTCCCGTCTGGCGGGCAGAGCCGTTTCACGATCGGCCGGGACGCGGGCTGTGACATGGTGCTGCCCGACCCGACCATCTCCCGCTGGCACGCGGGGCTCAAACGGGGGGCCAGCGGATGGATGCTGGATGACCTGGGATCCACCAACGGCACCCGGCTGAACGGCTGGCGGGTCCGGGCCTGGGTGCCGGTGCGGGACGGCGATCTGGTCAGCTTCGGCGCGGCCACCTACGTGTTCGGTCACCCAGGCGGCGGGCGGGGGCAGCCCCGGGCCGGCGGCTGGACCAGCCGGTGAGCATCCGGTAGCGGCCCGCGAGCACCCGGCGGCACGTTTTTCCACCAGCGGCACCGACCCTTTAGAGTCATGGCGTGACGTTGGTTTTGCTGGTGCGACATGGGCTGACGGCCGGGACCGGAACTGTGCTCACCGGCCGGACGCCGGGCATCCCGCTGGATGACCGCGGCCGGGCCCAGGCCGTGGCGCTGGCCGCCCGGCTGGCTGACGTGCCCCTGGACGCGATCATCACCAGCCCGCTGGACCGCTGCCGCCAGACCGCGGAGACGATCGCCGCAGCGCGCGACGGCGCTGCGCCCGCGGTCCAGGAGGACGAGCAGTTCGCTGAGGTCAAATACGGCGACTGGACCGGCCAGCCGCTCAAGCGGCTAGCCAAGGATCCCTTGTGGCGGGTGGTCCAGGCCCATCCCAGCGCGGTCCGTTTCCCCGGGAAGGACGCGGAGTCCATGCCGGAGGTGCAGCACCGTGCGGTGAACGCGGTCCGGGAATGGAACGCCAGGCTCGGCAAGGACGCCGTCTATCTGATCTGCTCGCACGGGGACGTTATCAAATCGGTCATTGCGGACAGCCTCGGCCTGCACCTGGACCTAAGCCAGCGTATTCAGGTCAACCCCTGCTCGCTAAGCGTCATCCGGTACACCCCTCTTCGGCCTTTCCTGGTACGAATGAATGACACTGGCCGCGCGGCCGCCGGGCTGGCCAGGCCTCCTGATGCCGGGACTGGCGCGGGTAAGGCGGCGGCAAATGGCGGAGCGCCGCAGGCGGCCGCTGAGGCAGCCTCCCGCCCCCCGATCGGGGAGGGTGACGCGGCCATCGGCGGGGGAGCGGGAGGATAGGGATCATGCCGGTCTACTCCTATGACCCGCCGGACCGCTTCGTGGCCGGCACGGTCGGGCAACCTGGGGAGCGCACGTTCTACCTGCAGGCCAGCGCGAGCGGCCGGGTGACAAGCGTGGCCCTGGAAAAGTTCCAGGTCAGCCTGCTCGCTGAGCGGCTCGAGGAACTGCTCGACGAGGTGCTCCGGCGGACCGGCGGCCTGACCTCCGTGCCCGCAGCCACCCCCTCCGACCTCACCGACGACGAGCCGCTCGACCTGCCGCTGATGGAGGACTTCCGGGTCGGCGCGATCGCCCTCGCCTGGGACGGCGAGGACGAGCGGGTGGTCATCGAGGCTCAGGAGGAGTCCGAGACTCCCGTCGAGCCGCTAGCCGAGGACATCCCTGACAACGGGCCCGGGGTGCTGCGGGTCCGCATCACCGCGGCCTCGGCGCGGGCCTTTTCCCAGCGGGCGCTGCGCATCCTGGGCCAGGGGCGCCCGCCGTGCCCGCTCTGCGGCCTGCCGCTCGACACCGAGGGGCACATCTGCCCGCGCCAGAATGGCCACCGGGCCGCCAATGGCTGAAAAGCTCCCCGCTCGCCGGCTGTCCCGGCCACGTCCTCAGCGCCGTCCCAAGCAGCCCCCAGATGACCACGCCGCCGCACTCGAACTGCTTCGCGAGGGTGAACTGGAAGTCGAAGGACGCCTGATCGTCGCCTCGAACGCCACGCTGTACTGCACGATCCGGCGCGATTCCGCCGAGTCGGCCTGCGTGTACAAGCCGATCGCGGGGGAGCGGCCGCTCTGGGATTTCCCACAGGGCACGCTGGCCGGCCGGGAGGTAGCCGCCTACGCGGTGTCCCGGGCCGCGGGCTGGGACCTGGTCCCGCCGACCGTGTACCGCGACGGCCCGTTCGGCCCCGGCATGTGCCAGCTGTGGATCGAGTCGGACGCCAGCGTGGACCTGGTGGCCCTGTCCCGGCGGTCAGACCATCAGATGCTCCGGGACATGGCCGTGTTCGACGCCGTGGTCAACAACGCGGACCGGAAGATCGGCCATCTGCTGCCGGTCAACTCGGAGCGGCTCTACGGATGTGACCACGGGGTGTGCTTCGGGGAGGAATACAAGCTCCGTACCGTGCTGTGGCAGTGGCGGGGCCGGAAGCTGCCCGCGCGGGCCGTCGAGGCGCTGGCCAGGCTCCAGGGGGAACTGGCCAGCGGGCCGCTCGCCGACGAGCTGCCGGAGCGGCTGTCCGCGAGCGAGGTTCACGCCACCCGGCAGCGGGTCGAACTGCTGCTCGAGGAACGCGTCCACCCCTACCCGCCCGAAGACTGGCCCGCCGTCCCCTGGCCGCCCTATTAATCCGGGGGGGCGACCCCCCTGGACCCCCCGCCATCTGCAGGCTCGGCGGGAACACGCCTTCGGCGCGCCCCGCCTCACCCGCAGATCAGCTGTGGGACAGGTCGCCGCTACGTGCGCCTTGTGGCTGGGGTCGCGGGCATCTTACGGCCCTGGCTGGGGTCGCCGGTACGTGCGGGCCCTGTGGCGGGGTGGCCTGCGGCTTCCGGCCTATGGCTGGGCTTGCGCGCAGCTTCTCAGCTCTGTGCGCTATCTGCCGGGCTCGCCGGGGTGGCGGCGGCGGCGGAGGTAGCGCTCGAATTCGCGGGCGATGGCGTCGCCGCTGGCTTCGGGCAGGTCGGTCGCGTCCTTGGCCTCCTCGAGGGTCCGGACGTAGTCCGCGACCTCGGTGTCCTGCTCGGCCAGCTCGTCGACCCCGCGCTCCCAGGCCCGCGCCTCCTGCGGCAGGTCGCCCAGCGGCAGCGAAACGTCGAGGACATCCTCGACTCCCCGGAGCAGGGCCAGCGTGGCCTTGGGGCTGGGCGGCTGGGCCACGTAGTGGGGCACGGACGCCCACAGGGACACCGTCGCGATGCCCGCCTGCGCGCAGGCGTGCTGAAGGACCCCGACGATCCCCGTGGGGCCCTTGTACTCCACCGGCTCGACGTGCAGATCGCTGGCCAGCGCCGGATCGGACGCCGCCGCGGCCACGGGCACCGGGCGGGTGTGCGGGGAGTCCGCGAGCAGCGCGCCCAGGAGCACGACCGTCTGGGCCCCGAGGTCGGTGAACGAGCGCACCAGCTCGTCACTGAAGGCCCGCCAGCGCATGTTGGGCTCGATGCCGTGAACCAGCACGATGTCACGGCCCAGGCCGTCCGGGCTGGCCACGGCCAGCCGCGTGGTCGGCCAGACCAGCCGTTCGGTGCGGCCCTCGGAGACCTCCATCACCGGCCGGGTCACCTGGAAGTCGTAGTAGTCCTCCGGATCGATGGCGCCGATCTGGGTGGCGTCCCACGCCAGGCCCAGATGATCGACCACCCCGCTAGCGGCTTCACCTGCGTCGTTCCAGCCCTCGAAGGCAGCGATGATTGCTGGCGAACTGAGCGCCCGATCGCCGTTCAGCTCGATCACCCACCACCTCCTTCGGGGAGCCGCCGTTCACCCGGATGACACCAGATTACGTGCACCTCGATGATCACCACGTCCCGCGGGGTCGGTGCCGTCGGTCGCGGCGCCGGTGCCGTTGGTCGCGGCCCGGCCGTCCCCGCGGACGCGTCGCCCTAGAATAGGGGGCCTATGACGAACACTGCCCGCCCGGCCCGCGCGGCCCAGCCGGAACTAGGTGCCGTCCTCGGGGATCGCGTGGTAGTGGCCGACGGGGCAATGGGGACGATGCTCCAGGCCAGCGACGCCACGCTGGACGACTTCGACGGGCACGAGGGATGCAACGAAATCCTCAACGCGACCCGGCCGGACATCGTCCGGGCGGTACACGAGGGCTACCTCGACGCCGGCGTGGACTGCGTCACCACCAACACGTTCGGGGCAAACCTCAGCAACCTGGGTGAATACGGGCTGTCCGGGCGGATCGCGGAGCTGTCCGAGGCCGGGGCCAGGATCGCCCGGGAGACGGCCGACCAGTGGTCCACGCCCGAGCGCCCGCGCTGGGTGCTCGGCTCCATGGGGCCGGGGACCAAGCTGCCCACCCTGGGCCACGCCCGGTTCGCCGACCTCCGGGACGCCTATCAGCTCGGCGCAGCGGGGCTGATCAGCGGGGGCGCCGACGCGATCATCGTTGAGACCAGCCAGGACCTGCTGCAGGCCAAGGCTGCGATCATCGGCGCCCGCCGGGCGATGACCGCGGCGGGCGCCGAACTCCCGCTGATCGCCCAGGTGACCATCGAGACCACCGGCGCCATGCTGCTGGGCAGCGAGATCGGCGCCGCGCTCACCGCGCTGGAGCCCCTGGGCGTCACACTCATCGGCCTGAACTGCGCGACCGGGCCCGGTGAGATGAGTGAGCATCTCCGCTACCTGGCCGGGCACTCGCGCATCCCGCTGTCCTGCATGCCCAATGCGGGGCTGCCCGTGCTGGCCTCGGACGGCGCCCGGTACCCGCTCAGCCCGGCCCAGCTGGCCGACTCGCACGCCATGTTCGCCGAGCAGTTCGGCCTGGCCCTCGTCGGAGGGTGCTGCGGCACGACCCCCGAGCACCTGGCCGCCGTGGTGGAGCGGCTGCACGGACAGCCGGTGGCACCGCGCAGGCCCCGGCCCGAGCCGGGGGTGGCCTCGCTGTACAGCAGCGTCCCGTTCCGCCAGGACACGTCGTTCCTGGCGATCGGGGAGCGGACCAACGCCAACGGCTCGAAGGCGTTCCGGGAAGCGCTCATCGAGGGCCGCTACGACGACTGCGTGGAGATCGCCCGGGCGCAGACCAGGGACGGCGCGCACCTGCTGGACCTGTGCGTGGACTATGTCGGGCGGGACGGCCCGGCGGACATGGCCGAGGTGGCGGGCCGCTGGCCACCGCGGCCACGCTTCCGCTGGTGATCGACTCTACAGAGCCGGAGGTGATCCAGGCCGGGCTCGAGCTGCTCGCCGGCCGGGCCGTGGTCAACTCGGTCAACTACGAGGACGGCGACGGCCCGGACTCGCGGCTGGCCAAGGTCATGCCCCTGGTCACCGAGCACGGCGCCGCGGTGATCGCGCTGACCATCGACGAGCAGGGCCAGGCCCGCACCGCCGCGTGGAAGCTCGCCGTGGCCACCCGGCTGATCGAGGACCTGACCGGGAACTGGGGCATGCGCCTGTCCGACATCATCGTGGACTGCCTCACGTTCCCGATCGCCACCGGCCAGGAGGAGACCCGGCGCGACGCGATCGAGACCATCGAGGCCATCCGCCAGCTCAAGCAGCGCTATCCCGACGTCCAGACCACGCTGGGCGTGTCCAACGTCTCGTTCGGCCTGAATCCCGCCGCCCGGGCCGTGCTCAACTCGGTATTTCTCGACGAGTGCGTGCGGGCGGGCCTCGACTCCGCGATCGTCCACGCCTCGCGGATCATGCCGATCGCCCGGATCCCCGACGAACAGCTGCAGGTCGCGCTGGATCTGGTCTACGACCGCCGCCGGGAAGGATACGACCCGCTGTCCCGCCTGCTGGAGCTGTTCGAGGGCGTGGATGCCGCCGCGGTCAAGGCCGGCCGGGCCGCGGAACTGGCCGGGCTGCCGCTCTGGGAGCGCCTGAAGCGGCGGATCATCGACGGGGAGCGTAACGGCCTCGAGGCTGACCTGGACGAGGCCGTGGCCCAGCGCCCCGCCCTGGAGATCGTCAACGACGTCCTGCTGGACGGGATGAAAACGGTCGGCGAGCTGTTCGGCACCGGGCAGATGCAGCTGCCGTTCGTGCTCCAGTCCGCCGAGGTGATGAAGCTCGCGGTCGGCTACCTGGAACCGCACATGGAGCGGTCCGGCGAGGACGGCAAGGGCCGGATCGTCCTGGCCACGGTCAAGGGCGACGTGCACGACATCGGCAAGAACCTGGTCAACATCATCCTCACCAACAACGGGTACGACGTGGTCAACATCGGCATCAAGCAGCCGGTGTCGGCCATCGTGGACGCGGCGGCCGAGCACGACGCCGATGTCGTGGGCATGTCCGGCCTGCTGGTCAAGTCCACCGTGGTGATGCGTGACAACCTGGCCGAACTGAACACCCGGGGCCTGGCCAGCCGCTGGCCGGTGCTGCTCGGCGGCGCCGCGCTCACCCGCGCCTACGTGGAACAGGACCTGGCCGCCTTGTTCGGCGGCGAGGTCCGGTACGCCCGCGACGCGTTCGAGGGCCTTCGTCTCATGGATGCCTTCATGGCCGTCAAGCGGGGCGAGGCCGGGGCGCAGCTGCCGCCGACGCGCGAGCGCCGGGTCCGCACCGGGGCGCGGCTCCAGGTCACCGAGCCGGACGCGATGCCCGCCCGGTCGGACGTGGCCACGGACACGCCGGTGCCCGCCCCGCCCTTCTTCGGCGACCGGATCGTCAAGGGCATCGCGCTGACTGAGTACGCGGCCTTCCTCGACGAGCGGGCCACCTTCATGGGCCAGTGGGGCCTCAAGCCCGGGCGCGGCAAGGACGGGCCGTCCTACGCCGAACTGGTCGAGACGGAAGGACGGCCACGGCTGCGGATGTGGCTGGATCGCGTCCAGAGCGAGGGACTGCTCCAGGCCGGGGTGGTGTACGGCTACTTCCGGGCGGTCAGCGACGGGAACGACCTGGTCATCACCGACGGCGACGGGACAGAGCGGGAACGGTTCACGTTCCCGCGGCAGCGTCACGACCGGCATCTGTGCCTGGCCGACTTCTTCCGCCCGGCGGATTCCGGCGACACCGACGTGGTCGGCTTCCAGCTGGTCACCGTGGGGCCGGCCATCAGCCGCGCCACGGCAGAACTCTTCGCCAAGAACGCCTACCGCGAGTACCTGGAGCTGCACGGGCTCTCGGTCCAGCTGACCGAGGCCCTCGCAGAATACTGGCACGGCCGGATCCGGCAGGAGACCGGCCTCGCCGGGCATGACCCAGCCGACCTGGACGGCATCCTCAAGGTCGGCTACCGCGGCTGCCGGTACTCGTTCGGTTACCCGGCCTGCCCGGACCTGGAAGATCGCGCCAAGGTCGTGCGCCTGCTGCGGCCCGAGCGGATCGGGGTGGCGCTGTCCGAGGAGTTCCAGCTGGAGCCCGAGCAGTCCACCGATGCCCTGATCACGTTCCATCCCGAGGCGAAATACTTCTCGGCTTGACATCCTCCCTCGCCTGAAGGCGGGGATCCAGCTATCGACCCGGAGGCCAGCTTGCTGACGTTCGCGGTTCACGGGCCCGGCAATCCGGTGGCCTCGCCGCGCAGTCACGAGGAGACCCCAGACGGAGACGAGGATTTCCCGGTTCAGGCTGGCTTTCCGGGCCGCACCCCTTCCGGGCGCTTCGGGTGTGCCTCTGGCCGAGCGAGTCATGTTGCGGATGTTCAGGTTCTCAAGACGGATCAGGTCAAACCGCCGGGCGAGGTCCGTGCTGAGCTTTTCGCACCAGTCTCTGCGGGCGTCGACCTCTCGAGCCCTGAGCCTGGCGACAGCGACCTTCACCCTGGCGCGGCGGCCCGAGCCACGCTCGGCCCTCGCAAGTTTGCGCTGGAGCAGCCGAAGCCGTCGCTGGCGGCCCGGACTCAGTCGCGGAATGTTCAGCAGCTCGCCGGTGGAAAGCGCCGCGCTTGCGGCCACGCCCCGGTCCAGGCCCACGACCTGACACGTTCCTGGTCCCGGGAAAGTGCCTGGAATGGCGGCGAATGCGATGTGCCAGCGCCCGGCACGATCGAGTGTTACCCGGTAGGACTTCACGCTTCTCGGCACGGGCCTGGACCATCCGAACCTGACCCAGCCGGCCTGAGGGATCCAAATCGCCCCGGCGCGCCGAAAGACTCCGACATTCCAGAGAAGCTGAGACGGCGCCCTTTGACGGCCTGGGGCGCCGGGCCGAGGTGGGCATGACGTGGGGGACTGACCGCGATTCCGCTGCCCGGGGCGCCTCCGCGCCCGGCCCGGAACGCAGCCCGGATGGCAGGGCGGAGGACGAGGGCGCCGACGGCGCCCTGCAGGCGGTCATGTTCGACATGGACGGGCTGCTGGTCGACTCCGAGCCGCTGTGGTTCGAGGCCGAGGCCGCGATCATGGACCGGATGGGCAGCCCCTGGGGCCGGCCGACCAGCAGCACCTGATCGGCGGCTCACTCACCCGGTCGAGCGCTTATATGCAGGCAAAGGCCGCGCAATCGGTTCCCCAGGAGGTCATCGGGCGGTGGCTCGTGCAGGGCATGGCCGACCTGATCCGGGCCCGCGGCGTCCAGGTCATGCCGGGCGCGCTCGAACTGCTCGCCGAGGTCGGGGCGGCCGGCCTGCCACACGCCCTGGTGACATCGGCTGAGCCGGAGATCATGGCCGCCGCCCTGGACTCGATCGGGGTGCGCTTCCCGGTCACGGTCTGCGCCGCTGACGTGGCCCGGGGCAAGCCCGATCCCGAGCCGTACCTGCGGGCGGCGGCGCTGCTCGGGGTGTCACCGGAGTGGAGCGTCGCGCTGGAGGACTCACCCACCGGCATCACGTCCGCGCACGGCGCGGGCTGCACGGTGGTGGCCGTGCCCAGCGTGCCGCCACCGCCGGGGCTGGCCCAGCTGACCGTCCCGTCGCTGCGCGCGGTCGATCTTGCCACCCTGCGGGAGGCTGCCGCGGGGCGGGCGCGGGGCGACCCATGACGGTGCCATTGTGATTCGGTCACAATCCAGGCACGACGTTGTAGTACCCCTGGCGCGGACCAGGCAAAACGGGAGATCCTCCCGGTAGGGGCCCTGGTAACCGGTTTGCTCACGGCCTTATGCCGTGACGGCCGGGTAATTTCCCGTTACGAGCAGCAGGGGAGCGCCGCTAGATGGCAGCACCGCTTGACGTGCCCACGTCTGGCGACCTCGTACCTGAGAGCGTGCTCGAAGGGGTCAGTGGCAAGGCCATCGAGGGCCGCTCGCTCGGCCAGATCGCCTGGATGCGGCTGCGCCGCGACAAGGTGGCCATGGCGGGCGGCGGTGTCGTGATTTTCCTCATCCTCGTGGCGATCTTCGGGCCGCTCCTGGTGCAGAACCCGAATATCTACCACGCGAACCTGATCAACCCGACATTCAGCCGACCTAATGGTCCGTTCGGCGGGATCAGTCTCGCGCACCCGTTGGGTGTCGAGCCGGTAACCGGCCGGGACATGCTCAGCCGCGTGGTCAACGGCGCCCGGGTGTCGCTGCTCATCGCGTTCCTGGCCACCACGCTGGCGGTGGGCATCGGCGTAGTGATGGGCGTCATCGCCGGCTATTTCGGCGGTTGGGTGGACGCAGTGATCGCCCGGGCGATGGACGTCTTCCTGGCCTTCCCGCTGCTGGTGTTCGCGATCGCACTGGTCGGCGTGGTCCCCTCGTCGGCATTCGGGCTATCTGGGAACTCGCTGCGGATCGGCCTGCTGGTCTTCGTGATCGGCTTCTTCGCCTGGCCCTACATGGGCCGGATCATCCGCGGGCAGACACTGTCCCTGCGCGAGCGGGAATTCGTCGACGCCGCGCGCAGCATCGGCGGGCGGGGGCCGTACATCCTGTTCCGCGAGTTGCTGCCCAACCTGGTGGGCCCCATCCTGGTGTACTCCACGCTGCTGATCCCGACCAACATCCTGTTCGAGGCGGCTCTGTCCTACCTGGGGGTGGGCATCATCCCGCCCCAGCCGAGCTGGGGCGGGATGCTCTCGGACGCAGTCAGCAACGGGTACTACTCGATCGACCCGATGTACATGATCATCCCAGGAGTGGCCATCTTCATCACCGTCATGGCCTTCAACCTGTTCGGCGATGGGCTGCGCGACGCGCTCGACCCGAGAAGCAGCCGGTAGCCCATGAACCCGGCCGATTTCGCACAACGAATCACGACAGGAGGCGTTCCACCTCATGAGGAGACCTAAGACCATCGGGCTGGCTGCGGTCGTAGCCGCAGCCGCCCTGGTCGCGGCGGCCTGCGGCGGCAGCAGCGGTGGCGGCAGCGGTGGCGGGACGAGCGGCTCGTCATCGTCCACGTTCAACGCGGCCGTCACCAAAGTGGTGAATCCGTCGAGCCACAAAGGTGGCACGATCATCTACGACAACAGCAGTGCCCCGGACTCCACCGACGCGGGCAACACCTACTACGCGTTCAACCTGAATTTCACCATGCTGTACGCCCTCCCGCTGACGACGTACAAGTCATGCCCGGGGACCACGTGTGGCAACACGGTCGTCCCGGGGCTCGCCAGCACCCTCGGCGTGGCGAGCAACGGGAACAAGACCTGGACTTACCACATCAAGCCCGGCGTGAAGTTCGAGGACGGCACCCCGGTCACCTCACAGGACGTGAAATACGCGGTCGAGCGCACCTTCGACCGCTCGGTGCTGGCGAACGGCCCGAGCTACTTCGCGTCGCTGCTGGCCGGGAACGCGGCCACCTACAAGGGCCCGTTCAGGAATCGGTCCAAGAACCTCTTCGCCCTGAATTCGGTGGACACGCCGAACTCGACGACAATCGTTTTCCACCTCAACCAGCCGTTCGCGGACTTCAACTACGTGGTGGCGTTCCCGCAGACCGCTCCGGTACCGCCGAATAAGGACACCGGCGCCAACTACCAGAACCACCCGATATCCACCGGGCCGTACAAGTTCCAGAGCTACCAGCTGAACAAGCAGTACACGCTGGTGCCCAACCCGCAGTGGAAGCCGTCATGGAACCCGCAGGTCAAGCAGCTCGCCAGCAAGATCATCGTCAACCTGAACGTGAACGCCAACGACATCGACAACCGGCTGCTGGCCGGCGACGTCCAGATGGACCAAGCCGGCACCGGCGTGCAGGCACCAGCCCGGGCCAAGATCCTGTCCTCGCCCTCGCTCAAGGCGAATTCCGATGACCCGATCAACGCCCACGAGTGGTTCTACTACGTCAACACCAAGGTGCCGCCGCTGAACAACCTGCACTGCCGGATGGCGGTCGAGTACGCGTACAACAAGACCAACATGCAGACGGCTTATGGCGGCCCGATCGCCGGCGGCGACATCGCCACCACCGCGATGCTGCCGAACATCCTCGGTTTCCAGAAGTTCGACCTCTACCACGGGCTCAGCCAGCCCGGGGGGGACATCTCCGCGGCCAAGCAGCAGCTCAAGCTGTGCGGGCACCCCAACGGCTTCAGCACCAACATCGCCTACCGCAGCGACCGGCCCAGGGAGGTGGCGTCGTCTCAGGCCCTGCAGGCATCGCTGAACTCGGTCGGTATCAAGACCACGCTGAAGGGCTACACGGCCGCGAACTACTACGGCACCTTCGCCGGGGTGCCCACGTACGTGCACAGCCACGACCTCGGGCTGCTGGCGGGCGGCTGGGGCCCCGACTGGCCGAACGCCTACGGCTGGGGCTGGGCTCTGTACGACGGCAAGGCGATCGTGTCGGCGGGGAACGCCAACATGTCCGAGCTGAACGACCCGAACATCAACAAGTGGTTCCTCGCCATGGAGGCGACCACCAGCAAGAGCCAGTCCAACGCCTACGCCAACATGATCAACCACCAGGTCATGAAGGATGCCGCCATATTGCCTGCCGTCTACGCCAAGGCGCTGCTGTACCGGCCCCCAGGCCTGACGAACGTCTATATCCAGCCCTTCTACGGCATGTATAACTACGGAGTGCTCGGCACGAAGTAACTCTGACCCATCGATACGCACGGAAAGCAGGTGAGGGCGCGGGTGCCCGGCTGATAGGCCAGCCGGGCACCCGGACCGCGAGCAGTGGTTACATTCATCATCCGGCGGCTGTTCGCCACCGTCTTCCTGCTGATCGTGGTCAGCTTGATCACGTTCGCGATCTTCTTCCTGATCCCCCGGCTGGCCGGGCAGACCTCCTACCAGCTCGCCATTCAGTACGTCGGGCGCAACCCGACCCGGGCGGCGGTGCTGTCCATCGAGGACAAGCTGGGCCTGAACGCCCCCTTTTACCTGCAGTACGGCCGCTTCCTGAAGGCCATCGTGCTGGGCACGCACTACAACAGCGGCACCAGCACCACATACTGCCCGCCCCCCTGCTTCGGCTACTCCTTCAAGAGCCAGCAGCCGGTCTGGCCGCAGATGGTCAGCGACATCCCGGTGACCATCTCGCTGGCCGTCGGGGCGGCGATCCTCTGGCTGATCGGCGGCGTGGCGATCGGGGTGCTCTCCGCGCTGCGCCGGGGTACCTTCTTCGACCGGTTCTCGATGGGCGTCGCACTGCTCGGGGTGTCCCTCCCGATCTTCTTCACCGGCCTGATCCTGCTCGAGCTGTTCAGCTACAAGTGGCCCCTCTTCCCCAACGTCCAGTTCGTGCCCCTGACCCAGAACCCGTACCTGTGGGCGCGGAACCTGGTGCTGCCCTGGATCTGCCTGGCCTTCCTCTACGCCGCCCTCTACGCCAGGCTGACCCGGGCCGGCATGCTGGAGACGATGAGCGAGGACTACATCCGCACCGCGCGGGCCAAGGGCCTGCGAGAGCGGAAGGTGATCTTCAAGCACGGGCTGCGCGCGGCGCTGACCCCGATCATCACGATCTTCGGCATGGATATCGGCCTGCTGCTCGGCGGGGCGATCATCACCGAGTACACGTTCTCGCTGCACGGCCTCGGCCTGTTCACCATCGAGGCGGTGCAGAACCAGGACCTGCCGGAGATCCTGGGCGTCACGATGCTGGCCGCGTTCTTCATCGTCATCGCCAACCTGGCGGTGGACATCCTGTACGCCGTGGTCGACCCAAGGGTGAGGACCTGATGCCCGACACCCTGCTCGAGGTCAGGGACCTGCGGATCCATTTCCCGACCAACGACGGCCTGGTGAAAGCCGTCGACGGGGTCTCGTTCAGCCTCGACCGCGGGGCCACCCTGGGCATCGTCGGCGAATCAGGGTCGGGGAAGAGCGTCACCAGCATGGGCATCATGGGCCTGCACCAAGGCACCAACGCCCAGATCAGCGGGAGCATCCGGCTGGACGGCGAGGAACTGGTCGGCGCCCCGCCCTCCCGGGTCCGCGAACTGCGCGGCAGCAAGATGGCCATGATCTTCCAGGATCCGCTGTCCGCGCTGCACCCGTACTACACCGTCGGCGCCCAGATCGCCGAGGCGTACCTGGTGCACAACGAGGTGGGCAAGAAGGTCGCGCGCAAGCACGCGGTCGACATGCTCGGCCGGGTCGGCATCCCGCAGCCCGCCGACCGCGTCGATGACTACCCGCACCAGTTTTCCGGCGGTATGCGGCAGCGCGCCATGATCGCCATGGCGCTGAGCTGTGACCCGGAACTGCTGATCGCCGATGAGCCGACGACCGCGCTGGATGTCACGGTCCAGGCGCAGATCCTGGACCTGATCTGGGACCTGCAGCAGGAGTACCACTCCGCGGTCATCATCATCACGCACGACCTGGGGGTGGTGGCCGAGTTGTCCGATGACATCCTGGTCATGTACGCGGGCCGGATGTCGGAGTACGGCCAGGCCGAAAACGTCTTCGACCGGCCCGGCCACCCCTACACCTGGGGCCTGCTCGCCTCCATGCCGCGCATCGACGAGGCGCGCCTGGCGCGGCTTCTCCCGATCCCGGGCACCCCGCCCAGCCTGATCCGCGTGCCGCCGGGCTGCCCGTTCCATCCCCGGTGCCGTTACGCCGGCCTGACCGACGGACGGAGCCAGACCGAGATTCCCACGCTGCGTGAGGTGGAGCCCGGGCATCTGATCGCCTGTCACCTGACGGCCGACCAGCGGCGCAAAGCCCGGGACGAACAGCTCGGGGAGATCCAGGCGCCCGCCGTCCCGACCACGCAGGGGGACGAGTGAGCACCCCAGTGAGCACCGCCGGGACCACCGGCACCACCGGCGGCGGGGGCGATGCGCTGCTCGAGGTGTCCGCGCTGATGAAGTACTTCCCGGTGACCCGGGGCATCATCTTCCGCCAGAAGGTCGGCGCGGTCCAGGCCGTGGACAAGGTGGACTTCTCCGTGCCCGCCGGGCGGACGCTCGGCCTGGTCGGCGAGTCCGGCTGTGGCAAGACCACGACCGGGCGGCTGCTCACCCGGCTGCTGGAGCCGACCGGCGGACGGATCATGTTCGACGGGCATGACATCACCCACCTGTCCATGGGCAAGATGCGCCCGCTGCGCCGGGACATCCAGATGATCTTCCAGGATCCGTACTCGTCGCTGAACCCGCGGCACACCGTGGGCGGGATCATCGGGGCGCCGCTGCGGCTGCAGAAGGTCAAGACGGAAAATGGCATCAAAGCCACCGTCCAGGAGCTGCTGGAGCTAGTCGGGCTCAACCCTGAGCACTACAACCGCTACCCCCACGAGTTCTCCGGCGGCCAGCGCCAGCGGATCGGGATCGCCCGCACTCTCGCGCTGCGGCCCAAGCTGATCGTGGCGGACGAGCCGGTCTCGGCCCTGGACGTGTCGATCCAGGCCCAGGTGATCAACCTGCTGGAAGATCTGCAGAACGAGCTGGGACTGACGTACGTGGTCATCGCGCACGACCTGTCCGTGGTGCGGCACATCAGTGACCAGGTGGCGGTCATGTACCTCGGTAAGCTCGTCGAGTTGGCCGGCCGTGACCAGCTGTACGCCAAGCCCCGGCACCCGTACACGGTCGCGCTCATGTCGGCTGTCCCGGTGCCCCAGCCGGTGCGCGTCGAGGGGCGCCGGGGGCGCCGTGAGCGCATCCGGCTGGCGGGTGACGTGCCCAGCCCGCTGAACCCGCCGCCGGCCTGCCGGTTCCACACCCGCTGCTGGAAGGCGCAGGAGGTGTGCCGGACCCAGGAGCCGCCGCTCACCGAGCTGGTCCCGGGACACCAGGTGGCCTGCCACTTTCCGGAGAACACCGCCGCCACCGCGGAGTGAGTTCCGCCTCGTGAACAGACCCGCGACCATCGGGCTGGCTGTGTTCGCGGCGGCCGCCACGCTCGTCCTGGCCGCCTGTGAAGGCAGCGGCGGGGGTGGCCCGGGCTCATCCCCGCCCGCCGGGTACAACGCCGCGATCACCAAGGTGGTGAACCCCTCCAGCCACAAGGGCGGGACACTCACCTTCGCGGACAGCGGTGCGCCGGACTCGGCCGACCCGGGCAACACCTCCGACCCGTTCATGTGGAACCTCGCCCGGCTCTACACGATGACGCTGATGACGTACAGGTCCTGCCCCCGCCAGTGCGGGCTGCAGGTCGTCCCGGACCTGGCCACCGCCCCGGGTGTCGTCAGTGACAACGGCCTGACCTGGACCTACCACATCCAGCCGGGCGTGAAGCTCGAGAACGGGGCGACGGTCACCTCGGCCGACATCAAGTACGCGGTGGAGCGCACGTTCGCACGGCCGGTGCTGCCCAACGGCCCGGGCTATTTCCAGCTGCTGCTGGGCGGGAACGCGGCCACCTATCCCGGGCCCTACCAGGACCGGCGCAAGAACCTGATGGGCCTCACCGCGGTGCAGACGCCGGACGCGACCACCATCGTGTTCCGCCTGGCTCACCCGTTCGCCGACTTCAACTACGTGGTCGCGATCCCGCAGACCGCGCCGGTGCCTCCGGCCAGCGACACCGGCGCCAACTACCAGCTGCACCCGATCTCCACCGGCCCCTACAAGTTCCAGAGCTACCAGCTGGGCAAGCAGCTCACGATGGTGCCGAACCAGTACTGGCAGGCACCCACGGACCCGAACGCCAGGCAGCTGGCCAGCAGGGTGGTCGTCAACTGGAACATGAACGCGGAAGACATCGGCCGTGGGCTGCTCGCCGGTGGCGTGGACGTGGACCTGGCGGATACCGGCGTGCCGGCGGCGGCGGGGGCCAGGATCGGGTCCTCGCCGGCGCTCAAGGCCTCGTCCGACGATCCGGTCAACGGGGTCGGGTGGTTCGCCTACCTGAACACGGTGGTGACGCCGATGAGCAACGTGCACTGCAGGATGGCGGTCGAGTACGCGGCCAGCAAGACCAGACAGCAGGCCGCCTACGGCGGCCCGGTCGCCGGAGGCGGCATCGCCAGCACGGTGGCGCCGCCGAACGTCATCGGCCGTAAATACTTCGACTACTACGAGGCGGCCACCAAGCCCGGCGGCGACCTGGCCAAAGCCAGGGCCCAGCTCAGCCTGTGCGGGCAGCCGGGCGGGTTCAGCACCGGGATCGCCTACCGCAGTGACCGGCCCAGGGAAGTGAAGGCCGCGCAGTCGCTCCGGGCCGCGCTGCGCAGGGCCGGGATCAGGCTCTCGCTGCACGGCTACCCGTCCGCCGGCTACTTCAGCAACACCGCAGGCGTACCGCGATACGTGCACCAGCACCAGCTGGGGATCGTGATGGGCGGCTGGGCGCCCGACTGGCCGGACGGTTACGGGTTCTTCGACCTCATCACGGCGGGCAGCGCGATAAGCCCGGCCGGCAACACCAACATCGCGGAGCTCAACGACCCGAGGGTGAACAGCCTGCTGGCCAGGATGGCTACCACGAACGACGCCACCACGCGGAACTCCTACACCACCCAGATCGACTCGCAGGTGATGAGGGATGCCGCGATCCTGCCTGAGGTGTACGCCCGGTCCCTGCTGTACCGCAGCCCGAATCTGACTAACGTCTACGTCCAGCCCTTCTACGGCGCCTACAACTACGCTGTGCTGGGCGTGAGGTAGCCCGCCGGCGGGCGCGGGGGCCCCGGGGAACACCCGCGGCCGGTCCGCGGTGGCTGCCCCGGCCGGGACAACCGGTGCACTCTCACCGGTGTGCGACGATGGAGTAAGGAACGCTGCCGAGGGGAGCGGCCATGTCTTACAACGAGCTGCCTTGGCTCCCGCTGTGCGGGGGACTGACGCTCCTGGGCCTGATCGCCAGCTGGCTGGTGTGGCGGCGGCGCGGTGCGGCCGCGGGCTTGCGCGGCGTGGCCTGGTCCCTGCTGCCGCTGGCGGCGTACCTGACTAAAGCGGTCAGGATGCTGTGGCAGATCGGGTCCGCGATCGGCAGCTTCGCCTCGTCGCTGATCTTGTCACCGCAGGTGTGGGCTGGTGTGGCCGTGACCGGTCTCGCGGTCGTGCTGTTCGTGGTCTCCGGGACGCTACGCGGCCGGACCCGTAAGCCCGGCGGCCCCGGGTCGGACGGCCCCGGCCGGACGGCCAGCCCTCCGGCGGGCGCCCCGGCCGGGAAGGCGCTCAAGCCGGCCAAGAGCAAGGCTCCCGCGGACGACGACGACCTCGGCGACGTCGCCGACATCCTGCGGCGGCACGGCATCCACTGACCGCTCCCGGCTCACAGGTCGTCGCCGACCAGCACCGGGCTGGCGGTGGCCAGCTCGCCGGACGCGGCGGACGGCAGCTCGTCGTCCTCGGGCAGGGACGGCGGGGTGCCACCGAAAGCCGGGCAGAGCGCCTTGTGCGCGCACCAGTCGCACAACCGCCCCGGCCGGGGCCGCCAGTCCCGTGACAGCCGGGCCCGCTCGATGGCCTGCCACAGGGCCTCGATCTTGCGCTCGGTGGCCCGCAGGTCCGCCTCGTCGGGCTCATAGCGGACGATCTCCCCGTTGCCCAGGTACATGAGCTGGAGCAGCCGGGGCAAGCGGCCCTGGGCGCGCCACAGCACCAGGGCGTAGAACTTCATCTGGAACAGGGCCCGCGCCTCGAACTCGGCCGGCGGGGCTTTCCCGGTCTTGTAGTCCACGATCCTCGTCGCCCCGCCGGGCGCCACGTCCAGGCGGTCGATGTAGCCGCGCAGCCGCAGGCCCGAGGCGAGCTCGGCCTCCACGCACAACTCACGGTGGGCCGGCTCCAGCCGCCGCGGGTCCTCCAGGGTGAAGTAACGGTCCAGCATCGCCCCGGCCTCCTGAAGCCAGGCGGCCTGGTCGGTATCCGCGGCGAACAGGCTGCCCAGCTCCGGCTCCCCGCTGACCAGGCGGTCCCACTCGGGATCCAGCAATGACCTGGCCACGTCCGGTGTCCGCTCACGGGCGGGCCGGTCAAACAGGTGCTCCAGCACCGCGTGCACCAGGGTCCCCCGGGCCGCTGCCGGGCTGGCCGGCTCCGGCAGCCGGTCGATCACCCGGAACCGGTAGAGCAGCGGGCAGGTCAGGAAGTCACCGGCCCGGGACGGGGACAGCGACCGCCGTCGTTCCGCCCGCGCATCGGCCGCGCCCTCCGCGGCCGGTTCCATCCCCGCCGCGGCCGCCGCGGCCCCATCCTTCCCGGCCGCCTCGCCCCCGGGCGGGCCTGACCCGGGCGGGCCTGACCCGGGCGGGCCTGACCCGGCCACCTCACCCCCGGACGGGCCTGACCCGGGCGGGGCTGGGAGCGGCACACGATCGTCGGCCATGCCTGGGAGATTAGGCGAAGCCTCCGACAGTTGCGGGGCTTTGCGCTCTGTTTCGCAGCCCGCTGGCTTCAACCGCGCGGCGGGCGCGTCCGGTGGGGCGGCCCAGCACGTAGCATCAACCTGTGGCAGGCACACCGCCCGAACGGCCCTCGCCGCAGGGGTCGGGTTCCGGAGTGAGGATCGCGCGGCCCTTCGGGATACCCGTGTACATCTCGCCGTACTGGTTCCTGATCGCGGGCCTGTTCGTCTTCCTGTACGGGAACAGCGCGGTGCTGGCCGGCTCCAGCGGGGTCCGCTACGTGGTGGCCGCCGCCTTCGTGGTGCTGCTGTACGTGTCCGTGCTGATCCACGAGCTGAGCCACTCCCTGGTCGCCCGCGGGTTCGGGCTGCCGGTGCGGCGGATCCTGCTCTACCCGCTGGGCGGCTTCTCCGAGATCGAGCAGGAGCCCCCCACGCCGGGGCGTGAGTTCCTGGTCTCCGTGGCCGGCCCGCTGCTCTCCCTGGTCCTGGCCGGGCTCGGATGGGTGGTCCTGCTGGCCACCCACCTGCGTGGCCTGCCCGGACTGCTCATCCAGCAGCTGGTCTGGGCCAACCTGCTGGTCGGGGTGTTCAACCTGCTGCCCGGGCTGCCGCTGGACGGCGGCCGGATGCTCCGGGCCGGGGTGTGGAAGGCGAGCGGCAGGCCAGTGACGGCGACCCTCGTCGCGGCCTGGGCCGGACGGGTGCTCGCGGTGGCCGTCCTGGTGGTGCCGGTAGCCCTGCTCGTCGCGGCGGGTGACCAGATCCAGATCTTCGATGTGGTGTGGTTCGGCGTCATAGCCGCCTTCATGTGGACCGGCGCTAGCCAGTCGCTGAAGGTCACGCGGGTGCGGGAGCGTTTGCCCAGCCTCCAGGCCAGGACGCTCGCCCGGCGGGCCATCGCGATCCCGGCCAGCCTCCCGCTGGCCGAGGCCATCCGGCGGGCGGACGCCGCCGGGGCCCGGGCGCTGGTCATCGTCGATCACGACGACAAGCCGATAGCGATCGTGAACGAGAGCGCGGTGATGGCCACCCCGCCGCAGCGCAGGCCGTGGGTGGACGCCGGGTCGCTGGCCCGGACCATCGACAGCGGCCTGGTGCTGCCCGCCGACCTTTCCGGGATGGCCCTGCTCGAGGCGGTGCGCCGCTCGCCGGCCACCGAGTACCTGCTCGTCGAGCCCTCAGGCCAGGTGTACGGGGTGCTGTCGGCCAGCGATCTCGACCACGCCTTCGCCGGCGTGTGACCGCCGCGCCTGGCCCGCCCGGGCCGTCCGGCGGAGCGGGCACGCGGCGCCACCTCGCCTGAGACCGCGGCACGCCGTGGCACGGCTACCCTGGCGGGCGTGATCCGTCAGCGCCGTGGCCCGTTCGCCCCTGGAGACCAGGTACAGCTCACCGACCCCAAGGGCCGCAAGCATCTCGTGCTCCTGGCCGAGGGGCGCACGTTCCACACCCACCGGGGCGGGCTGGCCCACGACGACCTGATCGGCGCCCCGGAGGGCACCGTGGTGAAGTCCTCCGGCGGAACGCCGTACGTGGCGCTCCGGCCTCTGCTGGCCGACTTCACGCTGTCCATGGGCCGCGGCGCCGCCGTCGTGTACCCGAAGGACGCGGCCCAGATCATCGCGCTGGCCGACATCTTTCCCGGCGCCCGGGTGCTCGAGGCGGGAGCGGGCTCGGGCGCCCTGTCCTGCTGGCTGCTGCGCAGCGTGGGCGAGGACGGGCTCCTGGTGTCGTACGAGCGGCGCCAGGATTTCGCGGACATCGCCCGGGCCAACGTGGAGCGCTTCTTCGGCGGGCCGCATCCTGCCTGGCAGTTGCGGGTCGGTGACCTCATGGAGGCCGCCGCCGCGCTCGCCGGTGAACCCGGCGCCCCGGCGGGTGAACCCGGCGCCCCGGCGGGCGAACCCGGCGCCCCGGCGGGCGAACCCGGCGCCCCGGCGGGCGAACCCGGCGCCCCGGCGGGTGAACCCGGCGTCCCGGCCGCGGAACCCGGGCCCGCGGACCACGCCGGGCCTGCGGATAGTTTCGACCGGGTGGTACTGGACATGCTGGCGCCATGGGAGTTCGCACGCGTCGCGGCCGACGCCCTCATCCCCGGCGGGGTGCTGTGCTGCTACGTCGCGACCGTGACCCAGCTGTCCCGGACCGTGGAGTCGATCCGGGAGCAATCCAGCTTCGACGAGCCCGCCGCCTGGGAGTCGCTGGTCCGCGGCTGGCACGTTGACGGGCTGGCGGTGCGGCCGGAGCACCGTATGGTCGGGCACACAGGGTTTCTCATCACGGCACGGCGGCTCGCCCAGGGAATCACCGCACCACCGCGCAGGCGCAGGCCCGCGAAGGGTTCCCGGGAGGAGTCTGATCAGTGAGAATGTCAGCGGCAGGCGGCACGAGGTTACGCCAGGGCCTCGGATAGGTAGGGTCTAAGTGAAGTCTGCTCTCGGAAGGGGGTGGGGGCGTGGCCACTCGGGATGAAGGATCGCGCGCCGCGCGCGATGACCAGGTTCAGGGCCTTACCACGCAGATCTCCTTTCTCGAGGAGGAGGTGGCAGTGCTGCGGCGGCGGCTGGCCGACTCGCCCAGGCACGTCCGGCTTCTCGAGGAGCGCCTGCGTGAGACCGAGGCCAGCCTGGCCTCGGTCACCGGCCAGAATGAGCGCCTGGCCGACACCCTGCGCGAGGCGCGCGACCAGATCGTGGCGCTGAAGGAGGAAGTCGACCGGCTGGCCCAGCCGCCTTCCGGTTTCGGCGTGTTCCTGGAGGCCTGCGAGGACGGCACCGCGGACGTGTTCACCGGCGGCCGCAAGATGCGGGTCAGCGTCAGCCCGGCGGTCGAGCTGGAGAAGCTCCGGCCGGGCCAGGAAGTCGTGCTGAACGAGGCCCTCAACGTGGTGATCGCCCAGGGGTACGAGACCGTGGGCGAGGTCGTCATGCTCAAGGAACTCCTCGAGGGCGGCGACCGGGCACTGGTGATCTCGCACGCGGACGAGGAGCGCGTGGTCCGGCTGGCCGAGCCGCTGCTCGACTCGATCCTGCGGGCGGGCGACTCGCTGCTGCTCGAGCCGCGCTCGGGCTACGTGTACGAGCGCATCCCCAAGGCCGAGGTCGAGGAGCTGATCCTCGAGGAAGTGCCGGACATCACCTACTCCGACATCGGCGGCCTCGGCTCCCAGATCGTCCAGATCAGGGACGCGGTGGAGCTGCCGTACCTGCACGCGGACCTGTTCCGGGAGCACCAGCTGAAGCCGCCCAAGGGCGTGCTGCTGTACGGCCCGCCGGGATGCGGCAAGACGCTCATCGCCAAGGCCGTGGCCAACTCGCTGGCCAAGCAGGTCGCGGCCCGGACGGCGGCGCAGCGGGCCGAAAGCGGTGAGGAGCCGGAGCCGCAGCCGCAGCCGAAGGGCCAGGCCAAGGAGGGCAAGAGCTTCTTCCTCAACATCAAGGGCCCGGAGCTGCTCAATAAGTACGTCGGCGAGACCGAGCGGCACATCAGGCTGGTGTTCCAGCGGGCCCGCGAGAAGGCCAGCGAGGGCATGCCGGTCATCGTGTTCTTCGACGAGATGGACTCGATCTTCCGGACCCGCGGCTCGGGCGTGTCCAGCGACGTGGAGAACACGATCGTGCCCCAGCTGCTGAGCGAGATCGACGGCGTGGAGGGCCTGCAGAACGTCATCGTGATCGGTGCCTCCAACCGCGAGGACATGATCGACCCCGCGATCCTGCGGCCCGGCCGGCTCGACGTGAAGATCAAGATCGAGCGCCCGGACGCCGAGGCGGCGAAGGACATCTTCTCCAAGTACGTGCTGACCGCGCTGCCGCTGCACCCCGACGACCTGGCCGAGCACGGGTCGTCCCGTGAGGCCACGGTGGACGCCATGATCCAGCGGGTCGTGGAGCGCATGTACAGCGAGACGGAGGAGAACCGGTTCCTCGAGGTCACCTACGCCAACGGGGACAAGGAGGTCCTGTACTTCAAGGACTTCAACTCCGGCGCGATGATCGAGAACATCGTGGCCCGGGCCAAGAAGATGGCCATCAAGGAGTTCCTCGACACGGGCCAGAAGGGGATGCGCGTCGCCCACCTGCTGACCGCCTGCGTGGATGAGTTCAGCGAGAACGAGGACCTGCCGAACACCACCAACCCGGACGACTGGGCCCGCATCTCCGGCAAGAAGGGCGAGCGGATCGTGTACATCAGGACCCTGGTTTCCGGTAAGCAGGGAACCGAGGCCGGGCGTTCCATCGACACGGTGGCCAATACCGGGCAGTACCTCTGACCTGGGCAGGCGCAGTGGCTTGTGCCCCGGCTGGCCGGCCCGTCACCGTTATCGCAGCGGGCGCGTGCGGCGGGTCATCCGTCTCACGCCCCGCCGGCCGGCACTAGGCTGCCTGATATGAGCGTGCGGCGGGTGATGGGGACGGAGACCGAGTTCGGCATCTCGGTCCCCGGTCAGCCTGGGGCGAATGCCATGGTCACTTCATCCCAGGTCGTCAACGCCTACCAGGCGGCCACCTCGGCCCGCGCCCGGCGGGCGCGCTGGGACTTCGAGGAAGAGAACCCGCTGCGCGACGCCCGCGGCTTCGACCTGGCCCGCGAGTCCGCGGACGCCACCCAGCTCACCGATGAGGACCTCGGCCTCGCGAACGTGATCCTGACCAACGGCGCCCGGCTGTATGTCGATCATGCGCACCCGGAGTACTCCGCGCCCGAGTGCACCAACCCGCTCTCGGCGGTCATCTGGGACAAGGCGGGGGAGCGGGTCATGGCGGAGGCCGCCGCGAAGGCCGCCACCGTCCCCGGCAGCGCGCCCATCCAGCTCTACAAGAACAACACCGACAACAAGGGCGCGTCCTACGGCTGCCACGAGAACTACCTGATGCGCCGGGCGACGCCGTTCGCGGACATCGTCCGGCACCTCACGCCGTTCTTCGTGTCCCGGCAGTTGGTGTGCGGGGCCGGGCGGGTGGGGATCGGCGCGGATGGCCGCGAGGACGGTTTCCAGATCAGCCAGCGGGCCGACTTCTTCGAAGTCGAGGTGGGCCTGGAAACTACGCTGAAGCGGCCCATCATCAACACCCGCGACGAGCCGCACGCGGACCCGGAGAAGTACCGCCGCCTGCACGTCATCATCGGCGACGCGAACATGAGCGAGGTCAGCACCTACCTCAAGCTCGGCACCACCGCGCTGGTCCTGGCCATGATCGAGGACAAGTTCCTCGGCGGTGACCTGTCGATCGAGTCGCCGGTGGCCGAGCTCCGGGCCATCTCGCATGACCCGTCCTGCCACCATTTGGTCACTTTGCGTGATGGCCGGAAGATGACCGGGGTCCAGCTGCAGATGGAGTACCTCGAGCTGGCCCGCAAGTACACCGAGGATAAGTTCGGCTCCGACGTCGATGACATGACTACGGACGTGCTGACCCGCTGGGAATCCGTGCTGACCAGGCTGGCCGAGGACCCGATGCTGGCCTCCCGCGAGCTGGACTGGGTGGCCAAGCTGGAGCTGCTCGAGGGCTACCGGACCCGGGAGGGCCTGGCCTGGGGACATCCCAAGCTGCAGCTGGTGGACCTCCAGTATTCCGACGTCCGGCCCAACCGGGGCCTGTACAACCGGCTGGCCGCCCGGGGACGGATGGTCCAGCTCGTGGCCGAGGAGGACGTGACCCGGGCCATCGAATCCCCGCCGGAAGACACCCGGGCCTACTTCCGCGGCCGGTGCCTGCAGCAGTACCCGGAGTCGGTGGCGGCGGCCTCGTGGGATTCGGTGATCTTCGACATACCCGGGCGGGAGTCGCTGCAGCGGGTACCGACCCTGGAGCCGCTCCGCGGGACGAAGGCCCACGTCGGCGGCCTGCTGGACCGGTGCCGGACCGCGGCCGAGCTGGTGGCCGCGCTCACGGGCCAGCACTGACCGCCCGCTGGCTTCCCCGGGCCCCCAGCGCGCCTGAGCGCGTCCCTGCGGCTCCGCGGGCCGGGGTGGACGGGCCCGGACCGGAACCTGGCCGTGCGGGCATTATTGAGCCGCCTGATCCCGATGCCCGATTTCAGGGTTGGACAGGCCGTCGGCAGGCGAGGATACGGTTAAGCCGAGGATGACCCTGTAGCACGGAGGTTTCGGGCATGGCGACAAAGGATACTGGCGGTCAGCGGCAGGCCTCGAAGCGCAGTGAGGACACCGAGGAGGCGGAGCCGCAGGCATCGGGCGACGTCAAGGAGCGCCAGGAGAAGCTGGCCGACGACGTGGACGCGATCCTCGACGAGATCGACGAGGTCCTCGAGGAGAACGCCGAGGAGTTCGTCCGGTCCTACGTGCAGAAGGGCGGCCAGTGACGGCTGCCCGCCACGCGGTGCACCCGGGCGGCGGCCGCGGCCGGTTCGCCCTGGGCTGACAAGCCGCACGGGCGGCGGGGTGCCGGGCCGCAGTAGGGTCAAGGTCAGGTATCGGGTGCGGACTAACCGGGAGGACTGGGCGTGGGTTCTGGCTTCTTTGCCGGAAAGTTCATTGCGGCCTGCATGGACGCTGGCACATCGTCGTTCGCTGACCTGGTGGCTGAGTGCGCCCCGGAGCTGCTTCCGGGCGCCGGCGGCCCCGCGGCCGCCCGGCTGGGCGGTGCCTCCGGGTCCCCGGGCGCGCCCGGCGCCGCAGGCGAGGGCGCAGCCCCGCAACTGCGGCACGGGACGACGATCGTGGCAGTCCGGTTCGCAGACGGCGTGATCATGGCCGGTGACCGGCGGTCTACGGCGGGCAACATGATCGCGCAGCGGGACATCGAGAAGGTGTTCCGCAGCGACGACTTCTCCGCCGTCGGTATCGCGGGCGTGGCGGGGATCGGGCTGGAGCTGGTCCGGCTGTTCCAGCTGGAGCTGGAGCACTACGAGAAGCTCGAGGGCCGGACGCTCTCCCTGGAGGGCAAGGCGAACCGCCTGTCGGCGTTCGTCCGCGGCAACATGGCCGCGGCCATGCAGGGGCTGGTGGTCGTGCCGTTGTTCGCCGGCTGGGACGAGGACGCGGGCCGGGGCCGGATCTTCAGCTACGACGTGGCCGGCGGCCGGTACGAGGAACGTCCCTACAGCGCCATCGGGTCGGGCTCGATCTTCGCCAAGGGATCGCTGAAGAAGCTCTACACCGAGAGCATGTCCGACCGCGACGTGATCCTGGCCTGCATGCAGGCGCTGTACGACGCGGCCGACGACGATTCGGCCACCGGCGGCCCGGACCTGGCCCGGCAGATCTACCCGGTGGTGGCTATGATCACCGCCGACGGGTTCCGGCGCCTGTCGGACGCGGAGGCGGGCGGGTACGCCCGGGCGGTGGTGGAGGAGCGGACGAGGGAGCCCTCCGGGCCGGTGGCCCCCCTGGCCGCGCCGCCCGGCCTGAGCGGGTAACCGCGCTCCCCGCCTGACCAGCAAGGCACCAGCCGGGACCAGCCGTCATTGCGAGTGGCGCCATTACGAGTAGGGGTAAAGCTGCGGTGAGTATGCCGTTCTACGTCTCGCCTGAGCAGGCGATGAAGGACAAGGCGGATTACGCCCGGAAGGGCATCGCCCGTGGCCGCAGCGGGGTGGTGATCCAGTACGACGGGGGCATCCTGTTCGTGGCGCCGAACCCGTCCAGCGCGCTGCACAAGATCAGCGAGATCTACGACCGCATCGCGTTCGCCGCGGTCGGCCGCTACAACGAGTTCGAGAACCTGCGCAAGGCCGGGGTCCGGTACGCGGACTACACGGGGTACCAGTACGACCGCAGCGACGTCACCGCGCGGGGGCTGGCCAACTGGTACGCGCAGATCCTCGGCCAGTTCTTCACCGAGAGCAACAAGCCGTTCGAGGTCGAGCTGGTAGTGGCCGAGGTCGGCGAGTCACCCGTGTCCGATCAGATCTACCGGATCACGTTCGACGGCTCGGTGGCCGAGGAGCACGGCTTCGTGGCCATGGGAGGCCAGGCCGACCAGGTGGCGGCCGTGCTCAAGGACCATTACGCGGACGGTCTCCCGCTGGTCCGGGCGCTGGGCGCCGCGATCGCGGGCCTGGCGGGCCAGGGCACGGGGCAGGGCAATGGCGACGGTGCCGAGCTGAGCGCCGGCCAGCTCGAAGTGGGGATCCTGGCCCGGGACCGGGCGCATCGCACGTTCCGCAGGCTGACCGGGGCGCGGCTGGAACTGCTGCTCGCCGAGGCGGCGTCCGGGGAGGGCACCGCCCCGGGCACCCCGGCGGCGTCCGGGGACGAGCCCCAGCCCGGCGAGGCGGCCAGCCCCGATGACGGGGTGACCCCCTAGGGTCGCCTGGCCTGGGCGCGCACCACCGCCCAGACCGCGCGGACCTCCTCCGGGGCCGCGTTCCAGTACTCGTGAGGGGCCGCCGAGTCGAACGCGCGAGTCACCCGCGCCGCGCTCGTCGCTCCCGGAACCCACCCGGGCCCGGCGCCAGGCGCCGGCAGGCGGAGCGGCTAGCGTCCGGGCACGGGATTCCCTGTAATGTCGTGGATGTGCGCAGCAAGACCCTGGAGGACGAGTGACGGGCACCATGGCTGACCTGGCGGTCACGACGGGAATCGACGTGCCGACCGGGCTGCTGATCGGCGGCCAGTGGACCAAGGGCCGTGATGGCGGGCTGATCGGCGTGACCGACCCGGCCACCGAGGAGATCATCGCGGAAGTGGCCGACGCCACGGCCGAGGACGCGCTCGACGCGGTCAGTGCCGCGTCCGCGGCGCTGCCCGGCTGGGCCGCGACCGCGCCCCGCGAGCGGGCCGAGTGCTTGCGCCGCGCGTGGTCGCTGATGATCGCCAGATCCGACGCGCTGGCCCGGCTCATGGTCCTGGAGAACGGCAAGGCGCTGCCGGACGCGCGCGGCGAGGTGACCTACGCCGCCGAGTTCTTCCGCTGGTACGCCGAGGAGGCGGTCCGGGTCGAGGGGTCGGTGCTCACCGCGCCCTCGGGCGCCAACCGCATTCTCGTCACCCGGCAGCCGGTCGGCGTCAGCGTCCTCATTACTCCCTGGAACTTCCCGGCCGCGATGGCCACCCGGAAGATCGGGCCGGCCCTGGCCGCAGGCTGCACGGTGGTACTCAAGCCCGCCAAGGAGACGCCGCTGACCGCACTCGCGATCGCGGACATCCTGCGCGAGGCCGGCGTGCCCGACGGCGTGGTCAACGTGGTGACCACCTCCTCGGCCAGCCGGTTCAGCGAGACCGTGCTGGCCGACCCGCGGGTGCGCAAGCTGTCCTTCACCGGGTCCACCGAGGTCGGCCGGGTCCTGCTGAAGGCCGCGGCCGACAGCGTCATCAACTGCTCCATGGAACTGGGCGGCAACGCCCCCTTCCTGATCTTCGAGGACGCCGACATCAGCGCGGCCCTGGACGGCGCGTTCCTGGCCAAGATGCGCAACGGCGGCGAGGCGTGCACCGCCGCGAACCGGTTTTACGTGCACGAGGCGGTGGCTGACGAGTTCACCGCGGCGTTCGCGGCCCGGCTCGGGGGGCTCAAGGTCGGCCCGGGCCTGGACGAGGGCACCGAGCTGGGCCCGCTGGTCAACGAGGACACCCGGTCCAAGGTGGCCAGCCTGGTGGACGAGGCCACCAGCACGGGCAGCCGGGTGGTCACCGGAGGTTCCGCCCCGGATCGCCGCGGCTATTTCTACGCGCCCACCGTGCTGGACCATGTGCCGCCCGACGCCGGCATCCTGGACGAGGAGATCTTCGGCCCGGTCGCCCCGATCGTCCGGTTCAGCTCCGAATCCGACGCGGTCTCCTGGGCCAACAACACCGAATACGGCCTGGTCTCCTACGTCTACACCCGGGACCTGCGCCGCTCGCTCCGGGTGGCCGAGGCCCTGGAGGCCGGGATGATCGGCATCAACCGCGGTGTGGTCTCCGACCCGGCTGCCCCGTTCGGCGGGGTCAAGCAGTCGGGGATCGGCCGTGAGGGCGGCCACGACGGCTTGCTGGAGTTCACCGAGACCAAGTACATCGCCGTCGACTGGTGACGCGGCGCACGGAAGGCGGGCCTACCGCCGCGACACACCCCACCTGGTGCGGGCGCCCGCAAGCGTGCCGTAAGGTCTGGTGAGCGACCATGGACAGACGAATCTTCGGGCTTGAGAACGAATACGGGGTCACCTGTACCTTCCGCGGCAGCCGGCGGCTGTCCCCGGATGAGGTTGCCAGGTACCTCTTCCGCCGCGTGGTCTCGTGGGGCCGGAGCAGCAACGTGTTCCTGCGCAACGGGGCCCGCCTCTACCTCGACGTGGGCAGCCACCCCGAGTACGCCACCCCCGAGTGCGACAACATCCTCGATCTCGTCGTGCACGACAAGGCGGGGGAGCGGATCCTCGAGGGCCTGCTGGTGGACGCCGACCGGCGGCTGCGGGAGGAGGGCATCGCCGGCGACATCTACCTGTTCAAGAACAACACCGACTCGGCGGGCAACTCCTACGGCTGCCACGAGAACTACCTGGTCGGCCGCCACGGCGAGTTCGGCCGGCTGGCCGACATCCTGATCCCGTTCCTGGTCACCCGGCAGGTGATCTGCGGCGCAGGCAAGGTGCTGCAGACCCCGCGGGGCGCGGTCTACTGCGTCAGCCAGCGGGCCGAGCACATCTGGGAGGGCGTGTCCTCGGCCACCACCCGGTCCCGGCCGATCATCAACACCCGGGACGAGCCGCACGCGGACGCCGAGCGGTTCCGCCGGCTCCACGTGATCGTCGGTGACTCGAACATGAGCGAGACGACCATGCTGCTCAAGGTGGGCGCGACCGACCTGGTGCTGCGGATGGTCGAGGCCGGCACCGTGATGCGCGACCTGACCCTGGAGAACCCGATCCGGGCCATCCGGGACGTCAGCCACGACATGACCGGCCGCCGCAAGGTCCGCCTGGCCAACGGGCGGGAGGCCAGCGCGCTCGACATCCAGCGCGAGTACCTGGCCAAGGCCAAGGACTTCACCGACCGGCGCGGGGCCGACGCGATCACCGAGCGGGTGCTGGACCTGTGGGAACGCACCCTGCACGCGGTGGACACCGGGAACTTCGGCCTGGTCGACCGGGAGATCGACTGGATCACCAAGTACCAGCTCATCGAGCGGTACCGCGGCAAGCACGACCTGCCGCTGTCCTCGCCCCGGGTAGCCCAGCTCGACCTGGCCTACCACGACGTGCACCGCGGCCGCGGCCTGTACTACCTGCTGCAGCGGCGCGGGGCAGTGGCCCGGACCGCGCGGGACATCGACATCTTCGAGGCCAAGTCGGTCCCTCCGCAGACCACCCGGGCCCGGCTGCGCGGTGAGTTCATCCGCCGGGCCCAGGAACGGCGCCGCGACTTCACCGTGGACTGGGTCCACCTCAAGCTCAACGACCAGGCCCAGCGGACGGTGCTGTGCAAGGACCCGTTCCGGGCCGTCGATGAGCGGGTGGAGAAGCTCATCGCAGGGATGTAGCTGAGCGGGCGGGGAAGCTCATCGCAGGGATGTAGCTGAGCGGGCGGGGAAGCTCACCGCGGGCCGGCAGCCGCCCTCCGCCCCGCCGCAGGCGGCCGCGGCGAGCCCGTGGTCCCGCTTCTTTTACGCAACGAAACCGCCACAGGCCGGTCTCGACCGCCAGTTAGCTGTCAATTTCCTGAAAATCACGCCGGGCGCCTTTCCGGTGATGCCCTGCGCGCAGCCTCGTGCGGCGTTCGGCGTGCCTGCACGTTCGCAGCCGATTGGTCCAGATACCGTAATGGTCAGGCTGCGGAACCTGCGCACTGTGGTTCGTTCATGCCGGTAGGCTGGCGTCGCTTCAACGTCGGAGATGACAAGGTTCCCTTTATATGCGACGCATTGCCGCCCTGCTGGCCGTCCCCCTGCTGGCCGTCCTGGCCCTGGCCGGTTGCGGGTCTTCCACGTCCTCGTCCAGCCCCACCGTCGTCGGTGAGCGGGCATTTCGGGACGATCCCGAAGGTCAATATCCCGAAGGTGACCGCCGGGAAAGCGCTGGCCGTCAAGACCCTGGTCAAGGGGACCGGGCCTGCGCTGACCAAGAGCGACGCGTTCGTGGGGAACTACGCGGTCTACATCTGGAACGGGAAAACGAGCAAGCTCGCGGAGAGCACGTTCGCGACTAAGAGCCCGGCCCTGTTCAGCGGCCAGCTCCTGCCCGGGCTGGAGACCGCGCTGCAGGGCAAGACGATGGGCAGCCGGGTGCTGGCCGTCATCCCGCCCGCCCAGGGCTACGGCAAGACCGGGAATTCCCAGGCCGGCGTGAACGCGAAGGACACGCTGGTGTTCGTGGTGGACATGATCAAGGAGTTCCCGAACAACGCGTCCGCCTCGGGCAGCAAGGTGTCCGCCGGCGGCGGCTCGCTGCCGACCGTCACGGCCGGCAAGTCGGGCGGTACACCGACCATCGCGATCCCGACGTCCAAGACGCCTCCGAAGACACTGGTGACCAAGACGCTGATCAAGGGCTCCGGCCCGGCGGTAGCCAAGGGCCAGACCGTGGTCACCCAGTACGTGGGCCAGATCTGGCGGACCGGAAAGACCTTCGACTCGTCATGGTCCCGGGGTCAGCCGTTCGGGTTCACGATCGGGTCCACGCCCAGCCAGGTCATCACGGGCTGGGACAAGGGCCTCATCGGGCAGACCGTGGGCAGCCGGGTCATGCTGGTCGTCCCGCCCGCCCAGGGTTACGGGAAGACCGGCAGTACGCAGGCCGGGATCAAGGGCACGGACACGCTGGTGTTCGTGGTGGACATCCTCGGCGCGGTCAGCCCCGCGACCGGGTGAGATAGCGGCTGAAATAGCAGGAGAAACAGAGATAGAGGCGGGCGGCCCCATGCGGGCCGCCCGCCTCAGGTTTGGCCCACGGGGCTTACCGGAGAGCCGCTCGGTCAGATCGCCCAGGCTCAGGCGTGGCCGCGGGCCGACGAGGATCTACCGGAGGCGCCCGAGCAGCGTGGCCGCGGGCCGGGCAGGATCTACCGGAGGCGCCCGAGCAGCGTGGCCGCGGGCCGGGCAGGATCTACCGGAGGCGCCCGAGCAGCGTGGCCGCGTGCCGGCCGGCCGCCGCCGCCGCCAGGAAGTACGCCAGGTCCTCGTCCAGGCCCCGGCCCATGCTGGACAGGCGCACCGGGCAGCCGCGCAGCACCTCGGCCAGGCCGTCCGTGCTCACGCTGACCAGCGTGTGCCGGCCCGCGAGCGCGGCCGCCTGCGCGGCCACCCGGGCGCCGAACGCCCCGGGCAGCCCGGGCACGACCACGTCGGCCCGGGCCAGCGCGACCCGGCCGTAGGAGGTGAGGCTGTGGTGGGACACGCCGTGGTGGCGTTCCCGCGGATCAGCCTCGCTGATCCGCAGCGAGGCGACCGGGCGGCCGCCGAGCACGGCTGCCGCGTTGACCGCCTCGCCGCATGCCACGCCGGAAAAGCCCCACCGGGTCCCGGTGCCCAGGTTGCCGGGTCCCTGCGCCACCACGGCGACGTCGGCGCCGAGCACGTGCCGCGCGGCCAGCAGGCCGGTGTGCAGCGTGACCGCCTCGAGGTCACCGCCGAACGACTGGCCCACGGTCACGGTCCCGCGCAGCCAGCCCGCCTCGCGCAGCCCGGCGCCGCTGCGGGAGAACCAGGCGGGCAGCGCGCCACCGTCGAGCATCACGTAGGCCGCGGCCGGCTGCGGGCGGCCGTGCCGGCCAGCACGCAGCCCCGCCAGCACGGCCGGCAGCGCCGAGTGCAGGTCGGCGATCACCACCGGCATCGCGCCGAGGTCGTCCGCATCGCGCAGCACCTCGTGGTGCGGTGAACCCTGCTCGTCGGCGCCCTGGACGGTGGCCTGCAGCGGGGTGTAGCGCGCCTTGACCAGGTGGCCAGGGCCGGCCGGGTCGGCCGGGAGCCGGTCGGGTAGCGCCACCACCAGCGCATACCCGCCGGTGCCCAGGCCGAGCGCGAGCGCGCTGGTGTTCAGCAGCAGCCGGTCGCCCGGCTCGGGCCGGCCGGTCAGCTCGGGGTAGGCGAGCGCCCGGATGGTCCCCTCGCCGGTGGTTACGTCCAGTTCGACCGCGCCACGCCATTCGCGGCGCACCGCCAAAACCTCGCCACTGCGCCACCTGATCACTCCCGCAGGGTAGCGTCAGGTACCGGCCGGCCACATGATGACGGGGCGGGGCGGATCGGCCGTGTGCGCTGGGAGCGGCGAGGAACGAGAATGTCACGACGGAAGACCGAGCGGCTGCTGGGCCTGGTGGTCTGCCTGCTGTCCAGCCCGCGGTACCTGACCGCGGTGCAGATCCGCGCGGCCGTGCCCGGCTACCCGGAGTCGTTCGAGGCGTTCAAGCGGATGTTCGAGCGGGACAAGGAAGAACTCCGCGAGCTGGGTATCCCGCTGGAGACGGGCTTCAACTCGGCGGGCGACGACGAGGCGGGGTACCGCATCCCGCGGCAGGCCTACGTGCTGCCGGAGATCCGGCTGGAGCCGGACGAGGCCGCGGTGCTGTCCCTGGCCGCCCGGGTCTGGCGGCAGGCTGAGCTGGCCGGGGCCGCGGCAGGCGCGCTGCTCAAGCTGCGCGCAGCCGGGGTGGAGGCCGGGGAGAGCGCCGAGACCGGCATCGAGCCGCGGCTGCTGGCCGGCGAGGCGGCGTTCGGCCCGCTGTGGGAGGCGGTGCGGGACCGTAGGCCGGTGGCGTTCGCTTACCGCGCGGCCGGGCGGAGCGAGCCCCAGCAGCGTCACCTGCAGCCGTGGGGAGTGGTCAACCGGCACGGCCGCTGGTATGTGGCCGGGCATGACACCGACCGGGACGCGGCCCGGGTGTTCCGGCTCAGCCGCATCGAGGGCGAGGTGCGATTCAGCGGTCCCGCCGGGTCTGTCTCCGTCCCGGACGGCACCGATGTCCGGGAAACCGTCCGCGTGTGGGACACCCAGCCGCCAGCGGCCCAGCGAACCGCGATCGTGCGGGTCCGGCCGGGCGCCGGCCACGGGATCCGCCGGCACGCCACCCCGGTGCCGGATGGCACGGTGCCGGATGGCACGGTGCCGGATGGGTCGGTGCCGGATGGGTCGGTGCCGGATGGGTCGGTGCCGGATAACAGCGTGCCGGGCAGCACGGTGCCGGGCAGCCCCGTAGCGGACAGCCAGGGCGCGGACGCTCTCCGCACCGGAACTGACGCCGCCTGGGACACGATCAGCGTCACGTTCTCGGACGTGGGCTGGTTCGCCGAGCACCTCGCGTCGTTCGGCGCGGACGTGGTCGTGCTCGAGCCCGCCGACCTCCGGGAGGCCGTCATGACCCAGCTGAAGGGAGCGCTGGCGTGAGCGCGGCGGGCAGGCAGCCCCCGCGCGGCAGCGCGGGAACCAGCACCGCCCGGCTGCAGCGGCTGCTGGCCCTGGTGCCCTACGTGGTCAGCCGGAAAGCGGTCGGGCTGGCCGAGACCGCCGCGGCCTTCGGGGTCAGCGAGCGCGAGCTGGTGGACGACCTCAACCTGCTGTGGTGCGTGGAACTTCGCTCGCCCGACCCCTACTGCCCGATCGACCTGTCCTACGAGGGCGGCGAGATCGTCGTCAGCCAGGCCGAGTCCATGGACCGGCCGCTCCGGCTGGCCGTCGACGAGGCCAGCGCGCTGCTCGTGGCCCTGCGGATGCTGGCCGAGATCGGCCAAGTCGCCTCCATGCCCGGCCTGGACGAGGGACAGGCGCTGAACCGCACCATCGCCAAGCTGGAAGCGGCGGCCGGGGAGGCCGCCGCGCCGAGCACCCAGGTGGCCATCCAGGTCGACAAGATCGCCCAGCAGGCGGTCCTGGACCAGCTCCGGGACGCCCTGGCCCGGCGGCGCCGGGTGCACCTGTCCTATTACGTCCCGGGCCGGGACGAGGCCACCGAGCGGGACGTGGACCCGATGCGGCTGCTGATCGTGGAGGGCCGCACCTACCTGGAAGGCTGGTGCCGCCGGGCGGAGGCGGTCCGGCTGTTCCGCCTCGACCGGGTGCTCGGCCTCGAGGTGCTGGAGGTGGCGGCCGAGGTGCCCGCCGGGGCGGAGCCGAAGGACGTGGACCAGGGCCTGTTCCATCCGTCCCCGGAGGACCTTCACGTGGTCATCGAGCTCTCCCCGCTCGGCCGCTGGGTGGCCGAGTATTACCCCTGCGACAGCGTCGAGGAGCTCGGCGACGGCCGCCTGCGGGTGGCGCTGAGCACTCCCGACCCCGGGTGGGTGCGCCGGCTCGCCCTGCGGCTGGGCGACAGTGGCCGGATCGTGACCCCGGCCAGCCTCGCCGCCCAGGTCAGGGAGGATGCGTCAGCCGCCCTGGCGCAGTACTCTTAGGGCGAACGCGGGCGCAAAAGCGGTCAATTGCCCGGCAGGGAGCGCGTGCCGCTGCGGTTGGCCTCACTAGGGTGAGCGCTCACCAAACCGCGCCTGAGCGCGTTACGAACGTAAGATGTGTAGGCTCTGCCCATAGTGATCCAGGCGCGGGACATGCGGTCCCCGGTGAAGAGGCGGAAATGATTGGCGACCTGTTCGACAGTCCGTGGAAGATCCTCATCGTCGCCGTGGTGCTGATCGTGCTCTTCGGCTCGAAGAAGCTGCCCGACGCGGCCCGGTCCCTCGGCAAGTCGATGCGCATCCTGAAGACCGAAGTGTCTGATCTGCACCATGAGGACAAGGCCGAGGCGGAGAAGCCCGCCCCGGCTATTACCGCGCAGCCGGACCAGCAGCAGGTCAACCAGCTGCAGCAGCAGATCCGCGACCTTCAGGCCAAGCAGTCCGCGGCGGAGGCAGCCAAGGTCAGCGGCGCCCCGGCCACCGGGACGCAGCACACCCAGGCCGGCTGAGCCGGCCGCGCGCTCGTAACCCGCCATGGCCAAGCTGGGTGACACCGTCAAGGGGGCGCGTGTGCTGAGCGCGCGCGTCCGGGCGGCCGAGGCCGCAGACCCGGAAGGCCGGATGTCGCTGATCGAGCACATCCGTGAGCTGCGGAACCGGGTCATCAAGATCGTCCTGGCCCTGCTCGTGGGCACCGGCGTGGGCCTGGTGTTTTTCGAGCCGGTCTGGCACCTGATCGAGCGCCCGTTCTGCTCGGCCAAGATCAACGGCCACACCGGATGCCGTGGCATCGGTCATCAGCTGGTCCTGAACAGCGTCCTGGCCCCGTTCATGCTGCGGGTGGAGGTCGCGTTCTTCTTCGGGCTGGTCGTGACCAGCCCGATCTGGCTGTACCAGATCTGGGCGTTCGTCGCGCCGGGCCTGTACAAGCGGGAGAAGCGCTGGACGTACTCCTTCGTGGGCCTCGCGGTCCCGCTGTTCCTGGCCGGGGCGGGGATCGCCTACTTCGCCATGAGCCGCGGCCTGGCCTACCTGCTCGGGCTGACCCCGCACGGCGTCCTCAATCTCCCGCCGGTCTCCACCTACCTGGGCTACTTCTTCGGCATGATCCTCGGCTTCGGGCTGGCCTTCGAGCTGCCGCTGCTGGTGATCATGCTCAACTTCGCGGGCGTGCTCACCCACCAGTTCTTCCGCAAGTGGCGCCGGCTGATCATCTTCGGCGTGTTCGTGTTCGCCGGCATCGCCTCACCGAGCCCTGACCCGCTCACGATGCTGCTGCTCGCGGGTCCCTGCGTGCTGCTGGTCGAGCTGGCCGAGCTGCTCATCTGGATGAACGACCGGCGGCGGGCCAGCCGGGCCTCGCTGTACGAGGGCCTGTCCGACGACGAGCTGGCCCCGCTGGACGACCCCGATCCCGTCGACTCCGACCGCAGCTAGACCTGAGCACCACCGGCCCGTAGCACCGCTGGCCGGCGGGTTCACCTAGGCTGGTGCGTATGTCCACGCCTGCCAGCCCGGCGCAGCGCTATGCCGCTTTCCGGCAGCGGAGCGAGGACGGGGCCGAGTTCACCGCGTTCCAGGGGCTGTACGACTTCGCGTTCGACGACTTCCAGCGGCGGGCCTGCCAGGCGCTCGCCGGCGGCCATGGCGTCCTGGTCGCGGCTCCGACCGGCTCCGGCAAGACCGTTATCGGGGAATTTGCCGTCCATCTCGCCCTCGCCGAGGGGCGGAAGTGCTTCTACACCACGCCGATCAAGGCACTGTCCAACCAGAAGTACAACGACCTGGCCCGGCGGTACGGGGCTGGCCAGGTGGGGCTGCTCACCGGGGACAACAGCATCAACGGCGAGGCGCCGGTGGTCGTGATGACCACCGAGGTGCTCCGCAACATGCTGTACGCCGGCTCGCCCACCCTGGCCGGCCTGGCCTACGTGGTGCTGGACGAGGTGCACTACCTGGCCGACCGCTTCCGCGGCGCGGTCTGGGAAGAAGTGATCATCCACCTGCCGGATTCGGTCCGGGTGGTCGCGCTGTCGGCCACGGTGAGCAACGCCGAGGAATTCGGCGACTGGCTGGCCCAGGTCCGTGGCGGCACCACGGTCATCGTGGACGAGCACCGGCCGGTGCCGCTGTGGCAGCACATGCTGGCCGCCGGCCGGCTCTATGACCTGTTTCTGGAGTCCGGGCCAGGCCACGGGGGCCGCCGGAACCGCCCGGACGGGCGCCAGGGGCCGGCCGGGGAACGCCGGGCCCAGGTGAACCCCGAGTTGCTCCGCCTGGCCCGGCGGGACGACTGGGCGGTCAGGAAGGCGCCATCCCGGCCGGTCAGGGGCGGCCGGCGGCCGGTGCGCTTCCGGTCACCGCGCCGCCCGGACGTCATCGACCGGCTGGACCGCGCGGGGCTGCTCCCGGCGATCACGTTCATCTTCAGCCGGGCGGGCTGCGAGGCCGCGGTCCGCCAGTGCCTGGACGCGAGGATCCGGCTCACCACGCCCGATGAGGCCGCCGTGATCACCGAGATCGCCGAGCGGCGCACCCGGGACATCCCGGAGGCGGACCTGCCCGTGCTCGGCTACGGCGAGTGGCTGACCGGGCTGCAGCGCGGCATCGCCGCGCACCACGCAGGCATGCTGCCCACGTTCAAGGAAGTGGTCGAGGAACTCTTCGAGGCGGGCCTGGTCCGGGCGGTCTTCGCCACCGAGACCCTGGCCCTGGGCATCAACATGCCCGCCCGCACGGTCGTGGTGGAACGGCTGGACAAGTGGAACGGCGAGACCCACGCGGACCTGACCCCGGGAGAGTACACGCAGCTCACCGGCCGGGCGGGGCGCCGGGGGATCGACGTGGAAGGGCACGCCGTGGTGCTGTGGCAGCCGGGCGTGGACCCGCTGGCGGTGGCCGGTCTGGCCGGCACCCGCACCTACCCGCTCAATTCCAGCTTCCGGCCCTCCTACAACATGGCGGTCAACCTGGTCGGCCAGGCTGGCCTGGACAAGGCGGCCGCGCTGCTGGAGTCGTCGTTCGCCCAGTTCCAGGCGGACCGGGCGGTGGTCGGGATCGCGCGGCAGGCCCGCCGCAGCCGGGCCGCGCTGGCGGAACTCGGCCCGGCGTGCGACCGCGGTGACTACGCCGAGTACCACGCGCTGCGCCAGGAACTGGCCGGCCGGGAGGCGGAGGCGTCCCGGGAACGCTCGGCGGACCGCTGGGCGCAGGCCCGCCAGTCGCTGGAGCAGTTGCGCCGGGGAGACATCATCCTGGTCCCCGGCGGCCGCCGCGCGGGCCTGGCGGTCGTCCTCGATCCAGGCCTGACCGGACCCCGCGGCGGGGGTCCCGGCCACGGGGGTTCCAGGCACGGGGAGGGCGGCCAGCGGGGGAGGGGCCCGCGGGGCGCTGACCGGCGTGGCCCTGGCCAGGCCCGGATGGCCGCACCCCCGGGCGCGAACGACCCGCTGCCGCTGGTGCTCACGGCCAGCCGGCAGGTCAAGCGGCTCTCCCAGGCCGACTTCCCCATCCCCGTCACCCCCATCGACCGGGTGCGCATCCCGAACAGCTTCAGCGCCCGATCGCCGCAGCACCGCCGGGACCTGGCCTCGACCGTGCGGAACAAGGTGGCCGGGCGGGACTTCGGCCGCCGGCCGCGTGAGGAGGGGACACGCCCGCCGCGCGCCGCCGCGGACGAGGTCACCCGGCTGCGCCGCGAACTGCGCCAGCATCCCTGCCACGGCTGCCCGGAGCGCGAGACGCACGCCCGGCAGGCGGAGCAGCGGTCCCGGCTGGAGCGGGAGGTAGCCGGCCTGGAGGGCAGCGTGGCGGCCCGCTCCCATGTGATCGCCCGCACCTTCGACCGGGTGTGTGCCGTCCTGGATCACCTGGGTTACCTCGACGACGGCACGGTCACCCCCGACGGCAGGCGGCTCGCTGACCTGTATACCGAGCTCGACTTGCTGGCCGCCGAATGCCTGCGCCGCCGGCTGTGGGACGGGCTGGACCCGGCGGAGCTGGCCGCCTGCGTGGCGGTGCTGACCTTTGAGTCCCGGCAGGCCGATGACGACACCGCGTCGCGGATGCCAGGCGGCCGGGTCCGCGACGTGGTGACCGCGATGGTCTCGGTCTGGGCCGAGCTGGATGAGGTCGAGAAACACAACCAGCTGTCCTTCCTGCGCCAGCCCGACCTGGGCTTCGCGTGGGCCGCGCACGCCTGGGCGCGGGGCAAGTCACTGGAGACCGTGCTCGGCTCGTCGGAGCTGACCCCCGGCGATTTCGTCCGCGCGGTCAAGCAGCTGATGGACCTGCTGGGGCAGATCGCGGTCGCGGCCGGGGCCGGCTCCGAGCTGGCCGCCACCGCCCGGGCCGCGGTCGCCGCGCTGCGCCACGGCGTCGTCGCCTACACCTCGGTCGGCTGACCAGGCCGCCCAGCCTGCCCACCCACGTCGGCTGGCCCGGCTGGCCCGGCCCGGCTGGCCCAGCCCCAGTAGGCTCCAGGTATGGCTGACGTCGCGGACTTTGCCCGGCTGGTGAGCCGGGAGCACGGGCTGAGCGTGGTGGCCACGCAGCGCGCGGACCAGACGATCCAGGCCACCGTGGTCAACTGCGGGGTGCTGGATCATCCGCTCCGCGGCGTGCCGGTCATCGGCTTCACCACCCGCGGGAACTCGCGCAAGCTGGCCAACCTGCGGGTCCGCCCGCGGCTGGCCGTAACGGTCCGGGCCGGGTGGGAATGGGTCAGCGCCGAGGGCCGCTGTGAGCTGGCCGGGCCGGATGACGCGCTCGACGGCCTCGGCCCGGACGGCCTGCGGCTGCTGCTGCGCGCGGTGTTCACCGCGGCGGGCGGCAGCCACGATGACTGGCCCACCTACGACCGGGTGATGGCGCAGGAGCGGCGGGCCGCGGTCCTGGTCATCCCGGAGCGGGTCTACTCCAACCGCTGAGGCGGGCCGCCGCCGTCCCCCTGCCGGTGCGAAGGCCGGTGCGGGGGCCGGTGCGGGGCCGGCGGGGTCCCTCCGGCGGCCGGGGGCGGGGAAGAGGGTTCTCCGGGGCGGCGCCGGGCCAGACAGCAGCGACGCCGAGTTGGCCAGGTGGGTGCAGGCGTACACGTGGGGCTTGGGCCGGACCCGGAGCCGGGTCGCGGTGTCATGTACCACGGGCGTCAGCAGCACCACGGTGGTGTCCAGGCTCAGGGCCGCCGTGGTCACTGAGGCGAGGCCGAACACGCCGCCCAGCAGCCGCACCGGCGAGCCCCGGCTGGCCCGGGCCAGCCGGGCCCCGGCCGCCGCGAACAATCCCTCCAGCTGGCAGACGTGCCCCACGACCAGGATCGCGCCGAGGAAGACCAGCACGGGCAGCAGGCGGCCTGCCTCGGTGCGGGCCTGCTGCCAGGGCAGCGCGCCGGTCACGATCACCACCACCGCGGCCGGCCCGGCGGCGGCCGCCTCCGGCAGCCATCGGGGCCGGATGATCGCGGTGGCCAGCACCGCCGCGAGCAGCCCGCAGGAGAGCGCTTCGGCGGCCGGCCCGTGCAGCAGCCCGGCGGCGTCTGTTGCGGACAGTGCCCCGTCCCTTCCCTCCCGCCGGCCCGAGTCGCCGCGGCCCGCCCAACGATAGCGGCCGGGCCTGGCAGGATAGGAAGGGTGGGACCGCTGATGCTGCTGGACACCGCCTCGCTGTACTACCGCGCCTTCTACGGGGTCCCGGACACGCTGACCGCCCCGGACGGCACCCCGGTCAACGCGGTCCGGGGACTGCTGGACATGATCGCCCGGCTGGTCCGGGGCCGCTCACCGGCGGCCCTGATCGCCTGCATGGATGCGGACTGGCGGCCGGCGTTCCGGGTGGCCGCCGTGCCGTCGTACAAGGCACACCGGGCCCGGGACGACGGCTCCGAGGAGGCGCCGCCGGCGCTGACCGCGCAGATCCCGGTGATCGAGCAGGTCCTCGCCGCCCTCGGCGTGGTCATGGCGTCCGCCGGGGGCTACGAGGCGGATGACGTGATCGGCACGCTGACCGCGCGGTCCGCCGGCCCGGTCGAGATCGTCACCGGGGACCGCGACCTGTTCCAGCTGGTGGACGACGAGCAGCCGGTGCGGGTCATCTACACCGTCCGCGGCCTGGCCAAGCTCGACGTGGTGGACGAGGCCGCGGTGACCGCGCGCTACGGGATCCCCGGCCGCGCCTACGCCGACTTCGCCGTGCTGCGCGGCGATCCCAGCGACGGCCTGCCCGGCGTGCCGGGCGTGGGGGACAAGACCGCCGCCGCGCTGGTCCAGGCGTTCGGCGGGATGGGGGCCATCCTCGACGCGCTGGACCGGGGCCACGGCGGTTTCCCTAAGGGCAGCCGGCCCAAGCTCGCCGCGGCCCGCGATTACCTGGCGGCCGCCATCCCCGTCGTGGCGGTGGCGGCGGATGCGCCGGTCCCGGAGGTCACGGGCCGCCTGCCGGTCACCGGCGCCGATCCGGATCGGCTGGCCGCGCTGGACGCGCGCTGGGGCCTGGGCTCCTCGCTGCGCCGGGCCGCCAGCGTCCTGGCGGGTGACTAGCGCACGCCCGCAGGGACCTGGAGTGCGTCCCGCAGGACGCGGTCGCGGAAGCTACAGGACGCGGAGCGCGACCAGGCAGGTGTCGTCCTCGGAATCGGTCGAGCCGAGGGCCTCCAGCACCGCTGTGATCAGCTGTTCCGGGTCGGCGATGCCCGCGGCGGCCCGGGCCAGGGTGGCCAGGCCCTCATCGAGGGGGCGGTCGCGCCGCTCGACCAGGCCGTCGCTGTAGAGCAGCACGACGTCGCCCGCCTCCAGGGTCACCGTCATCGCGTCGTACCCGCTGCGCCCGGCTCCGAGCAGGATCCCGGCCGGCTGCCCCAGCGGCTGGGCGGTGGCCCCGCGGACCAGCAGGGGCGGCGGGTGGCCCGCCTGGGCCCAGGTGAACTCGCGGCTGGGCGGGTCGAAGTAGCCCGCGACCACCGAAGCGGTGTGTTCCGGGGCGACGTGATGCACCAGGTCATTCAGCCAGCCCACCAGGCGTTCCGGCGGCGCGCCGGTGATGGCCAGCCCGGCGAGGGCTCCGCGCAGCCGGGCCATCCCCGCCGCCGCGTCCAGGCCGTGCCCGGCGACGTCACCGATGGCCAGCAGGACATCGCCGGGCGGCATCTCGGCCGCGATGTACCAGTCGCCGCCGACCCGGCTGTCGGCGGACGCGGGCAGGTACCGGACCACGGCGCGCAGCCCGGGCAGGTCGAACGGGGCCTCGTGCAACGGCAGGATGGCGCGCTGCAGCTCGAGCGTGACGTGGCGTTCCTGCAGTAAAGCGGCGGCCAGCGCGGTCGGGTCGCCGGGGGCTCTCTCGCTGTTACGCGGACGCAGCGTGAACGGGCCGGATGCGGCCGCGAACGCCGACCGGGCCGCGGCACGGTCCAGGGCCGCCGTCGCGCCCGGCTCTAGCGGAGCCGGGGAACTAACGATTTCAGGAGTCATCACCGTTCATATCGTGAGCTGAGGTATACCAAGAGTGAGGCATGCGGGGCGCTCCTGTCTAGATGGGGGCAGGCTGCCGCCTGCACCGTTCGCTGGTGCACCGTCAACGGCGACGAACACCCCGTGGTTAGATGGCCCCCATGCAGACCTGGCATGCGCTTCCCCCGGTTGGACCAGGCGGTTCCGGTGGCTAGCGGGCACGCCGCCGCCGCCTCGACAGAACTATATCCAGCGCAGCGGCTCCGGCTGGCGGCGGACGCTACCGGGGCGGCGGGTCTGGGTGCGCTGCTGCTCACGCCGGGCCCGGACCTGCGCTACGTGACCGGCTACGACGCGCAGCAGCTGGAGCGGCTCACCTGCCTCGCGCTGCCCGCGGCGGGCGACCCGTTCCTGGTGGTGCCGCGGCTGGAACTGCCCGCCGCGCAGGCCTCGCCCGCCGGGGCGTCCGGCCTGGAGATCGTGGCCTGGGACGAGACGGATGACCCGTACGCGGTGGTCGCGCGGCGGCTCGGCCCCGTCCCCTCGGTGGGCCTGGCCGACCGCATGTGGGCCATGATGGTGCTGCGTTTGCGGGCCGCGCTGCCCGGTACCCAGCTGGGCCTGGCCAGCGCCGCCCTGCGCGGGCTGCGGTCACGCAAGAGCCCCGCCGAGGTGGCCGCCCTCCGTGAGGCCGGGGCCGCCATCGACCGCGTGCACGCCGCGGTACCAGGCTGGCTGCAGCCGGGCCGGACGGAACTCGAGGTCGCCGCGGACGTCGCCGCCGCGATCACCGGCGAAGGCCACGTCCGCGCGGACTTCGTCATCGTCGCGTCCGGGCCGAACGCGGCCAGCCCGCACCACGAGCCGTCCGACCGGGCCCTCCAGCCCGGCGACGCGGTCGTGGTCGACATCGGGGGCACCATGCCCAGCGGGTACTGCTCCGACTGCACCCGCGTCTACGCGATCGGCGGCCCGGCCGCCGAGTTCACCGCGTACTACGGCGTGCTGCGTGACGCCCAGGAGGCGGCGTGCGCGGCGGTGCGTCCCGGCGTCACCGCCGAGGCGGTCAACGCGGCGGCCCGGGTGCCGATCACCGAGGCGGGGTACGGGCCCGAGTTCGTGCACCGGACCGGGCACGGGATCGGGCTGGAGACCCACGAGGACCCCTACATCGTGGCGGGCAACGCCGAGCCGCTCGCGCCGGGCATGGCCTTCTCCGTTGAGCCGGGAATCTACCCCGGCCCGCACGGAGCCCGGATCGAGGACATCGTGGTCTGCACCGACCAGGGGTACGAGCGGCTGAACCATGTCACCCGCGAGCTGGTCGTGGTCGGCGCCGGCTGAGGCCCGGGGTGTCCGGCCCGTGGGGCCTCAGCCCGCCAGGCCGGCTCTAGGCGTTCGCCGCCTCGCCCGCGGCCACGACCTCGCCCGCGGCCCGGTGGCCGATGGACAGTGCGCTCACCGGGTCGAAGAACTGCAGGTTGGAGGTGTCAACCGCGAGGTCCGCGGGCTGCCCGGGGCGCATGTGGCTGCGGGCAGCCACCCGGGCCGTCCACAGTGACTTGCCTTCGGCGAGGACGACCGAGGCGTCCTCGTCGTCCCCCTCGCCCGCGATGTCGCTGATCGTGTCGTGCCTGACCGGAGCGGCGTCGAGCGAGAAGATCACGTGGATCTCGCTGCCCAGCTCCTCCGTCACGCCGACCTTGACCGACATCCGCGCCCAGCCGCTGTCGGCGAGCGCTGCGTCCTCGAAGTCCGAGGGACGGACGCCGAGGATCACCTCGCGCCCGAAGTAGGAGTCCAGGCCCGGCTTGGCGTCGATGAGGGACGCAGGGAGCGGCAGCTTGTGGCCGGCGAACGTGACCGCCGGCCCGTCGTCGCGCACGAGGTCCGCCGTGATCATGTTCATCGCGGGCGAGCCGATGAAGCCCGCCACGAACAGGTTGACCGGGGAATCGAACAGGGTCTGCGGCGTGTCAACCTGCTGGAGCCGTCCTTCTCGCATCACGCACACCCGGTGCCCGAGCGTCATGGCCTCGACCTGGTCATGAGTGACGTACACGGTGGTGACGCCGAGCCGCTCGTGCAGCTGGGTCAGGGAGGCCCGCATGGACACCCGGAGCTTGGCGTCCAGGTTCGACAGCGGCTCGTCCATCAGGAACGCCTGCGGCTCCCGGACGATGGCGCGTCCCATGGCCACCCGCTGCCGCTGGCCGCCGGACAGCGCGGCGGGCTTGCGCTTCAGGTACTGCTCGAGGCCGAGCATCTTGGCTACGTCGGTCACCCGGCGCTTGATCTCGTCCTTCGGGGTCTTGCGCTGCTGGAGGCCGAAGGCCAGGTTCTGCTCCACCGTCATGTGCGGGTACAGCGCGTAGTTCTGGAACACCATCGCGATGTCGCGGTCCTTGGGCGGAAGGTCATTCACGACCCGGCCGCCGATGGTGATCGTGCCCGAGCTGATCTCCTCCAGGCCGGCGATGGACCGCAGCGCGGTGGTCTTCCCGCAGCCAGACGGGCCGACCAGGACCATGAACTCCCCGTCCTTGATCTCCAGGTTCAGCTCGTCCACCCCTTTGACTCCGCCTGGGTAGATCTTGTTCACCTGGTCAAGGAGGATTTCGGCCATGGGCACGCTCCGTCGCTGTCCGGGTGCCGCTCCACTGCGGCGCCACACCAGGGGTCGCGGGAGCTGCTGGGGCCGTTGAGGACACGGTTCCGCCTGTCGCCTGGCTTCCCCTTCTGGCGCGCAGCGTATCCGGCCCTGCCGCCAGGGTTAAGACCGGCGGTCGTCCTGTTACCTGAGCGTAAAGCCCGTTATCAGGCCGTTACCATCAGAGAGGCGGAGGTGGCTGGTGGCGGATTACCGTAACGGGGTGGAAGACATCGACCTCAAGATCGTCTCGCTGCTGTGCCGGGATGGGCGGATCAGCTTCACCGAGCTGTCCCGGCAGACCGGGCTCTCGGTCTCAGCCACGCACCAGCGGGTCCGCCGCCTGGAGCGGCGCGGGGTGATCAAGGGGTATGCCGCCATGATCGACCCGGCCGGCGCGGGCCTGCCGCTGACCGCGTTCATCTCCATCAAGCCGTTCGACCCGGCCGCCCCGGACGACGCCCCGGAACGGCTCGCCCACCTGCCGGGCATCGAGGCCTGCCACAGCGTGGCCGGTGACGAGAACTACATCCTCAAGGTCCGGGTGGCCTCGCCGTCCGCCCTGGAGGACCTGCTGCAGCAGATCCGGGCCTGCGCGGGGGTGTCGACCAGGACCACGATCGTGCTCAGCACGCCGTATGAGAACCGCCCCCCGGACCTGGAGCACTCCGGGGAGGGCCTCAGCGGGACAGACGGCGGCGATCCCAAGGGTTCCGAGCCGGACGCGGAGGACGTCGGCTGATCAGCCGGCGCCCGTGCTCCCAGGCTGGGCCGTGCTCCCCGGCTGCGCGGCGGCCCCGCTGCGCAGCCCGTCCAGCATCACGCTGAGCAGCCGCTGGGCCTGGTCGGAATGGGCGGACGGGTACTCGCAGGCGACCGAGATCGCGTGCGACATCTTCAGCAGATCCGCCACGTCGATGTCCGGCCGTATCTCGCCCGCCTCCTGGGCCCGGGCCAGCAGCGGGACCACGGCATCGCGGACCATCGCGCTGCAGGAGCTGACCACCTCGGCATTCTTGCCGCCCAGGGAGGACATCATCGAGATGGTCAGGTTCCGCTTGGTCGAGGCAAAGGCGACCAGCGCCTCGAGCCAGCGGGCCAGGGCGTCACTGGCCGGGCTGTCCCCGGGCTGGCCCGAGTATTCCCGGGCCCGGGCGCACAGCGCCTCGACCTGGCTGCGGTAGACGGCCTCGACCAGCGCCTGGCGGGTCGGGAAATGCCGGTAGAGGGTGCCGATCCCGACCCCGGCCCGGCGGGCTATCTCGTCCAGGGACGCGTCGTCGGCCCCGTGCTCGGCGAACGCCGTCAGGGCCGCCTCGATCAGCCGCTGCCGGTTGCGCCGCGCGTCGGCCCGCATGGCCCCCTCAGGAGGGCTGGTGGCGCTCATCCGGATCACCCTGCCTTACGCTGCCCTGCTCAAACGCTCCTGCTCGGACTGGCCTGCCCCCATCTTGCCGCTCTTGCCGCGCGCAGGGAGTCTTAATTGGCTTGCTAAGCGGAGCCTGCCTCCGTATAGTAATCGGAGTCCGCCTCCGAATAATCCGCAGACTACCGTGCCCCGCCCCAGGACTCCACTTCCGGGAGACAACTGTGCCTTCTTCGCCCTCCGCATCGCCCGCGGTGGCGCTGCGCCGCCCGGGCGGGCCGCCGGCCCGCGGCCACGCCGGCGTGGCCCTGGTCATCATGCTGTCCGCCCAGCTGATGATCATCCTCGACATGACCGTGGTGAACATCGCGCTCCCGCACATCCAGTCCGGCCTGCACTTCTCCGCGGCCAGCCTGTCCTGGGTGCTGAACGCCTACACGCTCACGTTCGGCGGGCTGCTGCTGCTCGGCGGCCGGGCCGGCGACATCCTGGGCCGGCGCCGGATGTTCCTGGCCGGGATCGCCCTGTTCACCGCTTCCTCGCTGGCCGGCGGCCTGGCCACCACGGCCTGGTGGCTGCTGACGGCCCGCGCCCTGCAGGGAGTCGGCGGTGCGCTGGCCTCGCCTGCGGTGCTCGCCCTGGTCGTGGGGAGTTTCCCGGAAGGCCGCGAGCGGACCCGGGCGCTCGGCATCTACTCGGCCGTGGCGATGGGCGGCGCCTCGCTCGGCCTGGTCCTGGGCGGCGTCATCACCGAGTGGGCGTCCTGGCGCTGGGTGCTGTTCATCAACGTGCCGGTCGGGCTCGCCGTGATCGCCGTCACCCCGCTGTTCATCACCGAGTCGCCGCGCCAGCCCGGCCGGTTCGACCTGACCGGGGCGGTCACCTCCATCGCCGGGATGACCGCGCTCGTCTACGCGTTCATCCGGGCCGCGTCGGCCGGCTGGGCTGACCGCCTCACCCTGGCCGCCTTCGCGGTGGCCGCGGTGATGCTCGCCGCCTTCCTGCTCACCGAGTCCCGGGCCCGCCAGCCGATCACCCCGCTGCGGCTGTTCGCCAATCCCGCCCGGGCCGGCTCCTACCTGGCCCGGCTGCTGCTGGTCGCCGGGATGTTCGGGATGTTCTTCTTCCTGACCCAGTTCGTCCAGGACATCCTCGGCTTCAGCCCGCTGGCGGCCGGGTTCGCGTTCCTGCCCATGACCCTCACGGTGTTCGGGGTGTCCCGGGCGGCGCCGCGGCTGCTGCCCCGCTTCGGCCCCACCCGGCTGATGCTGGCGGGCATGCTGCCGGTGATCGGCGGGATGGCGTGGCTGGCCCAGGTCTCCGGGCAGACCACCTACCTGGGGGGCGTCCTGGGGCCGATGCTGCTCATCGGCACCGGGATGGGCATCGTGTTCGTCCCGCTCACCATGGTGTCGCTGGCCGGGGTGGCGCCCGCGGACTCCGGCGCCGCCTCCAGCATGGTGAACGTCATGCAGCAGGTCGGCGGGTCACTCGGCCTGGCCATCCTGGTCACCGTGTTCGGAACCGCGTACCGCGACGCGGCGCGCCATCTCGCTCCCGGCGTGAGCCATGCGGGCGCCGCCCGCCAGCCCCTTGTCCACGGGATGTCCGCGGCCTTCACCGTGGCTGCCGTCTTCGACGTGTGCGTGCTGCTGGTCATCCTGCTGACCAGCAGGGCCAGGCCCGCGCCCCAGGCTCAGGCCGAAGGCCGGCCGCTCGCCGGGACCAGGCCGGTCAGCACGCCACGGTGACCGGGCGGACACCGAGCCCGGCCGGGAACACCGCGCCCGCGGGCACGATCGCGGCGGTTCCGCCGTAGCGGCGGGCCGCGTCGGGCAGGGCGTCGGCAGGCGAGGCCACCACCGTCGCCCCCTCGAGCAGGGCCAGGTCAAGAAGCAGCGTGTACTCCCGGGCACAGCCGTCCGGCGGCGCGGCCAGCACCACGTCGTGCGCGGTCACCGGCGCAGGAGCGGCCAGGCGGCTGAGCTCCAGGGCGAGCTGGGCGTGAGTCACCGGAGCCGCCCCCAGCCCGCCGCCCGGACGGGGAGCGTACGGCACCAGGTCCAGATCCGCCGGCCCGGCGGCCATCGGCGGCTGCAGTCCCCGGGACAGCAGCGACCAGAACGACACAGCGCCCGGTGCCTCGTCAAACGAGATGACCTGCCGCACCCACGAGCCGTCCGCCGCGCTGAGCGCGGCGGGCACCAGCGGGTCCGCGGTGACGAGCAGCCGGGCGCCGCAGTCGGTGAGCTGCCTGGCCATCATGGCTATCGTGCTGGCCGCGCCGATCGGGGACGGCACCCCACCGGCCGCCCGTATCGCGTGCACGGCCAGCACGTAGCTCACCGCATCGGGGACGTAGACCCCGACGACGTCCTGGGAGCGCAGCCCGCGCCAGGCCAGCCCGGCCGCCGCGGTCTGCAGCACCACGGCCAGATCCGCGTGGCTGAGGGTTCCCCCCGGCCACGCGGCCATCCCCCCCACCAGCGCGGGATGATTCCCCCGCGCCGACGACAAACCCACCAGCCGCTGGGTCACGGTCGTGTGAGGGGCTGGCATGTCCGTCACCGTCATACGTGCCCTTCTCCCCAGGCTCCTCCGGCCATCCCCCTCCTGACGGCCGGAGGAGCCTTGGCTCTGCGTCCGGCAGCCCGGCTGAGCCTGGTGCGGGCCCCCATGCCGCACGAGACTCACCGGAACTATGCGGATGACCTTACGTATGTACAGGCCGGGTCCACATGCGCCGAACTATGCAGTGCCGTGTGTATTTCGGCGCCGGGGGCCGGGGCGGATGGGTATGTAGGCCGGCTTTTTCAGGCGTCCGGGCCGGCCTGGCCCGCGACCCAGGCCGCGATCCGCGCCCGGGAGCTGAAGCCCAGCTTGGTCAGCATGTTGGCCACATGGCGGGCCACCGTGGCCTGGCTGATCACCAGTTCCTCGGCGATGGCCCGGTTGCTCAGGCCCTGGGCGATCAGCGCGGCGATCTCCCGCTCCCGCGGGGTCAGCGTGGACGGCACCGTGGCGCCGCCGGCATGGACGGCCCCGCCCCTGCCCGGCCCTGGGGTGGCGGCGGGCGGGCCCGGCTGGTGGTCACCGCCGGACCGGAGCCGCCAGCCGGCCGCAGGCGCGGCGCCGTTGCTGGCGGGGATCCGGGCGGGCTGGACGCCCATCGCATACCGGACCGCCTCGTCCGCGCCCATCGCCCGGCCCTCGTCCAGCAGGGCGGCCGCGCGCAGTTCGCCCAGGGACCGGCGGGCCGGGCCGAGCAGATCCTCCAGCCGCGCGCCGGCCCCGGCCGAGGGCGGGTGCCCGGCCGCGGAACGCAGTTCGAGGGACGCCCCGGCGAGCCGGGCGGCCCGCACCGCCTCTCCGGACCGGGCCTCGAGGGCCGCGAAGGCCTCCAGCCCGCGGGCGACCGGGAGACGCTGGCCGGTGGCCAGGCTCAGCGCCAGGCTCTCGGTCAGGCTGGCCCGGCACAGGACGAGATCACCCTGGACGAGCGCGACCGAGGCGATGCCCGCCAGGCAGCGCGCGATCTCCGGCCGGGCGTCGATCTCCTGGTACAGGCTCAGCGCCGCCTGGTAGTGGCTGATCGCGGCCTGGTAGTCGCCGCGGGCCCGGGCCACGCCGCCCAGCCCGTAGCGGACCTGGGCCACTCCCCAGCCGTTGTTGTCGCGGAGCACGTCCAGGGCGGCCTCGTACACACGCTGGGCCTCGCGCAGGCTGCCCAGCCGGGCCAGGCCGGCCGCCTTGATGCTCAGCGCCAGCCCTTCTTCCCAGTCGTTGCCGAGCTTGTGGGCGGTGCCCGCCGCCTCGTCGATCCGGGACACCGCCTCGGCCAGGTTGCCCGCCCGCAGGCTGGCCATGGCGAGCAGGCGGAGCGCGCCCGGCTCGTGCGGGTCACCCGCCTCCCGGCACAGATCCAGGCCTTCCCGGGCGCACCGCTCCGCGGTGGGGTAGTCCTGCTGATCGAAGGCGAGGTCACCGCGGAAGACCAGGGCCGGCCCGCGCACCCCGGGCGGCACGCCGTCCGCGCTGACCAGGAACCGGTCGAACCACTCCGCGCCCTCGGTCACGTCCCCGTGGGTCACCCACGGATTGCGCATCGCGCCGCACATGCGCAGTCCCTCGGCGGTGTCGCCGCGGCGCAGCGAGGTGATCAGCGCGAGCCGGTAGTTGGGCAGGTCCACGGTGATCGCCCGGTACAGGGCGACCCGCTCGGGCCAGGACGGCGCCCCGCGCACGAACGCCTGGGACACGACGTACTCGGCGTAGTGGAGCAGGTAGTCGCGGTGGCGCAGCCGGAGCACGTCCTCCTCACCCGAGGCGGCGAGCCGGCTGGCCGCGTACTCCTTGATCGTGTCCAGCAGCCGGTAGCGGGACTCGCCGCGCAGCTCGTGGTCGAAGGTGACCAGCGACTTGTCGATGAGCGCGGCCATCAGGTCGAGTATCGTGCCGGCCGGGATCTGCCCGTCCGCGCAGATCTGCTCGGCCATGTCCAGGTTCCAGCCCGCGAACACCGACAGCCGGCGCAGCAGGATCTGCTCTGGCTCGGACAGCAGCTCGTAACTCCAGTCCACCGCGGCGCGCAGGGTCTGCTGCCGCGGCGGGGCGGTCCGGTCGCCTGAGGCCAGCAGCCGGAAGCGGTCATCGAGCCGGCTGGCGATCTGCTCCACGGACAGTGCGCGGACCCTCGCCGCGGCCAGCTCGATGGCCAGCGGCATGCCGTCCAGGGTCAGGCACAGCCGGGCTACGGCCTCGGCGTTGTCGCTGCCGAGCGCGAATCCGGACCGGGCGGCCGAGGCCCGCTCGGCGAACAGCTGCAGCGCCTCGTGCCGGGCCAGGTCGGCCAGGGACTCCGGATCCAGGCCGGCCGGCACGGACAGCGGCGGGACCCGCCACACCGTCTCCCCGCGCACCCGCAGCGGCTCACGGCTGGTCACGATCACCCGCAGTGACGGGCAGCTGGCCAGCAGCTTCTGCACCAGCTCGGCGCACCCGTGCACGACGTGCTCGCAGGTGTCCAGGACGATCAGCAGCTGCCGGGCCCGCAGGGCCTCGGCGAGGGTCGCCATCAGGGGCCGGTCCTGCTCCTCGCGGATCCCGAACGTGGCGGCGACCCGGCGCGGTATGAGGTCCGCGTCAGCCGTGTCGGCCAGCTCCACCAGCCAGGTCCCGCCGGGAAACTCCGGGATCAGATCGCGGGCCAGCCGGACGGCGAGGCGCGTCTTCCCGATCCCGCCGGGGCCGCACAGGGTCAGGGCACGGACATCGCTGAGCAAGAGCGCGAGCTCGCTCAGGTCACGCTCCCTGCCTACGAAGCTGTTCGGCTCCGCAGGAAGGTTGCCCGGGGCAGGGGGAGCTGCGGAAGTCATGGCATCGGGGACCGTCTGGTTGATGGCGGGGGCCAGCGCCTACAGGGCAGGTTCGTTCATTCGCAGATGAGCACGGGAACGCTGATGGTGTAGCGAAGTCGACCGAAATACATCAGTTTGACCATTGTCCACCACTGCGTGCCGTGCCGGGTAGTAATCGGTACCCGGACATGATAACGGAGAGTTACATCTTTTCCGGGGGAGACCGAAAAACCCCGCGTCCAGGGATGCACCGCCTCCCAGCTGCCGTACGGCGAGATCAGCTGCGCCTCGCCCCGGACCGGCGACGCGGCCCGGTTGGTCAGCCGGACCGCGAGTTCCCCCGCCGTCCCGGGCCGGACCCGGACGGCGGGCGTGAGCACGGTGACCTCCACCTCGGCCGCGATAGCCTGCGCCTCGGCCTCCAGGGCAGGCAGCAGCGCGTCCCGGGGCAGGCCGGGCCCGGCCGCCGGCGGCCCGCCCAGCATCACGGCCAAGGCGTCCTCCAGAACCTGGCCGAGCCCGTCGCGGACCCGGGCGGCGAGGAAATAGTGCCCGGCGGCCGCCCCACCCGTGCCCCGCACGGCCAGGTCCCAGTGCGCGTGGCCGAGCGCGGGCAGGTCATAGCGCAGCGGGCCGGCCGGGGTGGCGGCCAGCCCGGGCGGGACGTCCAGCTCCACGATCCCCGCGGCCGGCTCCGGCCCGCAGGCCACGGTGAGGCGTACCGTGGCCGCATCCGGGCCTGCGGACCCTCCGGGGAGCCAGACCCGGCCCGGGGACAGATGCACCGCGACCGGGAGGTTGCCGGCCGGGGCCGGCCCCTTCCCGTGCAGCCAGTAGCGGGTGAAGACCGGCTGCGCGGGCTCGGGGGGAGCGGGGGCCGCGGCGGCAGGCCGGGTTCCGGCGGCGGACAGCACGGACAGCCCCAGCGTGACCGTGCCGCCGGGAGGCACCCCCACCTCGGCCTGGCCCGCCCGCACCGGCAGCGCGGGCCCGCCCGCGGCCGCCGCGGGCCCCGTGTCCTCGACCAGGCTGATCGGGTGCGCCGCGGTGATCGGGGTGAACAGGCTGAGCCGGGCCGCGGTCACCGCCCGGCCGCCGAGATCACGCAGCCGGGCCGTGATCCCGTCTTCCCGGCGCGGCGCCCCGGCCCGGCCGGCCGCAAGCGGGTTCCCGCGCGGCTTGAGGACGGAGACCATCGCCGGCAGGTCCGCGGCGCACAGGCTGGCCGCCGCCGCAAGCGGGCCCGGGTGCAGGCCCGTCTCGCAGGCCAGCAGGTCATGGTTGTAGTCCTGACCGGCCACGCCGAAACGGGCGTCCCGCCAGTCCCCGGCGCCCGCGGCGAGCGCGTACTCGAACGTGTGGCTCCAGTGCTGCCAGGCGAAGCTGCTCCCGTCCGGGGCGGTCCGCCGCTCGCCGTCGATCCATATCCCCGACGGCCAGGCACTGCACGAGCGCATCAGCGCGATGTGCAGGGTGCCGTCCGGCGAGACCAGGCTGCCTGGCGTGCCCCGGTTCAGCAGCGCCACCGAGCGGGGCGCCAGCGCGGGGTCGGTCCCGCCCGGGCCAGGCTCCCGGAGACCGGCCCCCTCGGGACCGGCCCCGTCGGGACCGGCCCCCATGAGACCGGCACTGCCCAGCGGGGTGACCTCGATCACCGAGTCGGCCAGGTCGGCGGTCACCGCGGCCGCCGCCGCGGCCAGATCCGGGCCGGCCACGACCAGCACCGGCAGGTCCCGCAGTCCCCGGACGTCAGCCCCGGGCGCGAACGCCGCGGCGCGGGACTGCGCGGCCGGGATCCACAGCCGGGCGGTGCCGCCGCCGGCCAGCATCCGGCTGAGCCCGGCGGCCGCGCCGGGCCCGGCCGCGTCCAGGAGCCGCGCGGTCCACGGGTTCTGGTCCGGGCCGCCCAGCGCGATCCGCACGTCCGGCAGGTTGGAGTCCAGGTCGATGGAGCCGTAGCGCGGCCCGTCCGGCCACGAGCAGGTGGCCGTGACCCCCTGCCCCGCGAGGGCCGCCACCAGGTCACGGAGGGCCCCGGACAGGCCGTTGCGGGAAAGAGCAGGGTGCTGCGGGGCCGGGAAAGCCGGGAGGATGACCTCAGCCACCCCCAGCGCGTGCTCCTGCCGGACGCCGCCCGGTTCCCGCCAGCCGGCCCGCGCCGTGGAACCCAGCCCGAACCATTCGTGGGCCGGGTTGTCCAGCGTGAACGGGTACTCCGCGACGTCCGCGACCGCGCTGCCGAACGAGCGGCCCACCACCGCGGTCGCGCCCTGGTAGACGGGCAGGCCGCCGGGCACGTCCGCGGGGAAGCGCACCCGCAGCAGGCGGTCCTGCCCGATCGAGCCGTCAACGTGGGTGCGGAACTCGATCCGCTCCGCCCCGTCCCACAGCAGCGTCTCCTGGGTGACCCGCAGGTCACCCAGGGTCAGCTCGGCGAGCAGCCGGGACCCCAGCGGGCAGCGCTGTGCGGTGACCTTGGCGCTGGCGCCGCCCGAGCCGGTGCCCGGCCCCTTGGGGGACAGCAGCCACGGTCCCTCGCCCCAGCGCGGGTGAAGGTCGTACTCCTCCTGCAGGAGCAGCGCGTTGCCACCCGCCTGGTCCGTCCCGGCCCCGTTGCGGATCAGCCCGGCGCCGGTCCGCTTGTCCACGACCCGGGTCAGCGTCCCGCCGCGGGCCGGGTCGGCCTCCACCAGGAAGGTCTCGTTCTCGATCACCGCGCCGGGCTGCGGCTCCCAGCCGCCCGGTGCCGGCCCGGCCCCCGGCGCGGGGGTGACCCAGTAGGTCCGGTAGCCCAGCGCGGGCACGTCCGCCGCCCGGAACGCGAGCGCGATCGCGGCGAGGGTGCCGTCAGGATGGCGCCCGGCCGCCTCGGCCAGGAACGGCACCTCACCGGAGGCATCACGCAGCGTGATCCAGCCGGGGCCGGGGGCGGGAAACTCCAGGCTGGCGCGGGCCAGGCCGGACCGGGCCCAGGACAGCGTGTTGAACACGGTGAGGGCCCGGCTGCCGGGCTGGTTTCCGGGCGGCCGGGTGTCCGCCTGCCCGGCCAGGTAGGCCGCCGCGTCGCGGCGCGCCTCGTCACCGCGCTGCCAGGCCTCCCGCCACCCGCCCAGCAGGTCCAGGTAGACCTGGTCTGACTCGGTCCCGGTGATCGCGTCGTGATGCGCGCCGAACACGAGCTGGCGCCACGCCTTGTCCAGCGACTCCGCCGGGTAGCCCGCCCCGGCCAGCCAGGCCAGGGTGGCCAGCCGCTCGGCCTCGCCGACCGCGATCTCCGCCGCGCGCTGGCCCTGCTTGGAGTCGATGTAGGAGACATCCTTGCCCGGGTAGACCGGGTTCATGTCCCTGGTCTGCGGGACCAGCCACAGCCCTTTCGCGGCGGCGTCCTGGCGGACCGCGGCGAAGAACTCGCGGGGAACCGCGGTCACGAACCGCGGCCAGACGTACCTGGCCTTCCAGTCCCGGTGGATGGCGGTCACCCAGCGGCTCGGGATGACATGGTCGGCCCCCACCGGCAGCAGCACGTTCGCAGTCGCGGCGACCGGGGCGAGCTCGCGGAACTGGGCCAGCGCCTCCTCCTCGGCCGCGGCCAGGGTGGCGGCCCGGTGGGTGCCCCAGCCGGCCCCGTAATGGTTCGCCATGTAGCTGGTGAGCAGGCCGCGGCCGTCGGGGGAGACCCACTCGAACTCGCTGCGCATCTGCATCCGGGTGTTGTCCCCGACCGTGCGCTGCGGGCCCCACTGGTGGTACGGGCCCCGTGCCCAGGACGACTCGGCCAGCCCGGCCGCGGCCATCAGCCCCGGGTACCCGGGGTCGAAGCCGAACGCGTCCAGCATCCACGCGGTGCGCGGGTCGCCGCCCGCCACGTCCCGCTGGTAGCCGAGCCCGTAGATCGCGTTCCGGATCGTCGAACTCGGCTCCGGTCAGGTTGGTGTTCGGCTCGTTGTAGTTGCCGCCCACGATCTCCACCCGGCCCTCCGCCAGGAACCGGCGCAGGTCAGCGCGGTCTTCCGGATGGGTATCCAGGTAGGGCTTGAGGTAGTCGATCTCGGCCAGGACGAACTTGTAGTCCGGGTCCCGCCGGGCCTGGTCCAGGTGCAGCGCCACGAGCTCGAACGCGGTGCGCACCTCGGGCAGGCTGCCGTCCTCGCCCGGCAGCAGCAGCCGGGACTCGGTGAACTCGCCCTGCGTGTCCCACCAGACGGGGTCGTAGTGGAAATGGCTGACCATCCACATGGTCCAGCCGGGCTCAGCCACCCTGATCGTGGCCACCTGCTCCGCCCGGCCGCCGGGGAACTCGGCGATGGCTGTGACCTGGCGCGGGCTGCCCACGGCCGCGGGGGCGGCGATGTCCACGCCCACCTCGGCCACGTGCTCCGCGCCCGGCCGCGCCAGGTCCAGCCGCGCCAGGTCCAGCCGTACCGGGGCCGGCGTGCTCACCCCCGGCCCGGCGACCCGGACCGTTACCGGCGCGCTGGCCGGGGCGGGGCGCGGCGGGCGGTCGCCGCGCACCGTGACCCGGACGATCTGCAGCGGGTGCGCCGCGGTGCCGCCGAACAGGTCCGTGCCCGCCACGCTGGTGATACGCATGGCCTTATCGTGACACGCGGGCGGCGGCCCGGCACGGGGCCGCGATCCGGGCCGGTGATCCGGGCCCATGATCCGGGCCCATGATCCGGGCCCGTGATCGGCGCCCGTGATCGGCCGCGGTAGCGCGGCGGTAACCCTGATATCCCAGCGGCAGGCAATCGTCTGCATTGGTGGATACCATTCAGGTCTGGCGGCCGGCGGCCCACGGGTACCAGGGGAACGAGGTCCCTGCCGCCAGCCGGCGGAGGCGCAGGACCGACGGAGCACGCCCCGAGGGGTGCGCGCAGAGTGGAAGCGGGGGTGGCTGCCAGTGGCTGATCCGCCGGTGACCTTAAAGGATGTCGCCGCGCGGGCGCGCGTGCACCCTGCCACCGCGTCCCGGGCGCTGAACCCGGAGACCCGGCTGCTGGTCCGCGAGGACACCGCCCAGCGGGTACTCGAGGCCGCCGCCGAGCTCGGGTACCGCCCGAACACCGTGGCGCGCAGCCTGCGCACCCGCCGCTCGCACAGCGTCGGGGTGCTCATCCCGGACCTGAACAACCCGCTGTTCCCGCCGATCGTGCGCGGGATCGAGGATCGTCTCGCGGCCGCGGGATACGTGGCGCTGATCGGGAACACCGACGGGGACGCTGACCGGGAGCGGATGCTCTTCGAGCAGATGCGCGCCCGGCACGTCAACGGGCTGGTGCTGGCCACCGTGCACCTCGGCGACCCGCTGCTCGCCGAGTCGGCCCGCGCGGACCTGCCGGTGGTGCTGATGAACCGGATGGCCCATGACTACAGCCTGCCGTCGGTCTCGGTGGACAACGAGCGGGGCATCCGGATGGCCGTGGCCCACCTGGCCGGGCTCGGCCATACCCGGATCGCGCACATCGCAGGCCCGCAGGAGGTCTCGACCGGCCTCGCCCGCTACCGCGGCTTCGTCGCGGCCATGGAAGCGCACGGCCTGACCCCCGATCCCGAGCTGATCGTGAAGGCCAAGTCGTTCTCGATCGACGAAGGCCTGCGCTGCGCCCAGCTGCTGCTGCAGCGCGATGCGGGCGCCACCGCGGTCGCGGCGGGCAACGACATGCTCGCGGTCGGCTGTTACGCGGCCCTGGACGAGTCGGGCCTGTCGTGCCCGGCGGACCTGTCCGTGGTCGGCTTCAACGACATGCCGTTCATCGACCGGCTGCGGCCGCCGCTGACCACGATCCGCTTCCCGCACTATCAGGTGGGCACCGAGGCGGCGCAGCTGCTGCTGGAACGGATCGCCGGGCATGCCGGGCCGGTCAAGGTGCTGTTCCTGGCCCCGGAGCTGGTGGTGCGCGGCTCGACCGGGCCCCCGGCCCGTGCCGCGGGCACCGGGTGAGTCTCTAGCGACGCAAATGTCCGGTAATCGAACTGATCATGTCGGTTGACAGCGGCCCGACCGCTGCGTAAGGCTTCGTGCAAACGATTGTTGGTGCAGGGGGTGACCTGATGGCAGGGCACGGTAACGAACTCCGGCTGGGCTGGCTGGGTACCGGGCGGATGGGTTTCATGCTGGTCCGCCGGCTGCTCGAGGCGGGCTGTGACGTTGCCGTCTACAACCGGACCCGGGCCAAGGCCGAACCGCTCGCCGCGCTGGGAGCCAAGATTGTCAGCTCACCCGCCGAGCTGAGCCGCCGGGACATCGTGTTCGCCACCGTGGGCACGCCGCAGGACCTGATCGACGCAGTGCTCGGTGAGGACGGCCTGGCCACCGGGGAGTCGGTGCCCGCCATCCTGGTGGACTGCTCGACGATCTCCGCGGACGTCTCCATGCAGATCCGGGAGCAGCTCGCGGCCCGCGGAACCGAGCTGCTGGCCGCACCGGTGATGGGTAACCCGAAGGTGGCGAGCGTGGGCAAGCTCACGCTCGCGGTGTCGGGGCCGCAGAGCGCTTTCGATACCGCCCGCCCCTACCTGGACCTGCTCGGCGCCGGGGCCACCTATGTGGGCGACGGAGAACTCGCCCGGACGGTAAAGCTCTGCCATAACCTGTTCCTCGGCGTCGTCAGCCAGTCCCTCGCGGAAGTGACGATCCTGGCCCAGAAGAGTGGCGTCAGCCGGACCGCGTTCCTGACGTGCCTTAATAAAAGCGTGATGGGTTCGCAGTTCACTCGTTATAAATCGCCCGCTTTCGTGAACCTGGACTTTCACCCGACCTTTACGGCCACCTTGCTTCGCAAGGACTTTGACCTCGGCCTGGCCGCAGCCAGGGAACATGAGGTCCCGATGCCGGTCGCCTCCCTCGTGCACCAGATCGTGCAGACCCTTATCGGCAACGGTTACGGCGAGCAGGATTTCGCGGCCCTTCTTGAGCTGGAGGCGCAGTCGGCGGGCCTCGAGCTGGAGAGTGAGAATTCCGACATCTCAGACGGACTGGACCAAGCTCACGCGAAGGGGGGCCATGCAGTACCGTGAGCGACTGTCCCCGGCCAGTCCTCAGTGCAGCCATCCGAGCCCCCGCGGGCGCGCCTCATAGCGCGGGCTGCAGCTGGCTTTATCCACAGGAGATTCCTGAACTGGAAGGAGGACCGGATGAAACCTCACCGCACCCGGTTCTTGTCTCTAACCGCCGCCGCGGCCGCGGCGGCGATGGTCCTTGCTGCGTGCAGCAGCAGCAGCGGAAGCGGCTCAAGCAGCAATGGCAGCAAGGCACCGATCCTGATCGGCACCTCGCTGTCGCTGACAGGCGACTTCTCCGCGGACGGCCTGGCGTTCAAGCGCGGCTACCAGCTCTGGGCCAGCCAGGTGAACAGCCACGGCGGCCTGCTCGGGCGCCAGGTCAAGATGGTGTTCCTGAATGACTCCAGCGACCCGACCACGGTGGCGACGAACTACACCAAGCTCATCGCCCAGCAGCACGTGGCCCTGGTTTTCGGGCCATTCTCGACGCTGCTGACCGTGCCTTCCGCGAAGGTGGCGGCCCGGTACGGGTACGCGTTCCCGGAGGGCGCCGGTGGCGGGCCTTCCGTCTACCAGCTCAACCTGCCGAACCTCTTCAACCCCAGCCCGCCGATCGCGAACCAGCTGGTGCCGCTCGCCAATTGGGTGGCCTCGCTGCCCGCCAGCGAGCGCCCGAAGACTGCCGCATACCCGCAGGTTAACGACCCGTTCGCGGACCCGATGACGCAGACCGCGGAGGCCATCTTGAGCAAGGCCGGCGTGAAGACGGTCTACTCGAAGATCTACCCGGCGGAGAACCCCGACTTCAAGGCGGGCGCCGACGCGGTGGCCGCGACCGGGGCGCAGATGGTCGTGCTCGGCGCGGTGGACGTGCCCACCTCAGCGGCGTTCATCCAGGCGTTCGAGCAGCAGCACTACAACCCGAAGATCTTCGCGGCCACGTCCGGCCCGGACCAGGGAGCCTCGTTCACCAAGGCGATCGGCGGCGCCCCCAACGCCACCGGGATCATGGTTCCCGGCGGCTGGTACGGGGGGATCCAGAACCCGCTGAGCCAGGAGATGGTCAAGGCGTACATCGCCCAGTACGGCGGCACCGCCGCGGACATCAACGCGGACGTGGCCGAGGCCTACTCGGTCGGCGAGATCACGGCGTCCGCGGTCACGGCGACCAAGGGCGTGGACAACAAGAAGATCACCAGCTACCTGCACAGCGGCGTCACGCTGCAGACCGTGCAGGGGCCGGTGAAGTTCAACAGCTCGGGTGAGAACACGGTCGCGCAGACGTTCATCTTCCAGTGGCAGAAGGGCGGCGCGTTCAACCTGGTGCTGCCGGCCAGCGCGCCTGGCGCGGTGGCCGTCATCAACCCGAAGCCCCACTGGTCGAGCTGAGCACGTCAGCAGGAATGGATTAGCAAGCCGATGCGGTGCGCGGAGCGGCACGGGCTACCGGGCCTGGGATCGGGGCAAAGCAGGCTTTCCCCGGCCAGTAAAGGCATACGGTGCCAGAGCGCTCCGCGCACCGGGGCACACCGGGTGCTTCGGCGCGGACGCAGGAAAGGAGAAGCTTGATGAGGCGCCGCCCCCACCGCGCCAGGTTCGTGCCGCTCACCGCCGCCAGCGCGGTGACCGCTCTGGCCCTTGCCGCCTGCGGTAGCACCAGTGCCAGCACCACGTCCAGCATGACCTCGGCCAAGCCGATCACGGTCGGTGTCTCGCTGCCGCTCACCGGCGACTTCGCCGCGGACGGCCACGCCACCGAGAACGGCTACCGGTTGTGGGCCAGCGACGTGAACACCCGCGGCGGGCTGCTCGGCCGCCCGGTCCGCCTGGTGGTCCGCAACGACAACAGCAACGAGAAGACGGTAACCAGCGATTACAACATCCTGATCTCCCAGGACCATGTCGACCTGACGCTGGCCCCGTTTTCCACGCTGCTGACCTCTGACGCCCTCGTCCCCACCAGCAGGCACGGGTACGCGCTGCCAGCCGGCTCGGCCACCGGCGGCCTGGTGTTCGGGGCCACCGGCGGCCCCACGTACCGCAACCTGTTCAGCGTCAGCGTGCCGGCCGCGAACGTGATGAAGCCGTTCGCCCAGTGGGTGATCCACCAGCTGCCAGGCGGCGAGAAGGGGACCGCCGCCTACCCTGAGGTGGACGACCCGTTCGCCGACCCGCCCGTGACCACCACCATGAACCTGCTGCATGCGGCCGGGGTCAAGACGGTCTACCAGAACTCGGCGCACCCGGCCGACCCGGCCAGCCGGAAGCAGATCCAGGCGGCCGCGAACCAGGTCACCAGCCAGAGGCCGGACATCGTGGTCATCGGGTCGGTGGACCTGCCCAGCCTGCTGATCTTCGTGCACGCCTTCCAGCACGCGCATTACACGCCCAAGATCATGATCGCCGCGTCCGGGCCGGACCAGGGCCAGGCCTTCATCAGCACGCTGAACCCGATCAACGCCCAGGCCATCATGGTCCCGGACGCCTGGTCCGGGACGACGCAGAACGCGCTGAGCCACGTCATGGTGCAGGACTACATCGCCAAGTTCGGCGGCACCACCTCCGACATCAACGCCGACGTCGCCGAGGCGTACTCGGCCGGCGAGGTGCTGGCCGACGCCGTCACCGCGACGCATGGCACCACCAACTCGAAGATCATCGCCTACCTGCACAGCGGGGTCAGGCTGGCGACCGTGCAGGGACCGGTGCAGTTCACGAAGATCGGCCAGAACACCGCGCAAACCGGCTTCATCTACCAGTGGCAGGGCGGCAGCTTCAACCAGGTGCTGCCCGCGAACGCGCCCGGGTCGAGCCCGATCGTGATGACCAAGCCCCCGTGGGGGCAGGGCGGCTGACCTGACCGGCCCGCCGGGCAAGCGGCCCGCCTCCACCACCAGTTAGCAGGATGAAGGGCATAAAGCGGAGATGGGACGTCAACTCAGCGAGGCGATCGTCGATGGCATCCTCGGGGGCAGCGTCTATGCCCTGATGGCCGTCGGGCTGACGCTGATCTTCGGGGTGCTGGACATCATCAACATCGCCCAGGGCATCCTGGTCGTGCTCGGCGCCTATCTCAGCTACGTGCTCTCCGTCCACCTGCACCTGGACCTGTTCGTGGGCCTGCTGGTGACCGTCCCGGCGATGTTCATCGTCGGGGTCGCGATCCAGTGGGCCTTCATCAGGCCCCTGCGCGGCCGGGAACGGACCTCGATGTCCCTGCTCGCGACCTACGCGGTGGCGATCATCATCGAGGGGATCCTGTACATCATCTTCGGCTCGAACTTCGTCAGCCTGAACGCCTCGTACACCACCTCGGGGCCAGAGATCTTCGGGTTCTACCTGGATTACATCTACATCTACGGGTTCCTGATGGCCGTGCTGGCCGTCGCGGGCATCTACTACACGCTGTACCGGACCCAGTTCGGCCGGACCATCCGGGCCACCATGCAGGATCAGACCGCGGCCCGGATCGTGGGCATCAACGTGAACCGGGTGCAGGCGCTCACGTTCGGGATCGGGGTGGCGGTGACCGCCGCGGGCGGGATGGTCTTCGGCGCCACCGGCGGCGGCTTCAACCCGAACACCGGGTACGACCTGATTTCCCGGCTGCTCGCGATCGTCATCCTCGGCGGCCTGGGCAGCATCGCCGGGGCCATGATCGCGGCCATCTTCATGATCACGCTGGAGGGCGTGGTGGACGTGCTGTGGTCACCGAGCTGGTCGGTGGTCGTGTTCTACGGCGCCCTGGTGGTCGTGCTCGCCTTCCGCCCGCAGGGCCTGTTCGGCCGCAAGGAGGCGAGGGCCCAGTGAGCACCGGACCAGCGGATACCGGTCCCGCGCAGGCGGGCACGGCCCGGGCAGGCGCGGCGGGTAGTGAGGAAGCGATGAGCCAGGGCACCGTGAACGCGGGCCCGGCCCAGCCGGGCGGCACCGGCGGTGAGCCGGCCGGGCGCGGCCGCCGGGCCACGGCGATCCGGCTGGGCCTCCTGGCCGTCCTGCTGGTGATCGCGGCGATCTTCCCGCTGGTCGTCACCAACGCGCTGTTCACCCAGTTCGCCGTGAACACCATGATCTACGTGGGCGCCGTGGCGGCCTGGAACCTGTTCTCCGGCTATTCCGGCTACATCGCGCTCGGCCACGCGGTGTTCTTCGGCACCGGCGCCTACACCGTGGGCCTGCTGGCCAACCACTGGAAGCTCCCCGGCGGGGACATCTTCGCGCTGCTGCCGCTGGGCGGCCTGGTCGCCGCGCTGGTGGCGGTGCCGCTGGGGCTGATCGCGCTGCGGGTCCGGCGGCACACGTTCGTGGTGATCACGATCGCGTTCTTCTTCATCTTCCAGCTGATGGCGTTCAACCTCAGCTTCACCGGCGGGAACCAGGGCGTGAGCTCGCCGTTCTTCCTGTGGTCCGCGTCGGACTACAACAACCCCTTCTACTACGCCGGCCTGATCATCGCGGTGGGCACCATCACGCTGTCCTGGCTGATCCGGAACTCCCGGTTCGGCCTCCAGTTGCTGGCCATCCGCGACGACGAGGACCGGGCCCGCGGGCTGGGCGTGCGGACCATGAAGATCAAGCTCATCGCGTTCGTGATCTCGGGCGGGATCACCGGCATGATCGGCGGCCTGTGGTGGTTCTTCATCGGGCAGGCGCTGCCCGAGACCGCGTTCAACGCGCTGTTCGACCTGACCGTCGCGCTGATGGCCTTCCTGGGCGGGTTCGGCACGCTGGCCGGCCCGGTGCTCGGCGCGCTGATCCTGGAGCCGCTGCAGCAGTGGATCGGGATCACCTTCACCAACGGGTACACCAGCGACATCGTGCTCGGCGTGCTGTTCCTGGCCGTCATCTTGTTCCTGCCGCGCGGCATCGTCCCGACCGGGACCGAGTTCGCCACCAGGTGGCGGGCTATCCGGGACCGGCGGCGCGAGCCCGCCCGGGGCGGACCGGCATCGGGCGGATCCGCCCCGCCGGGGAGTCCTGTGGTGAACCGCGCCGGGGCGCGTACCCCGGGGCCGGGCGCGCCGAGCACGGGTGGCGTGCGATGACCGCGCTGCTGCGCACCGAGGCGGTCAGCAAGTCCTTCGGCGGGGTCCAGGCCCTGAGCGGGGCCACGATCGAGGTCGAGGAGGGCAGCATCGCCGGGCTGATCGGGCCGAACGGCTCGGGCAAGACGACGCTGTTCAACGTGATCACCGGCTACGAGACGGTGGACGAGGGCGAGATCTACCTGGGCGACCGGCGGATCACCAACGCGGCGCCCGACAAGGTGTTCTCGGCAGGCATCGGCCGGACGTTCCAGCTGACCCGGGTGTTCTCCCGGCTCACCGTCATGGAGAACATGATCGTGGCGGCCCAGCATGTCGAAGGGCGGCAGGGACGGCTGCGTAATCCGCTGGCCCGGGCCGGCGGCCCGGCCACCCGGCGCCGGGCCCTGGAACTGCTCGAGTTCACGGGCATCGTCCACCACGCCGGCGCGCTGGCCGAGACGCTGTCCTACGGCCAGCGCAAGCTGCTGGAACTGTCGTACGTGCTCATGGCGGACCCGGCCATCGTGCTGCTCGACGAGCCCGCCGGCGGGGTGAACCTGACCCTGATCACGACGATCGCGGACCGGATCCGCGAACTGAACCAGCGGGGCACCACGTTCCTCATCGTGGAGCACAACATGGACTTCGTGATGGGGCTGTGCGACCGGGTCACGGTCCTGGACTACGGCACGGCGGTCGTCAGCGGCCCGCCGGACGTGATCCGGACCGACCCGCGGGTCCTCGACGCCTACCTGGGCATTGCGGAGGATGACGATGACATCGCCGTCGGCTGAGCCCGCGACCACCGGCTCGCCCGCGCTCGAGATCGAGGACGTGGTGGCCGGCTACGGCGGCGGCGACGTCCTGCACGGCGTCACCATGGCCGTCTATGAGGGCGGCATCACCTGCGTCGTGGGACCCAACGGGGCGGGCAAGTCGACCCTGCTCGGCACCATCAGCGGCCTGCTGAACCCGCGCCTCGGCCAGGTCAGCCTGCGCGGTCAGCGGCTGTCCGGCAAGTCTCCCCGCCAGGTGCTGGACATGGGCGTGGTGCTGGTGCCGCAGAACCACAGCCTGTTCCGCGAGATGACGGTGCGGGAGAACATCATGCTCGGCGGCTACATCCTGCGTGAGCGCGGCCTGGCCGACCGCAGGCTGGACAACGTCCTGGGAATGTTCCCGCAGGTGACCGACTGGCTGGGCAAGAAGGCCGGCAGCCTGTCGGGCGGCCAGCAGCGGCTGGTGGAGTTCGCCCGCTGCCTGATGCTGGACCCGAGCCTGGTCATCCTGGACGAGCCGTCCATGGGCCTGTCGCCCAAGGTGCTCAAGTCGGTGTTCGACGCGGTCCGGCTGATGAACGCCCAGGGCAAGACCATCCTGCTGGTGGAGCAGAACGCGCGGGCCGGGCTGCGGCTGTCCACGCACGGGGTGGTGCTGGAGAACGGGCGGGTCCGGCTGGCGGGCTCGGGTCACGAGGTCCTGCATCACCCGGAGATCGGTGCCCTCTACCTGGGCGGGGCCGTGACCGACTCGTCCGGCACCGCGTCCCCCGCGGCGGAGGCCGCGGACGCGGCCGCCGCACGCATCGCCGCGGCGGACGCGGAGGCGATGCCCGCCGAAGGCGCCCCGGCGGATTCCGCCGCGGACGGCCCCGCCGCGGACGGCCCCGCCGCGGACGGCACAGCCGCGGACGGCACAGCCACCCGTTGATCATCGACGCGCACCGCCACGTCATCGTCCCGGAGATGACGGCGCGCAGCGTCCCCGAGGCCTGGCGGCCGGTGCTGCGCACCGAGCACGGCCACCGCATCGTCGGGTTCCGCGGCCGGGAACTGACCTCGGCGGTCGGCGAGTTCAGCGACGCCGGGATCATGCTCGGCGACGCGGCCGCCACCGGGGTTGACCACCTGCTGCTGTCGCCGTGGATCAACCTGGTGCCGGTGGACGCGGAGCCGGGCGAGGCCCGGCTGGTCTGCCAGGTGCAGAACGAGGCGCTGGCCCGGCTGGCGGCCACCCACCCCGGGCGGCTCAGCGCGGTCGGGGCGGTCCCGGTCCAGGACCCGGGCCTGGCCGCTACGGAACTGGCCGGCCTGATGGCCGTGCCCGGCCTGCACGGCGTGGAGGTCCCGTCCAGCGTGGGCGGCCGGTATCTGGGCGACGACTTCTTCCTGCCGTTCTGGGAGGCCGCCGCCGGGACTGGCGCCGTGGTGTTCATCCACCCGTCCACCCGGGGTTTCGGGATCCCCGCCCTGGACGGCTACTACCTGTGGAACTCGGTCGGCAACCCGCTGGAGACCGCGGTGACCGCGGCCCACATCGCGGTGGCGGGGGTGCTGGAGCGGTTCCCCAGGTTGCGGATCCTGCTGGCGCACGGCGGCGGCGCGCTGCCCGTGCTGCGCGGGCGGCTGCGCCGCGCCCACGCCGTCCGGGCCGAGGCGGGCGCGCGCCTCCGCCAGGGCCCCGACGTGTCGCTGCGCCGGTTCCACTACGACACGGTGACCCACGACGCGGGCCTGCTGGCCGACCTGGTCCACTACGCCGGCCCGGAGCAGGTCCTGCTCGGCTCGGACCGGCCCTTCGACATGGGCAGCGACGACCCCGTCGGGGAGGTGCGCGCGCTGCGGCTCGGGCCCGCCGAGGACCTCGTTCTCGGCGGGAACGCCGGGCGCCTGCTGGGACTGGCATGATTTACCTGGAGGGCAGGCATGGACTACACCAAGGCGGAGGCCAAGCAGGCGGCCCGGGAATGCTGCACCGGGCTGTGGGCCGCGACCACCACCCCGTTCGACAGCAGCGGTGCGCTGGACACTGATGCGCTGCGCCATGACATCGACCGGCTGACCGGCAGCCTGGGGATCGACGGCATCTTCTGCGGCGGGGTGATGGGCGAGTTCTGGTCCCTGTCCGGCAGCGAGCGCCGGCGCCTGGTCGCGATCACCGTGGACAGCACGCGGGGCAGGTGCCCGGTGATCGCGCACACCGGCCACACGTCGGCGGCGCAGGCCGTCGAGCTGACCCGGCACGCGCAGAAGGCCGGGGCCGATTTCGCGGTGCTGATCAACCCCTACTTCCCGCCCGCCTCCGATGAGGGCCTGTACCAGTGGTTCGAGACCGTGTGCACAGGCGCCGACATCGGCATCTGGCTGTTCGACACGGCGTACTCGGGGGTGTCGCTGTCGCTGGAGCTGATCGCGCGGCTGGCTGCCATCGAGAACGTCTGCGGGCTCAAGGTCGGCCGCGACCACGCCCGCTACCTGGAGGTCCTGGACCGGGTGGGCGGCGAGATCCTCGTCTGTGAGCCCAACGAGGGCACCTGGCTGGAGAACATGCGTGACCACGGCCAGCGGGTCTTCATGTCCTCGGCCGCGCCCTACCTGTACCAGACGCCGGAGTGGCAGCCGATGCGCGAGTACACCACGCTCGCGCTCCGCGGCGATTTCACCGCGGCGGGCCAGGTCGCGGCGACGCTCGACCCGGTGCGCGGGATCGCGGCTAAATGGCTGCACGGGCGGGCCCGCCGGTTCGACGCGATCACCGCCATCAAGGCCTGGGGCGCCCTGGTCGGGATGTCCGGGGGCCCGGTCCGGCCGCCGCTGCTCCCCCCGGCCCGGGCCGAGCTCGATGAGCTCCGGGCCGACCTGGCCGCGGTCGGCCTGCTCCCCGGGACCGGCGCCTCACGGCGTGTCGCCAGTAACGGCCACCGCCCGCCCCCGGCCTGACGGCGCACTCATGATCGCGGCCGGGTCGTGGCCGAGGTCGTGCAGCAGCACGATCGCGGCGTTGCGCCCGGGGGCACCGGTGATGGACCCGCCCGGGTGCGTCGTCCCCCCGGTCTGGTACAGCCCGGGGATCGGCATCCGGTGCGAGGCCCAGCCCGGGACCGGGCGCAGCGCCCCGCTGAAGGCCGGGCCGCGGTTGCCGCCATGGAACGCGCCGTGGATCATGTGCGGGTTGAGTTCCTCGATGTCGGCGGGAGACTTGACCAGGCTGGCTAGGATTACAGAGTCGGTGAAGCCCGGCGCGGCCCGGCGCAGCCGCTCCAGTTGCCGGCGGGCGTGCCCGTGCTTGACCGTCTCCCAGCCGCCAGCTCCCTCCGGCAGCTCGTAGACCTGCGGGCTGAGCAGCTTCACCGTGTGCTGGCCGGCCGGCGCACGGCCCGGGTCGGCCAGGGTGGGCGTGGCCACCAGCAGCCAGGGCGGCTCGGCCATGAACCGCCCGGCGCGCAGGTCGGCTCCCATCTGGATGACGTCCTCGGGCCAGCCGGCCAGGCCGGCCGACACGGCGGTGCGCGGCCCGTCCGGGGTCTGGAACTCCGGCGGCGCGGTCGTGGCGTAGTAGGTGGCGAAGCCCGGCACACCCACGTCGTAGGTATCCACCCCGTAGTGGAATTCGGCGGGCCAGGCGTCCGCGGGGGCCATGTCGCGCAGGTGCCTGATGTGGATCGTGGACACCACCGCGGTGCGGGCCCGGTACTGCGTCCCGTCCCCGGTCTCCACGCCGGCGCACCGGCCGCCCTCTACCAGCAGCCGGGTCACCCGCTGGCCGCAGCGCACGGTGCTGCCGTGGTCGGCCAGGTAGCCGGTGAGGGCAGCGGTCAGCTGCCCGGACCCGCCGATCGGGATGGACCAGCTGCGCTGCTGGCGGCCGGAGGTCTGCGCGTAGGGCAGTACCCCCGAGCCGGGCTCGTCGACCGGCTGGAAGACCTGGAAGGCCATCCACAGCAGGAACGCCTGGATGTGCCGGCTCTCGAACTCATGCCGCACCACCGCCGTGGCGGACAGCTGCCGCCGCCGCGCCCAGATCTTCCCCGACGGATGCTCAGCGAGCCTTTGCTCCAGCGACGGCCCGAACCCCACCGGCGTGAACTGGGCCTGGCTGAAGATGTGCTTGACCTGGTCGTACTCATTGAGCAGGCGGAGGTAGGCGGCCGCGTCGGCCTTGGAGAACCGGGCCACCTCCTCGGCCGTGCGGTCCCGGTCCAGCCACATGGTCAGCTGCTGGCCGTCCGGGAACGCGACCTGCTCCACCGGGTCGGGCTCCGCGTAGCGCAGGCCGTAGTCGGCGGTCAGGCCGAGCTCGTCGTGGCTCAGCACCGGGTTGACGCGGATCATCGTGTGCCCGGTGGCGCAGGTATCGATGCCGAACCCGGGCAGCAGCAGCTCCTCGGTCGCCGCCCCGCCGCCCGGGATGGCCCGCGCGTCCAGGACCAGGCAGCGGTATCCGGCCTTGGCCAGGTAGCAGGCGGTGAGCAGGCTGTTGTGCCCGGCCCCCGCCACCACGATGTCGGCGTCGTAGGTCATCCTCGCCCCGCCTTTCCCCAACGGTCGGTCCGGACCAGCGCCTGCGTCGTGGGCCCGGGCCTGCGGCTGGCCTGCAAACCATTGCACCGGCTGTGATCCTGACATCCTGGTGGCCCGGCGGCAAGCGGAAGGCAAGGTCAGCATCGTCAGGAAGCACGAGCAGCCGGCCCGGCACGGCGCGGCGGTGGCGCCCGGCTGGGGGCTGGCCGCCGGCGTGGCCGCGGCCCTGTTCCCGCCGGCCGGCATCCGGTCTGCGCACTCTAGGGCGGGCCGATCAGCTTGCGTATCCCGCGAGCGATCTGGCCGGGCTCGGTCAGCAGCGCGAGGTGGTGGCTCAGCTGCTGCCTCACCGGCCAGCCGAGTTCACGTGCCCTGGCCGCCTCGCCTCGTATGCCTCGCTGAGCTATCCGTCTCCGGCTAGGACATGTGCGACTGGCTCCCAGGTCCCGCAGCCGGCCAACGGGCTATGAACCAGCACAAGCCGAGCCTGCATGCCTCATTCGTATCACCGACGCAGCCGGCGGCCACCGGCCCACTGACTGCATCGGTCCCGATCTGCGGCTGGAGTACCAGGGTTCCCGGCTGTCCGAAGCTTCGTCCACCGCAGCCGGGCCGTCTGCCCCGCGATCAGCCGCTGCGCACAGGCAACCGGGAGTCGCGCGCCCGGGACGGTGCCCGCTTGCAATTCCTTGATGTGGCGGGAAACGACCAGCCGAATACGCGTTCAATGGACAGAGTCGGACGTTTATTCGGGGCACTATGGTGGAGGAGCCAATAAGCGCGGCCGCGTGGCTCCGCACCTGGCCCTGGCCGTCTCAGGCGAGCCTGGCTCAACCACTGCCCAACCACGCAGAGCGACTCCGCGGCTGTGCAGTTCTCGCCCAGGGCGACGCGGTCAGGAGGATCCCGACAACATCGGCGCGTCCGGTTCCGGGTTTCCGGCGGATCCCTGGGCGTGCTTGCCGATGTGCCGGCTGCGCTCGACCGCGACGAGCCTCTTATTGGCTGCGGAATGCTCTATGCGCGGAAGCCCGGGAAGGGTAAAATGAGTCAATCGCTCCGGACCCAGGCAGCTGCACCCGCGAAACATCCGCGGATGCTCAGCTGGGCCCGGATTTTTCGTGCACGGAAACGATGCCGGCCAGACGCCACGGACTGAGGGACGGTGAGAACTCAAGGGAGGTTCTTCTCTCGCTGCGATCTGCCCAAGCATGACCGACTACCGCGTGCGTCACCTCGTCACTGGCTATAGGAGTCGGTTAATGGGCATCATCGCCTGGATTGTTCTCGGCCTGGTCGCGGGCCTGCTCGCCAATATGCTGATCCCCGGCAGGAGATCACAGGGCCTTATCCTCACCTGCGTGATCGGCATTGTGGGGGCGCTGCTCGGCGGCTGGGCAGCCACCAAGCTGTTCCACATCCACAGCCTGCAGGGGTTCTTCAACCTCTCCACCTGGATCACCGCGATCGTCGGCGCAGCGGTTCTGCTGCTCGCCTTCCACCTGATCACCGAGCGATCCTCCGCCCGGTCCGGCCGGTCGAGCCGGTCTGGCCGGTCTGGCCGGTCCCGGTGGTTCGCGCACCGCTAAAGGCACGGCAGGGGCGGCTCCGGCTCGCTGATCGAGCCCGGACCTGGCCCGGCTTCCGTCACGGTACCGGCTGGCCAGCCATGAACAGATCCGCGGCCGGGATTGGCCTAGACCTTCTGCCTGAGCCCTCTTGGCAGCGTGAGGGCTGGCGGGACCGGAGAGCATAATGAGTTTGCCTGCCCGTCAGCAGCGTGCCCTTGACCAGATCGAGAAGACACTCCTGGCAGATGATCCCCGTTTCGGCTCACTGTTTGCGATCTTCACCAGGCTGACGTGGCACGAGGCCATGCCCGGCATCGAACTGGTCAAGTCCACGCGATGGCATTCGCTGCGGCCATTCGCGGCAATCGTGATTGCGCTGATCGCGGTGACCAGCGTGCTGATGCTCACCTTGCTGACCCCCCGCCGGCCGATCTGCCTGACTTCCACTGCGGCCGGGTACAGCTATTCATCGGGCCAGACCGCAGGCTGCCTGCGTGGCGTGGTAGTGACGCAGGAACGGCGGTACATCCACTGAAGCGCCCCTTTGTGAAAAAGCCGCGCACCGTCGGCTGACCTGCAGCCGCAGCCGCCGGACAGGGCACCTTTGGCCTGCTCATGACTTCCAGCTGGCCAGCGCCGCCGGCGGCTGCCCCGCGGCGGCTTCGCCGCTGCGGCGGAGCGCTGCAGGATGCCGATCGTGGCGGCGCTCTTCCATGGTTCCTGACCTGGGTGGGGTACCGCGGGGGCCGGGCTGTCAGGTGAGGGCGCCCACGGATGCCCGGGCGTTTGCTGGCCGGCCAGCCGGGAGCCTGGCTGGGCGCTCCTGCGGGCCGAGCACGCGCTGGCGGAGATAGCCGAGCGCGTGGCTGCTCAGCCGGGAAACGTGCATCTGGGAGATGCCGAGCTGCTGGCCGATCTGTGCTTGGGTCATGTCGCCGGCAAAGCGCATCAGCAGGATCTTCTGCTCCCGCAGGGGCAGCTCGCCCCAGTACGCAGCGACAGCCAGCATGCCGAGCATGTGCTCCACCCCGCGGTCCTCCTCGCCGAGGACATCGGCCAGGGTGACGACACCGGGCTGGCCAGCCAGCGGCGCGTCCAGCGAGGATGGCCGGCAGGCCATCTCCGCCTGCCGCGCCTCCCGCAGATCAGCGCTGGTCACTCCCAGGTGCCGGGCCATCTCGGAGTCGGACGGTGCCCGGCCCAGGTCCTGGGTCAGCTGGCAGTCCGCCTCGCGGGCTTCCAGCGCCAGTTCCTGGACGGAGCGCGTGACGTGGACCGGCCAGCACTTGTCCCGGAAGTGCCGCTTGATCTCGCCGCTGATGCACACCTGCGCGTAGGCGGCCAGGTTGCCGCCGACCGCCGGATCGAACCGGCTGATCGCCTTCATCAGCCCGACATAACCCACCTGCACCAGGTCCTCGGCCGGCTCAACGCCCCGGCCGTACCGCCGCACGCACGAGTACACCAGGCTGCGGTGCCGGGCCACCAGCAGTTCACACGCCGCAGCGCGCGTTCCGCTTTCCCCCGGCAGCGACCCGACCATGCCCAGCAGCTCCCGGTCATCCAGCCCGGCCAGATCCCTCAGCCGCCGGCCATCCGCAGCGGGCGGAATCCGCACACCCTCCCGGGCAGATACGGGCGAACTGCATGCCGACGGCGAGGCCAGGTGGCTCAGGCTCTTCTCAGCGATGCGCAAGGTGGCCAGGCCGTTCGGTAAGCGGATGGCAGGCGGGCAGCAGGATGACCCCGGCGATCACGGTGAGGAACAGCCTCGTGGTTGCCCAGCCGCCCAGCCGCCCAGCAGCCCCCTGGGCGGCGCCGATCAGGCAGGTGATCACAAGGTGCTGTGATCTCCTGCCGGGGAACACCATGTTGGCGATCACCCCTGCGGCCCGGCCGAGAACGATCCTCGCCCTACTGCCCATGACCGGCTCCTTTGTTAGTGACCAGGTGACATATGCGGCAGCCGGCCTTGCTGAGCAAACCGTGGTGGGAGAAGAACTCTCCCGGGGTTTTCACCGTCCTTTGGACGTAACGTGCTACCGTCAACCGCCTGTGTACGGGGAACAAAAAATCCGGGCCCTGCCGCGTGCCCGCAGATATTGCGGGTGCAGCTGCCAGGGCCCGGAGCAACGCCCATTGTATTACATTTCTTGACTCACGTGCAGGGAATGCGGAGCGAGCAGCATTCGCCGGGTCAAGAATCTTTGGTCATGGTGCTTGCGGCGGCGAGCCGGCCGGTCTCGTGGTGACCACGGCGGCGAGCCGCGCGCCGCGAGACACCGACTGCGGGGGTACCTTCTGCTGCGTGCGCGGCAGCAGGCCCAGCGGTCTGCAGCGCGGTGACGTGCGGGGGGTGATCAGCCCGCCCGCAAGAGCGGTCAGTGACCAGACGATCCGCCAGGTTTACCCGTCTGCAGTCTGAAGTTCTGGCCGGCTGGCTCCTGTGCCGTGCTCCCGGCACTGCCGGACGGAAGATTCGCATCCAAGAGCGCGCTCCCTCCAGCTGGCCGGGTGCTGACGTCTTCGCAGCGTTCCTGAAGGCGGTGCAGTGACTCGCTGTCGCCGACCGGGAAAGCCACTTCCAGGCGCGTGCTTTCCCGCACCTCGGGGAGGTCCAGCACGGCATCGACCAGCCTCGCACGGCGGCCCGGAGTGATGTGCCCGGACTCGGCGCGCAAAGACGCCCGGGCGGTTCCTCCGGATTCTTCGGAGGTGGTCACCTCGGCTGTGGCGACCGTGCGGTCGTTATCGCCGACCTCGACGTGCTGATGCCGATCGTGCGCGGCCATGCGATGCCTCCATCTGCGGATTCCTGGCGTGGACGCGGGCGCATGGGTACACCACGTCTGTCATGAAAGGGCCGGTTCACACCCTGCGGCCCATCCGGGGTGCTGTCCCGGGTCTGGCCGGATGCGATCCCGCTGCCCCGCGCCATCGCCCGTGGGGCACGGCTGGCGGCGCGTGGCGCTCAGTGCCTGAAGGCGTCCTTGACCTTCGCCCCCGCCTGCTTGGTGTTGCCCTTGACCTGGTCACCACGGCCCTCGGCGCGCAGGCGCCGGTTGCCGGTGACCCGGCCGGCCGATTTCTTGGCGCTGCCCTTAACCGCTTCGGCTTTGTGCGCGATCTTCTTGGCGATACTCACGGCTGGCTGACCCTTCTAGTGAGTCATCTGCTGGGGCGGACGCACCGGCAGGAGCTTGGGGGGCGGACTGGCCGTTCCCCGATTGCGGGTTCATGCCTGCCGCCTGCTGGGGTCCGGGCCGGCGCCCGGGCGGGCGCAGCCGGTTCCACCGGCTGCCGCTCGTGTCCGGCTGGTGGCCGCCGGGCGTGCCGGTCCCCAGGCTGCTCGCGGTGGAGGCGCGGGCGGCCTCACGCTGGTCGATCAGGTCATCGCGGGCCTGAGTGGCGGCGGCGGTCTCGCGTCGGGACTGCTTGAGCCCGCGGCGCGCGGCGCGGCCGCGACGGGAGGTGCGCCGCGCCCCGGCCAGCAGCAGGCTCAGCCCGAGCACGCCCGCCGCCCCGGCCACGATGCCGTAGAGGAACAGCGTCCCGGTGGAGCCAGTCACGTGATAGCCGAACACCGAGAACCCGTGGGTGAGCGCGTGGCCGGTCCCGCTGTTGCTCAGAACACCGGCGACACCGGCGATCACGGCAGCCACCAGGATGATGAGCCCCAGGATAATGATCAT
>CAWAJB010000024.1:0-196506 GCA_963782185.1 uncultured Actinomycetes bacterium
TCGACTGCCGTGCCGACCATCCTCATCACCGGCGGGTCCGGCCGGATCGGGACCATGCTGCGCCAGCGGCTGACCCGTCCCGGCCGGGTTCTGCGCCTGCTCGACATCACCCCGCCCGCCTCTGCGGGGCCCGATGAGGAGGTGATCGTGGCCTCGGTCACCGACATGGCCGCGATGGCCGAGGCCTGCGCGGGGGCGGACGCCGTGATCCATCTGGGCGGGGTGTCCGGAGAGGGCCCCTGGGACAAGATCATCGAGATCAACATCCAGGGCACCTACACCGTGTTCGAGGCCGCCCGCCGGGCCGGCGTGCCCCGGGTGATCTTCGCGTCGTCCAACCACGCGGTGGGGTTCACCCCGCGCTCGGAGTTCCCCGCCCCGGATTACGCCTTTCCCGCGCCGGACACCTACTACGGGGTGTCCAAGGTGACCGGGGAGGGGCTGGCCGCGATGTACCACCACCGCTACGGCCTCGACGCGATCTGCCTGCGCATCCTGTCCTGCTTCGAGCGGCCGGCGACCACGCGGATGCTGTCCACCTGGCTGTCCCCCGACGACGCCGGGCGGCTGTTCGAGGCGTGCCTGGCCGCGGAGCGGCCCGGCTTCCGGGTGGCCTACGGCGTATCGGCCAACACCCGTGGCGGCTGGGTCAGCCTGGACGAGGCCCGCGCCCTGGGCTACGAGCCGCGTGACGACGCGGAGGACTTCGCGGGCGAGGTCATCGCCGCCCACGGGGCACCGGATCCGGACGATCCGGTGTTCGCCTATCTGGGCGGGGAGTTCACCCGCCCCGATTACGACACGGAACACCTGAGGTAACGGCGAAGGACGGACGATTCATGATCCAGGGATATGACCCGCGCACCGGCAAGCCGGCCGGGGAGCCGGTCGCCGAGACCAGCGACAGCGCCGTGGACGCGATCGCAGGGGCGGCCGCCGCGGCCCGGCCGGGCTGGGAGGCCACGGGCCCGGCTGGCCGGGCGGCCGCGCTGCGGGAGGTGGCCGCCGCGCTGGACGCCCGGGCCGCCGAGCTGGCCGCGCTGGCCGACACCGAGACCGCGCTGGGCGCGACCCGGCTGACCGGCGAGGTGGCCCGTACCACCGGCCAGCTGCGGATGTTCGCGGACGTCCTGGAAGACGGCGGTTACCTGGACGTGATCACCAGCCCGCCCGCCCAGGGGGTGCCGGGACTGCGCCGGATGGTCCGGCCCGCCGGCCCGGTCGCGGTCTTCTCGGCGTCGAACTTCCCGTTCGCGTTCTCGGTCGCGGGCGGCGACACCGCGTCCGCGCTGGCGGCCGGCTGCCCGGTGGTGGTGAAGGCCCACGAGGGGCATCCGCAGACCTCGGCCGCGACCGCCCGCATCGTGGCGGACGCGCTGGCGCAAGCCGGGGCGCCAGACGGAACGTTCGCGGTGATCTTTGGCGTGCCCGCCGGGGTCAGGCTGCTCCGTCATCCGGCGATCACCGCGGCCGGCTTCACCGGATCGGCCCGGGGCGGCCTCGCGCTGCAGCAGATCTGCGCCGGGCGGGACGTCCCGATCCCGTTCTACGGCGAGCTGGGCTCGGTCAACCCGTCCGTGGTGCTGCCCGGCGCGGCCGGCGCCCGTGCGGCCGAGACGGCCGCCGGCTACGCCGGGTCACTCACGCTGGGGGCCGGGCAGTTCTGCACCAACCCGGGGCTGCTGTTCATCCCCGACGACGAGGGCCTGCGCACGGCCATCGCGGACGCGGTCCACGCCGCCGTGGGCGCGCCGATGCTGTCCGAGCGGATCCACGCCTCGTACGAGTCGGCGGCCGCGGCACTGGCTGCGGACCCGGCGGTCACCCCGCTGGCCACCGGGCAGCCCGGGGAGGGCCCGTGGGCGGCAACCCCGCAGGCCTTCCTCACCAGCCTGGACGAGTTCGCGGCCGGGCTGCCGGAGCTGGCCGAGGAGCGGTTCGGGCCGGCCGGCCTGGTGATCACCTACCCGTCGGTCGGCGCGCTGCTGCCGGTGCTGGCCCGGCTGGGCGGCAACCTGGCCGGCAGCATTCACGCCGACCCGGGGTCCGCTGACGATCTGCACGCCGCGGCACCGGTAGCCGACGTGCTCAGCCGCACCGCGGGCCGGGTGATCTGGAACGGCTGGCCCACCGGCGTGGCCGTGACCTGGGCCCAGCACCACGGCGGCCCGTTCCCCGCCACCACGAGCCCGCACTACACGTCGGTCGGCGCGACCGCGATCCGCCGCTGGCTGATCCCGGTCACCTACCAGGACTTCCCGGGCGAACTGCTGCCCGCCCCGCTGCGCGGGTGACCGTGGGGCCCGTGGTCGCGGAAGGACGAGTGAGGATCGGGGCGTACCTCTATCCCTGGGACGTGGACGGCGACCCGGCCGCCGCGGACCGCATCGCCGGGCTCGGGCTGACCGAGATCACGCTCGCCGCCGCCTACCACGCGGTCCGCGCGGTGACCCCCTTCCACCCGCGGCACCGGATCGTCACCCGCGATGCCGCCGTGTACTACCGGCCGGACCCGGCCCGCTGGGACGGCCGGCAGCTGCGGCCCGTGGCCGCGGACGCCCCCGCCGGGGGCCCGGATCCGGCCGGCTCGTTCGGGCGGGCCGCCGCCGCACTGCGCGCGGCCGGCATCAGCGTCACCGCCTGGGTGGTCGTCACGCACAACGCCCGGCTCGCGGCGACGGGGGAGCGGGCGGTCCGCAACGCGTTCGGTGACGTGTACCCGTGGGCCCTGTGCGCGGGCTCGGCCGCCGTCCGTGAGTACGCCTCGGCCCTCGCCGCCGAGGTCGCCGCGCTGGCCGGGGTGGACGCGATCGAGCTGGAGGCGTGCGGCTGGTACGGCTTCGAGCACGGCAGCGCGCACGACAAGACAGGCGATGCGGCCAGCCCGGCGGGCCCGGCCGGGGCCGACGGGCCATGGCTCCTGTCCCTGTGCTTCTGCGCCGGGTGCGGGCACGCCTACCGGGCAGCAGGGGCGGACCCGGCGAAGCTCGCGGCCCAGGTCCGCGCGGCCGCGGACGGCACCGCCGTGCTGCCCGAAGACGCGGCGGCCGTGCTCGGCCAGACCCGCGAAGCCGCCGCCGCGCAGCTGCTCTCCGACGTGCTCGCCGCCGTCCGCGCCGCGGCCCCGGGGCAGCCCGTCCTGGTGCACTCCGCGCCCGACCTCCACGCCGCCGGCGCGAACCCCGGCTACGACCCGGCCGTGGCGTGCGGCCCCGGCGGCGCGGACGGCGTGGTGCTGGCCTGCGGCAACCCCGCCTCCGCTGCTGACCTGGTCGCCCGCACCGCGGCCGCGGCGCCGCCCGGCGCCCGGATCGCCGCCGTCCTGCAGGCCGTGGCGGGCCTGGGCGGCCACCCGGCCACCCTGCCCGCGCAGGCCGGGGCGGTGCTCTCCGCCGGCGCCACCGAGCTGCGCCTCTACCACGCCGGCCTGGCCGCGCCGGGCGACCTCGCGCCGATCCGGGCGCTCTGCCAGGATCGCTCCTTCAGCGGTTAGATTCAGCCCCTGACAGCCCCGTCACCGCCCGCTGCTAGCCAGGCTGGCAGGCACGATGGCGGGCCAGCTGGAACCGCAGCCAGGCGACGTTGTGCTCGTCGTAGTGGTGCTTGCAGTTCTCGCAGATGCTGCCCTGTCCCTCGAATCGGGAGCAGGTGCACTTGGTGCACGACCCCGTGCCGGCCCGCGCTGGCCCACGTTCGGTACCGATAGCCATGACGCCGCGGTTCCCCTCTCCCCGAATGGCCTGAGCGGGGCGGCCAGTGTTGTGTGGCGTGCTCACGTGATCCTCTGACAGGACGGCCAGCCCGCCGCGGTGGTGGTCAGGGGTGGCCGCTGACTTACTGGGGGGTAAGCAGCCTCTAACCCGGGCGGCCCGCGGTTCCCGGCGGAGGCGGCATCCGCTGCGCGGTGAGCAGGGCGACGTGCAGCGACGTCCGAGACTCGGCCGAGTGGAGGCTGACCCCGAGGATGCGCTCGATGTGCCGCAGCCGCTCGTACAGGGTCGGCCGGGCCAGATGGGCCCGGGCGGCGGCGTCCGCCTTGTTGCCCCCGGCCGCCAGGTAAGCATCCAGCACGCTGATCAGGCCGGTGCCGTGGACGGCGTCGTACTCGCGCAGTGGCCCGAGCTCCCGGTCCACGAACGTGGCCAGCCTGGTGTCCCCGCCGAGCAGCGAGAGCAGGCCGCGCAGCCGCAGGTCGGACAGGCGGTAGAAGGGCCGGCCGTCCCGCGGCCCCGGGGTCTCCGCCGCGGCGTCCGCGACCTGCCGCGCCTCCAGCAGCGAGCGCCGGACCTCGCGCACGCCGCTGGCCGCGGTGCCCACCCCGATCACCGGCTCGCCGGCCGGCATGCCGTAGGGCCGCCTGGCCCGGCGGGCCAGCGCCCGCCGGGCCGCGGTGCATACGCCGCCCAGCACCTGCTCCGGGTCGCTCCCGGCGCCGGCGGACAGGAGCGCACCGGCCCGCACGTCATCCAGCGAGCCGACCAGCGCGGGGATCCGCTCGGTGCGGCAGGCGTCCGCGAACGCCTCGGCCAGGTCCAGCACCCGGGCCTGGGCCAGCAGCCCCGCACCGCCCTCCGGCGACCTGATCACGGCGGTGATCAGCTGCCGCCCGGTGACCGGCACGCCCAGCGCCCGGCACTGGGCGGCCAGCTCATCCGGGTCCGCGTCGGGCTGGGCCAGCAGGACGCTGATCAGGGTCCGGTGCGCCTGACGTTCCAGGCTCTCCTGCTGGCGGGCCAGGAGCCGGCCCAGCGCAAGCGTGGTCGCCGCCCGCTCCACCAGCACGGTGTCCGCCGGCGCGGGCGGGCCGCCGCAGGCCAGGATGACCCGCCCCCAGTCCTCGCCGCGCGCGCCCACGGTGGTAACCAGCCAGCCGGGGCCGGGGTGATAGGCGGTGCGGGGCGAGGCTGGCACCGCGGCGGACCGGGTCCCGAACTCCGCCAGCAGGGCGGCCGGATCGGTCCCGGCCGGCTCGCAGGCGAGCACATGATGCGACAGGTCCTCCAGGATCAGCGGCCTGCCCGCCAGCCGCGCCGCCTCCCGGAGGATGTCAGCGGGCCCGGCCCCGGCCACGGCCAGGTCGGTGAACACCTCGTGCAGCCGGGCCGAAGCCCGCAGCTGCTCCAGCTGGTCGTCGATGATCAGGGCATGTACCGCCTCGGTGATCTCGATGAACGGGACCTCGCGGGTGAACACGATCAGCGGCAGCCCGCGCTCCTCCGCGGCCGTGATGAACGCGGCGGGCAGGCCGCCCGTGTACTTGCGGCCGAGCTCGACCGCGAGGGCGCTCACCCCCACCCCGGCCAGGCCGGCCACGTAGGCGCCGAGCAGCGGCTCCTCGTCCGGCAGGGCGATCCCGGTGGTGAGCACCAGTTCGCCGCCGCGCAGCAGCCGGGCCGCGTCGGCGAACTCGATCGCGTGCACCCACCGGACCGGCGCACCCAGCCCTCGGGACGCCGCCACCACCTGCGGATGCCCGCGCCGCACCGCGTCCAGCCCGAGAACCTCCGCCACCGTGGGCATCCGCCGTCTCCCTCCGCCGCCCGCTTCCCGCGACATTTCTCGCGCATCGTTCGCCAAAAACGGTCATATCGCCCGGCCCGGCGCACCGTCCGCGGGAAATGTGGCGGGCCGGTTGCCCTCAGCGTACGGAGGATCTGATCATAGTGTCAGGATCGGGGGGTTATTGGTGACACTGTGTCGGAGGCGAGGCGGGGGTCCCTCGGCCAGACTGGGGGGATGTCGGAACTCCTCGAGCGGCACCGCCGCGTCATCCCCAACTGGGTCGCCCTCTACTACGACCAGCCTCTGGAACTCACCAGCGGCAGCGGCAGCCGCGTCACCGACGCGGGCGGCCGCAGCTACCTGGATTTCTTCTGCGGGATCCTGACCAACATGCTGGGCTACGACGTGCCCGAGGTCCGCGAGGCGGTCCAGCGCCAGCTGGATACCGGCGTGGTGCACACGTCCACCCTGTACCTGATCCGCAACCAGGTGGAGCTGGCCGAGAAGCTGGCCCGGCTGTCCGGGATCGAGAACGCCAAGGTGTTCTTCACCAACTCCGGCACCGAGGCGAACGAGACCGCGCTGATGCTGGCCACCGCGGCCCGCCGGTCCAACCAGGTCCTGGCGCTGCGCAACAGCTACCACGGCCGGTCCTTCGGGGCGGTCGCCATCACCGGCAACGGCGCGTGGAAGAGCTCGCCGCTGGCCCCGTTCGCGGTGCATTACCTGCACGGCACGGACCGCCAGCTGCCGGCTTTCGCCGGGCTGGGCGACGCCGAGTACACCGCCGCGTGTGTCCAGGACCTGCGGCACGTGCTGAGCACCGCCACCGCGGGGGACGTGGCCTGCCTGATCGCCGAGCCGGTGCAGGGCGTCGGCGGGTTCACCATGCCGCCGGACGGGCTGCTGGGCGAGTACGCCGCGGTACTCCGCGAGCGCGGTGCGCTGCTGATCTCCGACGAGGTGCAGACGGCGTGGGGCCGGACCGGCGAGCACTTCTGGGGTATCGGCGCGCATGGCGTGACCCCCGACATCATCACGTTCGCCAAGGGCCTGGGTAACGGGATGGCCATCGGCGGCGTGATCGCCCGCGGCGACCTGATGGACGGGCTGCCCGGCAACGGCATCTCCACCTTCGGCGGCAACCCGCTGTCCACCGCCGCCGCCAATGCCGCCCTCGACTACGTGCTCTCCCACGACCTGCAGCGGAACGCCGCCGAGCTGGGCAGCATGATCATGAGCGGGCTGCGGGAGGCGGCCGCGCCGCTGGGCGTGGTCGGTGAGGTCCGCGGCAAGGGCCTGATGTTCGCCATCGACCTGGTCAACCCGGCGACCGGCGCGCCCAGCCCGGCGCTGGCCGCCCGGATGCTGGAGGAGACCCGGGAGCGCGGCCTGCTCATCGGCAAGGGCGGCCTGTACGGGCACACACTGCGGATGGCCCCCCCGATGAACCTGTCCGAGGCCGAGGCCAAGGAGGGCCTGGGCATCCTGGCCGACGCGCTGCGCGCGGTGAGCGGGGAGGCCAGCCCGTGAGTGCCATCCGGACGGGCAAGCACATCAGCCACTGGATCGGCGGGCAGCCCTGGGACGGCGTGGCCGAGCGGCACGGCGACATCTACGACCCCGCCACCGGCCAGGTCACCGGCACGGTCGACTTCGCCTCGGCCGCGGTGGTGGACGACGCCGTCGCCGCGGCGGCCAAGGCCTTCCCCGGATGGCGGGCCGCGTCGCTGGCCCGGCGGGCCGGCGTGCTGTTCGCGTTCCGGGAGCTGCTGGCCCGCCGCACCGGGGAACTGGCCGCGCTGATCAGCGCCGAGCACGGCAAGGTGGCCGGTGACGCGGCCGGCGAGGTGGCCCGCGGGCTGGAGGTCGTCGAGTTCGCCTGCGGAATCCCGCACCTGCTCAAGGGTGGTTTTTCCGAAAACGTATCGACCGGCGTCGATGCTTACTCGATCCGGCAGCCGCTTGGCGTGGTAGCCGGCATCACTCCCTTCAACTTCCCCGCCATGGTGCCGATGTGGATGTTCCCCCTCGCCATCGCCTGCGGCAACGCCTTCGTGCTCAAGCCCTCGGAGAAGGACCCCTCGGCATCGCTGCTGCTGGCCCGTCTGTGGGCCGAGGCGGGCCTGCCCGACGGCGTGTTCAGCGTGGTCCAGGGCGACAAGGAAGCCGTGGACTCGCTGCTGGGGCACCCCGACGTCCGCGCGGTGAGCTTCGTCGGGTCAACCCCGATCGCGCGCTACGTCTACGAGACCGGGACGGCAGCGGGCAAGCGAGTCCAGGCTCTGGGCGGCGCCAAGAACCACATGGTCGTGCTGCCGGACGCGGACGTCGACCTCGCCGCCGACGCCGCGGTGTCCGCGGGGTTCGGCTCCGCGGGCGAGCGCTGCATGGCCGTGTCCGTGCTGGTCGCGGTCGGTCCCGTGGGTGACGAGCTGGTCGCCAAGATCACTGAGCGGGTGGCGCAGCTGCGGGTGGGGCCCGGCACCGACGAGCGCTCGGAGATGGGCCCGCTGGTCACCGGGGCACACCGGGACAAGGTCGCCTCATACCTGGATTCCGGCGTCCGTGAGGGCGCGACGCTGGCCGTGGACGGGCGGGTGCATCCGGTCATCGGCGGCAGCGAGGGCGGCTTCTGGCTCGGGCCCAGCGTGCTCGACCACGTCACCCCGTCGATGGGCTGCTACACCGACGAGATCTTCGGCCCGGTGCTGTCCGTGGTCCGCGCGTCCACCTACGCCGATGCGGTCCGGCTGGTCAGCGAGAACCCGTACGGCAACGGGACCGCGATCTTCACCAACGACGGGGGAGCGGCCCGGCGGTTCGTGTTCGACGTCGAGGCCGGCATGGTCGGGGTGAACGTCCCGATCCCGGTGCCGATGGCTTACTACTCGTTCGGCGGGTGGAAGGCTTCCCTGTTTGGCGACACCCACGTGCACGGGACCGAGGGCGTGCACTTCTACACGCGGGGCAAGGCGGTCACGTCGCGGTGGCTCGATCCGAGTCACGGGGGCGTGAGTCTCGGGTTCCCGGTCAATAAGTAGCCGTTCCCCCCGGGGTCAACAACCACTTCCCCCGGGGTCACATAACCCATCTTCCCCTGGTCGCGGATGGCGGGGGGTACAAGGCACACCATGACCGTTCTGGTGGGGACCTCGGGGTGGCAGTACCGGGACTGGCGGGACGGGCTGTACCCACAGGAGGTGGCGCAGAAGCGGTGGCTGGAGCACTACGCCACCAAGTACATGACGGTGGAAAATAACGGCACGTTTTACCGGTTGCCGTCTCGGGAGACGTTCGGGGGGTGGCGGGAACGGACGCCGGGTGACTTCGTGATGGCGGTCAAGGCGAGCCGCTACCTGACTCATGTCCGGAGGTTGCGGGATCCGGCTGAGCCTGTCGCGCGGCTTCTGGCTGCGGCGGCAGGGCTGGGGCCGAAACTGGGGCCGGTGCTGCTTCAGTTGCCGCCGACCATGACCGCTGACCCTGGGCTGCTGGATGCGTGCCTGACGGAATTCCGGGAGGCCTGGCCCGCGGTCCGGGAGGATGGGCCGGAGGTGCTGCGGATCTGTGTCGAGCCGCGGCACGAGACGTGGTGGACGGACGAGGTGCGGGGGATCCTGGCTGAGCATGATGCTGCCCTCTGCTGGGCGGACCGGCTCGGGCGGCCGGTCACGCCGCTGTGGCGGACAGCCGGCTGGGGGTTCCTGCGCTTCCACGAGGGTGCCGCGGACCCTTGGCCCCGCTACGGGGAGGACGCCCTCCGGTCCTGGGTGGACCGGATCAGGGAGGCCCGCCTGACCCGGGCCGACGTGTACGTCTACTTCAACAACGATCCCGGCGGGGCCGCCGTGGTGAACTCGGCTGAGTTCGCCGCGCTGGCCCGGCGGGCCGGACTGGCCCCGACCCGCACTCCCGAGGTCGGTGAGGTCGCCCTGACCCCGCCCTTACCGACGTGGTGATCGCCGGTGAGTGGTCAGCCCGCGTAGTTGCTGAACACGGGCAGGTAGGCGCCGGACTGCCCGGCCGCCGTGGGGTGGTAGGACTCGCTGACGTCCAGGAAGTTGACCGAGTGGAGCCAGCTGCCGGAGTCGCAGATCTCGTGGCCGCCGAAGACCCCGCGCACGTCGGCGAACACATCACCGTGCCGCGCCGCGGCCGCCTGAATCTGGCTGTCGAGCTGGTCGGCACCCCGATTGAGGTCGGTCCGGTCGGTCGTGCTCAGGCCGATGCAGGACGAGGATTTCGACAGGTCGTAGAGCTCCGGGTAGTCCAGGACGACGACCCGGGCGTTCGCCGCGTGAGCGTGGATGGCGTTCAGCACGGAGTCGAGCTCACCCGGCAGCTGCGAGGCGGTCAGGGCCTCGGCGTGCTGCACGGCGCGGACGCAGCTGCTCTGCGGCAGCAGCACGCAGGTTTCCATCACCGAGGAGAAGCCGACATCATTGCCGCCGACCGTGATGGACACCAGGGTGGTGGCGGAGCTGAGCGCGCCGAGCTGGGAGCTGAGCACGTCCGCCGTGGTCGCGCCGGAGCAGGCCTCGGACGCATACGAGGCGGGCTGGTTGGCGGCATCCCACAGGGCCGGGTAGGCGTTGGTGCTCTGGTCACACGACCCGCTGGAACCGGTGTAGCTTCCGGCCCCGACACCGGAGGAGTAGGAGTCGCCGAGCGCCACATAAGCCGCGGCGGACTGGGCGCTGGCCGCGGCGGGGGCCAGCATGGCCAGTGACAGGCTGCCGAGCGCCGCCGCGGCGAGCACGGCGGCACCAGTGCGGAGAGCGAGGACGGCCGAACGGGGGCGGGGGGCTCGATGGCGCACAGGTCCTCCTTGACAACGCCGAGGCGGCTACTCGCCAGCACTGATGATCTACTCATCGGTAACCCTGGTGATCAGGCGCGTCAAGGAACGGTCATATAACGATCGGGCCACCGGGCCAGGGCCGGGTGGCCTGATCGCCGGGAGCGGAGGGCGGGTCAGGGCGCCGCAGCTCAGGCTTCCCCGGGACCCGCCCGTGGTTCATCCCAACTGCCGAGCCCGGCTACCGCAAAGGTATGACCGCCCGCGCTACCCGCCTTCCTACGATGTCAGCAACACCGGGAAAGGCTGCCGAGGGCTCCTTGCTCCGGCCCGGCCGCTGAGGAAGGAAGTCATCATGAGCGTCCTAGTCGCCACTCCCGTGGACGTCCACTTCAGCGAGGTGCAGGAGATCGCCAGGGTCCCGGAACTCACGCACACCGATATCTGCGACCACGCGGACTGCCCGGCCCGTGCCATGGTCACCATCGTGACCGGCTGGAAGCCGCGCGCCGGTGTCGCCTACCGCGACCCATTCACGGTGACCCTGTGCCGGCACCATTTCGCCGAGGCCGAGCTGACCATCACGGCCGCCGGCTACCCCGTAGTTTTCTAGGCATTACCGGGCAGCGCTGAGGCGGGTCAGAGCGCGGCGAAGGTGTCTTCCAGGATGGACAGGCCCTCTTCGAGCAGTTGCTCCCCGATCACCAGCGGGGGCAGGAACCGGAGCACGTTCCCGAACGTCCCGCAGGTGAGCACGACCAGGCCCGCGGTGTGGCAGGCCTTGGCCACCCGCGCCGCGATGTCCGCGGCCGGCTCGAGGGTGCCCGGGCGGACCAGCTCGATGGCGATCATCGCCCCGCGGCCGCGCACGTCGCCGATGACCGGGTAAGCCTCGGCCAGCTTGTGCAGCCGGGGCAGCATGATCTCGCCGATCCGGCGGGCCCGGCCGGGCAGGTCTTCCGCCGCCATGGTCTCGATGGCGCCCAGGGCGGCCGCGCAGGCCACCGGGTTCCCGCCGTAGGTGCCGCCGAGACCGCCCGTGTGCACCGAGTCCATGATCTCGGCCCGGCCGGTGACCGCGGCCAGCGGCATCCCGCCGGCGATGCCCTTCGCCGTGGTGAACAGGTCGGGCACGACGCCCTCGTGGTCGCAGGCGAACCAATCGCCGGTCCGGCAGAAACCGGTCTGGATCTCATCGGCGATGAGCAGGATCCCGTGCTCCTGGCAGAACTCGGCCAGCCCGGGCAGGAAGCCGTCCGGCGGCACGATGAAGCCGCCTTCGCCCTGGATGGGCTCGATGATCACCGCGGCCACGTTGTCCTCGCCCACCTGGGTATGGATGAGCCCGGTGATCATGTCGAGCGCGTTCGCGGCGCACGCCTGCGGGCCTCCCGGCCAGCGCAGCGGGTACGCCATCGGCATCCGGTAGATCTCCCCGGCGAATGGCCCGAACCTGTCCTTGTACGGCATGTTCTTGGCGGTCAGGGCCATGGTCAGGTTGGTCCGGCCGTGGTAGGCGTGGTCGAACGCGATGACCGCCGGCCGGCCGGTGGCGTGCCGGGCGATCTTGACCGCGTTCTCCACCGCCTCCGCCCCGGAGTTCAGCAGCGCGGAGCGCTTCTCATGGTCCCCGGGGGTCAGGCGGGCGAGTTCCTCGCAGACCGACACGTACCCCTCGTACGGGGTGACCATGAAGCAGGTGTGGGTGAACCGGTCGGCCTGCTCACGGATGGCGGCCGAGACGCGGGGGGCGCTGTTGCCCACCGACGCCACGGCGATCCCGGATCCGAAGTCGATCAGGGAGTTCCCGTCAACATCGATGAGCACGCCGCCACCTGCGGCGCTGATGAATACCGGGAGGACATGGCTGACCCCCCGGGCCACGCTGGCCTCACGGCGGGCCAGCAGCTCGCGTGAACACGGGCCGGGGATCTCGGTGACGAGGCGGCGCACCTGGGCCAGGCCAGGTCCGCCCGGAAGAGGCGATTGCACGGTCATACAACTGACGATAGGCCACGAAGCCCCCGCTGTGGGCGGCGGATTTCCGCGGGCCGGCCGGCGGAGGGATCCGCCGGCCGGCGGCGGGGCGTTCAGCCGGCCGGGGGGAATGACGTCACGGCGCCGAGCGTCACCGTGACCCGCCACCGCCCGGAACCGAGACGTCCCGACCCGATGGTGCCGGACGCCGTGTCCGGCGGGGTGGCGTCGGCGTGCTCCCAGACCCCCGGAACCAGCCGCAGGGCCGGCTGCCGCGGCGAGACCGCCCGGGTCACCCGCGCCGCGGAACAGGCTGGCCGGGACGGTCTCCCGGGCTGCCGAGGCGAATGGCCCGCTGGAGTACGCGGTGATCCGGGCCACGCCCGAGGCCGGGTAGGCGAAGCCCGCCAGGTGCAGTTGCCGGCCGCACGCGTGCCGCAGCACGGGATGCACGGCCAGCCTGGTTCCGTTGCGGAAAACCGCCGTGAGGCGGGTCACGGCGGGGGCGACCTGCAGGGCCGCAAAGCCGGCGCCCGGGTGACCGGGCGCGTCGTCGAGGAACGCCGCGGCGGTGATGGCCTGGCTGCCGGCCTCGGCGAGCAGGTCACCGACGGTGCCGTCGAGCATGACCGCGGGCAGGCAGCCAGACCCCCCGCCCGCGATGTTGCGCACCGACAGCTGCCAGGCCGCCCCGCCGGCCAGGCCGGCGGCGAAGGCGTTCCCGCCCGGCGGCAGGCCTGAGTTCAGGTCGCCGGCCGGCGGCACCGAGGCCACCGCCCGGGGAACTGGGCCCGGCCCCGGTCCGGGCGGCCGCCGGGCGGGCGGCGGGATTCCCGGGCTGGGCGTGCCCTCGGCGCAGCCGAGCGCGGCGGCGACCTGGGCGTCGCTGAGGTCCTCCCAGTACCGCAGCACCACGATCGCCCGCTGCCTGCCCGGCAGCTCGCGCAGCGCCGACAGCAGCGCGGAGCGCTGGCCGATCAGGTCGGACGGATCCGCGACCGGCCGGTCCGGCAGGTCACCCGGCTCCCGGGCGTGCTCGGTGACCCGGCGGCGGCGGAACCGGCGGCTGCTGGTGTTGACCAGGATGCGGCGCACGTAAGCGTCCGGGTCATCGGCCCTGCGCACCCGCCACCAGGCCGCGTAGGCACTGGCCAGTGCGGCCTGCGCCACATCCTCGGCCAGCCACCGGTCCCCGGTCAGCCCGTAGGCGAGCCGCACCAGCCCGGGCCAGCGGGCCGCCATGAACTGGCCGAACTCTTCCTGCCGGGTGGTCTCCACCGCATCAGTCGCCGCATCCAGAATGGCCGCCTCCTGAGTTACATCACATACGAGCACTAGTTGCCTACGCAGCGTTGCATCCCTGGACCGGGATTCTGCCGGGGATCTTCCGGGCCGCCGGCCGCTAGGGTGGGCCGGGCAGGAAGCCGATGACGCGCGCACTCTCGCAGGAGCAGGCGGTGCACACTTCCCACGGGCTCTTCGACGGGGTGTTCGGCCGTGGTGCCGTCGACACCTCCGACCAGGCCTGGCTTCAGGCCATGCTGGATACCGAGGCCGCCCTGGCCCGGGCGCTCGAGCAGGCCGGGATGGCTGCGCCAGGAGCGGGCGCGGCGGTCACGGCGGCGGCCCGGGCCGAGGCTTTCGACACTGCGGATCTCGGCCAGCAGGCCGCGCTGACCGGCAACCCGGTGCCCGCGCTGGTCCGGGCGCTGACCCGGATCTTGCCCCCGGGCCCCGCGGGAGCGGTGCACCAGGGCGCGACCAGCCAGGACATCATCGACACCGCGGCGATGCTGATTGCCCGGCAGTCGCTCGGGGTGATCTCGGACGACCTGGCCGCGGCGGCCGCCGCGGCGGCCCGCCTGGCGGCCGCCTACCGGGACACCCTCATGATCGGCCGCACCCTGCTCCAGCAGGCCGTGCCGGTCACGTTCGGGCTGGTCGCAGCCGGCTGGCTGACCGGGCTGGATGAGGCCGCGGCCGCGCTGGACCGGGTTGCGGCCAGCCGTCTCGCGGTCCAGTTCGGCGGGGCCGCGGGCACCCTGTCCGCGCTCGGTGGCCGCGGCCCCGAGGTCGCGGCGCTGCTGGCCGCCGAGCTCGGCCTGCGGGCCCCCGCCGTGCCGTGGCACACCGACCGGCTCCGGATCACCGAGATCGCCGGGGCCTGCGCGGGTGCGGCCGGGGTGCTCGGCAAGATCGCGCGTGATGTCACCCTGCTCGCCCAGTCCGAGGTCGGCGAGGTCATCGAGGGTGGCGGGCCCGGCCGGGGCGGATCGTCGGCCATGCCGCACAAGCGGAACCCGGTCGCCTCGATCGCCGTCCTCGGCTGCACCCGGCAGGTCCCCGGGCTGCTCGCCACCCTGGCCGCCGCCGCGGAGCAGGAGCACCAGCGGGCCGCGGGGGCCTGGCACGCCGAGTGGGAGCCGCTGGCGGACCTGCTCCGGCTCACCGGCTCGGCCGCCTCCTGGGCCGCGGACCTGCTCACCGGCCTGGAACCCGATCCGGCCCGGATGCGGCGCAACCTGGACGGGGCCGGCGGCTTCCCGATGGCCGAGCACGTCGCGGCGCTGCTCACGCCCGCGCTGGGCCGCACCGCCGCCCATGACCTGCTGGCCGGGGCCAGCGCCGCGGCCGTGGCGGACGGCCGGACGCTGGGCGAGGCGCTGCTGGACCGCCTGGACGCCGGCCAGCTCGGCCCGGCCGGGATCACGCCGGAGCAGGTCGCCGCGGCCCTGGACCCCGCCGGGTACCTGGGCGCGGCCGCGGGGTTCGTGGACGCGGCCCTGACCGCACACGCCAGGGCGGCGGGCTAGGATCCCGGCGGCCAGGACCCCGATGGCACGGCTGCCGGTACGGCCGGCCCGGGCGGGCCGCGCCGGCCGCGCCGCGGGTGGGTAACCTTCCTGGCCCGGCAGCGGCGTCGCTGCCCGGAGCCGTGAAAGGCGGAACCATGGACGATGCTGAGCGCGCCGCGCAGGGGATGGCGGTCCGCCGTGAGGTCCTGGGCGAGGAGCACGTGGACCGGGCGGTGGCTGCGACCACGCCTCTCACCGCGCCGTTCCAGGACTTCATCACCCGTTACGCCTGGGGGGAGATCTGGTCCCGGCCGGGGCTGTCCCGCGCCGAGCGGAGCATGATCACGCTCACCGCACTCGTCGTGCTCCGCCAGGAAGAGGAACTGGCCATGCACGTGCGGGCGGCACTGCGCAACGGCCTGACCCCCGGCCAGATCGGCGAGGTGCTGCTGCACACGGCCGTGTATGCCGGGGTTCCCGCGGCCAACCGCGCGTTCGCGATCGCCCGGCAGGTGCTGGCCGAGGCCGGGTGAGATGGCCGCGGCGTCCCGGGCCGTCTGGGCGGTAATGTCCGTATGACGAACGGCTGTACTTATCGCGACCACATCGTCATGATGGTGTCGGGTACGCGCGGGGTGCTCGCTGTCCCCATGGTTGCTGTGGCGGTGGCCGCTGGAACGGTGGCTGCTGTCGCGGTATTTGCTCTACTGGGCAGGAGGATATGGCGGAGATCGTTTCACTGGCCGATGCCGTCGCACGGGCCGTCCACGACGGGGATTCGGTCGCGATGGAAGGGTTCACCCACCTCATCCCGTTCGCGGCCGGGCGTGAGGTGATCCGGCAGCGGCGGCGTGATCTGACCCTCATCCGGATGACCCCGGATGTGCTGTACGACCAGCTCATCGGGGCGGGCTGCGCCAGCCGGCTGATCTTCTCCTGGGGTGGCAACCCGGGGGTCGGCTCCCTGCACCGCTTCCGCGACGCGGTGGAGAATGCGTGGCCGGGGCCGCTCCAGCTGGAAGAGCACAGCCACGCGGGGATGGCGAACCGGTACGTGGCGGGCGCGTCCGGGGTGCCGTTCGCGATCTTGCGCGGCTACGGCGGCACCGGCCTCGAGGGCCTGCCCGGACTGGACGGGCAGCCTGCCATCCGGTCGGTCACCTGCCCGTTCACCGGCGAGCAGCTGACGGCCGTGGCCGCGCTGAACCCGGACGTGGCGATCATCCACGCCCAGCGGGCCGACCCGGCCGGGAACGTCCAGCTGTGGGGGATCACCGGAGTGCAGAAGGAAGCCGTGCTGTGTGCCCAGCGGTCGATCGTCACGGTCGAGGAGATCGTGCCGGAACTGCGGCCCCAGCCGGGGGCGGTCGTGCTGCCCTCCTGGGTCGTCAATTTCGTGGCTGAGGCGCCCGGCGGTTCGCATCCCTCCTACGCGCTGGGGTACTCAGCCCGTGACAACGACTACTACCAGGCGTGGGACGCGATCAGCCGGGACCGGGAGCGGTTCAGCCGGTGGCTGGCCGAGGAGGTCTACGGTGAGGCCGGGTCGCTGGCCGGTGCCGGGACCGACGGGGGAGGATGTGGGGCATGAACGCCACCGGGGCGGCCGTGCCGTCGACGAAGGAGCCTGCGGCGTTCAGTTCCGACGAGATGATGACGGCCTGCGCGGCCCGCGCCCTGCACGACGGCATGACCTGCTTCGTGGGCATCGGGCTGCCCAGCGCCGCGGCCAACCTGGCCCGGGCCACCCACGCGCCGAACCTGGTGCTCATCTACGAGTCGGGCACGATCGGGGCCAGGCCGGGCCGGCTGCCGCTGTCGATCGGTGACGGGATCCTCGCCGAGACCGCCGAGGCGGTCGTGAGCGTGCCCGAGATCTTCAACTACTGGCTGCAGCCCGGCCGGATCGGGGTCGGCTTCCTCGGCGCCGCCCAGATCGACCGCTTCGGGAACATCAACACGACGGTCGTGGGCCCCGATTACGCCCAGCCCTCGGTCCGGCTGCCCGGGGCCGGCGGTGCCCCGGAGATCGCCGCCTCGTGCCGCGAGGTGATCGTGGTGGTCCGGCAGAGCCGCCGGTCGTTCGTGGAGCGGGTCGACTTCGTGACCTCCGTCGGGTTCGGGGACGGGGCCGGGTACCGGGAGCGCCTGGGACTGGCCGGCGCGGGCCCCCGGATGGTCATCACCGACCTGGGCATCCTCGAACCGGATCCGGCGACGTGCGAGCTCACGCTGACCGGACTGTATCCCGGGGTAACGGTGGCGGACGTGGCGGCCAAGACCGGCTGGGAGCTCGCCGTCTCGGATTCGCTGCACGTGCTCGAGCCGCCCACCGCGGCTGAGCTCACCGCACTGCGCCTGCTTCAGAATCCGGGCCAGCCTCAGAATCCGGGCCAGCCTCAGAACCAGGGCCAGCCTCAGAACCAGGCGGACAAGCCGAGCTAGAAGGAGCAGCAGCCCGATGACCACGCAGCAGCCGTCGCCCCCTGCCGGGCTGATCCTGCCCTCCTACGAGCGGCCCCGGGGTCTGCATCCCCCGCTGGACTCGCCGGGCTACCGGTCCACGGCGCTGCGGGCGCCGCGGCAGATGCCGCTGACGATCCCGCAGGGGCTGACCGAGATCACCGGGCCGCTGCTCGGTGAGGGCCGGGTCGCGCCCGCCGACGCGGACCTGACCACCCAGCACGCGGGCGAGCCGCTCGGCGAGCGGATCATCGTGACCGGGCGGGTGCTGGACAGCGACGGGCGGGCCATCCCGGACACGCTGGTCGAGGTGTGGCAGGCCAATGCGGCCGGCCGGTACCAGCACAGGGTGGATAATCACCCGGCCCCGCTCGACCCGAACTTCTCCGGCGCGGGCCGGTGCGTGACCGACTCCGAGGGCCGGTACCGGTTCGTGACCATCAAGCCGGGCGCCTACCCGTGGCGGAACCACCCCAACGCCTGGCGGCCCGCGCACATCCACTTCTCGCTGCTCGGGCGGGCGTTCACGCAGCGCCTGGTGACGCAGATGTACTTCCCGGACGACCCGCTCTTCGAATACGACCCGATCTTCAACTCGATCCCGGACCCGAAGGCCCGGCAGCGGCTGATCTCACGCTTCGACATCAACCTCACCGAGCCGGACTGGGCGCTCGGCTACGAGTGGGATGTCGTGCTCCGGGGCAGCGCCGGGACCGTGTTCGAGGAACAGCCCGCGACCAGGAAGCAGGAGGAGCGGCGATGAGCGGGCTGCCGCTGACGCCCTCGCAGACCGTCGGGCCGTTCCTGGCGATCGGGCTGCCGTGGCCGGACGGCCCGGCCGTGGTGCCCGAGGGCACGCCCGGCGCGATCACGATCACCGGGCGGCTGCTGGATGGCGAGGGCGCGCCGGTCCCGGACGGGCTGATCGAGACCTGGCAGGCGGACCCGGATGGCCGGTTCTCCCATCCGGACGACCCGCGCGGTGCCCCGGGGACCGCACCCGCGTTCGGCGGGTTCGGCCGCTGCCCGACCGGCCCCGACGGGAGTTACCGGATCGTCACCCTGCGGCCGGGCGCGCTGCCCAGCCCGGACGGCGGCCGGGAGGCCCCGCACCTGGACGTGTCGGTGTTCGCCCGCGGCCTGCTGGACCGGGTGGTGACCCGCATCTACTTCCCCGACGAGGTGGAGGCGAACGCGGACGACCCGGTGCTGTCCGCCATCGCCCACCCCGCCCGCCGGGACACCCTCATCGCGACCGCGGAGCCGGACGGCAAGTACCGGTTCCAGTTCCACATTCACCTGCAGGGCGAGCACGAGACCGTCTTCCTCGATGTCTGACCCGGTGCGCCTGGCGGCATCGCTGGAGGGCCCGCAGGACGCACCGGTCCTCGTGCTCGGCAATTCGCTCGGGAGTACCCGGGACCTGTGGGAACCGCAGCTGGCGGTGCTGGGAAAGCACTTCAGGCTGCTCCGTTATGAGCATCGCGGGCACGGCGGCTCGCCCGCCCCGCCGGGGCCGTACACGATCGCCGAGCTGGGTGCGGACGTGCTCCGCCTGCTCGACGACTTCGGGATCGGGCACGCGTCGTACTGTGGCGTGTCGCTGGGCGGGATGATCGGGATGTGGCTGGCCGCCAACGCGCCCGGGCGCATCGACGCCCTGGGGCTGTGCTGCACCTCGGCCAGGTTCCCGGACACCGGCCTGTGGGTGCAGCGGGCGGCGACCGTGCGGGATGACGGCCTGCCGTCCATCTCTGCCCAGGTGGTGAGCCGCTGGTTCACGCCCGGGTTCGCCGCGCGGTCCCCGTCCGTCCCGGCCGCCTTCGCCGCCACCCTGGATGGCGTCGGCCCGGAAGGCTACGCGGGCTGCTGCGAGGCCATCGCGGGCATGGATCTGCGGGCCGACCTCGCGCGGATCTCCGCGCCCACCCTGGTGATTTCCGGGTCGGAGGACCCGTCGACCCCGCCGTGGCACGGCGCCGTCATCGCCCGGGGCATCGCAGGGTCCCGGCTGGCGGTCATCCGCGGCGCCGCGCACCTGGCGAACGTGTCCGACCCGGCCGAGGTGACCGTCGCGCTCCGCGCCCACCTGCTCGCCACAGCCCCGCCCCCGCGGGCTGAATGTGCAGGCCCAGCGGGACGCGACGCTTAGAGGGACCGCGGGGAGCCACCCATTCCACGGGCTGCCCGGTCACCTCGGCGATGCGGTCGTAATCCGCGTCATTGCGCAGGACCGTGGCGCCGTGCTCCTCGGCCGTCGCGGCGATAATCAGGCCAGGGAGCCGGAAATGCCCGTGCTGGCGTGGAGCGCCGGGTCATTTTCGGCCAGTGACTCGTTACTCGGCCCTCGCCCCGCCACCCGGCGTACTCGTGGCCCAGCACCGTCTTCAACCTGGACGAGGTCCGCGCGGCCAGGATCGTCCCGCCCAGTTTCCTCAAGACCGAGAAGTGGGTTGAGGGCCAAGGGCTGGACCACCGACCGCGACGACTCGTGGACCGTTCAGGGGAACGACCCGGCCCACTGGACCGGAGAGGTGCAGGCATAACAGCGCGTAACGTGGGCAACACAGGGGGAAATTCATGAACATCACCAAGATCACGGCACTAGCCGGAACTGCCGCCATGACGCTGGCCGGAATCCTTAGCACTACGGCTGCCAGTGCAGCACCAGCCGCATCCGCCAGCAGGACACCAGTCGTGGAAGCCGTCAACCACAACCAGGGCACGATGTCGCCGTACCGGCACGGCAGGCTCTATCTGGCTGACGGGCCAACTTTCTGGCTCAGCCATCCGCGCTTCTTCAAGTGGAACGGCACGGAAGCCAGGGCGACAGGCGCGCTCTGGGGAAGCGATTCCGGTGTGTTCAGCCTCGGCCACCACGTCACGCTGGTGTTCTACCGTGTGCGGCACCACAGGTTCACGGAGCTGTCCATCCTGCGGAGCCACGGCATCAACACGCACTGGCACCTGGTGTTCTCGGATCACTCCTGGTTCGGGGGCGCTGACCACATCAACCCAAGCGTCCCAGCTAGCGCGGCCACCGTTGCCAAGGGTGCATCGGGACGAGGGACGCAGGCCGGGTAACAGAGCTGGCACGAGCACAGTGGTGGTGGCCCTGTCGCGCCCACATGTCCTGGGCCGACGCCGTCCTGCGGGCCGAGGTGGGCGGCCAGGGCCTGCCGGACCGGGATTATCGGGGCAGCAGGGACCGCGCTCGGGTTTCGATGCACGCCTCGGACAGCAGCACGGCCTGGGCGGCGTCACCCAGCGGGATGAAGCTGTCCTCGCTGTTGACACGGGTGATCTTCCCGGTGAACCCGGCGTCGATCAGGGTCGTGATGACGGCCTCGGACACCCCGCCGGTGCGCCGGGTCTCGTCGGCCACCAGGACCCGCCCGGTGGCCGCGGCCTCGCGCAGGATGTCTTCCTCCGGCAGCGGCGCGATCCAGCGCAGGTCCAGCACCCGGCAGCCGATCCCGTCCGCGCCCAGCCGGGCGGCCACCCGCAGGCTCATCCGCAGCCCGTTGCCGAACGTGATGATGGTGAGGTCGCCGCCGTTGCCGTAGCGGCGGGCGCTGCCGAGCGGCACGTGCCCGGCCGGCCACAGGCCCGGCGGGTCGTAGCGGGCCAGCCAGCCCCCGTCACCGGCCTGGTGCAGGTCCCTGGTGTGGTACAGGGCGATCGGCTCGAGGAAGGCGCAGACGCGGCCATCCGCCTCGGCCGCCGCGAGGCAGGTCCGGAGCATGGCGGCCGCGTCGTCGGGCCGCGCCGGGCAGGCGATGATGAGCCCGGGGATGTCCCGGAGGCTGGCCACCGCGTTGTCGTTGTGGAAATGGCCGCCGAAACCTTCCTGGTAGGCGAGGGAGGCAATGCGCACGACCAGCGGGTTGCGGTACTGGGCCTGCGAGAAAAAGGACAGGGTCGCCGCCTCACCGCGGATCTGGTCGGCGGCGTTGTGCAGGTACGCCAGGTACTGGATCTCCGGGACCGGCAGCAGCCCGGCCAGGCCCGCCCCCAGGGCCAGGCCCAGGATGGACTGCTCGTCGAGCAGGGTGTCGAAGACCCGCGCGGCGCCGAACCGCTGCGCCAGCCCGCGGGTCACCCCGTAGACGCCGCCCTTGCGGGCCACATCCTCGCCGAAGACCAGCATGCCGGGCCGGGCGGCCAGGGCGTCGGCCAGCGCCGCGTTGACCGACTGGGCGAGCGTGAGCCCGCCCGCCGACTCGGGCAGCCGCCCGGCGAAGGCCCCGCCGCGGGGCCGCGGCCCGGCGGCCAGGCTGGCCCCGGCCCGGACCTGCCCGGGATGATGGGGCGCGAGGGGGGCCAGCACCTGCGCGGCCGTGGCCAGCCTCGGGCGGCCGGCCACCCCGGCGGCGCGGCGCAGGATCCGCGACCGTGACTCCTCGTAGCGGCTGGCCACCCCGGCCGGGGTCAGGATGCCCGCGGCCACCAGCAGCCGGGCCGTGCCGGTCAGGGGGTCGGCGGCCAGGTCCGCCGTGGCCGCGGCCGCCCCGCGGTAGCTGGTTTCCACGTCCGACCCGGCATGCCCGCCCAGCCGCACCACGGACAGGTGCAGGAACGCGGGGGAGCGCCGTTCCCGGACCCAGGCCGAGGCGGCGAGCGACGCGTCATAGACGGCGGCCAGGTCCGACCCGTCCGCGTGGAAGTAACCGAAGCCCGGAGCAGACCGGGCGGCGGCCCGGACCCAGCCGGGCGGGGTCCGGACGCTGATCCCGATCCCGTTGTCCTCGATCACGATCAGGAGCGGCAGCGGGAGATGCTGGTAGGCGCAGTACGCGGCGGCGTTGATCGCCCCGGTCGCGGTGGAGTGGTTCAGGGAGGCGTCGCCGAGGCTGGCGGTCACGATCGCATCCGCGGGCCACCGGGCGGGCCGGCCGAGCCGGGCCGCCCGGTCGAGGGAGAAGGCCAGTCCGAGAGCGCGGGGCAGGTGCGAGGCGATGGTGGAAGTCTGCGGGAGGACATGCAGCTGCGGATGGCCGAACACCTTGTGGCGGCCGCTGGCGATGGGCTCGTCCGCCGCGGCCACCAGTCCCAGCAGGACATCCTGGACCCCGTCACGGTGAGGCGTGGCCTGCTGGCACCGGGCCAGGTAGAACGCCCCGGACCGGTAGTGGAGCAGGGCCGGGTCGGTGATCCGCAGCGCCGCGGCGACGCCCGCGTTGCCCTCATGCCCGGAAGACCCGATCGTGTAGCACCCGGCGCCGCGGGCCCGCAGCCAGCGCGCGGCGAGATCGAGATGGCGGCTGGCCAGCTGCGCGTCGAACAGGTCCAGGCAGTGCTGGCCGGTCAGGGCGGAGCCATCCCGGACCGGGTCCGCGGCGGCGGGACGCCCGGCGCGGCCAGCGGGGCGGTGGCCGTCCAGCGCGGCGACCACCTCGGCGAAATGCCGCTCGGACGGGTCCCGTTCCATCTGCGCTCGTTCCGCCTGACCAGGGCTCATTCCTCTACGGTAGGACTGGTTGTTCTACCGTGGGGGAGGCACTGTTACCGACATCGCAGGAGGCCTGATGCTGCCCTGGTCCGCCGAGCTGGCCGGCCGGATCGACGAGCACGTGATCACCAGCGAGCTGCTGCGCGGCAACCCGCTCGGCGATCCGTACGAGCGACCGCTGTGGGTCTACGTCCCGCCCGGATACGACGACGACCCGGCTCGCCGCTACGCCACGGTGTACGTGATCCAGGGCTACACCGGGCACCTGGCCATGTGGCGGAACCGCTCGCCGTACCGGCAGCCGTTTCCCGAGACCGCCGACGCGGTGTTCGCGTCCGGGCAGGCGCCCGGGACCATCGTGGTCTACGTGGACGCCTGGACCCGCTACGGGGGCAGCCAGTTCGTGGACTCCCCGGGCACCGGCCGGTACCACTCCTACCTGTGCGACGAGGTGGTGCCCTGGGTGGACGCGCATTACCGGACGCAGCCGTCCGCGGCGCACCGGGGGATCACGGGCAAGTCCAGCGGGGGGTTCGGCGCGATGATCACCCCGATGCTCCGGCCTGACCTGTTCGGGGCGCTGGCCTCGCACGCCGGCGACTCGCTGTACGAGCTGTGCTACATCCCCGAATTCGGCAAGTCCGCACGTCACCTGCGCGACTACGACGGGGATATCTGGCGGTGGTGGGACGACTTCCAGTCCCGGGTCTCCTTCACCAAGGAGGCCGATCACGACCTGCTGATGCTGCTGGGCGTGTCGGCCTGCTTCTCCGCCACCCCGGATGGCCAGGTGGAGCTGCCCTTCGAACCGCAGACCGGCAGGCTCCGGCCGGAGGTGTGGCAGCGCTGGCTGGACTGGGACCCGGTCCGGATGGTGCCCGCCCACGCGGCGGCGCTGCGCGGGCTCCGCGGGATCTGGCTCGACGCCGGGAAGCGCGACGAGTGGTTCCTCGATCTGGGCGCGCAGGCCTTCTGCGCGGCGCTGGGGGAGGCCGGCGTCCCGGACGAGGTGATTCACCTCGAGTTGTTCGAGGGCACGCACATGAGCATCGACTACCGGTATCCGCTGTCACTGGCCTGGCTGGCCGCGCGCATCGCGGTCTAGCCGCGGGGCAGTGTCACCCGGGGGGACGCCCCCCGTAACCCCCGTCACGCCCGCCCCGCCCGTCACCGGACCTGTTCGTGCACTGTGGTGCGGCGGGGTCCCCGGGTGCTCAGGGGACGACCCCCGGCACCCCGCCATTTCTCCCCCGTGGCAACAACCGCCCGGACCCCCCGGACCCCCCGAGAGTGTCCGGCCAGCCAAAAAGGTCGGCGGGATGCGTAATAAAGTCGTAAGCCGAAATGTGGGTCCGCTCATGAACTCCGGCGCGGGATAGTACGTGCTCGGGTTTAAATGTCCGCCCCTCCTCATGAGCGGAGAGACACGATGCGTTACCGCAGATGGGCGCCGGCGGTCCTCGCCATTCCTGCCCTGCTGCTGGCCGCGTGCGGCAGCAGCACCTCACCCAGCACCGCGGGCGGGGCCAACGCCATGTCCACCAAGTCCATGCCCGCCAAGTCCATGCCCGCCAAGTCCATGCCCGCCGCGTCCGGCTCGATGGGCGGCTCGGGGATGAACTCCTCCGGCATGGCCGCGCTGACGAAGATCAAGACGAGCGCCGGCCCGGTGCTGGCCGACGCCAAGGGCCTCACCCTGTACTGGTACTCCAAGGACACTCAGATGAGCTCGGCCTGCACGGGCTCCTGCGCGACCGCCTGGCCGCCGCTGACCGGCAAGCCCGAGGCGGCCATGGGCGTGCGGCTGGTCGGCAAGTTCGGCACCATCACCCGGGCCAACGGGGTGCAGCAGGCCACCTACAAGGGGCACCCGCTCTACCTGTACGCCGGCGACATGGCCCCGGGCCAGGTCAAGGGCAACGGGCTCGGCGGGGTCTGGCACGTGCTCAGGGTCACCGCCATCGGCGCCGTGTCACCGGGCTCCATCATGGTCCCGAGTTCGCCGGCCCCGTCCATGTCCGCGTCGAGCAGCTCGGGCAGCGGCGGCTACGGGGGTGGCGGCGGGTACTGAGCGGCCCGCTCCGCGGCCCGCGACCCGCCGGTCCCCGGGCCGGCGGGGTCGCGCAGCCGGCGGGACGGTTGATTTCGCCGCCGGGTGATACATAACCCCATATGGCGCACCACCAGGACGGCCCGGCACCGCCAGCAGTCAGCCCCCGTGGTGGCCTGCTCCTCGTGTACGCCGCGCTGATGCTGGCGATCCTGCTCGCTGCGCTGGACCAGACCATCGTGTCTACGGCCCTGCCGACAATCGTCGGTGACCTGGGCGGTCTGAACCACCTGTCCTGGGTGGGCGCGGGCACCACGGAACGCTCCTCGGTCCAGGAGGTGGAGCGTGCCCTGTGCCGGCTCGCCGATGCTGACATGCGCCGCCGCGGGTACGAGCGGCTGGCCGCCCGGGCCGGCCTCGACCTGCCCGGCGGCAGCTGCTGGGTCCTGACCCGGCTGGCCAAGCAGGGAACGGTGGCCGGCGAGGAACTGGCCCGCCAGGCGAACGTGACCGTCGATCACGGCCGCCCGTACGTGGACGCGCTGGTGACCGGGAGCCTGGTGGTGCGGGCGGACGGGATGCTGGAACTCACCCCCGCCGGGGGTGCCGCGGCGGACCGGCTGTTCGCCGCCCGCCGTGAGGCACTGTGCGAGCTGCTGCAGGGATTCGACCCCGAGCAGCACGCGGACCTGGCCGCGATGCTCACCCAGCTGTCCCGTGCCCTGCTCGGCGCCGACGCCGACCGCCAGCTCATCAGCCGGTGAGCGTGCCTACGCGGTCTCGCCGAAAAGATCGTTATTGACGCGGGACAGGTGCGTGCGCATCGCCTCGGTGGCGCGGTCACTGTCCCGGGCGCGCAGCGCGGCGACGAGCTCGCGGTGATCAGCCTGGTACTTCTCGCGGCGTTCCCGTGACGCACTGCGCCGCTTGAGGTCGCCCCAGGAATGGCCATGCCGGGCGGTCTCGATGACCGCGTAGAGCTGCCCGAGCAGGGGACTGTGGCTGGCCGCCATGATCGTGCGGTGCAGCGCGAGGTCCCAGTTCTCGAACTCGTCGAAGCTGGCGGCCCGGTCCCCGCCGGCCAGGCAGCGGTCCATCTCCCGGAAGTCGCTGGCGGTCGCCCACGCCACGACGAGCGGCATGGCGAGCGGCTCCAGCAGCCTCCGGATCGTCATGACGTCGGCCGGGCCGAAGCCAGCGGGCGCCTCACCCGCCGGGCCGCCGCCGGGGGTTCCCGGGCTGGCCAGGCCCGGGCCGCGCGCGCCGCCACCATCCATGATCGCGGCAGGCGTTCCCGCGCTGTGCTCACGCGGATCCGGGTTCTGCCGCAGGAAGGTGCCGCGGCCCACCTCCCGGGAAATATGCCCCTGGGCCTGCAGCACGGCCAGCGCGTGCCGGATCGACGTGCGGGTCGCGCTCATGTCCGCCGCGAGCTTGCGCTCGGTAGGCAGCCGCGACCCCGGGCCCAGGCCGGCCCGCGCGGACTCGGCCAGGATCAGCTCGGCCATCTGGTACCTCAGTTCGGCCGGTATCGGGGTCCTGGCCCCTGCTGCGTTCTGCATCCCCGTCGTTCTCTCCGCCCTGATGCCCGTCATGGTCGGGCGCCGCGGCCCGGCCACGTCACGCCCAGCGGCCAGGCGCCCGGCCTGACTCGCTCAACCAATGCTACCAATCGAGATCAGAACGTGATCACGGATGGGCGTTAATTTCTGCTTAACCCTATTGACCCGTTTGCAGGCCCCGACCTATGCTCCGACCAATCTGGTTGTATACAACCAATCGTCGTAATACCCCGACCAATCATGAGCGGCCAGACGGCCCGCGCCCGATGACCGCACCTGGCATCGTCACCGAGGGAGATCGGGCACGTGAGGCTCGCCACCATTGCCACCCAGGACGGGCTGCGGCTGCATGTCAGGGGCCGTTCCGGCTACGTCAACGTCGCTGAGGCCACGGGTGACCCGCGGTTCGCCTCACTCCACCACGTCCTGGAGGGCGGCCTGCCGGCCCTGGATGCGATCCGGCCCCTTGCCGACGCCGGCGGGCGTGACGTGGCGGACGCCGACTTCGGCCCTGCCGTGCCGTCCCCGCCGCGCATCCTCTGCCTCGGCCTGAACTACAGCGAGCACGCCCTGGAGGGCGGCCGAGACGTCCCCACCTGGCCCGACGCGTTCGTGCGGGGCGCCGATAGCGTGCTCGGCCCGTACGCCGACCTGGTCAAGCCGGCCCTGACCGACCGCTTCGACTACGAGGCCGAGCTGGGCATCGTGATCGGCGCGGGCGGCCGTTACATCACCGCCGACAAGGCCCTGGACGCGATCGCCGGCTTCGTGGTCCTGAACGACGCGTCGGCGCGCGACTGGCAGCGGGCCGCCAGCCAGTGGACAGCCGGGAAGAATTTCGAGGGCAGCATGCCCATCGGCCCCGAGGTGGTGACCACCGACGAGCTGGACGTGTCCGACCTGGCCATCAGCTCCACGCTGAACGGCCAGGTCATGCAGTCGGCGCGGACCTCACTGATGCTCGTCAACGTGCCCAGCGCAGTCGAGTTCTTCTCCTCGTTCACCCGGCTGGTTCCCGGCGACGTCATCGCGACGGGCACCCCCGGCGGCGTCGGCTTCGCCCGCAAGCCCCCGGTGTGGATGCACCCGGGGGACGTCATCGAGGTCGCCGTCGAAGGACTCGGCTCCATCCGCAACCGGGTGGTCGCCGAGGAAGACGCCCCGCAGGACTGGCGCTGGCGTCCCGGCACACCACTCAAATCCGGCTTCTGAGCCACGTCACTCCACCCCAGGTACGGAGGGGGACAATGAAGTTCACGACCCTCAGGCGCGTGGCCGCGGCCACCGGGACCCGAAGCCTCACGGCGGCGGGTACCCGCCCCGGTCCGGCGATGCGCGCCGGGACGATCCTGGCCGCAGGCGCCGTGGCGGCCCTCGGCCTAGCCGCCTGCGGCAGCAGTTCCGGCGGCAGCTCAGCCGGCGGCGGCTCCAGCAGCGGCGCGTCCGGCAGCAAGCTCACCGTGGCCGACGTCGCGCCGTTCAGCGGCGCCGACGCCGCCCTCGGCCCGACGTACCTGGCCTCCTGCTATGGCGCGACCGCCGCCATCAACCAGGCCGGCGGCGTGCTGGGCCACACCCTGACCTGCAAGAGCGTGGACACCCGGGGTGACCCGGCGGACGCGGTGCCGGCGGTCAACCAGATGTTCGCCTCCACCCCGGGCCTGGCCCTGGTCATCGGCTGCACCTCGGACGAGGCGGCCTCGGTGGCGCCGGTCATCAACGCGCACAAGATGGCCATGTTCTGCATGACCGGGCAGTCCGAGTTCGATCATGTCCGCTACCCGTACTTTTACCGGCTGGTTCCTCCCGACCTGGAGGAGTCCTACGCCATGGTGGCCATTGCCCAGGAGCTGCACTACAAGCGGATCGCCCTGGCGTTCGGGAACGACATCGGGTCGCAGACCTTCATCCAGCCCGCGGTCAGCGCGCTGAAGAAGGCCGGGATCACGATGACGACCAACCAGACGCTGGACCTCAAGGCGACCACGTTCCGCAGTGAGGCCGAGGCGATCGTCCATTCCCACCCCGACGCGATCATGACTGAAGCGCTGGGGGCCGCCGATCCCACCCTCTTCTCTGAGATCAAGCAGCTCAACGGCGGCAAAATGATCCCGGTGATCGGCACGTCCGCGGCCATCTCCCCGGCGTTCTTCAAGTCCGCGGCGGCCGCGGTCGGCGCCCCGGCCTTCGTGTCCGGGTTCCACGCCGACAACCTGGTGGTGGAGTCCAGCGGGCCCGCTTACCAGGCTTTCTCCAAGGCGCTGCTGTCCCAGCAGGGCAAGGTGCCGGGTGCCACTGGTAACTTCACCACCTACCTGAGCGCCCCGGGTGGTGTTCATCTCTACGACGGGATCAACCTGGCCGCGCTGGCCATGATCATGTCGAAGAGCACCTCCCCGAGCGTGTACGGCCCGGACATCGTCAAGATCGGCAACGGGGTGCCCGGCGCCACGGTGTGCTACTCGTTCGCCCAGTGCGCCACCTCGCTCAAGGCGGGGAAGTCGATCAGGTACGAAGGACCGGGCGGCCCGACCAACTTCGACAGTTTCCACGACTCGACCGGCATCTTCCAGGTCGATACCTACACCGCCTCCGGCGCGGTGAAGGTGGTCGGCAACCTGACCGCCGCCCAGCTGCGGGCCCTGGCCGGATGACCGCAGGCACCCCCCGCCCCGCCGCCCAGGCTCTCGCGTCCGCCCCGGGGAGCCTGGGCGGCCCGGGGGGCCGGGACGGCGCAGGGACCGGTGGCTCGTGACGATTTTTCTCTCCGCGATCGGCTTCGGGCTGGTCACCGCCTCGGTGCTGGCCATCGCGTCGGTCGGCTTCACCCTCCAGTTCGGCGTCACCGATGTGCTGAACCTCGCGTTCGGCGCCATCATGATCGCCGGGGCGTTCGTGGCCTACGTGGTGAATCAGGCCGGGCTGTCGGTCTGGATCGGCCTGGTGACGGCGGTGATCGTGTGCTCGCTCGGCTCGGTGCTGCTCAACTCCGGCGTGTACACGCCGTTCCAGCGGCGCGGCACGTCGCCCATCACGATGGTGATCGTCTCGCTCGGGATCACCCTCATCGTCGAGTTCGGCGTCCAGGCGCTGGCGGGCGGGACCGCGGTCTCCTACACCATGAGCCAAGGGCCGACGCTGCATCTGGGCGGCCTGATCCTCAGCGTCGTGCAGGTGGTCGTCATCGCGCTCAGCCTGCTGGTCATGATCGGAGTGCACGGCCTGCTGCGCTACACCCGGCTGGGCAAGGCCATGCGCGCGACCGCGGCCAACAGGTCGCTCGCCCGCAACTGCGGCATCCGGACCGACCGGGTCATCACCGTCACGTGGGCGCTGACCGGCGCGCTGTGCGGGCTGGCCGGGGTGGTGTTCGCCATGGACTCAGGCAGCTTCGACGCCACCGCCACTGACCTGTTCCTGGTGCTCATCCTGGCTGCCGTGTTCCTGGGCGGCCCCGGCCAGGCCTACGGGGCCATGCTCGGCGCCCTGATCATCGGGCTAGCCACCGAGGTCAGTGCGGCCTACATCACGGCCGATTACAAGTACGTCGTCGCATTCGTGGTGCTGCTCATCGTGCTCGGGGTGCGCCCGACGGGGCTGCTCGGCGCCCGGGCATGAGGATCAGGCGGTCACCATGAGAGCCAGGCGGGGAGCGGCATGAGGATCAGGCGGGAAGCCGGATGAGCGCCTTCTATCTCATCAACCTGCTGGTGTACGCGGCGGTGGACGCGATGGCCTGCCTGGGCCTGAGCCAGCAGTTCGGGGTGGCGGGCGTCACCAACTTCGGCTTCATCATCTTCCAGGCGGCGGGCGGGTACGCGGCGGCGATCCTGGCCCTGCCGCACGACTCGGCCAACGGCGGGTTCCAGTCGTACATCGGCGGCTGGAACCTGCCGTTCCCGCTGCCATGGATCGGCGCGGCGGTGGTTGGCGGCCTCATCGCGGTGCCGTTCACGTTCCTCGTGGGCCGCAGGCTCCGCGGCGACTTCGCGGCCGTGGGGCTCCTGGTGACCGCGGTACTGCTGAACCTGCTGGTGACCAACTACCGGCCGCTGCTGAACGGCGACGCGGGCCTGTCGCTCATTCCCACGCCGCTGCACGGCGACAACGTGTTCAGCGTGCAGACGGCCGGGTACCAGTGGCTATTCACCGTGGCGGCCCTCGTCCTGGCCCTGGGGGTCTACCTGTTCGTCCGCCGCATCACCGGCTCCCCGTACGGCCGCAGCCTGCGCGCGATGCGGGACAACGACGTGGTCGCGGACTCCCTTGGCAAGAACCTGCTCTCGCTGCGCACCGCGATGCTGGTCACCGGCGGCGCGATCGCCGGGCTGAGCGGCGGGATCCTGGTCACGTACATCACCACGTGGTCACCGGCCGCATGGGGTTACGCGGAGACTGTGGTGCTGTTCGCCGCGGTGATCATCGGCGGGGCAGGCAACCACCTGGGCGCGATCCTCGGGGCCATCCTGGTCCCCGTGGGGTTCGAGGAGATCACCCGGTTCATCCCCACCTCTAACAGCCTGCCGCCGAACCTGATCCCGTCGTTGCAGTGGGTCGCGATCGGGCTGCTTATCGTGCGTGTTCTTGTGGGTGCGCCCGCAGGGCATCCTCCCGGAGCGCAAGCGGGTGATCCGGCTCCCCGGGTCGGCCGCCTCGTCACAGGCGTCCTTGTCCGGGGCGGCCTCGTCCGGGGCGGCCTTGGCCGGCCGACCGCCCGGGCCTGCGCCAGCGCCCCGCATGGCATCCGACCGAGGTGGTGCTCGAAACGGTGAACGTGGTCCGCGAGTTCGGCGGGGTCCACGCGGTGGACGGGGTGTCGATCCAGGTCCGGAAGGGCACGCTGACCGGGCTGATCGGGCCGAACGGGGCCGGGAAGTCCACGTTGCTGGCCATGCTGGCCGGAACCCTCCCGGTGACGTCCGGGAAGATCATCTACCAGGGCCGCGAGATCACCGGGGTGCCGGCCTTCCGGCGGGCCCGGCTGGGGCTGGTCCGGACCTTCCAGCTGGCCAGCGAGTTCAAGCGGCTCACCGTCATGGAAAACTTGCTGTCCGCGGTCCCGGGCAACCGGGGCGACACCTTGCGCGGCTCCCTGCTCGGCAAGCATTACTGGCAGGCGGATGAGACGGCTGCGATCGCCCGGGCCGAAGCCATCCTCGAGCGATTCGGCCTGGAGCAGTTCGCCAACCACTACGCCGGTGACCTGAGCGGCGGCCAGCGCCGGCTGGTCGAGATCATGCGGGCGCTGATGGCCGGTCCGGCCATGCTGCTCCTCGATGAGCCGAGGCGGGCGTGCACCCGAACCTGGCCCGGCGCATCGGCAACGAGCTGGTGGCGCTGTGCCAGGAGGGGATGACGATCGTGATGGTCGAGCACGAGCTGGCCATCATGGACGAGTTCTGCGACCCGGTCGTGGTGATGGCCGAGGGGTGCGGTCCTGGCCGAGGGAACGATGGCAGCAGCTGCGGGGCCGCAGCGAGGTCGTGGAGGCCTACCTTGTCGGCTGAGCTCGCCCTCCCCGGCCTCTCGCTGCGGGCTGAGAAGGTCACCGCCGGCTACGGCGGCGACCCGGTGATCCGGGACATCACGGTGAGCGCGGACCCGGGCGAGGTCGTCTCCCTGGTCGGCCCCAACGGGTCAGGCAAGAGCACGCTGCTCAAGGGCCTGCGCCGGCGTGGTGCACCTGTCGTCCGGCACGGTGAGGGTCGGCGACCGGGACCTCACCAACTCAGCGCCTGAGGAGATCGCCCGGGCCGCCGTCGGTACGTGCCCCAGGTGGACGACGTGTTCAGCCCGCTGAGCGTCAGGGAGAACCTCGAGATGGGCGGCTACCTGCTGCGCCGGCCGCAGGTAGCGGAACGCGTCGAGCGGGTGCTGGCCATCTTCCCCCGGCTCGGCGGCATGCTCGGCCGCAGCGCCGGGAAGCTCAGCGGCGGCGAGCGCAAGATGCTGGCCATGGGCCGGGTGCTGATGCTCGACCCGGGCCTGTTCCTGCTCGACGAGCCGACCGCCAACCTCGCCCCCATCGTCGCCACCGCGCTGCTCACCGAGCACGTCCGCCAGCTGGCCAGAGCGGGGCGGCGGTGCTCATCGTCGAGCAGCGGGCCAGGGCGGTGCTGGCCATCTCGGACCGCTCGTACGTGCTCGGCGGCGGCGAGGTGCGGATGGAGGGCACCCCGGCCGAGCTGTCCGGCCGCCCGGACTTCGTGGAGTCCTTCCTCGGCGGCCGGGGGGCCGCGGCCGCACGCCGGGGACTCCTGACATGACCGGGAGGCCCAGCCTGGGCGTAGCTTCGGGTGACATGGCAGATCACGGCGGCACGGGCGAGACGGCCACGGCGGTGCGCCCGCGGGGTGGCCGGCCGCCAGGTACCTGCAGGTGCAGACGACCACCGACTCCCGGGCCGAGGCCGTCGAGCTGGGCCGCGACGCGGTGGCGGCCCGGCTGGCCGCGTGCGCCCAGGTGACCGGCCCGGTGCTGAGCAGCTACTGGTGGGAAGGCGATCTCGAGCGGGCCGAGGAGTGGACGCTGCTGCTGAAGCTGCCGGCCGCGCGCTACCAGGAACTCGCCGACTTCCTGGCCCAGCGGCACAGCTACGACGAGCCTGAGATCGTCGCGACGCCGATCGTGGCCGGATCCGCGGCCTACCTGAGCTGGATCGAGGAAGTAACCCAGCCCCTGTGACCGCGGGCACCGTGACCGCCGGCGGCCCGTTCAGCGGGCGGGGGCGGGCGCGTTCCACGTCAGCACGACCGGCTGGCCGTGCTCGGTGCCCAGCGTGGACAGTGTCCCCGTGTCCAGCCGCAGCAGGCGGCCATAGGACGGCTCCAGGCCGAGCCAGCGGGCGGCCAGGACCCGCAGCATGTGCGCGTGGGACACGAGCACCACGTCCCCCCCGGCGAGCAGTGGCCGCACCAGGGCCAGCACGGCGTCCGCGCGCGCCCCCACCTCCGCCACGGTTTCCCCCGGGTGCCGGGCATCGCCGGGGATCACCCCGTCCCGCCACAGGTACCAGCCGGGGCGCTGCTCCCTGATCTGGGCCGTGGTCATGCCCTCATAGCCGCCGTAGTCCCACTCCTGCAGGTCGGGGTCCGGCGTGGCGCTCAGCCCGGCCAGTTCCGCGGTTCGCACCGCGCGCAGTGCCGGGCTGGTGAACGCAGGCCGTAGCTGGCGCCCGGCCAGGGCCGGGGCCAGCGACTTGGCGGCCGCCTCGCCGTCCGGCGTGAGCGGGATGTCGGTCCGCCCGGTGTGCCGTCCGGCCTTGCTCCACTCCGTCTGGCCGTGCCGGAGCAGGATCAGTTCTCCCATAGGCCCCATCCTCGCTGACCCGGCCGCGAACCTGGCACCCGCGGCCTGATCTGCCCGCCGCAATCCGGACGGGGCGCCCGCGGGAAAGCAGTTGACGCGTTCCCCTTCCATGTGTAAGTTTTTTCTGACAGGTGAAAGACGCACGGTTTGGAGAGAGACGCTGACCAGTGACGAGCTGCTTACCGTGCTCGCGGCGGTGGCGAATCCGCACCGGATGCGGATCGTCGCCGAGCTGCGGGACGGCCGGGTGCACGTCAGCGAACTGGCCCGGCGGCTCGGCATGTCCCGGCCCTTGCTCTACATGCACCTGGACAAGCTGGAGAAGGCGGGCCTGGTGGCCGGCCAGCTGGAGCTGTCGGAGGACGGCAAGGCCATGAAGTATTTCGAGCTGGCCCCCTTCGACCTGCACCTCAACGCCGAAACGATCATCACGGCACTGCGCGACGGCAGCGCCGAGGGCGGAGACACCATGAAAGAGAGCACTCCATGACTCACGGGCCCGTCCTGGCCTCCGGCGCGAACATGACGGCCATCTCCATCAGCGTGGGAATCATCTTCATCATCGGCGCGGTCATCGCCGTGGTTGTCTGGTCCTACTTCCGCCTGCAGAGCCACCGCGCGGACGCGGTGGCGATGGCCGAGTACCGCAAGCTGGCCGAGGAGGCCGTGGCCAACCAGCAGGAGCTGCGGACCGAGCTGGCCAAGCTGGCTGAGCACGTCCAGGCGGTCGAGCAGTTGATGCGGGACGTGGGATGAGCACTCACGACGGCAGTCCCCCCGCCCCGCACGGGGCGTCGGCCAGGCCGGCCCTGCCCCGGCTGAGGCTCTACCGCAACCCGCTGCGGCTGGCCGTGTCCGGCAGCCCCTGGCGTGCCGCCGCCTTCCTGGCCGGGTACGTCTTCGTCGCAGGCTGGCTGCTGTTCGCGGTTGCCTTCACCGCGACGGTGACCGCCGCCGTCTTCATGATCACGTTGGCCGGGATCCCGCTGCTGGTCGCGGCGTCCGGAGTGCTGCGCGGCTGCGCCAGCGCCGAGCGCGCCCGGCTGCGGCCGGTGCTGGCCGGGCCGGTCCGGGGCGGCTACCGCCCGGTGACCCGGCCGGGCATCATGGCGCAGGTCGGGACCCGCTGGCGGGACCCGGCCACCTGGCGTGACGTCGCCTACTTGATCGGGCTGTGGCCGGTGCTGTTCATCCTGGACACGACCGTGCTCAGCATCTGGCTCGTGTTCCTGGCGGGCGTGACCGTGCCGGCCTGGTACTGGGCGGTTCCGGAGACCTTCAACAACGGCCAGTCCGCGCACGGGCTGCAGTTCGGCTACTTCCCGAATGGGCCGCACGGGCCCGGCTCCTGGGGACTCTTCGTGGACACGGCGCCCAAGGCCTGGCTGGCCGCGGCCTGTTGCCTGGCCGCGTTCCTGCTCTTCACCTACGTGCTCGTGCTGACCGCCCGGGCGCACGCCCGGATCGCGGGCGCCGTGCTGGGTGCTCCCGCCGACCCGCTGGCCCCGGCCAAGGAGGTGCTCACCCATCCGGGCCCGCTGGGCCCGCTGCATCCCGCCAGGTAACGACCACGCCCCCGCCCGCGAGGGATCAGCTCCCGGGCGGGGGCTCACGACAGACCCACGCACCGTCCTCGAGAGAAGGCCATGATGCGCCAGCCGTCCAGTTCAGTATTGCCGGAAACCGGGTCCGACCGCGAGGACCGCCACCGCCAGGAGCCCCGGCCGCGGGCACCGATCGTCGAGCGCGTCGCCGGCTGGAGCGCCCGGCACCGCAAGACCGCCGTGCTCGGCTGGCTCGCCCTGGTCGCCGCGGTCTTCGTCTTCGGGCAGATGCTGCCCGCGAAGAACCTGCCCTCCTACGACGCCGGCCAGGCCGGCCAGGCCGAGCAGACCCTGCAGCGGCTCGGGGTGGTCTCCCCGCCGCAGGAGAATGTCCTCGTCCAGGCGCGGGGCACCGGCCGTCTGGGGTCAGACCCGCAGATGCGCCAGGCCGTCCGGCAGGTGGTCACCGCGCTGTCCGCCCTCCCGCAGTCCGCGCGGGACATCATCTCGCCCCTCGGTCCCGGCCGCGCCGGGCTCGTGGCCGGGGATGGCCGGAGCGCTCTGGTCACCTTCCACGTCCCCGGACAAGCCAGCAACGAAGACCAGTCCGTGGCTCCTGCCCTGCGCGCGGTGGCCCGGATCGCGGCCCGTCATCCCGGGCTGCGGATCGAGGAGGCCGGGGACGCGAGCGCCGACCGGGCCGCGAACGCCCTGGTCAGCAAGGACTTCCGCCAGGCCGAGGTGACATCGGTGCCGGTCACGCTGGTCCTGCTGATCGGCGTGTTCGGGGCGCTGATCGCGGCCGGCATCCCGCTGCTGCTGGCCGCGACCGCGGTGATGACTGCGATCTCGCTGCTCGCCATCCCCGGCCAGTGGCTGCCGGTCGGCTCCAGCACGTCAGAGGTGGTGCTGATCATCGGGATGGCGGTAGGCATCGACTACTCCCTGTTCTACCTGCGCCGCGAGCGTGAGGAACGGGCCAGGGGAGCGGGCACCGCGGAGGCGCTGCGCCGCGCCGCGGCGACCTCCGGGCGGGCCATCGTGGTCTCCGGGCTGACTGTCATGATCGCGCTGGGCGGCCTGTTCCTTACCGGGTACGCGGTGTTCACCGGCGTCGCGATCGGCACCATCGCGGTGGTCGGCGTGGCCGTAGCCGGCTCGCTCACCGTGCTGCCCGCGCTGCTGTCCTGGCTCGGCGGGTGGGCGGACCGGGGCCGGATCCCGTTCCTGGGCCGGCGGCGCACTGCGGCCCGCCCGTCCCGGCTGTGGGCCGCGCTCGTCCGCCGCGTGGTGGCCCACCCGGCGGCGTGGGGCGCGCTGGCGGCGCTGGCCATGATCGCGCTCGCGGCCCCCGGCCTGGGCCTGCGGCTGGGAAACCCGCCGGACGGCGGGTTTTCCGCCCGGATCCCGGTGGTGGCGGCCCTGGACCGGATCGACCGGGCGTTCCCCGGCCGTCCCGCCCCCGCCGAGGTCGTGGTGACCGGCCACGACCTGGGCTCACGGCAGATGGCCGCGGCGCTGGCCGCGCTGCGCGACCGGGCCTCGGCCCGCGGGCCGGTCCGGGCGCCGGTCACCGCCGTCCCCGTGGCTCATGGCCGCGCCCTGCTCGTCAGCGTGCCGCTGGCGGGTACCGGGGACGGACCCGTTTCGGATCATGCCCTGCTCGCCCTGCGCGAGCGGGTGCTGCCGCAGACGCTGGGCCAGGTGCCGGGGGCCAGCTATGCGGTGACGGGGAACACGGCCGGGAATTACGACGACATCGCGGTGCTGCGCAGCCGGACCCCGCTGGTGCTGGCCGTCGTGGCCGTGCTGGCGTTCGGCCTGCTGCTGGTGGCGTTCCGCTCGGTGGCGATCCCGCTGGTCTCGATCTCGCTGAACCTGCTGTCGGTGGGCGCGGCGTACGGCGTGATCACGCTCATCTTCCAGGACGGGCGGCTGCAGGGGCTGCTCGGGTTCACCGGGTACGGCGCGATCGTGCCCTGGATCCCGCTGTTCATCTTCGTGTTCCTGTTCGGGCTGAGCATGGACTACCACGTGTTCATCCTCAGCCGGATCCGCGAGCTCCGCGCGGCCGGCGCCCGCACGGCGGACGCCGTCGTCGGCGGCGTGGCCAGCAGTGCGGGGGTGGTGACCAGTGCCGCGGTGATCATGGTCGCGGTGTTCTCGATCTTCGCGACGCTGTCCCTGATCCAGCTCAAGATGCTCGGCGTGGGCCTCGCCGTGGCGGTGCTGATCGACGCCACCGTGGTGCGCGGCGTGCTGCTGCCCGCCGGCCTGGCCCTGCTCGGTGAGCGCAGCTGGTACCTGCCGCGGTGGCTGCGCTGGCTGCCGGGCGGGGGATCGCCGGCGGACGGGGGAGCCCTGTCCGGGGCGGCCGGCGCCGGCAGGCCCGGCCCCCGGCCCGGCCGTCACCAGAGACGACGGATCATGGTTATCGCTTGCACGAGTGCGTGACGTTAGCCAGCCTAGCTCCGTCACAGAAACAGTGTTACTGTGAAACTGTGAAGAATCTGACCGTCTCTGTTCCCGATGAGGTGTACCGCAATGCCCGGGTCGCCGCCGCGCGGGGTGATACGTCGGTGAGCGCACTGGTCGTCGCGTACCTTGAGCGGCTGTCCGGGCGGATGCAGGAGTTCGCCAGGCTGGAGGCGCTGCAGCACGAGGTGCAAGACGAGATCGGCCAGTTCCGGGCAGGCGACCGACTCGGTCGCGACGAGGTCCACGACCGTGCGGTTCGTTGACACCAACATCCTGCTCTACGCGATCTCACGTGACCCCGCGGAGCAGGGCAAAGCCAAACACGCCAACGACATCCTGACCGAGCGCGACCTCGCACTGTCCGTCCAGGTCCTGCAGGAGTTCTACCTGCAGGCAACCCGAACCAGCCGGCCGGACCCCATCACACACCAGCAGGCCGTCCGGCTCATTGAGTCCTTCCGCCGCTTCCCCGTCCAGGACGTCACGAGCGCGATCCTGATGGCAGCCCTGGACACCCGCCAGCGATTCCAGCTCTCGTACTGGGACTCCGCGATCATCGAGGCATCCCGGGCCATGGGCTGTACTGAGGTGCTGTCAGAAGACCTGGACGACGGCCAGGACTACGCCGGAGTCCGCGTCACCAACCCGTTCCGCTGAGCCCGCCGAACCCGTTCCGTAGACCGTCGCCGTAGGTGTGGTTAAGACTTGCAGGCGGGAGCGTGCGTGCAGTGTGAGTTACTCGCCTGAGCGTGACCGTGGTCCTATGGCGGAAGTCTGCTAGTGAATCTATACTTCTCCCATGGCGCTGAGTATCAAGAGTGATGAGGCGGACCGGTTGGCCAGGGAGCTGGCCGCCGAGACGGGTGAGACATTGACCGAGGCCGTGGAGACTGCGCTCAGGGAGCGGCTCGACCGTGAGCACGCCAGGCACGCGGCCAGTATGAGAACGCGGCTGAAGCGCCTGGCGGCCGACGTGGCGGTCTTGCGGGTCGCCGACGACAGGACGGCGGAGGAAATCATCGGTTACGACGACGCTGGCCTGCCGCGTTGACGGACCCGGCGCGCAGGAGCCTGGTCGTCAACACGTCGGCGGCCGTGGCGATTGTCTTCGGCGAGCCGGGAAGCGAGGAGCTTGCGGTCCACCTCGAGAATGCTCTTGCCCGGCTGATGCCGGCCGCCATACGCGTCGAGCTGGGCATTGTCCTCGAAGCCCGGCTGTGGCCTGCCGGGCAGGACGTTGCCGACCGATTCCTTCGTGACGCGAAGATCGATATCGTGCCCGTCGATGCAGACTTGGCTGCCCGCGCGATGAGCGGCTGGCGACGGTATGGCAAGGGGCACCATCCGGCGGGGCTCAATTTCGGCGACTGTTTCACGTACGCGCTCGCCGAGCGGACCGGGCACCCCGTGCTATGCACTGGAAACGACTTTGCCGCGACGGATATCGCCGTGCTGCGCCCTGAGCAGGCGTCAGCCGAGGGCTGACAGCCAGTCACGCTCTCGCCCCACCGCTCTCGAGGGGCGGCCGTAGGTGTGTAGTTGATCCTCGCCCCTCCCGAGGGATCCATCTATGTCGTGTTCCAGCAGGCGCCCGGTTACCAGGCCCCCGTGTGGCCGCCCGTCGACGGGCAGCAGCGCCCGATGATGCACTTCGACTTCCAGGTCGCAGACCTCGACACCGCGGTCGCCGAGGCAGTCGCCCTCGGAGCCACGGTCGCCGCTGACCAGCCGCAGGACAATGTCCGCGTGCTCTTGGACCAGGCCGGCCACCCCTTCTGTCTCTGCCGCGACGACGGCTGATCGCCGACCGCTCCCGGCTACACGGGGTCAGCCGACGGCTAGCTCGCGCTGATACCAAGTGCCGGGCTTGCCGCCAAGGTGGGCCGGGTCGGCTGGGCCTGCCGGCACAAAACCGGCCTTGGCCAGGACCTTCTGGGACGCGGCATTCTCGCGGCTGGTAGCCGCCCGGAGTGTGCGCAGCCCGTGCCGCGCCGCCGCCAGCCGGCACACCTCCTGCACGCCGGCGGTCGCCACGCCGCGGCCGGCGACGTGCTGCGCGACCCGGTAGCCCAGTTCTGCGGTGCCGTCCTCGAAGCGGTACAGGTTGAACCGGCCCAGGACCGAACCATCCTCGGCGACCAGCACGTAGAAGGCACCGGTGCCGGTCTCCTGCTCAGCAAGCATTGCGCTGTGCTGTTCGGTGAACTCGTCGAAGAACTCGTCGCCACGGTCGGACACCGAGGCAGCGAAGTAGGCACGGTTCGCCAGCTCAAAGTCCCGGACCGCCGGGGCATGACCAGCATGCAGCAGCTGCAGCTCGGGCACCGCCTGACTATACCCAGAGGGTGCGCTGAGGCCACCTGAGTTTCGCCGCGATGCTGGACGACGCCAGCGGCTGGCGGCTGGCTGAGCTGCGCGAGCGGCGCGGGATGACCCAAGAGCCGGACTTTGTCCTGACGGCCGTCAGGAGTGGCTGGGCGAGGGCTTGACGGTGCCGTCTTCTTGTGCAGGCCCCCGGCTTATGCGTGCCTACGGGTGAGTCCGCACGGCAAGGTTTGATCACCTGCCAGGCAATCCTGACTTGCCCGGCGACGCCCGCGCCATGGGCTGGACCTACAATCGCGGTGGGCCTGGGCCCACTTGCGCCCCGGGGCCGCCGTCCTCCGCCGCATCGATCACGGCGGGCCCCCCGCCGCGGGAGAAGTAGGCAGCGGGAGTGAGTCCGGTTTCCCGGCGGAACGCGGCGACAAAGGCGCTGGGCGTCTCATAGCCGACGTGCCGGGCGACCATGCCAACCGCTTGGCCCGCCGCGAGCTGCGGCAGTGCGGCCTGCAGCCGGGCCAGCCGGCGCCACTGGCCGAACGGCATTCCCGTCCCAGCGAGGAAGGCGCGGGCTAGGGTCCGCCCGCTAGCGCCGACGTTCCTGCCCCACTCGGCCAAGGTCCGCCCGTCAGCCGGGTTGGCGAGCAGCGCGGCAGCAACGGCCGCGGCGCGCTCGTCGCTGGGCATGCTCACGTCGATGGTGGTCATCGCCACGGGCTGCAGCAGGTCGCAGAGCAGCGCCTCGAGCAGTACCAGATCCTCGCCGAGGCACTGCGGGTGCTGCGGCCCGGAGGGCTGCTGGCAGGCTCCGACAGCCTGGCCAGCAACGACCTGCACTACTTCCACCATGACGACACCTACAACCCGGCCGAGCCGGCGGCGCTGCTGGTATGGCTCCGCGCCCTCGGCTTCACCCCGGTCACGATCACGGTCGGCGAGGTGCTGATGTTTACCGCCAGCATGCCGGCCGGGGAGGCGACCGGGTCATGACCGCTACCACCGAGTTGCGCGCCGCTGTCACAGGGCTGATCGGGCTCGCGTCCGCCGAGGAGGAAATGCTGCTGGCCAGCGCGCCCGACGGCGAAGACGGCAGCCCGGATCGCTGGGCCGCCGCCCCGCTCGTCGCACACAACGCCGAGTTCCGGCAGCAGCAGGTGGTGCGGCTGCGCGCGGTCCTGCGCGGCGGCACGCCACCCGATTTCGCCGAGACCGACCACCGCTCGGCGGACGCCTACCGGCGCTACTGTGCCGGGACCAAGGCTGAGGTGACCGCGGTGAGCAGACAGTCCGCCGGCAAGCTGATCGACGGGCTGGCCGCGGTGTCCGACGAGGATCTCAGTGACGCCTCGCGCCACCCCTGGCTGCGCGGGCGCCAGCTTTGGCTGCAGGTCGTGGTACGCGGGTTCTGGCATCCGATCGGGCACCTCGGCGACTATCACATCGCCTGCGGCCGGGCCGCCCGGGCCGTTGCGATGCAATCGCACGCCCTGGCGACGTCGCGGTACCTCGGCGTGCCGGACCCGGCCCTCGGCATGGCCGCTTACAGCCTGGCCTGCGCGCAGGTCGCCGCAAACGATCCGACCGGCGCAGCCGCCACGCTCACCGCGGCCATCAGGCTCAACCCGGACCTACGGGCAAACGCCCGCCGTGACCCGGATCTTGCCGCCCTCCGGGCTGACGGACAGCTGGCCACTCTGCTCCGCTGAGCCGGGGGTGCCCACCCCGGAATCACGGCGTGCGGGCGTGGTCGAGCGCGCTCAGAGATCAGGCCGAGGCACCCGGCAGGTCAGCGGGACCTTTCTCATGTGTGCTGATAGTTACCCGACGCCACCCTGGCCGGTGAAGTTCCCGGTCCACGCAGGGTCGTGCACCGTGTTCCCGAACCCTGAGGTGTTGCCCCACAGCGCCCGGTTAAGGACGTTGCCATTGACGGTTCCGAGCCACCAGTTTTGGTCGCCCGGGTAGTAGAAGAGAACCTGAGTGTGCCCGATACCGGTGAAGTCCCCCGTCCAGAACGGCCGCCCGTCGCCGACCTGGCCGAAGCCAGCGGTGTTCCCGGCCTGGGTCCAGCGCAGGCCCTCGGTGTCGCGCGCAGCCAGCCACCAGTCCATCGTGTTCGTAAGCGAGGAGTGTGGCCGCCGGATAGGCGCCGGGGAACAAACGGCCCGCTCCCCAGAAGGGAACCAGGGGCGTGCCATCCGGCACACCCGCCAGCCCGCTGTCGGGAACACGTTTGCTGTGGCGTTGCGCAAAATCCCTGGACACTGACGTCAGTGTCACAAAAGTCTGCCATGCTGGTCAGGATCCATGACACACGCGTCAGCTGAGCCTGCCGTGCGCTCAGCCGCCCCTGATCCCCGCGAGGCCCCATGCGCGACATGCTCGACCCTGCCCGGCCAGACGCCCGGTCGCCCGTGCCGGACGTGCGTCGCCGGGCATCGCGGGACCCCGGGGGCTCACTGGCGCCTGGTCCGCGCCGGCCCCGGGCGCCGATGGTCGAGCGGATCGCCTGCTGGAGCGCGCGGCACCGGATCGCCGTGATCGTGGGCTGGCTGGTGCTGGCCGGGACCGCGCTGCTCGCCGGGCAACTGCTCGGCACGCAGAGCCAGCAGCAGTACGACCCCGGGCAGGCCGGGCGGGCCGAGCAGATGCTGCACCAGCTCGACGTGGTCAGCCCGCCCCAGGAATCCGTTCTCATCCAGGCCCGCGGGAGCTCGCCGGGGGACAGCTACGCGCACAGCCCGCAGATGCGCCGGGCCGTCGCGGACGTGGTCGGGGCTCTCCAGGGACTGCCCCGGGCGGCCCGGGACATCCGGTCACCGCTAACTCCCCGGGGCCAGTCCCTGGTCTCCGCGGATGGCCGCACGGTGCTGGTCACGTTCAACGTGGGCGGCCCGCACGGCCGCGCGGACACCACGGTCAGCCGGGACCTGGCCGCGGTGGCACGGGTCCAGGCCGCCCATCCTGGCCTGATCGTGTCCGAGGCGGGTGACGCGAGCACCGACCAGGCCGCCAACACGATGATGGGCAAGGACTTCCACAAGGCCGAGCTCACCTCGGTGCCGATCACGCTGATCCTGCTCCTTGCGGTGTTCGGCGCGCTGGTCGCGGCGGGCATCCCGGTGCTGCTGGCCGGCAGCGCGGTCATGGTCGCGGTCTCGCTGCTCGCGGTGCCCAGCCGCTGGCTGCCCATCGGATCGAGCACCTCCGAGGTGGTGCTGATCATCGGGATGGCGGTCGGCGTCGACTACTCCCTCTTCTACCTGCGGCGGGAGCGGGAAGAACGGGCCGCGGGCGCGTCGTTCCCGGCCGCCCTGGCCACGGCGGCGCATACGTCCGGCCGGGCCATCGTGGTCTCCGGGCTGACCGTGATGGTCTCGCTGGCCGGGCTGCTGCTGACCGGGATCGACTTGTTTACCGGGATCGCCGTCGGCACCATCATGGTCGTCGGCGTGGCCGTCATCGGCTCGCTCACGTTCCTGCCTGCCCTGCTGTCCCTGCTGGGGCCGCGGGCCGACCGTGGCCGGATCCCGTTCCTCGGCCGGCACCGGACCCAGGCCCGCCCGTCCCGGCTGTGGGCCATGCTGGTCCGCCGGGTGGTGCGCCGGCCGCTGCTGTGGGGCGGGTCCGCCGCGCTGGCCCTGCTCGCGCTGGCCGCGCCCGCGCTCGGCATGCGCACCGGCGCGCCTGCCATCGACCTGCCCGCCAAACTCCCTGTGGTGCAGACCCTCGACCAGATCCAGCGCGCCTTCCCGGGCCGCCCCGCCCCGGCGCAGGTCGTCGTCATGGGCGGCGACGTGTCCGGCCCGCGCATGCGGGCCGCGGTGACCGCGCTCCAGGCCAGGGCGTCAGCCCACGGGGTCATCCACCGCCCGGTCACGGCCGGGGTGGTCGGCCAGGGCCGCGGGCTGGTCATCTCCGTCCCGCTGGCCGGCGATGGCACGGATGCGGTGTCCCGCCACGCCCTGCTCGACCTGCGTGATCAGATCCTGCCCGGCACGGTCGGGACCGTGCCGGGAGCCAGCTACGCCGTCACCGGGAACACGGCCAGCGGTTATGACTTCGACGCGGCGCTGCGGTCCCGCACGCCGATCGTGTTCGCTGTGGTCGCGGGCCTCGCGCTGCTCCTGCTCATGGCGGCGTTCCGCTCACTGGCCATCCCGCTGATCTCGATCGGGCTGAACCTGCTCTCGGTCGGCGCGGCGTACGGCCTGATCACGCTCATCTTCCAGGACGGGCACCTGCAGGGGCCGCTCGGCTTCACCTCGTTCGGCGGGATCATCCCGTGGGTGCCGCTGTTCATGTTCGTGTTCCTGTTCGGGCTGAGCATGGACTACCACGTGTTCATCCTGAGCCGCATCCGCGAGCTGCGGGCGCGCGGCAGAAGTCACGAGGAGGCCATAGTCGGCGGGGTGGCCGCGTGTTCCGGAGTCGTGACCAGCGCGGCGGTGATCATGGTCGCGGTCTTCTCGATCTTTGCGACCCTCTCCCTGATCGAGCTGAAAATGGTCGGCGTCGGCCTGGCCTCCGCGGTGCTCATCGACGCGACGATCGTGCGTGGCATCCTGGTGCCGGCCGCACTGGCCTTGCTGGGCGAGCGCAGCTGGTACTTCCCCCGGTGGCTGGAGTGGCTGCCGGGCTGGCGGCTCGAGGCATCCGGTGCGCCTGTGGCGCCCGTGCCGGCGAGCGTGTCCGCGGTGTCTGTGCAGGCTGGCACGCCTTCGGTGCTGGCTGCGTCACCCGTTGCGGCGCCTGCCCCGCGGGAGCCGGGGGTAGTCTTGGCGGGTGAGCGAACCGGGTCCCGGGAGGGCGCGGCCTGACGGCCCCCCGTCGTCCCCGGCGCCGGCTTTAGCCTCGCCCGCGCCGCCGGTACCTGCGGTGCCGGCGCCCTCACCCTCCCCGGAGCTTCCTGACGTCTCCGGGCCGGTCCCGGCCGCGGGCGCGACCGGGGTGCTTCCGGCGTTCCCTCCCGCCCGGGCCTCTCCTGCCCGCGCGGGCCGCCGCCCCCTGCTCCTGGCCGTCACGGCCGCGGCCGCGGCCTGCTGCCTGGCGGCAGCGGTGCTCGCGGGCCGCGCGGCCATCGCCGCGCAGACCCGCCCGCCGACCCCGGCGGAACGGGCCGCGGCCGCCGCGGCCGCGGTGGCCCAGCGATGGCGGTCCTGGCCTGCCGGGCGGATCTTCCCGGCAGACCTGCGGTACACCACCACGCTGCACGGTCCGGGGACCGCGTACCGGGTCGGCATCTCGCCGGACTACCAGTGCGGCGCCGCGCTGGACGCCGTCCTGGCCCGTCCGGCGCACCGGGACGGCTGCCAGGCCGGAATCCGGGCCAGCTACGTGGACGAGCTGGGCGGCGTCGTCTACACCACGGGTGTCCTCGCGTTCCCCGACCGGGCCCGGGCGGCCGCGTTCACCCGCCAGCTCCCCTCGGCCCGGCCCCCGGTCGCCGCCCTCCGCGCCCTGGCGCTGCCCGGCACCGCGAGCGCGCGGTTCACCGCCGCGGCCCGCCAGACGGCGACCGCACGCCAGGACGGCCCGTTCGTCGTGCTTACTGTGGCGGGCTACGCCGACGGCCGTCCGGCCGCCGTGACCGGCGAGTTCGACGCCCCGGCGTTCAGCGCCGCCGGGCGGCTGGCCACCGAGATCCTGGCCCCGCTGAACCGGCCTGCCGTGGTCAACTGCGCCCGCCGGCGGTGGTCCTGCTGACCGGGCCGGCCCGGCTGCAGGCCGTGATGGCGGCCGCGGCCATGGCCTGGCTGCCGTGGCTCGGCGGGCACCATGCCGCCGGAGCCTATGCCGCCGGAGCCCATGCCGCCGGAGCCCATGCCGCACAGCCCGGGCCGGGAGCCCAGGTCCGCGTGGCCGAGCAGGCGCAGCTCAGGGCCATCGACGCCCCGTCCGCCTGGCGGCTGAGCCAGGGCCGGGGGGTGACCGTCGGCGTCCTGGACACCGGCGTGGACACGGCCGCGGCCGACCTGTCCGGGTCGGTCCTCGCCGGGCCGGACTACACCATGGGCGCCGACCCCCCTGGCTACCAGCCGCCGCACCTGCACGGGACGTTCATCGCCTCGCTCATCGCCGGGCACGGCAGCGGCCCGGCGCGGGGCGGCGGGATCATCGGTGTCGCGCCCGCCGCCCGGATACTCTCCGTCCGGGTCATCCTGGACGACGAGGAACCAGGGATAGGCCCCTATAACACCAACCCCCGGTTCGCCGGTGCGATCAGCCAGGGCATCCGGTACGCGGCCAGCCACGGGGCCGGTGTGATCAACATGTCCCTGGGCTCTGCCGCGCCCAGCCGGGCCATGCAGGCGGCCCTGGCGTACGCGGTCTCCCGCGGTGCCCTGGTGGTGGCGTCGGCCGGCAACAGCGGCGCTCCGGGCCCGGCGTACACCCCGTATTCATACCCGGCGGCGTTCACCGGGGTGGTGTCGGTGGCTGCGGTGAACGACTCCGGGGTCCGGGCCCCGTTCTCTGACCGCAATTCGTCCGTGGTGTTCTCCGCGCCGGGGGTCAACGTGATCGGGGCCGGGCCGGGCGGTACCTACCTGCAGGCCAGCGGGACCAGCCCGGCGGCGGCCTTCGTGACGGGTGTCGCGGCCCTGATCCGGTCCGCGTACCCGCGGCTCTCCGCAGCCCAGGTCGAACAGGCGATGATCAGCTCGGCGGCCCGCCGCCCGGCCGGCGGGTACAGCACCGCCACCGGATTCGGTGAGGTCGACGCGGCCGTGGCGCTGCGGGCCGCGGGCCGCCTGGCCGCCAGCAGGCCCGCGGGCGGGCTGGCCGCGGGGCGGCACTTCGGCCCGGGGACGCCCGGGCCGATCCAGGTCACCCACCGGGATGAGACACGGATCGCCACGCTCGGCGGCATCGGGGCCGCGGGAGCGGCCGGCTTCCTGGTCGCGCTGGCCGTCTTCGCCGTCCTCGCCGCGCGCCGCCTGCGCCGCCGCCCTTCCGGCGGGCAGTACGGCTAAGGCAGGGTCAGGATCTCGTAGCCGTTCGCGGTGACCAGCAGCGTGTGCTCGAACTGCGCGGTGCGCTTGTGGTCCCTGGTGACGGCGGTCCAGCCGTCGTCCCAGACGTCGTAGGCGATAGTGCCGAGGGTCAGCATGGGCTCGATCGTGAACGTCATGCCCTCCTCCATGACCACGTTGACCGCGGGGTCGTCGAAGTGCGGCACGATCAGGCCGGAGTGGAACGTGGTGCCGATGCCGTGGCCGGTGAAGTCGCGGACCACGCCGTAGCCGAACCGGCGGGCGTACGACTCGATCACCCGGCCGATGGCGTTGAGCGGGCGTCCCGGGGCGGCGGCCCGGATACCCCGCATCATGGCCTCGTGGGTGCGCTCCACCAGCAGCCGCGATTCCCCGTCCACCTCCCCGGCCAGGAAGGTCGCATTGGTGTCGCCGTGCACGCCGTTGATATAGGCGGTGATGTCCACGTTCACGATGTCGCCGTCCGCGATCACCGTGTCGTCCGGGATGCCGTGGCAGATGACCTCGTTGAGCGAGGTGCACAGCGACTTGGGGTAGCCCCGGTAGCCCAGGGTGCTGGGATAGGCGCCGTGATCGACGAGGAACTCGTGCCCGACCCGGTCCAGCTCGTCCGTGGTCACCCCGGGCGCGACGCGCCGGCCCACCTCCGCGAGGGCCTGGGCGGCCAGCCGCCCGGCCACGCGCATCCGCCCGATCGTCTCCGGGTCCTTGACGTCCGGCTCGCCGGTCCGCGGGTACTTACGGCCGACGTATTCCGGCCGCGCGATGCCGGCCGGGACCTGCCGTTGCGGGGAAATCCGGCCGGGATGGAGCAAAGTCGCCATGGTCTGGGAGTCTAGTGCGCATGGACGAAGACCAGAGCTGGTGGTACTGCCTGACACACCGGACTGTGGAGCACGGCGCCGGCTGCCCGAACAAGGAGCGGCTCGGCCCGTTCGCCACCGAGGAAGAAGCGGCCCGCGCGCTGGACACGGTCCGGCGGCGTAACGAGGAGTGGGATCAGGCTGACGAGGATTGACCGTCGCGGGCGCCAGTGATCGTCTCCGCGGCGGGTATCGTGGGGTCTGCGACGATGCCGGAAGGGGCGCGCGGTGGCGGAAGACCGGGCGGGTGGCGATCTTCCCGCGGCTGCCCAGGCCCGGATGGCCGAGATCCGCACCAGCGGGACCTGGGGATCGGCGCTCAGCGCCGACGAGTTCGCCGCGATCCGGGCGGTGGGATTCGAGCCGGTCGGCCAGGTGCTCGGGGCGGCCGTCTACAACATCGGCTTCTCGGGCGGCTACAACTGCCCGGGAGCGTGGTCAGGATTCGGCTCGTACGCGCAGGCCTACCGCAGCGTGACCCAGGTATCCGGGCGGGGTGGCTACGGCTCCTTCGGCCCGCTCACCCAGGCCATGTACGACGCGCGGCACCTGGCCATCAGCCGGATGGTCACCGAGTGCGCCGAGCTGGGGGGTCACGGCATCGTCGGGGTGTCCCTGACCATCGGGTCCTTCCCGGCCGGCGGGCTGGAGTTCAAGGCGATCGGCACCGCGGTCCGCGCGCCGGGATCACCGCCGCTGCCCACGCCGTTCAGCTCCGACCTGTCCGGGCAGGACTTCGCCAAGGTGATCTCGTCGGGCTGGGTGCCGGCCGGGCTGGCCCTGGGTATCTCCGTGGGCGCGAGGCACGACGACTGGCTGACCGTGGGACAGACCCGCTGGGGAGCGGGCAACGCCGAGGTGGTCGGCTACACCGAGCTGGTGAACGACACCCGGCACGACGCCCGGCAGCAGCTGGAGAAGGACGTGCGCGGGCTCGGCGGGGAAGGAGTCGTGGTCCAGCGGATGGACATGCGCGTTCACGAGCGCGAGTGCCCGATCCAGGAGCACGGCAAAGATCACATCGTGGAGGCGACGATCGTGGGGACCGCCATGGTCCGCTTCGCCTCGGTGGCCAAGCCGCCACCACCGCTGGCTATCCTGTCGCTCGACCCGCAGCGCCGCCAGGCGGCCCGGGTACGGCTGGGACCCTGACGGGCAGTTTTCGGCTGGACTGGCAGTACGAGCAGGGTGAGGGGAAGCGATGACCGACCGGCAGAGCGCCGAGCTGAGCGATAAGCAGAGCACCGAACTGAGGGCCGAGGGAGTCCCGCAGGATGCCCTGCGCCGCCTGGCCGAGCTCCGCCCGGGACGCCCCGGCGGCATCTTCACCTCAGACCTGTCAGTCAACGAATTCCTGCTGGTCCGCGAGGCGGGGTTCCGCCCGCTCGGCCTGGTGCTGGGCAGCTCGATCTACCATGTGGGGCTGCAGGTCGGCCGCTGGGGGAAGAACCAGGAACTCGACGTGCTCTCCCAGGCCATGTACCACGCCCGGGAGCTGGCCATGACCCGGATGGAGGCGGAGGCGGACGCCCTGGGCGCGGACGGCATCGTCGGGGTCCGGCTGGACGTGGAGATGAAGGAGTTCGGTAACGACATCGCCGAGTTCATCGCGGTCGGCACCGCGGTCAAGGCTGAGCCGGGCGCGGGCGGCGGTGGTGTCTCGGACTGGCGCAACAACAAGCGGCAGCCCTTCACCTCGGACCTGTCCGGCCAGGACTTCTGGACCCTGATCCGGGCCGGGTACGCGCCGCTCGGCATGGTCATGGGCTCGTGCGTGTACCACATCGCGCACCAGCGGATCGGCGGGAAGATCAGCAACATCGGCCGGAACGTGGAACTCGAGCAGTTCACCCAGGCCCTCTACGACGCACGTGAGCTGGCCATGAGCCGGATGCAGGCCGAAGCGGAGGAACTCCACGCCGAGGGCATCGTCGGGGTGCAGCTGCGCCAGCACAGCCACACCTGGGGCTCGCACACCACGGAGTTCTTCGCCATCGGCACCGCCGTCCGGCCGCTGCGCGAGGACCACGTCATCGAGCGGCCCACCATGGTCCTCAGCCTCGACGGCTGACCCTCCGGTCCGGTCAGGGGCGGAAGGCCGCAGCGGCCTGCGCGCGGCCGGTCGCGGCCTGCTCGAGGAAGCCGTAGGTGCCCTGCTCGAGCAGCTCACGGGCCGCGCACACCAGGGCGCCGAGGGCGGCGTTGGAGAACGCCGACCCGACCGAGATGCGCCGCACGCCGGCGGCCGCCAGTTGCGGCACGGCCGGGGCCCCCGGGAAGGTGAGCACGTTCACCGGCCGGTCCACCGAGGTGACCACCGCGGCGATGTCAGCCAGGCTGGTCAGCCCGGGCGCGTACAGGACGTCCGCGCCGGCCTCCTGGTAGGCCTGCAGGCGCCGGATGGTGTCGGCCAGGTCCGGCCGGCCGTGCAGGTAGTTCTCGGCGCGGGCGGTGAGGACCAGCGGCCCCGGGGCCGCCCCGGCGGCGGCCGCGGCCGCGGCCACCCGCTCACGGGCCAGGCCCAGATCGTAGATGGGCTCGCCGGGGCGGCGGGTGAAGTCCTCGACGGAGCAGCCGGCCAGCCCGGCCGCGGCGGCGAGCCCGATGGTCTCGGCCACCCCGGCCGGCTCGTCGGCGAAACCGTTCTCCAGGTCCGCCGAGACCGGGAGGCTGGTCGCCGCGGCGATCTCCGCCGCGTGGCCGAGCGCCTCGTCCCGGGTGACCGCCCCGTCCAGGCGGCCCAGCGTGGCGGCGAAGCCGCCGCTGGTGGTGGCCAGCGCGGCGAAACCCAGCGAAGCGAGCAGCCGGGCCGAGCCGGCATCCCACGGGTTGGGCAGCAGCAGCGGGCCGGGGCCCTCGTGGAGGGCGCGGAAGACGCGCGCGCGTTCGGCCTGGGTCCGGGCTGCACTGGTCTGATCGGCACGGGCCGCCGGCATCGTCATGCCGTCACTCTAGAGGGCGCCGCGCAGGCGGCCGGCTGATTCAGGCGGCGCTGCCCGGATGCTGGCGGGCCGGGGGCGCCGCAGTCAGCAGCCCGGCCAGGGCCGCCGCCTGGTCCCGGATCTCCGGGATCGCGGTCGTCTCGTAGCGGACCCCGCGCAGCGGCGGCCCCAGGGTGAACAGGGTGGTGCTGGGCGTGCCGGCCGCGTCGAGCACCGCGCCGTCCGGGCCGGCGTCCAGGCCGAGCCGGAGCGGGTCGGGCCGGGCCAGCCCCCGGGCCAGCAGGTCCCGCAGCAGGGGGTCCGTGGTCCGGGTGAGGTCCGTGCCCGGCCCGGTCGCGTTGATCAGCCAGCCCGCGGCCAGGTCGGTAACGGACCCGTCGTGCTCCATCCGGATGCGCAGCCGCTCTGGCGCACGGACCGGACCGGGCGGGCCCCCGGCCGGGCCCGCGGCGGGCGGGGACGCCGGGACGCCGGGGACCTCGGTGATCCCGGTGATCCGGCCGCGCAGCACGGACAGCCGCCCGGTACAGCGCAGCTCAGTCACCCGGCGCGCGGTCGCGGGCGGCATCCGGTGCCGGTGCACCTCCCAGTAGCGGGCCACGTGCCGGAGGAACAGCCGCTTGTCCCGGTCCGGCAGCCGCCGCCACAGGCCCGGCACATGCGGCCGCACCGCGTCGACCACGTCCTGCCAGTGGTTGGGCCGGCTGGCCATGGCCGCCCGGACCTGCCAGATGAGTTCCGGCAGCCGGACCGGGTCACCGGTGTCCGACAGGGCGGGCAGCCAGATGGAATCGGCCGGGCCGCCGCGGCCCCGCGGTGACCCGCGGCCCATGATCGACCGGCCATCGCCGGTCGTGGGCAGGAACCAGTGGAACGTCAGCGCCATCAAGCCCCCCCCGACGGTGTCGTTGAAGCCGGAGTAGGAGAAGTTCTTGAAGTCCACATGGCCGGGGATGAGCCCTGAGGTGCTGAACGCGTTGGACACTGACTGCTCGGCGCTGGCCACGGCCGGGGTGATCTGGACCGGGGTCCGCACGTCGTCCCGGGCGGCGCTGAGCATGACGGCGTCCGGCAGCCCGGTGGCCTTGGCCCAGACCGAGGCCCACACCGCCACGTGCGAGGCGCCCCACACGTAGGCATGGTTCAGCAGCTTCAGGCCGGGAGAGACCACGCTCAGACGGGGCGCGGTGGCCCGGCCGCCCTGGCCCGCTGCGGTGCTCACCTCCGTCCCGGGAACGCCGGGGGCGCCCCGCCCGGTGGGGAGCAGGCCGGTGGGTGTGTTTCCAGGCATAGACAAACCTCGCTCGTGACGGCAGGATTGCCGCCGGCCGCATGCCGGGGCGGCTGGGCCCGCAGGCGGCCGGCTGATCCGGACGGGTCAGGCCTGCTCAGCGGCGAGCAGGGCCCCGGTCCGCCTGGGCCGGCCCGGGGTGCCTGCGGCGGTCGGTCGGGCAGCTCGGGACCAGTAGTGGGTTGCAGCCATGACCCCATGATGGAAGCCAAATCCCTATAATGTCAATAGGGAAAATCGAGATACCGGGAAACCCTTCCGGGGATGGTGTTCCGGGGGGGCCCGCACGCGGGAGGCAACAGGGCGGGGGGCGGGGGGTCAGGCGCCGGGCTGGCCAGGGGCGGGGCCGCTCACGGTCTCGAGCACCCGGCTGAGCCACTGCCGCAGCCCGCGCCGCCCCAGTCCCGGCGGGTCCCCGGCCGCCGAGCTGACCAGATGCTGGGCGCCGTCGAAAGAGACCGGGGCGATCCCGGGCGCGACCGTGAGCACCTCGTGGGCCAGCTGCTCCAGCTCCGGGTCGCCCTGGTCGAGGGCGAGCACCGTGGCGCGTTTGCGGGCATCGCTGACCCGCTCGAGCAGCCGGGCGGGAGCGATCTGGGTACCGACGACCAGCACCGTCTCGCCGCGCTCGGCCCGTTCCAGGCGGCCCATGCCGATCCGCAGGTGCGGCGGGGCGTCAAGCGGGGGCGCCCAGCGGACCAGGGTGGGGCGCAGCCCGGGCGCGCCGGACAGGCGGCTCTCCTCGTCGAGGTGCGCGGCGAGGTGCCACGGCTCATCCCCGGGGGTCCCGACCACTAGTAACCCGCCGGGGGTCCGGGACCGGCGCAGCACGCGGGCGAAGGCGGTGGTGCGCTCCAGCCAGCCGCTCGCGGCGAGCACGGCGCGCAGCGCAGCCACCTGTTCCGCGTCCATCGGCCCATCGTGTCACGCGTATCAGGGGTCTGGCAGGATCGGAACATGGCCGCGGAGCAAGGATCTACCACTATGGGCAAAGATGTCGCCGACCTGATCGTGGGGGTCCTGGGCGGAACCGGCGATCAGGGGCGGGGCCTCGCGTACCGGCTCGCCGCCGCGGGCAACCCGGTGATCATCGGCTCGCGGAGCGCGGAGCGCGCCCAGGCCGCCGCGGCGGAACTGGGCGCCGGGGTCCGCGGGATGGTGAACGCCGACGCGGCGCGGGAGTCGGACGTGGTGATCGTGGCGGTGCCCTGGGAAGGTCACCGGGATCTGCTAGCCTCCCTGGCCGGCCCGCTGGCCGGCAAGGTGGTGATCGACTGCGTCAACCCGCTGGGGTTCGATAAGCGCGGGTGTTACCCACTCCCGGTCCCGGCGGGGAGCGCCGCCGAGCAGGCCGCGGAGGTGCTTCCGGACAGCCGCGTGGTGGGAGCGTTCCACCACGTGTCCGCGGTGATGCTGCTGGACCCCGAGGTCACGACCGTCGACCTCGATGTCATGGTGCTCGGGGAGGACCGCGAGGCCACCGACCTCGTGCAGGCGCTCGCCGGGCGCATCCCCGGGATCCGCGGCGTGTACGCGGGGCGGCTGCGCAACTGCGGGCAGGTGGAGGCGCTGACCGCCAACTTCGTCTCGATCAACCGCCGCTACAAGGCCCACGCCGGGCTGCGCATCACCGACATCTGACCCCATCCGGCCCGGCCGCAGCCTGGTCCCGCCGCCCGCCCTGTCTTTCGCCCTCCAGGCTGACCGCGCCGGGCGCGTTTCCCGCCGGGGGGCGTTATGGCGGTTGTTTTGTCCGATTGCGGCGAACGTTACGCTCCGCGCGAAATGTGCCCGGAGGCAGGGTGCGGGTGACCGGCGGGCCGGGGCAGGACGGTCTCGTCTGCGGTGAAGGGTGCTACGCGTCCGCGAAGCGTCAATTCGGCCTTGACGATTCTACGCGCTCACACCACCAAAGGAGCAGGCGTGAGCCTAGCGGAGTAGTCCCATGAGCTTGAGTTCTCGCAGCATGTCCTTCATGAAGGCTTTCTCTTCCTCCGAAGGGGTAGCCGGGAGTTCTCTGGTTCCGTTCTTCGTGCAGTCAGGACAACGCCGCCAGTACTCAAGCGTCGTCCCCGCGGCCCGGTCAAGGGCCCGGTGAACTTCCGCGACTTCTCCAGTTCACCACACGGGCCGGCAGTGTGCTCGCCGCGGCCGAGGACCTGGCCCGGGTGGAGGCTCAGGTGCCTAGGACCTGGATCGCGGACCGGAGCCGGGCGAAGACCGGCATGTACGGCACCTGCTTCTGGGTGGCCAGCGTGACGTAACAGGTCCGGCCGGCCGGCGCCGCGATGGCGTACTGCAGCGCGGTGACGTTGGCCGTGCCCACGCTCATCTGGTTGTAGACCAGCACCGCGGGGTGCCCGTCCACGGTGGTCTGGCCGAGCTGGGCGTTGCTGGAGTTGACGGCCGTGAGCTCGAGCTCGGCCAGCGTGTTCAGGCCGGTCAGCGCGTTGGTGCCCGCCGGGAGATGAGCCGCCGCGCAACTGAACGACAGGAGCGCCTGGGCGCCCTCGACGGTCAGTGTCTGCGAGCCGCGGCTGCCCCAGCCCGGCACGACCGCGTCCAGCACCGACGGTCTGAGCTGGCCGAGGCCGACGCCATGCAGCACCCTGCGCAGGGCCGCTGCCGCCGCGGGCACCGGGACCCAGCGCTGCGAAACCGCTATCCGCAGGCCCTGGGCCGGGCCCCCGAACCACAATTCCCCGGCGGGCAGGGACGCGGACGTGGCGACCGGTTTGCTGGCCGCGGCGTACATGGCCTGCTCCGCCTGGGCGGACCGGCTGCCTCCGCTTCCCGAGCAGCCGGTGATGGCCAGGACGAGGCCGGCGGCGAGCGCCGCTACCGGGAGCAGGGCCGGTACACGGCTCATCAGTGACCCTCCGGGGGGACCGCGCAGACCCCCCGGGGATTTCCGCGCACCAAACTGGCGCCAGAAGTCTAAGCCGACGGAAAGGACATATATGCCCGAATGGGTCATTCCGGGCCCGGCGGCCTGGGCCGTTCGGGGCCTCCGCGGGCGGGCGGGCTGATCAGCGATAGGAGTTCTCCTCGGCGGGGAACCGGCCGCCGACCACCTCGTCCGCGAACGACTGCGCGGCCCGGCCGAGCACGCCGGCCATGTCTGCGTAGCGCTTGACGAACTTCGGGGTCCGCGGGGACAGGCCGGCCATGTCCTGCCACACGAGCACCTGCGCGTCGCAGTCCGGGCCGGCGCCGATCCCGATGGTGGGGATGGAGACCGTCTCGGTCACCCGGGCCGCGAGTTCCGCGGGCACGCACTCGAGCACGACTGCGAACGCACCCGCCGTCTCCAGCGCCTTCGCGTCCTGGAGCAACTGCTCACCGTCCTCGCCCCGGCCCTGCACCCGGTAACCACCGAACACGTTGACCGACTGGGGGGTCAGGCCCAGGTGCCCCATCACCGGGATGCCGGCCGCGACCAGTTCCTCGGCCTGACGGACCACCCGGCGGCCGCCCTCCAGCTTGACCGCGTGCGCGCCGGCCTCCTTGAGGAACCTGATCCCGGCTGCGAGTGCCGCCCCGGGCGACGCCTGGTACGAGCCGAACGGCAGGTCGGCGACGACGAGGGCCCGGCTGGTGCCGCGGACCACCGCCGCGGTCAGCGGGATGAGCTCGTCCAGGGTGACCGGGATCGTCGTGTCGTGACCGAAGACGACCATCCCGGCGGAGTCACCGACCAGGAGGACCGGGATGCCCGCCTGGTCGAACACGCGGGCCGTCAGCGCGTCGTAGGCGGTGAGCATGGGCCATTTCTCACCCCGGGCCTTGGCCTTGGCCAGGTCGCTCACGGTCACCCGGCGGGTGGCGCGGCCGCCGTAGAGGGGCTCGCCGCGGCCCGGGCCGGCCGGTGCCGGGCCGGGCGGTGCCGTGCCGGGCGGGGGAGAGGTGGCCGGGCTGGTGGCTGCCGCGCGGGGGGCGGCGGGGGCTGGCGCACTGGTCCGCGTCTCGGTAGCGGCCGTGCCCTGGCTCCCAGTGAAATCATTCATTCTGGGTTCCTCCAGTCTCGTGGCGCCGTGGCGGCGTCCCCGGACCGTTCGATCATGACACGTGCGGTGGCGCTGGAGATAGCCCCGGTGACCGCGGTGTTCGTTTCAGGGTCCATGGGCCCTTCGAGCCGGGCCCATGGACCCGGAGAAATCTTCCGGGCGCCGGGAATCTTTTACGATACGGACGTGTTCCGTATCGATAGCTTCCCCGGCGCGATGCCGCGCCGGGACCCTCCCCGGCGGGGCCGCCTGCCGGGCCGCACGCAACCTGGGTCAGGCCGCCATCCGCGACGGCCTTCCCGCTCACCAGAAGGACGTTATGGATCACCGCAACTCTCGACCCGCCGCCGGGCAGTCGGCCGCGGGTCCATCCGGCGCGGCCGCCCTCAGCCGGGCCGCCGACACCGCCGCTGACCGGATCTACCGCCGCCGCTGGGCCATCCTCGGTGTGCTGGTCGTCAGCCTCATCGCCATCGTGCTGGACAACACCGTGCTGAACGTCGCGCTCAAGACCATCGCCGAGCCCAAGCCGGCTGGCCTGGGTGCCAGCCAGAGCCAGCTCGAGTGGGGCATCAACTCCTACACGCTGGTGTTCGCCGGCCTGCTGTTCACCTTCGGGGTGATCGGTGACCGGATCGGCCGCAAGAAGATGCTGATGTTCGGCATGGCTGCCTTCGGCCTGTTCTCCTTGCTCACCGCGTACTCGCGCAGCCCGGAGATGCTGATCTTCGCCCGGGCGGCCATGGGCCTCGGCGCGGCGGCCGTCATGCCGCAGACGCTGTCCATCATCTCCAACGTGTTCGATCCCCGCGAGCGCGCCAAGGCCATCGGCATCTGGGCCACCGCCGTCGGCATCGGCGTGGCGATCGGCCCGATCGTCGGCGGCCTGCTGCTGGCCCACTTCTGGTGGGGCAGCGTCTTCCTGATCAACGTCCCGCTCACCGCGGCCGGGGTGCTGGCCATCCTGCTGCTCGTGCCGGAGTCACGGAACCCCAACCCGGGCCGGATCGACTACGCGGGCGTCGTGATGTCCATCGTCGGCCTGGTGCTCGTGGTGTACGGCATCATCCAGGGCGGCGAGAAGGGCACCTGGATCCACTGGGACGTGCTCGGCATCACCGTCGCGGGGCTCGCGGTGCTGGCCCTGTTCGGCTGGTACGAGACCCGGCTGGCGCACCCGTCGCTGGACGTGAAGCTGTTCCGCGACCCGCGCCTGTCCTCCGCGGTCGGCGCGCTCGGGCTGGTCTTCTTCGGCATGATGGGCGCGCTGTTCTTCCTCAGCTTCTACCTGCAGAGCGTGCGCGGTTACAGCCCGCTGGACGCGGGCCTGCTGACGCTGCCGTTCGCGGCGGGCCAGATGCTGATGGCGCCCCGCAGCGCCCGGCTGGTCAGGCGGTACGGCACCAAGGCCGTCGCCGCGACCGGGCTGGTCACCGTGGCGGTCGCGCTGGGCGGCTACCTGCTGCTCGGCGTGAGCACCCCGATCTGGGTGCTGGGCGTCATCTTCTTCATCCAGGGCGCGGGCATGGGCACCGTGATGCCCCCGGCCACCGAGGCCGTCATGTCCGTGGTGCCCCGGGAGCGGGCCGGCTCCGGCTCGGCGCTGACCAACACCGCCCGCCAGGTCGCCGGGGCACTTGGCGTCGCGGTCCTCGGCTCGATCCTGGCCCAGGTCTACCGTGGCCAGCTCAGCCCGCACCTGACCGCACTGCCCGCTGCCGCCCAGAACGCCGCAACGGGATCTATCGCGGCGACTCAGGCCGTGGCTGGCCGGCTGGGTCACGCGGGACTGCGTCTCGACCAGTTCGGTGACGCCGCCTTCGTGCACGCGATGCATGTCACCACGGCCATCTCCGCGGTGATCACGCTGGTGGGCGCGCTGGTCGTGCTGATCTGGATGCCGGGCCGCCCAGCGGCCCAGACCCCGTCCGCCGAGGCTGGGACGGCTGCGGCGGACGTGCACGCCGAGGAGGTCCCGGCGGGGGTTACCGCCGAGGCCGTGATGGAAAGCTAGGGTCATGGCCGCATCACGTGCCAGCACCGTTGCGGGGCAGGCCGCGGGGTCCGGGCCGGGGAGCCCGGCTCCCGCGGCCCGGCCGCGCCGGCCCGGCCGCCCGCGCAGCGAGCAGGCCGACCGCGCGATCATCGACGCCACCCTCGCCGTGTTCGCGGAGCACGGCGTGGAGGGCCTGTGCATCGAGAAGGTGGCGGCCAAGGCCGGCGTGGGCAAGGCCACCATCTACCGCCGCTGGCCGGGCAAGGAAGACCTGCTGCTGGACGCGCTGGCCACGCTGAAGAGCCCGCTGCCGGAGCCGCGCGGCGAGTCGGTCCGCGACGACCTGGTCAACCTGATGGAGACCATGGCGGCCGACTACGCGGACCCCCGGCGGGCCAGGGAGTTCGCCCTGCTGCTCGGCGAGGGCGCGAAGTTCCCCCGGCTCATGGCCAGGTACACCGAGACCGTGGTCGAGCCGCGCCGGGACGTGATCCGTTCGGTGCTGCGCCGCGGGGTGGCCTCCGGGGAACTGCGGCCGGACGTCAACCTCGAGGTGGCGCTGTTCATGCTGACCGGTGCGATCATCGGCCGGGGCAAGCACCAGCCCGAGGGGATCTCCGTCGGCTACGCCCGGCGGGTGGTGGACGAGCTTCTCACGGGCCTCACCCCCCGCTGAGCCCTCGCCCGGTTCTGTCGCCCCTTCCGGGCGCATCCCGCCAGTCCTCTCCGGGGCGCGTCCCCCCGGCCCCCTCCCGCGCGCGTCCCCCCGGCCCCCTCCCGCCGTCGTCCCCCCGGCCCCCTCCCGCGCGCGTCCCCCCGGCCCCTTCCCGCGCGCGTCCCCCCAGCCCCACAGTCCCCGCCAGCCCCGCAAGTTCTCCCCCTCGTTCGTGATCATGGGTTTGGTGTTGCGATAGCCGCAGCAAACCCATGATCACCAGCCCGGGGGGCGGGGCGGGGGGAGAGCCGGGAACGGGTTGCGGGCGGTGGGAGACTTGGGGGTATGCAACGCCGCTTCCGCCAGGTCGACGTGTTCACCGCCGCACCCTTCGGGGGCAATCCCGTGGCGGTCGTGCTGGACTCCGAGGGGCTGAGCGCCGGCGACATGCAGCGCTTCGCCAACTGGACCAACCTGTCCGAGACCACGTTCGTGCTGCCCCCGACCCGCGACCAGGCCGACTACCAGGTCCGTATCTTCACTCCCAGCCGGGAGCTGCCGTTCGCGGGCCACCCCACCCTGGGCACCTGCCACGCGTGGCTGGAGGCCGGCGGGAAGCCGGCCCTTCCCGAGGTGTTCGTGCAGGAATGCGGGGCGGGCCTGATCGGGATCCGCCAGGTCCCGGCGGGGCTGGCGTTCTCCGCGCCGCCGCTGATCCGGTCCGGGCCGGTGGAGGAGGCGGTCGCCGCGCACATCGCCGGGGTTCTGGGCATCAGCCGGGCCGCCATCACCGACCTCGCCTGGGCCGACAACGGGCCCGGGTGGGTGGCCGTGCTGCTGCCCAGCGTGGAGGCCGTGCTCGCGCTCAGCCCCGGGTCGGTGGACATGGACATCGGGGTGGTGGGCTGCTACCCGGCCGGCTCACCGGAAGCCATCGAGGTGCGGGCGTTCTTCCCCAGCGGCGGCGCGACGATCGAGGACCCGGTGACCGGCAGCCTGAACGCCTCACTGGCGCAGTGGCTGCTGGACACCGGGCGGGTCAGCGTGCCGTATGTGGCGAGCCAGGGCACGGCGCTCGGCCGGTCCGGGCGGGTGCACATCTTCCGCGAGGCCGACGGCCAGATCTGGGTCGGCGGCAGCACCCACACCTGCGTCTCGGGATACGCAGAACTCTAGGGGTGGGAGAACTCCAGGGATAGGAGAGCCTGGTCCGGGGAATCCATCTCGTGGCACGCCAGACCTCTCCCCAGGAGGCTTTGCAGACCGTGGACCTATCGCAGGAGTCGGCCGAGCTGCTGAGTGCCGAGGCGGCGGGGTACGCGGCGGCAGCGCTGGCCAACATCAGGCACGAGTTCCCGGCTGCGATGCAGCACACGATGACCGCGCCGGGCGACTTCCCCTACCGCCCGCGGGCCCGCGCGCCCGTGTTCTACGGCAGCGTCAACTGGCATTCCTCGGTCCAGATGCACTGGACCCTGCTCCGGCTGCTGCGCACCGTTCCCGGGGCGGTACCCGGGACCGAGATCCGGTCCGCGCTCGGCGCCCGGTTCACCCCCGTGGCGCTGGCCGCCGAGGCCGAGTTCGCGGGCAGTGCCGACGCCCGGGCCGAGCGCCCGCAAGGCTGGGGCTGGGCGCTCGCCCTCGTGCACGAGACGCAGACCTGGGACAACCCGGACGCCCGGAAGTGGGCCCAGGCGATGGCCCCGCTGGCCGAGGCCCTGGTCGGCGGGTTCCTGGGCTGGCTCCCCAGGCAGTCCTACCCGGTGCGCTACGGAACGGAGCAGGGCAGCGCCTTCGGGCTCTCGCTGGCCTGGCCTTTCGCTGAGGCGCGGGCGCGGGCGGGTAACCCGGCGCTGCGGGACGCGATCGCGGCGCGGGCCCTGGCGTGGTTCAGCGCGGACAGCATGTACCCCGCTGACTGGGAGCCGTCGGGCGATGACTGTGTCTCGCCGGCCCTGACCGAGGCGGAGCTGATGGCCCGGGTGCTGCCACCGGCCGAGTTCGCCGACTGGCTGGCCATATTCCTGCCCGGGCTCGAGTGGGGCCGGCCAGCGACCTTGTTCACCCCGGCGGTAGCAGGTCATCCTGCAGATGAGGACGAGGACCAGGAGCAGGGCAGCCGGCTGCACGGTCTGAACGCGACCCGGGCGTGGTGCTGGAGGCAGATCGCCCGCAGCCTGCCGGACGGTGACGCCCGCGCCGAGCCTGCGGCGGCCGCGGCCCGCCAGCACATCAAGGCGGTGCTGCCTTACGTGCTCGGCGGCGGCTACCAGCTGGAGCACTGGCTGGCGGGCTACGCGGTGCTCATGCTGAGCTGACCTCCGGCGGGACTCAGCCGGGCCGCCGGTCCGGGCGGGGCTCACGCCACCGGTTGGTGATCGGCAGGCGCCGGTCGCGGCCGAAGTTACGCGGGGTGATCTTCGGGCCCGGCGGGTACTGCCGCCGCTTGTACTCCGCCCGGTCCACCAGCTGGATCACCCGGTCTACCAGGGCCGGATCGTGGCCGGCCGCGATCAGCGCGGCCGCCCCCATGTCCTTCTCCACGTAATCGTCCAGCAGCGCGTCGAGCACCGCGTAGTCGGGCAGCGAATCGGTGTCCAGCTGGCCGGGGGCCAGCTCCGCGCTCGGTGGCTTGCTGATGGAGTTCTCCGGGATAGGCGGGGTCTCGCCGCGCTCCACCGCCTGCCCGTTCCGCCACCGGGCCAGTTCCCAGACCAGCGTCTTGAGCACGTCCTTGATCGGGCCGAAGCCGCCCGCCGAGTCGCCGTAGAGGGTGGAGTACCCGGTGGCGATCTCGCTCTTGTTGCCGGTGGTGAGAACCAGGTGCCCCTCGGCGTTGCTCAGTCCCATCAGGATCACGCCGCGGATCCGGGACTGGAGGTTCTCCGCGGCCAGTCCCTCCAGGTTCAGCTCGGCCTGGAACGCATCGACCATGGGGGCGATCGGGACCGTACGGGCGTGCAGTCCCTGCCGTTTGGCCAGGTCTTCCGCGTCGCTCACGGAATGGCCCGACGAATACCGGCTGGGCATCAGCACCACATGCACCTGGTCCGGTCCGACCGCGTCGGCCGCGACCGTGGCGACCAGCGCGGAGTCGATGCCCCCGGACAGGCCGAGGATGACCGAGCGGAAGCCGTTCTTGCGCACGTAGTCGCGCACGCCGGTGACCAGCGCGGAGTAGACCTCGGCGCGCGGGGCCAGCCGCGGGCTGATGACGGGCTCCGCGAGCGGGGAGAGCGCGCCGGGCTGCGGCGGCCGCGCGGGCAGCGCCACCCGGTGGATGGTCATCACGGTGCCGTCGCTGGCCTCGGCGGGAGTGTCCGGGGCCGGGGTGGTGTCCGGCACCGGCCGGGCCCGGGGCAGATCGAGGTCCGCGACCAGCAGCGTCTCCTCGAACTGGGGGCCCCGCGCGATCAGGCCGCCCTCGGCGTCGACGATGATCGAATCGCCGTCGAAGACCAGCTCGTCCTGGCCGCTCATCATGTTCACGTAGGCCAGCGCCGCGCCAGCCTCGCGGGCCCGCCGGGCGACCAGTTCCAGCCGGGCCTGGTCCTTGCCCCGTTCGTAGGGGGACGCGTTCGGTACCACCAGCAGCCCCGCGCCCGCCTGCCTGGTCACCGCGACCGGGCCGCCGTCCTGCCACAGGTCCTCGCAGATGGCGATGGCCACGTCCACCGCGTTCTCGCCGCCGTCTGCGGGGACCCGGACCACCGGCAGCCGGTTCCCGGGCACGAAGTAGCGGTACTCGTCGAACACCCCGTAGTTCGGCAGGTGATGCTTGGCCGTGGTGACCGCCACCGCCCCGCCGTGCAGCAGCGCGGCCGCGTTCTGGGCGGAGCTGACCGGCTCGCCGACCCGGGGTGTCCCGCCGGGCCGCCGGCCCAGGTAGCCGGTGACCACGGCGATGCCGCCGAGCCCGCCGGAGGCCAGTTGCCGCGCCGTCGCCTCCAGGGTGGCGACCGAGGCGTCCACGAACGAGTCCCGCAGCGCCAGGTCCTCCACCGGGTAGCCGGTCAGCATCATCTCCGGGAACACGACGAGGTCGGCGCCGGCGTCCGCGGCGCGTCGGGTCCACTCCGCCACCGCTGCGGCGTTCCCCGCCAGGTCGCCGACGGTCGAGTTCACCTGGGCAAGGGCGATCCGCAGCCTGGTCACCCTTGTACTTTAATCGGGCCGCGGGGCCGTGCCCGCCAGCCCGGCCGGCCCCTCGGCGGCGCCTCGCCGGCCCGGCCGGTGCGCCCGGCTACGCCCGGTAACTTCTGGCGTGGAAGCCGCAGGTTTGTCCAGGGGCAGCGGTAGACTCAGCGGAAGTTTGTAACGTCCTGGTAACACGCTCGCGAGAGACTGTCGGCCAGGGCAGGCTCGGTCAGCCGATATGCTGTGCTGCCCGCCATCTCCGCAGGTAAACGCCGCTGACCAGCAAGGACAGGCCGTCATGGACAGGCAGGAAGAATTCGTCCTCCGTACTCTGGAGGAACGGGATATCCGTTTTGTCCGGCTCTGGTTCACCGACGTCCTCGGCTACCTGAAGTCGGTGGCGGTGGCCCCTGCCGAGCTCGAGGGTGCGTTCGCGGAGGGCATCGGGTTCGACGGCTCGGCGATCGAGGGGTTCGCCCGCGTCTACGAGGCAGACATGATCGCCAAGCCCGACGCCTCCACCTTCCAGCTGCTGCCCTGGCGAGGTGAGGCCTCCGGGGTGGGCCGGATGTTCTGCGACATCCACATGACTGACGGCTCGCCGTCCTACGCGGATCCCCGCTACGTGCTGAAGCGGGCGCTCGGCCACGCCGCCGATCTGGGCTTCACCTTCTACACCCACCCCGAGGTGGAGTTCTTCCTGCTGAAGGAGAAGCCCGTCCCCGGCGCCCAGCCGCAGCCGATCGACACCGGCGGGTACTTTGATCACACCCCGCACAGCGTCGCTCACGACTTCCGGCACGAGTCGATCCAGATGCTGGAGAGCATGGGCATCTCGGTGGAGTTCAGCCACCACGAGGGCGCGCCCGGCCAGCAGGAGATCGACCTGCGTTACGCCGACGCCCTGACCACGGCGGACAACATCATGTCGTTCCGGCTGGTCATGAAGGAGGTCGCGCTCCAGCAGAGCGTCTACGCGTCCTTCATGCCCAAGCCATTCACCGAGTACCCGGGTTCCGGGATGCACACCCACATGTCGCTGTTCGAGGGCGACCGCAACGTGTTCTACGAGCCGGGCGCGGAGTTCCAGCTGTCCAAGCTCGGCCGGATGTTCATCGCCGGGCTGCTGCGGCACGCCGCGGAGATCACCGCGGTCTGCAACCAGTGGGTGAACTCGTACAAGCGGCTGTGGGGGGCGGCGGAAAGCGCGGCGGGCGCCGGTGGCGAGGCCCCGGCCTACATCTGCTGGGGCCACAACAACCGGTCGGCCCTGGTGCGGATTCCCATGTACAAGCCGCACAAGGGAAATGCCACCCGGGTCGAGTTCCGCTCGGTAGACTCGGCGTGTAATCCCTACCTTGCGTTCGCGGTGATCCTGGAAGCCGGCCTGAAGGGCATCGAGGCCGGTTACGAGCTGCCGCCCGGCGCGGAGGATGACGTATGGGCGCTCACCTCGGCCGAGCGGCGGGCACTGGGCATCTCACCGCTGCCGCAGAGCCTGGATGAGGCGATCACGGTGATGCAGGACAGCGAGCTGGTGGCACAGGCGCTCGGCGAGCATGTCTTTGACTTCTTCCTGCGCAACAAGCGCGCCGAGTGGCGCGAGTACCGGCACCAGGTCACCCAGTTTGAGCTGGACCGTTACTTGCCCGTGCTATGACTGTGTGAGCCAGGACCGTGGCATCAGGGAGCGCTTGAGGCAGCGGGCAGGCTGGGGTGGGCGGCGTGACCAGGGATCGGGGTCGGGGCACAGTGTTCTGGGTGGGCGTACTCGGGCCATTACTGGTTCGCAGCGGCGGTGAGCCCGTGCCTGTCCCCGCCCCGAAGCAGCGGGTGATCCTGGCCACCCTGGCTCTGCGCGCGGGCCAGGTCGCGTCCTACGACGAGCTGGCCGAGATCGTCTGGGACGGCGCGCCCCCGGCTGGGGCCCGGGTGGCCATCCGGAACTACGTGAAGCGCCTGCGCCAGATCCTGGGCCCGGTGGCCGGCCGCCGGATCGTCACCCAGGATCCGGGCTACGCCCTCGAGGCCGAGCCTGACGAGGTCGATGCGCTGCGGTTCACGGCGCTGTGCGGCAAGGGCGGGGAAGCCATCCGCCAGGACACGCCTTCCGGCGGCGGCCCGGGTGCGTGGGAGATCCTGGGCGAGGCGATCGGCCTGTGGCGCGGGAACCCGCTCGTGGATGTGCCCTCCAACGTGCTTCTCACCGCCGAGGTACCCCGGCTGGATGCGCTGCGGATGCAGGCCCAGGAGTGGCGGATGGACGCCGGGCTGGCCCGCGGGCTGCACGCGGAGCTGGTCGGCGAGCTGACCCAGCTCGCGCAGGATCATCCCTGGCGTGAGCGATTCCACGCCCAGCTGATGCTGGCGCTGTACCGCTGCGGCCGGCAGGCCGAGGCGCTGGCCGCCTACCAGCGCACCCGGCGGATGCTGGTGGATGAGCTCGGTGTCGAACCCGGCCGTGAGCTGCGTGACCTCCAGGCCGGGATCCTGGACGCCGACCCCGGCCTGGCCGCCCCGGGCCCGGCGCTGGCCAGGTTCCTGGCCGCCCCGCCCGCCCCGGAGCCGGCCAAGCCCGGCCGGGCGGCCGCGGCCGGGCCGCCGGGCGAGGCGAAGCAGGCCGCGGGCCGCGCCCCGGCCACCCTGCCCGGCGGGACGCCGGCCGACACAGCCCCGGGACGTCCAGGGACAGGTGGTGCGGCAGCGGGCGCTGGTACCGCCGGAGCCCGGATCACCCGCGCGGCTGCCGACCGCGACCACGCCCCGGCCCGGGTGAGCCAGGGACCGGCGGCGAAGGCGGCCCCGGCGGCAGGCGCTGGCCCGTCCCGGGCCGGCCGGGCCGGAGCCGCCCCCACGGGCCCGGCCGCCGTGGTGCCCCGGCAACTGCCGGCCGGGGCGGCGCATTTCGCGGGGCGCACCGCCGAGCTGGCTGAGCTGCAGGCCTGGCGGCACGAGGCGGCCTCGGCCGACGGGGCGGCCAAGGTCCTGGTCATCGGGGGAACAGCCGGGGCGGGCAAGACTGCCCTGGCGGTGCACTGGGCTCAGCACAGCGCGGCGGAGTTCCCCGACGGCCAACTCTACGTGAACCTGCGCGGGTTCGACCCGTCCGGCACCCCGGTGGCCCCGGGGGATGCGCTGCGCTGGTTCCTCGGTGCGTTCGGGGTGACCGAGGAACAGATGCCCGACAGCGTCGACGCGCAGTCCGCCCTGTACCGGAGCGTTCTGGCCGGCAAGCAGGTCCTCGTCATCCTCGACAACGCGCGTGACGCCGCCCAGGTACGGCCGCTGCTGCCGGGCAGCCAGACCTGCCTGGCCGTGGTGACCAGCCGGGCGAGGCTGCCCGGGCTGGTCGCGACGGAAGGCGCCCGGCTGGTCCCGCTCGACGTGCTGACCGCCGGCGAGGCCCACGAACTGCTGGCCAGCCGGCTGGGGGAGCGGGCCCGGACGGAAGCGGACGCAGCCCACCAGCTGACCGAGGCGTGCTCCCGGCTCCCGCTGGCGCTCAGCATCGTGGCTGCCCGGGTGGCCGCCCGGCCTTACCTGCCGCTCGCCGATCTGGCCCGTGAGCTCGCTGACGCGCAGGGGCGGCTGGAAGCGCTGGACGCCGGGGACCCGGTGGCCAGCATCCGCGCGGTGTTCTCCTGGTCGTGCGAGCAGCTGAGCGCGCCCGCGGCCCGGATGTTCCGGCTGCTGGGGTTGCATGCCGGGCCCGACGTGACGGTCGCGGCGGCTGCGAGCCTGGCCGGGGTGGACCGCGGGCAGGCGGCGGCCGCGGTCGCCGAGCTGGCCGACGCTCACCTGATCGCTGAGCACGCACCGGGCCGGTACGCGTTCCACGATCTGCTCCGCGCCTATGCGGCGTACCTGGCCCGGACCACCGACAGTGACGAGGAGCGCCGCGAGGCCGTCAACCGGGTGCTGGATCACTACGTGCACACCGCCTCGGCCGGCAGCCGGGTCCTCAACCCCGTCCGCCCGACCATCGCCCTGGGACCGCCGCAGCCCGGGGTCGTCCCGGAGCTCCTCGGCTACGCCGGTGAGACGCTGGCCTGGTTCGAGGCCGAGCGCCAGGTGCTGATCGCCGCGATCACGCAGGCCACCGACGGCGGCTTCGACACGCATGCGTGGCAGCTGCCCTGGGCGGTGTGGCTGTTCTTCGACCGGGCGGGTTACTGGCATGATCAGCTCGCCATCCAGCGCACCGCCGTCGACGCCGCCAAGCGGCTGGGTGACCGGGCCCGCCAGGGCCACGCGTACCGTGATCTCGGGGCCGCCATCGGCCGCCTCGGCCAGCTGGCCGAGGCCCGCGACTTCTGCCGCCAGGCTCTCGAGCTGCACCGGCAGGTTGGCGACCGGCTCGGCGAGGCCCGCGCGCACAACGAGATCGCGGTGCTGGCCGAGCAGCAGGGCCGGATCGCGGAGGCGCTCGGCCACGCTCAGCTGGCCCTCACCCTGTACCGGCAGGAAGGGCACGAGCAGGGCCTGGCCAAGATGCTCAACGGCGTCGGCTGGATGCACGCGCAGCTGGGGGACTACGAGCAGGCGCTCGAGTTCTGCGAGCAGGCGCTGAGCATGTACCGGGGCCGCGGCGACGCGCTGAACGAGGCGGCCACCTGGGACAGCATGGGGTACGCCCTGCTGCACCTCGGCCGGCTCGAGAACGCTATCGGGTGCCTGCGCACCGCGGTCGGCACCATCGCCGGACTCCACATGGGGTACTACGAGACCACCATGCTGGTTCACCTCGGCGACGCCTACAACGCCGCCGGTGACGTGGGCCCGGCCCGCCAGTCGTGGCGGGAAGCCCTGGAGATCCTGGAAGGCCTGAATCACTCGGACGCCGACCAGGTCCGGGCCCGGCTGAACGGCCAGCAACCCCCGGGTCCCGGCATCCCCGCAGGCCAGGCCGGGTCGGCGCTAGGCGGCCGCCTGCGCGAGGACCACGCGGTCGGCGCCTGACATACCGCCCGCTCACCGCGCTACCGGGACGTTACCGGCCGGTTGCACACTTTACGAGTGCACCTACCCCCCCCGGTGCACCCCCCTGCCGGGGCCGTCTCCGGACGGCCCCGGCGCCGGACCTCCGGCTTCCGGTCAGGAAGCCGGGGGGTCCCCGGCCCCCTCTGCCTCCCGGCCCCGTTCGCGGGCTCTGAGCCGGGCCTCGCTTCCGTGAGGTCCCTGCCTCACCGCCGGCCGCGTCACCCGGCCACCGCAACGACACGGCCGCGACCCGGCCAGGGGAAGCCAACCCGGCACGCGGCCGTTACGGTGCAGGGGTGAGTGTGCGCCGCAGAACGACACCGGCCGGGGAACTGGCCCGGCTGGGCTTCGCCGACGCGGCCCGGGCAGAGCGGCTGCTCAGCCAGGACCTGGCCCTCGACCCCGAGGGCGCCGACGCCGACCTGCTGGCCTCGCTGGCCGCGTCCGCCGACCCGGATCTGGCCCTGATCACGCTGTCCCGGATGACGCTCGGCGGCGACCTGCTCGGCGCGCTGCGCGCCGACGCCGGCCTGCGGAGCCGGTTCACCGCGGTGCTCGGCGCGAGCGCCGCGCTCGGCGATCACCTGGCCCGGCACCCCGGGGACTGGCGCGTGCTGAGCGGTCCCGATGCGCTGCGCAGCCCCGGCCCGGCCGAGCTGCGGACGGACCTGCTGATGGCGGTGGGAGCCAAGCCCGACGACCCGGAGCCGGCCGCCGGCCCGGCCGGGCCCCAGGGCCGCGACCCGGCCACCGCGCCGGTCGCCTCACTGGGTGCTGCCTACCGGCGGCGGCTGCTGCACCTCGCCGCCCGTGACCTGACCGGGGCCGTCACCGTGGACGAGACCGCGGCCGAGCTGGCCGACCTCGCCGCCGCGGCCCTCGAGGCCGCGCTGGCCGTCGCCCGGTCGCAGCTGCCGCCGGGCTCGGCGCCGGCGCGGCTGGCGGTGATCGCCATGGGCAAGTGCGGCGGCCGCGAGCTCAACTACGCCAGCGACGTAGACGTGATCTTCGTGGCCGCGCCCGCCGGAGCCCCGCCATCCGCGACCGATGCCGCTGAGGCCGAGGCGGCCGCGCTGCGCACCGCTACCCAGCTGGCCGCGGGCCTGGTCCGGACGTGCTCGCAGAGCACACCCGAAGGTGCCCTGTTCCCCGTGGACCCCAACCTCCGCCCCGAAGGCCGGGATGGTCCGCTGGCTCGCACCCTGGCCAGTCACGTCGCGTACTACCAGCGCTGGGCCAAGACGTGGGAGTTCCAGGCGCTGCTCAAAGCCCGCCCGGTGGCCGGCGACCGCGCGCTGGGCCAGGCCTATCTCGACGCCCTCAGCCCGATGGTGTGGCAGGCCGCCCAGCGTCCCAATTTCGTCGCCGACGTGCAGGCCATGCGGCGCCGCGTGATCGGGAACCTGGCTCCCGGCGAGGCCGCCCGCCAGCTCAAGCTCGGCCCCGGCGGGCTGCGCGACATCGAGTTCGCGGTACAGCTGCTCCAGCTGGTGCACGGGCGTACCGACGATTCGCTGCGCGAAACCGGCACGCTGCCCGCGCTGGCCGCGCTGGCCCGGGGTGGCTACGTGGGCCGGGAGGACGCGGCCAGCATGGCCGCCGCCTACCGCTTCCTGCGCACCGTGGAGCACCTGCTCCAGCTGCGCCAGCTGCGCCGCACCCACACCCTGCCCGAGGATCCGGCCGCGCTGCGCCGGCTGGGCCGCGCGCTGCGCCGGGCCCGGACCCGCAGTGGCGCGGCGGCCCCGGCCCCGCCGTCGCGGGCCGACCCGGCCGCCGAGCTGATGGCCCAGTGGCGCCAGCACGCCCGCGAGGCCCGCCGCCTGCACGAGAAGCTGTTCTACCGGCCCCTGCTCGATGCGGTGGCCCGGCTGCCCACCGACGCGGTGCGGCTCACCCGTGAGGAGGCGCGGGCCCGGCTGGAAGCCCTCGGCTACGCTGACCCGGCCGGCGCGCTGCGCCACATCGAGGCGCTGACCTCGGGGGTATCCCGGCGGGCGGCCATCCAGCGCACGCTGCTGCCCGTGATGCTGGAATGGTTCGCCGACGCCGCGCAGCCGGACGCCGGGCTGCTGGCCTTCCGGCAGGTCAGCGACGCGCTCGGGGACTCGCCCTGGTACCTGCGGCTGCTCCGGGACGACACGAACGTGGCGCGCCGGATGGCCCGGCTGCTGGCCTCCAGCCGGTACGCGACGGACCTGCTGATGCGCGCGCCGGAGACCGTGGCCCTGCTCGGCTCGGATGAGCAGCTCGTGCCCCGTCCCGCGACCGCGCTGCACACCGAGGCCACCGCGGTGGTGAGCCGGCACGCGAGCGCCGCGGAGGCCGCGCAGGCGGTCCGCGCGCTGCGCCGCCGTGAGCTGCTCCGCACCGCTGCCGCCGACCTGCTCGGCGTGACCACGGTCGAGCAGACCGAAGAGGCGCTGACCGTGATCACCGCAGTCACCATCGGCGGGGCGCTGGAGGCCGCGACCAGCCAGTTCGAGCGGGACTCCGGCCCGATGCCCACCCGGATGTGCGTGGTGGGCATGGGACGGTTCGGCGGCCGGGAGACGGGCTACGGCAGCGACGCGGACGTGATGTTCGTCCATGACCCGCTGCCCGGCGTGACGGACCAGGTGGCGTCGCGGGCCGCGCACGCGGTCGCCGAGGAGATGCGGCGGCTGCTCGCCCAGCCCGCACCCGACCCGCCGCTGGTGGTGGACCCGGGGCTGCGACCCGAGGGGCGCCAGGGGCCGCTGGTGCGCACGCTGGCCTCCTACCGCGCCTACTACGAGCGCTGGTCGCTGGCCTGGGAGGCGCAGGCGCTGCTGCGCGCGGACCCGGCCGCCGGCGACCGGGAGCTGGGGGAGCGGTTCAACGCCCTGGCCGACGAGTTCCGCTACCCGGCCGGCGGGATCAGCGCCGCGGCGATCCTGGACATCAGGCGGCTCAAGGCGCGGATGGAAGCGGAGCGGATGCCGCGCGGCACGGATCCGGCCATGCACCTGAAGCTGGGCCCGGGCGGGCTGTCCGACGTGGAGTGGGTCGTCCAGTTGCTCCAGCTGACCCACGCGCACGAAGTCCCCGCGCTGCGCACCACGCGCACCCTGACCGCGCTGCGGGCGGCCCAGGAGGCGAGCCTGATCGGCCAGGATGACGCGGCCGCGCTGGCCGCCTCGTGGCGGCTGGCGACCCGGATCCGCAACGCCGTGGTGCTGCTGCGCGGACGGTCCTCGGACGTGCTCCCCGCCAAGCAGTCGGAGCGGGCGGCCGTGGCCCGGATCCTCGGCTATTCCCCGGACGCCAGCCAGGACCTGGTCGAGGACTACCGGCGCACGGCGCGCCGGGCCCGCGCCGTGATGGAGCGCCTCTTCTACGGCTGACCGTGGCCAGGACCTGTCCCAGCCGGGCCCCTCCCAGCCCGCAGGGGGCGGCGCCCGCGGCCGTTCTCGTCCTGTAGTACCAGGCCAGGATCGGCCCGCGAGCCGATGTGCCGGCGGGTACCGGCGCGGCATCGTGGCAGCGTGAACTCACCGGACCCGGGGCGCAGGCGGCGGCCCCTCTGGCGCTGGGCCGTGGACCTGGTGCTGATCGCGGCGGCCGTGGTCTCGGTGGCGCTGGAGCCGGTGTCGATCGCCTGGCACAGCGTCATCGGGCTGGTCTTCGCCGGGTTCGCCGGCCCGCACCTGTGGCACCGGCGGGCCTGGATCGGCGGGACGCTGCGCCGCCTGCGGCAGCGCCGCCCGCTGCCCCGGGCGCTGCGGTGGAGCCTGTCCCAGGCCAGCCTGCTGCTCGTGCTCACGGTGATCGTCACCGCGTCGGGGCTGTGGGACTGGCTGGACGGCCGCACGACGATCCGCTGGCACGCGATCTCCAGCGTCATCCTCCTGGCGGTGCTCGTCCGGCACACCTGGACCCGGCGGCGCCGGCTCCTGCGGCCGGGCCGCCCGGGCCGCCCGGCCGGGCCCGTCAGGCCAGCCGGCCGTTGGCGCGCAGCCTGGCCAGCGCGTTCACGGTCATCGCGCCGCGCCACTCGGCCGCGGTCACCGGGGACCAGGCCAGCCAGTTGAACGTCCAGCCCCCGTCGTCGCGCTGGCCGCGGGCCAGGTGGTCCAGGCAGGCCGCGATCACCGCGGGCTCGAACAGGCGCCGGGCCAGCGATCCCGGCCGGGGCGCGAAGTCCAGCGGGGTGTGGATCTCGCCGGGCGCCGCGGGGTCCAGCGTCACCACGTCCGGGCTGGTGATCAGCGGCGCGAGCTGATCCATCGTCGTGGCCGCCCGGCCGGTGTCGGGCACGTGATCGAGGAAATGGGCCACCGCGCGCAGGTCGTAGGGGCCGGCCTTCTCCAGCTGGCCTATCCGGGCCCACATCAGCCCGGTCGCGCGGTCCAGCCAGGGATGGCGGACGCCGCGGCTGTGCAACGTCCCGGCCAGCAGCCCGGTGGTGATGAGGGACGCCGGGTTGCCTTCTTCCGGCACCAGCCAGGGCGCGTGCGGCCATCCGCCAATATCGTCCGCAACGAAGACCGCGCCCCCCTCACCGGGTGCGTTGGCCTCGAGCCATCCGAGGGCTCCCCGGACGAGGGTGTCGTCCCAGGCGTCCGCCTCGTCCATGATTTCCAGGGCGAGCTCGATGGCCAGCGGCTGGCTGCCCGGGCCGCGGCTATCGGGCTCCAGCGCGTGGCCGAACCCGCCGTCCGGGTTGCGGTAGGCGGCGACGGCGTCGCGCACCGGCCCGGCCTGCCCGCCGGCGAACAGCCGCTCGAACCGGCGCTGGTCCAGGACCCGGCCGGTGGCCGCGAGGAACTGCCGCGCTGCGTCGATGTCGATGTCAGATGAGGTCATGGCGTCCATCCTGGCGCCCGGGCCGGCTGCGTGTCTTGAATGAATCGGTCACGCGGGCCGGGCGGCAGCGTGGAGGGCCTGGGCAGCGCGTGCCAGACTCGTGGCATGGACTGGTCGCCGGGCTACCGGGAGTACGCCCCTCCCGCGGCCCTCGTCCGCGCCGTGTCCTGCGTGTGGCTGTCGGTGACCCCGGCCGCGGGTGCGCCGCCCACCCGGGTCCTGCCCGACGCCTGCACCGACCTCATCTGGCGCGCTGGCAGCGGGGTGTCCCTGGCCGGGCCCGACACCGGGCCGGTGCTGGTCCCGTCGGTGCCCGGCTCGGTGATGGCGGGGGTCCGGTTCCGGCCCGGGGCCGGCGGCCCGGCCCTGGGCCTGCCGCTCAGTGCCCTGCTCGACCAGCAGCTGAGTCCCGGGGCCCTGCGCAGCGGTCTGCCGGGCGGCCGGGGCGCGGCCCTGGCCGCCCGGGTGCACGGCGGGCTGGCGCCCGCTGACGCGGTGCACCGCCTGGTCCGGCTGGCGGGGGAGATGGTGAGCGGTGCGCCGCCGGACCCCCTGGTCGCGGCGGCCGCCCGGCAGCTGGCCCGGCCCGGGGCAGAGGCCGGCGGGGTCGTGCAGGTCAGTAGCGTGGCCCGGGACCTGGGTATCAGCGAACGGCAGCTGCATCGCAGGTGCGTGGCCGCGGTCGGCTACGGCCCGGTGCTGCTGCGCCGTGTGCTGCGCTTCCGCCAGTTCGTGTCCAGGATCGACGCGGGCGCGGCCTGCGGTGACCTGGGCGTGCTCGCCGCCGAGGCTGGCTATGCCGACCAGGCGCACCTGACCCGGGAGAGCCGGGACCTGGCGGGCCTGCCCCCGGCCGCCCTGGCACGGCTCCGGCGCGCCCCGGCCAGCTGACCCCGGCCAGCAGCCCCGGCCGGCTGACCCCGCCCGGCCGCCCCCCGGCGCGCCGCCCCCGGTCTGATCGTGGACGTAAATGGCTGCCCCCGCAGCCATTTACGTCCACGAACCAGCCGGGCGTGTTCGGGCGGTCAGGCCACTGCGGGCGGCGTCTCGAAGCCGCAACGAGGTCCCGGTGCCCGCGCCAGCCCGAGGTCAAGGGTCGCGACCTTTGACCCGAGCGACTCGGCGAGCGCGACGTGCCAGGCGTCGTAGCAGGTCACGTTGTCGCGCAGCTCCCATGTCCGGGCGGCGAACGGCGCGTAGGGGAAAGAGTTCTACCCGCAGGTCGAGCAGGTCGGCATAGGCCATGGAGGCGGCGTCAGCGGAAATGTCGCCCGCCGTCGCCGGCTCGCATGGCTGTACGACATACTGAAGGCCGAGGCGCCCCCCGCGCCTCGGCAGACCTGGCGAGGAAGGCGATCCAGACATGGACCTGACCGGCGCCCCGTGGCGCAAGTCCTCCTACAGCGGAGGCAACGGCGGTGCCTGCGTGGAGGTGGCGGTCGTGCCCGGCTCCAAGGAGGGCAGCGACTACGTCATCACCATGCGTGACTCCAAGGACCCCGACGGGCCCGTGCTGACCTTCACCCCGGACGAGTGGAAGGCGTTCACCCTGGGCGTCCAGGACGGCGAGTTCGACGTCGAGGACGACAGCCCCGGGGAGAGTGGCCAGCCCATGCCGGAGGCTGACCGCCCGGGCGGGTAGACCGTCCGGTACGAGCGGTAAGGGCTACGCGGCGGGGTGACCGCCGGGTCCGCTGGCCGGGCTGGCGGGATGCGGCTCCGGGTGGCCGGGCGCAGCCGGTCCCGGGTCGCCGGCCGCCGCGGGCGTCGGGGCGAGGCGCGCCGAGAGGACGTAGGCCACCACGACGGCCACGATGACCAGCGGCATGACGGCCAGGCCGTCCGAGGCCAGCAGCAGGGACGCCAGCAGGACCGAGGTCAGCGGCAGCCGGAGCATCACCACGGACATCGCGCCGATGCCCATGGCCACGCCCGCGACCAGCGGCAGCCCCGGCAGGTGCGACAGCGCGACGCCGCCCACCCCGCCGAGGAACAGGGCCGGGAACGTCGGGCCGCCGCGGAAACTGCTCAGCGAGATGCCGTAGGCGAGTCCCTTGCAGGCCAGGAGCAGCAGCAACGCCCCAACGGTGTAGCTGGCGCTGTGTGAGATGAACGGGCCGAGTTGTGACTGCCCGGAGAACAGTACCTCTTCCGAGCCCTTGCCGGTCGCGGCCGCGAACGCGATGGCCAGCCCCGCGACGGCCAGGCCCACGAGCGGGGTGATCAGCAGGATGCGCCGCTCCACATGCGGCCGCAGGAGCAGGCCCAGCCAGCGGATGGCGCTGCCGAACGGAACGGCCAGCACGCCGATGACCAGCGCCCAGCCGAACTCGGCCGCCGTAGGCGATCCGAAGTGGGGCAGGCCGGGAATGGCCAGCGAGAACGTGCCCAGTCCCGTCCACGCGTCGAGCCCGATGAATACGAGGGAACCGATGCCCGCGGCCAGCAGGCCGGGGATCAGCACGAGCTCCATCATGGCCCCGCCCAGCCCGGTGGCCTCCATCAGCAGGAAGGCCCCGGTCAGGGGGGAGCCGAGCAGGGTGGCGATGGCGGCGAAGCTGCCGGCCGCCGCGACCACGGTCTGGGTGCGGGCCGGGGCGTCCCGCTTGGCCAGCCGGACGGCGACTACGCCGAGCCCGCCGCCGAGGGCGATCAGCGGGGCCTCGGGGCCGAGGACCACGCCCAGGCTCAGGGTCGCGAAGGCGGCGAGGACGATGCCGGGAAGCTCGATGGGGGGCGCCGGCCCGCCGCCCATCTTGAACCCGTCGGCAGGGGAGTGGCCGCCCGTCCCGGGCAGGTACCGGAGGGTGAGGGCGACCAGCACTCCTGCCACCACCAGCGGCAGGAGGGGCCACCACAGCGGCTCACCGTGGAAGCCGAGGCCCTTGGGCAGGTCGGTGAAGACCCAGCCCTGCATCTTGGCGACCAGGGCGAGAAAGAAGTAGGCCACCGCCGAGATGGGCGCGCCGATGATCGCGGCCAGCACCAGCAGGGCGACGTAGCTGCGCGACCGCAGCAGCGCCAGCGGGTCGGATGGCATGGTCACGGCACGTCCTCCTCAACGGCTTGATCGCCGGTCATGTGACGAGCAGGTACAGGCTCTTGCCGGCCAGCCAGAACCCCAGCAGCAGGGAAATCACGATGATCACCTGGTCCTGATGGGTGTCCAGCCAGGTCCGCAGCTTCTGGATGAGGGCGCCGGCCGCGGCCGGCCGGAAGGCCGCCGACAGCTCCAGGTACAGGAAGCTGGAGGTGGCCAGCAGGCAGAACAGCAGCAGGACCAGGTATTCCCCGGCGTTCGAGAGCTTGGCCTGGCTGACCGTGGCCGCGCCCGCCGCGACGAGGGTCCACGGCTGGAGGAAGGCGGCCAGCCCGGCCGCGCTCCACGCCGAGAACCGGTCCAGCCTGGCCATCCAGGCCGGGGTCTTGCGCGGGCGGCCCCGGCGGCGCTCCTGCCGGACGGCGTAGAGGATCAGCACGACGCCCAGGGCCAGCTTGATGGCCAGGACCGCGGTCAACGGCGCCGTGCTCGGCGCCGGGGGCTTACCCCCGGTGAGCAGGACCACGGCGGCGATGACCACGACCAGGCAGGCCAGCCAGCCCAGGATGAAGGCCAGGCCTTTGATGGTGCCCCTGTCCGCGCTGAGGATCAGCAGGAACGCGATGAGCGGGAACGGCTCCAGGGTGATGCCCAGGCCGATGAGGAGCAGGTCAGCAACCACCCGGCACAGCTCTCATCATCGACACCGCCCCTGCACCTGACCATGCATGGCCAGCGGGGGATGCTGCCTCACCCGCGGGGGGTGAGGCAGGCGGCCGGCCGTGCGGACATGGCCCCTGAGTTTCCGCAGGTTAAGGCCCAGGCCTGCGTCATAGAGGATGACCGCCACGGACAGGGACACCAGCGGCTCGAACGCGGGCCCGAGCAGCCGCTCCGGGTTGACGTCGGACGTCAGGGCGCCTGCGATAAAGCCGGCCGGCAGCAGCACGATGATGGCCGGAATGCGCAGCCGGCTCGCCAGGACCTGGGCGCCGACCGCCAGCACGAGAATGAGGCCGACGCCGATCAGGATCTGGTTAGTGGTCACGCCTGTCTCCGGTCGTTCCCGGGCCACCTTTTGTTTCCCCGCCGTTCACAATTCCGTGGCCGGTGCTGAACCTTAGGCCACGGCAAAGGCACGACCGGGCAAATGCTGCCCTGGTCTCACGGTCCCGGCGGGGGAGAGGGGAGTCATCACCCTTATTAGGTGATGAGCTGGCCTTTCCGAGCGGTTAGAAAGGGTGCGGGATGGATTGCGCATTTCGGAATCACCGCCTGAACCGGGGCCGGGCCGGATGGCGAGTGCTGCGGTGCATCGAGAAGACAGGGGACGACCGTGGGTGCTGAGCGGGATCGGGTGGCCGGATTCGGGCGGCTGGAGGACGGGCTGCTCCAGGCGGGTGAGTGGTACCGATGGGGGCCCTATGTCAGCGAGCGCCAGTGGGGCACGGTACGCGAGGACTACAGCGCGGACGGCGAGGCGTGGGATTACCTGCCGCATGATCACGCCCGGTCCCGCGCCTACCGCTGGGGGGAGGACGGGCTGGCCGGGTTCTGTGACGTGGAGCAGCGGCTGTGCCTGGGCCTGGCCCTGTGGAACGGGAAGGACCCGATCCTGAAGGAGCGGGCGTTCGGGCTGACCGGAGCCCAGGGCAACCACGGCGAGGATGTCAAGGAATACTGGTGGTACCTCGACGCGCTGCCGAGCCATTCCTGGAACCGGTGGCGCTACCACTACCCGCAGGCCGCTTTCCCCTATCAGGACCTCATCGACCAGAACGGGTCGCGCAGCCGTGAGGAACCCGAGTACGAGCTGCTGGACACCGGGGCGTTCGACGATGACCGGTACTGGATCACCGAGGTGCATTACGCCAAGGCCAGCGCCGATGACCTGCTGATGACCGTGCAGGTGACCAACGCCGGGCCGGAGACGGCGACCCTGCACGTGCTGCCGACCGCGTGGTTCCGCAACACCTGGTCCTGGGACGTGGACGTGCCCAAGCCGGAGATGCGGGCGGTGGGTGACTCGGAGGTCGGTATCGATCATCCGTTCGCCGGCCCGATGGAACTGCTGGCCGGCCCCGGGCCGGACGGGACGCTGCCGACCGCGGTGTTCTGCGAGAACGAGACCAACGACCAGCGGCTGTTCGGCGCCGCGCCGCTCACGCCGTACCCGAAGGACGGCATCAACGACCACGTGGTCAACGGGGCGGCCACCGTCAATCCCGAGCGCACCGGCACCAAGTGCTCGTTCTGGTACCAGCTGACGGTCCAGCCGGGCCAGACGGCCGAGGTGCGGCTGCGGCTGCGGACGCCGCCCGCCAAAGCGCCCCGCGGGCAGGCGGACGACCCGCTCGGCACCCAGTTCGGCCAGGTCATCGCCCAGCGGCAGGCCGAGGCGGACGAGTTCTACGCCGAGCTCACCCCGGCCGGCGCGAGCGCCGACGAGGCCCTGGTGATGCGCCAGGCGTTCGCCGGGCTGCTGTGGAGCAAGCAACTGTTCTACTACGACGTGGCCCGCTGGCTGGACGGCGACCCAACCCAGCCGGTGCCCCCGGCGCAGCGCCTGACCGGCCGGAACTCGCGATGGCGCAACTTCGACGCGTTCGACATCATGTCGATGCCGGACAAGTGGGAGTACCCCTGGTTCGCGGCCTGGGACCTGGCCTTCCACTGCGTGGCCCTGGCCCATGTGGACCCGGCGTTCGCCAAGTACCAGCTGATCCTGCTCTGCCGGGAATGGTTCCAGCATCCCAACGGCGCGCTGCCCGCCTATGAATGGGACTTCGGCGACGTCAACCCGCCGGTGCAGGCGTGGGCGGCCGCCGAGGTGTTCGCGATCGACGGCGCCCGCGACGTCGACTTCGTCAGCCGGATCTTCGACAAGCTGCTGGTCAACTTCACCTGGTGGGTGAACCGGGAGGACTCTGAGGGCAACAACCTGTTCGAGGGCGGCTTCCTCGGCCTGGACAACATCGGCCCCATCGACCGCTCGCATCTCCCGGTGGGCGGCATCCTGGAGCAGTCCGATGCCACCGGCTGGATGGGCTTCTACGCGATCGCCATGTCCTCCCTGGCGATCGTCCTGAACCGGTCCGGCCAGCGGCCGGGCATCGATCTGGTCCTCAAGTTCCTCGAGCACTTCGCCGGCATCAGCGAGGCCCTCGAAGGGCTCGGGCTCTGGGATGAGACCGATGGGCTCTACTACGACCGGCTGCTGACCCCCAGCGGGGACGCCGTCTCGGTGAAGGTCCGGTCGATGGTGGGCATCATCCCGATCCTGGCCGCGGCCGTCATCCAGGAGGATGACCTCCAGGTAGCGCTCACGGTAGGCAAGCAGTTCGCGGAGTTCATGGACCGCCACAGCCTGACCGACCGGGAAAAACTCAGCGAGACCGGCCTGGTCCGCGGAGAGCCGGGCCAGCGACGGCTCCTGCTCAGCCTGGCCGGCGTCGACCGGCTCGAGAAGTTGTTCGCGAAGCTGTTCGACCCCGGGGAGTTCCTGTCCCCGCACGGCCTGCGGGCCCTGTCGGCCCACCACCGCGATCATCCGTACGTCCTCGACGTCGAAGGCATCCAGGCCAGCATCGACTACGAGCCGGCCGAATCCACCACCGCCATGTTCGGCGGCAACTCCAACTGGCGCGGCCCGCTCTGGTTCCCGCTCAACTACCTGGTCATCAGCGCCCTGGAGCGCTACCACCGGTTCTTCGGTGACGAGTTCACGATCGAGTACCCGACCGGGTCGGGCGTGCGGCTCACCCTGGACAAGGTCGCCGCCGACCTGCAGGACCGGCTCATCTCCATCTTCACCCGCGGGCCCGACGGCCGGCGGCCCTGCTTCGGCGGGACCGAGCGAATGCAGCACGATCCGGCCTGGCATCACAACCTGATCTTCAGCGAGTACTTCCACGGCGACAACGGCGCCGCGATCGGCGCCTTCCACCAGACCGGCTGGACCGGGCTGATCGCCGACACGATCCGCCGCCGCCATGGCGCCGTTGATCCCATCGGGGACGTCATCCGGGCCATGAGCCGGAAGCCCGGCCTATGACCGCCGTCGCCGGGCAGGCCGTTACCGCCTGGCCCGGAAGCCCGTTCCCGCTCGGGGCCACCCTTCATGACGGCGGCGCCAACTTCGCGGTTGCTTCCGGCGTCGCCGACGGGATGGTGCTGTGCCTGTTTGACGAGGGTGGCGCGGAGACGCAGGTCCCGCTGCTGGACTACGACGCCGGCGTCTGGCACGGCTTCCTGCCCGGGATCAGGGCCGGGCAGGCCTACGGATACCGGGCCGCCGGGCCTTACGATCCAGCCCGTGGCGTGCGCTGTAATCCGGCGAAGCTCCTGCTGGATCCCTACACCCGGGCCGTCAGCGGATCCGTCACCTTCGGGCCCGACGTAGCTGGGGTATGCGGCCGGCCACCCGGACCTGCGGAGCGAGGCGGACTCGGCTGCCAGTGTGCCACGAAGCCTGGTCCTGGCCGGCGACACGTTCCGCTGGCGGGATGGCGCCCATGTGCGCCACCGGTTCTCCGACACGATCATCTACGAACTGCACGTCAAGGGCTTCACCATGCACCATCCGGGGATCCCGCCGGAGCTGCGCGGAACCTATGCCGGGCTGGGCCACGACGCGGCCATTGCCCACCTGGTCGATCTCGGGGTGACCGCCGTCGAACTGCTGCCCGTGCACGAGAGCGTCCCCGAATCCTTCCTGGCGGCGCGCGGGCTCACCAACTACTGGGGCTACAACACGATCGGCTACTTCGCGCCGCATCAGGGCTATTCTGCGGCGGTACGCGCCGGGAAGCCGGGCGGCCAGGTCAACGAGTTCAAGGCCATGGTGGACGCCCTGCACGCGGCCGGGCTGGAGGTGCTGCTCGACGTGGTCTTCAACCACACCGCTGAGAGCGACCACCTCGGCCCGACGTTGTGCTACCGAGGCCTGGATAATCCGGCCTACTACCGGCTGGAACCTGATGACCCGCGCTGCTACGTCGACACGACGGGTTGCGGCAACTCGCTGAACGCGGGCGATCCGGTGACCCTGCAGCTGATCATGGACTCCCTGCGGTACTGGATAACGGACATGCGCGTCAACGGCTTCCGCTTCGACCTGGCCACCACGCTGGGCCGTCAGGACGGCCGCTTCGAGCAGGTGTCAGCGTTCTTCGACATGGTCTCCCAGGACCCCGTGGTATCCAGGGCCAAGCTGATCGCTGAGCCATGGGATGTCGGCCAGATGGACAGCTACGACCTCGGCCGGTTCCCGCCACGGTGGCGCGAGTGGAACGGCAAATACCGCGACACCATGCGCGACTTCTGGCGCAGCCACCCGGTCGGCCTGCGGGAATTCGCGACCCGGTTCTGCGGGTCGGCGGATCTGTATGCGGGCGGGCACAGGCGGCCCACGGCATCGGTGAACCTGATCACCGTGCATGACGGCTTCACCCTGCGCGACCTGGTTTCCTATAACGACAAGCACAACGAGGCCAACGGGGAATCCAACCGCGACGGGACCACGGACAACCGGTCCTGGAACTGCGGAGCGGAGGGCCCGACCGATGATCCCGCCATCCTCGCGCTGCGCGAGCGCCAGTCCCGGGCCATGCTTGCCACCCTGCTGCTGTCGTTCGGCGTCCCGATGCTGCTCGGCGGCGACGAACTCGGCCGGACCCAGCAAGGCAACAACAACGCCTACTGCCAGGACAACGAGATCGCCTGGATTGACTGGTCCCAGCCCGACACTGAGCTGCAGGATTTCACCAGGCGGCTGGTCGCCTTCCGCAAGCGGCACCCGGTGTTCCGCCGCCGCCGTTTCCTGGCCGGCGCAGAAGCGTCGGAACTGTGCTGGTACACCCCGTCAGGCTCGGCGATGACAGCCGGCGACTGGTCGGACCCCAGTGCCCTGGCTATCGCGTTCTACCTGGACGGATCGGATGCGCCGGACCGGGCACCAGACGGCACGCCGCTGCTCGACGACGACTTCCTGGTCCTGGTGAATGCCTGGTGGGAGCCGCTTGAGTTCACCCTCCCGGCCACCAAGGAGCAGGCCGCCTGGCGCGCCGAGATCGACACCTACGACGCGACGGTACCCGGCAGTCCTGCCGCACCGCGAGCCGCCGGTGATCACGTCACCGTCGGCCCCCGCTCCGTCACGGTACTCCGTGACCCGCGCGGGGCCTGAAGCCACGTCACCCCCACGCCATGGCCCCGGGGTTCGCCCTTACCCGAAGGTGGCCGCACGGTTAGGTTCCTGATCGGACTCGATCAGCAGCGATACGGCCTCGATCAGGGCCAGGTGCGTGAACGCCTGCGGGAAATTGCCCATGTGCTCGCCGGTGCTGGTGTCGATCTCCTCCGCGTACAGCTGCAGCGGCCCGGCGAACGACAGCAGCTTCTGGCACAGGGCGCGTGCGCGCTCCGTTTCACCGATCATGGCCAGCGCACTCACCAGCCAGAAGGAGCAGATGGTGAAGGTCCCTTCCTTGCCCTCGAACCCGGTGTCGGTTCCCTCGACCTTGTAGCGCAGGACCAGGCCGTCCTCGGTCAGCTCGTCGGCGATGGCCAGCACCGTCGCCCTGATGCGCTTGTCGTCGGGAGGCAGGAATCCCATGATGGGCAGGAGCAGGAGCGACGCGTCGAGGTCGTCGGTCTCGTCGTGCTGGCGGAACACGCCCCGCTTGGACACGTCCTTGTTCAGGACGTCGGCCTTGATCTCGTCGGCACCGGCCCGCCAGCGCTTGGCGCGTTCGCCGTCGCCGCGTTCCTCGGCCAGGTCGGCGCCGCGGGAGGCTGCGACCCAGCACATCACCTTGGACGCCGTGAAGTGCTTAGGGTCGCCGCGGACCTCCCAGATACCCTGGTCGGGCTCGTGCCAGCGCTGCAGGGCGTCGTCTACGAAGATGGCGAGCCCTTCCCAGACGGCGGCGACGATCTGGCCGGCGCCGGAGTGGAACTGGACATCCAGCGCGTCCAGGATCATCCCCCACACGTCGTGCTGCTGCTGGTTCCAGGCCCCGTTGCCGACCCGGACCGGGCGTGCGCCCCGGTAGCCGGACAGGTGGTCGAGGGTGTGCTCGGTCAGGTCGCGTTCCCCGCCGATGCCGTACATGATCTGGAGCTCGGGACGGCGGTTGAGGTCGCCCCCGGTGACCGCCTCCAGGATGAAGCCCCAGTACTCGATCGCTTCCCAGTCGAACCCGAGCCGGTACAGCGAACGGAGCATGAACGCTGAGTCCCTGATCCAGGTGAAGCGGTAGTCCCAGTTACGGGCCCCGCCCCAGGTTTCCGGCAGTGAGGTGGTCAACGCGGCCATGATCGCGCCGGTGGGAGCGTAGCTGAGCCCCTTCAGGGTCAGCGCGCTGCGGTCCAGGTAGGTCTTCCATGGATGGTCAGGAATCTTGGCTGAGCTCAGCCAGTCGCGCCAGAAATCGACCGTGCAGTTCAGCGTGCGCTGCGCCTCGTCCAGGTCAGCCGGCGCGCTGGCCGCCCGCCCAGGACAGCGCGACGAAAGCCGACTGGCCCTCAGCCAGCGTCGTGCGGCCGTAGCAGCGAGCCCCCAGCACGCCGAGCGGGATAGAGCCTGCCAGGTCGAGATGCACGTCCCCCTCGGCGGGGGTAATGCTCATAGCGTCGTAGCCGTCGCCCTGGTAGTTCCACTGGCCAGCCGTCCGCCCGTACTCGAACTGCGGGTTGCAGTTCACGACGGCCTCGACCCGGCCGCTGATGCACGTGGCGATCCGGACCAGCGCGCCGACGGCGCCGAAATCGGCAGGGGCCCGGTGGTAGTCCGGCCGCCGCCCCTCGTGCTGGACCGGGCCCATGGCCAGGAAGTCCTGCACGACCATCCATCCGGTCGGGGTCTGCCAGGTGGTCTCCAGCACATTGGTGCCCGGTACGTACCGGCGATGCTGCGGCACGTGCGTATTGCCGGGACCGAACCGGAACAACCCGGCCGAGCGGTCCATCAGCGCCCCGAAGACACTCGGGGAATCCGGCCGGGGCAGGCACAGCCACTCGACCGTCCCGTCCGGGGCAACCAGGCAGCTCTGCTCGCAATTCGACAGGAACCCGTAATCGGCAATCGGCGGGAATGTGCTCATCGGCGAGTCACCTTTCGCAGTCGGGATAGGAGCGTCAGGCCATCCGGCTCAGCAGGTGCTCGCCGACGCGGATCGCGTTGGCCATGGCGGTGAGCGCCGGGTTCACGGCCCCGATGCTCGGGAAGAAGCTCGTGTCCACGACGTAGAGGTTGTCGATCTCGTGCGCCTTGCAGTCGACGTCGAGTACCGACGTGGCCGGGTCCGTGCCGAACCGGCAGGTGCCCGACTGGTGGGCGACGCCGGCCACCGGGACGTCCATGCTGGCGTAGAAGTTCTTGCTCAGCACGTGATGGGCGGCGATCCCGATGTGGTTGAGCACCTTCCGCAGCTCGTGGTACAGCCCGTCCGCCTCGGCGTCGTTCGTCGCCTGGTAGGCGAGGTGCACGTGACCGTCCCGGTCCACCGTCACCCGGTTGTCCGGCTTGGGCACGTCCTCGGTCGTGAGCCAGAAGTCGACGGCGTGCCGGGCGACCTCCTCCAGGCTCCACTTCGGGGCCAGCTTGGTGAGCGTGGGCTCCTCGCCCTTCATGGCCATCGCGTTGGACTTGCCGAGCATCTGGATGTTGCCCAGCGGCCATTCCCGGCCGTTGCCCGCGAGGTAGAAGTCGTTCAGCCCGAGCGTCTTCTGGAACACCGTGTCGTTACGTTCCTTATCGAGCGCCACGATGGCCTTGCTGTTGTGGTACATGTAGTTGCGGCCGACCTGGTCGGACCCGTTGGCCAGGCCAGCCGGGTGCTGGTCGGAAGCCGACCGGAGCAGGATCCTCGCGCTGTTGGCCGCGCCGGCCGAGACGACCACGATGTCGCCTTCGTAAGATTCCTGCTTGCCGTCGCGGGTTACCTGCACGCGGGTGACCGTCCGGCCGGACGGGTCCGTGTCGAGGCGCTCCACCTCCGCGTTCACCAGCAGGGTCACGTTCGGCTGGTCGAGCAGGGGGCGCACGGCGATGACGTCGGCGTCTGACTTGGCGTGCACCAGGCACGGGTAGCCGTCGCACGTGGCGCAGCGGATGCAGGCACTGAGCGGCCGGTCAGCCTCGTTCAGCAGGATGCCCACCGGGGCGTGGAACGGATGATAGCCACCGGCCGCCAGCGCATCGGAGATCTGCTGGACCCGCGGTTCGTGCGAGACCGCGGGCCAGGGGTACTCCTTCGAGCAGTGGCCCTCGGTGGGATCTTCACCATGGGTGCCGTGCACCTGGTACAGCCACTCGGCCTTCGTATACCAGGGCTCGAACTCGTCGTAGCTCAGCGGCCAGGCCGGCGCGGGGCCGTCGGCGTGCCTGATCTCGCCGAAGTCCTCGGGGCGCAGCCGGTACAGCGCGGCACCGTAGAGCTTGGTGGCCCCGCCGACGTAGTAGTGCACCTGCGGCTGGAACGCCTTACCGTCAGTGTCGAACCACGAGTCCGGCGAGATGTACCTCCCGTCCACGAACACCGTGCCGGGATCCCAGTTTCCGAGCTCGCGGGGCAGGAAATTGCCCCGCTCGAGCAGCAGTATCCGCTTGCCCGACGGAGCCAGGGTGTGCGCCAGCGTCCCGCCGCCCGCACCGCTGCCAACAATGATCACGTCATAGTTTTCAGCCACATACCCGAATGTCCGGGGTTGGTGCACGCGGCACATCACACCTGCAGGGTGACTCCGGGCCAGTTACTGCGAGCAGGATTCCAGCGTGCCCTCGGAAGAGCCGCGGGTGCGGCCGGTTCTGCGCCGGGCCGGCGGCGGTTACCGCCGGAGCGGTCACCCCAACCGGGTGAACCGTTTCCCGCGTCACCGTCATAGGTTGCCCCCCATGTCCGCCGATCCATTGCCGAGCTGGCATGAGACCGCCGCGAAGCAGTCCATCGTGGAGTTCGTCGCCGCCGTGACCCATCCTGGCTCGCCGGACTTCGTCCCGGAGCCGGACCGGGTCGCGGTCTTCGACAACGACGGCACTCTGTGGACCGAGCAGCCCGTGTACGCGCAGCTCGTGTTCGCGCTGGACCGGGCGGTCCAGCTCGGTCATCCCACCAGCCTGGAAGCGCTGCACGCGGGCGGGATGCCGGCCCTGATTGAGCTGATCAAGCTCACTCACGCCGGCATCACCACCGATGAATTCGACGCCCTGTGCCGGAGCTGGCTGGCGTCGGCCCGGCATCCCCGCTTCGGGCGCCCGTACCCGGCGATGGTGTACCAGCCCATGCTGGAGCTGCTCGGGCTGCTGGACCGCAGCGGATTCTCCTGCTGGATCTTCTCCGGCGGCGGCACGGATTTCATGCGCACCTGGGCGTCCGACGTCTACGGCCTGCCACCGCACCGGGTGATCGGCAGCGTCGGGGACACCGAGTTCCGCGTCGGAGCGGACGGCCCTGAACTCGTCAAGGGCAGTGACCTCCAGGTCATCAACGACGGCCCGCAGAAGCCGAGTTCGATCCACCGACATGTCGGGCAGCGCCCGATCCTGGCCGCCGGGAACACCGACGGCGACCTGGCCATGCTCCAGTGGACCGCGGCTGGCCCGGGCCGGACGCTGCAGCTGGTCGTCCACCACACGGACGGCGACCGGGAGTACGCCTACGACCGCGACCCGATCCTGGGCAGCGGCACGGACCAGATCCGCGCGGCCGCCGCCGACGACAAGTGGACCGTGATCGACATGACGGCGGACTGGTCAGCCGTCCACCCGCCGGCCGTCTAGCCGGGGCCGGCCCGGCTCTCCGGTGGCATACATGGCGTAACCACCCATGAAGGGGGATGCCCCGATATCCGAGGGCGGGTGACAGTAAAGCTCAACGACTAACGCCCGGGACGGTGGCATGTCTACTAGCACGGAAAGCAACAGCAGCTGGCCGGAACTGCGAACCGGCCCGATCATCACGAGCGCCGCGCTCGTCGGGGCCGGCACCCTGATCGCCCTGGCGGGCCTGGCCGTCGGCGGCACGCATCTGTTCGCGGCCACCCGCCGGTGGATCCAGCAGATGGACGTGCCGCCCAGCGAGCAGGCCAGGATCAAGTGGGCGCAGGCCAGGAGCGCCGCTGCCGCCGGCAACGCCGCCTGGCGCAACGGGGCCTCGGCCCGCCAGAGCACCGGGGCCTAAGCCCCGGCGGTTTACTGGACGGGCAGCCAATCGTGCACCCAGACCGGGGGAGTAGATGACGAACGTCGACCTCGCGCGGTGGCAGTTCGCGTTTGTGACGATCAATCATTTCTTTTTCGTGCCGGTCACGATCGGCCTGGCCTTCCTGACCGCGCTGCTGCAGACCGCCTGGTACCGCAGCAAGCGGGAGGAGTACCTGCGGCTGACCCGGTTCTTCGGCACCCTGCTGGTCATCAACGTGGCGATCGGCGTGGTGACCGGCCTGGTCCAGGAGTTCCAGTTCGGGATGAACTGGTCGGCCTACTCGCGGCTGGTCGGCAACATCTTCGGCGCGCCGCTGGCCATGGAGGGGCTGGCCGCGTTCTTCCTGGAGTCCACGTTCCTCGGGCTGTGGCTGTTCGGCTGGGACAAACTCCCCCGCCGTATTCACCTGCTGACCATCTGGCTGGTGTCGCTGGGCACGGTGCTGTCGGCGGCGTTCATCATGGCGGCCAACTCGTGGATGCAGCATCCGGTCGGCTACAAGATGGTCAACGGGAAACCGCAGCTGAACGACATCTGGGCCGTGTTCACCAACCAGGTGTTCGTCTGGGGATATTCGAAGGTGCTGCTGGCGTCGCTGGTCACCGGCGCCGCGGTGATGCTGGCGGTCTCGGCCTGGCAGTTGCGGCACGGGGGGGACCGCGAGGTGTTCACCCGGTCGGCGCGGCTCGCGCTGATCGTGCTGGTCCCGGCCATCCTGTTCACCATGCTGGTCGGCGATGAGCTCGGGGTGATCGAGGCCAAGTACCAGCCGATGAAGATCGCGGCGGCCGAGGCCCAGTGGTCTACCTGCCAGCCGTGCTCGTTCTCGCTGTTCCAGATCGGCGGCGGCAATAACGACCACACGCCCACCCAGATCATCGAGATCCCGCACCTGCTGTCACTGCTGGCCACCAACCACTGGAATGGCAAGGTGATTGGCCTCGACCCGCTCCAGTCGCAGTACCAGAAACAGTTCGGGCCCGGCTACTACGTGCCGAACGTGTTCATCCAGTACTGGTCCATGCGGGTGATGGCCTATATGGGGGTCCTGGTCTTCCTGCTGGGGGCCTGGGGGCTGTGGCTGCTGCGGCGCGGGAAACTCGTGACGTCGCGGCGGTTCCTGTGGGTGGCGATCTGGGGCGCGGTGCTGCCGTTCCTGATGAACACGGCGGGCTGGCTGCTGACCGAGAGCGGCAGGCAGCCGTGGATCGTGCAGGGCATCATGCTGACCAAAAACGGGGTCTCGTCCTCGGTCAGCGTCACGTCCATCGTGATCAGCCTGGTGGTTTTCGTGGTGCTGTACGCCACGCTGGCGACCGTCGACCTGATGCTGATGCTGAAGTACTCCCGCCAGCAACTCCCGCCCGCCCGCGCTGAAGCCGACGCGGACGCGCCCGTCCCGGCCGTCCAGTACTGAGGTCACGATGAACAGCCTGATCCCGTTCTGGTTCATCATCATCACCGTGCTGTGGACCGGTTTCTTTGTCCTGGAGGGCTTCGACTTCGGCGTGGGCATGCTGCATGGCGCGGTCGGCCAGGATGACGCGGGCCGCCGGGCGGCGATCAACACCATCGGGCCGCTGTGGGACGGTAACGAAGTGTGGCTGATCGTGGCCGGGGCCGCCTTGTTCGCCGCGTTTCCCGGCTGGTACGCCACCATGTTCTCGGGCTTCTACCTGGCGCTGGTGCTGCTGCTGGCCGCGCTCATCGTCCGCGGCGTGTCGTTCGAGTACCGTGGCAAGCGCGACGCGCTGCAGTGGCGCCGCACCTGGGACGTCTCGCTGACCGCGAGCAGCCTGCTGGCCCCGCTGCTGATCGGGGTGGCACTAGGCGACCTGCTGCACGGGCTGCCGATCAACTCCCACCAGGAGTACACGGGGTCATTCTGGAACCTGCTCCAGCCGTACGGGGTGTTCACCGGGGTCACCCTGGTGCTGATCTGCCTGCTGCACGGCGCGACGTTCCTGGGCCTGAAGACCACCGGCGACATGCACGAGCGCGCGGGGCGGATAGCCCGCCGGGTGGCCCCGGCGACCGCCGCCGCTGTCGTGGCCTTCGCCATCTGGACGCACGTGACGTCCAGCACGACCTTCTTCGTCAACCCCATCGAACTGCTCGCCATGCTCGCCGTCCTCGCCGCCGTGTGGCTCGTCTATGAGCGCCGGGACGGCTTCGCGTTCGCGGCGACCACGGTCACGATGGCGGCCTGCATCGTCTCGATCTTCGTTGGCCTGTATCCCAACGTGATGGTCTCCAGCACCAGCGCGGCCTACAACCTCACCGTGCACAACACGGCGTCCGGAGCCTATTCGCTCAAGGTGATGACGGTCGTGGCCATCATTTTCCTGCCGTTCGTCCTCGCCTACCAGACCTGGACCTACTACGTGTTCCGGCGGCGCGTCAGCAAGCAGGAATTCCAGCCCTCACCCCCGCGGGGCACACCGCTGGACGCGGCCCGTCCGCGGCCGGCGCACCCCGACGGGACGGCCCCCCCGGCGGAACCGGGACATTGACCGACACAGGGAGCGGACATGACCACTAATCAAGTTGATGCACTGGTGATCTTCGGGGCCACCGGTGACCTGGCCAAGATCGAGACGTTCCCGGCGCTGGTCGGCCTGGTTGACCGGGGCGTGCTCAACGTGCCGGTCATCGGAGTGGCGAAGAGCGGCTGGGGGCTGCCGCAGTTCCGCGACTACGCGACCGCGTCGCTGCGGCTCAACCACATGGACCCCCAGACGCCGGCCGCGCAGAAGATGCTCGGCCTGCTCCGCTACGTCAACGGGGACCTCGACGACGACGCCACCTACAAGGCCATGTCGGACGCGATCGGCTCCGGCAGCCGGATCCTGTACTACCTCGAGGTGCCGCCGCCGCTGTTCGGGCGCATCGCGCAGGGCATCGCCACGGCCGGCCGGGCCAAGGACGCGCGGGTCATGGTGGAGAAGCCGTTCGGCACCGACCTGGCCAGCTCGCGGCAGCTCAACGACACCATGCACCAGTACTTCGGCGAGGACGCGATCTTCCGGGTCGATGACTGGCTGGCCTTCGACCCGGTGGAGAACGTGCTGTTCGTCCGGTTCGCCAACTCGGTCATCGAGCCGCTGCTCAACCGGACCTACGTGGAAAGCATCCAGATCACGATGGCCGAGGCGTTCGACGTCGCCGACCGTGGCCGGTTCTATGACCGGACCGGGGCGATCCGCGACGTGGTCCAGAACCACATGCTCCAGGTACTGGCCACCGTGCTGGCCGAGCCGCCGGACCGGCCACACCTGGCCGACTGGCGGGAGGCCAAGTCACGGGTGATCTCCGCGCTGCGGCCGCTGACCCCGGAGGACACGGTGAAGGGCCAGTACGCGGGCTACCACGAGGTCAACGGCGTCGACCCGAAATCGACGACGGAGACCTACGTCGCCGTCCGGCTCGCCGCCGACACCTGGCGCTGGGAAGGCGTGCCGATCCTGATCCGGGCGGCCAAGTGCATGCCGGTGACCGCCACCGAGGTGAACATCCGCTTCAGGCGTCCGCCCCATGACGTATTCGGGATCGATCCGTTCGCCGTCCGCGACTCGCTGCGGTTCCGGGTCTGGCCGGAGACCGCGGTCGGCCTCACCCTGGCCGGCAAGAAGCCCGGCGGTGGCATGGAGCCGCTGCTGGAGGACCTCACGTTCGCCGGGCAGCCGGGCTCGGACATGCGTCCCTACGACCGGCTCATCGGCGCGGCCCTGGACGGCGACCGCTGGCTGTTCGCCCGCCAGGACACGGTCGAGGCCGCCTGGGAGGTCGTGGACCCGGTCCTGGGCGACGTCGGGCCCGTGCATCCCTACGCCCGGGGCAGCTGGGGTCCCGAGGAGGCCGACCGGCTGCTGCCCAGCCGGGATACCTGGCACGACCCGGCAGGATGAGCGGCGGGAGCATGCGATGACAGACCAATCGGGACAGCGCCAGGTGGTGATCATTGGCGGCGGCTTCGCAGGCCTGTTCGCGGCCCGCAGGCTGAAGCACGCCGACGCCTCCGTAACCATGATCGACAGGGCTCAGCATCACGTGTTCCAGCCGCTGCTCTACCAGTGCGCGACCGGCATCATGTCCGAGGGGAAGATCGCCGCCCCGCTGCGTGACCTGCTCAGGAAATACAAGAATGTCGATTGCGTCATGGCTGAAGTGTTCGATTTTGATGTCGTCGGCCGGCGGGTCCTGGCCCGCCGGGTCGGCGGCGAGCAGATCGAGTTCGGTTATGACGACCTCATCGTCGCCGCCGGGGTGCGGCAATCCTACTTCGGCCATCCCGAATTCGCCCGGTGGGCACCGGGGATGAAGACGGTCTCCGATGCGCTCGCGATCCGGCGCCGGGTCTACGGCGCGTTCGAGATGGCCGACACGGCCAGCACCCCGGAAGAACGCCGCACCTACCTCACCTTCGCCCTGGTCGGCGCCGGACCGACCGGCGTGGAACTAGCGGGGCAGGTCCGGGAGGTCGCCACCAAGACCCTCCGCGCCGAATTCCGGAATATCAAACCGGAGGACGCCCGGGTCCTGCTATTCGACGGCGGCAGCGCGCCGCTGGCCATGTTCGGCCCCAAACTGTCACAGAAAGCGGCCAAGGCCCTGGACGTGCTGGGCGTCGAGCAGCACATGGGATCCATCGTCACCCACGTCGACGAAGGCTATGTACTAGTCCGGGCCCACGACGGCACGCAGACCCGCTACGACGCCGGCACCGTGCTGTGGACCGCCGGGGTGGAAGCCCCGCCCGTCGCCGAGGCCCTCGCGGCCGCCACCGGCGCCCAGCGCGACCGGGCCGGGCGGATCCTGGTGGAGAAGAACCTCACCATCCCCGACCATCCCGAGATCTCCGTCCTCGGCGACATGATGAGCCTGGACAAGCTCCCCGGGGTCGCCGAGGTGGCCATGCAGTCCGGGCTCTACGCCGGCAACCGCGTCCGGCACCGGATCTCCGGGGACGTGGAAGAAAAGCCGTTCCGTTACCACGACCTCGGCTCAGCCGCCTACATCTCCCGCGGCCGGGCCGTCGTCTCAGCCGGGCCCCTGCAGGTCGGCGGCTTCGCCGGCTGGGTGATCTGGCTGTTCATCCACATCGCGTTCCTTACCGGCTGGCGCAACCGCGTCGGCGCCCTCTTCAGCTGGTGGTTCGCCTTCACCCGCGACATCCGCCGCGAACGCACCTTCACCACCCAGCAGATCGAGACGCTGGGCGACGTCTACACGCTCCCCCTGGGTCCGGCAGGACCGGAGTCAGGCGCTCAATCGTCCGCGGGCCCCAGCGGTATCAGCGGCGGCGGAAAGGCGGCACATCCGTGACCATAGGCGGCAGCATCGCGCTCATCGTGATCGGCGCAATTCTCCGATTCGGCATCACATGGAAGCCCGCGCACGTCGATCTCCAGGTCATTGGCGTGATCCTGATGATCGCGGGGGTGCTCGGCCTGATCATCGCCCTGGTGTTCCTGGCCCGGCGCCGCGGCCGGCCAGCGACCGAGGTGTACGAGGAGCGCCGCTACACCGACCCGCCGGCCTGACGGGAGGGCTGCGCCGGCCCGCGCGGGCCGGCTATCAGCCTCCAGCCAGCCCGAAGATGCCGTTGCCGACCATGATGGCGCCGCCCGCGAGCAGCACCCCGATGAGGATCTTGTTCCCGTTCGCGCGCAGCCAGCCGTTGAACGCCGTCAGGCGCTGGGTGGTAACGCCGGGCGCGATCAGGTGCAGCAACAGGGGCAGCCACACGAAAGCCGCATTGATGATCACGACGAGGACGATGGCCACCGTGGTGTATTCGATGTCCGCGTTGGCGGTGGCGATCACCTGCAGGGCGGCGATGAACGTGAGGCCCGGGGCGAACAGGAGCAGGCCGACGGCGAACGCGCTGGCCGGCGCGGGATCGGCGATCATCCGTGACACGAGCCCCTGCTTCTTGTCGGGGTCGGGCAGCTTCGGCTTCCGCCGGGCCGCCGCGGCGCCCGCCGCGAGCAGCAGGATGCCGAGGCCGAGGCGCAGGCCGTAGCGGGGGGTGTGCGCGCTGCGATGGCTCAGGCCGGTGTTACGCAGGATCGCGATGACGACCAGGCCCATGACCAGGCTCATGATGATCGCGCCGGCCAGGTAGAGGGTCCCGACCAGCCTGGGCCGGGCCGAGCCGAGGTAGACGGCCGCCACCAGCAGTGCCGTCGGGGAGATCGCGGCCAGCACCGCCAGCCCGGCCGCCTGCAGGATCATGGGGTCGCCGGGCTTCCGCCTTCTGACACGGGCCCCCCCGCGTGACCCGCGTCAGACATTGCGCGCCTCCTGGCTCGTCGCTCCGGTGCTCCCGCCGCCGATCACGGTCGCCGCGCCGGCAGCGTCCCCCGCTTGCTCACGGTCTCGCGCGAGCGTCTCCAGCCGCCTCCCCCCGCAGGGGTGAGGCGCGTCGCCACGTTCTGCAGCGCCGGCCGGCCGCCGGGCCGCTTACCGAGCGTGAGACGGCCGGGCTAGAGGTGGTTGAACCCCGCCGATTCCTCCTTGGTCATGGGCACGGTGACCGGGTGCTTGCCGAAGTGGGCCACCGCGTCGCGGAAGTCGTCGAGCAGCAGGGAGGCCATGTCCTGGCTGACGCCGAGGCGGACCAGGATGCGCTGCACGGCTATGCCGGAAGCGGAGCCGGTGAGGGTGTAGGCCGGCACCTGCCACCCCTGGGTGCGCAGCCGGTCGGCCAGGTCGAACAGCGTGTAACCAGGGTCCTCGCCCTCGCGGATCCGCCAGGTGACCGTCGGGATTCCCGTGTTCGGGTTGCTGTCACACAAGAGCTCGAACGGGCCCAGCTTGACGATCTCGGTGGCCAGGTACTGGCCGATGTCGTAGGACGCCTGGTGGATCCGGCGGTACCCCTCGTGACCGAGGCGCAGGAAGTTGTAGTAGCTGGCGATGATCTGCCCGGCCGGCCGGGAGAAGTTGATCTGGAAGACGGGCATGTCGCCGCCCAGGTAGTTGACGTGGAAAATGAGGTCATCGGGCAGCTCGCTGCTGTCCCGGAAAACGACCCAGCCAACACCCAGCGGAGCCAGCCCGAACTTGTGCCCTGAGGCGCTGATCGACTTGACCCGCGGGAGGCGGAAGTCGAAGACCACCCCGGGCGCGCAGAACGGGGCGAGGAAACCGCCGCTGGCCCCGTCCACGTGGATGTCGATGTCCAGGCCGGTGTCGGCCTGCAACTTGTCCAGCGCCTTCGACATCTCCTCCACCGGCTCATACGCGCCGGTGTAGGTGACGCCAAGCGTCGGCACGACCATGATCGTGTTCTCGTCAACCCGTTCGAGCATCGAGGCCGGGTCCATCATGTAGCGGCCCGGTGACATCGGGACCTCGCGCATCTCGATGTCCCAGTAGCGGGCGAACTTGTGCCACACCACCTGCACCGGGCCGCACACCATGTTCGGCCTGTCCGCCGGCTTGCCTGCGGCCCGGCGCTTGGCCCGCCAGCGCCACTTGGCCGCCATCCCGGCCAGCATGCAGGCCTCGGAGGAGCCGACGGCCGAGGTGCCCACCGTGTTGGCCGCCTCGGGCGCATTCCACAGGTCGGCCATCATGTGCACGCACCGCTTCTCGATCTCGGCGGTCTGCGGGTACTCGTCCCGGTCGATCATGTTCTTGTTGACCGACAGCGCCATCAGGCCAAGAACCTCGGGTTCCTCCCACGTCTGGCAGAACGTGGCCAGGTTCTGCCGCGCATTCCCGTCGAGCATCAGCTCGTCCGACACCAGCTGGAAAGCATCCCGGGAGACCGTCCCGTCCTGCGGGAACCGGTACTTAGCGACCGGCTTGGTCAGGTCCCGATCGGCGAACACGCAGTCCTCAAGCTCGTCACGGACGGTCTCGCGGTCATGCAATGCCATGGTCAGCATCTCCTTGATGGGGAGCACTCCCGCAGCCGGTACCCCCCGGACGATCGCTGCGTCAGGCACCCGGGCTCTTCGAGGACGGGGCCGCGCTGGTGATGTCGATGGTGGTCGCAGCGCCCGGCGCCGCCATCACCCGGTACGGGGGATTTGGCGGTGGTCGAGCAGGCCGGCCACGGCCAGGCCGGTGCTGGCCCCGATCAGCGACCCGGTCACGGTGTCGCCCGGGTAGTGCACGCCAGTGTGTACCCGCGAGTACGCCACCGCGGCGGCCAGGAACCCGGAGCCCAGGGCCACCCACGGCCGCTCCCGGCTGATCGCGGTCGCGAACGCGAACGCCGACGCGGAATGGCCGGAGGGGAACGAGGTGGAGTCGGGCATCCGCACCTGCCGTACCCCCGGCACGCCGGCCCCGGCCCGGTCCGGGCGGCGCCGGCGGCCAAGCGGCTTGATGGCCAGGTTCACCAGGGCCGAGGTGGCCCCGATGGCCAGCGTGCCGCGGACCGCGGCCCGCCGTCCGGCCGGGCCGCCTGCCACGGCCATCACCGCGGCGAGGGCCAGCCAGATCCGGGACTTGTCGGCGGCCCGGGACAGCCGCCGCAGCGGCTCGTCCAGCGCCGGGGTCGGGGTGGCGGCGATCGCGTCGTACACGGCCCGGTCCACCGCCGCGAGCTGGCCGACCATTCCCCGTCTGGTCACGCGCGTATGCTACACGCAGGCGGAAAAGCAGCATAGACGGCGACCCCGGGTCCCGTGGCAAGGCTTTCCGGGGGGACTGTGTGCCAGGCCGTGACGTGAATCGCCCGACCGTGGGCGAGCGGGCGTCCGCTGCGGCGGCCCTGGTCGCCCTGATCGGCGCCGCCGGCGGCGCCCTAGTCGGCATCGCGCTGCACCTGCTGGCCATCCTCGCCGTCACCGCCGCGCTCCTGATCTGCGTGACCGGCTGCTGGTACGCCGTATCCCGGCGCGGCCTGCTCCGGATGATCTCGCTGCTGGTCGTGGCGGCCGCGCTGGGCGGTACCATCGCCGGCCTGTTCTTCGCGCACATCCACTGGCCGCTGCTGCTCCTGATCGCTTTCCTGTCCGTCGTGTCGGTCGTGGCCGCCCGGCACGCGCTGCGCCGCACCGACCAGGCCCTGCGGGCGGACACGGCCCGGCTGGCCCGGGCCCGGCGGCCGGAGCACCCGGTGCTGATCATGAACCCGAAGTCCGGCGGGGGGAAGGCAGAGCGGTTCGGGCTCGCCAGTGAGTGCCGGAAGCGGGGGATCGAGCCCGTGCTCCTGGAACCCGGTGACGACCTCAGGGAACTCGCCGAGGACGCGGTCCGCCGGGGCGCGGACGTCCTTGGCATGGCCGGCGGGGACGGCTCGCAGGCGCTGGTCGCCTCGGTCGCGGCCCAGGCCGGCCTGGACTACGTATGCGTGCCCGCCGGTACCCGCAATCACTTCGCCCTCGATCTGGGGCTGGATCGCGCCGACGTGGTGGGGGCTCTGGACGCCTACGACGACGGGCTGCGCCGCCATATCGACCTGGCCGACGTGAACGGCCGGACGTTCGTGAACAACGCCTCGCTCGGCCTGTACGCCGAGGTGGTCCAGGCCCCGGAGTACCGGGGCGCGAAGCTGCGGACCGCCGCCGCCGTGCTGCCCGACCTGCTCGGCCCGGACGCCCGGCCTCTGGACCTGTGCTTTACCGGGCCAGACGGGGCGGAGCATCACACCGCTCACCTCATCCTGGTCTCCAACAACCCGTACCAGCTGGTGCCCACCGGCGGGGGACTGGGCACCCGGGAGCGGATCGACCGCGGGGTCCTGGGCCTGGTCACCGTGACGATCACCGACGCCGCCCAGGCCAGCGCGTTCCTGGCGCTGCAGGCGGCCGGCCAGGCACGCCGGTTCAGCGGCTGGGAGGAATGGACCGCGCCCCGCTTCGAGGTCCGCTCGGCCGCCTCCGTCCGGGTCGGCGTGGACGGTGAGGCGCTGACCCTCGGCCCGCCGCTGGTCTTCACGTCCAGGCCCGGGACGTTGCGGGTCCGGCTGCCCCGCCGGAGGCTGCGGCGCTCGCCCGCGGCCCGGACCGTGCAGGTGCTGTCCGGGTCAACCGTGGCCGGGCTGGCCCGGGTGGCGGCTGGGATCACCCCAGGCTCAGCCGGGCCCGGATCGGCAGGTGATCGGAGCCGACCGGCTCCAGCACCTCCGTCTCCGATGCGCTGACCGCCCCGCTGAGCAGTATGTGATCGAGCTGGATCAGCGGCCGTCCGGCCGGGAAGGACCGGCCGCGCACCACGTAGCGGTAGCCCCTGGCGACCAGCGTGGCCGGGCGGGGCATGTTGAGGTCCCCCGCGAGGACTGTCGGCAGGGTGCTTCCGGCGAGCCTGCGTACCAGCAGGCCGAGCTGAACCGGGCTGGTGTAGCGGTGGGTCAGGTGGGTGTTCACTACCCGCAGCGCGGCGCCGCCCGGAGTGGCCAGCGTGAGCACCTGCGCGGCGCGGCTGATCCGGTCGCCGGGTGCCCGGCCCAGCTCGATCTCGTGGTAGCCGATAACCGGGAGCATGGTCAGCACGGCCAGGCCCCAGGTGCCCTGCCCCTCGTCGGTGCCGATTCCGAGGCGGGCGCGGCTGGTGCTGCGGGCCAGCCCGCGGTGGCGCACCTCGGCGCCGAGCGCGGCGGCCACCTCGGTCACGACGTCCGGCCGTGCCTCGGGCCGCCACGCCTCCTGCAGGGTGATGACGTCCGCCTTCAGCCGGTAGCACGCCTCCACCACGTCGAAGGACGCGCCATGGCTGGTCAGGCCCCCGTGCAGGTTCAGGCTCGCGAGCGTGATCGGGCTGGCCGGGCTGGTCCCGGTCCCGGATAGCTCATCGGTCACCGCTCCATCCTGCCCCGTCCCGGACGGTGCCCGGGCCGGTCCGGCACGCGGACCGGCCCGGCCACGCGGAAGGCCACCGGCGGCCGCCGCGCTGCGGCGGGCCGGTGGCCTCCCGGATGAGCTGCTACCGCTGCGGCGCCGTCCTGCTCAGACGTCGTAGTACATCGCGAACTCGTGCGGCGAGGGGCGCAGCCGCACCGGGTCGAGCTCGTTCGTCCGCTTGTACTCGATCCAGGTCTCGATGAGGTCCGGCGTGAACACGCCTCCCTCGAGCAGGTAGTCGTGGTCCTCCTCGAGGGTGTCCAGCACCGCCTCCAGCGAGCCCGGAACCTGCGGGATCGCCGCGGCCTCGTCCGGCGGCAGTTCGTACAGGTCCTTGTCCACCGGCTCGTGCGGCTCGATCTTGTTCTTGATGCCGTCGATGCCGGCCATCAGCATGGCGGAGAAAGCCAGGTACGGGTTGGCGGAGGGGTCGGGGACCCGGAACTCCAGGCGCTTGGCCTTGGGGTTCGAGCCGGTGATCGGGATTCGCACGCAGGCGGACCGGTTGCGCTGAGAGTAGACCAGGTTGACCGGCGCCTCGTACCCCGGTACCAGGCGGTGGTAGGAGTTCACCGTCGGGTTGGTGAACGCGAGCAGTGAGGGCGCGTGCTTGAGCAGGCCGCCCACGTAGTACCGGCCGGTGTCCGACAGGCCCGCGTAGCCCACCTCGTCGTAGAAGAGCGGCGAGCCGTCCTTCCAGATGCTCTGGTGGCAGTGCATGCCGGAGCCGTTGTCACCGAAGATCGGCTTGGGCATGAACGTGGCGGTCTTGCCCGCGGCCCGCGCAACGCTCTTCACCACGTACTTGTAGAGCATCAGGTTGTCCGCCTGCTTGAGCAGCGGGCCGAACAGGATGTCGATCTCCGCCTGGCCCGCGGTGCCGACCTCGTGGTGCTGCATCTCCACGGTAAGGCCGACCTCGATCATCTTGCGGACCATCTCCGACCGCAGGTCGGTGTAGTGGTCGATCGGCGGGACCGGGAAGTACCCGCCCTTGTACGGGGGCTTGGAGCCGAGGTTCCCGCCCTCCTCCTCACGCCCGGTGTTCCAGGCGCCCTCGACCGAGTCGATGTAGTAGTAGCCGGCGTTGGCCCCGGTGTCGTAGCGCACCGAGTCGAAGATGTAGAACTCGGCTTCCGGCCCGAAGAACGCGGTGTCCCCGATCCCGGTGCCCTGCAGGAACGTCTCGGCCTTGCGGGCCACGTTCCGCGGGTCACGGGTGTACGGCTCGCCGGTCAGCGGGTCGTGCACGAAGAACGTGAGATTCAGGGTCGGGTGCTGGCGGAACGGGTCCATCACGGCAGTGGTCGGGTCGGGCATCAGGAGCATGTCCGACTCGTGGATCTGCTGGAAGCCCCGGATCGAGGAGCCGTCGAACATGCGGCCCTCGGTGAAAACCTTCTCGTCGAACGACTCGGTCGGGACCGTGAAGTGCTGGACGGTGCCCGGCAGGTCACAGAACCTGACATCGACGAACTCAACCTTGTTATCGCCGATGAACTTCAGTACCTCGTCGGCGTTGTTGAACATCAACCCTCCCTGAACGGAGCTGGCACCGCGTTAGCTGGCACGAGTTGCCTCCCTGGACTGCCGCGGCTGAGGGCCGCGGGAAGGCGGCCACGCAGAGCTGGCCGCACGGGGGGCCTGCCTGCGGCAGGAACGTTTCGGACCATAGTTCCCGGCGATTTCCCGCCCGTGTCTCTAGTGTTTCACACGTGTTACGCCTCACCATGCGTGAACCGCGTAGGCCGTCAAGAGTCCGCACGCCCGCGGTGAGCAGGCCCTGGGCCGCCGCTGGCGCGGGCGAGGGTACCGTGAAGGGGTGACGGAACGACGCTGGGCCGGGGCGCTGCTGCCGACCCGCAACCCCGCTGACGCGGAGAAGTACCCGGGAGAGCAGTTCGGCCTCCCCGAGCGAGGCCCCCGGTCGGTGGCCAGCATGGGCCGGCGCCTGCTCGCCCTGCTGATCGACTGGCTGGCGAGCCTGGTCGTGGCGCTGGCCGTCTTCCATTCGGCCGGCTGGACGCTGCTGGTCTTCACCGCCGAGGTCTACCTGCTTACCGCGCTGACCGGCTTCACCCTGGGTAAGCGGGTGCTCGGCCTCCGGGTGGCCCGCCTGGATGGCAAGCCGGTGGGCTTGCTGTGGTCACTCGTCCGCACGCTGCTGCTGATCACCGTGATCCCGCCGCTGGTCACCGACCGGGACCTGCGCGGCCTGCACGACCGGGCGGCCAACACGATCGTGATCCGCTCCTGACCACCGGATTCTTACCGGCCCGCCCCGGCCAGGCCCGCCCGGCCTGCCGGGCCTGACGGCTAGCGGATCCGGGGCCGCGGCTGCCGGGGCATCCGCCCCGACTTGGGCATCGGCCCCTTGGGAGCCTGCAGCGACTGGGGCAGCGCCTTGAGCCGGTAATTGAGCTCGGTCACCTCGGCGCCCTTCAGGTTGCGGGGCAGCCGCATGACCTTCCGCTGCAGCTTGCGGATCGGCACCTGGCCCTCTTCGTTGCCGACCTGGAAGTCGTAGATCGGCGTCTCGTAGGCGACCCGGGAGATCCGCTTCTTCTCCGCCGCGAGCAGGCTGGGCAGCCGGGTGGGCGCCCCCTCGCCGACGAGCACGACCCCGGGCTTGCCGACCGCCCGGTGCACCACGTCCATATTTCGGTTGGCCGATACCGCCGGGGTCACGGTCCAGCCGCCGCGCATGCTCTGCAGGATCGCCGCGGCCGCACCCGGCTGTCCCTCGACCACCGAGTACTGTGCCGACTGGGCGAATCGCCCGAACATCAGCATGGCGGCGGCCAGGCCGATCACCACGCCGAACGGGATCAGCACGCCGGGCAGGCCGGTCAGCAGCCCGACGATCACGAAGACGGCGATGATCCCGACCGCGGTCAGCGCGATGATCGGGAGCGCCCTGGGGTTCTGTTCGCGGATTATCCCCGCGACCATGCGGATCTGCTTGATGCGGCCCGGAGGGACGCCGTCCCCGCCGTCCTTCCGGTTCGCCGTACTGTTCGCCATGGAGGGCAGGATACGAGTCAGCGGGCCTGGGGGGAAACTGCGGCGCCCGCCGAGCCCGCCCGGCTGGCCATCGCCTCCCGGTACAGGCGCCCCGCGCGGTAGGACGAGCGGACCAGCGGCCCGGACATGACGCCGGAGAATCCCATGTCCGAGGCCTGCGCGCCGAGCCGGCCGAACTCTTCCGGCGGCACCCAGCGCTCCACCGGATGGTGGCGCGGCGACGGACGCAGGTACTGGGTGATCGTGATCAGCTCGCAGCCGGCCGCGCGCAGGTCGGCCAGGGCCCCGGTGATCTCGTGCGGTTCCTCGCCCAGGCCGAGGATCAGGTTGGACTTGGTCACCAGCCCGGCCTCCCGGGCCAGCGTGATGACCTCCAGCGAGCGCTCGTAGCGGAAGCCGGGCCTGATCCGCCTGAAGATCCGGGGCACGGTCTCGATGTTGTGGGCCAGCACCTCTGGCCGGGCCCCGAACACCTCGGCCAGCCGGTCCCCGGCCGCGTTGAAGTCAGGGATCAGCAGTTCCACCCCGCAGCCCGGCACGGTGGCGTGGATCTCGCGGGCGGTCTGCGCGTACAGCCACGCGCCGCCGTCGGGAAGGTCGTCGCGGGCGACCCCGGTCACGGTCGCGTAGCGCAGGCCCATCGCGGCCACCGACTCGGCGACGCGGCGCGGCTCGTCCGTGTCCAGCGGCTGCGGCTTGCCCGTGGCGATCTGGCAGAAGTCGCAGCGCCTCGTGCACTGATCCCCGCCGATCAGGAACGTGGCCTCACGGTCTTCCCAGCATTCGAAGATGTTCGGGCAGCCGGCTTCCTCGCAGACCGTGTGCAGGCCCTCCCGGCTGACCAGGCTTTTCAGGGCCGTGTATTCCGGGCCGGTGCGCAGCCGCGTCTTGATCCACGGCGGCTTTCTCTCGATGGGAGTCTGGCTGTTGCGCGTTTCGAGACGGAGCAGCCTGCGTCCTTCGGGTGCGAGTACCACCCTGTCAGCCTACGTCCCGGGAGCCCGGGCCTGCGCGGCGCAGCCGGGCGTACCGCGCCCAGCCCAGGGCGCCGGCGACGATACCGCCGGTGCCGGCGATGACCAGGACCGCACGCGGGTTGAGCGGGCCCAGCAGGCCGCCGGCCGCGGCCATGCCCACCGACGCCGCGCCGAACAGCACCCCGGAGTACAGGGCGAAGACCCGGCCGGAGATGGCCGCGGGCACCCGGTGGTTCAGGAAGCTGCGCGTGGTCACGACCTCGACCCCGTTGGCCAGGCCGCCGATCCCGTAGGCCGCCGCGGCCTGCCACAGCGTGACCGCGCCACCGGCGAGGGCCACCCCGGTGCCGGCGATGACCGTGCCGGCGAGGGTGGCCACCACCAGGCGGCGGCGGCGCACCCGCCCGCCGGCCAGCGTGCCGCCCAGCATGCCCGCGGTCCAGGCCGCGACGAGTACCGAATACCCCGAGGGACCCGCCTTGAGCACCCCCTCGGCGAAGGCCACCTCCGCCACGCTGGCCAGGTTGCCGAAGGCGACCATTACCGCGACCACCAGCACCAGCAGGCCGGCCTCGCGGTCGGCCCGCAGGAAGCGCAGCCCGGCGCTGACCTGCCGCCCGAGTGACCCGGCCTGGCTGCCCGGGCCATCGGCGTCCCCGCCGGCCAGGCCCGCCGGCCCCGCAGCCAGCGGGAGCGCGCGCAGCCCTATCGCGCCCAGCCCGTACACGGCGGCGACCGCGCCCAGCGCCAGCCCGGTACCCCCGGCCGCGGTGAGCACCCCGGCCAGCAGCGGGCCCACGGTGAACCCGCCCCAGGTGGCTGCCTGCAGGTACCCGTTGGCCCGGGTGACCCCGGCCCGGCCGGCCAGTTGCGGGACGATGGCGCCCAGGCCGGGCTGCAGCAGGGCCGCGCACACACCGAAGCCGAGGGACAACCCGAGGATGGCCCCGGTGCCGGTGAGCCGGGTGAGGGCCAGGGCCACGGCGGTCTGCGCGACCGCCGCGGCGACCAGGACCGGCCGGGGCGAGAGCCGGTCGAGCAGCAGGCCCGCCGCCGGGGCGAGGGCCGTGATCGGCACCGTCACGGCGAGGAACACCGACGCCACCGCCCACGAGGCGTGCGAGGTCTGGTACACCCGGCTGGCCAGGGCCACCATGGCCAGCCCGTCCCCGGCGGAGATCAGGGTCTGCAGGATGACCGCCAGGCTGAGCGTGTAGCGCGGGGCAGCCCGGCCCGGGCCCTGCGCGCCCCGCCCGGGCATGGCCGGCCGGCCCGGCGCGGGCACAGCGGACGGGCTCAGCTCAGCGGAGGACGCGGTCGCGTCAGCGACCTGCGGGAGGGACACGGGAAGGCTCCTAGGACGAGGGCAGGCGAGGGCTCGGGGGCGATGAGAGCGAGGCCGCTGGTCCTAGTACACGCCCGCAAGTCTATCAGGGCGGGCGCTGTGGCCTGGATAATTATCGCGGCGGCCGCCCCGCCCGCTGCGGCGGCGCAGGGCCGCATCCCGGTTATCGATGTGACGCGGGGTCCCCTTGTCGGGGACCATGGACCCATGCCAACGCAGTTCGATCCCCCCTCGGGGACACGTGATTTCCTGGCCGCCGACGTCGAGGCGCGCGAGCGCGCGTTCGCGGTGATCCGCTCGGTGTTCTCGAGGTACGGGTTCGAGCCGCTCCAGACGCCGGCTTTCGAGCGCCTCGACGTGCTGCTGGGCAAGTACGGAGAAGAGGGCGACAAGCTCATCTTCAAGATCCTGCGGCGCGGCGAGCACGAGGCCTCCGGCGAGGCGGACCTGGCGTTGCGCTACGACATGACGGTGCCGCTGGCGCGGGTCGCCGCCGCCTACGGCAGCCAGCTGCCCACGCCGTACAAGCGTTACGCGATGGGCCCGGTGTGGCGGGCGGACCGGCCGGGGCGGGGCCGCTTCCGCGAGTTCGTGCAGTGCGATCTGGACACCCTGGGCACGGCCTCGGTACTGGCCGACGCGGAAGTGATCTGCGCCGTGCACGACACGCTGGCCGGGCTGGGCGTCGCGGACTTCCGGTTCCTGCTCAATTCCCGGCACGTGCTGGCCGGCCTGCTGGAGGCGTTCGGTGTGCCCGCCGATGTAGGCCCCGGCGTCCTGATCACCCTGGACAAGCTGGACAAGCTGCCGCCTGCGGACGTGATCGCCGAGCTGGCCGGCCGGGGCCTGGCCCGCGGCACCGCGGAGGACCTGGTCACCACCATGACCGCCCCGGATGCGGACGAGCGGATCCGGGCCGCGCTCAAGCCGAGCGAGGAGGGCTCAGCCGGGCTGGACGAGGTGGACGAGGTGCTCTCGCTGGTCACGGCGCAGGTCCCGGCCGGCCGGATCGAGTTCACCCCCCGCATGGTCCGCGGGCTGAGCTACTACACCGGCCCGATCTGGGAGGTGGTCGCGGACGGGGTGCCCGGGTCCATCTCCTCGGGCGGCCGCTACGACCACCTGATCGAGCAGCTCGGCGGGCCCGATGTGCCGGGTACCGGCGGGTCGCTGGGCATCGAGCGGATCCTGCTGCTGCTGCCCGACGGCGTCCGCGCGGGCCGGCCCGGGCGGCTGGACGTCGCCGTCACCATCCTCGGGCAGGAGTTCGCGGCCCGCGGGTTCGCGTTGGCGGCGGACGCCCGCCGGGCGGGCCTGCGGTCCAGCGTGTACATGGGCTCGTCGGGGAAGCTCGGCCGCCAGCTCAAGTGGGCCAGTGACCAGGGTGCCCGCTGGGCGCTGATCTACGGCCGCCAGGAAGAGGAAGCCAGCGCGGTGACGGTGCGGGACATGGACAGCGGCGTGCAGGCGGTGGTCCCGGCCACTGAGCTGACGGGCTACCTGGCCGGGCAGGCGGATCCGGAAGCGGCGGGCTAGAGACGCGGGAGAGGCTGCGCCCCGGATCCGCCTAGGAGACGGCGGCCTAGGAGACAGCGGCCTCGCAGACCGACCGCCGCCAGGTGGCCGCACCGAGCACGTCGGCCAGGTGGTGCTCGACGGCGCCGACCATGCCGGTCACGGCCACCGGCCGTCCGAGTTCGGCCGAGAGGCTGGTGACCCCGGCGTCCCGGATGCCGCACGCCGCGATGCGGGTGAACCAGCCGAGGTCACAGTCGCAGTTGAGCGCGAAACCGTGCATCGTGACCCCGCGCGACACCCGGATCCCGATCGCGGCGACCTTGCGCGCCGGCTCTCCGGCGACCCACACCCCACTGCGTCCCTCCACCCGCGTGGTGCTCAGGCCCGCGCCGGCGCAGGCCCGTATCAGCGCTTCCTCGATGGCCCGCACGTAGGCGATCACGTCAACCGGCTCGCCGAGCCGGACGATCGGGTACCCGACCAGCTGGCCGGGGCCGTGCCAGGTGATCTTGCCGCCCCGGTCCACCTCGACCACGGGCGCGCCCGCGTCGCCTACGGGCCGGTCCAGCGGACTCGTCCGCTTCCCGGCCGTGAACACCGGCTCATGCTGCAGCAGCAGGCACGTGTCCGGGATCTCGTTGTTCACCCTCTGCCCGTGCAGCTGGCGCTGCAGCTCCCAGCCGCGCAGGTAGGGGATGGGCTGCTGCCCGCCGAGGCCGAGATGCAGGTAAACCAGCTCGTCGCTCACGCTGCCCACGATATCCGCGGTCCCGGCACCCCGGCTGGCCGGCTCCGGGCCATGTCCCAGCGAAACCACAGGCGCCGGCGTGGGAAGCAATGCGTTCCGCGGGGTAGTTAGCGCCTAGGGAGGTACTTCACGTGATCAATGTGGACGAGCTCCGCCGGATGAGCCCGGACGAGCGTGCCGAACTCGCGTGCGCCCTCGCGGCCCTGGACGTTTCTCCCGGTGAGGATCCCGCCGCCGGCGACGCCGAGTCGTCCGGCCCGCCCGCGGAATCAGACCTGCCGGGGAACCCGCGGAGCCGGGCCATCGCGCTCGTGGCCGTCATCGGCTGCTGCCTCGCGCTGGCGGCCTGGATCGGCGTGCTCGCGGTCACGCTGCCCCGGTACTACCGCTCGGGGGGATGGCGGGGCGCCTGGGTGGGGTTCGATCTCGGGCTGCTGGTCACGTTCACGGTCACCGCGTGGGCCGGCTGGCGGCACCGCCAGCTGGTGATCGTATGCCTGGTGGTGCTGGCCACCCTGCTCTGCTGCGACGCATGGTTCGACGTCACCCTGGATCTGCGCACCAGCGATTTCCTGGTCAGCCTGCTGATGGCGCTGTGCGTCGAGCTGCCGCTGGCCGCGCTGGCCGTCATCGGTGCCCGCCGCCTGATGCGGCTGAACATCCGGACGGCCGGCCGGGTGATGGGCCGGACGGGACGGGTGCCGCCGCTGTGGAAGATCCCGCTGTACGGCCTGGAATCCCGCGGCTTCCGTACGCTCATCCCGGCCGAGCCGTGCCCGCCCGTGCCGCCGCCCGGGCCCGGCCAGGCCAGTGTGACCTCCGGGGAGGCCCTCTCAGCGCGCGGTACCCCGCAGTAACGCCCGGCTCCTCTGCTCTGCGCAATCTGGCCGGCCTCCGGCGCCCTCACCGCGTTCCTATCCGGTGCGTCAGCCGGGCCAGGCCCGGCACCAGGGGACAGCGGAACCTAGGCGGCGGAGCCGCCGGCTGAAGCTCGGCGGCCAGCGCGGCGCCCAGGTCGGGCTGAGTGAACTGGAACCCGGCCTGGCGCAGCACCCGGGGCATGACCCGGGCGCTGGTCATCAGGTCGCTGGTCACCTCGCCGAGGGCGACCGACAGCACCGGGGACGGGATGCTCAGCAACGCCGGACGGTGCAGCGCGCCCGCCAGCGCCGCGGTGAAGGCGGCGTTGGTCGCCGGGTTGGGAGAGGTCAGGTTCACCGGCCCGGACTCCCCCTGGTCGTCCAGGAGGAAGCGGGCGGCCCGGACCCAGTCGGCCAGGGTCACCCAGCTCATGTACTGCGTGCCCGCGCCGAGCCGGGCGCCCAGGCCGAGCCGGAACGGCAGCAGCAGCCGCCCGAGCACCCCGCCGTGGCGGGAGAGCACGATGCCGGTGCGCAGGGTGGCGACCCGGATCCCGGCCTGCCGGGCCGGGTCGGCGGCCGCTTCCCAGTCCCTGACCACCCCGGCCAGGAACCCTGGGCCCGCCGGGGCCGACTCGTCCACTTCCCGGCTCCCGGTATCCCCGTACCAGCCGATGGCGGAACCGGAGAGCAGGACTGCGGGCGGCTGGTCCATGGCGGCCAGGAACTCGGTGAGCGCCCGGGTGCCCTGGACCCGGCTGGACCGGATCTCCTCCTTGTAGGAGTCGGTCCAGCGGTGGTCGGCGATGCCCGCGCCGGCCAGGTGCACGACCGCGTCGGTTCCGTCCAGGGCGCCCGGCGCCAGGCTGCCCAGGGGGGTCAGCGGATCCCACGCGATCTCGGCGGCGGACGCGGGCGTCCGGCGCACCAGCGTGACCACCTGGTCCCCGCTGTCCCGCAGCGAGGCGGTCAGGGCGCTGCCGATCAGCCCGGACGCCCCGGTCACCGCGACTTTCATGGCTGCCCCCGTCTGCTCGCACGTGTGGCCCGCTGGGCCCGTCGCTTGAGTCTTCGTTGGGCGCGGGGCCCGCGGACGCCTGCCCGGCGGCTATGGCATGCCGCCTACAGTCCCAGTTCGGCCTCGAAGGCCCCTTCCTCCAGGCGGGTCTTCACGGTGCCCAGGAAGCGCGCCGCGTCGGCCCCGTCCACCAGCCGGTGGTCGTAGCTGAGGGCCAGGTACACCATGGACCGGACGGCGATCACCTCGCCGAGCGCGAGGTCCTGGACCACGACCGGCCGGCGCACGACCGTGCCGGTGCCGAGGATGCCGACCTGCGGCTGGTTGATGATCGGCGTGTCGAACAGCGCGCCACGGCTGCCCGTGTTGGTCAGCGTGAACGTGCCCCCGGCCAGGTCGTCGGGGCTGACCTGCCCGCCGCGGGTCCGGGCCGCCAGGTCCGCGATCTTGCGGGCCAGGCCGCCGACGTTGAGGTCGCCGGCGTTGCGGATGACGGGGACCATCAGGCCCCGCTCGGTGTCCACGGCGATGCCGAGGTGCTCCGCGTCGTGGTAGGTGACCTCGTTGCCCTCCGGCTCCATGCTGGCGTTGAGCCGCGGGTGGACCTTCAGCGCCTCCACCGCAGCCAGCGCGAAGAACGGGAGGAAGGTGAGCTTGACTCCCTCACGGCCCTCGAAGTCGGCCTTGGCGCGGTCCCGGAGCCGGGCGATCGCGGTCACGTCGACCTCGACGACGGTCGTCAGCTGGGCTGACGTCTGCAGGGACTCGACCATCCGGCGCGCGATCAGCTGCCGGGCCCGCGACATCCGCTCGGTCGTGCCGCGCAGGTGTGACGGCTCGATCGCGGGCCGGGCCGGGCCCTGCCCCTGGCCAGGCTGGGCCTGCCCCTCGGCCGCCACGGACTGCTGGGCCGCCGCGATGGCCTCACGCCGGACCCGGGCCGCGTCCACCACGTCCTGCTTGCGGATCCTCCCGCCGACTCCGGTCCCGGTAACGGTGGCCAGGTCCACGTCGTGCTCGGAGGCCAGCTTGCGGACCAGCGGGGTCACGTAGGGGCCGTCGGCCGTGCCGAGCGGGGAGGCGGCCCGCGCCGGGTCACTGGCGGGCGCGCCCGCCAGTGGCGGAGGCGGAGGTGCCTGCTGCACTGGTGGCTGCTGCACCGATGGCTGCACGGGGGCCTGCTGACGCGGGGCCGGGGGGGCTGGCGGCGGAGCAGAGGCCGGCTCGGACCGCTGCCAGACGTCGCTGGCCGGCCCCCCGCCCGCGGCCGGGGGCGCGGTCGTCTCCTGCGGCGCGCTGGCCTGCGGTGCCTGCTCGTAGCTGGGCGGTACGGGAGGCTGGTACGCGGCCGGCTGCTGGTAGTCGGCCGCAGGCTCCTCGCCGCCGCCCCCGAAGCCGCCTTCCGCGGAGTACGGGTACCCCCCGGCGGCCGGGGGCTGAAGGTCCGGCGCCTGGCCGCCTGCCTCGTAGCCGCCGCCCTGGTGACCGTCCGCCGAGCTCTCGGCCGGGCTCTCCTCGGCCGGGCTCGCGGCGGCCGGGGCCGCTGTGGCCTGGCCGTCATTGCCGTCGCCTGCGGCGGGGGCCGCGGCCCCGGCGCCGGTCTCGTCGATGACGGCGAGTTCGGCGCCGACCGCGACGGTCTCGTCCTCGGCGACCGTGATGCCGCGCAGGATCCCGGCCACGGGGGACGGGATCTCGGTGTCGACCTTGTCTGTGGAGACCTCGAGCAGCGGCTCGTCCGCTTCTACGCGCTCGCCCTCCCTCTTGAGCCAGCGGGTGACGGTGCCCTCGGTAACGCTCTCACCGAGCTGGGGCATGGATACGGAGACCGACATGGCTTCCCGTGACTCCTTCGCTGTTCGACGCTCACAGTTGCGGCTGTGCTGGGGGATGCGTGGCCCGGCCCGGGCTACGCGTGCATGTGCAGGGGCTTCCCGGCGAGCGCAAGGTGCGCCTCGCCGATCAGCTCGGACTGGGTGGGGTGCGGGTGGATGAGCTGCGCCACGTCGAACGGCAGCGCCTCCCAGTTGTAGATCAGCTGGCCTTCGGCGATCAGCTCGCCGACCCGGGCGCCGACCAGGTGGATGCCCAGCACCGGCCCGGGCGTGCCATCCGGCCCGCCGCTGGCCGCCGCGATCAGCTTCGCCGCGCCCTGGGTCTGCAGGATGACGCTCTTGCCGTTGCCGCCGATCGGGTAGCTGAGCTCGGTGACCTCGATGCCGCGCTCGGCGGCCATCGCGGAGGTGATGCCCACCGACGCGACCTCCGGGTCGCTGTAGGTGACCCGCGGCACGCCGTCGTAGTCGATGGGCGTGACCTTCAGGCCGGCCAGCCGCTCCGCCACCAGGATGCCCTCGGCGAACCCGGCGTGAGCCAGCTGCGGGCCGGGGATCAGGTCCCCGACCGCGGAGATCGTCGGCACGTTGGTGCGGCAGTACTCGTCGACCTTCACGTGGCCGCGCTCCACCGCCACACCCGCCGCCTCGTAGCCGAGGCCTGCTGACACGGGCCCGCGGCCCACCGCGACCAGGAGCAGCTCGGTGTCCAGGGTCTTGCCGCCGGCCAGGCTGACCGTCAGGCCGCCGCCGCTGCCCTTCACACCCTCGAAGCGGGTACCCAGCTCGTAGCCGATGCCGCGGCGCCGGAACGCCCGCTCCAGCAGTTTGGAGCTGGCCTCGTCTTCCAGCGGCACCAGGTGCGGCAGCATCTCGACGATCGTGACCTCGGCCCCGAATGAGCGCCACACGCTGGCGAACTCCACCCCGATGACCCCGCCGCCGAGGATGACGGCCGACCTGGGCACCCGGTCCAGCCGGAGCGCGTGATCGCTGTTGATGACCCGCTCCCCGTCGATCTCCAGCCCGGGGAGGGTCTTCGCCTCCGACCCGGTGGCCAGCACGATGTGCGCGCCCTCGTAGACCGTGTCGCCGACCCGTACCTGGGTCGGCGAGACCAGCGTGCCGTCGCCGTAGACGATCTCGATCTTCCGGCTGGCCAGCGTGCTCTGCAGGCCCTTCCAGAGCCGGTCGACGACCTTGTCCTTGTACGCGTGCACGCCGGGCATGTCGATCCCCTCGAAGGTGGACCGGACCCCGAAGGCCTCACCTTCCCGGGCCTGGTCAGCCACCTCCGCGGCGTGTAGCAGCGCCTTGGTGGGAATGCAGCCGCGATGCAGGCAGGTCCCCCCGACCTTGTCCTTCTCGATGAGCGCCACGCGCTTGCCGAGTTCGGCCGCCCGCAGCGCGCAGGCGTAGCCGCCGCTTCCGCCACCGAGGATGACGATGTCGTAGGAACCGTTGCTGTCCGCCACAGATGCGCTCCTTGCTCCGATCAGTTGTCCCCGGCCGCCAGTAACATCCTGGCCCGGTTAGAGCCTTCCCTCCGCGGCGTCCAGTGCTATCTGCACCAGGGCCCTGGTCGCCGCGCCGGTCCCGCCCTTCGGGGTATACCCGTGAGGCTGGCCGTCATTGAACGATGGGCCAGCGATGTCGAGGTGGGCCCAGCGCGCCCCGTCGGGCACGAACTCACGCAGGAACAGGCCGGCGACGAGCATCCCGCCGTTGCGGTCCGGGGCCACGTTGGCCAGGTCGGCGACGGCCGAGTCCAGGCCCTTGCGCAGTTCCGGGGGTAGCGGCATCGGCCACATGGCCTCGCCCGCCCGCCCCGCGGCGGCCACCACCGCGTCGCGCAGCGCGTCGTCGTTGGCCATCACCGCCGAGATCCGCGAGCCGAGCGCCACGATCTGGGCGCCGGTCAGCGTGGCCACGTCCACCACTACGTCGGGGGCGTCCTCCGCCGAGCGGGCCAGCGCGTCGGCGAGGACGAGCCGTCCCTCGGCGTCGGTGTTGAGCACCTCGACGGTCTTGCCGCCGTAGATGGTGAGCACGTCCGAGGGGCGCTGCGCGGTCCCGCTCGGCATGTTCTCCGCCATCGGCAGGTAGCCGATGACCCGGACGGAAGGGGCCAGCGCCGCGATGGCCTGCATCGCGCCGATGATCGCGGCCGCGCCGCCCATGTCCGACTTCATGGTCTCCATGGACTTCGGCGGCTTCAACGAGAGCCCGCCGGAGTCGAACGTGATGCCCTTGCCGACGAACACCACCGTCGTATCCGCCTGCGGCGGCGCGTACTCCAGCCGCACCAGCCGCGGGGGGTGCGCCGACCCCTGGCCCACGCCCACGATCCCGCCGTAGCCGCTGCGCTCGAGCGCCTTCTCATCCAGGACTTCGGCCTGCAGGCCGGCCGCGGTGGCCACCCGCTCCGCCTCGTCCGCGAGGGTCTCGGGATACAGGTCCGAAGGAGCGGTGTTGACCAGGTCACGGGCGAGTGATACCGCGTCGGCGAGGACCTGGGCGCGGCGGCGGATGCCGTCCGCATCATCCGCGGGGGTGAGCACGGTGATCGTGGCCAGCGGCAGGCGGTCCTGGCGGTACCGGGTGAACGCGTAGCCGCCCAGCAGTGCGCCGACCGCCACGGCCTCGGCGGCCGCGGGGTCGGGGGCGGGCAGCGAGAGCGCGATCCGCAGGCCGGCGCCGTTCCCGTTGGCTGCGGCGCGGCCGCTGGCGGCCAGCGTCCTGACGGCCGCGCCGGCCGCGCGGCGGAGCGTCTCCGGGTCGGCGGAGCCACTGCCGTCCGGGCCCAGGCCAACCGCGGCGATCACCGGTGCGGTGACCGGCCCTCCACCCGGCAGCCGGGTGACCTCCTCCGCCTGCCCCGTGGCGCCGAGGGCGGCCAGGGTGGTGGCCAGGGCACCGCCGAGCGCGTGGTCGAGGTCGGCGGCCCCGGGAGCCAGGACGGGTCCGTCCTGGCCCTTGGTCACTCCGATGACGACAGCGTCCGCGTCGATCGAGCTGGGCGTGCCGGTAGCGAGGGTGAGCGTCGTGGTCACGGCTCTGATGCTAGTCCCTGCCCGGGCAGGACGATCACGCGTCGAGCATGGTGGGCCAGCGGCGAGGGCGGTGTGACGGCTGTCGCTGCGCCAGGTGGCCGGCGCCGCGTCATGCGGCAGCCTGATCGCGCCAAAATCCGGCGAGGCGAAGTCGAGCATCGTCATCCAGGTTCCCGATCGCGGGGCTCTCATCGGGTGTGACGAAGATCGCTGTTGACCGCCACGGCTCAGTAGCTGTTCGTGCGCGGAATGTACAGCTGAGGGCCCGGGAGTTAAGCGTTAAGCGCATAGTGACACTAACAGCTGTCACTTCTAGGATCTGACGGGTGTTAAACTGGCTGGGCTGGCGCAGGGGAGGGGCCAGCGGGTAAGCAGGAGGGCTGGACGAACGGGCCGGCCGCACAGCGCTGAGAGCCGGGCTGTGCTGTTAGGAGGTGGGCAGTGGCCAGCACGTACCGCCGCGCGCGGTCAGTGGCCGTCTTCCTCCTCGGCGTACACGCGCGCGGCGTAGTCGTCGAGCGATTGCTGGCAGGCCTCCAGGGCCTTTTCCGCCTCCGGGCGGCCGCCCGCGCCGAACGCGTCCCGCGCGCGGACCCGGGCGAACCAGGTCCGCAGCTTGACCAGGTCGACCTCGTTCTCCTCGAGTTCGGCGTAGGTGAAGTGGCTGGCCGCGTACTCCTTCTTCACCTGGCCCAGGAAGTCCTCGCAGCGATCGACGATCTCCTCGTACTCGTCGTTCCGCGCCGCCTGGAACGCCGCCCGCACCTCCTGCTCGCCCGCCAGCACCCGGGAGGACAGCAGCGCGGCAGTACCCTGCATGTCGAGGATCTGGCTGCGCAGCCTGCGCAGCGCCCGCTCGTTGCCGACGCTGGCCGGCAGCGCGGCCGCGGAGTTCTGCAGGTAGATGGCGCCCAGGCTCTTCAGCCGCCGCCATACCGCCGACCGGAGGCGGCTCGGCTCGGATGGCACCCGGTAGATGAGCACCAGCCAGCCCCCATCCGGCGTGCGCTCGGCGTCAGCCATGCCCCCATCCTCTCAGAGAACAGCGATCATCCTGCGCCGTCCCCGGCGGCGCCGCTGGAGGTCCCGTGAATGCCGGTGCCCTGGTCCTCACCGTTTTCGTGGCCTGTGCCGTGGAGGCGGTGGAGGCGCTCACCATCATTCTCGCGGCCGGGCTGACCCGGGGCTGGCGTTCCACGTTCCAGGGCATGGCCGCGGCCCTCGTCGTGCTGGCGGTGGTGGTCGCCGCGGTCGGGCCCGCCCTGACCCTGTTCCCGCTGGGCGTGCTCCGCCTGGTCGTGGGGGCCCTGCTGGCGGTGTTCGGCCTGATGTGGCTGCGCAAGGCCATCCTGCGTGCCTCCGGGTACCAGGGCCGCCACGACGAGGCGGGCATCTACGAACGCGAGGTCGCCGCCGCCCAGGCCGCGGCCCCCGGCGGCCGGCGCGGCGTCCGTGACTGGTACGCGTTCAACCTGTCGTTCAAGGGAGTGCTGCTCGAAGGCCTGGAGGTCGTGTTCATCGCGATCACGTTCGGCGACAGCCAGGGGAACCTCGGCCTGGCCGCGCTGGGTGCCGCCGCGGCCGTGCTGGTGATCGCGGGGGTGGGGATCGCGGCCCGGGCGCCGCTGGCCCGGGTCCCGGAGAACACGATGAAGTTCGGGGTCGGGGTCATGCTGACCTCGTTCGGCACGTTCTGGGGGGCGGAGGGCGCCGGGGTGCGCTGGCCGGGTAATGACGCGGCCCTGCTGGGCCTCATACCGGTCATCGCGCTCGTGTGCCTCGGCTACACCACGCTGCTGCGCCGGGCCCGGACCCAGGCCCGGCCCGAGGTGGCCCGCAACCCGGAGGCGGTCCCGGCCACCCTCCCGCAGCCGGCCGCGGCCGCGCCCGGCCCCTTCGATTCGCAGGAGAGGCACTGATGCCCGGCTGGCTGCGCTCGTTCGGCGCGTTCTGGTACGACTTCGTGATCGGCGACGACTGGCGCGGCGCCGCGGTCGTCGTCCTCGCGCTGGCCCTGACTGCGCTGCTCGTGCACGAGGCGGGCGTGAACGCCTGGTGGCTGCTGCCGGCCGGCGTGATCGCCGCGCTCGGCTGGTCGCTGCGCCACGCCACCGCCGGCAAGTCCTGACGGCCCGCCGGGGCTCCGCTACTGGCACCGGCACGCATCCGCCCCTGGACAGGGGCGGCCGGCCATCAGGTGGTGCCGCCCGCACGGACCAGGCCGGTCTCGTAGGCGAACACCACGGCCTGGACCCGGTCGCGCAGCCCGAGCTTGGCCAGGACCCGGCCCACGTGCGTCTTCACCGTGGCTTCGGACACGAACAGCCGCCGGGCGATCTCGGCGTTGGACAGCCCCTGCGCCACATGGGCCAGCACCTCGCGCTCGCGGCTGGTCAGCATGTCCACCCCGGGCGGCGCGGGGGAGCCGTGCGCCGGGAACAGCGGCGCGAACCGGTCGATCAGCCGGCGGGTGGTCGACGGCGCGACGACCGCGTCCCCGGAATGCACGGCCCGGATCGCGAACAGCAGCTCCTCCGGCGGGACGTCTTTGAGCAGGAAGCCGCTGGCCCCCGCCTTCAGCGCGGCGTACGCGTACTCGTCCAGGTCGAACGTGGTCAGCATCAGCACCCTCGGCCGGTCCCCGGCCGCGCAGATCTGCCGGGTCGCCTCGATACCGTCCAGCCGCGGCATCCGCACATCCATCACCACCACGTCGGTGGGCCGGGACAGCAGCATCCGGGTCGCGGCCAGGCCGTCCCCGGCCTCGCCGACGACGCGCATGTCGTCCTGGGCGTCGAGCACCATGCGGAACCCGGTCCGGACCAGTTCCTGGTCGTCGACGAGCAGGATGTTGATGGTCATGCGGCGGGCTCCGGTGCGTGCTCGGCCGGGTCCTGGTCCGCCGCCGCCACCGGGGCAGGCGCCGCCCGGCTGGCCACCGGCCCGGGGGGAAGGGGGAGGGTGGCGGTGACCTGGTAGCCACCGCCGGGCAGCGGTCCGGCCTGCAGCGCCCCGTTGTAGAGCGCCACCCGCTCGCGCATGCCGGTCAGCCCATGACCAGCGTCGTCCGCGACGGTCACGCCGCGGCCGTCGTCGGTGATCCGCAGCACCAGCACGTCTTCGCAGTAGCGCAGCAGCACCTGGGCGCTGGCGCGGGGGCCGCCGTGCTTGCGGGTGTTGGTGAGGGACTCCTGGATGATCCGGTAGGCGGCCAGCGCGAGCCCGCCGGGCAGCGGCCCGGGCACGCCCTGCACGGTGAAGGACACGGCCAGCCCGCTGGCCCGGGTCTGCTCGAGCAACTCGCCGAGCTGGCCGATGCCGGGCAGCGGCACCACGCCCGGCGCGCCGTCAGCGCTGCGCAGCACGCCGAGCATGCGGCGCATCTCGGCCAGCGCCTGCCGTCCGGTGGACGCGATCGCGCCGAGCGCCTGCCGGGCCCGTTCCGGCGAGCTGTCCAGGGCGTAGGACGCCCCGTCGGCCTGCACCACCATGACGCTGACGTTGTGCGCGATGACGTCGTGCAACTCGCGGGCGATCCGGGCCCGCTCGGCCGCCGCGGCGATCTGGGCCTGCGCGTCACGATCGCGTTCCAGCCGGGCCGCGCGGTCCTCCAGCGAGGCGTAGTACCCCCGCCGGTAGCGCATCGAGTCACCGAGTACCCAGGCGGTCACTGACGAGCCGGCGAACACCACCAGGCCCAGCATGATCCAGTGCGGCAGGGCGAGGTCCGCGGGTGCCCACCGGGCTATCGCGGCGGCCGACCCGACGAGGCAGACGGCCAGCCCGGCCAAGGACACCCGGCGCCGGCAGTAGGCGGCCAGGCTGTAGAGCAGGACCAGGATCGCCACATCGGTCGTGTTGACGTGGATGTTGAGCAGCACCTGGAGGGCGCCTACGGTGATCCCGATGGCGAATGCGGCCACCGGGTGATCCCGGCGGAAGACCAGCGGGATGACCAGCGCCAGGGAGACCGCGACGAGGGCGTGCCGGCCGGCGGCGACGGCCGCCACGAGCGCGGGGATGCCCAGGACTGCGGCGAGCACGCCGTCCACCAGCCGGGGATGTCGGCGCAGCCAGAGGTAGAAGGCGGCCACGGCCCCCAGGGTACGGGCGCGTTCCCGGGCCCGGCATCATCCTGGGGGAGGGCCCGGGGTCAGACCCCCGGGTGAGGCGGCCCGGTGAGACGGCCCCCTTGAGATGGCCCCCTTGAGATGGCGCCGTGAGCCGGGGCCGTGAGACGGCGGCTGAGGCGCCCGGCTGAGCCGCGCCGGTGCGCGGACGCGGCCCAGCCGGACCTGCCTTCCCCCCTTGCCCCCTTTGCCCGGGGCGCGCACGCAGTCCTGGCCTGCCGGAGTCCCCCCGGAGAGTCCCAGGATGACGCCATGCGAATCCTTCGTGCACCCCAACCCATGCCGTGACCTCCCACGGCACGGACCCGCCTGCCGCGAGGCAGGCTCCCCGGCGAGCCATATCCGTGCTCGCCCCGGGCTGGGTCATAGCTAACCGGAGCCGGGCGCGGCCGGCTATCCCCGGACTAGGGGATCCGGGTTGTGCCGCGGCGGGCCCTAGAATGCGCGTCACGAGACGGCTCGCCCCTGCGCGGGCCCGGCTCGTTCCAGGTGAACCGAAGCAACCGGGCAGGGAAGGCGATGGCGGTCGGGCAGGCCACATCCCCGGTGGCGCGCGTCAGCACGCCAGCCGGGCTGGTGGTCGGCATCCCCGATGGCGGCCGCCTGGTCTTCGGCCGCGGACCGGATGCCGACCTGACCATCGCGGCCGGGCGGGGCCTGTCCCGCCGCGCGGGGGTGATCAGCGCCCTGGGGGACGGTGTCTGGATCGCCAACATCAGCCGGACCCACGCGCTCTACACCGAGGGGGACGGGTACCGGATCAGGCTGCCCCGGATGGAGGACAACGGCGAGCCGTCCGGCGGCTGGTTCCTGCGGGCCGGGATGACCCTGGTCGGCTCCCGGGCCATGCTCGACGAGGGCCAGCCGCTTTGCGTGATGGTCGCCGGGCAGTCCGGCGGGTGGGACTCCGGGCCGGACGGCACGCGGGTCTGGCAGGACGGCGACGCCACCCTGCTCCCGCTGTACCTGGACCCGATGACGAAGATCTTCCTCGTGGCGCTCATGTGGTGCCGCCCGTGGCTGCTGGACGCGGCCGGGGCGACCCCGCTGCCGCGGACCCCGGAGATCGCCAAGGCGGCCCTGGAGGTGACCGGCGCCTACCACGAACTGGAGCGCTTCGACACCGACCCGGCGTTCCGCGACCGGCTCTCGGCCCGGGTCGCCGAACACATCAAGGTGCTGCGCCGCAAGATCACCGACCGGGGACTGGTCCGCGCGGACACCAGGCTGTCGGACGAGGTGGTCGTGCGGGTCCTCATCGAGCACGGCATCATAACCTCGGCCGACCTCGGCCGGCTGAACGACCCGGCCTGGTGCTCCCGCCAGGAGGACCTCTGGTGGACTCAGGCGCCGTGAACTGACGTGTCCCGTCCCGCCAGCCGGGTTCCCGCCGACGGCGACCGGCGGCTCCCGCCGCCGGAGGGCGCTGGATGGCCCTGGCTGGTGGGTGACGGGCCGCCCGTGGGAGGTGGCGGCTGGGTGGTTACCACGAAGGTGGCGCTGGCATGCCGGTCCCGGGCCCCGGTGACGAGCACGTGATAGGTGCCCGCCGGGATCAGGCCGGCGAAGAACACGTGGCCCTGGTCGATCGCGTAGTTGAAGGTCCCCATCCGGTCCGCGGTCGGCCGGAACGTCGCGACCCCGTGCCCGATCAGGTGCACCGTCACCTGGGTCAGCGGGACGAACCCGCTGCCGTGCACCACGTACACCGTGTCGCCGTCCCCGAAGGGCTGCCCCATCACCAGTTTCGGCACCGTGCTCGTCCCGGTGGGCAGCGTCGAGGGAGGCGGGCCGAGGTTCGGCGGCACGGTGGGCAGCGCCGGTGGCGGCTGGCCGTTCCCGCCGGCCAGCGTGGCCCCCAGTCCCGCGCCCAGGGCGACCAGCGCCACGGCGCCGGTGACCAGGCCGGCCCACGCCAGGACCGGTCGCCGCGGCCACCCTCTCCGGCGTGCGGCCCGCGGCCTCCCCGCCGGCGCGGCCGGTGACCCCGGGCCGCGGCCGGTCCCGCGCCGGCGGGGCCAGCGGGAGCGCCGCGGGGCCGGGAGGGCGGTGTAGGAGCCGTACGTTGCGTCCTCGCTCACATCGTCGGTGAGCTGGGACTGATCCGGATCGTGATCCGTTCCTCGTTCCGCCAGCCGGGGGGTGCGCTGGTACTCGCCGATCAGGGCCAGGGCGCTGGCGGGCAGGTAGGTGTGGCCGGATCCGGGGCTGCTGGGGGTTCCGCCCACGAACGGGGCCAGCCCGGCCAGCAGTGCCGCCGAGGTCGGGCGGTTGCGGGGGCTGCGCTCCAGGCACGCGGTGACGATTGGGGTCAGGTCCGGCGGCAGGCCGGTGAGGTCGGGCGGCTCGGTGGCGAGCCGGACGAGGATGTCCATCACGGTGTCGCCCTGATAGGGCGGGTGCCCGGTCGCCGCGAACAGCAGCGTCGCGCCGAGCGAGAACACGTCGCTGGCCATCGACGCCTGCCGGGTGTCCCGGGCCTGCTCAGGAGCCATGTACGCGGGCGTGCCCAGCGCGCCCCGGGTCACGGTGAGCTGGATCCGCTCCGCGGCCCGGGCGACCCCGAAATCGATGACGCGCGGGCCGTCAGGGGAGACGAGCACATTGGAGGGCTTCAGGTCCCGGTGCACCAGCCCCGCGTTGTGGATCGACTCCAGCGCCTCCGCGCACCCGGCGGCGAGCCAGCGCACCGCGGGCACGGCCAGCGGGCCCGACCCGCGCACCAGCCGGTTCAGGGACGGGGCCGCGATGTAGGCGGTGGCCAGCCAGGGCACATCGGCGTCGGCGTCAGCCGCCACGACGGCCGCGGTGAACACCCCGCTGACGCGCCGCGCGGCGGCCACCTCGTGAGCGAAACGGGACCGGAAACCGGCTTCCTCGGCGAACTCGATCTTGATGGTCTTGACCGCGACCAGGCGGCCCGCGGTGGACCGACCCAGGTACACCTGCCCCATCGCCCCGGCACCGAGACGTCCCAGGAGCACGAACGGCCCTATTCGTTCCGGATCCCATCGGCGCAGCGGCGCTAGTGCCGGCTGCGGAACCATCATTGTCCTCCCCGGTCCCTTCAGGCCCGGGTGACTATCATGCCGAGTTCGCGGGACTCTGTGCCCCGGTTCCGGACTGTGTGTCGGAAATGGCACCGAACGGATAGCCTGAGGGCCGCGCACGGATGCGGCCGGGGGGTGCCATTTGCGATTTCGGGGACATATCGTCACGGTTATGACCGAGTGGCCGGTCTGTTACCGGCGCCCTGACCGTCAGGGCCTGATCGCAGGGGGAGGAACCGGGCCGCGACGGATGCCGGTGCTGGTCCAGGCCGGGCCCGCGGCTGAATCGGGCGATTCCGCCGCGTTCGGCATCCTCGCAGGGTGAGTAGCGTGCGCGAGGGCCGCAAAACCTCCCTACGACGTTTGATGGCCCGTTCTGTGAGCTCTGGTCCGCGGGCAGTGCAGGATGGAGTCATGAGGGATACCAGAACCACAGCCGGCGGGCTGCGGTCAGCGATCGAGCGAAGTGGTTACTACCCCGGGCTGGTAGCGGACGCCGTGTTCTCGGCCCTGGGGGCGGAAGCCGTGGTGTCGTACGTGGTCCAGTCGGATGCCCTGTTCGATCCGGCCATGGAGGTCCGCCGCCACATGACCGTCCTGGTGCTGACCCCGTCCCGGCTGGTCTATTCCCATACCGACGAGAATCCCGCGGACGACGAGCCGGGCGCCCGCCCGCAGGCGGAGACCAGCACCGAGGCGGTACGGTTCTCGCGCATCTCCTCAGTGGCGGTGACGCGGGTCGTCCCCGACCCGGCCGCGTACGTGCCGGGCGTGACGATGCCGACCGAGGTGGTCCTCACCATCGGCTGGAACGTCCTGTCGCACGTCGAGCTGGAGCCGGCCCACTGCGGCGACGAGAACTGCGAGGCCGACCACGGCTATACCGGCACCATTACTGCGGATGACCTGACCATGCGGGTCAGCGAGGCGGCCGACGGTGAGGAGGCCGTGCGGCAGGTGCTCGCGTTCGCGGTCGCCCTGACCGAGGCGACCACCCATCCCGGCCACTGACGGACGACAGCATGACCGAAGAGCCGACGACCTCGGCCACTGTGCCCGATTACGGCGAGGGGACCCTGTCCGACCTGGCCAACTCGCTGCTTGCCGCGGTGGGCATCAGGGACGCGCCGAACCCGCTCGGGCTGGCCTCCACCCGCCGTGCCTGCCTGCTGATCGTGGACGGGCTGGGCTGGGAACTGCTCCGGGCGCATCAGGCGGCGGCCCCGTTCCTTTCCGAGCTCACCACCACCGGGCGCGCGCTCACCGCGGGCTTCCCGGCCACCACGGTGACCAGCCTCAGCTCCCTGAGCACCGGCCTGCCGCCGGGACGCCACGGGATGCTCGGCTACCAGGTCGCCGTGCCGGGCCAGGGCCGGCTGCTCAACGGGCTCCGCTGGGATGAGCAGGTGGACCCGGTCAAGTGGCAGCCCGCGCCGACGATCTACCAGCGCGCCGCGGCCGCCGGCGTTGACGCCTACCGGGTGGCGGCGCGGGGGCTGGAGAAGACCGGCTTCTCGCTGGCGTCCATGCGGGGGGCTGCCTACCGGCCCGCGAACAGCCTGGGTGCGCTCGTCGCCCAGGCGTCCTGGGCGCTGGCGGGCTCGGACCGGGCGCTGGTCACCGTCTACCACGCGGACCTCGACGGCACCGGCCACGTATTCGGGTCCCAGTCCGAGGCCTGGTCCTACCAGCTCGCCCACGTGGACAAGCTCGCTGAGCAGCTGGCCAGCTCGCTCCCGGGCGGCACGGCGCTGTACGTCACCGCCGATCACGGCATGGTCGACGCGGGACCGGATGACAGGATCGACGTGGACGTGGTTCCCGGCCTGCGGGACGGGGTCGCCCTGCTCGGTGGTGAGCCGCGGGCCCGGCACGTGTACGCCGTGCCCGGGGCGGAAGCCGACGTCCTGGCCACCTGGCAGGGCGTGCTGGGCGGCCGGGCCTGGGTGGCCTCGCGCGCGGAGGCGATCGACGCGGGCTGGTTCGGCCAGGTCGAGGAGCGGTTCGCCCCGCGGATCGGCGACGTGGTGGCCGCCCCGGCCGGCTCCTGGGCGATCGTGGCCACCAAGGCCGAGCCGCTGGAGTCCTCGCTCGAAGGAATGCACGGCTCGCTGACACCCAGCGACCAGTTCGTGCCGCTACTGAGCGTCACCAGCATCTGAGCGCGGCGGGGGACCTGGACGGCCAGAATCGGGGCCGGCCCGGCCCGGCTCGGCCAGGGCGGCCGGGTTATCCACAGTCACGCGTCAGGGGATCAAGAGCAGGCCTGAGGGTTCATCCACAGATCCGGGGTCACTTATCCACAGAACGATCCCGGCCTGAGGGCTGATCCAGGCGGGATTTGGGGGGCTAACGCCCAGTACGGGTGGAAAGGGTGAAACGGTGGATACAACCATCGATCCCGCGGCGCTGGCCGCCGCGCTGGCGGCCAGCCCGCCGCCGGTCCTGCTGGATGTGCGCTGGCGGCTCGGCGGGCCGCCAGGGAACGAGCGCTTCCGCGAGGGCCACCTGCCGGGCGCGCATTTCGTCGACCTGGACCGCGACCTCGCGGCCCCGCCCGGCGCCGGCGGGCGGCACCCACTGCCGGACGTGGCCACGTTCGAGGCGGCCATGCGCCGCGTCGGCGTCAGCAACGACCGGCCCGTGGTGGCCTACGACGAGAACGACTCGACCGCGGCGGCCCGCGCCTGGTGGCTGCTGCGCTATTTCGGGCACCAGCAGGTGCGGGTCCTGGACGGCGGGTACCAGGCCTGGCTGGCCGCGGACCAGCCAATCGAGAGCGGGCCTGCCCCGGCCGCGGCTCCCGGCGCGTTCACGGCCCGGCCGGGTCATCTGCCGCTGCTGGACGCGGACGGGGCGGCCCGGATAGCCCGCGAGGGCGTGCTGCTGGACGCCCGGGCTGCGGAGCGCTACCGGGGTGAGGTGGAACCCGTCGATCCGGTCGCCGGGCACATCCCGGCCGCGGTCAGCGCCCCCACCAGCCAGAACGTCGGCCCGGACGGGCGTTTCCTGGACCGGGGCGCCTTGCGGGCCCGGTTCACCGGGCTCGGGGTCGGCACTGCCCCGGATGACGGCCGGGATGAAGGCCGGCCCGGCGTCCCGGATGACGGCCGGCCCGGCGTCCCGGATGACGGCCGGCCCGGCGTCCCGGATGACGGCCCGCCCGGCGTCCCGGATGGCGGCCGGCCCGGCGTCCCCGATGGCGGCCGGCCCGGGGTCCCCGATGGCGGCCGGCCGGGGTCCCCGATGGCGGCCGGCCCGGGTCCCCGATGGCGGCCGGCCCGGCGTCCCCGATGGCGGCCGGCCGGGGTCCCCGATGGCGGCTCGCGCGGGGCCGTGAGGACCGGGGTGTACTGCGGCTCCGGGGTGACCGCGGCGCACGAGGTGCTCGCGCTGACGATCGCGGGCGTACCGGCGGCGCTCTACGTCGGCTCCTGGTCCGACTGGGTCACCGATCCTTCCCGCCCCGTCGCCACCGGCCCCGCCTGACTCCCTCTTACCCGGCCCTCCCCGGCGCCTGATCTCCTCCCGGCCTGATCCCCGGCCCGGCTTCGGTCCGGCCCGGCTGCCGTCCGGCCCGCCCAGGACCCCGGCCCCGCGGGTCCCGTTCTGCGAGTCACACTGGCCCCTCCCGTCCACGTTTCCCGCGGAACGTGCGCCGATTTGGGCGAAACCCCCCGGAAAAGCGCACCGAGCGCGGGAAATGTCGGCGCTGGCCATGATCAATGTGACTTACGGTGCTGGTGGTACGAGCCAAAATGATCATCATCGACCCGATCCTGCCCACCGTCCATGTCACAGACGAATGCGGGTGGACCTGGGAGTTACTCCCATGTCGTGGCGATGTGCTCGTGGCGGCGGCGAAAAGACCGTTTGGGAGGCAGAAGATTCATACCGGGAAAGGAGAGACAATCCTGCCGGTCTGGCCAGCCGGATATCAGCGAGCCTGCCGGTGCGGCCTCGCGGCGGACGCCTGGGGCGGGCCCGTGAAGCAGGACAGGACGGACCATGACCAGCAACAGGGCGGCCTGCAAGCGCGCGCTTGACCAGATCGTGTTCCGGGCGACGCTGGCGCGCGGCCACGTGATCGCGAAGCGGCGGTTCGCCGCCGAGCAAGGTGCCCAGCTGCCGGATCAGGTGTCCGCGTCACCCCCCGCCCAGGATCCCCATCACCCCCCCGCCCAGGATCCCCATCACCCTGCGCCGGGCCCCCGGGCGGGGGCCTCCGTGCGCTGGCCGCCAGCGTGCTTCGTAGTAAGACGATCGGTGACGCTGGGGCCAACACCGATCGTCTGATCACGAAATGGGGAGGTGACTGTGGGGCGGGCTGTTGCTGGTGGGGGTGATGTGTCAGGAAGGGATCAGGGGGGCGGGGCCAGGTCGTGCCGTGCGGTCAGGAGCAGCCAGGTGAGGGCGCCGGTGATCAGCGCCGGGGTGGCGGGCTGGAGCCCGGCCACCGCCACCGTGATCGCGCCCACGGCGACGGCGATCAGGATCCTGAGGGCCAGACGGGCCGGGCGGCCCCGGCGGATCCGGGACCCCAGCCGCCACCGCCGGATGCCGGTGACGGGAGCCGGGCCCGGCTCAGCCGGCCCGGCGGCAGGCGCGGGAGGCCGGCCGGAGCGGTCCTGCGCGGGACGGGGCCGCCCGGCCCGCGGCGAGGAGGATCCCAGGTCGGCTAGCGCCTCGCCCCGCCCGGACCTGGTCTGCAGCATCGTGTACGCCGCGGCGGCTAGCGCGAACCGCCCCGGGTCGCCGTCATCGGCCCGGTCCGGGTGGGTGGCGGCCGCGATCCGGCGCCAGGCCGATCGGACATCGTCGTCGGTCAGGTCCGCCCGGGCCGGGAGGCCGAGAGCGGAGAACGGGTCGGCGCCGCCGGGAAGCCCCATCACGCCTCCTCCCCGAACGCCTCGTCCAGCAGCGCGCTGATGTCGGCCGGCTCGCCCGGGCGGGGATCGCCAGGGCGGGGATCGCCCGGGCTGGGATCGCCCGCCGCAATCCCGGCGGCAATGCCCGCCCCCTCCGCCCCCGCCGGGCCGGGCCGCCCCGCCTCCGCCGGGCCCGCCCCCGCCGCCCCCGCCGGGCCGGGCCGCCCGGCCGGGCGCGGCAGCTCAGCCGGGCGCGGCAGCTCAGCCGGGCCGGCCACCAGCCGTTTGATCTGCACGTAGGTCACCCCGCCGCGGTAGATGTAGGCGGCCTGGCCGACGTCGAGCCCGCGGATGATCTCGGGGTCGACGACCGGCGTGCCCTCGGCCCGGGACAGCCCTTCGTGCGCCCACAACGGCACGCCCAGCAGCCGCCGCGCCGTGTCCACCACCCGGCGGGTGCCGGCCAGCGCCGCGACCGGCTCCGGATGCGGCGTCCGCAGCAGCCAGATGCCGCCGTCCGCGGTGGTGGCCACCCGGTACCGCTCATCGTCATCGGCGGCCAGCCCCGGCCAGGACTGGGCCGACACCTGGACAGCCAGGCCGAGCGAGCGGGCTCGTTCGTAGAGCTGCCAGATGGGCAGGCGGCGTGAGACGGCGCTGAACTCGTCCACGGCGAGGAGGATGTCCCGGCGGGCCCCCGCCCCGCCCCGGGAACCGCCGGCCGCGAACCAGGCGAGGAGGTCAACCAGCGCGCGGGCCTGCGCCTCGGCCACCGCGATCTCGGCCGTCCCCTCCAGGATGCAGTACCAGGCGTCCGCGTCACCGAATCCGCCCGGCCCGTCGAGCCCGGTGCCCAGCCGGCGCAGCAGCGCGCGGTACCGCAACGCCACGTCGCTGATGTGCCCGGCGGAGGAACGCAGCAGCCCGGCGGACCTGTCGTGCGGCACACCCGCGTAGGCCAGGGCCAGCCAGTTCGCGTCCAGCCGCCCCAGGAAGTCGGCCGTGCTGGACGGCGGCCCGCAGGGGGCCTCCACCGCCAGCCGGACGATCTCCTCCAGCACGTCGGCGTAGTAGGCCGCGCCGCCCGTGCCCGACTCGACCATGTCCGCCAGCGTGCTGACGAGTTGCGGGGGCGGCAGCGCCCACAGCGACAGGCTGGCCTCGTCGGGCCAGATCGCGGTGGACGCCGCGCCCGCGGCCCGCAGCACCCGGCGGGCCCGGTCGGCGATCCGCCGCGAGTCGGCGCCGCCCTTGCAGTCCAGCACGACGAGGAGCGGGCGCGGCCCCCGGCCCGCCGCGTGCACCTGCATCCCGCGGGTCATGAACCCGGCCCACAGCCTCAGCAGCAGCGTCGTCTTCCCGGTCCCCGTCGTGCCCAGCACCACCTGGTGCGAGCGGAGCCTCGGGTACGGGATGACCGCCAGCGGCCGGGCTGGCTGCCGCACGGTCCTGATCGTGGCCCCGGCCACCACGCTCCCGTCGCGCGAGAGCAGCGGCACGGAGCCCGGTGCCGCGATCCGGGCCCGGGCGGCGCGCACCTGGTGCCGCCACTGCCGCTGGTCGAACGCGGCCGGGGCGCTCGGGGCCAGCCCGCCGCTGCCCGTCTCCATCGAGTAGATCCGCCAGGACCAGGCCAGCCCGCCGGCCACCAGGCCCAGCGGGATGGCCGGCGGCGCGACGGTCACGGCGGCCTTCAGGTAACTGCCCGCCGCGGCCTCGTGCCACATGGCCAGCCAGGCCAGATACGGTGCGGCGGCCAGCCGCGGCCACGGCTGGCCGCCGGCGGCCAGTGCGGCCAGCCACGCCGCGATCATCGGCCCGCACCAGGCGGCCGCACGGTACAACTGGCGCGGCGGCCACCCCAGGAGCCAGGCCAGCGCCGCTGCATAGGCCGCGACCGCGGTCACCGGTGCGGCCAGAACAAGCGCCGCAACGAAAACCGACACCCGCAGCAGCCGCCAGGCCAGCCTGGCCAGGGCCCGGATCATGAGAAGACCCAGGGAGCGGCGGATCACGCCGGGGTCCCGCTGTTCCTGGGCGGACTGGTGCGGCCGGATCCGGCCGGGGGAGGGGCGCCTGGGGGGCAGCTGGCCGGGGGACGGGCGGCCGGGGGACGGGCGGCCCGCGCGGGGCCGGCGGGCGTGGCGCCCGCCAGCGCGGCGGCCGCGGGCAGGCCCCGGATCTCGACCCGGCCGGCCAGGGCGGGCGGCAGGGCGTCGCGGGCGCGCCGGACGGTCGGCCGGGCCGCGGCCGAGCACAGGTACAGCACCCGCGCGTGCCGCGGCGGCACTCCGGGGATCGCGACCTCGGCGGCCGGGCAGCCGTAGTCGCCGGTCCGGGTGAGGATCTCGGCCATGATCGCCGTCGTGCGGCGCACGGTCTTGCGGGTGAGTTCCGCCTCGATGGCCCAGCATTCGCCGGCCCACGCCGGTGCCGCCCCGGGCACGCCACTCGCGGGTGTCCTACTCACGGGTGTCCTACTCACGGGTGTCTTACTCACGGGCACCTCACCCGCGGGCACCTCACCGACGGGCACCCCGACCAGGTCCGGCCAGTGCACCTCCCCGTCGGGCAGGTGCTCGCGGAGCGGCACCCGGCTGCCCATCCGGGCCCGCAGCCGGCGCTCGCTGCGCCAGTACGCGCCCGCGGCCGCGTACCCCGGCGCGGATTCCAGCGCCATCCGGACCGCGGTGACGGCCCGCAGGTGCGCCAGCCGGGCCAGCGCGGGCGGCGACGGCCGGTATGGCAGCCCGCAGGCGAGGAGCCCGGCCCGGGTCAGCCAGACCCACGGGCGGCCCGGACCGAGGCGGGCCGAGTCGGCGTAACCCTGCTCCCGCCAGCGTGCCGTGAGGGCCCGCGCCCGCACCTCGCTGACCCCCAGCTGGACAGCTAACTGATCCAATTGCACGCCATACATCTCGGCGGCGAATAACAGCCCGGCGACGTCCCGCTCGCTCACCAGCCCACTACATCATGCCGGCGCGCCACGCCGTTAGGGCCTATCTGGGCGGCTTAGGGGTAGGCGGCCGGCCGGCCATATGAGCCAAAAGTGTTCCTGCCCTGGTGCTTTCGTTCGCGGTGGGGCAGAATTTTGCGCGGGGACACCGATCGTGTTCACGGCAGACCAGCCCGCCCTGGGGCTTGCTGATCTGCCGGGTACGCATAAGCTGTTCGCTGATATCCGGATCACCGCTGTCGCAGGGGTCCGAGGTCGTTGGGGAAGACGCACCTCGGTCACTCGCAGGGAGGTCTGGTGTCAGTTCATGGCGTGCTGCAGGTCCATTCCGCGCCCCCGGCGCTATGCCCGCATATCGAATGGGCGGTCGCCGGGGTTCTTGGCGTACCCGTCGATCTGGCCTGGGTGAGCCAGCCCGCGGCGCCCGGGGCGCTGCGCGGTGAGCTCAGCTGGCACGCGCGGCCGGGCACGGCCGGCTCGATCACGTCGGCGCTGGCCGGCTGGAACCGGCTGCGTTTCGAGGCGACCGAGGAAGCCAGCCCGGGCTGTGACGCGGTCCGGTACAGCTATACGCCGGCGCTGGGCACCTTCTCGGCGGTCACCGGGGCCAGCGGCGACATCATGATCCCGGAGAACCGGCTGCTGGCGGCCATGACGGTGGCGGCCGCGTCCCAGTCCGGCCTCCAGGTGGCCGCCGCGACCACGCTCGAAGGGGAACTCGACCGGCTGCTGGGACGGCCGTGGGACGCCGAACTCGAGCCCTTCCGGTGCGCAGCCGAGGGGGCACCGGTGCGCTGGCTTCATGCCACCGGCTGACCCGCGCGGACCGGGGCGGCGGCTTCCGCAGCCGGGCGCCCGGGTTCCTGGCCGGGGCGCGCGGCCGCGCCTACGATGAAGGCGGGAGCCCGCCGGCCGCACCTCGCGGCAGAAGCCGCGGGTGCCGGCAGATAGTCCCGTGGAGGAAGGGTGAAGATCGAGGTTGTCCACGATTCTGGCCTGGCCGCGTGACTGACGGGGCCGCGGAACGGGGGCCGCGGGCCCGGGTGCTGCTGGACTGTGATCCGGGGATCGATGACGCGCTCGCGATCGTCTTCGGCTGCGGCCATCCCGGGCTGGACCTGGTCGGGCTGACCACGGTCAGCGGCAACGTCAACCTGGACACGGTGACCGCCAACGCGCTCAGCGTCCTGGAGTTGGCGGGCCGCCCGGATGTGCCCGTGGTGCCGGGCAGCGCCCGGCCCCTGCTGAGGCCCACGCTGGACGCCCGCGAGGTGCACGGGGAGGGCGGCCTGGGGGCGGCGCGGCTGCCCGCGGCGCAGTCCGCCCCGGCCAGCGGCCACGCCGTGGACTACCTGATCGACACGATCAGCGCGGAACCGGGCGAGATCACCCTGATCGCGACCGGCCCGCTGACCAACATCGCGCTCGCGGTCCGGCGCGAGCCACGGCTGGCCGGCTGGGTCCGCGACTTCGTCATCATGGGCGGGTCGGCAGGCCGGGGTAACGTCACCCCGGCCGCCGAGTTCAACATCGCCGCGGATCCGGAGGCCGCCGCGATCGTGTTCGAGACCGGGTGGCAGGTGACCATGGTCGGCCTCGACGTGACCCTGCAGGCCCGCGCGGGCGCGGACGTCCAGGAACGGATGCGCGGGACTGGGCCGGCTCGGCGCGGACCTGCTCCTGCCCGGCCTGCTCGGCTACTACGGGGAGCAGCCCCAGGCCGCGGGCGGTGTGCCGGTGCACGACGTGTGCGCCCTGGCCCTGGTCGCCGAGCCGGGCCTGTTCGGGTGCGACCCGGCCCGGGTGGACGTCGAGACCGCGGGCCGGTGGACCACCGGGATGACCGTGACGGACTTCGCCGCCGATCCTCGGGACCGCAACGCCCTGGTGGCCATGGGCGTGGACGTACCCGGATTCTGGGACCTGGTCCTCAGCGCCTACCGGCGGATTCCCGCGGCGGCGGTACCGGGATGATCAGCCGGCTGGCCCGCGCCGGCCGGGGTCAGCTGGCCTCGATGGTGATCTCGATGTTGCCCCGGGTGGCGTTGGAGTAGGGGCAGACCCGGTGCGCGGCCTCCGCCAGCCGCAGCGTGGTGTCCGCGTCCACCCCCGGGATGGACACCTTGAGCACGACAGCCAGGCCGTACCCGCCACCGCCGATCGTGCCGATGCTGACATCGGCCTCCACCAGCGAATCCTGGGTGTCCACGCCTGCGCGGCGGCCGGCCACGCCCAGCGCGCTCTGGAAGCAGGCCGCGTACCCGGCCGCGAACAGCTGCTCGGGATTGGTGGCCCCGCCGGGGCCGCCCATCTCCCGTGGCGGCTTCAGGTGCACGTCGAGCTGGCCGTCGTCGGTGACGGCGTGCCCGGACCGGCCCCCCGTCGCGGTGGCCCTGGCGGTGTAGAGCGGCTTGACCAGGGCAATCGGCCCAGCTGGAGCTGACACGGTTCCTCCCGATGTCCCGGGCATGCCAGGCGCGCAGGCGCGGGTGCGCCGTCACCGTGGGGAACAGCCGCCCGGACGGCGCTCATTCCGCCCGGACGGCCCTCATTCGGCGCCGACGGCCCTCATTCAGCCCGGGCCAGGCCGCCCTGGGCCGACGATCGCCCCTTGAGCATGCGGAACCCGAACGCGAGCGCGTACAGCACCCCCACCAGGATCAGCAAGAAGCGGTAGCCGGTGATCAGGGCCAGGTACTCCAGGGCGCCGCCGACCATGGCGCCGAGCAGGTTGGCCGCGAACGCGGTGGTGGTGGTCTCCACGTCGCTGAACCGCTGCGCGAAGATCAGATTCGCGATGAACACCGGGGCGAAGGCCAGCGCCCCGCCGGCCAGGAACCGCGCCGCGATCGGCAGGGTGAGCAGATCGTCCTGCGGGATCAGCCAGGTCAGCACCAGGCTGGCGATCAGCGCGGCGTAGAGCACCACCGGTGGCGGCAGCTTCACGTGCCGGGCGGTTTCCACCGCCAGGTAGACCGCGACCAGGATCGCCACCGTCACCAGCGCGTTGACCAGCCAGGTGCTGCCGAACAGCAGCGCGAACTGGACGATGTTCTTCGTTTCCAGCAGCAGGAACGCCGCGCCCATGAAGGCCAGGTCGATGTACCCGCCCATCTTGCGGAACGAGCGGCTGCCGAAGAGCCAGACGGCGATGAGCGAGGCGGCCAGGATCAGCGCCAGCATCCACACGTAGCTCGAGGGAATGGCGTTCTTCAGCAGGTACGGGAACGGGTGGTCATCGGTGGCCGGGGCGACCTGGGCGCCGTGCCACACCGTGGTGCAGTTCGGCACGGTCTCCCCGGCCGGCTTGTCGGTCAGCACGGCCAGCCGCCGGCCGCCCAGCGGCGGTCCCACCTGCGAGCAGGGCGCCTGCCCGAACGCGTCCAGCATCGTGGTCGCGTAGCGGTTGTACAGGTGGTTCGAGTAGTAGTTGTACATGGACATGGTGCCGCCGGGGGCCAGGTGCGCCCGGGCGGATTGGACCGACTGCTCGGTGAGCAGGTAGCTCTCCAGCCGCAGATTGGACTGACCGTTCACGGCGGTCAGCGAGTCGGGCAGGGCGAACAGGATCAGGTTGTAGTGCTGCTTGGTGTTCTGCAGGAAGGCCCGGCCGTCGGTGTTATGCGTGGTCACCCGGGGGCTGTCGTACGGGTGATTCGGGTGCTCGCTCCGGCCGAGCTTGATCAGGACCGGGTCGATCTCCACCGCGTCCACATGCTGCGCGCCCTCAGAGAGCGCCACCGCGACGTCGTTACCCGTGCCGGCCCCGACGATCAGGACGTTCTTCAGCGACGAGCGCGTCACGTGCTGGTACGGGTAGAAGTAGAACTTCTTCTGCTGGTGCAGCACGGTCAGCGAGCGGGCGGCCTGGTACGGGATGTTGTTGGCCGACACGTACAGCGCGGGGTGCGCCTTGCCGCTGAGCTGCGCCGAGATCTTGTAGTACGGGGACCACTGCTGGTGCGGGACCGCTGACTCGATGGCCAGCATGACGACCACGAGCACGGCCGCCGCGTACTGCCACCACCGGGCCGACCGTCCCAGCAGCAGGACCAGGCCGCCTGCCGCGATCACGCCCCAGGCCACCGGGGGCAGTTCCAGGAAGGACAGCAGGGTGAAGGCCGCAGTGCCTACGATGCTGCCGAGTATGTCCAGCCGGTAGGCCTTGAGCGGCTCGAACGTCACGAACAGCCGGGCCACGGCCTGGCCGAATCCGGCCATCACCGTCGTGCTCAGCACGAAGATCACTGCCAGGCTGACCGGGCGGGGGAGCGCCTGGGTGCCGAACAGGCCCTGATAAGGGTGCGGGCCGGACAGGGTGGCCAGGATGACCGGGAAGGCCAGCACGAACGCCACCAGCAGGACCAGCGCCAGCGGCGACCAGCGCACGAAGTCCCGGGTGGACCTGGCGTTCAGGAAGCCGAGGCCGATGCCGAGGAAGCTGGCCAGCAGCACGAAGTTGGTGGCGTTGGTGACGTAGACGTTGTTGGCCGCCGTCCACCGGATCAGGGCCAGCTCGGCGAACAGCATGAGGAAGCTGGCGAAAGCCAGCTGAGTCCGTTTGTCCAGCCACCAGCGGCCGGCGCCCGCCGGGCGCTCCGCTGCGTCCGGGGCGGTGCGGTCCGCGGCGGTGCGGTCCGCGGCGGTGCCGTGCGCGGCGGGGCTTTCCGCGGTGGCGGTGGCGTTCGCGGCGGCGCTGCCGTTCCCGGATGCGGTGCCGTTCGCGTCCGGGGAGGCGGCACCTGGGCTGGCTGCTCTCGGCCGGTACGCCACACCAGGGGTTTCGGTCTGCTCGGCTACGCTTTCAGGGCGCTCATCAAGAGGCATAGATCGTCGATCGTACGTGGGGCTCAGCGCCCCAGCGAGCTGATCGGGGAGATTTTCCCGTCCAATTCGTTACGAATTCCGGGTGTAGGCCCGGGTTGTACTTTACTGTGCGCTTACTCCTGCCGGGCGGCCGGGGGATGCCGGGTCCGGGTATCCTGCGGCGAACTCGCCGTCCAGCCAGGCGGAGAACAATGCGGCGGCGTCGGCCACGGTCTCCTCGCCCGCGTCCTGCCAGCCCCGGCGGAGCCGGCGGCCTGGGCCGCGGACAGCGGCGGCTGGGTGGCGCGCAGCCAGGCCTGGGTGATCGGCTCGGTGGCCTCGGGATGGAACTGCAGGCCCAGGTGGGGGCCGATGGCGTAGGCCTGCACCGAGGCGCCGCCGGTGGCCAGTTCCCGGGCACCCTGCGGCAGCTCGAAGCCGTCCCGGTGCCACTCCAGCCACGGCCCGCAGGCCAGGCCGGGGTGCTGGCTGGCCAGCCGCACCCAGCCGATCTCGGGCTCGGGCAGCCGGTAGACCCGCGCACCCAGCGCGCGGGCGAGCACCTGGCCGCCGAAGCAGATACCCAGCAGCGGGACTTCCTCCGCCAGGGCCTGCCGCACCAGGGACAGCTCACCGTGCAGCCAGGGCACGGCGTCGTCGAACGCGGTCCGCTCCGACCCGAGCACCACGACGCCGGCGCAGGCCGGCAGGCGGGCGGGCAGCCGGTCCCCGCCGCCCAGGTGGATCGTGCTCAGCGTCAGCCCGCGGGCCTGCGCCCACGTGCCCAGCAGGCCGGTCGGCGCGTCGAGCTCGTGCTCGATCACCAGCAGGCGCCCGTGATGTGCCGAGGCGGGATCCGCCATCCCGTGATCTGCCATACCGTGATCTGCCATACCGTGATCTGCCATACCGTGATCTGCCATGCCGCAGCCCGTCAGAGCGGGATGTTGCCGTGCTGGCCGCGCGCCTGCGGGGCGGCTGCGATGGCCAGGGAAATAGCCCGCCGGGTCGTGGAAGGCTCGATGACCTCGTCGATCACGCCCAGGGCGCGGGCCCGTTCCAGTCCGCCAGCCTCCCGCTGGTGCTCCCCGGCCAGCCGGGCCTCCGCTTCCTGGAGCTGGTCCGGTGGTACGTCGGCCAGCGTGCGCCGGTGCAGGATGCGGACGGCGGCCACCGCGCCCATCACGGCCACCTCGGCGCCGGGCCACGCGAACACCCGGGTCGCGCCCAGCGACCGGCTGTTCATCGCGATGTAGGCACCGCCGTAGGCCTTGCGGGTGACCAGGGTGACCCGCGGCACCGCCGCCTCCGCGAACGCGTGCAGGAGCTTGGCGCCGCGGCGCACCACCCCGTCCCACTCCTGGCCGACGCCGGGCAGGTAGCCGGGCACATCCACGACGACCACGAGCGGGACCCCGAACGCGTCGCACATGCGGACGAACCGGGCCGCTTTCTCCGCCGAGGTGGCGTCCAGGCACCCGCCGAGACGGAGCGGGTTGTTGGCGACGATCCCGACGGTGCGGCCGGCCAGGCGGCCGAGCATGGTGACCACGTTCGGCGCCCACCGCGGGTGCAGCTCGACGCCGGGCGCGTCGAGCAGGCCGGCGAGCAGCGGGTGAACGTCATAGGCGCGCCGCACCGACTCGGGCAGCAGCTGGTCAAGGTCGGCCCCGTCCTGCCCGGCGACTAGGTCCACATCCACGGTGCCCTGCCGGCCGAGCAGCACCGCCAGCCGGCGGGCCTGCCCGAGCGCGTCCGCGTCGGTGGCGGCCACCAGGTGGACCACCCCCGAGCGGCGGCTGTGCGGCTCAGGGCCGCCCAGCCGGGCCATGTCCACGTCCTCGCCGGTCACGCTGCGCACCACGTCCGGGCCGGTGACGAAGATGCGGCCATGATCGGACAGGATCACGACGTCGGTCAGCGCGGGCCCGTACGCGGCGCCGCCCGCGGCCGCGCCCAGCACCACGGAGATCTGCGGGATCTTGCCGGAGGCCCGGGTCATGGCGGCGAACACCGTGCCCACCGCGTGCAGGCTCTCCACGCCCTCACGCAGCCGCGCGCCGCCGGAGTGCCACAGCCCGATCACGGGGGCGCCCCGGGCGAGGGCTTCCTCGTAGGCGGTCACGATCGCGGCGCACCCCTCGCTGCCCATGGCCCCGCCCTGCACCCGCGGGTCGCTGGCGAACGCGACCGCGGTCATCCCGTCGATGGTGCCGGTCGCGGCGACCTCCCCGCTCGCGTCGTGCGGCGTGAGCAGGCGGGCCGAGCCAGGATCAAACAGCGATTCGAGCCGGACCTCTGGGTCGCGGGAGATGAACGGCGCGGGCGCGGCGCCGTCGGACCGGGAGGCAGCCGCGGGGCTGGCCTGGGTGGCGCTCTTCTGGCCGGGGCCAGCCGTGGTGCTGACAGCGGTGACCGTCACGGGACGTCTCCTTGCGGTAGCGGGAGAACACGGGCGGGAAGGGGACGGCGGACTGGGGGGTGTGCCCTAGGCCGCCGTGAAGGCGAGCGCGACGTTGGCGCCGCCGAACCCGAAGGAATTGTTCAGCGCGGCCATCGGGGTGCTGGCGTGGGGAACCAGCTTGCGCGGCTCGGTCGCGATGTCGATCCCGGCCTCGTCGTCAGGGTCGTCCAGGTTGATGGTGGGCGGCGCCACGTGCTCGCGGAGCGCGAGGATGGTGGCCACCGACTCGACCGCGCCGGCGCCACCGAGCAGGTGCCCGGTCATGGACTTGGTCGCCGACACCACGACCCCGCTGGCGGCGGCGCCGAGGGCCCGGGCGATGGTCTGCCCCTCGACCAGATCGCCGGCGGGCGTGGACGTAGCGTGCGCGTTGACGTGCACGATCTGCGCCGGGTCGAGCTGGGCGTCGCCGATCGCGTTCTGGATCGCGCGCAGGATCCCGGCACCGCCGGGGTCCGGCTGGGCGATGTGATGCGCGTCGGCGGAGTAGCCCGCGCCCGCGGCGACCGCGTGCACGGCGGCGCCGCGCCGGGCCGCATGCTCGGCCGACTCCAGCACCACCATGCCGGCACCCTCGCCGAGCAGGAACCCGTCCCGGCCCTTGTCGAACGGCCGGGAGGCGCGCTCCGGCTCGTCGTTACGGGTGGACAGGGCGCGCATGGCGGCGAACGCCGCGACGTTCAGCGGGATGATCGCGGCTTCGGTCCCGCCGGCCAGCACGACGTCGGCCCGGCCGGAGCGGATCATCTCGATGGCGTAGCCGATAGCCTCGGCGCCGGATGCGCAGGCGCTCACCGTCGTGTGCACGCCGGCCCGGGCGTTCAGCTCGAGGCTGATCCAGCCGGCGGAGCCGTTCGGCATCAGCATCGGCACCGTGAACGGGGAGAGCCGCTGCCAGCCCTTATCGTTCATCGTGTCGTAGGCGGCGATGGTGGAGGACACCCCGCCGATCCCGCTGGAGACCACGACGCCGAGCCGGTACGGGTCGACGTCCGGGGAGCCCGCGTCCGACCACGCCTCCCGCGCGGCCACCAGGGCCAGCTGCTCGCAGCGGTCGAGCCGCCGGGCCTGGACCCGGTCGAGCACCGTCGCCGGGTCGACCGCGGCCGGGGCCGCGATCTGCACCGGCAGCGGGACGGGCGACCAGTCGGCGGGGAGCTTGCGCGCCCCGCTCCGACCGGCCAGCAGCGATTCCCAGGTTGAGGCCACGTCCCCGCCCAGCGGCGTGGTCGCGCCCAGCCCGGTGACGACGACGCGTGGTTGATCTGCCCGCACTGTGAATCGCTCCTCTTGCTTACGTGGTGCGCCTGGCTCGCGGGTGGCGAGAGCACACCGGATGGCATGCCGCCGCAGGGCGGCCCCGGCTCAGGCCGATACTTCGGCGCTGCGGACGTAGGTGACGACGTCCTGCACGGTCTTGAGGTTCTTGAGCTGGTCGTCGGGGATCTCCACCCCGAACTTGTCCTGGGCCGCCACCGCGATCTCCACCATGGACAGCGAGTCGATGTCGAGGTCGTTGACGAAGCTCTTGTCCGGGGTGACCTGGTCGGCCGGGACACCGGCGACCTCGTTGACGATCTCGCCGAGGCCCGCGAGGATCTCCTGCTCAGTCATGGCCATGAGGTGCGTTTTCTCCTTCGTTGATGGTGTGATCAGCCCCCGGGCGTGCGCCCGGCGGCCGTGGCGCGGTCAGGGTACCTTGATGACCTGGGCCGCATAGCTGATGCCCGCCCCGAAGCCGAGTAGCAGGACCGCGGAGCCCGAGCCCACCTCGCCGCGCTCGATCATCGCCGACAGCGCGAGCGGGATGGACGCCGACGAGGTGTTACCCGAATTGATGATGTCGGTGGCCACCAGCGCCTGGGGCGCGCCCAGCTTCCTGGCGATGGCCTCGATGATGCGCAGGTTGGCCTGGTGCGGGACGAACGCGGCCAGCTCGCCCGGGGCCACGCCGGCCCGCTCGCAGGCCTTCAGGGCGACGGGGTGCAGGGCCGTGGTCGCCCAGCGGAACACCGCCTGCCCCTCCTGGAAGATGAACGACCGGCGGTCCTTGATGAAGATCTTGTCCGCCATGCCGCCGTCACTACCCCAGACCACGGGCCCGATGCCCGCGCTGCCCTCCTCGGCCGGCCCGACGACCGCCGCCCCGGCGCCGTCAGCGAAGATGATGCAGGTGGAACGGTCGGTCCAGTCGACCCATTGGGACAGCTTCTCGGCCCCGATGATCAGCACATGCCGTGACGTCCCCGCCCGGACCGCGTCGCTGGCCGTGCCCAGCGCGTAGCAGAACCCCGCGCACGCGGCGTTGAGGTCGAACGCTCCGGGGGCCACGATGCCGAGCCGGGCCGCGACCGTGGCGGCCGTGTTGGGAATCGGTGCCTCGGCGGTGCAGGTGGCCACGATGACCAGGTCGATGTCGGCGGGGGACAGGCCGCTGGCGGCCAGCGCCTTCCCGCCGGCGGCCACGGCCATGTCGGCCACGGTCTCATCCGGGCCTGCGATCCGGCGGCTGGCGACGCCCACCCGGCTGCGGATCCACTCGTCGGTGGTCTCCACCTGCTGGGCGAGCTCGTCGTTGGTGACCACCCGGGCCGGCTGGTACCCGCCGAACGCCAGGATCCGCGCACCGGCCACTGCCTCGGTGATTCGCATCAGCGTCGTTCCTTCCTGTGCTGTCCGGCGGCTGGTTGAGGATCTGCTACCCGGGACGGCCGGGCTTAGCGGCCGGTCCGGGCGGGATAAGGCTGCAGCCGGACCAGCGGCTGCCCCGCGCTGACCGGGTCGCCGTCCTCGACCAGCCACTCCAGCACCGTGGCCGGGAACGGCGGGGTGATCACGTGCCGCCCGCCGCGCTGCTCGACGTGCCCGATCTCCGCGCCGGGGGACAGCGCAGCCCCCACCGTGGGGGCCGCCCCGACGGTGCCGTGGCGGAACGTGCCGGCCAGCGGCGCGACCAGCAGGCGCCACTCCGGGGCCGGCCCGCCGGCCTCGTAGGGGTCCAGTGCGCCGTGCTCGGCGATGAGCTTGGTCGCGGCCTCGAGGTCGTCGGGGGTCTTCAGGGCGGCCAGCGCCACGCCGGGCATGGCCCGCCGGGCCAGCCCGGTCAGCGTGCCGGCCGGCGGCAGCTCGATCAGCGCGCCCGCTTCCAGGTCCGTCATGGTGCGCATGCACAGGTTCCACCGCACCGGCGCGCTTACCTGCGTGACGATCCGCTCCAGCCAGTCCTCACCGGTCAGCACCGCGGCACCATCGTGGTTGGACAGCAGCGGCAGGACCGGGTCGCTGACCGTGACTGCGGCGGCCGCCTCGCGCAGCGCGTCCACCGCCGGGGCCATGTGCCGGGTGTGGAACGCGCCGGCCACCTGCAGCGGGCGGAGCCTCGCCCGCGCAGGAGGGTCGGCGGCGAACGCGGCCAGCTGCTCCAGCGTCCCGGCCGCGACGACCTGCCCGGCGCCGTTGATGTTCGCGGGGGTGAGGCCGTGCGCCTCGATGGAGTCGAGGACCTCCGCCTCGTCGCCGCCGAGCACGGCGGTCATGCCCGTCGCCTCGATGGCCGCGGCCTTCGCCATGGCTTCCGCGCGGACCCGGACCAGGCGCATCGCGTCCCCGGCCGTGAGCACGCCGGCCACGACGCCGGCCCCCAGCTCGCCCACGCTGTGCCCGGCCGCCGCACCGGTGTGCACCCGGGCCTGGTCCAGCCCGCCGAACAGCGCCTCCGCCGCGGCGATGGCGGCCGCGACGAGGAGCGGCTGGGCGACCGCGGTGTCGCGGATCTCCTCGGCGCTGGCGGTCGTCCCGAACCTGATGAGGTCCAGCCCGGCCAGCTCGGACCAGGCGCCGAGGCGCCCGGCGAAACCGGGGAGTTCCAGCCAGGGGGAGAGGAAGCCAGGGGTCTGGGCACCCTGACCCGGCGCGGCAATAACGAGCATCTTCTTACCCTGCACTGTAGAAGTCCGCTACATGTGTGAAGAACAGCACGAAGTTTGACCTAGAGACTATGGCTCTTTCCTACAACCTATGTGCGATTGTGAACAAGACGGCCCAGGACGATGCCGACCCACAGGGTGAATCCGGCCCGCCCGTCCGAGGGAATCAGCCCGGTGAGCTCGCTGATCCGGCGCAACCGGTAGCGGACGGTGTTCGGATGAACGAACAGCATCCGGGCGGTCGCCTCCAGCGACGAGCCCTGCTCCAGGTAGGCGGTGACGGTGTCGAGCAGGGCGGCGCCGCCGTGCCGCAGCGGCTCGTACACGTCCTGGATGAGGTGGGCCCGGGCGGCCTCGTCCCCGTCCAGCGCACGCTCGGGCAGCAGGTCGTCGGCGAGCACCGGGCGCGGTGAATCCGGCCAGCCGGGGGCGGCGCGTAGCCCGGCCAGCGCCGACGCGGCCGAGCGCGTGGCCGCGTGCAGGTCCGCCACGACCGGGCCGACCACCACCGGGCCGGGCCCGAACCGCCCGGCGATCTGCTCCGCCGCGCCCAGCGGGTCGCCGGTCCCGCCCAGCACGACCACGAGCCGGGTGCCGTGCACCCCGGCCAGCAGGTCCAGCCGCGACCGCCGGACGATCACCCGCAGGTCCTCGATCAGGCCCTCGGGCTCGGAGTCGTCGGCATGGCCGACGATCACCGCCACCGGCGAGTGGGACCAGTTCAGGGCCGAGGCCCAGGACTGCAGCCCCTCGCCCATCTCGCCACGGACCAGCGAGTCCACGACCAGGGCCTCCAGCCGGGCGTCCCAGGCCCCCCGGGCCTCCGCGGTCCGCGCGTACACCTGGGCGGCCCCGAAGGCCACCTCGCGGGTGTAGCGGAGCACCGCCTCACGCAGTTCCGCCTCGCCGCCGGGGGCGGCCAGCTCATCCACCCGGGCCTCGACCACGTCGATGATGATCCGCACCATCTCCACGGCCTGCTGGAGGCTGACCGCGCGGGCGAGCTCGCGAGGCGCGGTCCCGAACACCTCCACCGCCACCGACGGCCGGCCGCGTTTGGGATGCTTGATCCAGTCCACGAACGCGGCGATGCCAGCCTGGGCGACCAGCCCGATCCAGGAGCGGTTCTCCGCCGACATGGACCGGAACCAGGACAGCCGCTCTTCCATCGAGGCCATGGCGGCCGTGCCGAGCGAGCCCATGGCGCGCTCCAGCCGCTGGACCGTCTCGGCCCGGACCCGGCCGGGCGCTGCCGCGCCGTTTCCGCCGGTCGCCCGGTCCGCTGCCGTCATGCTCCCAGGGTGCCACGGCCCGCGGGTGCGCGAACCGGTGCGGCAGGGGAGACTGTGCTCAGGCGGGAGCCGTGACGCTGGCGCGGTACGGGTTCCCGGAGGGGCTGACGTGCCTGGGGAGGTATCCGGTGGAGCAGGTCAGGGCGCTGCTGTTCGACGTGTTCGGCACGGTGGTGGACTGGCGCAGCGGTGTCATCCGGGACGTCTCGGCGCTGGCCGCCGAGCACGGGGCGGACATCGACGCGGCCTCGTTCGCGGACCGCTGGCGGGCAGCATACCGGCCGGCCATGAACCAGGTCCGGACCGGGGAGCTGCCCTGGACCAACCTGGACGGCCTGCACCGCCGCACACTGGACCGGCTGATCGTCGGCACCGGGCTGGAGGGATTGGACGAGGCCGGGCGCGCCTGGCTCACCACCTGCTGGCACCGGCTCGACCCCTGGCCCGATGCGGTGCCCGGCCTGGAGCGCCTCAAGCGGCGCTACATCGTCTGCGCGTTCTCCAACGGGAACGTCGCGCTGCTGGTCAACATGGCCAGATGGGGCGGCGTGCCGTGGGATTTCGTGGCCAGCGCCGAGCTGTTCCGGCACTACAAGCCCGACCCGGAGACCTATCTCGGCGCGGCCGGCCTGCTCAGCCTGGCCCCGGCCGAGGTGATGATGGTCGCCGCGCACAACGACGATCTCATCGCCGCCGGCCGCCTGGGCCTGGCCACGGCTTTCGTGCCCCGGCCCGGCGATCTCGGCCCGAACCACGAGGCCAACCGGGAGCCGGCCAGGCCCTACACCTGCGTGGCCGCTGACTTCGGTGACCTGGCGGACCAGCTGGGCGCCTGAGGAGTGCCGCCGGACGGGGCCGCCCGGGAGGTGCGCCCGGGCGGCCGGTCCACGCCAGCGGCGGCACGCCTACTCGCTCGGGAAGGGCCTCAGCTCCATGGCCCCGCGCCGGGCCAGCGGATGCTTGGACGCCACCTCGATGGCCTCGTCCAGGTCCGCGCATTCGAGGATGTCGTAGCCGGCCATGAACTCCTTGGCCTCCACGAACGGCCCGTCGGTCAGCAGGACCTCGCCGCGGCGCACCCGGACGGTGGTGGCGTCCTCGACCGGGAGAGGATGTCCCTCCCGGCGTACGCCCCGGCCGTCCATCTCACTGACCCAGGTGTCGATGTCGTACCCGCCGGGGTTGTCTTCCTCCACGTCCGCCGCGATGGACGGGTCCACGCAGACGAGCATCATGTACTTCACGGTTCCTCCTGATCTCGTTAGGTGCGGTGGCTGGCGGGCCGTCAGCCGGCGGTCCGGGGAGACGCGATGCCCCCCGCACGACGGGCGGGCCGTCGCGCCTGGCGCAGCCTGCGGCGCGCGCGCCGCACCGCCGCGGCCCGCCCGTCCCGCGCGGCGGTCCGCAGCCAGTCGTCCTGCGCTGCCTTCATGAGCTGGTACGGGATGTACATCACTGGCTCCTCACGATCATGGCCGGCCTCGGCCTGCCGGTGTCCGTTTCGCCCTCACTACGAATGACCGCGGATCAGATCGACATCGGCGCCGGGCTGATTCGCTGGGGTAGATTCCGGCGGGAGAACGGGCACGCGGCCGGGTGCGGCGGATCGAGGTGAGGCCGGTCTGGGCGAGGTAACGCCGGAGGTCGATGCCGCCGTGGCCGCTGCGTTCCGCGAGGAGTGGGGCCGGATCGTGGCCATCGTGATCGGGATGACCGGCGACTGGGACCTGGCCGAGGAGTGCGCCCAGGACGCCTTCACCCAGGCGGTACGCACCTGGGCGCGCGACGGCGTCCCGCCACGGCCGGGCGCCTGGCTCACCACCACGGCCCGGCACCGGGCGGTGGATGTGCTCCGGCGCCGCGCGAGCGAGGCCGCCAAGCTGCAGCAGACGGCGATCCTCGGCCGTGCGGCAGCACGGTCAGATCCGGGGCCGCCCGAGGCCGCCGAGAGCGGCATCGCCGACGACCGGCTCCGCCTGATCTTCACCTGCTGTCATCCGGCGCTGACGCTCGAGGCGCGGGTCGCACTGACGCTTCGGACCCTGACCGGGCTGAGCACGGCCGAGATCGCGCGCGCGTTCCTCGTGCCGGAGCCGACCATGGCCCAGCGGCTGGTCAGGGCCAAGCACAAAATCCGTAACGCCCGGATCCCCTACCGCGTGCCCCCCGCCCACCTGCTGCCGGAACGGACCGCGGGTGTCCTGGGCGTGCTGTACCTGCTGTTCAACGAGGGGTACAGCGCGACCACGGGCACGGATCTGCTCCGCCCGGACCTGTGCCGCGAGGGCATCCGCCTGGCCCGCCTCCTGGCCGGGCTGATGTCCGGTGAACCCGAGGTCCAGGGCATGCTCGCGCTGATGCTGCTGCACGACGCGCGCCGCGGCGCCCGGGTCGACGAGGGCGGGGACCTGGTGACGCTGGAAGACCAGGACCGCTCCCGCTGGGACACCGCCGAGATCAGCGAGGGCCGCGCGCTGCTGGAGAGCGCCCTGAGCCAGGGCCGGCCAGGGGCCTACCAGATTCAGGCGGCGATCGTCGCCTGCCACGTCACCGCCGGGGACGCGGCCGCGACGGACTGGGCCGAGATCGCCCGGCTCTACGGCCAGCTGAAACAGCTGATGCCGTCACCCGTGGTCGAGCTCAACCGCGCGATAGCCGTGGGCATGGCCCAGGGACCGGCCACGGGACTGGCGCTGGTGGACAACCTGGCCGCGACCGGGCAGCTGGCCGGCTACCACCTGCTGCCCGCCACCCGGGCCGACCTGCTCCGCCGGCTTGGCCGGAAGGCCGGGGCGGCGGACGCCTACCGGCAGGCCCTGGCGCTGGCCAGCACCGACGCCGAGCGCCGGTACCTGACCCGGCGGCTGGCCGAGGTCCAGTAACGTCCGGGGGGGACGACCCCCCTGGGCCCTCCGCCATCCGCCATCCGCCGGGGAGGGGAGACACGCCTGCGGCGCGCCTCCCGTAATGTCCGGGGGGTCGACCCCCCTGGGCCCCCCGCCATCCGCCGGCTCGGGGAGACACGCCTGCGCGCGCCTCCCCTCCCCGGCGGGATCAGCGGTGGTTCAGGAGGCAGGCGCCGCCCACCCCGCGTCCCGCCAGGCCAGCGGGCACCCACAACCATCGCGGAGTTACATGTGGTGCGGGTGGCCGATCCGGTTACGCCAGCCGTGCCGGTGCCGGTGCCGGGTGGGGCTCGGCGTCGGGACCGGGGTGGCTGGCCCGCCTGGGGCTGGCGCCGCGCAGGACGGCGAAGCCGCCGCAGCCGTGGGCGTGGGCGTGGGCGCAGCCGTATCCGTGGCTGCGGCCGCAGCCGTGTCTGTGGCCGTGTGCCGCTGCGCAGCCGTGTCTGTGGCCGTGGCCGTGGCCGTGGCCGTGGCCGTGGCCGTGGCCGTGGCGGTAGCCGTGGCCGTGGCCGTGGCCGTGGGGGTAGCCGTGTCCGTTCCGGTGGGCGGGGCAGTCGTCGTGGGCGCCGTGGCGGGTGTCGCGGCGCAGGACGGGGTGGCGCTGGGGGTGGCCGTGGCGGCCACGCCGCCCGGCAGCGTGCCGATCGCCAGCGGGCTGAAGGTGGCCGCGGTGGCCACGCCGTTCGCGTCGAGGGTCAGGCCGACCGGGTCGGGTGCGTTGAGCAGCGCGCCGCAGCCGAGGTTGCCCCACGAGGCGGACAGCCTCGCGGCCAGGAACGTGAACAGGTTGCTGCCGGTGCCGGGCACGGGGGTGGCGAACGCGCTGAACTGCTTCTCGCCCGCCGCCGCCCGCGCCATGCCGACCTGCATCATGTTCTTGCAGTAGTTCGCCGGGGTGTCCGCGGCCTGCCCGCCGCTCACCACCGGCTGGCCCACGCCGATCCGGAAGACGTCCGTCTTCATCACGCTCTGCTGCCCGTCGACCGCGGTCATCGGGTCGTTCAGCGGGACCAGTGCGACCGGGGCGGACTGGTCGGCTGCCGCCATCAGTTCGTCGGTGATCTGTGATCCGGACCTGCCGCTGGCGGCCGTCATGTCCCGGAACTGGTACGGCGTGCACCCCAGCGCGGGGTCCATGAACTTGTTGACCAGGGCGTTGTCGCTGCCGTTGTTGATCGCGGACGCGCCGGCCAGGCCGGCCACGTTGGCCGCGGAGTCCTGGGCGGTCTGACCGCTCGCGGTGAGCAGGTACGTGCTGACCACGTTGTCGCTCTGGTCCTGGTCCACCACGTCGAACCCGCGCACGGTCGGGCAGGCCTGGCCGTCCGAGCCGGTGCCCAGCGCCGGGATCTTGAGCAGGCCCCGCGCGATGTCACGGTTGGCCGCCCGGTAGAACGCCGGGCTGTTGCAGAACGCGACCTGGGTGAACAGCGACTGGCCGAGGCCGTTGACGCACTTGCCCTGCCGCAGTGAATTCCCGGTCCCGGTCAGCAGCAGGTTGTCGCCGTTGAAGCCGAACATGATGCCCACGACGTCCCCGGGGGCCAGCACGGGCCGGACCGGGGGAGCGGCGGGCTGCGTGCCCTCGGTGATCACCAGCGGGTTGTAGACCTTGATCCGCCCGTTGCGCGGGTTGATGATGTCCGCCTCGACGTACGCCTGCAGGTCCGGGTTCGACATCTCGCAGCCGTCGCCCAGGACGTACGGGGTGGACAGGCCACGCGCGCTGAGCGGGTTGGCCGGGACCTGGAGGGTGCAGTTCGTGGAGTCGGCCGCCTCGGCCGGGGTCTGGCCGAGATCCACCCCGGTCCCCGCCACTGATCCGGTGGCCAGGGGCAGGCGGTGGCCGATCCCCAGGCCCTGGGCCGACAGGCTCAGCTGTGAGTTGGGAGTGCCTGAGTGGTTCGCGGCGATCACGCCGACCGCGATCCCCGACGCCAGCGGTATCGCGATGAGGGTCGCGATGAGTGCTGGCCTGACCCGTGAAGTGCGCCGCCATGCCGGACCGCGGCTGAAATGCATCCGCCCGACCTCCGTGTCCGCTCCGAATGCCCTGTCAGTGTCCCCGAGCTCCCGGACGGTCACGCTAGACCCCGCCGTGACCAAAATGTGGCCAAACGGCAGAGGTCACTTCTTACCGAAGTATTACGTGGTAGAAGAACAAGCTTCGCCCGGCTGAACGGGCGATCCAAGATCATCAGGGAGCCGCCCGGGACGCGTCGTACCCACCTGACCAGCGGAAATCCTGGCCAGGCAGCGGCCGGCATCGCTTCTGTCACCGAAACGGGGCCCGGGGCGCGCAGCGCCAGGGCCCCGTTCCTGACGGCCGGATCCGGTGGTTTCCGCCGCCCGGATCAGGGGCCGGCGGCCCCGGTCAGCTGTCCTTGGCCAGCGCCGTGCTGACCGGAATGTCGAGGCCGTACTTCTCGATGGCCAGGCCGAGCGATTCGGGCTTCACCTCGCCGCTGCGGGCCAGCTGGCTGAGCACGGCCAGCGTGATGGACTCCGCGTCCACGTGGAAGAACCGGCGGGCCGCCGCGCGCGTGTCGGAGAAGCCGTACCCGTCGGTCCCCAGCGAGCTGAACGGCCCCGGGACCCACCGGGCGATCTGGTCCGGAACCGCGCGGATCCAGTCGCTGACCGCCACCACCGGGCCGGGTGTCCCGCCGAGCACCTGGGTGACGTAGGGCACCTGGGGGTCCGCGTCGGGGTGCAGCATGTTCCATTCCTCGCAGCACAGCGCGTTGCGGCGGAGCTGGGTCCACGAGGTGGCCGACCAGACGTCGGCGTCCACGCCCCAGTCCTCGGCGAGCAGCCGCTGTGCGTCCAGGGCCCAGCGCATCGCCACCCCGGAGGCCAGGATCTGGGCCCGCGGCCGCTCCGCGGCGTCCGCGTCCGGGCCGCCAGCGTCAGCCGCGGGCGCGTAGCGGTACAGGCCCCGCAGCACCCCCTGCTCCAGCGCGGCGCTGCCGCCGGGGTAGTCGGCGGGCTCGGCCGGCTGGACGTAGGGCTCGTTGTAGACGGTCAGGTAGTAGAAGATGTCCTCGCCGTCCGGGTGGCCCTCGGTCGGGCCGTACATCCGGCGCAGCCCGTCCTTCACGATGTAGCCCAGCTCATACCCCCAGGCGGCGTCGTAGGCCACGCACGCGGGGCTGACCGAGGCCAGCAGCACCGAGTGCCCGTCGTTGTGCTGCAGGCCCTCACCGGTGAGCGTGGTCCGCCCGGCCGTGGCGCCCAGCAGGAACCCGCGGCCGAGCTGGTCACCCAGCGCCCACATCTCGTCGCCGGTGCGCTGCCAGCCGAACATCGAGTAGAAGACGTAGACCGGGATCATCGGCGCGCCGTGCGTGGCGTAGGACGTCCCGGCTGCGATCACCGAGCCCATCGCGCCGGCCTCGCTGATGCCCTCGTGCAGGATCTGGCCGCGCTCGGACTCCTTGTAGGACAGCAGCAGGGCCCGGTCCACGGCCTCGTAGGTCTGCCCGTGCGGGGAGTAGATCTTGGCCGTCGGGAACAGCGAGTCCATGCCGAACGTGCGCGCCTCATCCGGGATGATCGGCACGAAGCGGGCGCCGATCCCGGGGTCCTTCATCAGGTCCTTGAGCAGCCGGACGAAGGCCATCGTGGTGGCCACCGCCTGCTTGCCGGAGCCCCGCTTCATCTCGCTGTAGACCGGGTCGCCGGGCAGCTTGAGCGGCTTGCCCCGGACCACCCGCTTGGGCAGGTAGCCGCCGAGCGCGGCCCGGCGCTCCTGCATGTACTGGATCTCCTCGGACTCCGCACCCGGGTGGTAGTACGGCGGGAGCTGCGCCTCCAGTGCGGCGTCCGGGATCGGCAGGTAGAGCCGGTCGCGGAACTCCTTGAGCTCGGCCACCGTCAGCTTCTTCATCTGGTGGGTGGCGTTGCGGGCCTCGAAGTCCGGGCCCAGCGTCCAGCCCTTGATCGTGTGCGCGAGGATCACCGTGGGCTGGCCGACGTGCTCCTGCGCCGCCTTGAACGCCGCGTAGACCTTGCGGTAGTCGTGGCCACCGCGCGACAGGTTGCGCACCTCCTCGTCCGAGAGGTGCTCGACCATGGCGCGCAGCCGCGGGTCGGTGCCGAAGAAGTGCTCCCGGGTGTAGGCGCCGGGCTCCACTGAGTAGGTCTGGAACTGCCCGTCCGGGGTGTTGTTCATCTTGTTGACCAGGACGCCGTCGGTGTCCTTGGCCAGCAGCGGATCCCAGTCCCGGCCCCAGATCACCTTGATCACGTTCCAGCCCGCGCCGCGGAAGAACGCCTCCAGCTCCTGGATGATCTTCCCGTTGCCGCGCACCGGGCCGTCCAGCCGCTGCAGGTTGCAGTTGATCACGAAGGTGAGGTTGTCTAGCTCCTCGCGGGCGGCCAGGCCGATCGCGCCGAGGGCCTCGGGCTCGTCCATCTCGCCGTCACCGAGGAAGGCCCAGACGTGCGAGCGGCTGGTGTCCTTGATCTCCCGGGCCAGCAGGTACTGGTTGAACCGGGCCTGGTAGATCGCGTTGATCGGGCCGAGGCCCATGGACACCGTCGGGAACTCCCAGAAGTCCGGCATGAGCCGCGGGTGCGGGTAGGACGGCAGGCCGCCGCCCGGGTGGGACAGTTCCTGGCGGAAACCGTCGAGCTGGTGCTGGGTGAGCCGTCCTTCGAGGAACGCGCGGGCGTAGATGCCCGGCGCCGCGTGGCCCTGGAAGAAGACCTGGTCACCCGACTCGCCGTGGTCCTTGCCGCGGAAGAAGTGGTTGAAGCCGACCTCGTACAGGCTGGCGGCCGAGGCGTAGGTGGCGATGTGCCCGCCGACGCCGAGGCCGGGCCGGTTGGCCCGGGACACCATCACGGCGGCGTTCCAGCGGATGTAGGCCCGGATCCGCCGCTCGACGTACTCGTCGCCGGGGAACCAGGGCTCGCGCTCGGGCGGGATGGTGTTGATGAAGTCCGTGCTGCGCAGGCCGGGCACCCCGACGTTCTGCTCACGCGCCCGCTCCAGCAGGCGCAGCATGACGTACCTGGCCCGGCCACGGCCCCGGCTGCGCACCACGCTGTCGAAGGACTCGACCCAGTCCCTGGTCTCGTCGGGGTCGATATCAGGAAGCTGCGTGGGCAGTCCGTCGCTGATGATCGAGAAACGCTGGCGTCCGGCAGCCACGGGATGTCCTCGCCTTCCGGAGGTCGGGCGGCTGTTTGCCGCCATGTCCGCAGAGCTGGGCGGCGGGTAGCCGCCCCGATGAGCATCAGTTGTCCAGACCAATTCTGGTCCTTGCGCCCCGGAAACGCACCCGGCTACCAGGGGGTAACAGCACCCGGCCGGGCCACCCCCGCGCCGGGGGCGTGGCCCAGACAGTGACGTCCGGCCCTACTCGACGGCCACCGTCGGGTGCCAGTCTGGGTAAACGGTGAGCGTAGGCACGCTCCGATGCAGTCCTAGCGTATGCGCCGGGCCGCACCGGGGGCGAACGGGCACGAGGAGGTGCTGACCATGCAGGCAGAGATCGGCGACCGGCTGCACGTGCACGGCAACGCGGTCGGCCAGCCGGACCGGACGGGCGAGATCGTGGAGGTCCACGGCGCGGCTGGCGGGCCGCCCTACCTGGTCCGTTTCGACGACGGGCACACCCGGCTGTGCTTCCCCGGCCCCGACGCCGTGGTCGAGCCCGGCCAGACCCCCGGGAAGGCCCGCGCGTCGTCGGCGGGGAACACGGAGGGCCGGAAGAAGTAGGACCACGCCTGGAGGCCCCGTCCCGGGTGGCTCCGGCCCCGCGGCGGGACCGCGGGGCCGGTCTCGGCGGCCCGGACCGGGGCACGGCCCGCCGGGATCGGGTTGCGCGGGCGAGGCTGGCCAGGAACAGTCGTTGCGTATGGAAACAGCGATTGTGCGCGTACGGACAGGGACCAAGCCGGCCGTGCGCGATATCACCGGGGAATGCGCGGAATTCGCGGCGCGCGCGTCGCAGGGCGGGGACGGGCTGCTGCACGTGTTCGTGCCGCACGCGACCGCCGGCCTGGCCCTGATGGAACTGGGTTCGGGCAGCGACACGGATTTGCTGGCCACCCTCGATGAACTGCTGCCGCCCGATGACCGCTGGCGGCACGCCCACGGGTCCCGCGGGCACGGCCGCTCCCACGTGATGCCCGCGCTAATCGCCCCGTTCCTCGTGGTCCCGGTGCTGGGCGGGCGGCCTGCGCTGGGCACATGGCAATCAATCGCCCTAATCGATCTGAACGTGGATAATCCGGACAGGCAGATAAGAGTTTCCTTCCTCGGGTAGCCGCCGCCAGAGGCGGGGAAGATCAAACTGTGACATGGTTTTCGCTTCCAGGGCCCATTTGGCTCTTGCGCCGGCGCGCGACCCAGTGTGAACTGTCCCAGCAAGTGGTGCCTACGCGGCCAGCGCGGCGCAAGGCGCGAAGCTGCGGCGGCACGTCGTGGCGGGCCAGCGCGGATGCGGGGCCGCGGGAAGGGATATGAGGAGGACGTCAGTGAGCGCGACCGCGCGCCAGGCGCAGGATGAGCCGGGCCTGGCCGAGCGACTCGGTATCAAACCGGGTCAGGTGGTGCAGGAGCTCGGGTACGACGACGACTGCGACGAGCAGTTGCGGGATGAGATCGCCGAGTTGAAGGATGTAGAGCTCGTCGACGAGGACTACGACGACGTGGTCGACGTGGTTCTGCTGTGGTGGCGGGACGGTGACGGTGACCTCTTCGACGCCTTGGCGGACGCGTTGACGCCGCTGGCCGACGGGGGGTACATCTGGCTGCTCACGCCCAAGGCAGGGCGGCCGGGACACGTGGAGCCCAGCGACATCGGCGAGACCGCGCCGACCGCCGGACTCTCCCAGACTTCGAGCGTGAGCGCGGCGCGGGACTGGCTGGGCACCCGGCTGGTCGCGCCGAAGGCGCGCAGGTGAGCTGAGCCGCTGAGGGTTGGCGCCCTGTTGCGGTCCGTTTGGGTGGCAGACTGAGCCTGTCCCCCAGCGGAAAGGAACCAGTCAATGTCGGTCGAGGTTGGCGAGCAGGCACCCGATTTCGAGCTCAAGGATCAGCACGGCGCCCCCGTCCGGCTGTCCAGCTTCCAGGGCACGAAGAACGTGGTGATCGTGTTTTACCCGCTCGCGTTCAGCGGGGTGTGCAGCGGTGAGCTGTCCGCGCTGCGCGACGACTTCCCCGAGATCACCCGGGAGGATGTCGAGCTGCTGACGATCTCGGTCGACTCCACCTTCGTCCTGCGCACCTGGGCGGACCGGGACAACTTCGACTTCAGCCTGCTGTCGGACTTCTGGCCGCACGGCGGCATCGCAAAGCTTTACGGAGTATTCGACGAAGACAGGGGCGTGGCGACGCGGGGAACGTTCATCATTGACAAGGCCGGAGTCATCCGGTGGAAAGTGGTGAACCCTATTCCCCAGGCACGTGATATCGCCGAGTACAAGAAGGTGCTCGCCGACCTGAGCTGACGCGGAGTCCGCGGTCCGGCCGACGGTAAGCCGGGTGCGGGGACCGTGCCCGGCCGGCGGTGAGCCAGCCACCGGAGAGGATCGAAGCAGCCAAGGATGCCCTGCTATCGATGCGGCGTGCGGCAGACCGACCCCAGCCGCGGGCAGAGCCCGTGGAAGCGCGGGGTACGCCGGTACAGCCAGATTCTTATCTGCCCCGGATGCCAGGACACGGCCGACTGGGCGGCCGAGCTGGATCGGTGCTCTCAGTGCTCTAGCGTGCACCTGGTCAAGCGGTTGGGTGAGGTCGAGTGCCGGGACTGCGGCGCGATCGTGCTGCCGCAGGCTTCCGGCGAGCCGGGCCGCCCCGGGCCGGCGGACGAGGAACCCGCCGGCGGCGGCCTGCCGGGCCCGGGCCCGGCGGGTGCGGGCCTGGAGGGCCCGGGCGGTGCGGGCGCGGGAGAGGTGAGCGCGGGAGACGCCGGCCTGGCGGGGGCGGGGCGCGGTTCCGACCTGTCCGAGGAAGTCGCCCGGGCCCTGGACCGGGTGCTGGGCCGGAGTCTGGTCAGCCAGAGCCTGCAGCGCTCGCCTGATCCGGCGGACCAGCCCGCTCCGGGGCCGCGTCGGCCCGCGCATGCCTCGGCCAGGCATCACTCGGCGGCTCATCCTGGGACGGAGCGGCACCGCGCGGCCCGGCCAGGTGAGCCCCGGGAGGGTGCCAGCCGCGTGGATGAGGTCACGCCTGGTGCGTTCGCGGGGTGAGCAGGCCGGGCTGTCCGCGGGTGAGCGAGCCGGGCGGGCGCTGGGTGAGCGAGCCCGGTTGTGGCGGAGGAGGCCGGGCGGGTCGTGAACGACGCCGCGGTCGTCGGCCGGGTTCTCCGCGAGTATCACGCCCGCGGGATCGATCCTGCTGTGCTCCGCCGGGTCGGCGGTTCCCTGGCGAGCGGCATCGTCACCTACCTGGCCAGCCCGCACGGGGATGGCCGCCCGGGGGCGGGGCCGTCTGTTCCGCGGTGGGTGGTGCGGGCCTGCCGGGCGGACGCGCCCGTGCCCATCCACGTCAGCGCTTCCCGGGAGACCATGCTGGACTGGCTGATGACCAGGGCCAGCACCCTGGGCTGGCTGGAGGCGAGGGGTTACCCGGCACCCCGGATCATCCGGACCCGGTCCGGCGACGCGATCGGGATGGACGGCATCTGGCTCACCCTGGCCACCACGTTCGTCGATGGGGCTTTGATCCGGCCGTCGCTGGCGCAGTTGCGGATGCTGGGGGGCGCACTGGGGAGGTTGCATGCCCTTGAGATGGGTGTGGGTGTGGGTTCGGGTGACGCGGTGGCGGGTGGAGCAGGCGCGGGCGAGATGGGCGGGGATGGGGCAGGCGCGGGTTCGGGGCCCGGCGAGCCAGGCGTGCCGGGGCGCGCGTCGTGGTACCCGGAGGACGCCATCGCGGCCACCATGGCCCGGCTCGATGCGGTCGAGAATCTGGTCCCCGACGACTGGCAGGCGCCGTACCAGCAATGCCGCGGCACGGCCCGGGCTGTCGGGCAGAGCCTCGGCGGACTGCCCAGGGGAGTGGTGCACGGGGACGCGTGGCCGGGCAACGCGGTGCAAAGTGCCCCGGACGGGGTCACCCTCATCGACTGGGAGACCAGCGGCCTGGGACTGCCGGTCCTCGATCTGGGCAATTGCCTGATGGAAAGCCTGCTCGACTCGCAGCCGGCCGGGGTCGGGTCCGGTGCGGGGCCTGAGGCGGCGTCTGGGGCGTGGCTCGTCGAGCCTGATGAGGACCGTGTCGCGGCCGTAGCCCGCGGATACGCGCTGGAGCGGGTGCCCGGCGCTGCCGAGCGGGCCATCCTGCCTGATGCGGTCCGGTTCAGTGCGTGCTACATCGGGGCCATTCACCTCTATCAGGCCCTGGTCGAAGGGGTGTCCGGCGCATCGATGGACGCGCGGCTGGAACGGTTGCGGAACCGGATGGCGGTCAGCGATGCCGTGGCCAGCCAGGCCGCCCCTCATCTCGCGGGCGGCGCGGAAACGGTACGCTGAGGCGGTCGCCTGCTCGCAGTGGGCGCGGGCGCATAGCTCAGTGGTAGAGCACTCGCCTTACAAGCGAGGGGTCGCTGGTTCGAAACCAGCTGTGCCCACCCAAAAGACCAGGTCAGGGGCTAAGTCTGGGTCTGTCCGGGTGGCTCTCATGATCGTCTGACCGTGATCTGACCGTCGGTGTAGCTGTGGAAAGCCGGCACCGGGCAGCACGGATTGTCTCTGGCTGGCACGCCGGTCGAGCGGGATGCCCATGCTCGTTGAACAGGGGCCAGCTTCCCCAGGCCACCAGGGTGGCGGGGGAGGGCTGTTGCCGTCACTGCAGCGCTCGGGGCGGTTGGCGGGGTCGGTGTTCTCAGCGCGCAGGGCTGGAGGCCGTTCGCCTACGCTGTGTTCCCGTACGGAGCTGTGTTCCCGTACGGAACAGTGCACCAGAGCGACGTCACGGACAAAGCGGATTGCGGCTCCCGCGCAGGCTGACGTGATGCGGCTCAGCATGGTGGCCGCAGGGAGCCGGATGAGGCAGGGCTGGCCGGGGCTCCTGCGCGTTAAAGGAATGTTGACACGACGCGGATGAGCCATAGGCGGCCGTCGGGCATGCCGCGGACGTCGAGACCGTCGATCGGTCCGAGGGCAAGGAATGCTTCGTGCCAGGCGGCGCGCTGGTCGGGTGTTTCGTGGGTGGGTTCAGGGCCGATTGGATCAGCGGGGTGGTGGTAGCCGTAGGTTTCCCAGTAGGCGCCAATAGAGGATGCCTTGCGCTGCCATTCCTGCCGGGTGGTCGGATCGTTGGGGACTGGGCCGAGAGCGGCGGTGGCACAGGGGAGTGCGTTGTCGGCGGCGAACTGGCGTACGCGCTCGGACCCACCGGCCTTGTTGCTGGGGGAGCAGGGGATGGACGCGCGGTCGGGTGCGGGCGGCCTGGCCATGGGCGCAAGCCATCGCCGACGCCTTCACCCGCGTCATGGCCATCCCCTCCCCGGGATAGCCGCCGCGACCTCCGATCCGACGACAGGAGGTCCAAAGGAGACCACCGCCCTGGAGCGACATCCGGCTCGTCACCATGCCCAACGCCCCAAATCCATCAATCAACAACGATGAACCGGCAAGGCTTGTAGACAGCACCGCCTCACGAATGATCGAGGCTAGCTTCTCCAAATGATATCAATGGGGTTCTTGAGCGCTTCCTTGGCGACTCTCCTCCGAAGGGATATCAGCTCTCGCTCCACTTTCCCACGAACCTCCGGATCCAGGGTTCGGTGGGTAATGATATTGATGACGATCGGGAAGCCCGGGTACAGCCTGGCAAGCCCGATAACCGTTCCAGCCAATTGAACCCGCTTATGGGAAAGCTCGCCCCCTTCTGCGACCGTGCCGAGGCTGAACCGCGCATCAAGGGTTGCCTCGAAGACCTCGATGGCGTCACCGCCGAACAACACGAAGTCTGGCCGCTTCTTGAAATCACCGACAACAGGTTCTGGCACCAGCACTCTCGTCGAAGGGTCTGCCGGCAACTCCCCCCTCGGACGTTTCTTCCTCGAAAGGGGAATCGGCGCCAAGGCGAGTCCGGTTGCCTTGGCGACCGCCTGCCCGACCTTCTCTTCGAAGACAACTGCGCTGCCCTTACCGCCGTGAGGGTCGGTTGGGTCGTAACCCCAATCCTTTGGTGGACCGAGATCGAGTCGGCCGACACTACTGCCAGCGGGCGGCTTCGTATCCTTCACAGAAACTTCTAGCACTCCATCCTGCTCGGCTTTCGGAACCTCTGGGCCAGCCTGGACAGCACTCGCGGAGTATGCGAAAAGCCACCTGTCACGATGGTCCACGATGGAAATCGACGAGAACACCGGATGGCCACTATTGACGTCCGCGGCAATGTCTTTAGCGGCGCGCTTATCCAGCTTCCCGTCCTTCTCGCGTGCTTCGATCTCCTTGGTCAGCGCAACAAGGCCGACATTGATCCTTCTTGCCTTCTCGGGATCGTCTTCGTGCCCGGTCTCTCCACCCTTGTCCTTGGGGCCGAACAGTCCCTTGACGAACTGCCCGGCCGCCTTCACGAGTTTGACCGCGCCGTGGATCACCCAGTCGATCGCCTTGTTTACCGGCGCCTGGGCCTTTTCGATCGTCTCCTTCACTGTCTTCGACGGATCCCCGAGTCCGAGCAGGCTGGCCAGGAAGCCGATTGCCAGGGGGATGATCTTCGCCAGTGCGTTCTCCACCCAGTTGGCGGCCGCACTGATGTTTCCCTTCACGATGGCCGACACCGAATTGATGATCGCATTGACGAGTTCCATGATCTGCGACGCATGGTTGATGAAGAACATCACGATGTCGTAGATCGCCTTGCAGGCCTTGAAGAAGGCGGACACGGGGTTCAGCAGGCCGATGATCCATGTGATGCCGGCGGTTATTATCTTCTCCTTGATGAAGTCGAAGATGGCATCGAGCACCATGGACTTGAGATCCGAGACCTTCTCCTTGATGAATTCCCAGAGCCCTGCCACACCCTGGGTCATGAAGATCTTGAAGACACCGGCCGCCTGTTCGAGCGCGCTTACCACGGTTTCGCCGACGATGGCGACGGCACGGGCACGGAAGTTGGCGTAGGTCAGGCCGAGAACCTGGAGCACGATGCTGAGAATGCCCTTGAGATCGAAGGCCTCGGGAAGCTGGAGCCCGGCGCCGGAGAGGGCACCGAAGATCCATTCTATCAGCCCTCTCTTCAGGTGCATTGCGATGTTCGACTTGAAGTTCTTCAGGCCGAGTCCTATGGCGTCGACCAGGTTGCCGAGGAAGCGAATGGGGTGGTGGATGATGTCGCTGATCACGCCAGCCGCGCGTGACAGGGCGCTGAGCAGCATGTTCTTGAATTCGATGATCTTCTTGACGAGCCCGACGGTGGCGTCGTACACGCGCTGCCACAGCGACTTGTTCGCCTCGCGCAGCTCCTCCTCACGCGCCGACATGCGCTCGTACGATTCCTTGTACTGCTGCGCGAGCTTGCTGACGAGCGCGTCGCGGTGCTCGTCGATCTGAGCGGCCATCGCGTCGAAGTCGCCGCTGACGGCGTCGCGAGCCGCTTCGCCGGCTTGCCTGAGATGTTTGTCCAGCCCGTCGACGAACTGGTCAACCTCCCGGCGTCCGGCGGCGACGCAGTCCTTCGCTTCGCTGAGCTTCTGGTCGACGAGGTCGGCTACCTTGTCGATGGCGATGTCGACCTGCCCCATGTACTCGGCGCGGGCCGTGGCGAGTGCCCTCGTGATGAGGTCGTCCCAGTCGCTCCCCCAGGTCGTGAGCCATGTGCCGACGCCGCCCTTGGCCTCTTCGAACGCCGCGTCGTACGCCTTCTCCGCCCGCGCCAGCCCGGCGCCGAAGATCTTCGGTGCTTCGTCGTCGATCTGCTTGAGTACGGCCTCGACCTTGCTCTTCGTCGCGTTCTTGATACCGGTGACCCGGTCGGTGATCGCCTGCCGTTTGAGCGCGTCTCGGTCCTTGAGGTCCTGCTGCTTGCCCCCGACTTTCTCGAGGCGGGCGGCACGCCCGGCATGGATCCCCCCGAGACCGTGGGTGAGCGCGGCCGCCGCCTCGCCATGCGCCGCCCCCTGAACGGTGCGCTCCTGCCCGCGGTACTGAGCCTCGGCCGTGGCCTCGTGCTTCTCGGCCGTCGCGCGCGAGTCGAGCGTCGGGGTGAACGCGGGATCGTTGCCCTTCTTGAGCTGATCCTGCGTGACGTCGTCCTGCGCCATGGCCCGGTCGGTCGGTTCGCGATCTGCCGAGTAGTCGAGGCGCTCGGCCGGCAGCGGGGCGGGGACGACGGAGTCGGGTGACACGCTGGCGGGCGGCGGGCCCGGCGGCTGGACGTGCAGCTCGGTAACTGGTCGCGCCGGCTGGCCGGAGACAGGTGCTTCCGTCTTCGCCGCGGCCTCCATGGGGCCGACGGCGGCATCGCGCTCGACGCTCAAGTCGGCCTTCAGCGACTGGCTCGCATTGCGCCCGCCCTCCTTCATCACCGCGGTGGCCTGTGCCTCCGTCTTCGGCTGCTGCATCGCGTCGGTGACCGCCTGCTTCAGCTTCGCCTTGAACTCCTCGCGGCGCACGGCCTGCGGCTTAGCCGCGGCGAGTCCGGTGACGGTCTGAACCGCCGCGCCGCGAGCCTGTTCGGTGTGCGGATGGATCGCGGCCGCTTGCGCGGCCCCGACCGCCGCGCGGGCCGGGGGGTGCCGCTTCGCCGTCTGAGCGCGCTGGTGCACGGCCGACGCCGCGGGCGCGATCGCGCGACGGGCGTCGGGTACCGCCAGCTCGCCGTGGCCTGCGTCAGAGGCGCCGGTTACGGGACGAGCCGGCGGTCCGGCGGCGTGCGGGGCCCGGGATCGGCCGGTTGCGGGCGCTGCGAGCCTCCCGGTCGTCGCCGACGGCCGGCTGGCCGCCGTGGCCGCGGGGGGCGCAGCTCCGCGGGCGGGTCTGGCGGCCGGCTGCGGGCGGTCCCCGCGACGGGAGGCCGCTGGCGCGGCGGCCGCGGCGCCGTTGCCGAGGGCAGGCGGGCGGGCGCCCACCGCGGCAGTGGCAACCGGTGCCCTGGCCAGCGAGGCCCCCACTACGGCATTGCCGGTCATCGCCTGTGCTCGCCGTGCCCCGGCGCCGGCCGCCGTCGCGGACGACGCGGTTGCCGGCGTCCTGGCCGTCGCCGTCAGGCCAGCGGTGCGCTGACCGCGGCCAGCAGCCATCGCGGTCAGTGCCTTCGCCGGGCTGGGGCGGGGACGCTGCGGCGCACTGGAGCGGGGGGGCGGCGGCATGGCGGCTACCGGTCCGGCCGGGTGCCGGTCTCGCCGAGCAGCGGGGCGTGCACCCCCAGCTCGGCAGGGCGCAGCAGCCGTGCCTCGCGCTGGTACTGCCGGGCGACGCCGCGGACCACGTCCCGCATGCAGATCGTCCCCTCGCCCGCGTCTGCCGCGGCCAGGGCCGCGCTCCTGGCGGCTGACACGATGCCGGCGCCGGTCATGTCGAGTCGGGTCAGGGCGTCAAGGTTGACGTCCGGCGCGAGCGGTGCGGCCGCCGGGAACGCCTGCCGCCACAGGCGAAGCCGCTCGGCCGGGCCCGGCCGGGAGAAGTGCACGGAGAAATGGAAGCGCCGGCTGAACGCCGGGTCGATGTTCTCCCGCAGGTTGCTGGCCAGGATGATCAGCGCGTCGCTGCTCTCAAGCCGCTGCAGGAGGTATCCGACCTCGAGGTTGGCGTACCGGTCGGTGCCGTGCTTGACGTCGCCGCGCTTGCCGAAGAGGGCGTCCGCCTCGTCGAAGAACAGCACGGCGTGGCTTTCCTCGGCCTGCCGGAACGCCGAGTCAAGGTTCTTCTCGGTCTCGCCGACCCATTTCGAGACCACCTGGGACAGGTCGACGCAGACCAGCTCCAGGCCGAGCGAGCCGGCCAGCACCTCCGCGGAGAGTGTCTTGCCCGTCCCCGGCTCGCCGGTGAGGAGCACCTTGACCCCGGCGTCCCCGGGCCGCCGCCGGAAGCCCCAGGCCTCTGCCACACGCGGCCAGGTGCGGAACGCGGCGGCGATCTCCTGCACATGCCCGAACTGCTCGGCCGGCAGCACCAGCTCGTCCATCGAGCGGGTCGGGGTCACTCCCCGCGCCTGCCCGGCAGACCGGCCACGGACGACGGACGCGATCGCGGGCGCCACGTGCTCGTCCAGGGTCGCGGGCCGGCCGTTCCCGGCCAGCCGCGCACCCGCCTGGGCCATAGCCGCGACGGCGCGCAGCTCCTCGCCGGTCATCCGGTAGCGGGCCGCGAGGTCGGTGAGCGCGCCATCGGCGATCCCGGGCAGGGCCGCCGACCACATCTCCCGCCGCGTGCCGTAGTCCGGGGCCGGGACGTCGAGCTCGGCGTAGCCGCGCGCGGCGAGCAATCTCGCGGGCCGGCAGGGCGCGGTGCCGGTGAGCAGGACTGGTACCCGGCTGCGGGCGAGCAGGTCAAGCGCGGCGTCCCCGTCGGGGCTGGCCAGGTCATCTACCGGCACCCAGAGCAGTGCGCCAAGCTCGGCCGCCACCCGGGCGGCGCCGCGCAGCCGGCCGGGCGCAGCGTCCGGGTAATCGCCGGCCTCGACGGGCAGTCGGCGTAGCGGGCGGCCCGCGGCCGCCGCCACGGCCAGTGCGGCGTCCCGTTGCTCGGCCGGCGGCCCTCCCCAGAGCCCGAGCAGGTCGATCTTGCCGGCGGTCAGCGCGGCACCGATCCGCTGCAGGGTCGCCGTCGGTAGTTGCGGTGGCGGCGCGTATCCGGGGGGCGGGAGCACCTCACCCGGGTCGTCGCCGAGAAGGTCCACCGGGCCGCCGGCGCCGAGCAGGAAGTCAGGAATCCCCGGGCCGGCCACGAACTCCATGACACGGCCGATCGCGGCTGCGCCGACCGGCTGGAGCAGGCCGTAGCGACGCAGGGACCCCGCCGGGCCGAGCAACCCCCGGACCTCCATCGGGTGCGACCCGGCGGCCGCCAGCACCGTGACGATCAGTTCCACGCTCGGCAGGCGACGGTTCAGGTCGTCAACAACGTAGGCGTAGGCGCGCTCCCAGCCTCGGTCCAGCTCGGGGGCGAGCGCGAGCAGGAGCGCGTCCTGCTCGGTGCGATCGAGCCGGAACCGGCGGGCCAGGTCGTCGAGCGGCAGCGCCGCTCCTGCCGCTGCGGCGGCCCGGCGCAGTGCTCGCTCGGCGGCCAGGTTCGCATCGTCCAGGACTGCACCAGCCGGTGACGGCTCACCGATGTCGTCCAGCCCCGTGGCGGTGCGCTCGAGCAGCAGCTCGGCCTCCTGCGAGCTGACGCAGAACGGGGTCAGGTCCGGCCGGGTCAGCCGCGCGTTCTGAGCTGCCTGCTGGTCCACGGCCAATCGAAGCGCCGCGTGCAGCGGCCGCAGCCGGGCCTGCAGGTGCGCCGTCGCCAGCGCCGTGCTCGCGGGTTCAGACATCATCAGCCCCCGGTGATGGTGAGGGTCCGCCCGTGCAGCCACGGGACGTCGCGGACGTCGGCCAGCAGGCCGTGCCGCAGCAGGTCGGAGTGCCGGCGGCCGAGCGGCACCCGGACGGCTACCTCGTCCGGGCCGAACCGGACCACGCCGCTCAGGTCGGCGAACCGCTCCAGCGCCAGCAGCGGGTCGGCCGGCTCGCGCTCCTTCCAGAGCAGCCAGGAGATCGTGCCGAGGCCGAGCGCGGCGACCAGCGGCAGCGTCCGGGCCAGCCCGGTGAGCGGGGCGAGGGGAGCGGCCCGGCGCTCGACCGCGAGCGCCCGGACCAGCTCGGCCAGCCGGGACAGCTCGCCGGGCAGCCGGGCCAGCGAGGCCACCACGCCCGGGCCCGGGTCGGTACCGGGTGAGATCCAGTACCGCCGGCCAGGCAGCCGCCGCCAGTCCTCGCCGCGGGCGGGCGGCAGGCGGGTGGCGAACCGGATCCCGGCGGCGCCCAGCGGGCGCAGCCGTTCCCGGCCGACCGGACCGAGCACCGGCTCCGGGCCGGCGGGCGCGCCGAGCAGCACCAGTGGCCGGCCGCACGCCGCCCAGTGCCGCAGCACGAGATCCGGGTCGCCGGTCCAGCCGATCGGGAACAGCCCCTCCTGGTCGGCCAGCAGCAGCCCGCCGCCCGCCTCCTCGGACACCTCGGCGAGCAGCAGCGGCCGGTCCGGCGAGTGCCCGCGGCAGAGCGCCAGCGCGACCACGGCGTCCAGCACCGGGGCCGCGGCCGCGCTGGTCCGGACCAGGCCGCCGATCGCTTCGTCCGGCAGGTCATCGAGGCCGGCGAACGCGGCCGCAGCCGCGCGGTCGGCCGGATCCCGTAGCCAGCCGCGGCGCAGCGGCCCGAGCACCGTGCAGCCGAGCGCCGCCGCGAACAGCTGGGATCCGGCGACGAGATCCGCGCCGTCCCGGGTTCCGGCCGCGGCCAGCGCGGGCGCAAGCGCGTCCAGCACGCCCAGCCGGGCCAGCGGTCCGGTGACCAGGAACGGCAGCACCGACTTGACCTCGACCGGGCCGCGGCAGCGGGACGGCCGGACGGCGTCGGCCGGGAGCGCGTCCGGCACCCGCAGGGCCGGCGGGGGACCGGTCTCCGGCGCCGCGGACAGTGCGGTCTCACCGGGAGATCCGGCGCGGGCGGGTGCAGTGGCTGCGCTCCGCGACGGGCCAGTCGCTGTGACGACTGCGTCGGCGGGCGGAGCCGCTTCGCCGTCCGGTGGTCCGGTGAGCCGGCGGGCGATCGCCGCGTCCAGCACGGCGCTGACTGCGTCCGCGGTTCCCGGGGCTGCGCCGGGTCGCGGCACCGGTCGCGACTGCGTTGCCCAGATCTCGCGCCAGGCCTGCAGCGTCGCGGCTGGCAGCAGCTCCAGCAGGGCCGCCAGCTCGCCGCGGCCGGCGAGGGCCGGCAGCAGCGTGGCCAGCACGTCGTCCGGGTCATCCGGCCCGACGGTCGCCGTGACCGCATCAGCCAGCCCGGCCCGGGACGGCGCCGGAAGCAGCTCGATCAGCGCGGCCAGCTCCAGCCGGGCGGCCAGTTCGGCGACGAACCCGGCGACTGGTCCGGCCGCCTGCGCCGGGCCGGCCGGTGCCGGCCCGGCCGCCGGACTGGCAGCGGCGACCAGGGCCGGGCCGGGCGCCCCTGGTCCCGTAGACGCGGTCCGCGACGCCGGGTCACGCACCCGGACGGCCGCCGGGGCCAGGCCCGGACCCGCCGGTGACCGCAGGCTCGCCCGGCCGGCGTGTCCGGCTAGCAGCTCCGGCAGCCGGACCCGGACGTCTAGCACCACCGGCTCGGTGATCTCGATGTGGTCGTCGTCTGGCAGTCCGGCCAGCTCGCGGGAAAGCAATGCCGGCAGCGCGTCCAGCACCCGGCGGACGAGCGCGTCCGGGTCGGGGCCCCAGCTCCAGCCGCCGCGGCGCACCACCTCGACGCCGCAGCGCTGGACCACGACGTCCGGGCCGGCGCTCGTCGTGGTGCTCATGTGACGGCGCAGACGTCCAGCAGGCCGAACTGTCCGGCCATCAGCAGGAGCAGGGCATACGTTCCGGGGTCGAGCGACGTGTGCATCGTGAGAGTCGAGCTGTCCTTCGCCAGGGTGCCGGTTAGCGGCGGCTGATCAGTGTCCAGCACCACCACGACGGCAGTGTCCTCGGTCACCGCCGTCGACACCGTTACCGTGGCAGCGTTATTCGTCAGCGCCACCGGATGCTTTGAGACCAGCGAGTCCGAGAGCTTGACCAGCTTCGGGCCGGTCTTGTCGAACTGATAGGCCATCGGGGTGACGAGCGCGTTCAGCGGATCCGGCACGGTCGCGACGGCGAGATCCGCCACCGGGAGCCGCAGCTCCGCGACGTTGTTGTCCCCGGTCCGCAGGTGCAGCACCAGGGCGTCAGGGCCTACCAGTTTTGCCAGTTTGGTGAGGGCCGGCTCGTCCGGCAGGCCGGTGCCGGTGATCGCCCCGACCACGTGGCCGGTGGCCGAATGGTGCACCACGGTCAGGCTCACGGCGTGCCACCCCCGCTCTGCGCGTCCGTGCCTGCCACCGCCGCGAGCACGACGAAGCCGGCCGCGGCAGGCAGGTCGAGATATTCTGGCTTCGGTGCGCTGGCCAGGTTCATCCAGCGCACCTCGCTGCGCAGCCGGCGGTCCGGCTCCACGACGCACAGCACGGGGCCGAGGGCCCAGTTGCCGGTGGGCAGCGTGGCCGGGCGCTCCAGTTTCGGCGTGACCTGGACGTGCAGCTGGACGCTGCCGGCCGTGATCTGCCCGTCCGTGACGCCCTCGGGCAGCGGCAGCACCATCCCGTCGGTCGCGGTGCCGGACGCCACCACGACCCGGGCCGCCGTGCCGTGCACCTTGACCGTCCCGCCGACGTAGAGGTCACCTTGTGGGTTGACCTCGAGCAGCCGGTCCACCGAGCCGTCGGCCTTGAGCAGGCCGTAGGTCAGCAGGCCCTGGCCGCCGTCCAGGACGAGCCCTGGCCGGCCGGCCGTGACCGACGGGTCGGGGCGCAGCGCGAGCCGCCCGGACCGGGCGGCCACGGTGTCCGCGCGCACCCCCGCGTACCGCCGGCCCACCGAGCCGGAAGAGTCGAACTGGTCCTTGAAGTGGCCGTCCTGCCAGAGGACGAAACCGAGCAGCACCAGCCAGGGGTCGGTGCCGTCACCCGGGCCGGACTCCACGGCCGGCGGAGGGTTGTCGTCCAGGAACCGCTCACTGCCGAGCCGGCCGAAGATGACCTGGTAGGACTCCTCCACCCGGGACGCCTGCGCCGCGCCGCCGCATCCGGTCGGCACCAGCGAGACCGTCTGCGGCGCCTGGTCCCGCCCGGCCAGGAACACCGGGTAGAGCTGGGCCGTGGCCGGGTCGGCGCCGTTGACCTGCCGGAACATTGCCTCCGCGAGCGGCACTGGATCGGCCACCACCACCTCGCGGCCGGTGCCGTCCACCGCGACGCCCGGCTGCAGCGTGATCGCGTGATACTGCTGCCCGGTGTCCGGGTCGGTGCGCTTCTCCTTGGTCAGCCCGAGGCCCTCGGCGATGCCCCAGTCATGCAGGTAGCGGTTGTGCCGGGCGGCGGCGCCGCGGGCCTGCTCCACCGCCGCCGTCAGGTCGGCGGGCGCCAGCACCTGGCCCTCGTAGAACGCCGGCCGCTGCAAGGTGGCCATGGGTCACGCTCCCGGGTTCTGGTCGCCGTTATCGCGGGCGGGCGTGGCCTGCCCGGCCGTGGACTGCGCGCCCGGGACCGCTTCCTCCGCCGTGGACTGCGCGCCCGGCGTCGTTTTCTCCGCCGCGGCCTTCTTCGCCCGCCGCGCTCGCCTGACCGGGGCTGGCCGGGGATTCGGCGCGGGGCTGGGCGCCGGGGCCGGCGAGGGCCGGCGCGGGCGCGGGCGCGGCGGCCGGCGCAGGAGCCGGCGGCGGGACCGGCGCCGGTGCGGCGGCCGGCCCGGGCGCCGGTTCCGGGCGGCTCTCCAGGGCGGCGAGCCGTGCCGTCACGGCGGCCAGCCGGTCGCGCAGGTCAGCCAGCTCCGGGTCCGGCGCGGGTGCCGGGGCGGGGCCAGGCGCGGGTGCCGGCTGCACCGCTAGCGCCGCCGGCTGTAGCCGTGCCGGCGTCGCCGCGGCCTGCGGCGCCGAGATCGCGCCGAGCAGCGCCAGCAGCCGGCCCAGGTCCGAGATTTGGGTTCCGAGCAGCCAGCCCGGCACGTAGGGCAGGCTGATGCCGCGGTCGTCGCCCTTCTCCTCGACGTAGCTGTCCTTCGGCACTGGCTTGCAGCAGATCCTGGCGGCCAGCTCACGCAGCTTGGGCAGCTGGGTCAGCCAGGCGCCGTAGGCCGCGCCGCCGGGCAGCACCTGCTCGCGGCCGGCCGAGCAGATCCGGACCACCGTGCAGTCGTCGACCTCCACCGTGGCCAGCAGGACGTCGGTGTCGGTGCAGTCCAGCGGGGGCGGCAACAGGCAGCCGCAGGCCAGGTCGGCGACGAACCGGTACAGCGCGGAGTAGACCTGGTCCGCGGCGCGCGCCAGGTCCTTCAGCTCGCCGGCACTGACCGTGCCGTCGTCGCCCTGTGCCTGCTGCGGCAGCGCCAGCGGCACGGCAATCGCCGCCACGTCGGCGCGCAGCGTGCAAGTGGTCATCTCGGCCGAGGTCTCCAGCCGGATCAGCAGCCAGTCCCGCAGCCGGCCCAGGTCGGAACGCAGGTCGGAGCGCAGCGGCCGGTCCAGCGGCGCGCCCAGCGCCACCAGCCGCAGCTCCATCTGCGTCGGGACGGCATCCGGGCCCACCTGCGCGGCGGTCTGCTGCACGACTGCGTGGGCGATCCCGCGCAGCGCCGGGTCCGGCCAGGTTTGCTCCGGCAGCGACGGGCCGCCGCTGCCGGCGACCGGATCCTCCACCGTGGTGCGCAGCCAGGTGCATGCCCTGCCGAGCACCTCCCGGGCCTGGCCCACCCGGTCCAGGTCCGCGTAGCGCCCGAGCATCCGCTTCTGCCGGGAGGCGCCGGCGAGGTCATACCGGGCGACGGCCGCGGCCAGCGCGCGGACCGTCTCGGTGATCTGCCGGGCCGCCTCGAGCGTCCCGGGGCCGGGGCTGGGCTGGCCGACGTCGCTCATCAGTTCGGTCAGCTCGTCCAGCGCTTCGGTGAACCGCACGGCGTCGGCGTCCTTGAAGACGATCGCCTCGTCCTCGGCCGCCTTGTGCTCGGCCGCCGCGGCCGCGCGCATCCGCTCCCGGTACTCGTCGAGCCGGCGGCCGCGGGACCATAGCGAGCCGAACGCCGGCGGCGTCCCGGGCAGGTCGCCCAGGCCGCGCAGCAGGCAGTCGCCGGGACGGTAGCGGTGGTCGGGCGGGTCCGCGCAGGCGCACTTCACCAGGAACGTGAACCCTTCCCGGATCCGGGACGGCACGCAGCTGGCCGGCGGGCACGGCTCCTGGGTGGCGTACGGCGCGACCGGCTCCGCGTCTGCCTCGGCGTAGCGCACGTACAGGCCGTACCGCGGGGCGCGTGTCATGCGCTTGCTCGTGGTGTTGGCCTTGGCGGACGTGCTGCCGCCTGCGCAGGGGTCGCCGCAGTCGACGCCCAGGCCACGCACCCGGAGCTCGTTCACCAGCTCGGTGATGGAGACGGTTTCCGGGCAGCCGACCACGATCTCGTTGCCGCAGCAGTCCAGCGCGTAGCCGGGCCGGACCACGATGTCGCCGCCGCACGGCCCGCAGACCACATGCAGGCCGCTGACCACGCCGGGCCCGGACAGCAGCCGGTTCCGCAGCCGGTCCTTTCCGGTGATGTACGCGGTGAGCTGCTCCAGGTCGTCCTCGGTGAGCAGCTGGCCGGCGAAGAACCGGGGCCGGGTGAAGGCCGCGGACCCGGCGGCCGGGCTGCCGCCGCAGCTGCAGCCGCCGCACCCGGGGCCCGACCCGCCGCCGCAGCCGCAGCCGGCCGGGCGGGAACTCGTCGTCATCGTCATTGTCGTCGTCATCGGTAGTCCTTCACGAAGAACCAGCTCTCGAAGGTGGCGCCGCCCGCGCCGCTGCCGGAGGTCCACGGGCCGATCCCGGAGGGCGGCACCTGGCAGAACTCGTGTTCCGGCCCCCCGCCGCCGATCAGCGGCACCCGGCCGCCGACGTTGGTGCCGTCCACCGGCCGGCAGCAGCGGTCGAGGATGAAGCCGGTCCGGACGGTGATCAGCACCCGGTCCTGGTCCTGCAGCACCTCCCGGGTGCGCTGCCGGTACCGGAACCCGCGGGTGAAGTCCTCGTCTGGCAGATCCTGGAACTCGCCGCCCATGTACCAGGTGGACGCGTTGCGGCCGGCCCCGCCCTCGATCACCTGGATCTCCACCACGCCCGGTCGCAGGCTCCTGCTGTGCACCTCGTCGGAGAACTCCGCCTGCAGGCCGCGCGAGTGGTCGAAGGTGCCGAGCAGCACCTGGGTCTCGTCCACCGAGTAGGTGTGCCCGTGCAGCCAGTTCACGCCCGTGATGACGGTGGGCACCCGGACCCCGAACGGGCGCCGGATCTCCATGTGCACCTGCTCGCGCCGGATCGGCCGGTGCCGGTCCACGTCGTCGATCCGGGCCAGCCAGAGCACCGGATCCTCGCACCGCTCGCAGGGGTCGCAGCGCCGGTCCCGGTGCGGCCGGGTCGCGGTGACCCGGAGCGCATAGCACTCCTCGGTGTACCCGAAGTCGCAGTCCCTGCCGCCGCCGCAGGCGTCGTCGTAGACCATCTGGGTGGGCTCCACGGCCCGCTCGCCGTATTCGACGCCGACCCAGAGCGTCGCCCGGCCGGGCAGTTTCACCCGTTCCTCCGCTGGCAGTGCTGCCCAGAGGTCGATCTCGCAGCCGGAGTGAACGACCACCTCGTGGCCGAGGCAGTCCACGCCAAGACCGCCGGTGACCTGGACCTTCGCCCGGTGCGGCCGGTGGTGCTCCGGCTCGGCGCCCGCCGCGGTCGCCGGTTCCGCCTCCGCCGCAGCGGTTCCCTGCTCCGCCGGCGCCTCGGCGGCCTCCTCGGCGCGGTCGTCCTTGCCGGGCTCCCAGCCGGGCTCCGCTGGTACCGGCTCCACCAGCAGACCGCAGACCACCCCGTAGCCGAGCAGGTACCGCATCCGCAGCATCAGCTTGTCCCGGACGTACTGCTGCTCGCGGCGGAAGTCGCGGGCCCCCAGCAGCTGGCCGTGGAAGTAGCGCAGCCGGCGCAGATCCGGTGCGTCGAACCAGTCCTCGGTCCGTGTCGTCTCAGTCATCTCAGGTCCTCTCGCTCTGTCACCAGACCAGCGTCTGCACGCCGACCGCCGTCCCGGACCTGACCGGGGTTCCGGCCCGCGGCCCCCTCGGTCCCGGCTGCACGATGCTCGAACGCCCCAGCCGGACCGGCCGGGACCGCACCCCGGCCGCGGCCGGGCCGAGCACCGGCGCCGGCGGCGGCACCAGCGCCGTGTCCACCCCCACCGCCGACCAGACGCCTATCACCAGGCCGAGGCCGCCGCCGCGGATCATGCCCACGGTGTGCGCCGGCGCCTGCCGGGCCACGAGCGCGGCGAGTGCCTGCTCGTCGGCCGGGGATGCCGCGCGGGGCGGCAGGCTGACCCGGAACCGGTAGGCGTGCGCCGACACCGCGTCGGCGTTCTGGTCGCCGCCCGCGCGTAGCGGGGTCCGGCCCAGCGGCGAGCCGCCAGCGCCGCTGGCGCCGGCCAGCCGCAGCCGCGCCGTGGCCCGCCCGAACAGCCGGGCCAGGCCCAGCCGGCCGCCGGCGGCGGCCGGCTCGCCGGGCGCTGCGCCCGCCTCCGGCACGGTGGCCCACAGCCGCTCGCCGGCCAGCTCCTGGATGTCCGGCGTCAGCCCGGTGATGATCTCGATCACCTGGCTCAGCGCCGCCGGGGTGCCGCGGGTCCGGTACAGCCCGGGAGACGCGGCCAGCAGCCGGCGCCGGACGTCCGGGCCCCAGCCGGCCTCGAACGACAGGCCGAGCAGGCCGCCGAGCCAGGTCAGCACGCCGTCCGGCACGCCAGCCGGGTCGAGCAGCGCCGGGTAGCGCTCGATCACCCGGTCCAGGTCGGCGAGCGAGGAGTCGAACAGGGACAGGAACCGCTCGGTGAAGTCCTCGGCGACGGGGTCCTGCAGGAACGCGGCTGGCAGCAGCCCGGCGCTGGTCGAGCGCGGCAGGTCGAGCCGGATCCGGTGCACCACCGGGGTGGTGTCGCCGTCGCCGTGCAGCACCAGCCGCAGCTTCAGCCGGCGGCCGGGCGGCTGGTCGACGAGAAGATCCAGGACGCCCGGCGGGGCCTGCTGCCAGTCGGCCGGGTCGACCGTCGCGTCCGGGTCCTCGGCGACGGCGACGGCAACCTCCAGGGTGCCGCCGGCCGGCACTGCGGCGTCCAGCCGGACCCGGTGCCAGCGGCAGCGCGAGATGCCGCTGTCCAGCCACTCGGTGGTCAGGCCCCCGGTGTCCCGGTAGCGCGGGGTGCGCGGCGGGCCGCCGGTCAGCGGCGCGCCGGACCAGTCGGTGCACTCCTCGGCCGGCTCGCCGTCCGGCCCGCACAGCCGCAGACAGAACCCTCCGGCCCAGGCGGCCACCAGATCCGAGGCGGGCAGCGCCGCGGCCAGAGCGGCCGGGCTGGTCGCAGTGAACGCCTCGCCGGGCCGTCCGGTCCACAGCCGGACCGGCCCGCTGCCGCCGACCTGGGTGAGCAGCCATGTGGTGCCGCCGGCGCCCACCCGGATCCCGAGCAGCCGCCCGTCAGCCCCGGTCCGGACCCGGCCGCGCGGTGTCCCGTCCGGGCCGAACCGCCACAGCACGGTGCCGTCCGCGCCGCCGGCCAGCAGCTCACCGGACCGGCCGACCGCGGCCAGCCGGGCCTCCGGGAAGCCGATCACGGCCGCCAGCTGCTCGCCCTCGCGGTCCCAGAGCAGCACCCGGCCGGAGTCGACGACCGCCAGCCAGTGCCCGCCGGCGGCGACCGCGACCGGCTCTCGGAGCAGCCCCGGGTCGCAGTCCGGGGACCAGACCGCCGGCCAGTCGCCGGTGCACGGGTCGCGGCGGAGCAGCCGGGGGCCGCCGGCGCCGGCCTGCAGCCGGTACCAGCCGGTGCGGCCCGCGGCCGCCAGCCGCGGGTCACCGAACCAGGGCAGCAGGTCGTCGCGCAGCAGCCCGCCGGTCACGGTGTCCAGCCGCAGCCCACCCTCGTCCGTCAGCCCGGTCAGGCCGGTGGCGTCGCCGTCGGGCTGCCAGCCGACCCAGGGGTCCAGCAGCCGGAAGGTCGCGGTCTGGTCGGCGCAGGTCACGACGCACCCCCGGAGGCCACGACGGCGCCGGCTGGCACCGGCACCAGCAGGGGCCGTTCCGGCCACGGCAGCGTGGTGGCCGGCAGCGCGTAATCGGTGCACGGCGGCAACCGCAGGCCGTCCACCACCAGCGACAGCCGCGGCACCGCCGCCACTCCCGGGACGGCGAGCAGCCGGCGGACCAGCGCGACGTTGCGCAGCGGGCCGCCGAACGGCCAGCCGGCGCCGTCGTCGCCGCCGGTCAGCGGGTGCAGGTAACCGCCGAGGATGTCGGCCGCGGCGCGGAGCACCTCCGAGGGGCCAAGGCCCGGATCCAGCACCACCCAGGCCTCGAGCTGCACCTGGTGGTAGGCGGGGGTAGCGGCGACCACCCGGACGCCGATCGGCGCCACTGAGGCGGTCAGGTGGTCGGCCACCGCCTGCAAGGTCGCGGATGTGGGCACCGGCGGGCCGCTCGGGTCGGTGACCGGCGGCACCACCAGCACGCCGACCACCCCGGCGGCAGGGGTACCCGGGTGCTCCGGGTCCAGCCCGGCCGCGCCGTACGCGCGCGCGACCAGCGCGCCGGGGGCCTCCAGCGCGAGCAGCCCGTAGTCCGCGGCGGCCACGGCCCGGCCACGAGCCCGCAACTGCCCGGCCCCTCGCCGGACGGCGTCCGGTTCCGGCTCGGGGTCCGAGCCGCCCACCGCCGGGTCAGGGTTGGTGACCCCGACCACGTATGGCAGCGACGTCACCATCGCGGTGATCGCGCCGGCTGCGACCCGCCCGGCCGCGCCCCCGCCGACCTGGTACGACACGGCGGTCACGTTCCGGAACCCGGCCGGCACCTTCCGGCCCTGCACGCCGTCGCCGAAGGTGACGATCCCGGTGTCCGGGTCGAGGGTGAACACCGGGTCGTCCGCAGACCGGCCGGCCAGGCTCGGCACCTCGGACCAGGTGCTGCTCTGCCCTGCGGCGGTGCCGAAGATGTCGGTCCCGGCGTCGTCGTCCACCTGCAGGAACAGTGTGCCCGGCAGCACCGGCGTCCGGCTCAGCCGCAGCCGGGTCCGGCCGTCCGGCGGGCCGCCCTGCACCGGCTCCAGCGCCTCGTTCCGGATCGTCCGGACCGCGAGCGCGGGGACCGCGTTCAGCCGGACATCGGTGAGCACCGGCGGCGTCGCGAACTCCCCGTGCGTGAGCGTGGCCCGCAGCCAGCGCAGCCCGGCCGCGGGAGCCCGGCCCGGCAGGGCCGGCTGCCACCCGCCCGGCAGCCGGAGTTCGACGACGCCGCCCGCGGTCAGCGAGCCGGTGCCGTCCCGGATCAGCTCGACCGGCCGGAACGTGTCGCCGTCCAGCAGTTCCCAGCGCAGCAGCGGCTGCGCGCCGGACGGGGCCGGCGCTGGCCCGCCCGCCGCGGCCGGCCCGGGCACCGGCGGCGCCTGTGCGACCAGCCCGAGGGACAGCCCCGGGTACGGCTCGGCGGTACCGCTCAGCCCGATCCAGAGCGCGTCGCCCGGCTGCGGCCGGTCGCCGAGCGGCGCGAACGGGCCGGTCCCGGCCGCACTGACCGCGACCGGCAACCGCAGGCCGGCCGCCTCGGCCACGATCGCGCGCAGTTCGGCCGCGGTGCCCCAGAGGTCGCCGGCGGTCTCGAAGATCACCTGATCGCCGCCGCCGGCCGGCGGCGCCCCGACCTGGAACCCGGCGGGCACCAGTACCGAACGGGTGTCCGGCGGCCGGACAGTGAACTGCAGCACGGCCGCCGCCGGGGTAGCGGGCAGCGGGCCGACCCCGGCCAGCGTGAGCTCCTCCACCAGCAGCTTCTCCGGCAGCCGGTTCGCCCGGCTGAGCACCGGCTCGAGCTGGGTGCCGAACAGGTTGACCAGGGCGACCCCGGCGTCCTGCTGGTCCGGGTTGGTCCAGTCCGGGGTGTAGCCGGCGATCCGGGCCCGGACCGCCTCCCGGGCGGCCTCGCGGGTGGCGTCCACCAGTTCCGGCTGGACCCCGCTCGGTCCCGGGCCGGGCACCGTCCGCGCCTCCCCGCGGCCGCCAGCCTCGCGGCCCCACCAGGCCGGTTCGGTCATGACAGGCCCTCTCCCGGCGTCCCGGACACGGTGGCGACCCGGACCTCGGCCAGCGCCGGCAGCCATCCGGTGCCGATCGGGACGTCGTCGCAGCCGCCGGACGGGTCCGCGCCGTCCACCCCGATCGCGACCTGCTCCACCTGGGCCAGGTCACCGAGCGCGGCCTGGGTGGCGCGCAGCAGCGCCGACGGCCGCAGCGGCTCACCGAACGGCCAGCCGTCCCCGCCGTCCCCGCCTAGCAGCGGGTCGAGGTACCGGCGCAGCGCGGCCCGGACGGCGGCGCGCACCCCGGCTGGATCCGCGGGCGCACCGCTCAGCTCCACCCGCAGCGCCACCGGCCGGTACCGGGGCGGCCGGACGAACACCTCGGTGCCGAGCAGCCGGGCCGGAGCCAGCCGGCGGGTGACCGCGTCCAGCGCGCCCGGGTCGGGCTGCAGCACCGCGTCGTAGCCGTCGTCCGCCAGCCGGCCCACCGGGTCGGCGACGCCCGGCACCACCCGGACGGTGACCGCACCGGGCACCGGCGAGCACGGGTACCGCGGGTGCTCCCCGGGACCGACGTAACAGCTCGCGACGGCCACCCCCGGGGTGGCCGTGGCCAGGTCGCGGTAGTCCGCGGCGGTGACCGCCCGGGTCACCTCGGCCAGCGAGTCCCCTATCCGGGCCCGGACCTGGATGATCGTCTCGGATTCCAGGCCGGCCTCGGCCGGCACCACGTTCTCGGCCGCGGCCACCGGGGCTGACTCCCCGCCTGGATCCGGCACCAGGGTCCAGTTGCCGGTCAGGCCGCCGTTGCCGGCGGCGCCGCCGCCGACTGTGTACCGGACGTCGAGCAGCGGGACGGCGGTGACCGGATCGGCGTCCGGCACCGGGATCGCGCCGTTCAGCCCGTCCCCGAAACGGATCGAGCCGGTCTCCCGGTCCAGTACGAACACCCGGTCGGCGGGGCCAGATGCGGTGCGGTCGGCCACCGCCGTCCAGGCCTGCGCGGTGCCGTCCCGGGTGATCGTGACATCGGCCGAGAGCAGCACCCCGCTGGCGCCGGGCAGGTCCAGGTGCTGGCCGGGCAGCCGCAGCCAGGCCCGGGTCTGCTCGGCGACGTCCGGGCCGGTGGCCCGCAGCTGCCTGTGATGCGTGGCCGGGACGGTGTTCGGCATCACCTGGAGCAGTGCGGGGGCGGCGCTGAAGGTCGCCGCGGATGTACTCAGCCGCAACCCGTAGGCCGCCGGTGCCGGGCCCGCCGCGCCGGCGCACCAGGCCGCCGGCAGCGGCAGCCGGAGGACCCCGGAGCGGCGCAGGCCGGCGGTGCCGTCGTCAACCGACTTCGGGTTGAACCGCCGGCAGGTCGGTGCCGGTTGACGGGTCCGCGGCGTCCGGCAGGTACCAGGACCAGATCAGGTCCGCCGGCGGCTGCACGCCGGAGGCCGCGTCCGGCAGCCAGGCCGCCGGGCACGCGTCCGGAGAGGCGATCCGCAGCAGCAGCGAGAGCGCCGATCCCGCGGCGGGTCTCGGGTCGGCCGCCGGATCGCCGCTGAGCGGCAGCAGGATCCGCGCCTCGGCCGGGCCGGTACCGGGGGCGATCAGCGGCACCGGCCGGTGCGCGACCAGGTCCGCGGTGCGTTCCCGGCCGGCTGCCCAGAGCCGGATCCCGGCGTCGTCCAGCCAGAGCAGGGTCGTGGCAGCCGCGACCGTGAAGGCCACCTGCTGCTGCGGATCCCGGGCGAACACGGTGCCCTCCGGCAGCATCGGCGGAGCTTCGCCGGGCTGCCCGGCACGCAGCCGGAGTACGGTGCCGGCGGCCTGTGCCGGCTTCGGCTCGCCCAGGCCGAGCAGCCGGAGCACAGCGAGCACCAGCGCGTCCGGCACCTGGTCCAGCCAGAACAGCCGCTGCTCCAGCAGGTAGGCGAACAGTTCCAGCAGCGTGATCCCCGGATCCACCGGGGCATGCAGGGTCCAGGCGCCGCCGGATTCGGCGGGCACCCGGCGCCGGATCGCCTCGACCATCTGCTCCCAGTCGAGGTCGTCCAGGACGAGTGGTTGCAGGGTCACGGCAGTCCTCCGGTCAGCCCGAGGTAGTACGGGAAGACGAGGTTGGCCCGGGTGTTGGTCCGGCGGACCCGGTAGACCACCGAGACGGTGACCCGGGACTCGTCGTCCGGCACGGTCTCGGCGCGCACGTCGTCGAGTTGCACCCGGGGCTCGAACAGGGTCACCGCCTCCCGGATCGAGTCCTCCAGGTCGTGCAGGTTCTGCGCGCTGCCCGGCGCGAACACCAGTTCCGGCGCCCGGGTGCCGAGGTCGGGCCGCATCACCCGCTCGCCCAGCCCGGTGAGCAGCAGCGCGCGCAGGCAGGCGTCGATGCTGTCCGCGCCGCTGGCGTAGCCGAGCCGGCCGGCGTCGTCGGGGGCGATCGGGAACCCCCAGCCGGTGCCGAGGAAGTCCTCGCTCACTCGGTCTCCCCGGTTTGATCGCGGTGCGACGCGGGAGTCTTCACGACGCCGTCACCTGGGTGGTCTGCGCCGCCGGCACCGGGGTCGGCGGCGGGATCGCGGGGCTGGTGGGTCCCACTGCCGAACCGTGCGTGTGGCCGAGGAAGCCGGCCAGCAGCACCGGCTGGGAGATGCCCTGCCCGAGCGTGACCTGCCCGCTGGAAAGCTGGATCGACGCGCCGCTGAGCTTGACCGTACCGCCGGCCTGCAGCGTGATGTTGCCGGAGGTCTGCAGCGTGATCCCGCTGCTGTCCAGCACCACGCTGCCGCCGCCGGACATCTCCACCCGGACCTTGTTGCCCTGGTCGTCCAGTTCGACGGTGTGCCCGGCCGCCGATATCACCCGGACCGCGGCCTGGCTGGACTGGTCGTCGAAGGTGAGCTGGTGGCCCGCCTTGGTCCGGATCGTCTTCTGGTCCTGGCCGTTCACCGGTGCGGCCGGCGGCTTGTCCTTGCCGTTGTAGAGGCCGCCGATCACGATCGGGAACCGCATGTCGCCGTGCACGAACGCGACCACCACCTCGTCGCCCTGCTCGGGGACGAAGGCCGAGCCGTAGCCGTTCCCGGCGTAGAGCTGGCCGACCCGGCACCAGTCGGTGATTGTGCTGCCGTCGAACCACGGGAAGGTCACCTTGATCCGGCCCTCGTCGTCCCCGGTGGACTCGGCGACGATGGCCTCCACGACGCCGTAGTAGCGCCGGTCGGTGCTGCGCGAGCGCGCGGTGGCCGGGCTCATTGAGTACCTCCGTCGTAGACCCGCCGGGCGGTGAACTGGGTGAAGAAGCCGCTGGAGCCGAGCGTGTGCTCGACCCGCTTGACGAAGTAGGTGCCGGAGAACCGCCGTCCCAGGCCGTAGATCTCGAGGTTGTCGCCGGGCCGCAGCTCGGGCAGCCCGGCTACCCGGCCGGTGGCGGTGATGAACTCGTAGGCCCGCTCCCGGAGCAGGCTGATCGCCAGCTCGCGGGCCTCCTGGTCGCTGGCCACCGGCGCGTCCACCGTGACGTCCTGCCGCCCGGCCAGGGTCTTCTCGGCGAGCGCCGGCCCGGACGAGCCCTGCTGCCCGGGCGCCGACGGCAGGTCCTGCGCGGACGCGGTGTAGACGATCTGCTGCTTGGCCCGCGAGTCCCAGCCCCGGACGGTGACCTTGCCGACCTGGCCGGAGATGGTCAGCGTCGGGGTGAAGTCGAGCAGGTTCGGCACCAGGCCAGCCGGCTGCGCGGTCGGGCCGGTGCTCAGGCCGGGTGCGTAGGCCAGCCGGAACACCCGCAGCCCGCCGCCGTCCCGGCCGTCGGTGGGCCGGAGGAAGTGCAGCGTCTGCGCCCCGGTGCTCTCGTCCGGCAGGATGTAGCAGTCGTAGTCGATCCGCTTCGCCCGCTCCATCAGGAACGCGGCGTCGTCCTGCGCCTTCTGCACCACGAGCTCGTAGGTCGGGCCGGTGCTGTCCACCTGGGCGGCCAGCTTGTTCCGCTGCGCCACCTGCTGCGCGATCTGGGCGTCGGTGACGTTGCGGTAGTAGGTGGTCTCGCCGTCGGCGGGCTTGCGGTCCTTGAGCTGCATCATGCCGTCGACGCCGCTGATCCCGACCGTGGGCGAGGCGCCGTCCGGGAACGCCGGGGACAGCGTGCTGATCGTGCCGGTGGCGACGGTGATCAGCTTGTCGGCGTAGCCGAGCTTCACGGTCACCCGGTTCCCGATCTGGAAGTTGGCCGAGTCGCTGTGCTTGAACGTGCGGTGCACGTCGTCCCAGTTGTTCAGGGTCAGGTCGAAGCCCGACATCTCCTCCAGGTCGCGGTGCACCTTGACGTCGATCACGTCGTTCTTGGTGCTCGGATCGGCCTGCAGGCCCTCGACGACGACCTCGAACTCGGGCGCGTACCGATCCGGCGGCGCGACCTGCGGCTGACCGGTTGCGGTGGTGGTGACGGTCACGGTCACTCCAGCCGGGGTGCGGTCAGGACCTGGCCTGGGCGCAGGTCGCGGGGGTTGGTGATGCCGTTCGCCCGGGCCAGCTCGCGCCAGGCACCGGGCTGCTGGTAGAGGCCGGCCGCGATGCTCGCCAGGGTGTCGCCGCGGCGGACCACGTAGCTCTTCTCCACGGTCGGGGACGAGCCGGGCCGTTCGAGTGCCTGGACGGCCGCGCGGCGGTACTCCTTCAGGGTCAGGTCGAGCTTGGCCCGCAGCGGCGTCCCGCCCGGCAGGAACAGCTGGTAGGTGACATCGAGCTTCTCCAGCACCGCGGTGAACACCGGCTCGCCCCAGATGAACCGGACGATCGGCGGCGCGTGCAGCCGGTCGTCCGGCCGCATCAGGTCGCGCAGCTTGTTGACGTAGGTGGCCCGGACGTCCTGGAGGGTGTCGGAGGTGTCCACCAGCGCCTCCAGGCTGAGTGACTCCGGCGTGCCGCGGACGTACTGCAGCGGCGGCGACTCCAGGCCCGGGATGCTGATCTCGGCGAATGTGTTTCCCTTGCTCAGCTTGTACTCGGTCGGGTTGAACCGGAGCGGGATCCGCAGCTTCTGCTGGGCGTCCCCGGGCGGGTCGAAGATCTCCAGGTACGCCTCCGCGACGCCCTGGCCGGCGGCCACTATCGGGGTGGTCACCGGCCCGGCTCCCGGTCGCCGATGCCACGCTCGGCGTCGCTGTGGCAGCGCCGGGCCCGCTCGGACTCGACCGCCCGGGCCCAGGCCCGGATGTGCCGCTCGAACAGCCGGGTGAACTCGGCCTCGTCGTTGCCCTCCACATGGAACCGCACGTCGAGCTGCTGGATGGTTACCGAACCCATCTGCGTCACCTCCCGATCGGCCGCGTGGCGGCGGCGTTCTGGTCCACCCGGGTCAGCCCCTCGTGCGCGATCTCCAGCGCCTCGATGGCGACGGCGTTCTGCTCGGCGTGCAGGTCCGGGCCGGTCCACTTCGCGGCCAGCCCGCCGTGGAAGGCCCAGCTGACGGCGGGGGTGCCGGTGGCGTCCAGGAGCAGCACCGAGCCGTCCCGGCGGGCGCCGAGCGAGCCGGACAGGCCGGCCTGGTACCAGCTCCACAGGCCCGGGTCGAGGATCAGGCCGCGGCGCAGCGTGAGCCGGTTCCAGCTGTGCCGCAACGGAAGCTGGTGCACCGAGTCGTTCCGGCCGCCCTCGGCGTAGGAGGTCACCTCGAGCTGGGCGCCGAGTCCGGTGACCTCCTGGAACGCGCCGTTCGCGACCAGTGGGACGAGCGCGGCCTGGGCGGGCGGCAGGTACGCGTCGCCGGGGTCCAGAGTGACCATGAACCGGTACTTCGGCAGCGGGTCGGGGACAGCGGGCGGCACCCCGCCGGAGGGGACGGTCACGACTCGAGCACCTCCAGCCCGCGCTCCTGGCCGAGGATCACCCGGATCCGGATGAACTCCATCGGCACCGCCGGTGCCACCTCGACGTCGCAGACCACGAGTTCCGGCGCCTGATCCGGCGGGTTGTTCCGCTCGTCGCAGACGATCTGGAAGGCCTCCTCGGGCCGGTCCCCGGCGAGCGCCCCGGTGCGGAACGCGGACAGCAGCACCGAGGTGATCCCGCGGACCAGGGTGAGCCGCAACTGCGGGCCGTTGACCTCGAACACCAGGGGGCCGGCCACCCCGCGGATCGCCCGGACCAGCAGGTGCAGCAGCCGCCGGTGCGCGATGTACAGCCCGGCGGGATCGGTGGCCAGGGTCCGTCCGCCCCAGACCTGGATCCCGCGGCCGGGGGAGCAGCGGAGCAGGTTCACCCCGGCCTCGAACAGCCGGATCTGTTGCGGCAGGGGGAATCCCGGGTCCAGGTCGACCGCTTCCAGTAGCACCGCGTTGGCCGGCGTGTGGTGCGGCCCGCGCTCGGCGTCCAGCCGGGCGATGACGCCTAGCACGTGCCCGGCGGACGGCGCCGTGACCAGGCTGTCGTCGGTGCCGGCCGGGTTCGCGCGCAGCCGCAGCCGCGGGTGGTAGACGGCGGCACAACTCAGCGGCTGGTCGCTCCCGGCCCGCTGCCGCACGGCCGACCGCAGGTCGTTCACCCAGCCGATGGCCGCGTCCGCGGACGGCCCGGCCGGCTCTGGGCCGGTGCTGCGCAGCGCCACCTGGCCGGCCGGGCCCATCTGGCCCGGGATGTCCAGCACCACCAGCCGGTCCTGCAGCGGCTGCACGGTGACCAGCAGATCGGCCAGCGCCGAGGTGCTGCCGTCCGCGAGGTCGCCGGCCAGGTCCGGCACGCCAAGCAGCGCCGGTTCCGGCAGTTCGGTCGCGGTCTGCGCGGCGAGCCGGTAGTCGGAGGCGTCCGGTGCGGCGTCGGTGCCCAGCGAGGCCTGCGGGTCGCTGGCCTGCGCGCCCGGCAGCGACCCTAGCAGCAGGTCCCACTCCCGCACTTGCGGGCCGCCGGCGGCTCGGCCGGCACCGGGTCGCCGATCGGCAGCAGCCGGATCAGCCGGGATCCGGCCAGCCGGTCCGTCAGCTGTCCGGGCGGCATCGACGGGAACGTCTCGGCCGGCTCGCCCGGCGCGGCGACCCGGACCGTGATCGCCGGCGGCCCGGCGAGACTGCTGGCCTGGTAACGGATCTGGACCCGGGTGCCGTTCGCCCAGGCGCCCGGGCTGGTCGCGAGTACCCGGTACTTCCGGTAGCCGAGACCGGGCGGCAGCGGAGTACCCGGCGTCCAGACCGTGCTCGCGGTGCCGCCCGGGCCGGCGACCCGGAGTACCCAGACGGTCCGGCCGTTGTTCTCGAAGAAGCCGCGGACCGCAAGCGGGGTCGCCGAACTGCTGTCCGCCGGGCCGAACCAGCTCTCGTACTCCAGCCGGCTCTGCACCCGCACCGGGACGCCCACCGGTCCGCGCCGGGTCCGGCCCAGGACGGCGGCCACGTCGGTGCGCAGCACGTCCTGCTCGGGCGGTGGCGGCACGACCTCGAGGGTGAGGCCAGGCAGCGCATCGGTGGTCACGGGCGCACTCCTGTCACGGTTCTCCTCGGTCAGCAGCCGGAAGTTGCCGGCCGTCGGCGGGTCAGACGTCGATCAGCAGGCTCTCAACGGCCAGCACGAGCGTCTCCATCGCGATCTCGTTCTTGGCCGCCCCGAGCGACGGCCCGGTGTACTTGGTCGGCCAGGCGCGGGCGAAGTTCCAGCGCATGGCCTCCTGCCGGTTCTCGTCGAGCATGATGATGGAGCCGGAGGTGCGCCGGACCTTGCCGTTCATCGCCTCCACGACCCAGTTCCAGAAGCCCACATGGCCGGTGATGCCGCGTTTCAGGGTGAGGTTGGTGAACTTCTTCAGCCCGGGGATCTTGCGGACGGTGATGTCCTCGGCGCCGCCGCGGTACTCGATCGGCGGGATCTCCAGCTCCAGCCCCGTGATCTCGGTGAACGCCCCGCTCACCGCGACCCCGTCGTCGCTCACGTTCGTGACGATGACCTGGAAGTTGTATGCGGCGTACGGGTCGTCCCGGATGACAGGCGGCATCGCTGCACTCCTTCAGTTTCTCGGTCTGCTGGCGGGCGGCTCAGGTGAGTTGCGCCTCGCGGGTCTTCTGCTGGATCCGGAAGATGACGAACTCCGCCGGGAACACCGGTGCGACGCCGATCACGCAGATCAGCCGCCCGTTCTGCAGGTCGTCCTCGGTCATCGTGGTCCGGTCGCAGGCCACGAAGAACGCCTCGTCAGGGGTGGTTCCGGCGAGCGCGCCGCTGCGCCAGGTAGTGGTCAGGAAGTCGCTCACGGTCTGCTTCACCAGTGCCCAGAGCGCTTCGCTGTTCGGCTCGAAAACGGCCCACTGGGTGCCCTCGTCGATGGACTCCTCCAGATAGATGAAGAGCCGGCGGACGTTGACGTACTTCCAGGAGGTGTCCGAGGACATCGTCCGGGCACCCCAGACCCGGTGCCCGAACTGCGGGAAGAACCGCAGCGCGTTGATGCCCCTGGGGTTCAGCACGTCCTGGTGCCGCTTGGTGATGTCCTGCGCGAAGCCGTCCCGGACCCGGATCCCGCGGACTACGGTGTTCGCCGGCGCCTTGTGCACCCCGCGCTCGACGTCGGTCCGGGCGTAGATGCCAGCCATGTGCCCGGACGGCGCCACGTCGATCGCCTGCGGCCCGCCGAGCGGATCCGGGATCACCAGCCACGGGTAGTACAGCGCGGCGTACCGGGTGTCGTAGCTCTCGCGGAACTGCTGGACCCCTTCGATCTCCAGCCCGTCCTGCGGGTCCAGGATCGCGAACCGGTCCTTGAGTGTCTCGCAGTGCGTGATCAGGGCGGACTGCACGGTGCCGGACCACATGCCGGGGACGGCGCAGATCGAGATCTCGTCGATGTCCTCCAGTGAGACGATCCCAGTGCGGTGCCCGCTGCCCCCGTCGACGCCGACGAAGTCGGCGGTGTCCAGGCTGCCGAAATTGTCGTCGCCGCCGGCCAGGGAGAGCCAGCCGCCGTGCGCCTCGACCGGGAACTCGGCCGGGTCCGCGCTCAGGCCGTCGCCGCGGATGGCGCGGACCAGTTGCGACGAGTTGGCCAGCGTGCTCTCGATGCTTTGCGGCTGGTCAGCGGCGGTGGCCGCGAACCTGACCGGACCGAGCGTCTCCTGCACCAGGCTGCCCGCCTCGTCGGTGAACTGCGCGGCCACCATGGCCTCGACCAGGGACAGCCGGTCGGTCTCGAACAGCGAATGGTCGAACGGCCGGTCGAGCGTGACCACGTCGCCGGCGATGCCGGTCACGGTGCGCGGGATCAGGTTCGTGCCGTCGTCCGCCTGGACCTGGGCGCCGGCGTACAGCCGGGAGGCACCCCCGACCCGGAACGTGCTGACGGTGTCGTCCGGGTTGGTCCGGCGCACCCTCCGGATCGTGAAACCGCTGGCCCAGTGGGCATGCGTGGTGTTCGCGGCCAGGGTGAGCGTGAACTGCGTGACCGGGTCACCGGCGTGGGCCGGCGGGACCTCGGTGACGGTGTCCACCCGCAGCCGGGAGTGGCCCGCGAGCACCCACAGCGGCGTGGCGATCCCCGCGCTCAGGCCGTTGGCCGCTTCGACCACGAGCGTGGGGCTGTCGAGCGCGGCGTCCGCCGCCAGCCGGGTGATGAACAGGGCGCCCTCGGCCGGGTCCGCCACGAACGGCAGCGTCGCGGAGGCCACCGGGGTCACCCGCACCTGCACGCCGTCCCCCCAGCCTCCCGGGCTGGCCGCGCTGAACGAGAGTGCCCGGTTGGCGGGCACGTCCGGATCCTTCGGCACGTCGCCGACCCGGATCGTGTCCCTGCGGCCCGCGCGCACCTCCTGGGTCAGCGGGTCCGCCAGGACGATCGACGGGCTGGTGCCGGACTGGTAGGAGTCGATCGTCGTGGTCAGGATCTCGACGCCGTCACCACCGCGGACCACGGTCACCTGCGTGTCGTTGCCGCCGAACCCGAACAGGTGGCTGACCTGCAACTGGGTGGCGCCGATCGCGGCGTCCGCGGTGATCTGTGCGAAGCAGCCGCGGCTCAGCCGGCCCGTGGACGCGACGGCTTTGGTGGCGACCACCCGCTTGACGTACAGCCGCTGCCCGCCGTTGACGAAGAACCCCTGGACCGACAGCGGGAACCTCCACCAGGTGCCTCCCTCGGGGCCGTTGTTGATCCAGCCGTTGGCCAGCCCGACGTCCGGCGTGGGCAGGAAGCCGCCGAATGTCTGCTGGTACTCAAGGAAGTTCGTCACCAATTGCGGTTTGCCGTCGAACGGGACCGCGCGCTGTCACGCCGACCATGCCGGTCGTGCTGGTGCTCACCCCGGCGATCGGGCGGGGCCCGGCGTCGATCTCCTCGACATAGACACCTGGGCTCAGGTACTCGGGCATGGTTGGCTCCCTCGGTCAGCTGATCTCGACGACGAGCAGGCCGGGCGGCTCGCCGGTCAGGCGGATGTCCAGAGCGCCGGTCCGGTCCGGGCTCTCGGTGGCGGTCAGGTGGAAGGCTTCGCCGCCGGTGTCGGCGACGCCCTGGAAGCGCAGGGCCAGCGCGAAGCCGCCGTCCGGCCCGGAGAGCGAGCGCTCGGTCCACGGCACGCCGTCTGGGTCGGTGTGCCCGGAGGCCTGGACCAGCACGTTCGCGATCCGCAGCCCGGTTCCGGCGTCCTGGACGGTGCCCCGGACCACGCGGGTGCCGGGCGGGAACGGGTACGCCGGGCCGGGCAGCATCGGTACCACGAGCGGTTCGGCGGGCAGTTCCGGCGGGTGGTCGTGGTCATGCGGGTAGGCGACGAACACGGCACCGATCAGGTCCGACCGGAACGCTCCTGCCTCCGTGTGCAGCAGCGGGTACTGGCCGGGCGCGGCCAGCCGGCAGCGGTATAGCTCAGGCTGTGGCTCGAAGGGCCAGGGCCTGAAATTCAGCCCGGGATAGGCGATCACGCCGCCGGGGGTGAGCACTGCGACGACGTCGGTGGGCTCCCACGTGGCCCCGTCCCAGCGGTCCAGGGCGGCGGTGACGCCCTCGGCGGAGCGGACCCGGCGGAAGTCGTCGACCGGGATCAGCCAGGCCGGGCTGGTCACCGTCCGCTGCTCGCCGGCCAGGATGCCCCGGCCCCCGGCGGTGGTCACGGCGCCGGCTCCGCGGGCTGCGGCGGGCCGCGGAGCGCGGCGGGCACCAGGGCGCGGCTGGCCACCGGGACCACCGGGACGGCCTTGACCGCGTCCAGGTTCACGACCCGGACCTCGTAATTCAGGGACAGCCGGTACGGTTTCTGGATCGCGTACCAGACCCAGGACTTCTGCTCCAGGGAGAGCGGGGTCAGCGTGAAGCGGAGAGCGTCGGTGCTGCCGGCTAGGCCGCCGGACAGCTGCGCGCCGTCCAGGATCGCGTCCTCGTACAGGGACTGCAGGGTGCGGCCGAGCATCTCCTGCTGGGTGACCTGGCTGCCGCCCCAGGGGGTGAGCAGGTAGCGCAGCAGCAGCGCCATCGGCGGCTTCCGCACCGACGGCGCGTCCGGTGGCACCGAGCGGACCGGCGGGCGGTTCCGGCTGGCCGGGTCCTCGCAGATGTCGTAGAGGAAGACGGTGAGCTTCGGCACGGGCGTCTGCACGGTATCGGAGAGGTCGTTGAGCTCGACTACCGGCGCCGCCGGCTTCAGATCGGCGAAGGCGTGCGCCAGCGTCCGTACGATGATGGCCGAGACGTCGCCGACGACGTGGTAGTCCGCCATCCCGGGACCCCCAGACGTCGCAGCGATCAGGGATCCGACGCTAGGCCGTCAACGGCTGCCTGCCACCGATGAAATCCCGAGGTGAAGACCCCAGGTCCTGGCCGCCCGGAACCCTGGGCCGCTGAGCCCTGCGTTCCCGGGGCACCCCAGGGCGACCCGGGCAGGCCGGTCGCCACTGTGCACTAGGCAACGGCGTGGCAGGATCGCGGCGGCCGGCCTTGACCCGGCGTGAACTGCTCCGTTTCGCACCGCGGCAGGTCAGCCGGGAGACGGGGTTGAAACCGCTTTGCTGCGGAGGCATCGGCCAGTCCCCGGAGCCGGGCGGCGGCCGCAGTGATGGTGCCAGCACTCTGGGGTGCGGATCAGCGGTTGGGGATCAGTGCAAGGTCGCTGCGCGGGTGTCGTCCCTCGCCGGGGGCCAGGGCGCCGGTGCGTCCCGCCATGCTCGCCAGCTCCGCCCTGGAGCGCAGGCCGAGCTTGCGGAAGACATTCCGCAGGTGGAACTCGATGGTCTTCTGGCTGAGGAACAGCGCATCCGCCACCTCGCGGTTGGTAGAGCCCCGTGCGACCAGTAGGGCCACACGGTGCTCCTGCGCGGTCAGGCGCTCGGCACCCGGGCCGCCGACGGTCAGCTCCTGCCGCGCCCGGTCGGTCCACGACCGCGCGCCTAGCCGCTCGAACGCCTCGGCCGCCGCGAGCAGCCTGGCCCGGGCTTCCGCCGGGCGGCCGGCGTCCCGGAACCGGACCCCGAGCCACAGGTCGGTGCGGGCAGCGTTGAACGGGTCGGCCGCCGTTCTGACCTCGTCCATGGGCTCGCTCTGCTCCAGGACGGCCAGGCTGCCGTCGAGCATCGCGCGGCAGCGGGCGACGACGGCCGGCAGCGTGGCTGACCCGGCGGCCTGGCGCTCCAGCTGCGCCAGCGCCTGTCGTGCCCGCTCGGTCTGGCCGCTGCCAGCGGCCGCCTCCACCAGGTCCGCCGCCCAGTCGATCGCGCCGGGGTCGGGCGCTGCGCCGGCCTCGACCCGGCGGGCGATCATCTCCAGCCGGGCCAGCGCGGCGGGCGCCTCACCTGAGCCCAGCTCAAGCAGACCCTCGGCGGCGTCGATCGCCACCAGGTAGCCGCTCAGCCCCGACCGTCGGCAGATCCGGCGCGCCGCAGCCAGCAGCGGCCCGCACTCCTCGGCCTGTCCCCGGCTGGCGGCCAGCCGGCCGCCGGCAACCAGAGCCGCCACCTCGTCGCCCAGCTGACCGGCGTCCCGGGCCAGCCGCAGTGCCTGAGCGGCGCCCGTCCGCGCCGACTCCCACTCGCCCAGCCGCAGGTCGAGCTGGGCCCGGGCCGCGAGCAGGCCGGGCAGCTGCGCGGTCATCCGCTGGAGGCGGCATTGGTGCAGCGCCGCGTCCAGCACCCGCCAGGCCTGGTCGAGTTCCCCGAGCCGGAGCAATACCCCTGGGTACACCAGCTGGACGATCCGCCGGTATTCCAGGGGGACGGCGTCGTCGCCGACGGCGTCGTCCAGCGGCCCGGTCCACTCGTCCACCAGCTCGCGGGCGGCCACCAGGTCGCCGCGCAGGCTGAGCACGGCGGCCAGCTGGGCGGCGACAACGGCGGTGAGCAGGCCGGGGGCCTGCCTGATGAGCAGCCAGGCGTGCCGGGCCATCACGAGGCCGGCCTGGGACTGGCCGGCGAGGCAGCACGCCTGTGCGGCGTCGGCGAGCATAGTGGCGGCCCGGCCGGGGTCGGCCGCCCGGATCCGGGCCGCCTCGTGCACGAGCAGCCGGTGCGCTGGCAGCGGCCGGCCGTCGAGCAGCTCCTGGCGTCCCCGCACAGCCTGAACGTGGCCGCGCACCCGCAGGTCGCCGGACAGCCGGATCGCCCGGTCCAGCAAGCCGAAGACGCGGGGAACGGCCGCGTGCTGCCACAGTTCGGCGGCGAGTGCATGCCGGTGTGCCCGTTGGTCGTCCGCGATGCTGAGCTCGGCGGCCCGCTCCATCAGTTGCGCAGCCGGCGCCGGGCCTGAGCGGCGGGACGCCTGCAGCGCCAGCGCCTCGATTTCCCCGGCGACGTCCTCGTCCGCGCCTAAGGTTGCCAGGCCGAGGTGGTGGGCGCGCTTGTCGGCGTCGGCCACATCGGCCAGCGCGGCGTGCGCCGCTCGCCGCTCGGCGGCGCTGGCCCGCTGGTAGATCACCGCACGGACCAGCGCGGTACGGAAGGAGACGCCAACGCTGCTCAGCCGTACCACACCAGCAACCTCGGCTGCCTCGAGTGCCGCCTGATTTCCATCCAGCCGGGCCACGGCCGCCAGAATCTGGGCCAGGTTCAGGTCGCTAGCGGCGGCGGCAACGACCAGGGCGCTGCGGCTGGCCAGGCCCAGCGGCTCCACTAGCGGGGCGTATGCGTCACACACTCCGGGCCCCGCCGGCAGCGGGTTCCGCAGGGGCGCCTCACCGCTCAGCTCGGCCGGGTTCAGCAGGGTGGGCAGCTCAATCAGGGCGAGCGGCAGCCCCCCGGCCGCGGTGACGAGCTGGTCGGCGACCGCGGGGGCGACCGGCCCGCCACCGGACCGGCCGAGCAGCTCCCGGCTTGCGTTGGCGTCGAGTGGCTCGACTCGGCGGTGCGGCAGGCCCGTCCCGGTAGCCTTCGGACCGTCCGTCCGGGTGGCGCAAACCAGGCCGATTCCTTGGCAGGACAGCCGGCGACCCACGAACAGCAGCGCTTCGCGGGAGGCGCGGTCGAGCTGGTGCAGGTCGTCCACCAGGGCCAGCACCGGAGCGCCCGCCGCCGCCGCGACCAGCAGGCTGAGCGCGCCAGCGGCGACCCCGAACAGGTCCACGGTCTCCGGCGCCGAGAGCGCGAACGCGGCGGAAAGGGCCATCGCCTGCGGAGCCGGGATGTCGTCCAACCGCATCAGCAGCGGGCTCAGTAGTGAGTGCAGCCCTGCAAACGGCAGCGCCACTTCGGCCTCTGTCCCCGCGGCAGTGAGCACGTGCAGGTCCGTGGCCGTTGCGGCGCCTTCCCGGAGCAGGGCGGTCTTGCCGATCCCAGCCTCGCCGCTGAGCACTAACGCGCCGCCCAATCGGCGCCTGGCTAAGTCCAGGACGCGTGCGATCTCACGCTGCTCGGCGTCCCGTCCGACGAGACCAACGTCGCCCTGCTCCATGTCGCCCCCCAGTCGTGACATCCCGCCACCTACGCCCGCAGCCTCCCTTTCCCATGGTTACCCAAAAAAAGCCGACAAGGCAGAGATCCGGAGCCAAAGATTCCCGTCCATCCGTGATGGACTTGACCGAGAGTCCACCTCAGGTGACGGCGCCGCACGTTCCTCAACAGGAATTCAATGGCCCCGCCAGCTCCGGCGTGGAGCTCGCACCTATCCCAGCGGTCACTCATACAACTCGATTCCGTCTGCGCTGATCGCCCGCCACGCGGACGGGGTACGCGGCTAACGGTGGACGCTTGGTCTATCTGATGCCCAGGCGCGGCTACCACTCGATCTTCACTGGCTGCCGAGTAGCTCAGCCATCGCCTCGTCGTGTGAGACGGCGCCGGGCCGGCCTGCGGCCATCCACTCGCGGTGAACTGCGAGCGTCGCTCAATCTCGGCTTCTTCGAGAAGCCCGGCCGACACGCGGCGTGTCGCTGGAATCATCATCAGGCCTTATGGGTATACGCCGTGATTGTGTCAGTACCAGGGTTAATATTCAATTTTGATGCCCTTGCTGCTTGGGCCAAGCGCGGCAACCTAGCTAGCTTGCGGCGAGAGCGCACGCTCGTCAATAAGCGAGATGATCCAGCCCTGCGCGAAGAGCGCAGCCCATAGCTGGCTCGCGCAGTGCAGGCACAGGTAAAGCTCGCCTTCCCGGTCCACGCGGTACGCCGCACGGACCGCTGGTCCGCACCGATCACACGTTTCGTTCATCTCGCGCCTCCCGCCGCTCGGCTGCGCGATGGCAATCGAGCTGTGCGCTAAACCCGGTCGCGGTACCATGGTCCCCGGCTGGCATTTCAACCGTCGGTGCGCTGGCCTGGCCGGCAGTCCTGAGAGCCATAACGGTCCTTCGTTCTTCCTGCCTGATATTGAAGAGCGAGAGGCCACATCGGTGATACGCCTGGCACGCGACCAGTGAAGCTCCAATCGGCGTGAGCGCGATGGCCGTGGCGACCAGCCACCGCTTCGGCCGGGGCCCCTTGCCCAGGTAATGAGACAGGCCGGCGTGCAGCAGCGCGATGCACACGGCCACCCGCGCCACGCACAGCAGCAGCCGGCGTCAGCGGCAGTGCTCGGGCGACCCACCGCAGGACCGGCCACCCGGGCGTCCGGGTAGGCAATGGCTCAGCGGGACTCAGGATGCTCGCGGCCGATACCAGCCTGTGGACCGACGACGTCTGGGTGGCCGATTCCACCCCGGTGGAATGCGGCCGGTCCCGCGAGACCGCCAGGCGCTCTGACCTGGCTGGATGGGCTGAATACGGGTACTGCGCCAGCCATTCGCGTTACTTCTGGGGACTTCGCCTGCATCTGCTGTGCACCTTGCAGGCCTGCCAGTGGGGTTCGCCCTGGCCGGCGCCAGGGCTGACGAGCGCCAGGTGCTGCTGGACATCCTGGCCGACCCGGCCCTGACCGCCGGCCGGGACAGCCAGACCATCATCGCGGACAAGAACTACTACGGGCACGACTTCGAAACCGTCCTTCGCCGATGGCCGCATCTGCCTGCTCCGCCCAGCCCGCCAGGGCGAGCCGGAACGGGCGGGCACCCGCTTCTTCAAGCCGCTGCGCCAGGTCATCGAATCCAGCAATGACACCTTCCAAAGGACAGCTCGACCTCGAACGCCACGGCGGCCACACCCCAGCCGGCGTCATGGTCAGAGTCCTGCAGCGCATCCTCGCCCTGACCGTCGTGATCTGGTACAACGACCGAGCCGGTCAGCCCGTCAAGCGCTCACTCGTGGCGTATGATCATTGAACCCTTCGCATAGGTCATCCAGGCGATGTGCCGAAGAAGAAGGAGAAGCCGGAGACGACTGCTGAGCAGCAGGCGGCGGAGGAGTTGGTCCGCGGGGCCCGCGAGGAAGGCCTGTCCCTGACCGCCCGGATGGGCTGTTGAAGCAGGTGACGGGGCGGCGGCACTCCAGACGAGGTCGGAACCGTCGGCGCGCTTCTCCTGGGCCCCGACGGGGCGTTCATCACCGGCAGCGACTTCCTCATGGACGGCGGAGTCACCGCGTCCTACTTCTACGGCGAACTCGCCCGGCAGTGACCCGCGGGGCTTGCGGCGTCCCATCGGCGCCGGGGAACCGCTCGGCGCATAGTCGCAATCTGATTATCAGATACCATGGTCGTATGCGAACGATGACCGCGACCGAGGCGTCCCGCAATTTCTCTGACCTTCTTGATGCGATCGAGCGTGGAGAGACGGTCACGATCACGCGAGGGAACCATGTGGTCGCGGAAATCAGGCCTGCCCGGCGCCGTACTGGGGCGGACCTGCGTTCCGCGCTGGAGCACGTCCCGCCGCCGGATGAGCGATTCGCCGACGACATCGCTGCCGCGCTGGCCCATGTTTTCGTTGAGGGGAACGATCCGTGGGCAGGCGCTTGATCCTGGACACCAACGTCCTGATCGCCTACGAGCGCGGCACGATTGACCGGGCCACCCTGGATCAGGATGAACTCGCCATCGGGGCAGTATCCGTCGCTGAGTACCGGGTCGGCATCGAGCTAGCGGACAGCCCCGAGCGTGCGGCTGACCGGGCGCGGGCGCTGGTCGCTATCACCTCGGCGGTGGATGTGCTCGACTACACCGAGAGGACCGCCGCCTGCCATGCGCGCCTGATAGCGCACGCCCGCCGCGCGGGCAAGCCGCGCGGCGCGCATGACTTGATCATTGCCGCGCACGCGCTGCAGACCGATCGCATCATCCTCACGTTCGATGCGAACGCCCGGTTCGGTGACCTGCCCGGTATAAGCGCAACCTCGCTATGACCGTCTTCTTGCGTGGGTGTGACCCGGAGCGGCACGGATGGATCTTGAAGTGGGAGCGCGATTGGGAGCGCAGTTGGCTCGCGGCTGCTCGGTGGTGCTCGGCTGTGCTCGCTCCTGCTCGGTCCTGACCTGGGCGGACGGGATAAGCCGCAGGCGGGGGGAGTGGGGTGACAAGCCTTTACAAGCGAGGGGTCGCTGGTTCGAAACCAGCTGTGCCCACCCCCAGGTCAGAGCGTTGCTGGTGAGCAGCGGAGCGGCCTGGCAGCGGGTGAGCACTCGCTGCCAGGAGAGTGCTCCGAGGTTGGATTTAGCGGCATTCGCCGAGGTCGGCGGCGGTTTTGGGCTGATCTGTGTCGCCTAATTTTTTAGGTGCAGCCCACTGGGAGAGCGCAATCCGGGAGAGCACTCTCTCATGGGTGTCAAAGGGGCCAGTCGCCCGTCTCAAGGCCGGGTTGCAGAGCAGGTTTCGGCGCCTGGGGCTAGATCCGCTCCGGTTCCTGGCGGTGATTGCGCTGTGTAGTCGGGTCAGGCGGGCATTTCGGGTCTGGTGGCCGTGACCCTTGTCCCGGCAGAAGTGAGGGCCGCGGCGCGCCGGGATGTTGTCGCATACTGAAGGTGTGCGGGCTAGCGTGGGCAGCAGTCGTCTGCAGGCGCTGAACGGAGTGGGCTGTGACTGCGCATCCGGTTGATGATCATGATCGTGATGACCCGGTCGAGATCCTCGCCGTGCTGCCGGAGGGCTACCATGCGCAGTTCCTGGCTGAGTACGCAGCCGCCGTGGAAGGGGCGCGACGTCCGGAGCAGTTCCGTGAGCTTCAGGATCTGCTGCGACTGTGGCGGCTGCGGGCCGCCGCTTACTCCGGTCCAGGGTATGAGGAGCGGCTGGCCGCCGCCCGTCATGGCCGGGCGGCCGGTATTGCGCCTGCTGAGCAGGTGATCCCCGGCTGGCCTGTCCGCAGGCCGGCGAGGTGAATTACCGGGTCGAGTTCGGCGGCGGGGCCCAGGTTCAATTTCACTCATTGCCTGAGCATGCGCGCGATGCGCTCGTGGACTGCGCTGCGGAGTTAGCCATGCAGCCCTGGGATGCGGTGATCCGGCCGCCTGGAGATGATCCCCGGTTCCGTGAGGCCGTGTTCGGGTCGGGCAGCGGGATCCTGGGCTTCTACCTCGATGCGGATGCGCAACTGATCCGGATCTTCGACATCGTATGGATCGGTTGAGAGTCGGGGGATATCGAGCCATTCGACGTTTGTCGGCGATCACGTAATTCCCCAGTCGGGGCCTTGATGTGAGCACGTAATTCCCCACCCGGCGGAGTCACGTTATTCCCCATGGGGATGGTGTGCGTGTCGGTGCGGGGCTGGTCATTGGGAAGGCAGGATGCTTCCCTCCGTCGCAACGGGCGGGGGGCCGATGGCAAGGAGAACGTTCGACGTGGTCGATGTGACCGAGATTCTGGCGCATTGGTATGCGGGCCGGAGCAAGAACCAGATCGCGGAGAGCCTGGGGCTGGACCGCAAGACGGTCCGTAAGTACCTGGCCCCGGCGGAGGCGGAGGGCCTGGCACCAGGCGGCCCCCCGGTGACCGGGCAGGAGTGGCGGGAGCGGGTCGCGGGGTGGTTCCCGGAACTGGCCGATGCCGGGCTGCGGCAGGTGACCTGGCCGGAGATCGGCAAGCACCATGAGTTCATCACCGCCCAGCTCAAGGCCGGGGTGACGGTGAAGACGATCTGGCAGCGGCTGGCCGGTGATCATGGGCTGGCGGCGTCGTATGCGAGCCTGCGCCGGTATGTGGCGGCGAACGTGCCGGAGGAGACGCGCCGGGAACAGGTGCGGGTGCTGCGGCTGGCGCCGCGTGAGCCGGGCCAGGAAGCGCAGATCGATTACGGGCAGATGGGCCGCTGGCTTGACCCGCTGACCGGGGCCAGGCACGTGGTCTGGGCGTTCGTGATGGTGCTGTGCTGCTCGCGGCACCTGTTCGTGCGGCCGGTGATCAGGCTGGACCAGCATGCCTGGACCGAGTGCCACGTGAAGGCCTTCGAGTTCTTCGGCGGGGTCCCGGCCCGGCTCGTCCCGGACAACCTGAAGACCGGCGTGGACCGGCCGGACCTGTATGACCCGAAAATCAACCGGGCATACGCGGAACTGGCCGCCCATTACGGGTGCCTGATAGACCCTGCCAGGTCCCGGAAACCCCGGGACAAGCCGCAGGTTGAACGGCCGATGCCGTATATCCGGGACAGCTTCTGGCGGGGCCGGGAATTCACCTCGCTGGCGCAGATGCAATCAGAGGGTGAGCGGTGGTGCACCGAGGTGGCCGGGCGGCGGGCCTGCCGGCCCGGAGGGCGCCAGCCCGCTGGCCGTGTTCGAGGCGGCAGAGAAGGGCACGCTGGCAGCGTTGCCGGCCGGGGAGTTCGTGCTCGCGGAATGGCGCACCGCGAAGGTCGGGCCCGACATCTGCGCCTCGGTCGCCAAGGTGCTGTATTCCATCCCGTGGCGGCACATCGGCAAGACCCTCGATGTGCGGCTGACCTTCACGATGGTTCAGTTCTTCGACCGCGGGGAGCTGGTCAAGACCCACCCGCGCAAGCAGCGCGGCAAGCAGACCGACCTGGCCGGTTACCCGCCTGAGAAAGTCGCGCATTTCATGCGGACCCCGGCGTGGTGCCGCCGCCAGGCGGCGGGCATGGGCAGGCGTGCACGCAGGTCATCGAGGAGCTCATGGCTGACAATGCCCTCTACCGGCTGCGGGCCGCCCAGGGCGTGATCGGCCTGGGCGGCAAGCACGACACCGCCCGCCTGGAAGCAGCCTGCGCCCGCGCGATCGAGGCCGGGGACCCGTCCTATAAGACCATCCGCGGGATCCTGGCCGCCGGCACCGAAACCTGGCCCCCGGCCGCACCCGCACCCGCGGCCAGCGCTGGCGCGTTCCTGCGCGGCCCGGGCGGGATCTTCGCGAACGTCCTCCCCTTCCCCGCCACGGCCCCCGGGCGCCGCCGCGGACCCGGCCGCCACGCCCTCAGGGCACCCCGCGGACCCCGCGCTCCTGGCCATCCCGGCACCACCAGGCCGTCCTTGGCCCGCCAGGGCGGTGCGGGCCGCAGCAGGCCCGGCCCGCCGGGCGCGTGCCCGCCGCCGAAGGAGAACCCCGCCGATGACCGCCATCACCGACACCAACGGCCTCAGCGCTGCCCTGCGCACCCTCAAGCTCTCCGGCATGCTCGGCACGCTGGAGGCGCGGGCTCGCCCAGGCCCGCGCCGGGGACCCCGGCCACCTGGAATTCCTCCTGGTCCTGTGCGAAGACGAGATCAGCCGCCGTTCCGGCGCCGCCATCGGCCGCCGCCTGCACCGGGCCCGCTTCGATGAGCAGGCCACCTTCGAGGGCTTCGACTTCACCGCCAGCCCCGGCATCCCCGCCGCCGCCATCCGCGACCTCGCCGCCTTGCGCTGGCTGCCCGCCCGCGAATCAGTCATCCTGTCCGGCCCAGTCGGCGTCGGCAAGACCTTCATCGCCTGCGCCCTCGGCCACCAGGCCATCCACGCCGGCCACGAAGTCCGCTTCGCCAAGACCAGCCACGTCCCGTGCGCTGCGGCGCGCCTGGTTCCTCAGGTGGCGCACCGGCGCGCCGGCAGGCGCGCAGGGCTGCGCCACGGCGCGACCCTGCGCCTGTGCGGCGCAGCACACCAGCAGGCCCCGCGCCGGACGGACACTACCGGTGTCAACGGCCAAGTTGCGGTCCCCCGCTGGTGGCCAGGTAAAAGTCCCCCACCCCTGGGGTTGGTTAGTGCTTGTTCGGGGTGGTTCCTCCTTTGGCTCTGGCTTCGCGCATGCGGTAGGAGTCGCCGTTGGTGGGCACCTGCGGAACGCAAAGCTGCAACTGAGCGCCGTGCTGGCGCCGGGAGACGAAGTCCCGGGACTGTATCTGCATCCTGACCACCGTCGCAGGCTGCGCCGTGCCCCGGTACGGAGCGACCTAAGTGTCTAGTAATGAAAACCGCAGTGTTCATGCTTTGCCGCCGCAGATTCAGAGGCTTAGCCAGCTAACATGGATTCTTGACCGGTCCAGGGCAGCGCAGGACCGACACGCGGCGGAAAATACTGGACACTATGCCGCGGCTGCCCTACCGTCTGGTGACGGAGGTGGTCACGATGAGCGAGGCAGGCAGGCGGGCCGCGCTGGAGCGGGCCGGGCTGGTGCACCCGAGGGCGGAGGCGGTGAGCGCGCCGCTGTTCAGCTCCGGCGGGTTCTTCCTGGCCGCGGACAAGGTGCAGGTCAAGTACGAGATGCTGCGCGCCCACTTCGCCGACGGCGACCCGGTGACCCGGCCGGCGGCGCGCACGGGTACTCGCGGGCCGCGTTCTACCTGGTGGCCGCCGCCTTCACCGAGGCGGGGATGGCTGGGCTGCTGGACGAGCGCCGTGGCCGGCGCGGCCCGGTCAAGCTGCGCGGCGAGATCGCCGAGTTCATCCGGTCAGCACCGGATGCCCCGGGGGCGGCGCTGGCCGCACAGGTCGCGGACAGGTTCGGGGTGGTGCTGCACCGGCGCACCATCGAGCGGGCGCGCGGCCGGTGAGCGCCCGGGTGTTCTGGCCGCCCGCCGAGGCGGCGCAGGCCGACTACGAGATGCTGCGAGCCTGCCTGCTGGAGGGCGGCAGCCTGCCGGCCGGGGTGGCCGCCGCCCGGTTCGCCCGCCGCGGGCTGGCCGGGCTGATCGCCTGGCCCGCCGCCGAGCCGGGCTTCCGCGCCGAGCCCCGGCGCGGCCCGCCCGCCGTGGACCCCGCACGCCGGCCCCCGCGAGCAGGCGCTGGCGGCGGCTTACCAGTTCCTGCTCGGCGCGGCCAGCGCGCTGGCCGCGCCCGGCAGCCAGGCCAGGGAGGGATAGTCATGAAAGCAGCGATCTACGCCCGGGTCTCCACCGAGCGCCAGGCCGAGCGCGGCACGATCGGCTCCCAGCTGGAGGCGCTGCGCGCGCACGCGGCCGCGGCCGGCCACGAGCTGGCCGGGGAGTACCGCGACGACGGGCACTCCGGCGCCCGGCTGGACCGGCCCGGCCTGGACGCGCTGCGCGACGCCGCTGAGGCCGGGCTGTTCAAGGTGGTCTGCTGCCTGTCCCCGGACCGGCTGGCCCGCTCCTACGCCTACCAGGTGCTCGTCCTGGACGAGCTGGCCCGCCTCGGCGTGAGCGTGGCCTTCACCGACGCCCCCGGCCTGGACCAGGACGACCCGCAGGCCAGGCTGCTCACCCAGGTGCAGGGCGTGATCGCCGAGTACGAGCGGGCTAAGATCGGCGAACGGTACCGGCGGGGCAAGCTATTCCGGTCCCGGGCCGGCGAAGTGATCTCCCGCAAGGCCCCCTACGGTTACCGGCGCATCCCCCGCGGCCCAGACGGCCCGGCCCGCCTGGAGATCTGCGAGCCCGAAGCCGCGATCGCGCGGCGCATCTTCGCCGAGCGGGCCGCCGGGACCACCATCCGCCAGATCTGCCGCCAGCTCAACGCCGAAGCCGTGCCCACCCCCACCGGCAGCCGCGCCGTGCAGGGCACCTCCACCCTGGCCCGGATCCTGCGCAGCGAGGCCTACATCGGCCGGGTCTACTACAACCGCACCGAGACGGTCCCGGCCCGCCGCCCCGGCCAGCACTCCCGCCAGATACCCCGGCCCCGCGCCGAGTGGATCGCGATCCCCTGCCCGCCCCTCATCAGCGAGGAGACATGGCGATGAAGGCCGCCGGGGCGGCGGCGTCGAGTGGGGGCGGCGCCTGCGTCCGGGTGGCGACGGGCTCGCCGACCAGGGTGAAGAACTCCTCCTGCCCCGCAGGGGCGCACAAGCACAGCAGCCGCGACGGCGTGCCGGTGGCGTTGGTGAACGCGTGCGGGGCGTTGGCCGGCACGTTGATGGTCTCCCCGGCGCGGGCAACGAGCTGCTGCCCCCGGAAGGTCACCAGGACCTCGCCGTCCAGCACGGTGAACATCTCCTCGAAGTCGTGCCGGTGCGGCGGCGGCCCGCCGCCCGGCGGCACGTGCATGTCGATCAGCGTGTACTTCCCCGCGGTGTCCTGGCCGGTGACCAGGATCGTGTACGTGTCGCCGACCAACCCGAGATGCGGCAGGCTCTGGTCATGGTCGGGCCGCGCGACCGTCAGCTTGCGGGACAGATCGTCGGGCGGGACGGGCGCGGGCTCGCTGGGCATGGTGTCTCCTCATGGATTGACGGACGCGGACCTAACGGAAGCGGGCGGCACCGAGCTCGGCTATGTAACCGGCAACGGTGCGCGGCTCGTGCTGCAGGATCGCGCGGAGCACGAGCGGGTTGCCGCCGTGGAAGCCGTGCCTGTCGTACTCGGCGAACATGGCGCCCAGGCCGTCGGGCTGCCCCGGGGGCAGCGTGAACCCCGCGGGCAGATCCTCGGCGATCACCTCGCGGCCGGCGGCCGCGGTCATCAGCTCCGCCAGGCGGACACTGTTGACCATGCCCGGCGAGGCCAGCTCGAACGTGCCGAAGGACAGCTCCTCGCCCGTGAAGGCGAGCGCCGCGGCCTCGGCGCCTCGTCCTGCAGTGCGCGGAGGACGCCGAGAACCTCAACCAGCCCGGCCTCGCCACGCTGAGCTCGTTCCTGGACTGCGTCATCAGCCACGCCGACCAGCTGGTCCTCCCCCTGCACGGCGGACCCATCCCGACAGCCGCGGAAACCCTCGCCGCCAGGTCTCGCGTCCACCAGGCGCTCCAGCGCATCCTCGACCGCGGCTGGCGCGACGCCACGATCCGCGCGGACGTCACCACGCGCGACATCATCGTCCTGGGCGCGCTGCTGGCCCAGCAGCTGCCGAACAACGGAGGCCCGGACCAGGCACCCAGGCGGCTGAAGGCCTTCTTCCTCGACGGCCTGGCTCCCCCCGCCCGCTGAAGGAGCGCTCCGGGGAGGCGGAGCCACGGTCCCGTTCGGGATGAAGATCTAGATTCCCCGAACGGGAGCCGTGGTTCCTGCTCGGGGACTCATTGGGAGCAGCAGGCGGCGCGGCGCAGCGCGGTGATGAAGGCGGCGCCGTTGGGCGCGCCAACGCCGGTCATCGTGTCGTAGCCCTTGGCGGTCACCTGCTGGGTGTAGGCGCGCTCCTGGGAGTCGAAGACGTCGTCGGCCGGGCTGGCGCCGCCGCTGGCCGCCTCCCAGGCGTCCCGGTCCTGTTGCGGCATCGAGGCGGTGACCGGCGCGATGTCAAGGAAATGGCGCTGCACACCGAGATCAGCGCCGTGCTGGGCATGCCGGTGTACTTCTGCGACAAGGCCAGCCCGTGGCAGCGGCCATCGAACGAGAACACCAACGGGCTGCTCCGCCAGTACTTCCCCAAGGGAAGTGACTTGCGCGCGCACGGGCCGGACGAGCTGGCCGCCGTGGCGGCCGAGCTGAACGGCAGGCCGCGCAAGACACTGGGCTGGGACACGCCCGCCGCGCGGCTGGGCCTGTGAACCCTCTGACCGTGACGTCCCTGCCAGCGGGCGGGCCTGCGATGATGGTCCGCGTGCCAGACATGCGACGCCGCTCCCCAGAACCGCCCGCCGGGCCGCCCGACATCCAGTTCAAGCCGGGCATGGCCAGCGACCTGCTGCGGGAGCTGGCGCCGCTGCTGGCCGAGGAAGGCATCGACGTGGACAACATCGACGTGCCCGACGTGGAGACGCTGCAACTGGCACTGAACCGCGCGACCGAGCGGCACAACATGGCGCTGTTCACTCCCGTCGGGCAGGCCCGCGAACTAGCCGCCGTCACCTTGCGGCTGGCCGCCGAGGCCATCGCTGACGGCGATACCCGGCTCGCCGCGGGAGTACTGGACCAAGCCCAGCCGGAATCCCCTGACGGCTCCGCCCCAACCGTCGCCGCCTGCACCGGCCTTGCCCTCGGCCTGCTCGACCAGTGGCTGGCCGGGCACGACACCGATGCCCCACCGGCCTGGCCACGATGACCCGCCTGCCAGCCGGGCACTGGACCGGTGAGCGCGCCGCCATCGACATCCTCACCCTGGCACGCAAGGGACGAGCCTTCGCATCGCTCGACTCGCTCATCGTCCGTCAAGGCGGCCAGCACGTCCTCTACGGCAGCGCCCTTGTCCTCGCCGCCGCCCTCCAGTCCTGGGCACGACACACCGAAACCCCCCTCATCGACCTGGCCCGCACCGTGGTCCGTTAAAGCCGATACCATTCGTGGCCATCAGAGGCCAGTGTTGCGACGATGGCTGGAATCCGCCCGTGCCGCCGACACTCCCCCACCCCCGGGCCAGGC